>NZ_HE978634.1:2267793-2281841 GCF_000312045.1 Noviherbaspirillum massiliense JC206
AGGCAAACGACGACAACTGGTCCACCATGGTGTTTGCAGTGGCGGCAGCCCGCAGGAATTGGCCCTTCAGCGGTCGCCCGTCGACGTCGAGCGCCATGGTTTGAGAAAGATCGCCTTTTGCAACCGCACCGATGACGCGCGCCATTTCGGTTGTTGGCCGCACCAGGTCGTCGATCAGGGTATTGACGGACTTGACGATGGTGGCCCAGCCGCCGGAGACATTGGCGACAGCTGCGCGCTGAGACAAGCGGCCTTCACGCCCGACGACCCGGCTGACCTCCGTGATTTCCCGGGCCATCTGCTCATTGGTTTCGAGGATGTCATTGACGGTATCGGCGATCTTGCCCGCCATACCTGTCCAGTCGGACGGCATGCGCGCAGAAAAATCGCCCTTCTTCAATGCCATCAATGCCGCGAGCAGCATTTTCACATCCAGCTCATCTGCCACGTCAGTCCTCGTATCCATGGAAACCTCTCCCTTAATCATTCTGTGATGGTATGTACTTTGAAATGCAGATCGCCATGGACATGGCGGCATCCGGATTCATGGAGCGCGCGTCGGAGCCGCGGCGCATATCCTTGCGTGACCCGCATCTTCCTGCCGTAGCGCGGGGCTAGCCTGCCGACTTGGAAGCCGGCAGCTCTTTCCTCTTGCGCGTAGCTGACGTCCCTTTCCCGGCGACTTCGAGCTTCGTCACATTCCTGGCGATTTTTGCGATATCGGCCGCAATTGCGACGCTATGATCAACCACTTCACGATTCTGCACCTCGTCCTCAGGCCGCAAGGGAATCGATACGCTTAGCGTTGTGCCGTAGCCCGGACCATTGGCGATTGAAAATTCGCCTCCCAGCGTGGCAATGCGTTCCTTGATGCCGACCAGTCCGAAGGATTTCGATTTCCTCTGGTCCCCCGGGAAGAAACCGACGCCGTTGTCTTCCACCGACATGAACAGACGGTCATCCTGCTTGTAGAGCTCGATCCGGGTTTGCGTCGCCTGTGCATGCCGCAGAACATTGTTCAATGATTCCTGCAGAATCCTGAACAACGCCGTCGCCCTCTCGTCATCCAGCACCAGATCGGCTTCGCACATTTGCAGCTCGCAGCGGATGCCGCTACGCCGCTGGAATTCCTTGACCTGCCACTCGATCGCGGCGCTCAAGCCAAGATCGAGCACTGTCGGGCGCAGGTTATTGATAATGGCCCGCATCGATTTCATCGTGCTATCGATTTGCTCGAGCAGGGAGTTCACTCTTTGATTCAGCTTGGGATGGGTATTGCCGGTGCGGGCATGCAGCAATGAAATGTCGATTCTCAGCGCCAGCAGGTTTTGCCCGAGCTCGTCATGGATTTCGCGGGCGATGCGTTTGCGTTCATCTTCCTTGATGCGCTCCTGGTAGCTCGCCAGCTGCCGCAATTCTTCCTGTGAACGGCGCAGGGCTTCTTCGGCAAGCTTGCGCTCATTGATATGTTCGAGATCCTGCTCCCTTTGCACCATCAGGTCGCGATTCAGGGCTTCCAGCTCCATTTTCTGGCGCTGCAGCTGCAGGTTTTTCTTCGCCAGTTCGACAAAGGCCTGCACCTTGTTGCGCAGGATCTGCGGAATCACTGGTGTAAAGAGATAATCGACTGCGCCTTTCTGATAGCCCTTGAGCCGGTTCATTTCATCGGCATAGTGCGCAGTGACGAAAATGATGGGCGTCGAAGCCGAACGTGGATGAGTATGAATTGCCTCCGCCGTTTCAAATCCATCCATGCCCGGCATGCTCACGTCAAGCAGAATGACGGCAAATTCATGGATGAGCACTTGCCTCAATGCTTCTTCGCCAGAGCGGGCAGTAATGATTTGAAAGCCCTCGCTTTCGGCATCTGAAGCCAGGATGCTGCTGAGCGCCAGCACGCTTGCGGCATCGTCATTGACTATGAGGACTCTTGGGGTGAACACGGAAGTGAGAAATGGCGCACGAAAGAAATTGCGAAATCATTACCGCTTGTGCTGTTTCGCAATTGGAAGCTGCATCCTGCGGCTTAAAGATGTCACGTTGGAAACTTTTCTATTCTGTTATAAAGGCTTTCCTGCAACAACGAATTTTACAAATTGCCTCTGATCGACGTTGCAAACAGGAAATGACCATATTAGAAACGTCATTTGTCTATTGCAACTTCTAGAGACCAAACGTTTGATATACCGCAATAGTGTCAAAATTTCATCTATTGGCCCGATGAAACGGGCCACAAAAAAGGGCCGCAACATGCGGCCCCGGATGGGTTTGCTGACGTCTGCTCAGACTGCTCAGCTTAGAGTGAAGGGGGAAGATCACGGGATTGGTTCAAATCCTATGTCTAGCCCTGCTCTCCTGCCACGGCAGACATGACTTGGGTATGTGTCTTCTGCGTTGCCAGCCATCGGCGGATCCGACTGGCATCGCCTATCCGCGACAGCTTTCCTTTCGAATCCAGAAACACCATTACAACCGAGCGTCCCTCGATTTTCGCCTGCATCACCAGGCAACGCCCTGCTTCCGTAATATAGCCAGTCTTTTGCAAGCCAATGTCCCACCCGGAATTTGCGACCAGGCGGTTGGAATTGACATACTGCAGCGTGCGCCTTCCGGCGGGCACGGCATATTTCAGATCGGTTGAATATTCCCGAATGACTGGATACTGATAAGCGGCCATCACCAGTTTGGCCAAATCGCGAGCGCTGGCAACATTCTGGCTTGAGAGTCCGGTTGGTTCCACGTAATGGGCGTCAAGCATTCCCAATGCCCTGGCTTTGGCATTCATTGCGGCGACAAATGCCGGCAAACCCCCGGGGTAATTCCGCCCCAATGCCGATGCTGCCCGGTTTTCGGAACTCATCAACGCGATATGCAGCATGTCGTCGCGATTCATGCGCGTGCCTACGCGCAGGCGCGAAGCGCTGTTTCTTTCCCTGTCGATATCGTCGCTCGTAACCTCCAGCATTTCATCCATGGGCTGCTGGGCGTCGAGGACCACCATGGCTGTCATCAGCTTGGTAATCGACGCGATTGGAAGCGCCACGTTCGCATTTTTTTCAAACAGGATCTGGGCGTTGCTCTGGTCCATCACGAGCGCAACATTCGACTTCAGTGCCAGCGAATCATGTTTCAGGTGGAGGCCTGCCACATCACCCGCGGTCAGTACGGGAGTATCGGCGGGCACTGCCGGCGCATAAGTGACCCGGCGGGAAACGACTTTGCGCCTGCCATTGACGACCACTGTTTTCTTGACCAGCTTTTCACGCTGCTCGACAGCGGAATTTGCTACTCGATTGGACTTGCGGGAAGGATGTTTGACTGTCCGACGCTTGATGGGCGCGGCTTTCTTGTAGGAGGTTTTTTTCGAGGCGGAGGGTGCCGGCGATGTTTCCCGGGCATGTAGCGGGGCGCCCAAGAAGAACACAAGAAATGATAAAACCAGCCCGAGCGCCGACCTGTTCACTGCTTTCCTCCCATACTTGCAGACATGCATTATAGCTTGCAGTCTAGCAAAATAGTGAAATACAGCAAGGGCTTAGCTCGTGCTTTTAAACAATTTCCTTAGTAAAAATTGATCTACCGCAGATAAACCCGGCTAGCGGAGGCCGTCCGGCCGACCGTTTCAATCCATGAACTTCACGAAGGCGGATACCGGTTCACGCTCGGTCACCAGGGAATTTTCGACCTTGTCCGGATCCGCATAGCCGAGCGCCATACCGCATACCACCATTTCATTGGCCGGAAGCTGCAATTGCTCGCCGATGATGCGATGGAACTGGGTGAATGCCGCCTGCGGGCAGGTATCGAGGCCGCGCCCCCGCGCCGCAACCATAATGTTCTGCAGGAACATGCCATAGTCCAGCCATGACCCCTGCTCCATGATGCGGTCGATGGTGAAGATCATCCCGACAGGCGCATCGAAAAACGTGTAATTGCGCCCGTGCTGCGCATGCATGCCTGCCTTGTTCTCGCGGCTGAGTCCCAGCAGGGAATACAAATCCCAGCCAACCTTGCGACGCCGGTCTATATAGGGCGATATCCAGCGGCTGGGATAGTAGCTGTATTCCTCCGCATGTTGCTTCACCTGATCCGGATCGCGGTAGGCGGCCACGATCGCCGCCGACAGCCTTTCCTTGCTGGCGCCGGTGAGCACATACACCTTCCACGGCTGTGTATTGGTACCGGAGGGCGCGCGCGCTGCAACTTGCAGGATGGCTTCAATGTCTTCGTGCGCAACGGGCGTCGGAAGAAAGGCGCGAATCGACCGGCGGGAGACAATCGCTTCGTCGACGATTTTTTGTGCGGGGGTTTCGATCATCCTTGTCTTTCCTGAAGTGATTGGAGCAAATCGCGCATGTTGCCGGGAATCGGGCTTGGCTTGCGGCTCAAGCGGTCGACGTAGACATGTACGAAGTGGCCTTGCGCCGACGCCCGGACTTCGTCTTCACGGAAGATGCCGACTTCATAGCGCACGCTCGAGTTGCCCAGCTTGGCCACCCGGAGGCCCGCTGTGACACGGTCGGGAAAAGCAACTGATGCGAAGTACTTGCATTGGGTCTCGACCACGAGGCCGATCACCGGACTGCGCTCGATATCGAGGACATGGTTGGCGATGAGGAACTGGTTGACCACCGTGTCGAACCAGCTGTAATAGACGACATTGTTGACATGCCCGTAAGCGTCATTGTCCATCCAGCGCGTGGTGATCGGATGGAAATGCAGATAGTCGTTTCGCCGGTTCGGTTCTTCTCGCATATTATTTTCTCACCACAAGCGCCACGCCAATCACGGCCAGCAGCATGCCCAGCATGCCGATGACACTGAAGGCTTCACCGAACATCAGCCACGCCATCACCGCAGTGGTGGGCGGCGTCAGGTACAGGAGACTGGAAACCTGGGTCGCCGCGCTCTTCCGGATAAGCGCAAACAGCAGGAAAATCGCCCCGATGGAGATCGCAAGAACCGACCACAACAGGGCACCGATGAAATTGGGCGTCCACTGGACTGTATCCAAGGCCGGAGTGAGATGTTCGAACGCTATCGCGAACGGCAGCACTGCCACGCTAGATGCAGCGAACTGGATGATGGTGCCGGTGCGCAGATCGAAGCTTGCGCAAAAGCGCTTCTGGTAAAGCGTTCCGCTCGTGATCGACAGCAGGGCCATCATGCACAACGCAATGCTTTGCCAGCTGAGGCCGATCAGGCTGATCTTGTTGGCAACCACAAGACCAACGCCGCAGAGTCCGAACAGCAGCCCTACCCATTGCCGGCCGCGCACCGATTCCCCCACCATAGGCGCGGCGAACGCGGTAAGGATAGGTTGCAGGCCAACGATGAGGGCGGACAATCCCGCCGGCATGCCAAGCTTGATCGCGCACCAGACGCCGGCCAGATAACCAGCCTGGACCAGGATGCCGGCCACTGCAATGTGCCGTATCCGGCCGACTGGCCACGGCGCTCGCATCAGCAGTACCAGCGGCAGGAGCACCAGCAGCACGCCGGCAAACCGCAACAGCAGGAAAGTCAGCGGTGGGGCATAGGGCAGGCCGAACTTGGCGACCACGAAGCCGGTGCTCCAGATCAGCACGAATACCAGCGGCATGAACGGCATCCAGGGATTGCGCGGAAGATCGGCGGAACTGGCGGAAATTGTATTGGATGAAGCTGAGGTCATGTTGTTGCTGCGGCTTGCAAGCCGCGAAAAAATTTGGCCGTCCGGTCGTACTGTACTGAACACCTGCCGCGGGCCATCATGCTGCATGTCGTAACGATGCTGTATGCGTGCCGCCGGCCTGTCCAGCCGAGCACCCGACAGGCAGCGCCGTCACTGCAGGCTCGCTGCAAAAACCCTCAGGGACGCATTGGGACATAAAAACCGGAACCGAGTTTAGCACGGGGCGAATGCACGCCTGAGCAGGCTCACCCATGCTGATATTCCGCCCTGAATCCATTCAGCCCGGCCAGCAATTTGTCGAACGCTTTCTCTACCTGCGTCGGATCGCCCTTGACCCCGAGCTCGATATGGCGACGCGTTCTCTCATCACCGACGCTCGGCAGGCTGAACACTTTGACGAGCGGGAATTCGGCCTCGATCGCTTCCATCAGCGGCGTCAGGGTCGACTCGGCCATTTCAAAAACCAGCACCGCCTTTTCCAGCCAGGCCGTCTGGCGGAACAAATGCGGATAACAGGTATCCAGCACCCATTCGATCATCGGCCATGCCATCACCGGAAAGCCCGGAACGAAATGATGAGCCCCCTGCCCGTGCCTGACCGTAAAGCCGGGGATCTTGTTGTAGGGATTCGGAATGATTTCTGCGCCCTGCGGAAACTCGCCCATTCTCAGACGATGGATATTGTCCGGCGCCGCATAATCGGGTTCCCTCCCCGTCTCGCGCGCGACATCGGCAATTCTTTCCTCGATTTTCGCGCGCGCTTCCGGATGCAGTTCCAGGGGCACGCCGAGCGCCGCCGCCGCGCATTGCCGGGTATGGTCATCCGGCGTGGCACCAATTCCGCCACAGGAGAAGACGATGTCATCACTTGCAAAAGTGCGCCTGAGTGTTGACGTGATGCGGGTCCGGTCGTCGCCAAGGTACTCCGCCCACCCGAGCTGCAAACCGCGCTCGGCAAGCAATTCGACCACCTTGGGAAAATGCTTGTCGGCGCGCTTTCCCGACAGGATTTCGTCGCCGATGATGATAAGTCCGATAGCCATGGGAATGAGATTGAATGAGCGAGAACGCTGATTATGCCCGAGAGCTCCGATTCCGGCTGCGCCGCTCACCTCGGTCAACGCAAGTTATTGGCCGCAGTCACCGGCACAGGCGCAGCCGCCCGATGCCGGGCGAGCGCTTCCAGGCAATAGTGTTCGAACCACAGGCCCGTGAAAATAAAGACCAGCACGTAAAGCCAGATTGCGCCAGCGGCAAGCAGCGGAAAGAAGATGACGCTCAATGCCCCGCCCAGCCACAGCAGCGTTGGCGCCGCACCCATGACGCCGGCAATGGTGCCGATCAACAGCAAGGACCAGCGATTCGCCCGCAGGATTTCCTTGCGCTCCTGTTCGCTGGCGTGGTCGGCGAGCGCATCGTACGCCATGACGTGGTAAGTCAGCCATCCCCAAAGCACCGGCTGGATGACGAAAGTCAGGGGCAGAAACAGGGTAAGCGGGAGCGTGGCCAGCCATAACACTGCAAACACCATGAATGACCAAAGGCCAGTCCACAGACTGCCCCAGAAGCTGCCGCCCCTGCGCATTTCCAGATCCGGATAGTGGCGGCTCGCGACATGCCTGACCACGATGGGCATCGCCATCGCACCAACGAAAATCAGGGCAGTCAGAATCATCAATGGCAGCAAGACCCACATCGCAAGCAGAGGAACGAGAATGGTCTTGATCGCCCCCATCCCGAACCAGTCGAGAACATCGCCGGCTACGGCAAATCCGCCATGAGCAGAGAAATAGGCATGCAGCCAGTCGATCATCGGCTGCAGGCCCAGCCACAGGGCCACGCCCCAGATCAGGACGGAGATGATGAACGGCAGGATGGACAGCAGCAGCATTCTGAAATGCAACTGGGAAAGCAGTGCACGGCCGAACGAAAGCAATACAGGATGCATCATGCCTGCTCCCTACGCTCAGTCTCTGCATTTGTAACGATGCAGACATGCAGACAAGGCGATGTGCGCAGGGCGGAAGGCAGGCAATGAAGCATGGTCAAACCAGGAAGGGAAATCATGAATGCGCTTATTTTACCGTGCGAAACCATGCGGCCCGCCTGCTACAATGCCAACAGACTTCAACCAGAGAACAAGGAAATATCATGTCCCTCATCATGACTTCGACCGGCCTGCAATATGAAGATGTCAAGGTCGGCACCGGTGCCGAAGCCAAGCCCGGCGCGTACGTCAGCGTGCACTATACCGGCTGGCTCCAGAATCCGGATGGCAGCGCCGGAAGCAAGTTCGATTCCAGCAAGGACCGCAACGAACCCTTCGAATTCCCGCTGGGCGCAGGCCATGTCATCAAGGGCTGGGACCAGGGTGTGCAAGGGATGAAAGTGGGCGGCGTACGCAGGCTGGTGATCCCATCTTCGCTGGGCTACGGTGCACGTGGTGCCGGAGGTGTCATCCCTCCGAATGCCACTCTGATTTTCGAGGTGGAACTCCTCGCCGTATAAGCATCGTGTATCCAACCAAGAAAATGCTGCTGGGAGGAAGCGCCGGCATTGCCGCATTCTTACTGACTGGCTGCACTATTGTCAGCGTGGCATCCGGCGCAGTCAGCGTTGCGAGCACAGCGGTAAGCGTCGGAGTGACTGCAGGATCGGCCGCGGTTAGCGTCGCGGGCACGGCAACAAAAGGTGTAGTGAAAGTCGGCGGCGCAGCCGTCGATGCCGTAACGGATTGAGTCCCTGCCTGCTCCTGCCCGGCTGCATGTCTGGACCCGGACGTTGCGACACGTCGGTCATCCGCATGGCACTGCCAACTGAACGCTTTTTACTGCATGCCACGCATTCCGCGCTGAGGCTGGTTTTCCCTGATTAAAATCCTGCCCCTCCGCCGAGACCTTCCTCTAAATCCGCGACGTTTCCTTTGGCTCCCGAATTTTCCATGCTATTTTGCCTACCTCTCATCGAAAGATGGCAATCCACATTTGTTAATTCACTTCACTGACAGGAGTCAACCATGAGTTTGCAAGCCCAGTTTGAACAGGCTCAGGCCGATTCGAAAAATCTGCCCGAACGTCCAGACAACATGACGCTGCTGAAAATTTATGCGCTGTTCAAGCAGGCAAGCGTCGGTGACGCGGAAGGCTCGCGTCCCGGTATTACCGACATGGTCGGCCGGGCAAAGTGGGATGCGTGGGATGCATTGCGTGGCACGTCCAAAGAACAGGCAATGGAGCAGTACATCGACCTGATCAATGACCTGAAAGGCTGATCAACGCGCAGTTCCGGGCCGGGCTTTGCCGGCCGGCCCTTTTCCTTACCCTTCTCCTCGATTCAGCACGCCCGGATTCAACAGATTCGGCGGCGTCTTCCCGGACAGAGCGGCGATCAGGTTATCGGCTGCACACGCAGCCATCGCAAGCCTGGTCGGCCGTGAGGCACTGGCAATATGCGGTGTCAGCACCACATTGGACAAGCTCAGGAAAGCCGGATCGAATGCCGGCTCGTTTTCAAACACATCCAGACCAGCCGCGGCAATCCGGTGCGCGCGCAGTGCCACGATCAGCGCCGCATCATCGACAATCCCGCCACGTGCGATATTGATGAGGGTGGCGCTCGGCTTCATCAGAGCGAGTTCGGCAGCACCGATGATGTGGTGAGCCTGCGGCGAATAAGGCAACGCCAGCATCACATGATCCGCCTCGCGCAGCAGTTCATCCTTGCCGACGTAGCGGGCATTGTTTGCATAAGCTTCCCTGTCCTTATCCAGGCGAGAGCGATTGTAATAAATCACCTGCATGCCAAAGCCGATCGAACGGCGCGCGATCGCCTGCCCGATGCGTCCCATGCCAATGATGCCCAGCGTCGAGCCATGCACATCGGCGCCGAGAAAACCGTCGTAGCGCCATTTGTCCCACTTGCCGGCACGCAGCCAGTGCTCCGACTCCGTCACCCGGCGCGCGGTCGCCATCAGGAGCGCCCATGCAAAGTCGGCCGTGGTTTCGTTCAATACGTCAGGGGTATTGGTGACCATGATGCCAGCCCGGGTGGCCGCTTCGACATCGATGTTGTTGTAGCCTACGGCCATGTTGCAGATGGCCTTCAGCGCCGGGTTCGCGGCCATGATTTCCGCTGAAATGCGCTCGCTGGGGAACGTGAACAACCCATCCTTGCCCCGCGCCTTTTCCGCCAGCTGTTCGGCTGAGAAAATCCGATCTTCCTGATTCGATTCGATCTCGAAGTGCTCCCCGAGTCGGTCAATGATCTCGGGAAAAACCGCGCGGGTTACCAGAATTTTTGGCTTGGACATGGCATCACCGGAAAAAGAAGAAGGTCATCAGCACAAACAGTGGGATCAGGATCGCGCAAGACCATGCCATATAGCCAAAGAAGGATGGCATCTTGATGCCGCGTTCTTCCGCAATGGCCTTGACCATCAGGTTCGGCGCATTCCCGATATAACTGTTGGCCCCCATGAAAACCGCTCCGCAGGATATCGCCGCCAGGGTGGATGCCAGCGTGGTCATCAGCACCTGCGCATCGCCTCCTGCGGTGTTGAAAAATACCAGGTAGGTAGGCGCATTGTCCAGGAAGGAGGACAAAATGCCGGCAGCCCAGAAATACATTGCATTGATAGGCTGTCCGCTAGCATCGGTGACCGCGCTGACGATAGTCGCGAAGGCGCCGGATTGTCCGGCGCGCAGCATTGCGATTACCGGAATGATGGTGATGAAAATTCCGGCAAACAGCTTGGCGACTTCCTGGATCGGCCCCCACGAAAAATCATTGCCGCTGCGGGCAGTCTCTGGCGTCAGCCGCAGGGACACAAAGATCACCACGAGCAGCAAGGCATCGCGAATCAGGTTTTGCAGTTCGACTTCAACACCGAAGATGGAAAATGCAATGCCCGATTTCCAGAAACCGCTCATCAGCACCAGCCCGATGATTGCGGCCAAAAGCAGGAAATTCAGCTTTCCTTCGAAACGGATGGCGGAATCGGGGGTCGGGTCGGGCGTGGGCAGCAGCTCGCCCTCACGGTTACGGTAATAGTAGGTATCGAGAGCGTAGAAGATCAGCAGCAGCGTGACGCATAAGAACAGGGTTTCAGGAAAGATGTTCTTGAGGGTCCAGAAGAAATCCACACCTTTCAGGAAGCCGAGAAACAGTGGCGGGTCGCCCAGCGGCGTGAGTGATCCGCCAGCATTCGCCACCAGGAAAATGAAGAACACGACGATATGCGCAGCATGTTTCCGATTGTCGTTGGCGCGAATCAGCGGGCGGATCATCAGCATGGCAGCGCCGGTGGTTCCCATGAGGCTGGCCAAGGCCGTGCCGAGCGCCAGCAGGCCAGTATTCAATGCAGGGGTGCCCTGCAGGTTGCCGCGCACACATATGCCACCGGCAACCACGAACAGGGATGTAATCAGGATGATGAAGGGGATGTATTCGGACACGAGGGCGTGCACGGCACCTCCGGCAGCAGTTCCGATACCGAAGTAGGCGGCGCAAGGCAGCAGGAAGGCCAAGGCCCAGGCAATGGCGACCTTGCCGAAATGGTGATGCCAGAAATGCGGCGTCAGGAGCGGACAGAGCGCGATCGACAACAGGAGCCCGGCGAACGGAATGCCCCACCATACCGATAGGACACTGCCATCCAGTTCAGCTGCAACGGCAGTCAAGGGAAACAAGGCGGCCAAGCCGGCAAGGATTTTGGTGCGCAATTGCTGACCTCATCAAGGCTGAAAGCCAGCTATTCTAACGTGGATCAAATGCCAAACACCTTAGGAAAGATACTTAGGGAAGCATATGACTTCCGCCCCTCATGGGGAGACAGGCGCTCCGGATTTGCGACGACCGGCACCGAACAAGTGCGCTGTCAGGCGCCGAGCACGATGATTACATGTACACGGTAAGGACCATGGGCGCCCAGCACGACGGTTTGCTCGATATCAGCTGTCCGTGACGGGCCCGAGATGAAATTCGTCGCCCGCGGCAGTTCCCCCTTCTCCTTGCGCGCCAGCGCGAAAGCATCTTCCATCGCGCCGACAATGCGTGACGCCGGCACGATGGCAATATGTGTTTCCGGCAGGAGCGTAGCGGAGGCATACGTGTCCGGGCCGGACAACATCATCAGTGTGCCGGTTTCTGCCACGGCACAGAACGCTCCGGTAATGCCAACCAGATCTTCATTTCTGGGCGGACGGAATTCCAATTGCAGTCCTGCCTCTGTCCATGGCAGATCGCTCAAGGTTTTCCACGCGATCGCTTTTTTGGGAACGCCGATGCTGTCGAGGTAATGTGCGACGGCGGCAGGCACTTGCGACAAGTCGGCGATTTCATCCACCGTATCGGCCATACGCACAGCCTGCTCCTTGAAACGGCCAAGCAGATCCTGGCCAATATCCGGACGCGGCCCTTGGGAATGCTGCCGCAGATAGTCCTGCACAGCTGCCCGTTCCGCTTCAGTCTGTTGCGCTGGCCGGTTTTGCGCCTGGCGAATGCGATTGAAAATGGCTTGGCGAGCAGATGAAGTATCCATGACGATTCCTTGATGGCAGGCTTGAAAGTCTAACCGAATCGGGCCGCGCGCAAGGCGGTCGGGACTTGATATTAATTCAAATGCCCAGCGCAAATATTTCAACTGGCCCGCACGCGAAAGGACATGGCGGCGAATCGTCCCATAATGAACTAGCGCCTCCTTCTGCACTGCGGAGTTATGAACATTGCTTCCAAATGGAGGATCCAAGCACTCACCTGTCAATGCCGATTCCTCTTCCATCCGGACTGCCTGCTAGCTTGGTATGCCTTGCCAAAAACAAAATGCTTTGCATTTGCTTATTCGGATTCTGTCTAACAGGCGTTTGTTTGATTACCCAAAATATCTTAAAATCAAGGCTTTGCAGCGGGTTGTCCATACAAGTCAAGGCTTCATTCGCCCTTCTCTCTGCCCAGCGCGAAATCGAATTCAAGAAAATTTACAGATAGGACTGTTATGACTCATGTTGTGACCGAATCCTGCATCCGTTGCCGTTATACCGACTGCGTGGATGTATGCCCGGTTGATTGCTTTCGTGAAGGCCCCAATTTTCTCGCGATCGATCCTGATGAATGCATCGATTGCGCAGTCTGTGTTGCCGAATGTCCGGTGAATGCCATTTTTGCCGAAGAAGACGTACCCGCTGATCAGCAGCAGTTCATCAAGCTAAACGCGGACCTGTCACGGAAGTGGCCTTCCATCACCAAGACCAAGGATCCGCTGCCGGATGCGGAAGAATGGAAAGACGTCAAAGACAAATTGTCCGAACTCGTCAAGTAAGCGGCTAATCGGGCTGCATGCGCACAGGCAAACAGACCAGGCCCATTGAACGCAGCACTTGCCGGACAAGCTCCCCATCCCTAAAGTCCGCGATGCCTGAGACCGGGATCCGCTTTTTGGAACAGTTGAAATGAAACAGGAATTGAATAGTCGTATGGATACCAGCAACGGCATCACCCCATCCAGCCTTGCTCCCGATACTGCGCCTGGCGCGGGCAAAGGACCGATCGAAACCGATGCAGTGATCGTCGGTGCAGGTCCGGTAGGCCTGTTCCAGGTTTTCGAGCTCGGCCTCCTGGAAATCAAGGCCCATGTCATCGATTCCCTGTCCAATGTGGGCGGGCAATGCGTTGAGCTGTATCCGGACAAGCCGATCTACGACATTCCCGCCGTGCCTATCTGCACAGGTCAGGAATTGACGGACAACCTGCTCAAGCAGATTGAACCCTTCGAGCCGACCTTCCATCTCGGCCAGGAAGTAACCGTGGTCGAACGCCGGGAAGATGGTCGTTTCAATGTCGAGACCTCCGCTGGCACGCGCTTCATCACCAAAACGATATTCATCGCTGCCGGTGTCGGCTCGTTCCAGCCGCGCACGATCAAGGTGGATGGCATCGAGAAATTCGAAAACAGCCAGCTGTTTTACCGGGTCAAGGATCCGAGCCAGTTCCATGGCAAGAACCTCGTGATCTGCGGTGGCGGCGACTCGGCGCTCGACTGGGCGCTGAACCTGGTCGGCAAGGCGGAATCGGTTGTCCTCCTGCATCGTCGTGACGGATTCCGCGCTGCACCCGCTTCCGTCGCCAAGATGAAGGAACTGTGCGACAACTATGAAATGCAATTCCTGGTGGGCCAGGTAACGGGCTTTGAAGAAGCAGACAACAAATTGTCTGAAGTCAAGGTTACCGGCGCCGATGGCGTAACCCGACGCTTGCCGCTGGATCATTTGCTGGTGTTCTTCGGCTTGTCCCCGAAACTTGGGCCGATTGCCGAATGGGGGCTTGATATCGAGCGCAAGCAACTGAAGGTCGATACCGAGAAATTCGAAACCAATGTGCC
>NZ_HE978634.1:2282379-2558588 GCF_000312045.1 Noviherbaspirillum massiliense JC206
GGGTATTTTTGCCGTTGGCGATATCAATACCTATCCGGGCAAGAAGAAACTCATCCTTTCCGGCTTCCATGAAGCTGCACTGGCTGCGTTTGGTGCCGCACCATACATCTTCCCGGAAAAGAAAATCCACATGCAATACACCACCACTTCGCCGAAGCTGCACAAGATTCTTGGCGTGGAAACTCCGGTGTTCGACTGAAACCAACACCGGCTTTCTGAAAAGCGCTTCTTGCCAACAGGCAGAAGCGCTTTTTTGTTGCTATTCATAATTTTCCCGCCTCCCCCGTCCTTTTGATTTCTTCCTTTAGCCAGCCTGCAGTCTCCGCCTGAACGCAAGGCATTGATGAACAGGAAAAATTCAGCTGGAATCCCCGGTAAAAATTACAAGGCACTCTTGGGCGGTTTGCAGTTTCTGGCGTTTTTGACAATCCACCAAGCTGGTACACGACCGCGGTCGCCCGCCATTCCCGCCTCTAGCCGCCATTGGAATGTGTGGCATGCTTCCTGCATTCTATGAAAGCACGTGCGTCATGGAATTTTGAGCCTGGCGCAAGAGGAACCGATGTCTCGTAATCGCGACGTTTCAAACTTCACGACATAAGGAGATTCTGCAAGCGCTCAATCCAAGTACTTCTTCGAAGAAAAGTTTTATGGCTGGAAAATCAAGGCATTGTCATGACATATTTCATGTAAAACCCATGCAGGTTCAGAAATAGACATAAGGGGAGCACGGATCAGTCGAGCTTTGTTGAAGTAAATATTTTTCGGTTTGGTACTGAAAATTGCATTTGATGCATTGCAGCAATTAGTTTTTATCAGGAAAATCTGCTGGTCGCGATGCCACTTGAAAGAACACGAACATGCTTTATCAATTTCATGAACTGAACCGCACCTTTCTCGGCCCCTTCGTCCAATGGGCCGAGGCTTCCGCCAAATTGTTTTCCAATCCGGTATCGCCACTCGCCCACACGCCATTTTCCCAGCGGATTGCGGCAGGATATGAATTGATGTACCGGCTTGGCAAGAATTATGAAAAGCCGGAATTCGGAATCAAGGCCGTAAACGTGCAGGGCAAATCCGTAAGCGTATTCGAGGAAGTCGCGGAAAAAAGGCCCTTCTGCACCCTGCTGCATTTCAAGAAAGACTTGAGCGATCCGCAATTCGCCGGCACGAAGCAGCCAACCGTCCTGCTGGTCGCTCCGCTTTCCGGCCACCATGCCACCCTGCTGCGCGACACCGTACGCAGCATGCTGGAAGAGCATGATGTGTACATCACGGACTGGACCGATGCACGCATGGTGCCGGCATCGAAAGGCGCGTTCCACCTGCATGACTACATCTATTACGTGCAGGATTTCATTCGCCGCCTGGGGCCCGACGTGCATGTGATCTCGGTTTGCCAGCCGACCGTGCCGGTGCTGGCTGCGATTTCGCTGATGGCGACTGCCAACGACCCGAAATTGCCGAAAACCATGACCATGATGGGCGGCCCCATCGATCCGCGCAGATCCCCGACCCAAGTCAACGACCTGGCCACGACCAAACCTTTTTCCTGGTTCGAGAATACGGTGATTTACAGTGTGCCGGCGAACTATCCGGGCTTCGGCCGCAAGGTGTATCCCGGCTTCTTGCAGCACGCCGGATTTGTCGCCATGAACCCGCGCCGCCATGCACAGAGCCACTGGGATTTCTACATGCACCTGCGCGAAGGCGACAACGAGTCCGCGGAAGAACATCGCAAGTTTTACGACGAATACAATGCGGTGCTCGACATGCCCGCAGAGTATTACCTGGAAACCATCAAGATCGTGTTCCAGGAATTCCGCCTGCCGCGTGGCACATGGGAAGTGGAAGGCAAGCCGGTGCGTCCGCAGGACATCAAGGGCGTCGCCCTGTTTACCATCGAAGGCGAACTGGATGACATCTCGGGAGCCGGCCAGACCCAGGCGGCACAGGATCTGTGTCCGAACATCCCAGCCTCGAAAAAGCAGCATTTCACTGCGCCGAAATGCGGCCATTACGGCATCTTTTCGGGACGCCGCTGGCGTGAAGTCATCTGCCCAAAGATCGGTGAATTCATCAAGGCGAATTCCTGATCGTCTTCATTCGGCATGACAAAGCCGTTCTCTCGGTAGGGAGAACGGCTTTTTTCATTTGAAGCAGGGCCGGTTTCCCCGGATAATCCTCCTTTTCCCCGTCATATTCCCGTTGTGTCCAGTTCCACACTTAAAACTCTGGCCGACCAGATAGAAGATCTGCTGCCGCAGACCCAGTGCACGAAATGTGGTTATCCAGCTTGCCGTCCCTACGCCGAAGCGGTGGCGAATGGAACGGCCAGCTACAACCAGTGCCCGCCTGGAGGGGCGGAAGGCGTTGCGCGACTGGCAAAGCTGCTTGGCAAACCGGTCATTCCGCTCAATCCCGTCAATGGCGTTGAGCGCGCGCGTCCGGTGGCGGTGATCGATGAATCGGCCTGCATCGGTTGCACGCTCTGCATCCAGGCTTGCCCGGTGGATGCGATCGTGGGTGCAGCAAAGCAGATGCACACGGTGCTGCCGGAGTTGTGTACCGGCTGCGACTTGTGCGTTGCGCCCTGCCCGGTCGACTGCATCTCCATGGTCGAAGTCACGCCCGGCAAGACTGGCTGGGCCGCATGGTCGCAGGAACAGGCAGATGCGGCACGCGAACGTCATGAATTCCGCACTATGCGGCTGCGTCGCGAACAACAGGAGAATGAAGCCCGCCTGGCGGCCAAGGCGGCGGCCAAACTGAAGCAGGTCGAAGCCGAAGCAGCGTCGTCGCCGGAAGCAAGAGCCGAACAGGAACGCAAGAAAGCCATCATCCAGGCTGCGCTCGAACGGGCACGCCAGAAGCGGGAACAGATGGCCGCAAAGGAAGGCGGCAAGCAAGCATGAACGCCGAGAAACGTATCGAGATATTCCGAAGGTTCCATTCGGCCAATCCGCACCCGACCACCGAACTGGAATACACCACGCCTTTCGAATTGCTGGTCGCAGTGATCCTGTCGGCGCAAGCGACCGATGTCTCCGTCAACAAGGCCACACGCAAGCTGTTCCCGGTAGCGAATACGCCGGCGGCGATATATGCGCTCGGAGTCGAGGGATTGATGCAGTACGTCAGCACGATCAACCTGTACCGCAACAAGGCGAAATACGTCATCGAAACCTGCCGCATCCTGCTTGAGCAGCATGAAGGCAAAGTCCCGCGCTCCCGCGAGGCTTTGCAAGCCCTGCCCGGCGTCGGTCGCAAGACGGCGAATGTCGTGCTCAATACCGCGTTCGGCGAGCCGACCATCGCCGTCGACACGCATATCTTCCGCGTCGCCAACCGGACCAATATCGCGCCGGGGAAAACCGTCGAGGAAGTGGAAAGCAAGCTGCTGAAGGTCGTGCCGCAGGAGTACCGGCACGATGCCCATCACTGGCTAATCCTGCACGGGCGCTACACCTGCATCGCCCGCAAGCCGCTGTGCTGGAACTGCATCATCGCCGACCTGTGCGAATTCCAGCCCAAGACACCCCTGCCCGAGAAAGGCGTGTAATCCATCTGCGGGCGGGACTTGCTTCCGCTGGCGCTCAGATAATCCTGCAGGCTTCGTCGAAGGATAGCCGCGGGGAACGCGGATTCATTTGGCTCTTGTCGCCGTAGCCGAGGTTGCAGACGAAGTTGGCCCGAATGGAAGTGCCGGCAAAAAATGCCGCGTTGATCTTGTCCGCATCGAAGCCCGACATCGGGCCGCAATCCAATCCAAGGGCGCGGGCTGCCATGATGAAGTAGGCGCCCTGCAGCGATGAATTGCGCAATGCGGTTGCTTCGATCAGCGCCTGCTTTCCCACAAACCAGGAACGCGCATCGGTATGCGGGAACAACTGCGGCAGCTTGTCATAGAACTGCATGTCCATGCCGATGATCGCGGTCACTGGTGCAGCCCTGGTCTTGTCAACATTCCCGGGCCCCATGCAGGCAAGCAGCTTTTCCTTGGCTTCGCCCGATTTGACGAACACGATGCGGGCGGGACTGCTGTTGGCCGAAGTCGGTCCCCATTTCATCACTTCATAAATCCGGTGCAATTGCTCATCGGAGATTTCTTTGTCGAGCCAGGCACTGTGGGTCCGGGCCTGATTGAACAGGATATCGAGTGCAGCATTGTCCAGCATGATCATTCCGTCTTTGTTGGTGGGATAAAATTGAAAAACACAGCCAGCAAGTTTAATCCACTCTGTCTTTTCCTTCCGGACAGCTGCCTATCCTGATTCTTCTTTAGCCGATACGATGTTTTCTCCATCCCAACATGATGTCCGCAGGTTCTTCTGTGAAACTCACCGCAAATCCAATGCAAATGAGATCCTGACTCCGCTGGAAGCGATCGCGCGCGACTGGATCGTCCAGCACCCCGAATACGCGGAAGCATTACGCGATCAGGATGCGGCTCTTGCCGCCGATTACTCCGTCAAGCGGGGGCAAAGCAATCCCTTTCTTCACCTGTCCATGCACCTGTCGATCGCGGAACAAATCTCGATTGACCAGCCGCCCGGCATCCGGGCGGCGTTCCTCAGTCTCGCGCAACGGCTGAACTCCGAACATGAAGCGCACCATCAGATCATGGAATGCCTGGGGCAGATGATCTGGAATTCGCAGCGCAGCGGCCTGCCCCCTGATGGAGAGGCCTATATCGAATGCATCAAGCGCCGGGGATGACGACCTGGACGGCCCCAAAAAAAAGCCACGGCGGCCCGTGGCTTTTCATGACTCGAAAATCCCGAGGGATTATTTGCGCAATACCAGCGAGCCAGGCAGGCTGTGCAGATAAGCGGCGATATCCTTGATTTCGGTCTGGGAGAGAGGTTTGGCCTGCGCACCCATGATCGCATTGCCGCGACCATTCGGGCCATCGCCACCACGCTGATAGGCGACCAGCGCATGCTCCAGATAATCCTCATGTTGTCCAGCCAGTTTCGGATAGCTGGGATCGATCGGAGTATTGAAATCCTTGCCGTGGCAGGCGGCGCAATTGTATTTTTCCGCCGCTTTCTTGCCGGTGTCGACATTGCCGCCAGCCACCGCATTCAAGGAAACTGCCGAGGCAAACAGGACCACAGCCGCTGCGAAAATCTTCTTCATTTCGTATCCCTTATTTTTGCTGTGAGTAATAGGCAGCAAGGTCAGCGATATCCTGATCCGACAAACCGGCTGCAATGCCGCGCATGCTCGGATGCTTGCGTTCGCCCTTCTGATACGCCTTGAGCGCATTCTCGATGTACTTCGCCGATTGGCCGCCGATCATCGGCACCTGATACACCTCGGGGAAAGAAGCTTTGTAACCGGGGATGGCATGACAACCGATACACATCGAAGTCTTGTTTTCGGCCGCCTTGGCGTTGCCGACGATGTCCGCAGCAGCGGCAAGGTTGGCACTACCCGCAAGTGCGATAAGCACGAATATTTTTTTCATGATGGCTAGGATAAGTAATGCGAAACTGGCTTAATGCGAAACTTGGCTGCTACGGTAGCGGGCGATCTTTCGTGACGTATTCAGATTGTTGCCTCGCCGCACCAAAAGCGATTAATTCTAACCCAAGACTCCCTGGCAGTCCACGACGGGGCAGAAACCGAAATCGACGGCATGTGTAGACATCCCGCCCGTACAGGACGTTCCAGTTTTCTGGCAAAGCGGCAGCCTGTGAATTTGTTCTCGCTTATACTTGATTTTATTTTTCAATGACAAGAGCCATGCAACAGCAAACACGATTTGAAGGATCCCGGGAGTATGTCGCCACCGATGACTTGAAGCTTGCAGTCAACGCTGCTCTGACGCTGCAACGCCCGCTTTTGATCAAGGGCGAGCCCGGCACCGGCAAAACGATGCTGGCCGAACAGGTTGCTGCGGCGCTCGGCATGCCCCTGTTGCAGTGGCACATCAAGTCCACCACCAAGGCCCAGCAAGGCTTGTATGAATATGACGCCGTGTCGCGCCTGCGCGATTCCCAGCTCGGCGACGAGCGCGTCAAGGACATCCACAACTACATCGTCAAGGGTGTGCTCTGGCAGGCATTCCAGGCCGATCAGCAGGTGGTGCTGCTGATCGATGAAATCGACAAGGCCGATATCGAATTCCCGAACGACCTGCTGCGCGAACTCGACCGCATGGAATTTTATGTCTACGAGACGCGTGAAATGGTGCGCGCAAAGCACCGGCCGCTCGTCATCATCACCTCGAACAACGAGAAGGAGCTGCCAGACGCCTTCCTGCGTCGCTGCTTCTTCCACTACATCAAGTTTCCTGACAGAGACACGATGTCGCAGATCGTCGGTGTTCACTTCCCAAGCCTGAAAAAGGATTTGCTGGCGCAGGCGCTGCAAACCTTTTATGAAGTGCGTGAGGTGCCCGGCCTGAAGAAGAAGCCGTCGACTTCCGAATTGCTGGACTGGCTGAAATTGCTGCTGGCGGAAGACATTCCGCCGGAAGCGCTGCGCAGCAAGGACGCGAAGGCCGTGGTGCCGCCCCTGCATGGCGCCCTGCTGAAAAATGAACAGGACGTTCACCTGTTCGAGCGGCTGGTATTCATGTCGCGCACAAATCGTTAGTCTTTACGAACAAGGCTGGAGCAAGATGGCTTTCATCGAACCAGTCACGCTCAAGGGACGGCTCGCCGTCCTTGAACCGCTGACAGCTACGCACCATGATGCCCTGGTTGCGGCAGCTTCGGATGGCGAATTGTGGAAGCTGTGGTACACCTCGGTGCCCGCGCCGGCGAAAACCCGCGATTACATTGAGACCGCGCTCGACATGCGCGATCGGCATGGCGCCATGCCATTCGTCATTCGCGACAACCGCAATGGCGATGTCGTCGGCAGCACCCGCTACTTCAATGTCGACGCCGCCAACCGCCGCCTCGAGATCGGCCATACCTGGCATGCCCGGAGCGCACAGCGGACCGGCATCAACACTGAATGCAAATTGATGCTGCTTGCGCATGCCTTCGAGACGCTCAAGTGCATTGCGGTCGAATTCCGTACCCATTGGATGAACCAGCAGTCGCGCGCAGCGATTGCCCGCCTCGGCGCGAAGCAGGATGGCATCCTGCGCAATCATCAGATTGCGTCGGATGGCTCATACCGGGACACCGTAGTGTTTTCGATCATCGAATCCGAATGGCCGGCAGTAAAGCGCCACCTGCAATTCAAACTCGAACGCTGAGAATTTGCCGTGTTAATCGATTTCTTTTTTACGCTCAAGGACGCCAAGATTCCAGTTTCGATCAAGGAATTCCTGATCCTGCTCGAAGCCATGCAGAAGAACGTCATCAGCCCTTCGCTTGACGACTTCTATTACCTTGCACGCACGACGCTCGTCAAGGACGAAGCGCATTACGACAAGTTCGACAAGGCGTTCGGCCTGTACTTCAAGGGAATCGATGCAATTTTCGAGAAAACTCCCGAGATTCCGCTCGAATGGCTGATGAAGCGCATGGAGCGCGAACTGACGCCGGAGCAGAAGGCCGCCATCGAAAAGCTCGGCTACGACAAGCTGATGGATCGCCTGAAGGAATTGCTGAAGGAGCAGAAGGAACGCCACGAGGGCGGCAACAAATGGATAGGCACCGGCGGCACCTCCCCCTTCGGCCACGGCGGCTACAATCCGGAAGGTATCCGCATCGGTGGCGAAGGCGGCAATCGCTCAGCAGTGAAAGTCTGGGAAGAGCGCAGCTACCGGGACTATGACGACGAACGCGAGCTCGGCACGCGCAACATCAAGGTGGCATTGCGCCGGCTGCGCAAGTTCGCGCGCGAAGGCGCAGAAGAAGAGCTGGCGCTCGACGACACCATTCGCGCCACAGCCAACAACGCCGGCTACCTCGACATCAAGATGCAGCCGGAGCGCAAGAACAACATCAAGGTGCTGATGCTGCTGGACGTGGGCGGCACGATGGACGACCATATTGCGCAGACAGAGGAATTGTTTTCGGCGGCGAAGTCCGAATTCAAGAATATGGAATTCTTTTATTTCCATAACTGCGTCTACGATTATCTCTGGAAGAACAACCGGCGCCGCCATGCCGAGCGCTTCCCGACCTGGGATATCCTGCGCAAGTACACGCCCGATACCAAGCTGATCTTCGTCGGCGACGCCACCATGAGCCCCTATGAAATCCTGCAGCCCGGCGGTTCAGTGGAGTACAACAACGAGGAAGCGGGCGCGGTGTGGCTGCAGCGCTTCACTTCCACCTTCCCGAGCTTCATCTGGCTTAATCCCGAGCCGGAAGGCCTGTGGCAGTATCGCCAGTCGATTTCAGTGATCCGGCAGATCATGAACAACCGGATGTTCCCGGTGACGATAGAAGGACTGGAACGCGCCATGCGCCTACTCAGCAAGTAATGCGTCCCGCCCTTGTCTTGCCGATTCTACAAGACACTGTTTTTCGCCTGACCCATTGTTGAAATGCGTGCTGGCCCCCATATTCAAAGAACACGACTAGGAGCCAGCAGCAATCGAAATTCTCCGAACAGCAACGCCGGACTTGCAAAGTCAATCAGTTTTCGGGCAATCTCCCCGGACCAGAGGCTTAACCCATCGATTCCCCTGTTTTTTCATTAGAATGCAAAAAATTTTGGTCTGAACGCATTTCAACAAGCATTCATTACTGGCATCTCCAACCGAATGGCAACTAGAAAATCCTCCGTCTCCGATTACAGCGAAGCCTCAATCCGCGTCCTCAAGGGACTGGAACCGGTCAAGCAGCGCCCGGGCATGTACACCCGCACCGAGAATCCGCTGCACATCATTCAGGAAGTGATCGATAACGCTTCCGATGAAGCGCTCGGCGGCCACGGCAAGAACATCCTGGTCACGCTCAATACCGATGGCAGCGTCAGTGTGGAAGACGATGGCCGCGGCATTCCGGTCGGCCTGCATCCGGAAGAAAAGGTGCCAACGGTGGAAATCGTGTTCACCCGCCTGCATGCCGGCGGCAAGTTCGACAAGGGCTCGGGCGGAGCGTATTCCTTCTCCGGCGGCCTGCACGGGGTAGGCGTGTCGGTCACCAATGCGTTGTCGTCGCGACTCGAAATCACGGTATGGCGCGAAGGCGGCATGCACCAGATCGCCTTTGCTGACGGCGACGTAGTACAAAAGCTGAAGTCGCGGCCGCTGGCACGCGACGAAAAGAAGTCCGGCACCCGCGTCACTGTCTGGCCGAATCCGAAATACTTCGACTCCGCCACCATTCCGCAGGCGGAACTGCAGCGTCTGCTGCGCTCCAAGGCGGTGCTGCTGCCGGGCGTGAAAGTCACCCTGGTCAACGCGAAGAATGGCGACACGCAGACCTGGCAGTACGACCAGGGCTTGCGCGGCTATCTGGTGGAATCACTGGCGCAGGCTTCCCATGCGGAGCCCCTGATCCCTCTGTTCGAAGGCCAGCAGTATGCGAGTGCCGATACCGAAGGATTTGCCGAAGGCGAAGGCGCGGCATGGGTGGTTGCCTGGACCGAGGAAGGCAACGTGGTGCGCGAGTCCTACGTCAACCTGATCCCCACTCCGGCAGGCGGCACGCATGAAGCGGGTTTGCGCGAAGGCTTGTTCGGCGCGGTCAAGAGCTTCGTTGAGATGCATGCGCTGCTGCCGAAAGGTGTCAAGCTGCTGCCTGAAGACGTGTTTGCACGCGTGTCTTTCGTGCTGTCGGCCAAGGTGCTCGACCCGCAGTTCCAGGGCCAGATCAAGGAACGCCTGAATTCGCGCGATGCAGTGCGGCTGGTGGCCAGCTTCACCAGGCCGGCGCTCGAACTGTGGCTGCACCAGCATGTGGACTTTGGCAAGAAGCTGGCGGAACTGGTGATCAAGCAGGCCCAGTCGCGCCTGCGTTCGGCGCAGAAAGTCGAGAAGAAGAAATCCTCCGGCGTTGCGGTATTGCCGGGCAAGCTGACCGATTGCGAATCGGACGATATTTCCCGCAACGAGCTGTTCCTGGTCGAGGGCGATTCGGCCGGCGGCTCGGCGAAGATGGGACGCGACAAGGAATTCCAGGCGATCCTGCCCCTGCGCGGCAAGGTGCTGAACTCGTGGGAAACCGACCGTGACCGCCTGTTCGCCAACAATGAAATCCATGATATCGCGGTAGCAGTCGGCGTCGATCCGCACGGACCGAACGATACGCCGGACCTGAGCGGTCTGCGCTACGGCAAGATCTGCATCCTGTCCGATGCCGACGTGGACGGCTCGCACATCCAGGTCTTGTTGCTGACCCTGTTCTTCAAGCATTTCCCGCAACTGATCGCGCGCGGCCATATTTACGTCGCGCGGCCACCGCTGTACCGCGTGGATGCGCCGGCCCGCGGCAAGAAGCACGCGCAGAAGCTTTATGCGCTGGACGATGGTGAACTGGAAGCCATCGAGGACAAGCTGCGCAAGGATGGCGTCAAGGATGGCGGCTGGACCATTTCCCGCTTCAAGGGTCTGGGCGAAATGAATGCGGAGCAGCTGTGGGAAACCACCATGAACCCGGATACCCGCCGCCTGCTGCCCGTCTCGCTCGGAGACTTCGACCTCACCGCTTCCGAGAACCGCTTCAACATGCTGATGGGCAAAGGCGAAGCCGCAGCGCGGCGCGCCTGGCTGGAAGAGCATGGCAACGAAGCGGAAGCCGATATCTGAGATCGCTCACACCGGACAATTTGCTGAACCACGATGACTGAACAAGCCAATCTTTTCGAAGCCATGCCCGCCGGTGACGGCGAATCCCTGACGCTTGCGACCTTCGCCGAGCGCGCTTATCTCGACTACGCGATTTCAGTAGTCAAGGGCCGGGCCTTGCCCGATGTCTGCGACGGACAAAAGCCGGTGCAGCGCCGCATCCTGTATGCGATGCATGAGCTCGGCCTGAACTCTACCGCCAAGCCGCGCAAGTCGGCGGCCGTGGTCGGCGACGTGCTCGGCAAACTGCATCCGCACGGCGACCAGTCGGTGTATGACGCACTGGTGCGGATGGCCCAGGATTTTTCCCTACGCTATCCGCTGATCGACGGCCAGGGCAATTTCGGCTCGCGCGACGGCGATGGCGCAGCCGCGATGCGATATACCGAAGCGCGCCTGACGCCGATCTCCAAGCTGCTGCTGGACGAGATCGACATGGGCACGGTCGATTTCCAGCCGAACTACGATGGATCCACGCAGGAGCCGAAGCTGCTGCCGGCGCGCCTGCCCTTCGTGCTGCTGAACGGCGCATCGGGCATTGCGGTCGGCCTGGCCACGGAAATCCCTTCGCACAACCTGCAGGAAGTCGCCAAGGCAGCGGTAGCACTGATCCGCAATCCGAAGCTTACGCATGACGAACTGATGGCCATGATTCCCGGACCGGATTTCCCGGGCGGCGGGCAGATCATCACGCCGGCTTCGGCCATCGCGGAAATGTACGAGAACGGCCGCGGTACCATGAAGGTGCGTGCGCGCTGGAAGATCGAAGACCTGGCACGCGGCCAGTGGCAGGCGGTCATCACCGAGCTCCCGCCTGGGACGTCGTCGCAGAAGGTGCTGGAAGAGATCGAGGAGCTGACCAATCCGAAGGTCAAGCTCGGCAAGAAATCGTTGGCGCAGGAACAGCTGGCATTGAAGCAGGCGGTCCTCACGGTGCTCGACAAGGCGCGCGACGAATCGGACAAGGATGCGCCGGTGCGGCTGGTGCTGGAGCCCAAGTCGAAGAACGTGGACCAGGACGAGTTCATGAACACCCTGCTGGCCCATACTTCACTGGAAACCGGCGCCCCAGTCAACCTGGTGATGATCGGCCGAGACGGCCGGCCGCGCCAGAAGGGATTGGGCGACATCCTGCGCGAGTGGATCGACTTCCGCTTCGCCACCGTCACCCGCAGGACGCAGTTCCGCCTGCAGAAGGTGGACGACCGCATCCATATTCTCGAGGGGCGGGAAGCGGTCCTGCTCAACATCGACAAGGTGATCAAGATCATCCGCGAATCGGATGAACCGAAGCCGGCCCTGATCAAGGCCTTCCGGCTGTCCGACCGCCAGGCGGAAGACATCCTGGAAATCCGCCTGCGCCAGTTGGCGCGCCTGGAAGCGATCAAGATCCAGCAGGAGCTCGACGAGCTGCGCAAGGAAAAGACCGTACTGCAGGACCTTCTCGACAACCCTGCCTCGATGAAGAAGCTGGTGATCAGGGAAATCGAGACGGATGCGAAACAGTATGGCGATGCGCGCCGCACGCTGATCGAGGAAGCCGAGAGGGCCGTAGTCGAGCAGAAGGTGATCAACGAGCCGGTCACCGTCGTGATCTCTCAGAAAGGCTGGGTGCGTGCACGTACCGGCCACGGCCACGACGCGGCGCAATTCACCTTCAAGGCGGGCGACAGCCTGTACGGCGCCTTCGAATGCCGTACCGTCGACACCCTCCTCGCCTTCGGTTCGAATGGCCGCATCTATTCAGTGCCGGTATCGGCCCTGCCCGGCGCGCGCGGCGACGGTGTACCGGTCACCACCCTGGTCGAGCTTGCGAGCGGCACACATTTGCTGCATTTCTTCGTCGGACCGGCCGACACGATGTTGATGCTCGCCTCCACCTCGGGATATGGCTTTACCGCGAAAGCAGGCGATATGGTGAGCCGCGTCAAGGCGGGCAAGGCGTTCATCACGGTTGACGAAGGCGCCGAGCCGATCGTGCCGCGCGTAGTGCCCGCGAATGCCAGCTCACTGGCCTGCCTGTCCGAGAAAGGCCGCCTGCTGGTCTTCAGCCTCAGCGAAGTCAAGACCCAGTCCGGCGGCGGCCGCGGCGTGATCCTGATGGAGCTGGAAAAGAATGAAAGGCTGATTGCAACGCAGCCGATCGGCAAGAGCGGGCTGACCATCATTGGCACAGGTCGCGGTGGAAAAATCCAGGAGCTTGCTTTTGGTGCAGCGGACTTGAAGCCGCACGTCGGTAAACGTGCACGCAAAGGCACGGCGCTGGACGCGAAGATCAAGCCTTACGGTTTGATGGCAAAGGAGTAGGAAGCGCCAGAGCAGTTTCCAAAAGTCTGGAAGGAAAGGAAGTGGAGTGTGCTGCACGCGCCATGCGGTTCCGGTGCGCATGGCACACCCTACTTTTCTTTGGCAATTTGAAATTCTCTAAGCATTTCACCCTGCCATGCATGGTGAAATGCTTTTATGGTTTCAGCGCTTGGCCGGGTCTATACCGCGATAGCGGCTCACATATGCGGCATGTTTCTCCAGCCGTGCTCCCGTCAGCGGCTTGTAGACGCGCTCGGTCGATGCGGGAGAGTTGACACGCTTCTCTGCAGGACGAACCGGCCGCCGCACCAGCTCGCCGCCGCAATTCGGGCAGGTGTTCTGCAATACGCCCTCGGCACAATCCCTGCAAAAAGTGCATTCGAAGCTGCAGATCATCGCGTCGGCAGAATCCGGTGCCAGATCCCTGTTGCAGCATTCGCAGTTTGGTCGCAGTGCAAGCATGCGCTCTCCCTCTCAAAGCTTGGAAGCGATCAGCTTCCCCAGTTTCGCAATCCCCTCGCGTATCCGTTCCGGCGGCACCGTCACGAAACTCAGGCGGAGCGTATTGTGCTCGACCGCATTGGCGTAAAACGGCGCTCCCGGAACAAACGCGACGTTTTGCGCAATCGCTTCTTCCAGCAGCTTCATGCTGTCGATGTGCTTGGACAAAGTCACCCAGATGAACATGCCGCCTTCCGGCCGGGTCCAGCTCGTGCCGGCAGGGAAATGCTCGGCGAGCGCAGCCAGCATGGCCTCGCACTGATTCGCATACAGGCGACGTATGGTCGGCATATGCTCATCCAGGAAGCCATCCTTCACCACTTCATGCACCACCATCTGGGTCAGCTGCGCGGTGTGAAGATCGGCTGCCTGCTTTGCCTGCTCCAGCTTGCCGACCAACTGCAGCGGCGCCACCACGTAGCCGAGCCGGATGCCGGGCGTCAGCACCTTGGAAAACGATCCCATGTAAATCACGCCGCTCGGGTTCATCGTAAGCATCTTCGGCAAGGGTTCGCCACGATAGCTGAGCGCGCCGTAAGGGTCGTCCTCGACCAGCGGCAATCCGAGGCGGGCGCAGGTTTCAACCAGTGCAGCGCGGCGCTCAATTGGCAACGTGCGTCCTGTCGGATTCTGGAAGTTGGGCAAGGCATATAGCAAGCGCGCGCCCTGGCGCAGCGGCGCAATCGCCTCCGGCACCAGCCCATGCTCGTCGGTGGGTACCGACATGAATTCCGGCCGGTACAAGGAGAACGCCTGCAGCGCGCCGAGATAGCTGGGTGTTTCGACCAGTACCCTGCTGCCTTCATCGATCAGCACCTTGCCGAGCAAGTCCAGCGCCTGCTGCGAGCCCGATGTCATCAGCACCTGCTCGGGCAGGATCCTCGCGCCATCCGATGACAGCGAATCCGCAATCCACGCGCGCAGCGGTGCGTAGCCATCGCTCGGCCCGTATTGCAGCGCCACTTTCCCCTGGCGCGACAGCACGGCGTCGAATGCCGAGCGCATACGTTCCACCGGGAAGGCTTCCGGCGAAGGCAAGCCACCTGCGAAGGAAATGACTTCCGGGCGCACCGTGACTTTCAGGATTTCGCGGATGACGGAGCTTTGCAATTGTCCGGCGCGTTCGGCGCACTGCCATTGCATGGGACTAGGGTTTTCAATTTTCATGGTTGGTTCGCTTAACTCGATTCTGCGCCACGTTTTCGCCCGGCCTTCCAGCCGGCTCCGAATTACATCTGCCACTTGCATTCCCGGTCGCAAAGTCCCGCGCAGCAGAGACTGCGCCGGCGCTTACGCGATCTCGGCGATCAATTCAATTTCCACGCAGGATCCCATCGGAAGCTGTGCCACGCCGAAAGCGGAACGCGCATGCTTGCCCTGCTCGCCGAACACCTCGCCGAACAATTCGGAAGCGCCATTGGTAACGAGGTGCTGCTCGGTGAAATCGCTGGTCGAGTTCACCAGGCTCATGACCTTGACGATGCGCTTGACCCGGTTCAGGTCGCCGCCGCAAGCCGCCTGCAGGGTTGCCATCAGGTCGATCGCCACTGCTCGCGCCGCCTGCTTGCCTTCGTCAGTCGTCATATCCTTGCCAAACTGCCCCACCCAGGGCTTGCCATCCTTTTTCGCGATATGGCCGGAGAGGAAGACGGTATTGCCGATTTGCGCATGCATCACATAGGCGGCGGCCGGCGCGGATACGGCGGGCAATGTGATATTCAGTTCCTTGAGCTTCTGATAGAAAGACATGGCTTGCTCCAAAAAAAATTAGTTAGTCCGGGAAAAATCGGGAAAGGCCGTGAATCGACGGGCCGGCCGATTTTACCCTTATCGACTCCTAGGCTTAACGGCGGATTGCAGCACGGCGGCCGACCACGACAACGATCAGGACAGCTGCCGCGAACAACAGGTTGCGCAATTCCAGCGACTCGCCCAGGAGGAGGGCCGCCCCGACCAGGGTCAGGAAAGGCTGCAGCAGCTGCACCTGCCCTACGCGAGCGATGCCGCCCAGCGCCAGGCCCTTGTACCAGAAGAAGAAGCCGATGAACATGGAAAACAGCGACACATAGGCGAACCCGAGCCAGGCGCGGGGCGAGGCACTCATGCCGTAGCGCCAGCCCAGCCAGGCAGTGATCGGGATGAGCAAAGGCATGGACAGCACCAGTGCCCATGAAATCACCTGCTGCCCGCCCATGGACTGCGACAGACGCGCGCCTTCCGCATATCCCATGGCGGCCGCCAGCACCGCGACAAACAAGGCGAGATCGGCCAGCTGCAACTCCCCTCCCCCCTGCCATAGCGCAAATCCGATCACGATCACGCTGCCGCATACGGCTGAAATCCAGAACCCCGTCGACGGCCGCTCGCCGAAGCGCAGCGCACCGACCATCGCGGTGGCAAGCGGCAGAATGCCGAGCACAATCGCGCCATGCGAAGCAGGCACATAGCGCATGGCGATCGAGGAAAACACCGGGAACCCGACCACCACGCCGAGCGATGTGATCATCAACGCCTTCATCTGGGCCGGCGTCGGACGGGCCGCGCCGCTCCACCAGAGCAGGAGCGCCGAGGCTCCGGCAGCCACCACGGCACGTCCCAGCGCGACCAGCACCGGATTCAGCTCCGCTACCGCCATGCGGGTAAATGGCAAGGTCAGGCTGAACATGGCAACGCCGATCAAGCCCAGCCACATACCCTTGGTTTCCTGCGTCATCGTTCCGCTCACTTTTTCTGCCCGGGTTGATTGCTTGCGGCTACAGCCAGATGGCGATTGCCGAATACACCGTCAGCAGCACCATCACGGCACTGAACAGGCGCTGCCACGCCGATTGCGTCAGGTAGCGGCGCAGCGCGGCGCCGGTACCGGCCCACACGCTGATGCAGGGCAGATTGACGAGGCAGAACACGAAGCAGAACAAGGCAATCGACAGCCAGACCGGCTGCACCACCGGCAGGAAAGCCGAGGCACCGGTCACGGCCATGATCCATGCCTTGGGATTGGCGAACTGGAAGGCTGCCGCGCCGAGAAAGGACATCGGCCGGGCGCGCCCGCCCTCGTCCTGTCCGAATGCCATGCTGCGCAGCTGCCAGGCCAGATAAAGCAGATAGGCGGAACCGGCGATCTTCAGGATCGCGTGCATCGCCGGCACGGCAAGAATCAGGCTGCCTATTCCTGCGGCGCACAAGGCCAGCAGCACACCGAAGCCGATCGTGATGCCGAGCATGTGCGGGATCGAGCGCATGAATCCGAACAGGATGCCGGATGAGGTCAGCATGATGTTGTTCGGCCCGGGCGTGATCGACGCCACGAATGCAAACAATGCCAATGGCAGCAGGGATTCCATACGTTTTTGAAATTTGTTAGGTATTGATGGATGAGCTATGCTAATCGACGAAACCAGTACAGTACCAGTACAATTCCACAAATAATCTGACTTACTGTCATGGCAATATGACCAATACAGCCTTGCGAAAAAACGGCGCCCGCCCCGCGCTTGCCTCAGTGCCCCAGGTCCTGTCGCGCGATTCGGGCCAGTCCCTCGTCGAGCAGATCGTGCGTTCGGTGCAGGCGCGCATCGACGACCGGCTCCTGCGCAGCGGCACGCGCATGCCTTCGATCCGCCAGTTTGCCGACCTGCACGGCGTGTCGCGCTTCACGGTGGTGGAAGCCTACGACCGGCTCGTGGCACAAGGATTCCTGGAATCGCGGCGCGGCTCGGGTTTCTATGTGCGCGAGCGCTCGTCCATGACAGCCGCCACCGATCGGCAAGCGGCCGATTCCAAGCCGCAGCAAATCGATGTGGTCTGGCTGGTGCGCAACATGTTCCGCCAGTATCCGGCGGAGAAGATGCCGGGCTCCGGCCTGCTGCCGAACAGCTGGCTCGACGGTGAACTAGTGGCGAACGGATTGCGCGCCATCAGCCGGCAGAACCAGAACCTGCTGCTGGGATATGGCAATCCGCAAGGCTTCCTGCCCTTGCGCCAGCAGCTGCAGCTGAAGCTCGCCGAGATGGAGATTGCGGCCGCGCCCGGCCAGTTCGTGACGACATCCGGCGTGACGCATGCGCTGGACCTGATCGCGCGCCATTTCACCCAGCCGGGCGACACGATATTCGTCGACGATCCGGCGTGGTTCCTGATGTTCGGTTCGTTTGCCACCCTGGGCGCGAAAGTAGTTGGCATCCCGCGCCTGCCGGACGGGCCGGATATCGCGAAGCTGGCCGAACTGGCGGCAGTGCACAAGCCCAAGCTGTTCGTGATCAATTCGGTGCTGCACAATCCGACCTCCACCTCGCTGTCGGCAGCCAAGGCCTTCCAAGTGCTCAAGATCGCCGAGCAGCACGGCTTCACCATCGTGGAAGACGACATCTACTGCGATATGCATCCCGGCAGCGCGATCCAGCCCGCCACCCGCATCGCCGCGCTCGACCAGCTGAACCGCGTGATCTACCTCGGCGGCTTTTCCAAGACGCTGGCGGCAAACCTTCGCGTCGGCTTCATCGCCACCTCGGAAGAGCTGGCCAAGCAGCTGTCCGACCGCAAGATGCTGTCGGCCCTGACGACCACCGAAATCGGTGAACGCGTGGTGTACAAGATCCTGTCCGAAGGCCATTACCGCAAGCATGTCGAGCGCCTGCGCGGCAAGCTCGATCACGTGCGCGACAAGACTGTCAAGCAGCTGGAACGCATCGGCCTGAACGCCGATCTCGCCACGCCGGCCGGCATGTTCCTCTGGCTCGACACCGGCCGTGATACCAATGTGCTGACGGAAAAGGCGATGGAACAGGATATCCTGCTCGCGCCGGGCAGCCTGTTTTCGCCCAGCCAGCTGCCGTCAACCCGCATGCGCGTCAATATCGCCAATATGGCGGACCCGGGCGTGCTGCGCTTCCTGGAACGGGAAATCCGGGGCTGAACCGGCGCGGCGAGGACTTGAAAAAGTTTTTCCTGATCCCCATTTATTCGCGAGTTGCCAATCCGACCAGCCGGTCGCCGGCATAAATTCCTGCCCTTATTCATTCTTGAGGTAAAAATGGCCGTATCCGAAAAGCAAACCCTGGGTTTTCAGGCAGAAGTCAAACAGCTCCTGCAGCTGATGATTCATTCCTTGTATTCCAACAAGGAGATTTTCCTCCGGGAACTGATTTCCAATGCTTCTGATGCCGCGGACAAAATGCGCTTCGAAGCCATCAACAACACTTCGCTGTTCGAAAACGATCCGGACTTGAAGATCAGGGTCACCTTCGACAAGGCAGCGCGCACCATCACCATTGCCGACAACGGCATCGGCATGAGCCGCGACGAAGCCGTCGAACACCTCGGCACGATCGCCAAGTCCGGCACCAAGGAATTCTTTTCCAAGCTGTCCGGCGACCAGCAGAAGGATGCGGCCCTGATCGGCCAGTTCGGCGTCGGCTTCTATTCCGCCTTCATCGTCGCCGACCGGATCACCGTCGAAAGCCGCCGCGCCGGCCTTCCCGCAGGTGAAGGTGTGCGCTGGGAATCGACCGGCGAAGGCGATTTCACCGTCGAGACCATCAATAAGCTCGGCCGCGGCACCGACATCATCCTGCACCTGCGCGAGGGCGAGGATGAATTCCTGTCGACCTGGAAGCTGAAGTCCATCATCCGCAAGTACTCCGACCACATCTCCCTCCCCATCCTGATGAAGAAGGAAGAATGGGATGAAGAGAAGAAGGAGACGGTGGTCAAGGATGAATTCGAAACCGTCAACCAGGCAAGCGCACTGTGGGCGCGCAGCAAGGCCGACATCACGCCCGAGCAGTACAACGAGTTCTACAAGCATGTCGCGCACGATTTCGAGGACCCGCTCGCCTACACCCACAACCGCGTCGAAGGCCGCAGCGAATACACCCAGCTGCTGTACATTCCCTCGCGTGCCCCGTTCGACCTGTGGGACCGCAACAAGCGTGGCGGCATCAAGCTGTACGTGAAGCGCGTGTTCATCATGGACGATGCCGAGCAGCTGATGCCGGTCTACCTGCGCTTCGTCAAGGGCGTGATCGATTCCGCCGACCTGCCGCTGAACGTCTCGCGTGAAATCCTGCAGGAGTCGCGCGACGTGAAGGTGATCCGCGAAGGATCGACCAAGCGCGTGCTCGGCCTGCTGGAAGAACTGGCCAACAGCGACGATCAGGCGCAGAAGGACAAGTATGCGACCTTCTGGAAGGAATTCGGCCAGGTGCTGAAGGAAGGCATAGGCGAAGACCCGACCAACAAGGACCGCATCGCCAAGCTGCTGCGCTTTGCTTCAACCCAGAACGACAGCGACGCCCAGAACGTGTCCTTCACCGACTACATCGGCCGCATGAAGGAAGGCCAGGACAAGATTTACTACATCACCGCAGAGTCCTACGCCGCGGCAAAGAACAGCCCGCACCTGGAAATCTTCCGCAAGAAGGGCGTGGAAGTCCTGCTGATGACCGACCGTGTCGACGAGTGGATGCTGTCCTTCCTGCATGAAGTGGAAGGCAAGGAACTGGTCTCGGTAGCCAAGGGCGATCTCGACCTCGGCAAGCTGGAAGATGAAGCCGAGAAGAAGCAGCATGAGGAAACCGAGGCGCAGTACAAGGACCTGGTGGAAAGGATGAAAGGCGCGCTGAACGACAAGGCCAAGGATGTGCGCGTGACCTTCCGCCTGACCGACTCGCCTGCCTGCCTCGTCGCGGATGAAAACGAGCTTTCCGGCAACCTGCTGCGCATGCTGAAAGCCGCGGGCCAGAATGCGCCGGAGGCCAAGCCCATCCTGGAAATCAATCCGGATCATCCGCTGGTGCAGCGCCTGAAGAAGGAAGACGCGAAGTTCGACGACTGGTCGCATATCCTGTTCGACCAGGCAATGCTGGCCGAAGGCGGCTCGCTGAACGATCCGGCAGGTTTCGTGAAGCGGCTGAATGACATGCTGCTGGGAATGGCGGGATAAGACTTTTCGCCAAATTGAAGACCGCTGCGTTGCCCCTGGCCCGCAGCGTTTTTTTTATAGGCCCCCGGCGCCTGCCATGGCAGGAAGCGGCGCATTTTCAGGCTGAGCGCATTGCTCCAGCCAATCCGCTGCCTGCCTCCACAAGCTCGGCTGAAACTCCGGGCGGAAGAATCCGAAGTGGCCGATACGCTTGGCCTGTACCTCCTGCGGCGCGATATGCCTGCGCTCAACCTGCGCATTCCTGTAGTAATCGTGCAGGCAGTCGGTGCCGCGCCGGCTCATCATTTCATCGTCCGTAAAGCTCATCGAGAGCAGCGGAACGCGGATCTTCTCGAAGCCGTCTCGCATCGGCCTGCCCGCGCGATCGACGACATAGTGCGGGTTCCTGCACCATTGCGCCCACTGGTAGATCACGCCCTTCGGCAGATCGCCGACCATGTTGAGCTTCTTGCCCGGGAAATAGCCGAACAGGGGCGTGAACAAGGGCACGAAGACGTACCACATGAGCCAGACGATGCGCTTCAATTGCGGCGCATTGTCGCGCCAGTAGCCGGTGCCGGCGGCGACGGTGAGAATGCCGTCGATCAGATGGCTGTCCGCCAACAGGCCCGGCAACTGGGCGCCGAGGGAATGTCCGACGACCAGCAGCGGCAGGTGACGCTGCCATGCGCGGGTTGCGCGTACGGCAGCGTTGTAGTCCGCGGCCCAGTCGAACAGATCAGCCTTGAAACCGCGCAGGGAACGATTAAACTTTTGCGGCACCGAGGTGCCCGATCCGCGATAGTCGAAGGTCAGTACTGCAAAGCCTTGCTGCGCGAGGAACTGCGCGAATGGGAAATAGAAGCTCTGCTTCACGCCCATCGCGGGCGCCATCACGACCACCGCTTTTGCCTTTCCCGGCGGAGCGAATCGATTGGCGACCAGTCGGTAGCCGTCCTTTGCATTGATTGTGATCTGTTCCATTGTCTGTCCCGGAAAAAGGGTTAAGCACATGTCGGCGGGCCGCACAGCCAGCCTTCAAACAAGCATTCAGGAAATGCGGGCCAGCTTGCTGACATCCTCGCCTGCAATGAGGGCGAAGTCGTTTCGGGCGCCCTGCATGCGGCTGTCGCGGTACGGCCGGTATTCCTCGCTTTCATAAAAGGCCATCGCCGCAATCCTCGACGGCCATTCGATGATCAGGAAGATACCGGGCGCCTTTCGTTCGCCTTCGATCTTTTCGATATTCGATGTGCGGGCCAGATAGCGGCCGCCATGCTGTTCAACCAGCCGGGTTACGTTCTGCACATAGGCCGGAACCCAGCTTTTGTCGGTGATATCGACTTCGGCAACTGAGTAATACTTCATGTAACGCTCCTGAACGATGGTGGAAACACGTCCTACTCGGCCAAGCCTTCGCGACAGCTTACTAGAATATTATTCTAGAATATAATTCTAGTCAAACAGGATGAACCGACATGGCCACGAACAGGAAAAGCAGGAAACAGGAAATCCTCGATGCAGCATTGAGTTGCTTCACGGAACACGGCGTCGAGGCCACTACCATCGACATGATTCGGGAGCGCTCCGGATCCAGCGTGGGCAGCATGTATCACCACTTCGGCAGCAAGGAAAGCATCGCCGCTGCGCTCTATGTCGATGCGCTCGCCGGCTATCACGCCTACCAGCAGGAACTGCTGTCGGCTGCAAACGGCGCGGAAGAAGGCGTGAAAGCGATTGCCTGCGCCTACATCGACTGGATCGCGGCCAATCCGGACAAGGCGCGCTTCGTGCTGTACGGCCGTGGCGTGCTGGCGAAAAGCGAATTGGCGGGCGAACTGAAGGAGCGCACCCGGCGCAGCATGGCTGAATTGCAGGCTTGGTTCCGCCCGCATATCGAGGCCGGCCGGCTGAAAACGCTGCCGATGGAGGTAGTTGGTTCGCTGATCACCGGCCCCGCGCACGACTATGCGCGACTATGGTTGTCAGGCCGCGTCAAAACCAATATCAGGACTTACCGGGAAATCTTCGCGGAAGCGGCGTGGAATGCGCTGAAAGCCTGAAGTGGCAAGGAGCTACAAAATTCGGCCGTCAGCAAGGCTGGTGCTGCACCTGAAAAGGTGCAACAACGGCGCACTTTGAAGGTTCAGCCGTTCGTCATCCCGCTCCGCGCTCCGCATGCATGCCTGCCGCCGGGGCTGACAGCAGCCGGTACAGCGCCTCCCCTTTCATTCCTGCAGGCCTGTTCCATTCCGCGAGATGGATCAGGTCGAGAATGCGCTGGTTGGCCGGTGCCTGCCTACCGATCGAGCGCGCCAGGTCGACCACTGCGCCATTCAGGTAATCGACTTCGGTACGCCGTCCCGCCTGCAGGTCTTCCCACATCGACGAACGTGCTTCCGGATCGATGCGCAGCATCGATGCCGCAAGTCGCGTGAACAGTGGATCGGGCAGGCGCAGCAGGAAAGGCAGCAGGCGCGGTGCGACACGTGCAATCTTTGCCGGCGCAATCCCGGCAGCGTGCAAGACTGCAAGCGCCTCTTCCATCAGCAAGGCGAGACAGCGGCGGTAGGCGCGCTGCGACAACTCGGTCTTCAGCGGCAGGTCGGATAAGGCATTGACCGGATTGTTCAGGTTCAGCAGCAGCTTGCCCCACTGCACCGCGGCAAAGTCCGACCGTTCCACCAACGGCAGGTGCGCGGCTTCGAAGCTTGCACGCCAGCGATCGATTCCGGGCGTCGCCTCTACCATCAACTCGCCTTCCGTCCCGCGATGAAAGCGCCCTTCTTCCATCTGCACCACATTGAAGGGCACCATTCCGGCTGCCACTGTCCATCCGGGCAGCCGCGCCCGCAACGCTTCTGCATTGCCGACGCCATTCTGCAGGCTCAGTACCAGCGCCGTTGGCTTGGCATGAGCATGGATCGCCTCCGCTGCAGCAGCGGTATCGGCGCTCTTGACGGTGACAAGAATCAGGTCGGCATCGGAGAGCGCGGCAGGATCCTGCGTGTACGGCACGCTTGCGGCATCGAGCCGCAAACGCCGGCCGTACAGATCGGTGAGCGAGAGACCGTGGCGCGCGATCCGCTCGCCCATCCGCGCCCTGCCGATCAGACGCACGTCGGCACCCGCCGCAAGCAGCGAACCGCCGACAAACACACCGATCGATCCGGCGCCGAAAACAGTGATGGTCATGGTCATATTCAATTCAGCAGGCAAGCTTCACGCCGCCCTCATCGTCCGCCCGTCACATCGAGCAGCGCACCGGTGGCGTACGAAGCCTGATCCGACAGCAGCCAGAGGATTGCACGCGCGACTTCGATCGCCTCTCCGCCGCGCTGCATCGGCACCGCATGTCTGACGCGCTCCACGCGGCCCGGCTCGCCACCACTTGCATGAATCTCTGTATCGATTACCCCGGGACGTACCGCATTCACGCGGATGCCTTCCGCAGCCACTTCCTTCGCCAGGCCAATCGTCATCGAATCGATCGCGCCCTTGGATGCGGCGTAATCCACATACTCGCTAGGTGCACCGAGGCGGGACGCGATCGAGGACACGTTGACGATCGCGCCGCCGCTTCCGCCATTCTTGGTCGACATGCGCCGCACCGCTTCGCGCGCACACAGAAAGCTGCCGGTGATGTTGGTGGCGAACATGCGGTTCAGCCGCTCCACATCCATATCCTCGACCCGTGACTGGCGCTGGACGATACCGGCATTGTTGACGAGCGCATCTATCCGTCCGAAGCGGCGATCCACCGTTTCGAACAGCGTGAGTACATCCTTTTCCAGGGCGACATCGCCCTGCACCGCGATCGCTTCTCCACCTTCCCCGCAGATCTCGTCGACCACTGCATCTGCCGCCACCCGATTGTGCAGGTAATTGATGCAAACGACATAGCCATCTTTGGCAGCAAGCCGGGCTGTGGCGGCGCCGATGCCGCGTCCGCCGCCGGTAATGATCATCACTTTTCTGTTATTCGCGTTCATGTATTTCTCCTCCCGCACATTGAGCCATGGCTTCGCGCATCGCCGACGGATTGCAGCAGTACTTGCACGTCCGCAAAAATATAGCATGCGAGGCTACTTGCCTGAACCGCAACTGCAGCCACGTAGCCTGCAATCCGCATTTCGTCACTGGCTGCAAAGCCATTCTGTAGAATTGCGGAAATCCGGCAAGCACCGGGTCCATACTCACTTTCGTAGATCCTCATGCTCATCAAGCGCAAATCCATCGAAGCCCAAGCCAACCGAAAATCAGGCCCGGGCAATCCCCGGTCCTCCAGCCCCCAAAAGCCCGCACGCAAGCCGAAGTTTGCTCCAGTCACATTGTCCGAGCAGGATGGCGTGCGCTTCCTGCATTTCGGGACCGAATGGGTACAGGGCGCGATGCGCATCAGGAAGCCCGACTGGATCGAACTGGAATATGCGCAGCAGATGATGGCCTGGATGCTATTCCTGCAACAGCCGCGCCACATCGTGCAGCTCGGCCTCGGAACCGGCGCCCTGACCAAGTTCTGCTATCGCCAGTTTCCGCAGGCACGGGTAACGGCGGTGGAATTGAACCCGTCGGTCATCGCCATCTGCGAATCGATGTTCAAGCTGCCGCCCAATGACGAACGCCTGTCCGTGCTCGAAATGGATGCCATGGATTTTGTCAGCGACGACGCCTACCGGCAATCCTTCGATGTGCTGCAGGTGGATTTGTATGATGCCACCGCGCGCGGCCCGGTGCTGGACACGCCGGAATTCTACGAAGCCTGCGCGGCATGCCTCGCCCCCGGTGGCATCATGACGGTCAACCTGTTCGGCGACCATCCCAGTTATGCAAAGAACCTGAAGGCGATGCGCCCTGCCTTCGCCAAAGTGCTCTGCCTGCCCGAAGTCCATGAAGGCAATATCGTCGCGATCGCCTTCCGCGACGCGCCGGACCTGGATGTCGCCGCCCTCTATGAGCGCGCTGCCCTGATCACCGAAGCCACGCGTCTGCCCGCCAAAACCTGGGTCAATGGCTTGAAAGCCGCGCAGCAGAATCGATAGACAGGGGTTGCGCTGTGTTAACATCGGCGCCTATGTCCACCCGCATCCCCGACCGAGGCTGCCTGCAATGAACACGAACAAAGCCGCGCCCAAGGCGCTCGACCTGCATCAGATCTTCACCTGGCTGCTGGCAGACGGGATTGTCGACAAGGCGGACGTGAAGGCGCATTACAACCAGGCGCAGGCGATTATCAGGAATGCAACGATCCAGATCCATCCGCTGACGGCAGTAGCCCAGTGCAAGCTGCATTCAGCCAAACCGCCGCAAAAGCTGCTGACGCTCGACTGGCTCTCCGAATGGCTGGCCGCCAAGGCCAGGATGCCTTTCCTGCGGATCGATCCGCTCAAGGTGGACTTCACCAAGGTGGCCGATGTGATGTCGGCCACTTATGCCGCGCGCTTCAACATCCTGCCGATCGAGTTGACACCCACCGAGATCGTGATCGCAACGGCGGAACCCTTCATCACCGAATGGGAAGCGGAAATTTCCAAGGTGGCGCGGCGCAACGTGAAGCTGGTATTCGCCAATCCGCTCGACATTGCGCAATACACCTCGCAATTCTTTTCGCTGGCAAAGTCGATCAAGGGCGCGCACAAGGTGAACGGCCAGGACCTGTCGCTGCGCAACAATTTCGAGCAACTGGTCGAGCTTGGCAACAGCAACAAGCAGGTCGATGCCAACGACCAGCACATCATCAACATTGTCGACTGGCTGTGGCAATACGCATTCGATCAGCGCGCGTCCGACATCCACCTGGAGCCCAAGCGTGACTTCGGCGTGATCCGCTTCCGCATCGACGGCATCCTGCACCAGGTGTACCAAGTGCCGGCCGTGGTGATGATCGCGATGACGGCGCGCATCAAGCTTCTGGGCCGCATGGACGTGATCGAAAAGCGCCGCCCCCAGGATGGGCGTATCAAGACGCGCACCACCGGCGGGCAGGAAATCGAACTGCGTCTGTCGACCCTGCCGACCGCCTTCGGCGAAAAGCTGGTGATGCGTATCTTCGACCCGGAAGTCGTGGTCAAGACCCTGCCGGAACTCGGCTTTCCGCCCGACGACGCAGCGCGTTGGGATGCACTGGTTGCGCGCCCGCACGGCATCATCCTGGTCACCGGTCCGACCGGCTCCGGCAAGACCACCACCCTCTACACCACGCTGAAAGCGCTCGCGACTTCGGAAGTCAATGTCTGTACCGTCGAAGATCCGATCGAGATGGTGGAAGCCTCGTTCAATCAGATGCAGGTACAGCACGGCATCGACCTGTCATTCGCCGACGGCGTGCGGGCGCTGATGCGGCAAGACCCGGACATCATCATGATCGGCGAAATCCGCGACCTGGAGACGGCGGAAATGGCGATCCAGGCCGCCCTGACCGGTCACCTGGTGCTGTCGACCCTGCATACCAACGACGCGCCTTCCGCCGTCATGCGCCTGCTGGAACTCGGCGTTCCCTACTATCTGCTGGAAGCGACGCTGATCGGCATCATGGCCCAACGCCTGGTGCGCACCTTGTGCCCGGCATGCAAGGCGCCGGGCGCGGAAATGCACGACGATATCTGGAACAGCCTGGTCGAAGGCTGGCAGATTCCGAAGCCGGGGTCACCATATCGTCCGGTCGGCTGCCCGGAATGCCGCCAGACGGGCTATCGCGGCCGCGTCGGCATCTATGAACTGTTGACCGTCACCCAATCGTTTTCGAAGCTGATGCAGCCTGAGATCGATCTCCACGCGCTGAAGCAGCAGAGCATCGCGGACGGCATGAAACCCCTGCGTGTGGCAGGCGCGCTCAAAGTCGCAGAAGGCGTGACGACCGTCGATGAAGTACTGAAGGTGACATCGGCGCTGACCTGAGCTGCGTCCGCGCATCGGCGTTCGCATCTGCGAAAGCCATTCCTGCCCCTCCGTTCCTTTCCATTTGGACAGATCAATACTCTGCGGTTTGATCTAGATCGAGAGGCATGCATTTAGTCATGCCCGTTGCCCGAACGGGACCCCGCAATGCGAATCAAAAGGAGCAACTCGTATCGGGGAAAACATGACGAAAATCAAACCGGGCATCGCACTCCTCCTAGCCCTTGCAAGCCTGCTTCTGTCCGCATGTGGCGGCGGTTCGGATTCCGGCGACAAAGTTGCGGCGAGCGGCGATCCGGCGGTGAGCACAAACGTCCCAGCGCGTATCCAGGACACCCGCACCTTCTCGCTCGACCCGGCCTCGCTCCCGTTCACCGCCCTTTCCGGAACCACAGTCGAAACCGATCGCTGGACAGGTATCCTCAATGGCGCCGGCTACCGGATTGAAGTGCCGAAGAACTGGAACGGCGTGCTCGTGATGTATGCGCACGGCTATAACGGCCCCGATGCGAAGCTCGAACTCATGAATCCGCCATTCCGCCGCTATCTCATCGAAAACGGCTATGCATGGGCGGCATCCACCTTCAGCAGGAATTACTACGATGTGCGCGCGGGCGTGGAAGACACGAATGCGCTCGCCTTGTCCTTCAACCGGATCGCAGCCCAGAACCAGAGGCCGCTGCCCGCTCCATCCAGGGTCTACATCGTCGGCGCTTCGATGGGCGGCCATGTCGCCGCTGCAGCCGTCGAACAGGAGACCCTCGCGACCGCTGCGAACAAGATGCGCTACAACGGGGCGGTTCCGATGTGCGGCGTTGTGGGAGATACCGAACTCTTCAACTATTTCAGGGCATACGAATCAGCCGCCGAGTATTACGCCGGCGTCCCGGTAACTACAGCACCAACCGATTTCACCGCCAACCGCGGCAAGATGGAGGATGAACTATGGAGGATCTACCCGCTTGTCACCACTTCGCGCGGCGACAAGGTGAAATCCATCGTCATGCACCTGACCGGCGGCCCGCGTCCGATCTTTGATGAAGGCTTCGCGATCAAACCTATCCAGGATGCGATCTGGGATACCTTCGATGACGATGGCACGCTCTATGGCATCGTGGCCAAAAACATCGTCGACACTACGCAAATCGTCTACCAGCTCGATGACGATCCAGCCTTGTCCCCGGAAGAAGTGGCCCTGAACAATGCCATTCCACGCGTCAGCGCGGCAGCGGATGCCAACCCCTTGCGTGCCGACGGCGTGCGCTGGGTGCCGAGAGTCAATGGGCAGTTCAACGTTCCGGTCGTCACCCTGCATACGCTCGGCGACTTGTACGTACCTTTCAAGATGGAACAGATTTATCGGCAGAGGGCGATCGCCAACGGCAGTGATGCATGGCTGGTGCAGCGCATGGTCCGTTCGCCTGCACACTGCGATATCACCATTGCCGAACAGATTGCGGCATTCCAGGCCATGGTCGATTGGGAACAACGCGGAATCAAGCCTGCGGGGGATGACGTCCTCACGCCTGCCGTGGTCGCTGACCGGGATTACGGATGTGCATTTACCGACAACACCGTTGGTCAGGATGATCAGTCGGGCCTTGCCGCCATTCGGGCGATCATGCCATCCTGCTCGGGCAGCTGAAGCACGAACATCGCCGCAGGAATTTTTTGAGTCATGAAAGGGTCTTAGGAACATCGTTGACCGAGTGGATGGCCCGTGCAAGTCGGGCAGATTACGCTCGAGAACACGAAATTGCCTGGCGGGTCGTTAGCTCAGCTGGTAGAGCAGCGGACTCTTAATCCGACGGTCGTAGGTTCGATCCCTACACGGCCCATCCTTCCGGCAACCGCGTTACCCGGTAGCGGAAGTGTTTGTTCTTTCCTGACTGCTTCAGGCTTGGCCTGGGCAGACGCAATAAACAAGACTAACTGGATCAGAAAGAACCACAGTATGGCGAACAAGAAAATTTTCCAGGCATTGACTTCAACGGTAGCCGTCTTGATGCTTGCAGCATGCGCAAGCAAGCCTCCGGCCCCGCCCGCTCCTGCGCCCGCCGTCATCGCGCCCGATCCGCAAAACCGGCAAGTTCTGGTGCAATGGCTGGGCCAGTCGGCAACCAAGATCGTGACGCCCGGCGGCAAGGTGATCATCATTGATCCCTGGCTGACCACCAATCCGAAGACACCGGAACAATTCAAGCGGCTGGAAGCCCTGGGCAAGGTAGATCTGATCCTGGTCAGCCACGCCCACCCGGACCATGCTGCCGACGCCCCGGCGCTTGCCAAGTTGAACAATGCGCCGGTGTACGGACCGGCGGGAATGAACCAGTCGATGATCACGCTCGGCATCCTGCCGTCCTCGCTTTCGCAACGTTTCGGCAAGGGCGGCACCATCATGCCTCTCGGGCCGGGCATCAAGATTACCGCCACCCATGCCGAGCACAGCTCGGAACTGGTATGGCACAACCCGGCCACCGGCAAGGATGAAACCCATGTCGGCGGCGAACCAGTCGGCTTCATCATTGAAATGGAGAACGGCTTCAAGATCTACCACATGGGCGACACTGCATTGTTCGGGGACATGAAGCTCATCGCCGAACGCTACAAGCCGGACCTGATCATGATCCCTATCGGCGGCTATTTCGTGATGGATCCGCAAGATGCAGCCCTTGCCACCCGTGATTTCCTGAAGCCGAAATATGCGATCCCGATCCATTACGGCACCTCGCCCCAGCTCAAGGGCACACCGCAGGAATTCATTTCCGCCCTCGGCAATGCGCCGATCAGGGTGGTGCCAATGAAACCGGGGGAGGCATTCAGGTTTTGATGTGTCTTTCCGACAGTACTCTTCGAGATGTGTGGCGGAGAAAAACCTAAACTGGCCAGCTTGAACCCGCGCAGGTCGCTTTCTATACTGAATTTAAAGTCGACTTGCCGGGGGTGTTATGAAGCAACTTTCCCTCGCCGCATTGCTCATTTCTCTGTTGTTGCCGGGATGCGCAATCGTTCCCTATGATGATCCCTATGCGGGGTCTTACGGCACGTATACTGGCGCACCTCCGTTGACAACCGCCTATCCGGCGTACCCGGTCCCAATCGTCCCCATGTATGGCGCGCCTCCGCCTTGGTACCTTGGCCCTCCGACTCTGGGGCTGGGGTTGGGCTTCGGCTACCATCCTTGGCGGCATCACTACTGGGACCGAGGCAACTGGGGAAGGAGGGGATATCCCGGCCACCATCGTTGAAAGCTTTCAGCAAGCTGTAAAACAGAAAGCCCAGCGTCTGTCCGCTGGGCTTTCCTTTAACCGCACTGAAGTTGAACGAGCATGGTCGACAAGATCACGCTCATTCAGACCAACAAGTTTCTTACGGGGTTACCTTAAGAACATTGTTGCCGGTAGCGTCAGTGACATACAGGTCGTTACCAGTAAGGGCAGTTGTCACGCCGCTCAATTGCTTGGCCGCGACCGACTTGGTCGTCTTCGCACCGGTATTGGTCAGCGTAGTCACACGCTGAGGCTCAATCACGTACAGGTTGCTGCTAGCGCTGCCTGCAACGATACCTGTTGCATTGGTGAACCCGGAACCGCCGCTGACGTCAGCTGCAGGAGCAGCAGTGGTCAGGTTCGCTGCGCCGGCAATCTTCTTGACTGTCGTTGCACCGTTTGCACCAACTTCCGTAACGAACAAATTGCCCTCGCTGTCTACTGCCAGGGAAGTCGGGTTGTTGAGGCCGGTAGCAATGACTGCCGTATGGCTTTCCGTGTCGAACCATCCCCTTGTGATCGTGCCGGAACCGGCAGTGCCGTCGCCTGCGTCAGCAACGAATACATTGAAACCTGCATCGACAGCAAGGCCTTTCGGGTTTTGCAGGCCGGGAATAACAACGACCACACTGCCATCGTTGATCAGGCGAACGGACGTGCCGTCGACCACATAAACCGCGTTTCCTGCCGCAGCAATGCTGCGCAGATCAGAGAAGGTGGCTGCAGTCCGAGGTTCGACATCCGCAGGTGCGCCATTACCCTGGACACCTTCGGTGCCGGCGTACAGGGTAGCTGCCCCCCCAGCTGCGTCGATCTTGCGAACGGTGAAGGTGCCGGCATCTGCAACGTAGAAGCTGCCGTCTTCGGCACGTGCGATACCTACGGGCTTGTTCAGGCCGGTCGCAAATACGCTGGACGCTGCTTGGCTAACATTCGTGTTATTGGTCGGGGACTGTGTTCCAGTCGAGTCGTGTCCGCCGCCGCCACCGCCGCAGGCAGCAAGAGCTACGCACAGCAGTGCAGCGGTAAGAGCAGCCAGAGGAAAGCGGGCATTAGCTTTTGACATTGTCATACTCCTTGAAATAATAATCATCGTGTGACTTGCTTATGGCTTTTCAGAACGATTAACCACGCCCACATCTTTCCTTAACGACGCATTCGAATTCTTGAGCACCGTCAATTTCATCCGGGCGTTCGCACGCTCTTTTGAGAGCTATCAATGGGGCACGCCTCAGGAATATTTCCCATGCGTCAGAGATGAAATGCTTTGTCACACTTTCAGCAGTAAATCGTCGTGTGGAAAGATTGAAAGGCAGCCAAGCGCCGGGAAAGTGCGCCCTGGATTCACTTGCGAGCTCGGGGCTGCATGAGGCGGCCGCAAGAAAAAGCGGAGCGAGTTCACATACGCTGCGAACTCGTTCGATTTACAGGATGGAATAGTTGATCGACGAATAAAAAACGCTCCACCAAGGGAGCGTTTTTACGGGGACAGAAAGTCCCTCGTTACGGATGCGATTTGCAACTCATGTGAAGTGAAACCGGCGGATGCAGGCTCGCAGGAATGCGGGCAGGCGCATGCATGGGAACATGGCATGCGGAGATGCAAGGCATGATGAGCGGATCAGAAATATTTTCGGTTTTCAAAACGTATGATGGTATTGGCTTCCATGCTTCTCCTCCTCAGCGTGCGCTTCCACAGCCTGTAGACGATGGCCAGCACAAATAGGCTGATGGCAAGCCGGATATATATCGGCTCACCAATGAAAGCCAGGCAGGCAATGACGGCGATCACACCTGCGATTGCATGAGCTAACCCAAGCCGCGTGCGCAAACCTGGAATGATCCTGAAACCAAGCAGCCACACGATGACAGGCAACAGTGCCATCCCGAACTGGCCCGCCAGCCTGCTGAAGTCGTCAGTTAGCATATCCCCTCCCTCTTCTGCCTTTCCCTTGTGATGCCATCGATGCACGTTCAGTCCAAGCAGTCTGATATTGGCGTGCACCTAAGCCGCGTGTCATTCACGCTTTTGCGGCCAGCCTCATCACTGGGGCCGGATCATTTCGATCTTTTCGCGCTCTCGAAGATGCGCCCCCACAGCGGGTGCCCTTTTTCGCCCGGTTCGAGATCAAAATCCGGGTCCAGCCTCAAGGCCTTTTCAAACTGCTGCTTGCACAATGCCTGTCTTGAAGTCACGCAGTAGCTGAAGGCCATGTATTTCAGGGCCTTGGTCTGCACGGGAATATTCCGCTCCGGCGACCAGATTTCCGGGCTGTTGGAAAGATGCTTGATCGCGCCGTTGAAGTCGCCTTTCTCGTACAAGTCGACGCCTTCCTTCAAGGCGGTCTGGGCAGGGCTGCGCGAGGAACTGGAATTCAGCGGATGGTTGGCTATCGCTTTCTGGATATCGGTTTTTACCCGTTCAATGACTTCGCAACCTGCGAGAAGCATCACGCAAGCAGCAACGCATGCATAGGAAATGCGGCAAGGGGAAAAGCGGGTCCATCCATCTCGGCCGTGTTTATTTCTTGCGCGGAGAAAAATCATATTCAATCTTGACTGCCTTATTTTTCTTTACATCAACCTCGATTATATAGTTAGGAGAACTCGGGTTCGTAAGTTTGATGTAATGCTTCCCTTCCGGCAGAACCAGTTGCTTCAAAGGCGGGCTGACCCCTTTCGATACGCCATCCACATCGACCGTGCCCCAGGGCTTGACGTTCAGCTTCACCACGCCACTTGCCGGCTTGGCAGCGGAAGGCTTCGAACGCATTGGCTGGGCCTGCTTCACCGCGGCTGGAGCAGCAGCCCGGGCGACCGGTTGGGCCGCTGTCGCTGTGCTCTGAAAGGCTGCCAGTCTTGCGCGCGCGGCCTCGGCATGTTTGCCTTCCGGGTATTTCCCGATGAAAGCGGTGAAGTCGTCGGCTTTGGCATTCGGATTGTTCGCCAATGCCACCCATGCAGCGGTTTCCTCATCCGGCTGAGCTTCCGCCACTGCAGCGGGCAGGCCCGCACCGGGTTCACTTGATGCGGAATTTGACTCGGATGCGCCGGTAACCACTGCAACGGGCTGTGCCGGCTTTTGCTTGAAGAGGAAATAACCGACAGCACCAAGGCCGCACACGACGCCGGCGATCGAAATCGCCAGCAGAACATTTGCTGGTTTCCTGTTTGTCCGTGCCTTAACACGTGCAGGCTTCGCATCCACCGTGCCGCCGGAAGATGGGGACCTGAACATGTCGGGCGCAATCGCGATGGGGATCGGCATTGCCCCCTCCAGCTTCAGCAACTGACGGAATTCTTCTATCGACTGCGGCCGGTCTTCCGGCTTGACCGACAAGCCCTTGTCGATGGCAGCCAGGAATTCCTTGCTGAATCCCGGGTAATCGCCATTTTGCAAAAGCTCGATCGGATCCTTGATCGACCGTGCTACCGAAGTCGGCGGCAGCTTTTTTGCAATCACCGAATAGATCACGGCGCATAGCGAATAGATGTCAGTCCACGGCCCCTGCTTCATCCCGGCATCGTCGGCGTACTGCTCAATCGGCGCATAACCGGGCTTCAGTATCACGGTGAAGGCATGTGCCATGTCGCCGATGATCTGGCGCGCAGCGCCAAAATCCAGCAGCACTGCTTCGCCGGTGTTCTGGATCATGATGTTGTCCGGCGAGATGTCCCGGTGCAGGACGTTCACGCGATACAAGGTCTCGAGTGCTTCGAGGATAGGCTTCAACACGCTTTTCAGCCAGGCTTCGGTGACACGCGCAGGGTCCTTTTTGACGACGTTCTTGAGGGTCTGCCCTTCGTAATACCGCATCGCCATGTAGCCGGTATTGTTCTCTTCCCAGAACCGGTAAACCTTGATCAGGGCAGGATGGTCGAACTGCGCCAGCAGGCGTGCTTCATTGATGAAGCTTTTCAAACCGGTGCCGAAGGTTTCCTGGTCGCGCTGCGAGCGGACGATGACGCTCTTGTCGGCACCGCGGCTGGCGAACATGCCGGGCATGTATTCCTTGATGGCGACCGTGCGCTGCAGCGAGTGGTCGAATGCGAGATAGACGATGCCGAATCCGCCTTCGCCGATGATGCCAGTGATTTCGAAGTCGGCCAGGCGGGTTCCTACAGGCAGGCAATTCTCGGAGCCGGCGCTGATCGTGTCCTGTTGCAGAAGCGGCAGGGTATTTTGCATGGTCAATGACGGCTCTGTGTTAGTGGGATCGTGCGGCTATGCCTCGCGCACTCTTGTCGCGAATCGCAATCCCGCTACTGTTTTGTATCCTCGACATAAATCGTGAACGCAGTATAGTTATCGGGCGCTACAGATGAAAGCGTGCCGTTTCTGTCAACAATGGCGACCATGGCTGCCAGCCACTGCTCGGCGGAAGTTGACGATTCGAGGACCTTCTCCATCTCCTGTTCGGTGATCCACTCCCAGAATCCATCGGTACAGATCAACACGGCATCGCCCGTCTGGAGCAATACCGGCGCAGCGCTCACCTCCGCCTTGTGCTCCCCCGCGACACCGAGTGCCGCACACAAGGTGCTGCGTTGCGGATGTCCGCGCAACTGGCCAGCTTCGCAATAACCCGCGTCGACCAGCTGCTGCACGAGACTATGGTCCTTTGTAACATGCCGCACCTGATTCTCGCGGAACAGGTAGACCCGGGTATCGCCGACGTGGCCCCACAAAGCCGAGCGGCTCGCGCAATCGATCAGCAGCAGCGCCACTGTCGCGCTCATCCCATCCAGTTCTTGCTGCTCCGACTGGCGCCGCGCCAGTTCGGCCGCTGCGTTCTCGATATAGGAATGCAGTGCCTGCGGGCCGAAAGCGGCTTCCCGAACAAAGCTGCCGATAACTGCCTCAATCACAGTCTGCGACGCGATCTCCCCGCCCTGCAATCCGCCGACGCCATCCGACACCACGAAGCAGGCCAGCTGGCCTGCATAGCTGCTGCCGAGGGCATCCTGATTGGACGGGCGGCCGCCGGCATGGGTAAGCTGGGCAACATCCAGGAGGAGATTGCCACAGGCAGCCGCGACGTCAGCCATTTTGCGGCTTGTTCTTGAAGCGTTCGATTTCCTTTTCATAGGCCTGGAGGAAAGCCGGGCCAAACAGCATCTGGAAATCGTCCTGCGCTTCCACATTGACCTTTTTGAAAAGACCGATATAGGTATCCCAGAGTCTGGCCTTGCGCCGCGACGGGATCAGCGAATCGAGGAATCCCCCGGCTTTCACACGCCTTTCCACCCGCTCGGGATTGAACCGACGCAGCACATCCGCCATGGCTGCGCGAACGCCGGCGACAACACCGAGCTGATGTGCATGCAAATCTTCATAGGCATCCTGCATCGCTTCGACCGGCCCCATGAAACCGGGCATCTTCTTCCGGAACATCTGCGTCAGGACGGTTTCCCCATCCTGGAAGAACTTCAGAGGGTTGTTGTTCCTGACGACTACCATCGTCACGTCTGCATTGACCTCGCGCTTGACCAGCGCCCGCAATGCATTCAATCCTATCGTCCCCTGCACTGAGGTCGCCAGCATCATGCCGATCATTTCCATGACTTCCGGCGTCAACCCCTGCGGGAGCGCCGCAGGCGGAAGTCCTACGCCTCTCAGGAAAGCGTGAATAAGCGCTTCAGGGTCGGAATTCTGCATTGCCGGAACGGCATCCGCCTGGGCATGCTCGGCAGACGGTTTATGCGCTGCCTGCGGCAGGAGGTCTGCAGATGAGCGATCTGTTGTACTTGTCATAGGCTTGGGTGAATCTGGATTTGAACTGAAATTAAGCCGCTGGGGTGCTGTCTTTCGTAAAGAGCTATCGCGAGATGCAGACGTGTGATTGTCTTTGCTTTCCGGGTCGAGGATTCATGGAAGGCTTGCAGGAGCGTCCGGCAACGAGCATCGAGTCTCTCATGCAGCCATGCAAAACATGCCAGAAGGCATTTTAGCGAATCTCCATAGGCGAGAGAGTTTATTTATCAACATTCAACAGATTCCCGTTGTCTATGTTGCCGACAGAAGACAGGATTGCCTTTATGCTGACGTTTTGTAATCAAACGTTACGGGAGAAGAAATACAGGAAGAAAAGTTTGCGACTGCATCATGAACATGTGTCGGCGTTTCGTGCCTGTTCACCCAAATCCTTCAGCCAGTATTCCTGATACGTTCCAGCGCATCGCTCACCCGCGGATAAAGCAATTCGACGCCGAGTTCCGACTTCATGCGCTGATTCGAAAGCCTGCGCGATTCGGACATGAACGACAGCTGCAGTGGCGAGGCCTGCTGCTCCAGTTCTCTGCGTGACAGACGCGGCGGTCGCGGCAGACCGAGTGCGTCCGCCACCGCATCGAAATACTCGCCCATCTTCATTTCGGAGTCGTCCACGGCATGATAGATGCGACCGGGCAAACTCCTGAAGAGCGCTGCAGCCACTATCCGCGCCAAATCATCGGCGTGGATATGGTTGGTGAAGACGTCATCCTCTTCGCTCAAGGCCGGTGTAGCCTTGTTCAGGCGCTCGACGGGCAGGCGGTCCTGGGCATAGATGCCCGGCACGCGCAGAATGGCGAGGCGCGAACCCGACCGCCTGGCCCAGGCGCGCAACGCCCGTTCGGCATCGACCCGCCTCCTCGCCCTAGCATTCATTGGGCTGACAGGCGCGGTTTCATCTATCAGCGCGCCGGCACGGTTTCCGTACACTCCGCTCGTGCTGACATAAACGAGTGTGGCATGGTCGGGTAAAATGGCGGTCAGATTGCGGGTACGCCGGTCTTTGAGGCCTTCCGGCTGCGGCGGCGCAAGATGCACGATGCATTCCGCCAGTCGCGCAAGCCGGCCCAGGCTGGCAGGCCGGTCGAGATCGGCAATGATGGGAATCGCACCGGCGCCCCGCAATTCGGCACAGCGCGATTCCTGGCTGGTCACGGCGAATACGCGAAAGCGTTCCCGCACAAGAGGCAGGAGGCGCATGCCGACATCTCCGCAACCAATGATCAACAGCCGCCGCCTGGCAAATCGATTGGCGCAATTTTTCAACTGTCTATTTTTCATCTTCGGGATTGTATGAGTTTCCAAGTAACTGTCCAGCCGAGCGGTCGGCAATTCACCTGCGAGGAAGGCGAGACCATTCTGACTGCCGCCATCCGTTCCGGCGTCGGCCTGCCCTACGGATGCAAGAACGGTGCTTGCGGTTCCTGCAAAGGCAAGCTGCTGGAAGGCAGTGTCACGCACGGCGTGCATCAGGAAAAGGCCCTGAGCGCGGCGGAAGAGGACAAGGGCCTGTCGCTGTTCTGCTGCGCGACGCCGCATTCGGATGTGGTGATCGAAGCGCGCGAAGTGCTCGGCGTTGGAGAGTTCCCGGTGAAGAAGCTGCCTACCCGTGTCGCGAAGATCGACCGGGTCGCCGATGATGTCGTGGTCGTTTCTCTGCAGCTGCCGGCCAACGAGCGCCTGCAATACCGCGCAGGACAATATCTCGAATTCATCCTGAGGGATGGCCGGCGTCGCAGCTACAGCATGGCCAATGCCCCGCACATGGACGACCATATCACCCTGCACATCCGCCACATGCCCGGCGGCCTGTTCACCGATCATGTCTTCGCCAACTTGAAAGAGCGCGACATCCTGCGCTTCGAGGGTCCGTTCGGCACATTCTTCCTGCGCGAAGACTCCGACAAGCCGATGGTGCTGCTGGCTTCCGGCACGGGCTTTGCCCCGATCAAGGCCATCGTCGAGCATGCCGCATCGACGAAATCCGAACAGCCAATGGTGCTGTACTGGGGCGGACGGCGTCCGAAGGATTTGTACATGCATGCACTGTGCGAGGAATGGACGCGCAGCCTGCCGAACTTCCGCTACGTGCCAGTGATCTCGGAGGCGCTGCCGGAAGACAACTGGAGCGGGCGCACCGGCTTCGTGCACCGGGCGGTCATGGAAGATCTGCCCGACCTGTCCGGCTATCAGGTCTATGCCTGCGGCGCGCCGGTCATGGTAGATGCCGCCAAGCGTGACTTTACTGCGCAGTGCAAGCTTCCGGAGCAGGAATTTTATGCGGATGCCTTTACTTCGGAAGCGGATCTGGCAAAGACTTGACCTGATATGACAGGCAGCGTTGATAAAACCTTTTGACGCACTGCGCAAAAAATCATAATATTGTTTGCATGAATACGACAGCTATCAGACTCTTGCGACGCCGCACTCCGCTGCCCCAGCCTGCGGAGCCCTGCTTGTAAGCGTCAGCTGATCATCAAGCCACAGGCCCGCCCTGTGGCTTTTTTTTTAATCGCCCTTCGCGGACATCATTCATCAACCGCCCTTGCCAGGAGTTTCGACATGGAATTCAGCCAGTACGACACCAATGCCCTCATGCGCATCACCAATCGCCCGCCGCTCGTCTTTGTTGAAGGACGCGGAATGTGGCTGACTGATCATGCCGGCAAGCGCTACCTGGATTATCTGCAAGGATGGGCGGTGAACTGCCTCGGCCATTCGCCGCAATGCATCGTGGATGCGTTGACCGCACAGGCCGGCAAGCTGATCAATCCTTCCCCCGCCTTCTATAACGCGCCTTCCATCGAACTGGCTTCGCTGCTGACGAAGAATTCCTGCTTCGACCGGGTTTTCTTTGCCAACAGCGGCGCCGAGGCGAACGAGGGCGCGATCAAGCTGGCGCGCAAATGGGGCAAGGTCAACAAGAACCAGGCCGGAGCGGATCGGTACGAGATCATCACCTTCAACCACGGCTTCCACGGTCGCACCATCGCCACCATGTCCGCCAGCGGCAAGGCCGGCTGGGACAGCATGTTCGCGCCGCAGGTGCCGGGCTTCCCGAAGGCCGAGCTGAATGATCTTGCCAGCGTCGAAAGGCTGATCACCGACAAGACCGTCGCCGTGATGCTCGAGCCGGTGCAGGGCGAAAGTGGCGTGCTGCCGGCAACTCGCGAGTTCATGCAGGGCTTGCGCGAACTTACCAGGAAGCGCGGCCTGCTGCTGATCGTCGACGAGGTGCAGGCCGGAATGGGCCGCACGGGTACCCTGTTCGCCTACCAGTTGTCGGACATCGAGCCGGATATCATGACGCTCGGGAAAGGCATCGGTGGCGGCGTGCCGTTGGCTGCCCTGCTCTGCCGTGAAGAGGTCGCGGTATTCGAAGCGGGCGAACAAGGCGGCACCTACAACGGCAACCCGGTGATGACGGCAGTGGGTGTTGCAGTCATCAAGGAACTGCTGAAACCGGGATTCCTGCAATCGGTGAAGGACAAAGGCGCCTACATGCGCGGCGAACTGCTCAAGCTGTGCGCCAAGCATGGCCTCGAAACCGAACGCGGCGAAGGCTTGCTGCGCGCCCTGAAGCTGGGCAAGGATATCGGTCCGCAAATCGTGGATGCGGCACGCGACATGAACCCGGTCGGCCTGCTGCTCAATTCGCCGCGCCCGGACCTGCTGCGCTTCATGCCGGCCCTGAATGTGACGACCGAGGAAATCGATCAGATGATTTCCATGCTCTCGGACATACTGAAAAAGCTGGGAAATTAATACAATCCCGCCAATGAAAAAGGGGCGACGCCCTTAAGCGTCGCCCCTTTTTTATGCTGCCCGAATTATTTCTTGCGCGCCGGCGGAAGATCCGTGCAGACGCCTTCAAACACTTCGGCCGCCATGCCCACCGATTCGCCAAGCGTCGGATGCGGATGGATGGTTCTGCCGATATCAACTGCATCGGCACCCATCTCGATCGCCAGCGCGATTTCGCTGATCAGGTTGCCGGCATCGGTACCGACGATACCGCCACCTACAATGCGGTGCGTCTCGGCATCGAACAGGAGCTTGGTGAAGCCTTCCTCGCGGCCATTGGCCACCGCGCGTCCGCTTGCTGCCCAAGGGAACAGGCCTTTTTCCACCTTGATGCCCTTGGCTTTCGCCTCGTCTTCCGTGATGCCGGCCCAGGCTACTTCGGGATCGGTATAGGCGACGGACGGAATGACGCTCGCATCGAAGTGCGACTTCTGTCCCGCCGCGGCTTCCGCCGCGACATGTCCTTCGTGCACCGCCTTGTGCGCCAGCATGGGCTGGCCGACGATGTCGCCGATGGCAAAGATGTGGGGGACATTGGTGCGCATCTGCGAATCGACATTGATGAAGCCGCGATCGGTTACCGCAACACCCGCCTTGTCAGCGCCAATCTTCTTGCCGTTGGGGCTGCGCCCCACTGCCACCAGCACCATATCGTAAAGCTGCGGTTCGGGAGCCGTGCCGCCGGGCTCGGCGCTTTCGAAAGTCACCTTGACGCCTTCCTTCAGTGCCTCGACCCCGACCGTCTTGGTCTTGGTCATGATCCTGTCGAAACGCTTCTCGTTGACCTTCTGCCAGACCCTGACCAGATCGCGGTCGGCGCCCTGCATCAATCCATCCAGCATTTCGACCACATCGATGCGTGCGCCCAGCGTCGAATACACCGTCGCCATTTCCAGGCCGATGATGCCGCCCCCGATCACCAGCATGCGCTTCGGAATGAACCGCAATTCGAGCGCGCCGGTGGAATCGACGATGCGCGGATCTTCCGGAACGAAAGGCAGCTTCACCGCTGCCGAACCGGCCGCAATGATCGCCTGCTTGAAGCGCACGGTCTTCTTGTTGCCGTCGGCTGCGGCGACTTCCATGTGGTTGGGGCTCAGGAACTGTCCCACGCCCTGTATCACGTTCACCTTGCGCGCCTTCGCCATGCCGGACAAGCCGCCCGTCATCTTGCCGACCACCTTTTCTTTCCAGCCACGCAGCTTGTCGATGTCGACTTCCGGCTTGCCGAAACTGATGCCATGGGCCGCCATCGCTGCCGTCTCATCGATCACGGCAGCCACGTGCAGCAGCGCCTTGGAAGGAATGCAGCCGACATTCAGGCAGACACCACCCAGTGTCGCGTAGCGCTCGACGAGCACGGTTGACATGCCTAGGTCGGCCGCGCGGAATGCCGCAGAATAACCGCCCGGTCCCGCGCCCAGCACCAGCATGTCACACTCGACGTCGCTGCCGCCGCCATAGCTTGCGGCAGCCGGTGCAACGGCGGGAGCCGCAGGCGCAGGAGAAGCCTTGGGTGCAGCGGCCGGCGCGGGCGCTGCGGGAGCGCTCGCTGCGGCGTCTTCCGATGTTTCCAGCGACAGGAGCACGGAGCCTTCCGATACCTTGTCGCCCACCTTGATTTTCAATTCCTTGACCACGCCCGCATGGCTGGAAGGAATCTCCATGCTGGCCTTGTCGGACTCCACCGTAATCAGCGACTGGTCGACTTTGACCGTGTCGCCCGGCTTGACCAGCAACTCGATGACTTCCACATCCTTGAAGTCGCCGATGTCCGGGACTTTGACTTCTGTTAAGCTCATAGCTTTAGCTCCGTTCTCCCCTTTCCCTTCACGGGAATGGTTATTCACTTCATTGGGAAACTGTAAATCCGGAACGGCCCCGACGAACTCTTGTCGAATTCCGCTCCGGCCCGTACGCCGATTTCCGCCACATCTCGCGCGCTTTCTGCGCGTTCATATACGGCATACATGGCGCCAAGCGCGAAATTGCGGCCGCTGCCGATACCCCAGAAACGATCGAAACTGAATACCTCGCGATAGGAATACACGCCGAAAATTCCATAGGGGTTGGCGATCAGGGAAGTGATCTGCGAAGACTCATAGGGATCGTCTTCGTCTTCCTTCGTATTCAGGAAATATTTTTCCTTGAGGATTTCGTGCACTTTCGAGTAAGTCTCGAAGACTTCCTCGCGGTTGCGCAGCTTGCACTCTTCGCCCATCTCGGTAAGCAGCTTGCGCATGACCGGAAAATGGGCGGCGGTGCCGGCCAGCGTGATGTACGACTCACCGACCTGGAAGATCTTCTCGTTGACTTCGTAGGCATGCGACAGGCGGGTGTCGCCGAAGGTGACCAGGGAATCGGACGCTATAGCGACCTCGTAGTTCTTCTTGACGACAACACAGGTAGTCATTGCGAATCTCCGTGGACTAAGCTGGGAAGCGGCGATGCCCGCAGCATGACTTCATCGTCCTGCACGGCATCGCCTGCGCCTGTTGTCCGATCCTCTGGCCGCCAGGCTTCACAGCAGGGACTTGCGCATGTCGCCCAGCACTTCGGCCAGATAAGCGGCGAAGCGCGCACCCATCGCGCCATCGATCACCCGATGGTCGTACGACAGGGACAAGGGCAGCATCAGGCGCGGCGCAAACTGCTTGCCATCCCAGACCGGCTTGATGGACGACTTGGACAAGCCGAGGATCGCCACTTCCGGTGCATTGATGATCGGGGTAAAGGCGGTGCCGCCGATGCCGCCGAGCGAGGAAATCGTGAAGCTTGCGCCCTGCATGTCGGCCGGCTTCAGCTTGCCCTCGCGTGCCTGAGAGGAGAGCTCGCTCATTTCCTTCGCGATCTGCGCGATGCCCTTCTTGTCGGCGTCCTTGATCACCGGCACCACCAGGCCTTGCGGCGTATCGGCGGCAAAACCGATGTGGTAATACTGCTTGAGGATCAGGTTCTCGCCCTTTTCATCGAGCGAGGCGTTAAACGCCGGGAATTTCTTCAGCGCGACGACACTGGCCTTGATCACGAAGGCGAGCATGGTCAGCTTGACGCCGGATTTTGCCAGTGCCTCGTTGGATTCCTTGCGGAAGGTTTCCAGGTCGGTCACATCAGCTTCGTCGAACTGCGTCACATGCGGAATCATGACCCAGTTGCGGTGCAGATTCGGTCCGCTGATCTTCTTGATGCGCGAGAGCGGCTGCAGTTCGGTCGGCCCGAACTTGGAGAAATCGAGCGACGGCCAGGGCAAGAGATCGAGCCCGCCACCGCCTCCCCGGGTTCCGCCTGCTGCCGCCGGAGCACCCGTGGCGCCCGACATTACGGCCTTCACGAAACTCTGGACATCCTGATGCAGGATGCGACCTTTCGGACCGCTGCCTTTCACGCGGACGAGATCCACGCCCAGCTCGCGTGCAAGCTTGCGGACAGAAGGCGACGCATGAGGCTTGCTGCCTTGCGGTTCCACCGGCTCCAGCGCGGCAGTCGGGGACACCCTGGCAGGTGCTGCAGCCGGCGCGGCTGGAGCTGCGGCTGGCGCAGCGGCCGGAGTTTGGGCTGCCGGCGCCGGTGCGGCGGGTGCAGCTGCCGGTGCCGCGCTTTCCGCGCCTGCCGACGCAAGTGTCAGCAGCAAGGATCCTTCGGAAACCTTGTCACCTACCTTGATTTTCAATTCCTTGACCACGCCTGCATGGCTGGACGGAATCTCCATGCTGGCCTTGTCGGACTCTACCGTGACCAGCGACTGGTCGACCTTGACCGTGTCGCCCGGCTTGACCATGACTTCGATGACTTCCACCTCTTTGAAGTCGCCGATGTCCGGCACCTTGACTTCCACAGTAGAAGCCGTTGCAGCGGCAGGTGCTGCCTGCGGTGCAGCAGCGGCTGCCGGTGCAGCTGGCTTGGCGGCGGCCGGTTCATGCACGACGGGAGCGGCAGCGCCTTCGTCTTCCACGAGCAACAGCAAGGAACCTTCACCGACCTTGTCGCCCACCTTGATTTTCAATTCCTTGACTATGCCCGCATGGCTGGAAGGAATTTCCATGCTGGCCTTGTCGGATTCCACCGTGACCAGTGACTGATCAACCTTGATCCGGTCCCCCGGCTTGACCATGACTTCGATGACTTCCACTTCCTTGAAATCGCCGATATCCGGGACTTTGACTTCCGTTAAGCTCATAGCTTTAGCTCCGTTCATTCCCTTCCCTCTCCCGGGAGGACGAGCCAGGAATGGGGGTCCGGGTCGTGCCCGAGGCCCCCATCGTCATTCCTGGCCCTTCGCCTGAGAGAGAAGGGAAATTGTTAGTCTTGTTTATCGAGAGTTACAGCGTAACCGGATTCGGCTTGTTCGGATCAATGCCGTACTTGGCAATTGCCTCCGCGACCTTGGACGCCGGGATGGCGCCTTCGTCAGCCAGTGACTTGAGCGCAGCGACAGTCACATAATAGCGATTGACCTCGAAAAATTCGCGTAGTTTCGCGCGAGTATCCGAGCGGCCAAAGCCATCCGTACCCAGGACTTTATAGCTGCGGCCCTTCGGCATGAATGCACGGATCTGCTCGGCAAAGGTGCGCATGTAATCGCTCGATGCCACGATCGGACCTTTCGTGCCTTCCAGGCATTTCGTGACATGCGCCACGCGCGGCTGTTCGGTCGGATGCAGCATGTTCCAGCGCTCCACATCCTGGCCGTCACGCGCCAGCAAGGTGAACGACGGTGCCGACCAGACATCGGCGCCGATACCCCAGTCGCTCTTGAGCAAGTCGGCCGCGGCGATCACTTCACGCAGGATCGTGCCCGAACCCATCAGCTGCACGCGCTGCTTCGCTTTCTTTTCGCCTTCCTGCAGCAGGTACAGTCCCTTCAGGATACCTTCTTCCTGTCCGGGCTTGATTCCCGGATGGCTGTAGTTCTCATTCATCAGGGTGAGGTAATAGAACACATCTTCCTGCTTCTCGACCATGCGCTTCAAGCCATCGTGCATGATGACGGCGACTTCGTGGGCGAAGGTCGGATCGTAAGGCACGCAGTTCGGGATGGTCGAGGCGAGCACATGGCTGTGGCCGTCTTCATGCTGCAGGCCCTCGCCGTTCAGCGTGGTCCGGCCGGCGGTGCCGCCGAGCAGGAAGCCGCGTGCCCGCATGTCGCCCGCAGCCCAGGCGAGATCGCCGACACGCTGCAGGCCGAACATCGAGTAATAAATGAAGAACGGAATCATGATGCGGTTGTTCGTCGAGTACGACGTCGCCGCCGCAATCCACGAGCTCATGCCGCCCGCTTCGTTGATGCCTTCCTGCAGGATCTGGCCCGACTTGTCTTCACGGTAGTACATCACCTGGTCCTTGTCGACTGGCTCGTACAACTGACCCTGCTGGCTGAAAATGCCGATCTGGCGGAACAGGCCTTCCATGCCGAAGGTACGGGTCTCATCGACCAGGATAGGCACGACGCGCTTGCCGAGATTCTGGTCGCGCAGCAGCGTGGTGATAATGCGCACGAAGGCCTGGGTGGTCGAGATTTCGCGGCCCTCGGCAGTCGGATCGAGCACCGCCTTGAACGCATCCAGTTCCGGCACCGGCAGGTGTTCATCCGCCTTCACGCGGCGCTGCGGCAGGTAACCACCCAGAGCCTTGCGGCGCTCGTGCAGATACTTGATTTCCGGTGCATCGTCGGACGGCTTGAAGAACGGGACTTCTGCCAGCTTGTCGTCCGGAATCGGAATATTGAAGCGGTCGCGCATTTCGCGGATCGCCTCGTCGTCCAGCTTCTTGGTCTGGTGAGCGGTATTGCGCGCTTCGCCGGAGCGGCCCATGCCGAAGCCCTTGATGGTCTTGGCCAGGATCACCGTCGGCTGGCCCTTGTGCTCCTGGGCCTGCTTGAATGCAGCATAGATCTTGTGCGGGTCATGGCCGCCGCGGTTCAGGCGCCAGATGTCATCGTCCGACATCTTGGAAACCATTTCCAGCAGTTTCGGATGCTTGCCGAAGAAATGCTTGCGCACATAGGCGCCGTCCTTGGCCTTGTAGTTCTGGTACTCGCCGTCGACGGTTTCCATCATGACGCGCTGCAGGATGCCTTCCTTGTCACGCGCCAGCAGTTCATCCCAGTAGGAACCCCAGATCACCTTGATCACATTCCAGCCGGCGCCGCGGAAATCGGCTTCCAGTTCCTGGATGATCTTGCCGTTGCCACGCACCGGTCCGTCGAGGCGCTGCAGGTTGCAGTTGACCACAAAGACGAGGTTGTCGAGCTTTTCGCGGCCGGCCATCCCGATCGCGCCCATCGATTCCGGCTCATCCATTTCGCCGTCGCCACAGAATGCCCACACTTTCCGCTTTTCGGTGTCGGCGATGCCACGCGCATGCAGATATTTCAGGAAACGCGCCTGGTAGATCGCCATGATCGGGCCAAGACCCATGGATACCGTCGGGAATTGCCAGAAATCCGGCATCAGCTTCGGGTGCGGATAGGAAGACAGGCCCTTGCCATCGACTTCGCGGCGGAAATTCAGCAATTGCTCTTCGGTGAGACGGCCTTCGAGGAAGGCGCGCGCATAAATGCCGGGAGAGGAATGGCCCTGCAGGTAAAGCAGGTCACCGCCATGGTTTTCGCTCGGCGCATGCCAGAAATGGTTGAAACCGGTGCCCAGCATGTTGGCCAGCGAGGCAAAGCTGGAAATATGACCACCGAGGTCGCCGTCAGCCCGGTTGGCCTTGACCACCATCGCCATCGCATTCCAGCGCATCCAGGAGCGCAGGCGTTCTTCATATTCGAGATTGCCCGGGCTGTGTTCGCCAAGGTGGGCAGGAATGGTGTTGACGTAGGCGGTATTGCTGGAAAACGGAATATGGGCACCACGGCGGCGGGCGAGGTCAACCATGCGTTCCAGCAGATAGTGCGCCCGTTCCGGACCTTCCGCTTCAATCACGGCTTCAAGGGCATCAAGCCACTCTTGCGTTTCCATTACGTCTGGATCATTGGCGGCTTGGGCCAAAACCTGGTCAAGTTGGGCTGACATGTTGCGTCTCCTAATGGGGTACCTGCCGCTTTGACATCACAACAGGCGATTTGTGACAAAACTGAAGCTTATTTACTTCGAAAAACATTCTAGCAACAGTTTCGGTATTTTCAAAATACGAGATTTGATTTTGCAATATGAAATTTGAAAACAAATGTAATTCCTGGCACCTCCGGTCCGGCGGACTGTGCCAGGCGGGCGACTTATAATCCGGTTTTACCCCACTCTTCGATGCTTTTCCCATGTCCGCACAACTCATCAATGGAACCGAACTTTCCCGTCAACTGCGCGCCGAAGTCGCGCAACGCGCTGCAAAACTCACGGCCCTAGGCAAGCAGCCGGGACTGGCAGTAATTCTGGTAGGAACAGATCCGGCATCGCAGGTCTATGTGCGCAACAAGGTAAAAGCCTGCGAAGACAATGGCCTGTATTCGGTGATGGAAAAATATGATGCGGACATGAGCGAGCAGGAATTGCTGGCCCGCATCGACGCCTTGAACAAGGATCCGAAAATCCACGGCATCCTGGTGCAACTTCCCTTGCCGGCGCATATCAATGCACACAGGGTGATTGAAGCGATTGCCCCCGAAAAGGATGTCGATGGCTTCCACATCAGCAATGCCGGACTGCTGATGACCGGCCAGCCTCTGTTCCGCCCATGCACGCCCTACGGCGTGATGAAAATGCTGGAATCGATCGACTATCCGGTTCGCGGCGCGCACGCAGTCATCGTTGGTGCATCGAATATCGTCGGCAAGCCGCAAGCCATGCTGCTCTTGCAGGCGGGAGCGACCGTCACCATCTGCAACTCGAAGACGCGTGATCTTGGTCATCACACGCGGCAGGCAGACATCCTGGTGGTTGCCACCGGCAAGCGCAATCTCGTCACCGCCGACATGATCAAGCCGGGCGCAGTCGTGATCGATGTCGGCATGAACCGCGACGACAATGGCAAGCTGTGCGGCGACGTCGATTTTGCCCACGCCAGGGAAGTCGCCGGCTATATCACGCCGGTGCCGGGCGGTGTGGGGCCGATGACGATTACGATGCTGCTGGTAAACACCATTGAAGCTGCAGAAAGAGCGTAAATCCATGACTACCGACTTGAACAACCCCTTGCTCGATTTTTTCGACCTGCCTCGTTTCGATGCGTTCAAGCCCGAAAACGTCACTCCCGCAATTGACGCGCTGCTCGATGAAAACCGTGCAGTCGTTTCCCGGCTTGAAGCGCCGATGCCTTCGGTGACCTGGGAAAGCTTCGTTGCACCGCTCGAAAACGCTACCGAAAAGCTGGGCCGGGCATGGGGCATCGTCGGTCACTTGCATGCAGTCGACGACACGCCGGAATTGCGCGCCGCATACAACGAAAACCTGCCAAAGGTGACCGAGTTCTGGACTTCTCTGGGCCAGAATCTCGCGCTGTTTGAAAAGTACAAGGCCTTGCGCGCGAGCGCCGGGTTTGAAAGCCTGTCGCCGGAACGGAAGAAAATCGTCGAAAACGCCTTGCGCGATTTTCGCCTGGGCGGCGCCGAACTGCCGCAAGAAAAGAAGACGCGCTTTGCCGAGATCCAGGAAAGGCTGGCCGCGCTTTCCACCAGGTTTTCCGAAAACGTGCTGGATGCCACCAATGATTATGCGTTGTTCGTCGACGATGAATCCGAGCTGGCCGGCTTGCCGGAGGACGTCAAGCAAGCTGCGCGCACGGCGGCAGAGCAGGACGGCAAGCCGGGCTACAAGTTCACCCTGCACTTCCCCTCCTACTTCCCGCTGCTGCAATATGCGGACAAGCGCTCCCTGCGTGAAACGATCTACCGTGCCAATGCGACCAAGGCATCGGAACTGGGCGGCAAGCCGGAATGGGACAATACCCAGATCATCATCGAAATTCTGAAGCTGCGTGCCGAAGAATCGAAACTGCTCGGGTTCAAGAATTTTGCGGAAGTCTCGCTCGTGCCGAAAATGGCGAAGACGCCCCAGGAAGTAATCAGCTTCCTGGAAGACTTGGGACGGCGCGCGCGACCGTTTGCCGAAAACGATCTGGCGGAACTGACTACCTTCGCCAAGAAGCAGCTTGGCATCGACAGACTGGAAGCATGGGACGTCGCTTATGCCTCAGAAAAGCTGCGCCAGCAGCGCTATGCATTTTCCGATCAGGAAGTGAAGCAATACTTCCCTGAGCCGAAAGTCATCGAAGGCTTGTTCCGCCTGGTGCAGAATCTGTTCTCCATCGAGATCAAGCCGGACAGCGCGCCCACCTGGCACAAGGATGTGAAATTCTTCCGCATCGAAAAGAATGGCCAGCTGGTCGGCCAGTTCTACCTCGACCTCTATGCACGCAAGGGCAAGCGGGGCGGCGCCTGGATGGACGATGCCCGCGGCCGCCGGCGCAAGGATGGCAGCGTGCAGACGCCGGTCGCCTACCTCACTTGCAATTTCTCCGAACCAGTGGTCGCCGATGGCAGGGCCCGTCCTGCCCTGTTCACCCATGATGAGGTCATCACCCTGTTCCACGAATTCGGGCATGGCTTGCATCACATGCTGACCCAGGTCGAAGAGCTCGGTGTATCCGGCATTTCCGGCGTCGAGTGGGATGCTGTGGAATTGCCCTCGCAATTCATGGAAAACTTTTGTTGGGAATGGGATGTTCTGCAGCACATGACTTCCCATGCGGAGACCGGCGAGCCCTTGCCGCGCGCTCTGTATGACAAGATGGTCGCTGCCAAGAACTTCCAGTCCGGACTGCAGACTTTGCGACAGGTGGAGTTCGCTTTGTTCGACATGCACCTGCACTTTGACTATGATCCCTATGGCAGCAAGACCGTGCAGGCGTTGCTGGACGAAGTGCGCCACAAGGTGGCGGTGCTGATTCCGCCCTCATTCAACCGGTTCCAGCATTCTTTCAGCCATATCTTTGCCGGCGGCTATGCAGCCGGTTACTACAGCTACAAATGGGCTGAAGTCCTGTCCGCGGATGCTTACAGCGCCTTCGAAGAAGCGGCTGCGGCGACCGGCAATGTGGTATCCGCCGATGCCGGATTGCGCTTTCAGACGGAAATCCTGGCCATGGGCGGTTCCCGCCCTGCGCTGGAGTCGTTCAAGGCCTTCCGCGGCCGCGAACCGAGCATCGATGCCTTGCTGCGCCATAGCGGAATGACGTCGTGAACGAACGAAGGGAGAGACACAACATGCAACGACCCGGCTTTTCATTATTGCCCCTGTTTGCCCTGCTGCTGGCGGCAAGTGCCCACGCCCAGCTCTACAAGTGGGTCGGACCGGATGGCAAGGTGACCTACAGCGACACGCCTCCACCGAGTTCGGCCAAGCGCGTCGAAACCAAATCCTTGTCGGACAATACGGCAAATACCAGCGATTTCCCCTTCGAGTTGGCTCAGGCCACCAAGGGCAATCCGGTCACGCTCTACACCACCAGCAATTGCGCGCCCTGCGATGAAGGCCGCCAACTGCTCACGGGGCGTGGCATCCCCTTCTCGGAAAAAACCGTGACCAGCAAGGACGATATTGCGAAATTCCGCCAACTCGACAGCGAAGGCCGGATGCCTGTGCTCATGATCGGCCGCAGCAAGGAGCGCGGCTTCGAGGCAGGCGCATGGAATACCGCCCTGACCGCAGCCGGCTATCCCCAGACCAGCAAACTGCCTCCAAGCTATCGCCAGCCGGCAGCCCAGGCGCTCGTACCGAACAGCCCGGTTGCCACAGCCCAGAATGGCTCCACTTCGGCTGACAAGCCGACATCCGAGGCAAGGGACAACGACCTGCCGCCGGCAGTCGGCAACGCGCCTCCAGGATTTCGCTTCTGATGCGGGCCTGAACCCGGCTTCTTCATTTGCCCTGCCTGCAGCATGGGACCACCAGCTGCGGCAGGTTACGCTTTTCGGTATGCCATGACCCGGATCGATTTTCACAGCGACGTCTCCAACAAGATTGCCTACGCATGCCGGCTGGTGCGCAAGGCCTATGCCGCCAACTGCCGTATCGTCCTGCTTACCCAGGACCACGCAGACCTGGCAGCGCTCGATCAGGCGCTCTGGACATTTTCCGATCGGGATTTCCTGCCCCATGTGACGGCCGACGATCCGCTGGCAGCAGTTACTCCGGTGATCCTGACCGACGCCGACCATGCGGAATTGCCGCACCACCAGATACTCGTCAACCTGTCGACAAGGACTCCGGCCCATTTCGCCCGGTTCGAGCGCATGTTCGAAATCATTTCCACGGACGAGGCGGATAAATCGGCCGGCCGTGAACGCTTTCGCTTTTACAAGCAGCGCGGCTACCCGCTGAGCCACTTTGTCGCAGAAAAAGCATGAACAATTCCACTCCCGACGCCGGCATCCCGGTATTGACCGAGGTCATTCCGGACTACCAGCCGCTGCAAGATCCGTCTCCGCCAGCCATGGATGCCGCACCCGAAGCGGCAAGGCATGAAACCCCGCTTGAAGCGCGCGCACGCACGGAATGGACGGAAGAACAATGGAGCCGGCTTGAGTCCGAAATCAGGGAACGCATCCTGTATCAGGTGCTCGAGCGAGTCGATTACATGCTGGAGCAGCACGTTCGTGACAGCCTGGCCGACGTCCTGCAAGTCGCAGTCTCCGGACTTGCCGAAGAAATCAGGGGTGGTCTGCGCCATACGATCAAAGACGTGATCACACGCGCGGTTTCACAGGAAATCACGAAACTCAAAACTACAAAAACTTAAATTTTTCGTGCTTTTTTTGTTTTTTCAAACATTTCTCCTTACCTGTCGGCGATTTTATAAATTTCAGCCAACCCGATTGAATACATAAACAAGCGATAACTTTCTACAATTCCGCTATCAAATAACGGAGATCCTCATGAAAGTCATCGTATTGGGTTCGGGCATCATCGGCACCGCTTCTGCGTGGTTCTTGCACAAGGCGGGACATGAAGTCACCGTCCTTGAGCGCCAGCCAGGGCCGGCACAGGAAACCAGTTTTGCCAATGGCTGCCAGATTTCCGTATCACATGCGGAGCCCTGGGCGAATCCTTCGGCACCGATGAAAATCCTGAAATGGCTGGGCCAGGAAGATGCCCCCCTGCTGTTCCGCTTGCGGCCGGAATGGCTCCAGTGGAAATGGGGTCTGAACTTCCTGCGCGAATGCACGCCGGCGCGCACCGCCGACAATATTCGTCAGATCGTGGCCATTTGCGAATACAGCCGCCAGACATTGCAGGCAGTCCGCGCAGAGACGGGCATCTCGTATGACCACCTGACTCGCGGCATCCTGCATTTCTACACCGATGCCAAGGAATTCGAAGACTCCCTGCCTGCAGCCAAGCTGATGCGTGACCTCGGTTGCCCGCGCGAGTCGATCGGCGCTGATGAAGTGGTGAGGATCGAACCGGCTCTGGCCAAGATCCGCGACAAGATCGTCGGCGGCGACTTCACAGAAACCGATGAATCGGGCGACGTCTACAAATTCACGACCGGCCTGGCCAGGAAAGCCGCAGAAGGCGGCGTGGATTTCCGGTTCAACACCACGATCACCCGCCTGCTCACCGAGGGTACCGGTGCTGCGGCCAAAGTCACGGGAGTGGAAATCATCAATCCGGACGGCCGGCACCAGGTGCTGCGCGCCGATGCCTTCGTGATGGCGATGGGAAGCTTCTCCGTACCGCTCCTGAAACCGCTTGGCATTGACCTGATGATCTATCCAGGCAAGGGTTATTCGGCGACTTACAAAGTGCTCGATCCGGATGCGGCCCCGAGCGTTTCCCTGACTGACGATGGCTACAAGCTGGTGGTATCGCGCCTGGGTGACCGTCTGCGCGTGGCAGGCACCTGCGAATTGAATGGCTACACCCGGGAACTGAACACTACCCGCTGCGAAGCCATCACCCGCCGCACCCGGGAATTGTTCCCGGACGCCTGCGACTATGAAAATCCGGTCTACTGGACCGGCCTGCGCCCCCTGACCCCGTCCAATGTGCCGTACATTGGCAAGACCAGGTTCAGCAACCTGTTCCTGAATGCGGGCCACGGCACGCTCGGCTGGACCATGGGCTGCGGTTCCGGCCGCGCTATCGCGGAAATCGTGTCCGGACGCCAGCCGGAAGTGGATTTCGCCTTCACCGGCATGCCGCGCCATGTACGGAATCCGCATCCTGTCACCACTCCGGCCCAGGTATAAGCAGACGCGATCGCAGAACCGCCCGATTAGTCCGCCCCGCCCCGCATTTGCGCTGCTCGCTTCCGCGACGCCGCAGATGCGGGGCGTTTTTCATCGTCGTCCCGCATATATAAGGCTTACACAGGCAGGGTGGCCTTACTTGGAAACCCGCACCGCGAGTTCCGGAACCTTTTCGTCGAAAGCAACATGGGTGGAGAACTTGGCGCGCTTCATCGGAAAACGGGACTGGAAATGGCGGACATTGCCGGAACCCGAGATGACCCGCCGCACAAACTGATAGTAGGCATCCATGTCGATCACATGCACGACGAGGAAGTAGTCGAAATCCCCGGAGACGAAATAGCACTGCATGACTTCGGCTTCCTTCGCCATGCGCGCTTCGAATTCCTGCATATGCTCGTCTGACTGGTTGTTGAGGGACACCTCGAGAAAGGCCATCATGCCGTACCCCAGCGCAAACGGATCCACCATTGCCACCTCGGCGCTGATGATGCCGGATTCCCGCAGTTCGCGGATCCGGCGCAGGCAAGTCGGCTGGGAGATATGCACCTTTTCGGCCAGGACACGCGTCGGGATCTGATTATCCTTTTGCAAAAGATTGAGGATCTTGCGGTCGACCTTGTCTAAGGCATGAAATTTCGGCATATGTAAATCAAGGAAAATTGAAAAAAATACCAGAATCCCTCTTTGCGAAAGGTTGTTTCTGTTGTACCGTCTGCCTGTTCAGAATTCTGAATAGGTGAGTTTTGCAGTAACCCTGTCTTTTTTCAATCTTCGGAGGTGACTTTATGCAAAGCACGATCAAAATGCTGCCGCTGGCCGGAGCAGTGCTGTGGGTGATCGCAGGAGGGGTGCAGGCGCAAGAGCAAGTGGTGAAAATTGGCCATGTGGCGCCGATTTCCGGGCCGATTGCGCACCTGGGCAAGGACAATGAATATGGCGCGCGCATGGCCATCGATGAATTGAATGCCAAAGGTGTCACCATCGGCGGCAAGAAAGTCAAGTTTGAACTGCTGGCTGAAGACGATGCGGCTGACCCCAAGCAAGGCACGGCAGCAGCGCAAAAGCTGGTCGATGCCAAAGTCAACGGCGTCATTGGGCACTTGAATTCCGGCACCACCATTCCCGCCTCGCGCATTTACCACGATGCCGGCATTCCGCAAATCTCGCCCTCGGCGACCAATCCGAAATATACTCAGCAAGGCTTCAAGACCGCGTTCCGTGTGGTCGCCAACGATGGCCAGCTGGGCGGCACCCTGGGTCGTTATGCAGTGCAAACCCTGCATGCCAAGAAGATTGCAGTGATCGATGACCGCACCGCGTATGGTCAAGGAGTGGCGGAAGAATTTGCCAAGGGCGCGAAAAAGAGCGGCGCGACCATCGTGGCCCAGCAATACACCAATGACAAGGCCACCGATTTCAATGCCATCCTGACCGCGATTAAATCCAAGAACCCGGACGTGGTGTTCTTTGGCGGCATGGATGCAGTGGCCGGGCCGATGCTGCGCCAGATGAAAGCCCTGGGCATCAATGCCAAGTTCATGGGTGGCGATGGCGTGTGCACCGAAGCCTTGGGCAAACTGGCCGGTGACGCCGTCGGTGAAGACAAGGTGGTGTGCGCCGAAGCCGGCGGTGTGGAAGAAGCTCAAAAGAAAGGCATGGATGAGTTCCGCGCTGCGTTCAAGAAGAAGTTTGGGGTAGAGGTTCAGCTGTATGCCCCGTACGTCTATGACGCCACCATGGTGATGGCCACCGCCATGCAAAAGGCCGGCTCGGCCGATCCGGAAAAGTATCTGCCGGAATTGGCCAAGATCCAGTACAAGGGCGTGACCGGCCCGATCGCCTTCGACTCCAAGGGCGACATCAAGGATGGCACCCTGACCCTGTACACGTTCAAGGGCGGCAAACGTACTCAGATCGCCGTAACGAAGTAAGTCTCTTTCTGAGTCAGGGAAACGCCCGGTTCAACGAACCGGGCGTTTTTCATTGGGGGCATACTTAATGCGGCCCAAATCTAAATGGCCAAAAAAAAAGCGCTCTTGGGAGCGCTTTTTGTATCCGATCGAAGAAGCCAGCTTATTTTTGGGACAGGACCCACTTCACCAGCGTACGGGCTTCCGCCTCGCTGACCTGCGCATTCGCGGGCATGGGCACTGCGCCCCATACCCCGCTACCACCCTTCAGAACCTTTTGCGTCAATTTGTCTTCCGCATCCTTCTGGCCGGCATATTTTGCCGCCACATCCTTGAATGCAGGGCCAACGACCTTGTTCGAGACCGAGTGGCAGGCCATGCAATTCTTCGCCTTGGCCAAGTCGGCATTTGCCATCGCAGCATTGGAAACAAGACCGCCCACCATCAAACAAACCAGCAAAGCACGTTTCATTGTTTTCTCCAAAATGATAACTACCCGATTCTACCTGCTATTGCTGCAAAATTATTGCAGCATGCTTCTACAACACTCGGCCATCAAAATCGTTGACACCCCTTGCCGGCCATTACAATCTTTCACCGGATCTCAACAAACAGGAAAGCTGCCATGCCCTTAATCATTGTCATTGTCTTGCTGTCTCTGCTGCGTTACCTGGAAATCGGACCGTTTGCATCGATTTCCTGGGGCTGGATCGCAGGCCTTTTTATAGTGGCATTCGTCTGGTTCGAATTCCTTGAAAAAATGTTCGGACTCGACAAGCGCAAAGCCCATGAGCAGCTGGAAGAAATGCGCAAGGAGCGCGTCAGGAAAACATTCAACAAGAAATAAGACTGTCTTCCCGCGCAAGAAAAAGGCCGGATCCACTCCGGCCTTTTTTGCGTCTTAACCAGTCACCGCGCCTTTATTGGCAGGCAGAGCCAATGCCGCGAATTTGGCCAGCACGCCACGGGTATACCGCGGTTCAGGCGCCTTCCAGTTTGCACGTCTGCGCGCAATCTCTTCATCCGGCACGTTCAACTGGATCAACTGATTGTGCGCGTCGATCGTGATGCTGTCGCCCTCCTGCACCAATGCGATGGTGCCGCCGACATAGGCTTCCGGCGCCACGTGACCGACCACCATGCCCCAGGTCCCGCCGGAGAAGCGGCCATCGGTAATCAGGCCGACCGATTCGCCCAGGCCCTTGCCGATGATCGCGGACGTCGGCGCCAGCATTTCCGGCATGCCGGGCCCACCCTTCGGGCCGAGATAGCGCAAGACCAGTACATCACCCGCCTTGATCTTGTCGGCGAGGATGGCATCCATGGCGGAATACTCGTCGTCGAACACCCGTGCCGGGCCGGTAATCACCGGGTTCTTCAGGCCGGTAATCTTGGCGACGCAGCCGTCCGTCGCGAGATTTCCCTTCAGGATGGCCAGGTGGCCCTGGTCGTACAAAGCCTTGTCGATGGTACGAATGACGTCCTGGTCTGCGCGCGGCACGTCAGGCACATGCGCCAGTTCTTCGGCGAGGGTGCGGCCGGTGATCGTGATGCAGTCACCGTGCAGCAGGCCTGCGTTCAGCAGGACTTTCATCACTTGCGGAATGCCGCCCGCGCGGTGCAAATCGGTCGCGACGTATTTGCCGGAAGGCTTCAGGTCGCAGATCACCGGCACCTTGCGGCGCATCCGTTCGAAATCGTCGATGGTCCATTCCACTTCAGCCGCATGCGCGATGGCCAGGTAATGCAGGATCGCGTTGGTCGACCCGCCGGTTGCCATGATGACGGCGACCGCATTTTCGATCGACTTGCGGGTGATGATGTCACGCGGCTTCAGGTCGTGCTTGACTGCCTCGACCAGCACGCGCGCCGACTGGGCAGCGGAGCCAACCTTTTCGTCGTCCGGATTCGCCATCGTCGAGGAGTACAGCAGGGCCATGCCGAGTGCCTCGAACGAAGACGCCATGGTATTGGCGGTGTACATGCCGCCGCAGGAACCCGACGAGGGGCAGGCATTGCGCTCGATTCCTTCGAAATCTTCTTCCGACATGCGTCCGGCGGTGAATTCGCCGACGGCTTCAAATGCGGACACGATGGTCAGGTCCTTGCCTTTCCACTTGCCCGGCTTGATCGTGCCGCCATAGACATAGATGCTCGGCACGTTGGTGCGCGCCATCGCCATCATCCCGCCCGGCATGTTCTTGTCACAGCCGCCGATCACGACGCAGCCATCCATCCATTGGCCGTTGACGGCGGTTTCGATGCAGTCGGCGATCACCTCTCGCGAAATCAGCGAATACTTCATGCCTTCGGTGCCCATCGACATGCCGTCGGAAATCGTCGGCGTGCCAAAGACCTGCGGATTGGCGCCGGATTCCTTGATGGTGGCGATGGCGATGTCGGCCAGCTTCTGCAGTCCGGAATTACAAGGGGTGATGGTCGAGTGCCCGTTGGCGATGCCGATCATCGGCTTGTCGAAATCTTCCTTCTGATAGCCCATCGCGTAATACATCGAGCGGTTCGGGCTGCGGGCAACGCCCTGGGTGACGTTTTTCGAGCGGCGGTTGAATGACATGTTGACTCCGGAGTACAGGGATACGGGATAGGCGGCGCACAGGTGAAAGGCAGATTGCGCCATGTTCAAGGACGCTACAGTGCCTTGCACCAAGCCGTATGTCAAATATATGATTTATTCTTCAGTAATATGAATTGCATATGAATATTGAACTGCGGCAATTACGCTATTTCGTCGCCGTCGCCGAGGAAAGCCACTTCGGGCGGGCGGCGGCCCGCCTGCACATGACCCAGCCGCCGCTGTCGCAGACCATACAGTCACTGGAGGCGGCGCTCGGCACGCCTCTCTTCATCCGCACCAAGCGCAGCGTCAGCCTGACGCCGGCCGGCACGGCCCTTCTGCCGGAAGCGCGCCGCATCCTGCAGCAGGCCGGCAACCTGCCCGATCTGGCGCGGCGCGCCGCCTCCGGGGAATCGGGCTTGCTGGCCCTGTCCTTCGTCTCCACCGCCGATTACAGCGTGCTGCCGCCGCTGCTGCGCGAATTCCGGGAGCGCTATCCACAAGTGCAGATCGACCTGCGCGAAGCGACTACCGATGTGCAACTGGAACTCTTGCTGCAGGGCCGGACTGATGCCGGCCTGCTGATTCCGCCCTTGCCCGACAAGTCCAGGACAGACTTCGACTACATGACGGTGCTGTCGGAACCGCTGATCCTGGCCGCCCCCAGGGGCATGAAGGCATTGCAAGGAAATAGCCCCGTCGACCTGAGGCTGCTGGCCGACATGCCGCTGATCGTTTTCCCGCGCCGGATCGCTCCCGCTTTCCACGATGCCATCCTGGCATGCTTTCGCGACGCCGGCCTGACGCCACGCATCGGGCAGGAAGCGATTCAGATGCAGACTATCGTCGGCCTGGTGTCAGCGGGCATGGGCATCGCGCTTGTGCCACAATCTGTCTCGAATTTAAAACGCCCCGGCGTCGACTACAAGCCGCTGGCCGGCAAACCGCCTCTGGTCGAGACCGGCCTGGCCTGGCGGCGTGACAATCAGTCACCGGTATTGCACGCCTTCCTGGAACTACTGCGAAAGAAAAAATAAATGCTGATCCATCCTCTTCCGGACCCGATCGCCATCTCGCTCGGTCCTGTCAAGATTCACTGGTATGGCCTGATGTATCTCCTGGCCTTCATCCAGTTTCTCCTGCTGGGCCGGGTACGGATCCGGCAGCCGCATATTGCAGCTGCCGGGTGGAAGAACGAAGACCTCGACGACATGCTGTTCTATGGCGTGCTTGGCGTGGTAATCGGAGGACGGCTGGGCGAAGTACTGTTCTACAACCCGGCGTTTTATTTCAGCCATCCTCTGGAAATCTTCGCGGTCTGGAAGGGCGGCATGTCCTTTCACGGCGGTTTCCTGGGCGTGCTGATTGCCATGTCGCTGTGGGCACGCAAGCGAGGGCGCAACATCCTGGATGTCTACGACTTCATCGCGCCGATGGTGCCGCTTGGTTATGCCGCCGGCCGCATTGGGAATTTCATCAACGCTGAACTGCCGGGCCGGGTTGCCGATCCCTCATTGCCCTGGGCGATGATCTGGCCGAACGTCGACCAGTTGCCGCGCCATCCTTCCCCGATTTACCAGGCGCTGGTTGACGGTGTGCTGCTGTTCATCATTCTCTGGCTGTTTGCGCGCAAGCCGCGTCCGCGCTTTGCGGTGGGTGCAATGTTCGCCATGTTGTATGGCATGGCACGCTTTTTCACCGAGTATTTCCGCACGCCGGATTACAACGTATCATTTGCCGGCATCACCATTTCGGCTGGCCAGATGCTGTCGCTTCCGATGATTGCATTCGGTGCAATTACGTTGATCATTATTTACACGAAGCGCGCCCGCTAGCTGCCAACGCGCCGCCTCATCCGACAAGGCAGGCGGCGCATGATGCCTATTCCTCCAAGCTTCCAAGAACTCATTTGCAAATCCCGCAGCAATCAAGATGAACGCCAATCTGTACGCTCTTTTCGCTTCACGCTTCCCGCAAGACCGCAGCGCCTGCTGCATCGAAACCCACGACGGACTGTTTTACACCTGGGATGACATTGATCGCGCCTCCGCCAGGATTGCCAACCTGCTGGCAGGACTGAACTTGCCTTCCGACTCGCGCATCGCGGTTCAAGTCGAGAAGTCGCCGGAAGCACTGATCCTCTACCTGGCCACGATCCGTGCCGGCTATGTCTACCTCCCTCTAAATACCGCGTACCGCGTCTCCGAGATGGAATACTTCATCGGCGATGCCGAGCCCGCAGTCGTGGTCTGCTCGCCGGCCAATTTCGGTTGGGTCTCGAAGATTGCTTTTCAGTCCGGCACCCGCCATGTATTCACCCTGGGCGAGCGGCGCGACGGCTCCCTGCTGGCGCGCGCGGCGCACCAGTCGGACAGTTTCGAGCCCGTGGAAAAGCAGCCCGACGACCTGGCGGTCATCCTCTACACCTCCGGCACCACCGGCCGCAGCAAGGGCGCCATGCTCACCCATGGCAATCTCGCATCGAATGCCAAGGTATTGCAGGAATACTGGCGCTGGCAGGATGGCGATGTCCTGCTGCACGCCCTGCCGCTGTTTCACATCCACGGCCTGCTGGTCGCGTCGCATGGCGCGCTGCTGAATGGCAGCAAGATGATCTTCCTGCCGAAATTCGATGCCGGACAAGTGATGCAGTACCTTCCACGCTCGACCATCTTCATGGGCGTCCCGACCTACTATGTGCGCCTGCTTGCCGACCCGGCATTCGGCAAGGAAGTCTGTGCCAACATGCGCTTGTTCGTATCCGGCTCCGCGCCCCTTCTGCTGGACACTTTCAATGAATTCATCCGCCGCACCGGACACACCATCCTGGAGCGCTATGGCATGAGTGAAACCGTGATGCTGGTGTCCAATCCCTATGACGGCCCTCGGGTCGGTGGCACCGTGGGCCTGCCTTTGCCCGGCGTGTCGGTGCGCGTGACGAAGGATGGCCGGGAATGCGCTACCGGGGACATCGGCAATATCGAGGTGCGCGGGCCGAACGTGTTCAAGGGTTACTGGCGGATGCCGGAAAAGACCGCCGAAGAATTTACCGCCGATGGCTATTTCAAGACCGGAGATGTGGGCAGATTCGATGCAAACGGCTACCTGAGCATTGTCGGACGCAGCAAGGACCTGATCATTTCCGGCGGCTACAACGTCTATCCCAAGGAAATCGAATCCCTGCTCGATGACGTGGATGGGGTGGCTGAATCCGCGGTGATCGGACTGCCGCATCCGGATTTTGGAGAAGCAGTCGTTGCAGCGGTGGTTGTTCGGCTGGGAGCCGTTCTGACGGAAGCTGCCCTGATTGCTCATGCCAAGGCCAGCATCGCCAACTACAAGGTGCCGAAGCGGATTTTCTTCGTGTCGGAGCTACCCCGCAACACGATGGGAAAAGTCCAGAAAAACCTGCTCCGCGAGCAATTCAAGGATACATTCCAGGCATTAGCTGCTATCTGAAACCCTTGTAAAGCATGTAGGCTGCCAGGGCATACAGCACGATGGCGAAAATTTTCTTCAGCGTCTGTACCGGCAGCTTGTGGGCCGTTCTCGCGCCGAGCGGGGCAGTAGCAACACTGGCCACTGCGATCACGACCAGCGCGGGAACATAAATGAAGCCGAGCGATCCGGGCGGCAGATCCGGCAGCTTCATGCCGTTGTAGATGTTCGAAAGCGTCCCGGCAAAGGCGATCGGAAATCCGAGTGCCGCGCTGGTTGCAACCGCATTGCGGATGTTCACGTTACACCATGTCATGAACGGCACCGAAACGAAGCCCCCGCCCGCCCCTACCAGGCCGGACAAGACGCCAATGACGCCGCCGGCGGCAAACATCCCGGTCGCCCCCGGCAGGTTGCGGGATGCGGCTGGCTTTTTATTCAGCAGCATCTGGGTGGCGGAAAAGGTGATGAAAATGGCGAAGAACAGGGCAAGCGCGGATGAACTCATTTTTGCGCCGATCCAAGGTCCGATCCAGGAACCGACCAGGATGCCGGGCGCCAGCAGCTTGACGACCGGCCACAAGACGGCTTTGTGCGCATGATGCGCGCGCACGGAGGAAATCGAGGTGAACATGATCGTCGCCAGCGACGTGGCGATCGCCATGTGCACGATATACTCCTGCGGAAAGCTCTTCGCCGTCAGGATCATCGTCATGAACGGCACCATCAGCATGCCTCCTCCGATGCCCAGCAATCCGGCCGCAAATCCGACGACCGCCCCCAAGGCCAACAGGCCGATGATCAAGCTGATGTCCATGTACTGACTTCTTTCTTATTTACGCAAATGCGTAATGATACAGCGCCATTCTCCGGGCGTGACCGGGGTGATGGACAGCCGGTTGCCGCGCTTGAGGATAAGCATGTCGGAGAGTTCCGGCAGGTCGCGCAACTCGGGCAATGTCATCAGCCGCGTCTTTTCGGTGGCTCGCACATCCACCAGCATCCAGCGCGGATTTTCGCGGCCTGCTTTCGGATCGTAGTATCTGCTCGTCGGGTCGAACTGGGTGGGATCCGGATATGGCGTGCTCGCGACCTCCGCAAGGCCCGCTATGCCGGGTTCGGCGCAACTCGAATGGTAGAACAGCACGCCGTCGCCCACGCGCATTGCATCGCGCATGAAATTGCGCGCCTGGTAATTGCGCACACCAGTCCAGGGCACGGTTTGATCGGGAGCGGCGAGAGCATCATCGATGCTGACCTCGTCCGGCTCGGATTTCATCAGCCAATATCGCATGGAATCCAAACAGGCAGCATGCGCTCAAACTGCGCATAAAAAAGCGGCTGCATGAATGCAGCCGCTTTGGAGTTAGTCCCGCCTGTGCCGTCTTTGCCGGCATCCCGAACCTTGCGGTTCAAGGTGGTCACAGTTAGTTCAATTTCGGGTTCATCGGACTAGCGACGCTCACTCCCATCGAACGAATTTCCGCGACCTATGCTCAACAATGGTTCAAGGAATATATGGCAATCGCGAACACGGCAGGAAGCTTTAGTGTACCCCAATCGAGTCACATGTCAAAGACTTTGAGTCGAATTTAAAAAAGGTTTTCCTGAGGAGCCAGCGCTTCATCGAGGATCGAATGCATCGAAGAAATTTTTTGCCTGATTTCGGCAATGCTCATGTCGCCAAACGGACCATCCGTCATTCTGGTCGCAAGAAGTTCTGCCGCGATGCTCAGCGCCGCCATCACCGCGATCCTGTCATTTCCCTTGACCTTGCCGGTATCCCGGATTGCGCTCATCTTCTCGTCCAGGTAGGCGACGGCTTCCTTCAGCGCTGCTTCCTCGCCTTCCTTGCATGCGAGTCGAAACGCTTGCCCCATGATCGTGACGTCAAGCTGAGTCATGCTTTTCCTTGATTTTCATTCCACGGCGGGAATTTTTTCGAGCAGCGCGGAGACGCGTTTTTGGGCCTCCTGCATACGTGCGGCCAACTCTGCATTTTCGCTGCTCAGGGCTGCCAGATTCATGCGCAACTCGGCGTTCTCGCGGCGCAGCGCCTGCGCAAGCTCAGCCAGCTGGCTGACCTTTTCGACAAGTTGGTGAAATTCGGAAATCATCTTGCAACTATAGTGGGCCAATCGAATTTCCGTCAACAGATTCAAAAGCTGGCCGAGGTCTTTTGGACGCGATGCTGATTTTGGCGACATTTGATGCCACAGCGCCCACGTCAGGGCAGGCTTTTCATCCCTCCCGGGCCTTGCGTAGAATCGCGCCAGTCAATAAAATCACTGCGAATGGGGCGGTAGCTCAGCTGGGAGAGCGTCGCGTTCGCAATGCGAAGGTCGGGAGTTCGATCCTCCTCCGCTCCACCATCAACACCGCCGGCGAAGTTTCTGGATTCCCCTCATAGGAACAGGTAACTTGACGGGCCCGGCCTGATTCCCATCCTGAACCAGCTGCGTACCTGCCTTGCTGCGAACTCCGTGACGCCTAGATCCATGTCCTCGAACCCTGAAGTGCTTGTCCAGGAAAGATCAGTGCCTGCAACCCAGCGGCATACACTGCTGGAAGACTTGCAGGCAATCGTCGCCGGAACCATGCTGATGTCGCTCGGCGTGACGCTGTTCGGCAAAGCAGGACTGATCACCGGCGGCGTGGTCGGCCTCGGCTTCCTGCTGCATTACGCGACGGGGATCGGTTTCGGCAAGCTCTTCTTCATCATCAACCTTCCGTTCTATATCCTGGCCTTCAGGAAGATGGGCTGGCAATTTGTACTCAAAACGTTCAGCGCCGTGCTGCTGTTGTCCATCTTTTCTGAACTGATGCCCCTGGTCTTGCGAATTGAAAGCCTGACACCCCTGTATGCCGCGGCCATGGGCGGGCTGTTGACGGGCGTTGCGCTGCTGGTGCTGTTTCGGCACAAGGCAAGTCTTGGTGGATTCAACATCCTCGTGCTCTATCTTCAGGAACGCTTCGGCTGGCGTGTAGGACTGGTTCAACTGGTCCTGGACAGCATGATCCTCCTGCTGTCTACCCTGACGATCCCCTTTTCCGCCGTAGCCATCTCGCTCGCCGGTGCCGCTGTCCTCAACCTCACGCTGGCAATCAATCATCGCCCCGGCCGCTACATCGCAATGTAATCGTCCGCACAGTGGCAATTGCTTGCCGAGGACCTGAAGCAGGGTGACGATGTTTTGCGCGGGCAAGCATGAGCAAGGCAAACAGGCCGACCACGAACATGGTGCACCGGTTGCCGGATCACTTATTAAGGACTGTCACCCCTTTGCGGCTTTTATCTTGATGCGAATTGCGCCAGGTGCGATTCAGGCAACGTAGAACAGGACAGTGAAATAATGGCAGGCGCTGCCACCGAGCACGAACAGATGCCATACACCATGGGCATGCTTCAGGCGCTCGTCCAGCGCATAGAAGACAATGCCCAGGGTATACACCAGTCCGCCTGCAGCCAGCCAGGCAAATCCGTCTTCGCCCAGCGCTGACTTCAGTGGCATGATGGCGACCAATCCCAGCCAGCCCATCACCACATAGATCACCAGCGACAGGATGCGTGCGCCCTTCGCAATCCATATCTCCTGCAGTATGCCGAGCAGGGCCAGTCCCCACACCGTGCCGAACAGCGCCCAGCCAAGCGCGCCGCGCAATGTCACCAGGGTGAATGGCGTATAGCTGCCGGCGATCAGGAGATAGATGGCGCAATGGTCGAACTTGCGCATCACATCCTTGGCCCGGCCGCGCACGCTGTGATAGACGGTGGAAATCACGTACAGACCCAGCAGCATCGTGCCATAGATGCTGAAGCTGACGATCTTCCACGGGTCGCCGAGCCGCGCGGCAAACACGATCAGCAGGACCGCACCGGTCGCTGCCAGTGCCGCGCCAGCAAGATGGCTGATGCTGTTGAAGCGCTCGCCGTAGTACATCAGGCCGACATTGCGCGCATTGTTCGTCTTCCGAAAGCCAGAATCGACGCAGTCCGTGACAATGCCCGCTGCCGCCTGCAACGCGGGCCGGCCGCAGACGCGCACACCAGTTCCTTCATGGCGGCATCGGCTGTGGAAGCGGACTTGTTCATGATATTTCGAAGTTTCCCTGGAGGGCGGCAGGTATTTACGCCACGAGTGCAGCTTGCGGCGCAACCGGGCGGACGCCGGTCAAAAGGTATTCTATCAGTTCACTCACCCGCCGGATCTGATTCCCGAATGGCAGCGGCTCCGATCCGCGGAAGAACAGGCCACGCTTCACGTCGCCCTCGAGCGCGAAGGCGAGCGGAGTATCGATGCAGAACTGGCCATGCTTTGCGATGCCGTCACGCAGGCCACATTCATGCAGGCAGTCGAAGCCGACCGTGCATTGCCTTGTTCTGGCCAGACGTTGCAGCTTGGCCTCCTTGGAGAGCTAGTTGTCCAGCCAGGGCGTGCGTACTGCGCTTGCAGGCAAGCCGGCAACGGTCATGAAAGTCATCGTGTCTTCCGGCTTTGCATCGGCCACCACCTTCTTGAAGTTGAGATGGGCATCGCCCTCCTCGCTGACCGCAAAGGCAGTCCCCAGCTGCACCGCGCTCGCGCCGAGCGTGAACATGTCGCGCAGCACCTGCTCATTATTTTTGATGCCGCCGGCGACGATCAGAGGTATGCGCTCGCGCTCGATGCCCATCTGCTTGAACAATTCCTGCACGCCTTCCAGCACGACGGGGAAAGCAAAGTGCGCCTGATACACATCCTCAGCCTTTGCGGCACGGAGATGGCCGCTGCATAGCGCGGATTTTCGATCACGATGGCATCCGGCAGGCGGTTCTTGCGCATCCATTTCTTCAGGATGAGTGCGATTACGCGTACATCGGACAGAATCGGGATGAGAGCCACTTCCGGATATCAGGCGGCGAGTTCCGGCAATCCAGCGGCAGGCCGGCGCCGACCACCACAGCATCCGCGCTACTGGCGCAGGCCTGGCGGACATAGGAGGCGTATTCGGATACGGCGCGCATGACGTTAACGCCGTTCTGCCCCTTGCCTTCCGCGATCTTTTTAGCAGCCTGGATCTCGCGGTCCAGCGCGACCAGGTTGAGACGGTTAATCAGCTCCTTGTCGCGTAAACATTTTGATTGCGCCATCAAGTCCGCATGATGGCGGCGCAGGTCGACGCTCGAAATGGTGCCAACCGCACCTGCCCGCGCGACATTGCCGGCCAGTCGATGCGCCGAAATGCCGACGCCCATGCCACTCTGAACGATCGGCAGACTTGTCTCGTCCTTAATCTTCAATAATGGATACGCTGCCTTGGGCACACTATTCCTCATTGTTTGTCTTGCAATGAAAGCAGCGTTTGCTTGCGACGCTGCACTTTCACCACCGGGCTCCCCGCATACCAGCGAGTAAAAATTGTGTTTTCCCTGTGAGAAACGTGGGCACTGTAGCTTAGGGGCGATCTGGAAATCCTTGACCTGTATCAAAGATCGCCAACTCCCTGGGGCCAGAATGAGCCAGCGTCAAGCGAGAAAGAGAGCATCATGAATACCATTACCACCTATCTCAGTGGCGACCATAAGCGCTGCGGCGAGTTCTTCACTGAAGCGCAAACATGCGTAAGCAGCAACCACTGGGTACGAGCGGAAGAGCGTTTCCGGCAATTCTGCGAAGCACTGGAACAGCATTTCACAATGGAAGAACAGATCCTGTTCCAGGCCTTCGAACATGCAACCTGCAGCAGTACCGGCGCGACTTCCGTCATGCGCAACGAGCACGAGCAGATCCAAAGCATCGTGCGCCTGCTGCAGGATGCGCTGACGCGCCGCGACAGTGATGCCTTCCTCCGCCATTCGGAAACACTCAACAGCATGCTGCGGCAGCACAACAACAGGGAAGAAAGCCTGCTCTACCTGATGACCGACCGTATCCTTTCGGGCCAGGCAACCGACATCATCGAAGCGATGCAGGACATCGCCGTCACCAACAGAACGCAATGGAACAGGACATCAGTCTCGACTTAACCCGACTGGAGCCGTCCAGCCCCTGGAACGGGTGCTGGAAGCTTGGGTCGCCTGAACACCACCGAACGGCTGTGCAGTTTGATCAATTGAGAGCCGCGTCCGCTGCATGCCATCCTCAAGCGCAACGGATTCGACCACGAGATACGCAATCGGCCCGATTACCGGTACGAAGTCCTGATCTCACATAAACATTGGACTGTGGCGCAAAGGTGCGAGTGCAAGCTTGAGTGCGATCCACCTTCCGCTCGCAGCGCTCGGCGATGTATGGCCGCAAACTCATTGACGCAATGTGCCGGGCCCGTGAAGGCGGGACTGCCCTCCTAGCCGAGGACAATGCCCGTCAGACCATTTCCCGCAGCTGGCCGTCGGCGGTAATCAATGCCGTCCTGAGCTTCTTGCCCGGGAAAACCGCTGCCGCCGCCAACCGGTAACGTGCCAGCTGGGTCTGGTAGGCGAGCCGCTCGCTGTCGAGCAGATCGCGCTTGTAATCGAGGATCCACACCTCGTCGCCGGTGATCACTGCGCGGTCGAAGCGCAGCAATTCGTTGCCGGCCATGACTTCCAGCTCATTGTGCGCAAGCTGGAAATGCGCGGGATTGAAGAAGCGCTCCAGCTGCGGCGCCGACAGTATCGACTGCGCATACTCACGCGCTGCCGCTGCCACATCCTGCGGGCAGGCCAGCCAGCGTGCCAGTGTCGGCACATCGGGTAACTGAACCGGCCAGCGGCGCTCCTGGGTGACGTGTTCCAGCAGCGTGTGCAGGGCAATGCCCTCATCCATAGCATGCGTGCGGAACTGCGTCAGGAATGCGGGTTCAACCGGCGCGAGCGGCGGCGGCATGAATACCGGGAGGCTGAAGCTGTCATCGCCGGCGGCTGTGCTCACCGCGATACCCTCTTCCAGCGCATCCGGCACCAGCTCCGGCGCGGCCAGCAGGCGGTGATACCAGCTGCCTTCCACGCAGCCGTCTTCCAGCGTACCACGCGACCCGGCAACACCGCTGAGGATCAGGACTTCCTTGGCGCGAGTCATCGCGACATACAGCAAATTCCAGTCTTCCTGCCGGCGGAAACCTTCTTCCGCCTCGAACAGGTGATCGCGCGCCGCGCCACGTTCCTGGCTGCGACCGAAAGCCGAAAAATGCGTCGGCGCATGGGCGTCCTGGGGCCAGTCGCACAGGATGCCAAAATCGTCGCGCGCCGGTTCGCTGTGGTTGGCGTCGAGCAGTATCACGATCGGCGCTTCCAGACCCTTGGCGCTATGGATGGTGAGGATGCGCACCGCATCCAGCGCAGCATCGACGGCGGCTTCATCCGGCGCGTCATTGTCCGCACCATCCTTCAACAGCCGCAAGGCATCGATGAATTTCGGCAGACTGGGATAGCGCCCCGCGTCCAGGTTCAGCGCCAGCTCGATGAAAGCTTCGATGTTGCCCACGACCTGGTTGCGCAACAGCGGCGGCGAAGCCTGCGCATAGCGGGCAATCAGGTCGCCCTGATGCAGGATCACGTCCAGCAAGTCGTGTACTGGCAGGCGCGGCGCTGCCTGCAGCCATTGCTCCAGCAGGCCGGCGATGCGCCGCACTGCCTCGGATGCGCCCTCTTTCGCGGCCGCCCGCATGCGTGGCCACCAGGCGCCTTCGCTGCGCTGCGCCAGCATGATCAGGTCTTCGTCGCTGGCACCGGCAATCGGCGACTTCAGCACATGTGCGAGCGCGCGGTTGTCACCGGGCGTGATCAGGAAATTCAGCAGGGCGATCAGGTCCGCCACTTCCAGCGATTCCAGCAAGCCTCCCCTCTTGTCGGACACGAAGGGGATGCCGGCATCGCGCAATGCACTTTCGTACGCCGTGAGATGGCTGCGTTTCCGGACTAGCAGCATCACATCCGACCACGGCACGTCTACGCCGCGCCGCAACTTCAGGTCGTTTCTCGCGTGGATGATGGCCCGCGCCACCGCAGCGCCCTCGTCGCGGCGGCGCGCATCCTGTTCCTCCTCGCGAGGTGCCGTCAGCGGGTCGCGCAGTGTGAACACCGAGGGCGCGTCTCGCTCGCCCTCTTCCTGCCAAATCAGGGGCAAGCGCCAGATTGAACCGCTGCCTGATGCAAGCGTGGTCTGCGGCGCGAACAGCGGATTTGCGGTGAAGCTCGCGTTGAGCGCCTGCACAATGTCTGTCGCATTGCGGCGCGTCTGGTTGGTCCGCAGGACAGCCGCACCGCTGGCTGCAAGCATGTCGCGCGCAGCGGTGAACACGCGCGGCTCGGCGCGGCGGAAACGATAGATAGACTGCTTCGGATCACCGACCACGAACACGCTTGGCGGCTCCACATCGTCGCCATAGGCATCCAGCCAGGCGCGCACGATGCTCCATTGCAGCGGATTGGTGTCCTGGAACTCGTCGAGCAGAATATGCTTGTAGCGGGCGTCGAGCCGGCTTTGCAGATAGGCCGCATGTTCTTCATTGGACAGCAGCCGGTATGCATGCCATTCCAGGTCGCTGAAATCGAATACCCGCTGTTCAGCCTTTACCGCCTGGTAATGATCGAGATAGGCGGCGCCGACCTTGAACAGGGCCTGGTTGAGCGCCAGCACTGCCGGTTCAAAGCTGCGGCGCTGCAATTCCTGCAGGACTTCCGCAACCGCGCCGAACTCCCGTTCGAACACATCGCATCCATCGTCGCCCCACTGCTTCTGCAGCGCCGCCAGCAGCTTGCCGCGCCGATGGTCATTGCCACGGACGGCGCCTTTTTCATCGCAGAACTGCATCAGCAAGCGCGTGAAGTTGTCCGGGCTTGCGCCAGCCGTCAAGGCGCTTTCAATCGCCGTTGCCCGGGCCTGGTTGCGGCTTGCGCCCTGGCCCAGCAGCCGCGCGATATCGAGGATGCGCGCCTTCAGTTCCTCTTCCTCCCAGAGCGACAGTCGCGCGTCGCGCTCGCCATCCTCCCCGCACAGCTCCAGCAGCCATTGCAGCGGCAGGCAAGGTTCCGCGTCCGGCGCACCTTGCATGGCAGCCCACCACTCCGCTCGCTTGGCCGCGAAGGCCTGGATCATTCTGTTGGCATTCCAGTCCCCGACCATTTCATACATCGTGAGCAGTGCAGCACGCAAATCCTCATCGTCGCCTACCGCCTGCATGAAGCGGCCATAGGCTTCCCGTTCTAGTTCGCCGGTCGTCTCCGTCAGTGCATAGCCATGCGGCACGCCGGATGTCAGCGGCGCAATCTGCAGCAGGCGCGCGAACCAGCTGTGGAAAGTATCGATCGACAGGCTTTGCGCACTCGACAGTACCCGGTCGTACAAGCCGCGCGCCGCCGGCAGCAATTCCGGCAGCTCAGATTCCGGCACACCGCGCTCGATCAGCAGTTGACGGACCTCCGGGTCTGGCCGCAGCGCGAGGTCACGCAGCAACTGCAGCAGGCGCTCGCGCATTTCCTGCGCGGCCTTGCGGGTGAAGGTGATTGCAAGGAGTTCCGACGGCTCGGCTCCGGCCAGGAGCAGGCGCAGCATGCGCGCCACCAGCAGCCAGGTCTTGCCGCTTCCGGCACAGGCCTCGACCACGACCGAGCGATACGGGTCGCAGGCGATGCGGGTGAATTCCGGTGCTTCGACAGCCCGGCCGTCGACTTCATAGGCGCGCGGCATGCCGGAAAGCGCCGTCATCACCAGGCCCCCTTGCGGCACAGGCCGCGCACTTCGCAATACACGCAGATCTTCTCGATGCCGGTCGCGCGCAAGGCCGCTCCCCCGGCGATCGCCTGCATGGTGGCGACCAGTTGGGTTTCGAGCGCCTGCTGCCATTCCTCGTAGTTCTGCGCCGGCACGTCGCCAGTCTTGTCCTTGCTCGCTTCCAGCGCCACATAATGCGCAGCCGCAACCGGAAGATCTGACAGCAGCCCATAGAAAGCCAGCTGATGATCCTCGCCCTCCTTCAGCTTGTCGCGCAGCGCCTGCAGGTTTTTCGTCTTGTAATCGAGCACCGCGCGTTCGCCTTCGGCGTTGTGGTCGATGCGGTCGATGCGGCCATGCAGAGTGATCTTTCCGTCAGACCAGTTGATGGTCTTCTCGAAGGAATGCTCGCCGGAGAAGAATTGCCATCCCTGGCTTTCGCGTTCGTTGGCCCAAGCGACATAGGCGGGAATCACCTTGCGCCAGCGGGCGTAATAGCCGAGCGCGGCAGCGCTGCGCTCCAGGGCTTCGCCGAAAATCCTTTCCGAAATTTCCTGCAACAGGAATTCCCGGTCACCCGTCTTTATCCCGCAGTCGCGCACGGTTTCATGGTATTCGGTGAGTATGCGGTGCAGCCAGTCGCCGTAGTCGCGCTTTTCCGGCATGTCCGAAAATTCTTCCAGTCCGGCGAGATTGAGCATGCGTGTCGCGAAGAACTGGTAGGGACAGGCTACCAGGCTGTTGTAGGCACTGGCGGACAGCCGCAGTGGCAGAAGTTGCGGCGCGGACGGCGCCGGCATGCTCACCGGGGTGCGCATCATCTGGCGTGGCTGGATGCAGGTCGCATGTGCCGGAATCCTTCCCGCGCCTGCCCGTTCCAGCGCCAGCTGCAGGCGCTCGATCCAGGGGCTGGGCGGATTGGGTTCGCCATTTTTGTGCGCCTGCCATGACAGGACGACTTCGGTATTGGATTGCAGCACTTCGGCGAAATCGCGCATTTGCGCGCGCTGGCGCATTTCCCGCGTCGCCAGGCCAAGCTCGCGGCGCACGGCATTTGCGAAAAACAGGGTTTCATTGGATTGCGACGGCAGGTGATCGGCGTCGGCGCCTACCATCAGCACGGCGTCGAAGGACCGCAGGCGCGCGCCGTTCAGCTGCAGCATGACCACGCGGTGATCGAAATCCGCCGGCAGGAAGGAAGTCGATTCCAGCTGCAGGTTAAGGAACACGCGCCATTCGGCAAACGAAAACGCCTGACCGAGCATTTGGCAATCCTGCGCCAGCATGTCGAACAGGGCGATTACCTGCGCTCCGGCTGCATCCATCTCCAGCGCGTCGCGCATGCCTACAGCGGCCAATACAGTATTGGTCGCAGCGACCCAATCCTGCAGAGTCTTGCGCCCTGTGAACACGCCTGCCTGTTGCGCGATCCGCTGCAGCAGTTCCTGTGCCGCAGGCTGGTCGCGCAGCACGCCGATGCAGGCATCCCATCCGCCCGGCACATTGGCCTTACGCAGGGCATGTTCAATTGCCATCACGAGATCGGATTTCTCTTCGATCTCGGGAAACAGGAAAGGTGATTTCAGCAGGTCGAGCAGCGCAATCGTTTCGGCGCGGCTAGCGAATACTTCCAGGAGTGCGGCAATGGCTGCAGCGCTGCGCGTGGTGGACAGCTTCCAGCCGGTTTCGTCAGCGACGAACACCTGGGCACGCTCCAGCAATGCACGGATGCGACGCGCGACAACCCGGTCCTGAGCAATGATTGCGACACAGGACTTGCCGGCCTGCAGCCAGTCGATCACGGTTTGTGCGCCGCGCAGCGCTTCTTCTTCCAGGCTGCTGGTCGAGCACAGTGCCAGGCCTGTGGGAGTGGAAACGGCAGCCGCAGGCGCATCGGCAGTCGACGACATGCCCTCGTCGAGCAGCTCCGGCCAGGCGGCAGCATAAGCAGGATGGATCTTACTCGCCTGCCATGACAGCGTAATCGGCAATACCGGCTGATGTTGCGCATACTCTTCGAGGAAAGCCTTTTCCGGCGTATCCGGTTCGGTCGCGCTGATCCATATCAGAGGATCCGCCGCATAGCGTGCCAGGCGCAGCATGCCGGAAAAGCGCTGTGCGATTGCGTCGCTGGTATCGAGCTGCGTTTTCCAGATCGACCAGACCAGTTGCGCCTCGTCCGACAGCATGCTGCGCGCCGGCGCGGACAATTGCTCGAGGGCGGCCTGCCAGCGTTCCTCGGCGGCGTCCGGGCCAGCCTGCATGGTGGGCAGCAGGGCCTGGGTCAGTTCGTCGAACAGCGTCAGCAGGGTTTGCGCCAGTGGCATCAGGTCGGTATTGCGACGCGCAGTGAACAGTTTTTTCAGCCATGCATGCTGGCGCAATTCCGCATACAGCGACATCATGCGCTCGCTGCTCGAGGGCGCAGGGCGTGCCTGCGGGTCGGGCGGCAGGCTGCCGAGCCAGGCGGAGAGTGTGGTGATGCGAGGAGGAATGAAGGCGCTTCCGAGTTCGCGAGCCAATGCGGCTTTCAGTTGTTGAGCATTGGCAAAATTCGGCATCAGCACCCGCACCGCCGAAAAATCATGCGCGCTCATCGCTCCCAGCTCGGCCAGCAGCCCTTGCCTGACCAGGGCGCGCGCGACGCCAGGCCAGAACTCGGAGGAAGGCGGAATCGGCAGCGGGCTATATAGCATGGGAATCAGGAAAACGTGAATGCGGCCGGATTTACGATAGCGCAAAGGAACAGAAGCGCATTCCACCAATACCAGCGCGATGCATTTCTGTCAAACGCCTGCAGCCATGCTGCGTCACAGGCAAGGGGGGCAGCGCATATCGGCTCTGGTCGGCCTTGCCGTTTTCATGTTCGCTGGTGGAAAGCGCATTCGGCAATGCGTTCCGCATTTTATGCGAGCAATACTGAAAATTTGGCGGAGCGCTACACTTTTTTTTAAAATCGGTTATGATTTATCCAATCCCCCGCCGCATTACCTCTTGTTGTCCCAATTAACAATACCTTGAAATGCATGCAATGCACCGGTCTGCCTGACAAACCGGGCATTACCGGCAGGGACACGGCAAAGCAAGCCGTCTCACGCAACGATTGATCCTTTTCCCCTCTGTTGAGGCATCCATGAGCGAAAACATTAAATACGTCACTGATGCATCCTTTGATGCTGATGTCCTGAAATCCGACAAGCCAGTGCTGGTTGACTTCTGGGCGGAGTGGTGCGGTCCATGCAAGATGATCGCCCCGATCCTGGAAGAAGTAGCCAAGGAATACGACGGCAAGCTGCAAATCGCGAAGATGGATGTGGATGCCAACCAGGCAGTGCCGGCCAAATTCGGCATCCGCGGCATCCCGACCCTGATCCTGTTCAAGAACGGCACAGCTGCCGCGCAAAAAGTTGGCGCAATGGCCAAGGGCCAGCTGACTTCGTTCATTGACAGCAATATCTGATTCCGGCATGGCGGCACGTTCGTGCCGCCATCGCCAGGTTGAATTTCTCCACGTAACTCCCTCCCCCACCTGATTTTTCCCGTCCCGGGACACTCACTATGCATTTATCTGAACTGAAGGCCTTACACGTCTCGGCCTTGTTGGACATGGCCATCGGACTTGAAATCGAGAATGCGGCACGCCTGCGCAAGCAGGAACTGATGTTCGCCATTCTGAAGAAGCGCGCCAAGGCGGGCGAACAGATTTTCGGCGATGGCGCCCTTGAAGTCCTGCCCGACGGCTTCGGCTTCCTGCGCTCGCCGGACGCCAGCTACATGGCATCCACGGACGACATCTATATCTCGCCCTCGCAGATCCGCCGCTTCAACCTGCATACCGGCGATTCGATCGAAGGCGAGGTGCGTACACCGAAAGATGGCGAACGCTATTTCGCATTAGTGAAGGTGGACAAGGTCAACGGCGAATCGCCGGAAGCTTCCAAGCACCGCATACTGTTCGAGAACCTGACGCCGCTGCACCCGAACAAGCTGCTGCACCTGGAACGGGAAATGCGCGGCGAGGAAAACATCACCGGCCGCATCATCGACATGATCGCGCCGATCGGCAAGGGGCAGCGCGGTCTGCTCGTTGCGTCGCCGAAGTCCGGCAAGACCGTGATGCTGCAGCACATCGCGCATTCGATCACCACCAATCATCCCGACACCACCCTGATCGTGCTGCTGATCGACGAGCGGCCGGAGGAAGTGACGGAAATGCAGCGCTCGGTGCGCGGCGAAGTGGTCGCCTCGACCTTCGACGAGCCGGCCACCCGCCACGTGCAGGTTGCGGAAATGGTGCTGGAAAAGGCCAAGCGCCTGGTGGAAATGAAGCGCGACGTGGTGATTCTGCTCGACTCCATTACCCGCCTGGCACGCGCCTACAATACCGTGATCCCGGCTTCCGGCAAGGTGCTGACCGGCGGCGTCGACGCGAACGCGCTGCAGCGTCCGAAGCGCTTCTTCGGTGCGGCGCGTAATGTTGAGGAAGGCGGCTCGCTGACCATCATCGCAACCGCCCTGATCGAAACCGGCAGCCGCATGGATGACGTGATCTACGAAGAATTCAAGGGCACCGGCAACATGGAAGTGCACCTCGAGCGCCGCCTTGCCGAAAAGCGTGTCTATCCTGCCATTAACCTGAACAAGTCCGGCACACGTCGCGAGGAATTGCTGATCAAACCCGACCAGTTGCAGAAAATCTGGATCCTGCGCAAGCTTCTGTACGGCATGGATGAGATCGAGGCAATGGAATTCATCCTCGACAAGATGAAGGCGACCAAGAACAATGCCGAATTCTTCGAACTGATGCGGCGCGGCGGCAGCTGAGCCGGTTCCTCTGCGAGGTAGATGGAAAAAGGGCATGTCAGGCGGAACATGCCCCTTGTTTTTTCGTCAGCCGCGGAACTGGCCCAAGCATCTGATTTCATTGTATAATCCGCGTCTTTCCACCGGCAAGTGATTGGCAATCGGGTCAAGAAGCAGGCGGACCGACGAAGTGCTGATTGGCTACCCAACTATCAGAGGCAAACATGAAAGAAGGCATTCACCCGAATTATCGTGAAGTCGTGTTCCACGACCTGTCCAACGACTTCAAATTCATTACCCGTTCGACCATCCAGACCAAGGAAACCATCAATTTCGAAGGCAAGGAATACCCCCTCGTCAAGATTGAAGTTTCTGCCGAATCGCACCCGTTCTATACTGGCAAACACAAGATCGTCGACACCGCTGGCCGCGTCGAGAAGTTCCGCCAGAAGTTCGGCAACCGTGGTTCCAAGACTCAGGCCGCAGGCTGATCCTGCCGCGTTCCTTGCAAAAGGCAGCTACGGCTGCCTTTTTTTTATCCGGCAACTGCGTCCATACCGGATTTTATTGCACAATATCGCCGGTCCGCACAATAAGAAGCCCGCTCTCCCGTCTCCATGAAGCCTGTCCGTCTCCCCGCTTCCGCCACGCTTGCACTTCCGCGCTGGGCCCTGTTTGGCCTGTGCCTGTTGTATATCATCCCAGGCTTGCTGGGGCGCGATCCCTGGAAAACCGATGATGCCACCTCGTTCGGGATCATGTGGACCATGGCGCATGGCGGACTGGACGACTGGCTCTGGCCGAATATCGTCGGTCTGCCGATGGCGGAGAAAGGGCCACTGACGCTCTGGATCGGCGCCATCTGCATCAAGCTCTTCGGCTGGCTGATCAGCGATGCACTGGCCGCGCGCGTGGCCACGGTCGGATTCTTCCTGCTAGGTTCGCTGGCAGTCTGGTACACAACCTATCTGCTTGGCCGGCGGCCTGAAGCCCAGCCGCTCAAGCTTGCGTTCGGCGGGCAGCCCGGACCGAAAGACTACGGCCGCACCCTGGCTGACGGCGCCCTGCTCATTTATCTCGGCTCCCTGGGCTTGTTGCTGCATAGCCATAGCACCAGCACCGAAGCTTTGCTGGTATCCCTGGTGGCGCTTCCCCTGTACGGTGCGGCGCGCCTGTTCGAATCGCATTCGCTGCGGGCTGCAGCCGTGCTTGGCATTGTGTTGGGCTTGTTGACCCTGACCCATGGCTGGGTAGTGCCGCTGGCTCTGTGGCTGAGCCTGATCGTCCTGGCTTCGTTCCGGGAGCGGGCGCTGATTACGCGCCTGCTCCTCGTCACCCTGCCGCTAGCCCTGATTCCCGCGCTGGCCTGGGTAATGGTCAATCACTTCGTGCGTCCGTACAACAGCTCGCCCTACCCGGCCTGGATGCTGTGGAATTACAGCGAGCTTGGCTTTCCTACATGGCAATCACTGGTTTATCTGGTCAAAAACGGCATCTGGTTTGCCTGGCCGGCGTGGCCATTTGCGGGGTGGGCGGTTTATGCCTGGCGCCGCCAGCACCAGGCGCCCCATATCACCCTGCCGCTGACATTTTTCATCGCCTGCGTGGTGCTCGCGATCCTGAATCCCGATCCTTCGGAGAGTAACCTGCTGCCGCTATTGCCGCCCCTGGCAGTACTCGCCGCATTTGGCCTGCCGACCATGAAGCGCGGGGCAATCAATGCGGTGGACTGGTTCTCGGTGATGACGCTGACAACCTGCGCAGCATTCATATGGCTTGGCTGGATTGCCAAGCAGACCGGATGGCCGGCATGGCTTGCCAAAAATGCATTCAAGCTCGCGCCCGGATTCAAACCCGAGTTCAATCTCGTCGCCTTCCTCGTCGCAGCCTGCGCGAGCATCGGTTGGATCGTGCTGGTGCACTGGCGGATTGCTCGCCGCCCTTCGGTCCTGTGGCGCGCAGTCGTCCTGTCGTCGGGCGGCATCATCCTGTGCTGGCTGCTGCTCATGAGCTTGTGGCTGCCCTGGATCAATTACGGCAAGAGCTATGCCGGCGTGGCGCAGCAGCTGGCCAGCAAGCTGCCCTCTTCCGGATATTGCGTCGACGCGAGAATCGGTGCAGCGCAGCGGGCATCGTTCGCCTATTTCGGCAAGATTCCGTTCTCCGGCTTCGGCGGCGAGCGTTGCGATTATCTTCTGCTGCAAGATCATAACAGGCAGCCTGGCGAAAAATTCATCAAGCACAGCAACAGCCAGTGGCAGCTCCTCTGGGAAGGCCGGCGCCCGTCCGACCGGGATGAACGCTACCGGCTCTACCACCGCATCGATTAGAGATCGCAAGAGTGCAACAGCAATCCACGCGTCACGCCTTTCGTATCGCAGCTCTGGCCTGGCCCATTCTTGTCGGTCAGCTGGCAGTGATCGCGAATGGCGTGATCGACACGGCGATGACTTCGCGCTTCTCGGCCACGGACCTGGCTGCACTGGCGGTGGGCGCTTCCATCTATGTCAGCGTCTTCGTCGGCCTGAACGGCGTGTTGCAGGCACTGTCGCCCGTCATCGGGCAATTGTTCGGAGCGCGGCGCTACACAGACATTGCCATGGAGGTAAAGCAGGGCACCTGGCTTGCCCTGTTCCTGTCGGTCGCGGGCTGTGTGTTCCTCCTGTTTCCCCAGCCGCTCCTGTCCCTCGCGCAGGCATCACCGGAACTCACCGAAAAGGCCACCCTGTACCTGCGCATTCTCGCCCTGGCCCTGCCTGCCACTCTCGGCTTCCGGGTCTATGCGTCGCTCAATACGGCAATTGCACGGCCAAAGATGGTGATGGCGATCCAGATCGTTTCCCTCGTGCTGAAGTTGCCGCTCAATGCCCTGTTCATCTTCGGAGGCCTTGGCATTCCGGCATTCGGTGGTCCCGGATGTGCGATGGCAACCGCCATCATTGCATGGCTCGACCTTCTGATCGGCTTGCTCATCCTGCGCTACGGCCCTTCCTACCGGCCATTCCAGTTGTTCGGTACCGGCTTTGTTGCCCCGGCATGGAAGGCGCAACGTGAACTGCTCAAGCTCGGCATCCCGATGGGTTTGAGCTATCTGATCGAGGTCACTGCATTCACTTTTATGGCGCTGTTTATCGCAAGACTGGGCGACACCGTGGTGGCGGGGCACCAGATCACGGCGAATTTCGGCACTGTGCTTTACATGCTGCCGCTGTCGATTGCCAGTGCAACCGGCACCCTGGTCGCGCAGGCAATTGGTGCCCGGCAGATGGAGAATGCGCGCCGCATCGGACGCGCCGGCATCCTCCTGGCCGCGATATCGTCGGTTACCATCGGCTGTATTGTGTGGCTGACGCGCGGACTGATCGTACGCGCCTATACGCCAGATGAAAGCATCATCGGGGCAGCGCTGCCGCTTTTCGTATTCATTGCTTTCTACCAGCTGTTCGATTCTGTCCAGGTCACCGCCGCATTCATATTGCGCGCTTACAAAATCGCCGTCGTCCCCACGCTGATCTATGCATTCGCCTTGTGGGGCATCGGCTTGGGCGGCGGCTATGTCCTCGGCCTCGATCCCTTCGGCGTGGCGCCTGCCGCATTGCGCGGTGCCGCCGGCTTCTGGTTCGGCAACAGCGCAAGCCTCGGCATCGTCGCTGCCGGGCTGCTTTGGTACTTGCGCCGGGTACAGCAGCGCACAAGCCGTCAGAACTGATTCCGCCACACCACTCGCGTATCCAGCAAGGTTTCCCTGCTTAGGCTGGATCAATCAGGGTAGCCAGCAAATACCGAAAGCCTATTTGTACCGGCCCGGCAGCATGCCTATATTGATTGACACACTATATTTTTGTGGGATCGATCGATGAAAATTGTTATTGCTGCAACCATGTTTGCACTCCTCGCCGGCTGTGCCGGCATGAGCAACAGCTCGGGACATAGCCAGAGCGATTCCGCTGCTCAGCAGGACCGTATATTTCAGTCCTACAAAAACTGACAGGCCCAGACCTTGTGGCCTATGCGGGTTTAAGTCTGGCTTAAGTTTCTTTGGCCATAATGTTTTTCGAGGTGAACGTCAGTCATCTCCTCCCCGCCCCCTTCCGGGGAGCAAGCCCGCAGCTGCAAAGCATGCGGGCTTGTTGTTTTTGGGCGTCGATCGTACTGCATGAACAGGACTGAAAGCGCGAAGGAGACGTAATGGAAGACGTCAAGAAAGACGGAATGCGCTTCTTTATCGAGGACGGTCAACTGATCGCGCAAGCGCTGCACGGCGACCAACCGTTAGCGATTGCCAGCGATGTCCTGCGCATCCTCGATGTCACGCATACGGCGGCATCAGACAATTTCTACACTGTCCGGTTTGAGCGGCTCAACGGTGAAATAGCCGTAGAAGACGTGTTGGCGACAGCGATCTGAGACTTGCGCCATCCTTCCAAGCATGAGCATTGCTCTCTCACGCCCGATTGCGCGTCTGCCGTTCCAGACCAAATAAAAAGCCCGCGTGCCTTTCGGCAGCGGGCTAAATTCATCCCCTTGGATGCGTCATGAGTGCTCATAGTTACATATCTGCCATGAATTTGGGATGCCATATTCATGGGATACTGCACAGAGCTTGATTCTCAGCAAATTTCAATACCTTACGAGCCAGCGGACGCGCGCCTTATAGCCGTGCGCGACTCTTCGGTCAGGTCAGCTTGCGGTCCTGCTCGCGCAAATCTTCGCCCCCGGATCGTCCTCGCAGCGCTGGTCAATTACCGCCTTAACGACAAGGGAAAGCACAATGCCGAGGATTAGCAAGAACACCATGACGGTTACGATCGTGAAGCCTTTTGACCACTTCATCAAATCCCTCCCCCTTCAGTATTCCTCAAGACCGCAGTGACTCAGGCATGAGACGGTCATTTCCTGCGCCTCTTTCCCGTCGCCCCGAAGCCTAGAAGAACGGCTCCAGCAACGGATAACAAGCCCGCATAAATCAAATAATTTTGCCGCTTCGCCAGCAGGTCGGGATCCGCGATGGATACTGCAGGCGTGCTGATGCCGAAACCAAGGTTCTTGCTGGGCAGTTCCAGGCCGGTTTTCATGGTGAAGGCGTATATGCCCAGCCCGAGTCCGAGCGCCAGTATGATCGTGCCTATCAATTTCATTTTTTCTCCCTTGCGCCATGCAGGCGTGTCTCGATAGTGACCCGGCATTCTACATGGCGTCGAGATCAATCTTCCCAGAAAACCTCTGATCGTATGCGGGTTCCGAACTGGTTGATGCTGGTGAGCTGCAGGCTGCGGGTCGTGTAACCGGCAAAGCCGAGGAAAGGGCCGATGAGATCGTGATGCGTCGACGGAACGACGCTTGAATTTTTGCTGGATGACGTTGTACCGTCGCTTAATGAAAGAGACGCCTCATAAACCGGCGACGCATCCAGCGGATAGGACCAGTCAATCGGAAAGCTTGGGCCGCCCGCAAACGGCGATGGACCTTTCAGAAGATTCTCCGTCGCTGAGGAGATTACCGGAAACGGCACCTGGTCTAATTCCGCAACTGTGGGCGGGCGACTTCTCAGGCGTTCGTAGTAGGTGACAGAGGGCGAACCATCGGCTTTAGTAAGTTCGATTTTATAGACAGCAAACGGGGAAATGCTCTCTATGCCGCTATCCGACAGCAGCGGCTCACCAATATCGTCAGTCGGTGACACCGGATAGTTTTCCGAATTGAGGTATTTCCCGCTCAGAATGAAGCCGGACGTGCAAGCGCCGGATACAGTGGACAGAAAGGCGCAGTCGGATGTATTGAAAAGATCGACTCCTCCATCCGGCAAGCCCGGGCCAGTGACTTTCGCGAATAGGATCTCGACATTCTCATTAAATTTGGTATCGACATGCACCGTCAGTCCAGTCGCAAGACTACTGTAGCCTTTTTCCCCTGCAACTGATTGATTGAGCGCCTTCCGGCTGCGCGCATCTGCACTCACGAAAATCTTCAGCGGGCGCTGGTTGCCGGTCAAAATCCATTCGTCGCCTGCCGTTCTTTCCGCAACGGTGATCAGCCCCCGGATCTGGCCGTTGGTCTGGCGCGCGACCAACTGCACCAGCAGCTTGTCCTTCGTGTACATCCGCTGCACGGTGGGAAGCATGAACGCTGCCCCGTCCATGTTTGCATCTCCCAGCATTCCGTCGAACTCGTCCGCAGCTTTCTTACCATCATTGAGGTAGGTGCCTGATATGAAGCTGCCGCATGCAGGGAAACTAGTTCGTGGAGCTGAAGCTTGTGCAAAACACGCATTCAGATCTTCCTGCAACTCAGTCAGCACTGTCCGGTCAATATATGCCGTTGAACGCGGCAGCGTTTTTTCGGACGACACCAGATTGCCCTTCCAGAATACGACAGGAGCCGAAGGCTGCGAAGGCTCATCAATACCTGTCCCCGTATCGTCTCCCGCAACCTGCGCCACACTTGCCAAAATTACCTTCCCGCCGGGCTGCACGTCCACTGATATGTTGTCGAGCAGCCTGTCCATCCCCTTTCCATTGGCAGCAAACGCGGTATTGATCAGATTTGATGTGACGGGTACATCGAGATCGGTCATTATCCCGGCCAGCGTAGAACGGATGGCACTTTCGCTGGCATTGATCGCTTCTGGCGTCAGGTTCGCCCTTTCAACGGCGACATTGGCAAACAAATCAATAGGCCTGCCGCTGCTTGCAAGCATGGCGGCGATGGCATGAGTCAGGGGGGTAATGTTGACCGTCGTGGTCTCCACTCTGGGATGAACACTGATGAAGCTTGCGACGCTTGCGCCGACATTGCCATCAACCTTGAAAACCAGTGGCGCGCGAAGGCCGGACACGTTCAACACATAGTTGCCGTAAACGTCGGTTGTCGTCGCCTTAGTTGTGGCATTCGCATCGATGACCGTGACAACGGCATTGACGATTGGCGCTCCAGTCGCCGCGGTGCCAAAGACTATTGCGGTCTGCACATCTCCTGATCCTCCGCCGCCTGCCGACCCACCGCCACCACCTCCGCCTCCTCCGCATGCTGCAAGCAATCCTGCAAGGATGACCGGACCAAGGTACTTCGATACGCGGCTGAACAGAATCTGCGCTGAACTCATCAACGTGTCTCCCTGTTTGTGACCCCGCACGGGCTTCTGCATGAAGCTCTATTCAGCAGTGCGGTTTCCAAGAATGGTTAGCGGACTAAGCCTACAGCAGGCAATATATCACGTTGACAGTTCTTCAACTTTCTGCAGGCAAGCAGCCTGAGGACAAATAAGCGAACAGACAGATAGGTGGGGGCTTCAGACCTTCATCGGCAGAATCACCATCTGAAGGCTTTCGAAATGCAGGCGCCGCTGAATGGCCAGCGCCGCCTGGTTGTGCAGCAGGCGGATGAACCAGTTGTCCTGCTCGAAAATCAGCTTGCTGGTGAAGAAAATCGAATTCGGATATTCCTTGCTGATTTCCTCGCAAAGGCGGGTGACCTCATCCACCACGTCGGTGCCGAAACCGAGATAGGCCGATGACGCCATGCCGTGGCTGTGGCAGAAGTCGACAAAGAATTTCAGGGTTGCGTTGGCTTCCGCGCGCATCTGCTCGACTGCGCCTTCGCCGCCATAGGCATGGGCGTCGACCGTGCGGGCATTGACGAAGATGAAGTTCTTGAAATGTCCCGGGAACATGCGCTGCACCCATAGCAAGGCATGGAGACCGCCGCCGCGCGAACTGCCGACGATGAATACGGCAGTCTGGTCCTGCGGATTGGGCAGGACGGGGCCGACGTGCGGGCCGAAAGGCTGGTTGGCGAAAACCTGGTCGACCAGGTGGATCGCATTCTTCGTTTCACGATAATGGTTGCGGATGTAGATGCACAGGCCGGCAATGACACCAATGATCAGCACTGCCGCCCAGCCGCCGTCGGCAAATTTTTCCACCAGGAGGATGGCCAGGATGCCGGCACAAATCACGAAACCCAGCAGCGACAACAAGAAGCGCCGCAGCCAGTAGTTTTGCCCGTTGCGGTGCTGCCACCAGTAAAGACACAGGCCGAACAGGGAGATGGCGAAGGTGAGGAAGACGGAGATCGAATAAAAGACAACCAGCAGGGTGACGCTGCCGCCGGTCCAGAACAGGATGGCCAGCGCTGCCACGCCCAGGACCAGGATGCCGTTCTGCGTAACCAGGCGAGTCGACAGGTAGCGGAATTTATGCGGCACCCAAGAATCGGCCGCCATGTTCGACAACACTGCAGGTCCGCCAAGGAAGCCGGTATTGGCCGCCACGAACAACAGCCCTGCCTCGAAAACCAGCACCACCGTCAACATCGCTTTGTTCAGCCATGGGCTGCCGAGCCCCATGCTTTCGATGATTGCTCCGAATGTGGATGCGTTAAGAGTCTGCCCTTCCACCGGCTTCGCCTCCCACAGCAGGTACAGCAGGATGATGCCACTGGCGGTGAACGCGAGGGACAGGGCCATGTACAGCATGGTCATTTTCCCGGTATGGACCCGCGGTTCCTTCAGAATATTGACGTTGTTCGACACCGCCTCCAGGCCGGTATAGGTACCGCCACCTTGCGAATACGCCAGCAACAGCATGCCGGAGACCCCAATCCAGCCGATGTTGCTCGCCAGCTGACCGGTTTCATCCAGGGTATTCGGGATCAGTTGCGGCAGGTAAGCGGCATGCGCAAAGATTCCATACACGATCAGCACAAAATGGGTGGCGACGAAGCCGAGGAAAATCGGCAAAAGCACCTGTATCGCTTCCTTCAGGCCACGCAAGTTGAGGATGATCAGCACACCGATGAAGAAGGCTTCGGCCCACAACTTGTAGTGATGAAATCCGAGCGGCAGCAGCGAAGCCAGGGCTTCGACGCCGGCCGCAATTGAAATCGCAATCGTGAGGACATAATCCAGGATCAGCGCGCAGCCCGCTACCAGACCGAGATAAGGTCCGACCAGCTTGCTCGCCACGCGGTATCCGCCTCCGCCCGTCGGGAACAGTTCGATGACCTGGTTATATGCGAGCGCAATGATGAAGACGGTGACGGCCGTGGCGATCGCCATGTACAGGCCGAGGTGGGTATGCTCCCCGAGCGCGCGAAAGGTTTCTTCCGGACCATAAGCGGATGATGACAAGCCGTCCGCGCCCAATCCCACCCACGCCAGGAACGCGACCAGCGCCAGGGAATGGCGCGTCTCGGACTTCATCGGATCCAGCGCTTTCCCTAGGACGATTTCGCGAATTTTTCCGGATTTCATTGTTGCGTTTTTATGCGGCTCGTTTTTGCGAAGTTAGCGATGATACGCTTCCCCTTAATTGAAAGCCAATGCGAACCGGTCCGCCTTTGTTGCCTGGATGGCGCAAATCGGCCATAATAGCGGCTGTGTCGCCGAGATGGCGGAATAGGTAGACGCACGGGACTCAAAATCCCGCGGTGGTGACACCGTGCCGGTTCGATTCCGGCTCTCGGCACCAATCTTGAACACGCACCCTGCAAGGTGCGTTTTTCATTTGCGGCGCATTTTTCTCCCGCATGTCCGATTGCTTATAATGCAAGCGCCCGTGCCATCCGTGCGATAGAGCGTGTTTGAGTGCAATCAGAGCGGATGTTCGGTTCCTCAGAAATAGTCCGAGCCATGCCCGCTTCACTTGATAATCTCCTCGTCGTTGGCATTTCATCCCGCGCCCTGTTCGACCTCGAGGCGGAAGAACAGATATTCCGGACACAGGGCCTGGAAGCCTACCGCCAGCACCAGCTCGACAATGAAAACGAGATCCTGAAGCTGGGTGCCGGGTTTGCCTTGGTGCGCGCCCTGCTCAAGCTGAATGCCCTGACGCCCAATCAGCGCTTCGTCGAAGTCGTCATCATGTCTCGCAATTCGTCTGAGACATCGATGCGCATATTTAATTCCATTCAACATTACGGCCTCGATATCACCCGCGCCGTCCTGTCGGGTGGTGCCCCGCTTGCTCCATACCTGCAGGCATTTAATGTCAGCCTGTTCCTGTCGCTCCATGAAGACGACGTGCAGGCGGCAATCAATTCCGGCGTGGCCTCCGCTCTGCTCTATCAGAAGCCGGGAAATGCATTCGAAGAGCTCGAACAGATCAGGATCGCCTTCGATGGAGACGCAGTAATCTTTTCCGATGAGTCGGAGCGGATTTTCCAGACGCAGGGCATCGAAGCCTTCGAAAACCACGAACGCGAGAATGCGCTCAAGCCGCTGCCGGAAGGCCCGTTTGCGCGGTTGCTCAAGGCTTTGTCCTTTATCCAGAAGAATTTCAGGAATACGGATGGCCGCGCCGCCCCTATCCGTACCGCCCTGGTGACTGCACGTTCCTCCCCGGCACACGAGCGGGTCATCCGGACCCTGCGCGCCTGGGATGTCGCGATCGACGAAACCTTCTTCATGGGCGGCCTGGCGAAATCGGACGTGCTTGCCGCCTTCAAGCCCCACATTTTCTTCGACGACCATCCGGGGCACTGCGACCGGGCGGCACCGCTGGTGCAAACCGGGCGTGTGCCGCTGATTCACAGGCCTGAAGCCTGATCATCCGGCAAGGCAGAGCTCGCGAAGCCTTTATCGCCTCCGCTCAACTTGGCGAAAAAGCGGCAAAAGTCAGCCGCTGTTGGAATTCGCCTATACATTTCTTGTGGAAAATCAAAATTAGCCTGTATAAGTATGGCCTTACATCAATAAAATGCTTCCACAAGGTAAAATTGCATCTTCTCAATAACCAAACTTTCTTTCGAAAAATCCGAATATGAAAGTTGCGTCCTCCTTGCAGTCCATGAATCGCACCTTCATAGGTAGCGTGCTGTTCATCGACATCGTCGGCTATTCACTTCGGACGGTGCCGGATCAGCTCGCAATGAAGGAGCTGTTCAATGAACTGCTCGGCGAGGCCATCCAGAATGTCGCCCCCAGCGACCGCATCATGGTCGATACCGGCGATGGCGCCGCGATCGCTTTCATCGGCGATCCGGAAGATGCCCTGTTCGCCGCTCTGTCCCTTAGAGATGCGATTGCTAGCGGCCGCGCAAGCCACTTGGGCGAACCGGGTTTCGTCCGCATGGGCATCAACCTGGGCCCGTTGAAAGCGGTGCGCGACATCAATGGGCACACCAACATGATCGGCGACGGCGTCAACGACGCCCAGCGCGTGATGAGTTTTGCCGAGCCCGGCCAGGTCATGGTGTCTCATTCCTACTACGACATCATTTCGCGCTTTTCGCACGACTACACGAAGCTGTTCGTGTATGAAGGCACGCGCCACGACAAGCATGTGCGCGAGCACGAGGTATATCGTTTCGGCCCGCTGGAAGATACAGAGGACCTGGCGGAAAAATTGCGGGACAGGTCGCGCGCGCGCCACACCGATATACCTGCCGAACCTTTGCGCGCAAAAGCCCGGCGTCTCATTTCTCCGCAGACCAACGCCGCTGCGGAAATACGCAAGAACAAGGGCTTTCGGATCGGATTGATCAGCCTGCTGGTCGGCGCAGCCACGATGGTCGGCGCAGTTTGGTCATGGACCAGCAAGCCGGAAAAGAAAGCTGCCGCCGTAGCGCCAGAGATCGCTGCACCGGCAGTTTCCCAGCCCACGGCCTCCGCCGCGGACGTCAAGACGGCAAGCACCGCCAGTGCATCCGCCGTTACAACGAAACCGGCAGAGACGGCGGAAAAGGCGGGCAGCGACGAAGCCACTGCAGTCAAGCCGGGCAAGGTGAAGCTTTCCATTCAGCCTTGGGGCGAGATTTATGTCGACGGCAGCAAGCGCGGCATCAGCCCGCCCTTGAAATCCCTGACACTTCCGCCGGGCGAGCACAAGATTGAAGTCCGCAATGGACAATTCGTCCCCTACAGGCAGACCATCGAAGTGAAAAGCGGCGGCGAAGCGACCGTGAAATATGCATTCTGACGCAGAGCATCCTCCATGCAAGATCGCACCAAGAATTCCCTGATCATTCTGGCCGCATTCTCGCTGGCAGCCTGTTCGTTCCTTCCAAGCCAGCCGGGAAATGGCCAGCCCGCCCTATCCGCCACCGAAGTCCAGACGCATTATCAGCAAGGCCTGTCCAACTATCGCGCAAGCCGCTTTGATGCCGCCCTCGCCGACCTCAATGCAGCCGTTGCGAGCGGCCGCCTGAAGTCGTCGGAGGAAATCAATGCGCGCAAGCACATGGCTTTCATTCATTGCGTCAGTAACCGTGAGCTGCAGTGCCGCGAACAGTTCCAGGCCATCCTGAAAAGCGAGCCGAAGTTCGACCTTGCCGCGAATGAAGCGGAGCATCCGATGTGGGGGCCAGTCTGGCGGTCGGTGAAAGGATCGGCGGAAGAGCGGCGCGCTGTCAGTCAAGCGAGCGGCTTCCTGGCCAGCTCGGCACAGAACAAGCTGGCCGACGGCATCAAGGCATACGACGACGGCCGTTTCCAGGAAGCGCTCGATACCCTGCAATCCGCGCTCAAGCTCGGCCTGAAGGCGCCAGCCGACGAAATCCGCGCACGCAAATATTCGGCCTTCATCTACTGTCTTGATCAAAAAACCAGGCTGTGCCGCGGCGAATTCCGCAAGATATTCACCCTCGACCCAAGCTTTGAAATGCTGCCTTCCGAGGTTGGGCATCCCGCATGGACTCCTGCTTATCGCAGAGAAAAAGCGGCTGCCGCAAAACGTGCTGCGAAAAAAGCCGGCAAGGCTGGCTGACGCCCCACCTCGGCAGCAGTCCTAGTCCACTGTCATTCCCCAAATAAAAAAAGCTGTTCGCCCCTCAAGGCGAACAGCTTTTTCAGTAACGCTTGCGCTTTTAGCGATCCGCGACGGCATCCATCACGCACAGCGCGGTCATGTTCACGATCCGGCGCACGGTGGCCGAAGGGGTGAGCACATGGACCGGCTTTGCGCATCCCAGCAGGATGGGGCCGATTGCAATGCCGTTGCCGGCTGCCGTTTTCAACAGGTTGTAGGAAATGTTGGCGGCATCGATGTTCGGCAGGACCAGCAGGTTGGCATCGCGCTTGAGCGGTGAATCCGGCATCTGCGATTTCAGCAGCGCAGGGTCGAGCGCGGTGTCGCCATGCATCTCGCCATCGATTTCCAGCTCGGGAGCCCGTGCACGGATGATCTCGAGCGCAGCGCGCATCTTTTTCGCCGACTCATTATTGGTCGTGCCGAAATTCGAATGTGAAAGCAGTGCAATCCTGGGCGGCACGCCAAAGCGACGCATCTCTTCGGCTGCCAAGATCGTGATCTCTGCCAGTTGCTCGGCCGTTGGATTCTCGTTGACGTGCGTATCAACCAGCACAATCTGGCGATCCGGCAGGATCAGCACATTCATGGCGGCATACACGTTCACGCCTTCGCGCTTGCCGATCACCTGGTCGATGTATTTCAGGTGCAGTTCGGTCGTGCCGTAGGTGCCGCAAATCATGCCGTCGGCATCGCCCTTCTGAATCATCATCGCACCGATCAGGGTATGGCGGCGGCGCATTTCCAGCTTCGCATACTGCTCGCTGATGCCCTTGCGCCGGGTCATCGCCGCGTAAGTCTGCCAGTAATCGCGATAGCGCGGATCGAATTCCGGATTGATAACCGTGAAGTCAACGTCGGGTTTCAGACGCAAGCCGAATTTTTCGATGCGCTTGGCCAGTACTGCCGGCCGACCGACCAGGATGGGTGTGGCGAGCCGTTCATCAACCACCACCTGGACTGCGCGCAGCACGCGCTCTTCTTCCGCTTCGGCGAAGACGATGCGTTTCCGTTCAGGCGCGGCCTTTTTGGCGATCTGGAACACCGGCCGCATGAAGCTGCCGCTGCGGTAGACGAATTGCTGCAGGTGATCGACATAGGCTTCCATGTCCGGGATCGGACGCAATGCGACGCCGGACTCCTGTGCGGCTTTAGCGACCGCAGGTGCGATCTTGCTCATCAGGCGCGGATCGAAAGGCTTCGGAATGATGTATTCAGGGCCGAACGACAGATTACTGATGCCATATGCGGTGGCGACGATGTCGGATTGCTCCGCCTGCGCCAGGTCGGCAATCGCATGCACGGTGGCGATTTCCATCTGGCGCGTGATGGTGGTAGCACCGGAATCGAGCGCACCGCGGAAAATGTAGGGGAAGCACAGGACATTGTTGACCTGGTTCGGATAGTCGGTGCGGCCGGTCGCGATCACGGCATCGTCGCGCACCGCCCTGACCTCTTCCGGCAGGATTTCCGGTGTCGGGTTTGCCAGCGCGAGAATCAGTGGACGGGCTGCCATGGTCTTGACCATTTCGGGTTTCAGCACGCCGCCGGCGGACAAGCCAAGGAAAATATCGGCATTGGGAATCACTTCAGCCAGTGTGCGGGCAGCGGTGTCCTGCGCAAAGCGTTCCTTGTCCGGATCCATCAGTTCGGCGCGGCCCTTGTACACGACGCCAGCCAGGTCGGTGACGAAAATGTTCTCGATCGGGAAGCCAAGGTCGACGATCAGGTCCAGGCAGGCGAGTGCCGCTGCACCCGCGCCGGATACCACCAGCTTGCATTCCTTGATGTTCTTGCCGACGACCTTCAGGCCGTTGAGGATGGCTGCGCCGACGATGATCGCCGTGCCATGCTGGTCATCGTGGAAGACCGGGATTTTCATCCGCTCGCGCAGCTTGCGCTCGATGTAGAAGCATTCCGGCGCCTTGATGTCTTCCAGGTTGATGCCGCCGAAGGTCGGCTCCAGCGAAGCGATGATGTCGCACAGCTTGTCCGGATCGTTTTCGTTGATCTCGATATCGAATACGTCGATGCCGGCGAATTTCTTGAACAGGACGCCCTTGCCTTCCATGACCGGCTTGGATGCCAGCGAACCGATATTGCCAAGGCCGAGTACAGCGGTGCCGTTGGTAATGACACCGATCAGGTTGCCTCGGGCGGTGTAGCGGAAGGCATTGGCGGGGTCGGTGACGATTTCTTCACAGGCAGCGGCTACGCCCGGCGAATAGGCCAGGGCAAGGTCGCGCTGGTGGGTAAGCTGCTTGGTGGGAGTGACGCTGATTTTCCCCGGCGTCGGAAACTCGTGGTATTCAAGCGCCGCCTGGCGCAATTGCTGCCGAATTTCTTCTTTTCGGTCGATAGGGGATTTCATTTCTGCGGCCCTCCTCAATCACTTGCGGGAAAGCCTCGGATTCTAGCAGAGCGAAAAAGTGGCAATCGTAAGTATTTGTTCTAGGTGCAGGTGACTAAAAATATTAAATCTTGGAAATAAATAAACTATTTCATATTTTTTCAGATTAAATTCATCATGAAATCTATTGATTTCATTTAATCAATCAATTTATTCGATTTATGAATGAAGACTATGATTTCTTCCAAATCGATTTACTAAATAGATAGACATTCTCAATAACAGGAGCGAAACATGGCAGACAAGAATTCCGTGACCATCGAAAACATTGAATCCGCTTTTGCCGGCGAGGCGATGGCCCACATCAAATACCGTTATTTCGCGAAGATCGCGCGGGAAGCAGGCGCTGAAGAAGTCGCGAAGATTTTCGAGGAAACCGCGGAACAGGAAGTGATGCATGCCTTCGGCCATCTCGACCTGCTGTATCCGAAAGCGAAAATGACCCCGGCCAAAGCACTCGAGATCGCGATCGAAGGCGAGACCTACGAATACACGGAAATGTATCCGAAGTTCCGCCACCTTGCGGTTCAGGAAGGCAATCAGGCCGCAGTTGCCGAGTTCGACGGACAGATCGCCGAATCGAAAGAACATGCCGCCGCCTTCAAGCGCACTCTGGAAATGGCCGCCAAGCGCTTTGCCGCCCTCACCAAGGTGGAAGAGCGTCACGCCAACCAGTATCGCGCCGTGCTAGCCGCAACCCAGAAGGCGTGATCGCATTCGCACGCGTTTGGCAAGAATCAACCAACAAGGAAAAGGAACACCATGAAGACCTATCAATGCGTCGTTTGCGGTTTCATCTATGACGAGGCGGCAGGCATGCCGGAAGAAGGCATCGTCGCCGCCACGAAATGGGAAGACATTCCCGACGACTGGTCATGCCCTGACTGCGGTGTCGCCAAGGCAGATTTCGAGATGGTGGAAATCTGATTGACCATGACCGGCGGCTGCTTCCTTCGAAACGCGGCCGTCGATACGTCAATACAACCCCAATGAAGGGAGCACCATGAAACCCGTCATCATCATCGGCAGCGGGCAGGCCGGCTACACCGTTGCGCGCGAATTTCGCAAGCTCGACAAGACGACGCCCATGTTCATCATCACGGCCGATGACGGCGGCTTCTATGCGAAGCCGATGCTGTCCAATGCGTTCGCGCAAAACAAGCAGCCTGATCAGCTCGTCAACCAGACCGCCCTACAGATAGCCGTGCAGCTGGATGCACACATCATGACGGGAACGCGCGCCACCGGCATCGATACCAAAGACCAGCTGGTTGCGACCAGTGCCGGTTCATTCGCATATGGCAAGCTGGTCATCGCCGTCGGCGCCCAGCCGATTCGTCTCGCGATCGACGGCGATGCCGCCAGCGAAGTACTTTCGATCAATCACATTGCAGACTACGCGCACTTCCGCTCCCGCCTTACCGGGCAATCCCGCGTAACCATTCTCGGCGCAGGCCTGATCGGCTGCGAATTCGCGGATGACCTTGCCGGCGCGGGTCACGCCGTGACGCTGGTCGACCCAGGTCCGCTGCCGCTTTCTTCCCTAGCGGCTCCTGCACTTGCGCAGGGATTGCGCCATGCTTTGGAAGACAGGGGCGTGGCAATGCACCTCGGCACCACGGCAGCCCGCATCGACCGCAATACCGGCGGAATCAGGGTAGCGCTGGCCGACGGCTCGGTACTGGAAACCGACATCGTGCTGTCCGCCGTGAGACTGCGGCCGGACCTGCGGGTAGCACAGCAGGCAGGGCTTTCGACCAATCGCGGCATCCTCATTGATGCATTCGGCCGCACAAGCGCAGCAAACGTGTATGCATTGGGCGACTGCGCGGAATACACGCTGCACGGCGAAACCCGCCCCATGCCATACATTGCGCCCCTGATGGCCGCCGCACGTGCAATCGCCCGCGCCCTCGCGGGCGAACATACCGCGATCGAGCTGAAGCCTTCGCCCGTCATTGTGAAAACACCGAGCTTTCCGCTGGCACTGCTGCCGCCCCCACCACATGCCCTGGCATCCGGATACTGGGAGACCAGCCTGGAAGAAGAGCGAATGATTTGCCGCTTCTACGACCCTCGGGAAGTGATGACCGGATTCGGGCTGGCGCCGCAGGAAGCCACCCTGCGCCAGGAATTGCTTGCTGCCCTAGGAAAACCAAGGATTTCCGACTTGCAAAATCCGCAGACCCTGGCAGCGTAGGTAATGCATCATCCCGCTACGCGCTGTTGTCATTCGGTACAATCGCGGGATGCTGTCCGAATTCGACCTGATCGCACGTTACTTTACCCGCCCCGCGCGCAATACCGAGCGTGTGGCACTGGGGGTGGGCGACGACTGCGCCCTGCTCATGCCGGCTGCCGGAATGCAGCTGGCGATTTCCACTGACATGCTGGTCGAGGGCCGGCACTTCTTTCCGAATGCCGATCCAGCCAAGCTGGGCCACAAATGCCTGGCGGTCAACCTGTCGGATCTGGCAGCAATGGGCGCGAAGCCGCTGGCTTTCACGCTCGCCCTTTCGCTGCCGGCGGCCGACCGCGAATGGCTGGCCGCTTTTTCGCAAGGCATGCTGCGCCTTGCCGATGCCCATCAGTGCGAACTGATAGGCGGTGACACCACCAAAGGTCCGCTCAACATCTGCATCACCATATTCGGCGAAGTCCCCGCCGGACAGGCTTTGCGCCGCGATGGGGCGCAGGCCGGGGACGATATCTGGGTATCCGGAACCTTGGGCGACGCGCGGCTGGCGCTTGCCGGCTACCGCCATGAAACCGCGCTCGACCAGGCCAGCCAGGAGGCCGCCAGCAAACGCATGCATGCGCCGACGCCGCGCGTCGAACTCGGCTTGGCGCTGCGCGGCATTGCCCATAGCGCAATCGATATCTCGGATGGCCTGGTTGGTGACCTCGGACATATCCTCGATCGCTCCCGCGTCGGCGCAAGGCTCGAAGCAGACCGGCTTCCCGCCGGCACGATACTGGCACGGCAGGAACAGGACCTGCGGCGCCGCTTCACGCTTGCCGGTGGCGACGACTATGAATTGTGCTTCACTGCATCCCCTGCACGGCGGGACCAAGTGCTCGCCGCCGCGGCATCATGCGCAACGACCGTGACCCGTGTCGGACGCATCGAGCGGGGAAGTGGCTTGCGCATCGTGGATGCCAGCGGCAAGCCCATCGATTTGCAACTTGCTTCCTTCGACCACTTCAAATCTTCATGAACACACCCGAACCCGGACAAGCCGCCCGCATCGGCCGGCCGAGCGCACGTTTCATGCTGGCCCAGCCCGCGCATCTGATCGCGCAAGGATTCGGCAGCGGCCTGTCGCCGATCGCGCCGGGCACCGCCGGCACGCTTCTCGCATGGCTGATCTTCAACACTCTGTCAGTGCGCTGGCCGAGCGTATTTACCTCACTGAACTGGGCAATCATCATTGCGGCAGGCTTTGCCATCGGCATCTGGGCTTGCCACGAAACCGGACGCGATCTCGGTGTTCCGGACCATGGCAGCATGGTCTGGGATGAAATTGTCGCGTTCTGGCTGGTCCTTCTGTTTCTGATGCCTGCCAGCTTCAGCACGCAGCTCTGGGCATTTTTTTGGTTCCGCTTTTTCGATATGGTGAAGCCGCCGCCCATCCGGCATGTCGACCGCCGCTTCAAGGGCGGATTCGGCGTGATGGCTGACGACATCGTTGCCGCGTTTTTCACGCTCCTGCTGTTTGCACTGTGGCGCGCGATTTGACGCCCGGCCGGCATGACTCCTGAGTGGCGTCAAATCCAGGCGGAAAATCATCTCCCGTCCGGACTGGAATTGGTTTAGTGTTGCTTCATGCAACCATAATCGGGGAAAGACATGGAAGACATCCTTGAACTGGCGAGGCGCGCAGGCCGTGCACTGCAGGAAAGAGGCTTGCTGCTGGCAACCGCGGAATCCTGTACCGGTGGCGGGGTGGCCCACGCCATCACGGAAATCGCCGGCTCGTCGGAATGGTTCGACTGCGGTTTCGTCACTTATTCCAATGCATCGAAAACCGAGCTGCTGGATGTACCGGCTGCGATGATCGCGCAGTTCGGCGCCGTCAGCGAAGAAGTGGCTGGGGCGATGGCGGAAGGCGCGCTCGCCAACAGCAACGCGCATGTCGCGCTGTCGACCACCGGCATCGCCGGCCCCGGTGGCGCTGTCCCGGGAAAGCCGGTGGGCACCGTGTGCTTCGGCTGGTCCCGCGACGAGCGCACCTATACCGAACGCCTCGTATTTTCCGGCGACCGCCAGGCAGTGCGGGAGCAAACCGTGGTTCATGCATTGCAAGGCTTGCTGCGCCTGCTGGAGCACGCCTGAGACCGCACCCGCGCGTGCACCGTTCGTCCTTCAGTATGCGGGGCGGCCGGGCATAAGCGCCCTATTCCTCATCCGCGGAAGCGATTGATCGCATCACGCGTTTCAATCGCCGCGCGCCGCGCTGCGGCAGCAAAATCCTCGCCTTTCTGCTCATCGGTCTTCGCGTACAGGATGGCTCGCGATGAATTGATCATCATGCCGCTGCCATTGGCGGTCCTGCCTGCGGCCACGGTTGCCTGCACATCGCCTCCCTGTGCGCCGATTCCCGGAATCAGCAGAGGCATGTCGCCGACGATGGCGCGCACCTGTGCGATCTCGGCAGGAAAAGTCGCCCCGACCACCAGGCCGCACTGGCCATTCGTGTTCCATTTTTCGGCAACCAGCCGCGCCACATGCTGGTATAGCGGCTTGCCCTCGACGTTCAGGAACTGCAGGTCCGACCCGCCAGGATTGGAAGTGCGACACAAGACGATTGCACCGCGATCTTTCCACTCCAGATAAGGCGCCACCGAATCGAAACCCATGTAGGGATTGACCGTCACCGCATCGGCGCCATAACGCTCGAAGGCTTCGCGCGCATATTGCTCAGCGGTGGCGCCAATGTCACCGCGCTTTGCGTCGAGCACGACCGGGAGCGCCGGGTAAGTTTCGCGCAGATAGCGGCAAATGGCTTCGAGCTGGTCTTCGGCGCGCAGCGCGGCAAAATAGGCGATCTGCGGCTTGAAAGCGCAGGCAATGTCGGCAGTCGCATCGATGATCGACTTGCAAAAGCGGAAGATAGCGTCCGGCTGGCCTTGCAGATGGGCAGGAAATCTTGCGATGTCGGGATCCAGCCCCACGCACAGCAGCGAATTACTTGCCTTCCAGGCGGCGGCCAGCTTGTCGATGAAAGTCACGAAAAATAACCTCTAGATGTCAGACAAGACGCATTGTAACTTGCCATGCTATCGTCCCGGCGGAGCTTCTGCAGCCTCGGATACTGATTCGAGTTAGAGCGACAGTTGAAAGCGGTGATATGCGTCCATAGATAATTTGCACCTCGTGCTTAGTCTTCGGGAACATCTTTATCAAAGGAAATTCTGATGAAAACATGGCTGAAATGGTTTTCAATCGTCGCATTTGTATCGATGCTGAGCGCCTGCGGCTACAACGAATTCCAGGCAAAGGATGAACAGGTCAAGGCCGCCTGGAGCGAAGTCGTCAACCAGTATCAGCGCCGCGCCGATCTGATTCCCAACCTGGTCAATACCGTAAAGGGTTATGCCTCCCACGAAAGAGAAACCCTGGAAGCGGTGACCCGAGCCCGCGCTGCGGCGACCAGTTTCCAGATTACGCCGGAAGTGCTGAACAATCCGGAAGCATTCCAGAAATTCCAGCAGGTGCAGGGCGAGTTGACTTCCGCCCTCTCGCGCCTGATGGCGGTATCGGAAAATTATCCGCAACTGAAGGCCGACACCAGCTTCCGCGATCTCCAGTCGCAACTTGAAGGGACGGAAAACCGGATTACCGTTGCCCGCCAGCGCTATATCAAGGCGGTCCAGGAGTACAACGTCCTCGCGCGCAGCTTTCCGACCAACCTGACAGCCATGGTGTTTCATTATGAAGTGAAACCTTCCTTCACGGTGGAGAATGAGCGAGGGATTTCGAACGCGCCCACAGTCAATTTCGGCAAGTAAGCTGCCGTCCGCGGGATGAACATCGTGCGCAGCCTGATCACCCTGCTTGCGGCGCTGTGGCTTGCAACTGCCGGCGCACAGGATTTCGTTCCGGTACCGAAGTTGAACGCGCGTGTAACCGACCTCGCCGGCATGCTCGCCCCTGCCCAGCGCGCAACGCTGGAAAACGTTCTAAAGGATTACGAAGCGCGCACCGGGAACCAGATTGCCATCCTCCTCGTCAACAGCACCGCGCCGGAAGCGATCGAGCAGTACAGCATCCGCGTGACCGATGAATGGAAGCTCGGCCGCCAGGGCATCGATGACGGAGTGCTGCTGCTGGTGGCCAAGGACAATCCTCCTGCGCTACGCCGCCTGCGCATTGAAGCGGGACGCGGCGTGCAGGGCGTGCTCACCGATGCTCAGTCCAAGCGCATCCTGCAGGACGTGATCGCCCCGCATTTCCGCCAGAATGATTTTTATGGCGGATTGAGCGCCGGTGTGTCGGCCATTACCACCCTCCTCGACAGGGAACAGTTCCCGGCACCCGGGCGCAAGCCCGAGCCACAGGAGGAGCCGGATACGGCCGGCGCCTCGCTCTTTCCCTTCCTGGTGTTCGCCCTGATTTTCATCTTCATCCTCGCGTCGCGTGCCCGCTCGCCGCGCAACCGGCTTGGCCATGCTGGCTGGGGCCGTTCCGCCCCCGGCGTCATCCTTGGCGGTGGTTTCGGCAGTGGCGGCTTCGGGAGCGGATACGGAGGATTCGGTGGGTCGCGCGGGGGGGGATTTGGCGGAGGATTCTCCGGCGGTGGCGGCAGTTTCGATGGCGGCGGCGCATCGGGGAACTGGTGATGAAAACGATATCCCGTCTGCTCAGGCATCTCTGCACGAACTCCCGCTCCGGACAGCGGGCCTTTCCTGCACCAACGCTGAAGGCCATCGAAGCCGCTATCGCCGAAGGCGAAACGCGACACCGCGCTGAAGTTCGTCTGATCATTGAAGCCGCGCTGAATGCCCAGGCCGTACTGGGCGGCATGACAGCACGCGAACGCGCGCGCGAGCTCTTTGCACATTACCGGATCTGGGATACCGAGGAAAACTGCGGCGTGCTCGTCTACATCAATCTTGCAGACCATCAGGTGGAAATTGTGGCCGACCGCGGAGTCGGGCGGGCAATCGCGGCCAACGACTGGCAGGGGATCTGCCGAATGATGACAGCCGGATTCGCCCGCGGCGACTTTCACCACAGCGTGCTTTCGGCGCTCGGCCATCTGCACGATTTGCTGGCGGCTCATTTTCCGGATGACGGATCAAGCCGCAACCAGCTTCCTGATCGGCCTGTGATCCTGTAGCGTCCCGCAGTGCGGGACCAGTTGGAAGCAGGCTTTCCGTCTACTTTCCGTCATCCGCCGCCTTGAGCCGGGCGATACGCTCGTCGTCACTCGGATGGGAACTCATGTAATCGAGCCAGGTATTGCGCTGCTTGCTGCCGCGTCGGTTGACCGGTGCTTCTTCCTCATCCTCGTCGTCTGCGTCGTCCTCGCCAGCTTCTGCCGACGCATGTCGATTTGCGCTGCGCGCTTCGCCCATTTTCACGAACAGGTCCGCCATCGGCGATAGCGGGACCTCGTTAGCCTGCATCATCTCGATCGCATACTGGTCCGCTTCACGCTCGAAATCACGTGAATATTTCTGATCGATCAGGAAAGTTGGCAGCGCCGCAAGCGCACTCGATACGTCGCCAATGAACATGTGCATGACCACGCCAACACCGGCGGCCTGCAGCAGCCGGCGCAGGGAATGCCTGCGATGAAGATGGCCAAGTTCATGTCCGAGCACAGCCATCACCGCACGGTCATCCTGTGCGAGCTGGACCAGCTGGTCGGTCATCACGATCACGCCGTTAGGCAAGGCAAAGGCATTGGGGCCGATGCGGCTGTCACGGAACTCGAGTCGATAGTCAACCTTCTCGCCATACGGCTGCTGCAGCTTGGCAAACATCCGGCGCAAGCGCACCTGCTCAGCCGGGTCCAGCTTCGAGGCTTGCATGTAGCGCTCATCAATCAGCGTCATTTGCCCCTCGCCAATTTTCTTTTCGATCGATGCCGGCAGATGCTGAGCGAAATTGTCCGCTGCCCACGGCAATCCCCACTGGTACCCGGCAATCAGAGCGGCCAGGAGCGACACCAGGGCAAACAATGAAAGCGGCCAGTTCTGCTGCCAGCGGACCACCCAGGGGTCTCGATAGCCATTTGCACGCAGCAACCGGTCGAGCCCGGGATCATTCACTTCGAGGCAAGCGCCATCCGGCATGCGCAGCAGGCGCGGCGCATGGGCCAGCCTTTCAGAGATATCGAGCCGGGAAAGCTTGATGCTGCGACGCACCTCCTCACCATGGAATGCCGCAACCCCCTTGTGCAGCATCAGCGTGACCGGATGGCGTCGCGCCGAGATTCCGTCAAAATAAATGGCGTCTATCATAGGGCTATGTCGATGTCGAACAGGTCACCGGCTTCCTGCCCGATGGCACCTGCATTGTCGGCGGATTGGTCCGCGAGGAATTCTTCCAGGCTGCCGGCAGGGATCAGAGTCATGCTCTCGACCCGGTACTTCGCGAGACGGACTGCGCCGAAGGGCTTGTACAGCCCGAAGGTCAGCGTAATCAACGTCAGGTTCGATGCATGAATCCACAATAACCGGCGTGCCCTCACCCCGCTCTCGAAGCGGTGCTCTCCCAGTTCGGTGTGGTTCCAAACCAGGTTCTGTATCCGGCTCTCAAGGTAGGGCCGCACGAACAGGTAAAACGCGTAAGAGAACAGCAGGCCATAGATGATCGCAAACAGCCAGCCGAACATGGTCGACGCCAGCCACTTGTATGCCTTCGTAGTCAGGAAGGCGAACAGTGCCGCCGGAATCGTGCCAAGGATGACCATGGCAATCGCCTTGCCATAGACCTTGAAGAACTGCGTGCCGCGTGCATGGAAGAAGAACGGCGTGTGCCCGAAATCGGCATTGTCATGCTGATAGCGCTTGAGAAAGTAATGCGCAAGCGGCACTGCGCTGCCCATGACTCCTATCGGCAGCAGCACGGCCAGCAAGACGACGCCCATGCTGGGCGCACGCGAGAACGAAGTCACCAGGGTCCAAACAAACAAACCGGTCGTTGCAAGAATGATCGGAAACAGAACCAGCATTCGGTAGGCTTGCCCTACCGTGCCGCGAAAATGAAAACGCACGCCGCGGTAACTCGAATTTGCCAGCTTGAAGCGGAAGGCGCGCGCGAGCAGCCAGGGCATGATTGCGGCAAGAACGAGGGCGACGATGATTGCAGCCACTGCTGAGACGTCGTAGGAGATCTTGTACGCGGCAACCAGGACCAGGGCCAGGATGCGGCCCTTGAGGATCGCTTTCGGATTGCCGTGATAATCGAAGACCGAACCGGCCACGCGGGTATTGCGATAGAAATATTGCAGCCGGCGCACCTTGGCCCATGCAGAATAGATGCCGAAGGTCAGAATGGTGAATAGCAGATTGACCACCCAGATTCGGAAATATTCCGCGCCCGTACCCGTGAATTCGAAACGCTGCGGACCGATATCCTCCGGGTCAGGCGATGTCTGAACCGATGTCGCATGCGACGAATTGCGGTTCACGGATGCCTTGTTCGCATGGCCGATTCGTTGCGTGCCCGCCTTGTCTTCAATGATGGCCCCGGCCATGTCCTGTCCCCGCTCGTATGATTCACTGTTGCTTATTTAAAGGCCGCAAGCTGTTCGTGCAAATCGAAACTCAGTAGCGCCAGGAATGCCACCAGCACTAGGTAGTACAAGCCGTACTCGACCCGCGTGCTCAGCGGCGCCCTGTAATAGTCCGCACCGTTCCCCTCATGCCGGTTGCGCCATACTGCCCACACCTGAGGCGCTGCCAGGACGCCGATCAGGATCAGCATCGGGCTTGGACGATAGACAAAGAGCGCAATCAGTATCGGCATTCCCAGCAGCCAGATGCGCGGGGACAGGATGGCTGTTATGCGCCCGCCATCGAGTGGCGATAACGGTATCAGGTTGAACAGATTCAGCATGAATCCTGCATAGGCGAGCGCAAGCAGCAAGGTGCTGCCGTAATTCTTCGCGAGGAAGAAACATGCGAGCGCCCCGGCTGTTCCGGCAACCGGGCCGGCAATCCCGACGTAGGCCTCCGTCTCGACATCCATCGGTTGTTGCTTGAGTTCGACCCATGCGCCCACAAACGGAATGAAAGTCGGCAAACCGACATCCAGCCCGCGCTGCCGCGCCGCCAGATAATGTCCGGCTTCATGAATCATCAGCAGCCCGACAAAACCGGCGGCATAGCGCCAGCCAAAGACCAGAGAATAGGCGAACACCGACAGGATCATGCTTCCGCCGGAGAACAATAGCTTCGATAGCTTCGCGAATTTCAGGCCGCTGAACAGCAGCAGAAGCAGCTTGGTCATTCAGAAATGCCTGGGCCGGATTGTCAGGAGGAGCTGCCCGGCTGCTGGTCGGAAGCCGCAACAGCGACAGGAGCCGTAGCATCCTTTTTGCGCTTGAAGAATTTTCCGAGGAACGCAAATGCACCGGCGCCTGCCAGGATGATCACCTTGGCGAATTTCGCGAAAAATGCCGCCGCCACCGCGAGCAGTCCCACTTTCTTTGCAGCGGCGCCGGCAATCAGGGCGGTCAGGCCATAGGCGGCCACGTTGTCGGTTGAAGCGTTGAAATCCTTGTAGGCCTTGCCCTCCCTGTATTCCAGTGCAGAGAGGAGTTTCAGTGCATGCGGCTTGTGCTGTTCGATCTCATTCAGACCAGTGACCAGGTTGAGACTGAAGTAGCCTTCCCGGCCCAGGGCGTAAGTGTTGTAGTTGATGCCCTGGTCGGCGGATGATGTACTGCCCTTGTCCTTGGAAGAGATGGCCCAGACCAGGCGGTGCGCAGCAGCGTCGTAATGAGGCTTTTCGACCCAACCAACGATTTCCATTTCGGGTATGCCCTGCTCGCGGCGAAAACTGTTAGATGCTTCCGTGCCTTCCTTGATGGACTCGAACAGCTCGTCGGCTTTCCAGTCCTTTGCATCGTCGTCCTTGATGTAGCCCGCCTTTTCAAAGCGCACCGTGGTGAACCAGTTCCCATCCGGCCCGACGACGAGGCCCATCACGTCATCGACATGGGGATTGCCGAACTTGCGCAGCAGATCGCGCGCCTCCTCGCCTTCAAGATAGGCGTAATTCTGCGGCAGTTTGAGTACAGCCTGTTCGAGCAAGGTGATGTCGCGCGGGCCTTCCTGCCAATTGAGGCGTCCCGCCTTCTTTTCCCCGTCCTTGCCGGCCTGGGATGCCGAGTCGGCGTTAACTGAGGGAGCTGCATTGTCTTGAGCAAGAACCGGTACGGTGGCCGTCATAGCGGCAAACATCACGGAAAGCAGGAAGGTGCGCGGGAAAGGCATCGGAAGGCTCCCTTTGATTTTTATCAAGAAAAGGCATCATACCAACAATCGGTTATCGCCCCTGAAAAAAACCAGGCTCAGAACCTGCAAATTTGCTAATCCACCACAGTAGATTGCCGTGCCTGCGGGAGCGCGTGCCGGCAGTTCTGCCCTACCCCTTCTCGAATATCCATTGCAGGAGTACGTCCAGCGCTTCCTGCGAGCGGGACGCATTCGCATGATTGATCATGCACACCACCACGTAGCTCTTTCCGGAAGCGGCCAGGACATAGCCGGCGATTGCGCGCGCATCGTTGAGCATCCCGGTCTTGATATGGCCGCGGCCGGTCACCGGCTGGTTTCTCAGGCGCTGCCGCATGGTCCCGTCCAGACCGATCAGCGGCATGGAAGACAGGAATTCCGGCATCAGCGGCGACCGGTAGACGTTCGCCAGCAGACGCGCCATGGTCAAGGCGGGGATGCGCTCCACACGCGACAGTCCGACGCCGTTGTCCATGACGAGTCTGGATGTATCGATACCCTTCTTGTTTGCGAGCCACATGTGGACGATGGCAGCACCCCGGTCCGGCGTTGCCGGAAGCTGCAAGGCTTCGGCTCCGATCGTCAGCAGCAGCTGACGTGCCATCACGTTGTTGCTGAACTTGTTGATATCCCGAATCACTTGCGGCAAGGGCGCTGATTCCCATTCCGCCACCATTCGCGCATCGGGAGGAACAATGCCGTCCACAACTTCGCCCTTCAGGCATCCGCCCAACTCTTTCCAGATTTGCCGAAACACCATGGCGAAATATTGCGTTTGCGAGATCTGGTACGGATGTAGATACAACGTCCGCTCGCCGCACAACGCGGAGTAGCTGCCGCCGAAGCGGGCACCGCTTGCGTCGATCACCGGCTGCAGCCGCCCGCGCCAGTCACCGCATTCGTCATTGGTCATGGACGGAGCGAGGATGGGATATCCGGCAAGCGGCGGGTCGGTCGCCACCGTCACCCTGCCCTCTGCCGCGTCGGGCAGGAAGCGAAAGCCGAGCACCTTGTAATTGAGGAGCAAGGCATCCGCTCCCACGTTGTACGGCTTTGCCGGATCGCCATCGAAACCGGCCGGATCAAAAACCGCTTGTTCGAACACGCTGCGATCCAGCACGAGATCCCCCTTGATTTCCCGTATGCCTCTGGCGCGTATGCGGCGCAGGAGTTGCCACAGGTGTTCCACCATGAAGGCCGGATCACCGCTGCCCTTGATGACCAGGTTGCCGCGCAATACGTCACCCTGCTGGATGCCGTCGACGTACGCCCGTGTTTTCCATGTATAGGTCGGCCCCAGGAGCTCCAGTGCTGCGCTGGTGGTGACAAGCTTCATCGTCGATGCCGGAGCAAGCGGGATGTCCTGGTTCATCTCTGCCATGACTGGTCCGCCTATCTCCTGTACGTATGCGCCGACTGCAAAGGGGGGAATTTCTGCGCGAGACAGGGCATCGACTACTTGAGGAGGCAAGCCTTCGGCGCGTGCGGCAACGAGGAATAAGAACAGGAAACAGACAGTGAAAACCGATTGCAGAATGCGCATGGCGAGCGGAATTTGTATCAAGTTGTGTCGGTGCGGCGCATTATCCCATGTCGCGCGATAGGCACATGGCCGTGCTTCTCATTCGCTTTTCGCACCACGAATGAATTAGAAATCGCAGAGGAACTTTGAAACCCCGAGCTGTTTGAATTTAATCAACCGGCCTATTTTCAAACTGGACTTTAATAAGAACAGACACGCGGAACTGCCGCACTTGCGATTGCTCTTCCATCAACTTGCAGCACAGGCAGAAGAAAAAACTGAAGAGCATGCAATCTACCAAACCGACGGAGTTCTATGATTCCCTGGATGACAATAACGAATCTTGCCGATACCTTTGTAACCGTTCCTGCCGCAATTGCAATCATTATCTGGCTCATCGCCGGCCGCGCGTGGCGCATGGCATTCTGGTGGACACTCTTGTTCAGCTTCGGGCTGCTACTGGTCGCGGCTACGAAGATCGCCTTCGTTGGCTGGGGCATCGGCATTCGATCACTGGATTTCACTGGAATAAGCGGCCATGCCATGCGTGCAAGCGCCGTGGTGCCAGTGCTTTTTTATCTCATGCTGCAGCAATCCTCACTGCCCAAACGGGCGGCAGGCGTTGTACTGGGCCTTCTGTTCGGCGTGCTGGTCGCAATTTCCCGGCTTGCGATTCATGTCCACTCGGTTTCGGAAGTAATGTTCGGATTCTTCCTGGGTGCGGCAATCAGCCTGGGATTCATCCGGATCGCCAGTACGTCATGCATTCCAGTGAGCCGGCGGCTTATCGCGGCCGGCTTGATTGCCCTGCTGCCGACTGCCTATGCAAATCCGGCACCGACGAGCCGCTGGATCGATGAGCTGGCGCTTTATCTTTCCGGGCATGACAAGCCATATGTACGCACTGCCTGGCGAATGCCGCACTCATCCCGGACCGGAAATTTGTAAGCAGGGACGGCGTTATGCCGTCCCCGATATAAATGAATAATGAGACCCAGGCTTACCTATGGCTCCCCGACTGTGCGAGCAATCGATGCGAGCCTGCCCGGATTCAAACCAGCTTGTGCCCCTTCAATCGGGTCAGAATCGCCAGCGGGCTGGACTGCGGATCGTACTGGTCATCGACCGAAATGTGCAGGGTCTGCTCCATCATGAATTGGCCTGACATCGCTGCATGCGAGGCCTGATCGGAAAAGCATACCCAGGTACTACCGGAAGCAAACGGAATCGTGACCTGCTTCGCGGTTTTCTGATACTCCGGGTCGGCTTTCATGCAGTCATGCAATTGCAACATCAGGTGGTCGTATTCGCTACGCACTTTCTTGGTCTTGAATTGCGCCCGCAACCAATATGCATGCCATCTGCTGTAAGGTTCCGTGCGCGGGAGGAAGCGGCGTGCAACTTCTTCAAAGGGTTCCCCAACGCGCCAAACGCGCGGAATGCCGTTCGGATTAATGTTGGTAAATACGCGCAAGATGCGCTCGCCATGATTCGGCCGCCCGGCAAATGCGTCCACATGCAGCCGCTTGTCATCGGAACGCCAAGATTGCACCCGGGTTTCCACTTGCAACGGGCGGTAGCTGGTGGTCGCCATCTTCAGTGTGTTCTTGTAGGCGGGCAAAAGGCTGTGCACCAAGTCTTGCGCTTGTGCACGAAAACGCCCGATCATTCCCGCAATGACTGCCTGTTGTCCAGGATCACCTGCCGCACCCTTGAAACGGCCGCGCGCGTCGAGGGTGATGCTGCGGGTACCCGGTGCTTGCGCCGCCGGGGTCAGAATTTGCTTTTCCGCTTCGTCCAATGCAAATTCCATCTGCGGAAAATGCAGCACCTTGCCTGCTTCCAGAGCGGCAATCCACTTGGCATCGGTGGAGTCGAGCCGCCAAGTCCGCGCTTCGATATCGATGATCTGCTGATCCATTTCAAATCCAACTTACTTTAAAGACGTATTGTAAAAGTTTCGTCTTGGCGGGCGCCATTACAGCAGCGAATCGAATAATTAACAAGTAAATACCCCTGCCGCCTTGAAAAATGCAATATGCATCCATATACTTAGCACTCGCTAGGGGAGAGTGCTAATAATTCTCTCTGGCCATCAACTATTTCCCATGTTGCAGTGTTGCACTTTGGAATTAACCATACGGGCGCAACATTGCCTAAAAAATATAACCCATTGAATATAAAGGAGTTTGTATGAACCTTCGTCCTTTGCACGATCGCGTCATCGTCAAGCGCCTCGACCAGGAAACCAAAACTGCGTCCGGCATCGTCCTTCCCGAAGCTGCTGCGGAAAAACCGGATCAGGGCGAAATCCTGGCGGTCGGCAATGGCAAGATCCTTGAGGATGGCAAAGTACGCCCGCTCGAAGTAAAAGTCGGCGATCGCGTTCTGTTCGGCAAATATTCTGGCCAAACCGTCAAGGTCAGTGGCGAAGAACTGCTCGTCATGCGCGAAGAAGACATCATGGCAGTCGTCCAGAAGTAATACGAATATCCAACGAACTAAGGAGTAACAAACATGGCAGCTAAAGAAGTCATTTTTGGCGATAACGCCCGTGCCAAGATGGTTGAAGGCGTGAACATTCTCGCCAACGCCGTCAAAGTCACCCTGGGCCCGAAAGGCCGCAACGTAGTCCTCGAGCGCTCCTTCGGCGCCCCGACCGTCACTAAGGACGGCGTATCTGTCGCCAAGGAAATCGAACTGAAAGACAAGCTCATGAACATGGGCGCGCAAATGGTCAAGGAAGTCGCTTCCAAGACTTCCGACAACGCCGGTGACGGTACCACTACCGCAACCGTGCTGGCCCAGGCCATCGTGCGCGAAGGCATGAAGTACGTTGCCGCCGGCATGAACCCGATGGACCTGAAGCGCGGCATCGACAAGGCCGTGACCGCCACCGTCGAGGAACTGAAGAAGATCGCCAAGCCCTGCACCACTTCCAAGGAAATCGCCCAGGTTGGCGCCATTTCTGCCAACTCCGACCAGTCCATTGGCGAGCGCATTGCTGAAGCCATGGAAAAAGTCGGCAAGGAAGGCGTAATCACCGTGGAAGACGGCAAGTCGCTGAACGATGAACTCGAAATCGTCGAAGGCATGCAGTTCGATCGCGGTTACCTGTCGCCGTACTTCATCAACAACCCGGACCGTCAGGTTGCCATTCTGGAAAACCCGTTCGTCCTGCTGTTCGACAAGAAGATCTCCAACATCCGTGATCTGCTGCCGGTTCTCGAGCAAGTTGCCAAGGCTGGCCGTCCGCTCCTGATCATCGCCGAAGACATCGAAGGCGAAGCGCTGGCTACCCTGGTGGTCAACAACATCCGCGGCATCCTGAAGACCTGCGCAGTGAAAGCTCCGGGCTTCGGCGACCGTCGCAAGGCCATGCTGGAAGACATCGCTATCCTGACTGGCGGCCAGGTGATCGCTGAAGAAGTCGGCCTGACCCTCGAGAAGGCAACCCTGAACGACCTCGGCCAGGCCAAGCGCGTCGAGATCGGCAAGGAAAACACCACCATCATCGATGGCGCTGGTCAGGCTTCCGCAATCGAAGCGCGCGTCAAGCAGATCCGCGTGCAGATCGAAGAAGCGACTTCCGACTACGACCGTGAAAAGCTGCAGGAACGCGTGGCAAAGCTGGCCGGCGGTGTGGCAGTGATCAAGGTCGGCGCCGCAACCGAAGTCGAAATGAAAGAGAAGAAGGCCCGCGTGGAAGACGCCCTGCACGCAACCCGCGCTGCAGTTGAAGAAGGCATCGTCCCGGGCGGCGGCGTGGCACTGTTGCGCGCTCGCGCCAGCCTGAACCTGAAAGGCGACAATCCTGACCAGGACGCCGGTATCAAGATCGTGCTGCGCGCGATCGAAGAGCCGCTGCGCATGATCGTCACCAACGCCGGCGAAGAAGCTTCCGTCGTCGTCAACAAGGTCCTGGAAGGCAAGGGCAACTTCGGCTACAACGCCGCCAACGACACCTATGGCGACATGGTTGAAATGGGCGTGCTGGATCCGGCCAAGGTCACCCGTTCGGCTCTGCAGAATGCAGCGTCGATCGCCGGCCTGATGCTGACCACCGACTGCATGGTGGCAGAGCTGGTTGAAGAGAAACCGGCTGCTGCTGGCATGGGCGGTATGGGTGGCATGGGCGGTATGGGCGGCATGGACGGCATGATGTAATTGCCGTTCGGTGGAATGCCTTCGCATTCCGCTACCAAGGTCCACAAATAAAGAGGCCCGCTTCGGCGGGCCTCTTTGCATTTCAAGCTTCCTGCATGAATCCCTGCGCGGGTCGTCATGCCGGATACACAAAACTGCCGGATTCAGTGCTCGTCCAGATCTTCCTGCTCTTCCCGCGGCTCGCCCAGTGAAGGTTCGGGCTGATAGCTTGCCAGCAGCTGTTCGCGGCTCTCCGGCGTTTCCAGACTGATGCGTCCCAGCGCGCCGCTGCGGTAATCCTGCAGCAGGGTGTGGGCCGCCTTCTCCAAGTCCCAGTCTCCGCCCTTCAGCCTGAATCCGCGGCGCTGGGCGATGGCTTCGATCACGCCGATGCCGTCCATGCCTGCTGTCGCCAGGCCATAGCGGGCGGCGAGCAGTTGCGGGTAGCGCACAAGCAGCTGGTCCGCGAGGAAGCTCGCGACCTCTTCCTCGATGATCGCGTTCACGCCGATCGCATGGCTGGCGGCCAGCATCAGGCCGTCGGTAGGATGCTCGATCTTCGGCCACAGCATGCCGGGCGTATCGATCAGGACGATGTTGTTGCCGAGATAGAGACGCTGCTGCGTCTTGGTGACCGCCGGTTCGTCCCCCACTGCCGCCACCCGCTTTTTCAGCAGTGCGTTCATCAGGGTCGACTTGCCGACGTTGGGAATCCCCATGATCATCATGCGCAGCGGCTTCAATGCCGTGCCCCGATGCGGCACCAGCTTCATTGCGAGAGCCGGGATCTTGGCGACATCCGCCGGCTTCTTGCAGCTCAGGGCGATCGCATGCACGCCTTTTTGCCGGTTGTAATGCTCGATCCAGGCCTTGGTCGCAACCGGATCGGCCAGGTCACCCTTGTTGAGGATTTTCAGACAGGGGCGCTGCCGATGCTTGCGCAATTGTTCGATCATCGGATTGCAGCTGGCCTCGGGCAGGCGCGCATCCAGCACCTCGATCACCAGGTCGGTCTTCTCCATGGATTCCGCCGCCTTCTTGCGGGCGGCGTTCATGTGACCGGGGAACCATTGTATGGACATGCGTGACTTCATTTTGAAAAGAAGGCGCTATTTTACCCGGTGCACGGACAGACTCCGGGAAGAAAGCCAAGGCGCAGCGCCTCTGCAGAAACGGCTTGTGTGCAGCTCAATCCAGCTGTGCCAACGCTTTCAGATGGGCAACGACGCTTCGTCCGAGCGCCGAGAGGTTGTAGCCGCCCTCGAGGCAGCTCACGATGCGGCCCTTCGCATGCTGGCTGGCGACTTCCATGACTCTCTGCGTGATCCAGGCATAGTCCGCTTCGACCAGGCCCAGCTGGCCGAGGTCGTCTTCACGATGCGCGTCGAACCCGGCTGAAATGAAGATCATTTCCGGGCGGTGCGCATGCAGGGCGGGCAGCCACTTCTCGCTCACCAGCCGTCGAATTTCATCGCCCTTGGTATAGGCGGGCACCGGCAGGTTCACCATGTTCGGCAGATCGGTGCGCACTTCGCTGTAGGGATAGAAGGGATGCTGGAAAAAGCTGACCATCAGTACCCGATCATCACCGATGAATGCCTCTTCCGTACCATTGCCATGATGAACATCGAAGTCGACAATCGCCACGCGTTGCAATCCATGCACTTCCAGCGCATGCTTGACCGCGATCGCGATATTGCCAAACAGGCAAAATCCCATCGGCTCCGATGGCCGTGCATGGTGTCCCGGAGGACGTATTGCACAGAATGCATTGTCGATTTCGCCGGCGATCACCGCATCGGTCGCCGCGATTGCCGCGCCGGCGGCACGCAGCGCGGCCTCCCAGCTGTGGCAATTCAGCAGCGTATCGGGATCGAGGGGATAGTAGGCTGTAACGCCCTCCTGCATGAGCGGCACATTGGCGCGCACCCGCTCGATGGCGTCAAGCGTATGGACGCGCGCGATTTGCGTCACGCTGGCCTGGGGCGCTTCCCTGCGTTCGAGCAGGCCGTCGATGCGGCTTGCGATCATCTGGTCTTCGATTGCCTGCAGACGTTCTGGGCATTCGGGATGCCATCCTCCCATTTCATGGCGCATGCAATCGGGGTGGGTGTAGATGGCAGTCGTCATTTCTTTCCACTAAGCAGAGTAGACGGTCAAGTTCTCGAATAGAATCTCGATAGTTTAGAGCGTCTAATAAAAAGGTGCCCGCAATGCGTCTTCTTCTCCTGCCACCGGCACGGTCTGCATTGATGCCTAGCCGGCGGCCGCGACTCCGCTCATCTTGCCAGACGTTCCAGATGAAATATGCACGGTACCGTTGTCATTTTGCCGGCGCTTTCCGATAACCAGATTTGATGTTCCTCAAGCAGGAAATACCAGCAACACCCATCCTAACTCACGGAAGATCCATGTTCTCGAAAGTCCATGCTGTTGCCCAACAAGTCAGCCAGATCGTCGTCGGCAAGGAACTGCAAATCCGGCAATCGCTTGCCTGCCTCTTGGCAGGCGGCCACTTGCTGATCGAGGATGTGCCGGGCGTCGGCAAGACCACGCTGGCGCATGCGCTGGCGATCTCGCTCGGCCTGAGATTCAATCGGCTCCAGTTCACCAGCGACCTGCTGCCGGCGGATGTGGTCGGCGTGTCGATTTTCAATCGGGAAAAGAACGGCTTCGTGTTCCATCCCGGCCCGGTGTTTACCCAGGTCCTGCTCGCGGATGAGATCAACCGCGCGACGCCGAAGACGCAATCGGCGCTGCTGGAAGCGATGGAAGAACGCCAGGTCACGGCCGATGGCATTACCCGCGAGCTGCCGCAACCGTATTTCGTCATCGCCACGCAAAACCCGACGCACCAGATCGGCACTTTCCAGCTCCCCGAATCGCAGCTCGACCGCTTCCTGATGTGCCTGTCGCTCGGCTATCCGGATGCGCAGGCCGAACGCGCCTTGCTGATGGGCGAAGACCGCCGCACCATGCTGAAGTCACTGCCTACCGCGATGCAACCGGAAGAATTGCTGGAAGCGCAAACAGCCCTGAAGCGGGTGCATGCCTCGCCTTCCCTGATCGATTACGTGCAGGCATTGGCGCAGGCTTCGCGCCAGAGCGGCCTGTTTGCGGAAGGTTTGAGCCCGCGCGCCACGATTGCGCTGCTGCATGCTGCGCGTGCATGGGCCGCGCTTGAAGGCCGCAATCATGTGATCCCGGAAGATGTGCAGGCGGTACTGGTGCCGGTCGCGGCGCATCGTCTGCGGCCGCTGAAGTCCACCGCTGGCTCGGCGCTGGGCAGCCGCGACCTCGTGCTGCAGCTGATGCAATCGGTGGCGGTATAGAAAAATGTTGAGCAGGATCGAACACGCTTTGCGCAGGAAAGCCAGCAAATGGCTGTTCCGTCTGCGCGACAGCGAGCCGGGTGAAGTGTTCCTGCACCAGCGGCGCGTGTTCATCATGCCCACCCACCCGGGCATGGGCTTTTGCGTAATGCTGCTCGCTCTGTTCATCGCTTCGGTGAACTACAACCTCAGCCTCGGTTTCGGCCTCACCTTCCTGATCGCCGCCTGCGCTCTGATCGACATGCACCTTACCTTCCGCAACTTGGCTCACCTGCATCTGGCAGCCGGCCGCTCGACGCCGGTGTTCGCCGGGGAAGAGGCACGCTTTGAACTGCACCTGATCAACCGGCGCCGCCACGACCGTTATGCGCTCTGGGTAGACTTTGTGGGTGAAGGCCTGCCCGAAGTGATCCATCACGCCGACGTGGCCGCGCAATCGACGACCACGATCACGCTGTCTGCATTGGCGCAACAACGTGGGTGGATGCCGGCACCGCGGGTACGCCTGCAAACCCGTTTTCCGCTGGGTCTGCTTCGCGCATGGAGCTACTGGCAGCCGGATGCGCGTGCCCTCGTCTACCCGCAGCCGGAACAGAATGCACCGCCGCTGCCGGTGGCGGGCATCGAAGCGAATGAAGGTGAAGGCGGCGCGGGTGAAGAAGATTTTGCCGGCATCCGTGGTTACCAGGCGGGCGATTCGCTGAAGCGCCTCGCCTGGCGCCAAATCGCCAAGGTCGACGTCGACCTTGGCGGCGCCCTCGTCACCAAGCATTTCGAAGGTGGTGCGGCGACCGAGATTGCCCTCGACTTCGCCCAGCTTCCGCGTCTGATGGATGTGGAAGCGAAACTGTCGCGGCTGACGCGCTGGGTGATCGAAGCCGAAGCACGCGGCCTGCCCTATTCCTTCCACCTCGGCGGCACGCATCTCCCCGCGGCTCTCGGCCCGGCACACCGCGAAGCCTGCCTGCGCGCATTGGCGCTGTATCAGCCATGAAGACGTCGCGCCTGCCCCTGCCTTCGCTCACCGGCTCCGCCCGGCGACCGATGTCGCGCGACAAGGCCGACACGCTGCTGCTGCTGGTGTCCTGCGCCATCGTGCTGGTGCCGCATGCCGGACATCTGCCCGGCTGGATCATTCCCGCCTGCATAGGCCTGCTGCTGTGGCGCGGCTGGGTCACCTTCCATGGCATGCAGATGCCGCCGCGCTGGCTGCTGCTGCCGGTAGCCGCGTTGACCATGGGCGGCGTGTACTGGACGCATCGCACTCTCTTCGGCCAGGAAGCTGGGGTGTCGATGCTGGCACTGCTGCTGACGCTCAAGCTGCTGGAAATGCATGCCAAGCGTGACCTGTTCGTGGTGCTGTTCCTCAGCTTCTTCCTGATCCTGGCCAGCTTCTTTTATTCGCAAAGCATCGCTACCGCATGCATGACGATCGTTGCCGTCATCGCGATGCTGACCACACAGCTGTCCTTCCAGTACACCGGCGTGGTGCCACCTCTGCGAAAACGACTGCGGCTGGGCGCGATGATCCTCGGGCTGGCCGTGCCGCTGACGCTGGTGTTGTTCATGCTGTTCCCGCGCATCCAGGGCCCGCTGTGGGGTCTGCCGCAGGATACGGGCTCGGGCCGGACCGGCTTGTCCGACTCCATGTCTCCCGGGAATATCTCCAGGCTCGCGCAATCGGAAGAAATCGCATTCCGCGCAAAATTTGACGGCACGCCGCCACCGAAATCGAAGCTGTATTGGCGCGGTCCGGTACTCGGCAACTACGACGGCCGTACCTGGACCGCTCTTCAGGCGCATGCCCCGTCGCGTCAGCCGATCCGTATTCATCCGCACGGTGCCCCGGTACGCTACCAGGTGACGCTGGAGCCGCATGGACGGCGCTGGCTGTTCGCCCTCGACGTGCCCCAAACTAGGCCCGAAGTGGACAATTTCCAGGTCACCGTTTCGCCCGACCTGGAAATCCTGGCAACGCGGCCTTTGAACGAGCGGGTCCGCTACGATGCCGCGTCCTTTCTCGATTACGCCTTGCAGCCGGAAGAAAGCCGTCATGCCCTGCAAGCATGGCTGGCACTGCCGCCAGGCTTCAATCCGCGCACGCTGGAATTCGGTGCGCAACTGCGCCGGCAACATGGCAGCGACAATGCGGTGATCGATGCCGTCCTGCGCTACTTCCGCAAGGAGAATTTCCGCTACACGCTCGAGCCGCCCCCGCTTGGCAGGGATGTGGCGGATGAATTCCTGTTCTCGACGCGGGCCGGATTCTGCGAACACTATTCCAATGCCTTCGTGATCCTGATGCGTGCCGCCGGCATTCCGGCGCGGGTAGTGACCGGCTATCAGGGCGGGGAGGTCAACCCGGATGACGGCTTCCTGACGGTGCGCCAGTCCGATGCTCATGCCTGGGCCGAAGTATGGCTGGAACATCTTGGCTGGACCCGGGTCGATCCGACTGCGGCGGTTGCGCCCGAGCGCATCGAAACGAATCTCGGCAACGTGCTTCCGCGCCGCGTGCTGGGTGGCCTGGTGACCTTCGATGCCGGGAAGGAATCCTGGCTAAGCAGCCTGTACCGGCTGAGATACAGCTGGGAAGCCCTGAACAATGCGTGGAATCAATGGGTCCTGAGCTACACGCCCGAGCGCCAAAGGAATTTCCTCAAGTGGCTCGGCTTCGAGGATGTCAGCTGGCGCACCCTGGCCATATTGATGACGGCCCTCGGCTGCGCCGTGCTGGCACTGACGATGCTGCCCCTGCTGTTCCAGCGACGGAAGACGGACCCGGTCGATGCCCTGTTTCAGACGCTCTGCAAAAACATGGCGCGACGAGGCATTGCCAGAGCGGTCCACGAAGGGCCGCGCGCCTATGCGGCTCGCCTGACGGCGCAGGAATCCCCCCTGCCGCCGAACCAGAAAGCCGCTGCCGCAGGCTTTCTGACGTTGTATGAACATCTGCGCTACGGTTTGCCGGACGAGAAGGCAACCGACGGCGCGCTCACCCAACTCAAATCCTTGTTAGCGGAATGCCGATGACATTTTTCACTTTCACCAAATACTGCGCATGCCTGCCCCCGCTCCTGCTCGCATTGACAGCCTGCGTATCGGATGCCAAACAGACGAGCCATGCTCCAGCGGGAATCAAGGCGAAGAAGGCCGTCGATACGCAGGAGACGGGCGAATTCGCCAACTTCAACCAATGGAAGGATGTCTCCGATTTCATCGACGAGATGGTTGCGAAGCACGGCTTCGACCGGAGCGAACTGGAAGCGATTTTCCGACAGGCGCGCTATGTAGATACGACGATCCAGCTGATCAAACCGGCGCCGCCCGGCAAGCCGAAGAACTGGCAAGCCTATCGCGCGCGCTTCGTCGAACCGGTGCGCATCAACGCCGGCGTCGCTTTCTGGGATAGTTATGCGGATGCACTCGCGCGGGCTGAGGCGGAATATGGCGTTCCTGCCGAAATCATCGTCGGCATTCTCGGCGTTGAAACCATTTATGGCCGCAATACCGGCAATTTCCGCGTACTGGACGCGCTGACGACGCTCGCGTTCAGTTATCCCGACACGCCTAACCGTGCGGCACGCATGAGCTTCTTCCGTGGCGAGATAGCGAACACGCTGCTGTTTGCGCGTGATGCGAAAATCGATCCCTTCTCGCTGCTCGGGTCCTATGCAGGAGCGATCGGCTGGCCGCAGTTCATGCCGGGCAGCATACGCAGGTACGCCGTCGATTTCGACGGCGACGGCAAGGTCGACCTGCGCAATTCGCCGGTGGACGCCATTGGCAGCGTCGCCAGCTTCCTCGTGCAGCATGGCTGGAAACGCGGCGAGCCCATAGTCTTTCCCGCAAGCGTTGCGTCGGCCGGAAACACCGGCTGGGAAATGTTCATCGGCCAGGGACTGGAAGCGAAATTCAGCCTGGAAGAACTGAAAACGGCCGGCGTGACATCGAGCGCCGAACCGCCGGCGGACATGCTGTATGGCCTGGTCGACTTACAGAATGGCACGGACCCGACGGAATACTGGCTGGGTACCGGCAATTTCTTTGCCATTACCAAATACAACCGCAGTTTCTTCTACGCGATGTCGGTCATCGACCTTGGCCGCGCAGTACGCACTGCGCGTGGGCAGTAATTCGCAAGCAAGACTTCGCCGTGTGGCCTGCTGAAGCTGGTGGGCTTTCTGGTACTGCTGATGGTCATCATCATTGCTTTTGCAGGCTGCATATTGGTTAAACTCGGGGACCAGCATCGGCGCAGAGAGGGAAAGACGCGTCGCGCCGGCCTGTCCCATTCGGAACTGGTACCCACTGTTCTGCTCGATTGGATGACACACCTTATTGCGGCGTGACTTCTTCCCGCAATCTGATCAGACGGGATCGGCCTGCTTGAGAATTTCCGGTTCCAGTTCCACGGTCTGTTCGCCGCTGCTTATCCATACCTGGCCTTCCTGCACGGTGCATTGCAGTTGCATGCCGCGCTCGGCCAGCTTTGCCAGTGCGAGCGTGGCACTGACCGGCAGGCGAATCACGCTCACATTCCGGGCACGATCGAGCTTGTTCTTGATCTGTTCCCACCATACCGTGCTGACGCCGCCGTAGCTGTACACCAGCACCTGGCGCGCGCGGCCACAAGCCTTGAGGATGCGCTTTTCGTCGGGCTGTCCGACCTCAATCCACGACTCGATCGCGCCGGTCAGATCTCTGCGCCACAAGTCGGGCTCATCTTCCGTGCTCAAACCCTTTCCGAATGCGAGTGCCTCATCTGCATTGAGCGCAAAGGCCAGCAGCCGTACCATCATGCGCTCATCGGTTTCGGACGGATGGCGCGCTATGGTCAGGCTGTGTTCCGCGTAGTAATGGCGATCCATGTCAGCGACATGCAAATCCGCCTTGAAAATCGTTGCCTTGAGGGCCATGGCTGTCCTGCTCTTAGTTTTGCAGGTCGTGATTATAAGAGGATGAGCGCGAATGATTGCCGGCAGAAGCATGTGCTTGCAGCGCGGGCACCCTGGAACGGCGGCATAATGAATACTTTGCCTCATCCTCCATTCCGCTTCATGACTCCAGCACTCCCTCCCGATGAGCCCAGCAAGGCGAACGCTCACCCGTCCCACGATCCTGATGAAGTAATTGTCACGACCAGAGCCTGGCTGGAGAAGGCCGTGATCGGCCTGAACCTGTGCCCGTTCGCAAAAGCGGTTCATGTCAAGCAACAAGTCCGCTATGTGGTCAGCAACGCCCAGACTCCCGAGGCGCTGCGAGAAGACCTGGTACGGGAACTGGAAACATTGGCGCAGGCGAATGCAAAAGACATCGACACCACCCTGCTGATTCATCCTTCCGTCCTGCTCGATTTCCTCGACTACAACGACTTCCTCGATATTGCGGATGAGACTCTCAGTGAGCTTGGACTGGAAGGCCAGTTGCAAGTCGCAAGCTTCCATCCCCGCTACCAGTTCGCAGGTACCGCACAAGATGACATTGAAAACTACACCAACCGCTCTCCGTATCCGATCCTGCATTTATTGCGCGAAGACAGCATCGAGCGTGCGGTCGAGAGTTTTCCGGATGCCAGCGAGATTTATGAAAAGAACATTGCCACCATGCGCCGGTTGGGACATGAAGGTTGGCGTCGCCTCAACATAAGCTCAGTAGAAACCTCTTCCGAGGAGCCGGGGATGAAAAAGAAATAAGAAAAAAACCTGCTAAGGCAATCCTTCCATCCCCACCAAGTCCGAAAGACGTTGCCTAGCTTTTCATATGGCTTCCATCGGAAGCGTATACCGCGCGAAGATGTTGGTCATTAAAAGAATTTAGCCTGCTTTAGCTTCAGTTTTGTGGCCTTTTCTTTTTGGCCCGTATGGAAGCCGAATGTTAGTAAGCGTTCACAGAAAAAGATTGAAACAAATTTAACATTGCATTTCTGAAATTTTTTTAATATATTTCTTAAGTGCAAAAAATTGCATGTTAGTCAAATAAATTGAGTCGGCATGCAATCTAAATAAATCGCTCCAATCACGGCCATTATTGGCATTTTCACAAGTTTCACTGCTTATTCAGCAAGGGAATCGCAACATGGAATATCAATCAATGAATGAGGAATCAGGTAATGCCAGCAGCAACCGTCTCGCCGATCAGGTTGCTTATGATCCCAACAATTTGCTGGATGCCTTGATTGAAAAGCTGAATCTGAAAAATGACGCGGCGCTCTCGCGTGCGCTGGAAGTAGCGCCGCCGGTGATCAGCAAGATCCGCCACCGCAGGTTGCCGGTGGGCGCATCCCTGCTGATTCGCATGCACGAAGTGAGCGACTTGAGCATCAAGGAACTGCGCATGCTGATGGGCGACCGGCGCGACAAATTCCGAATCAGCGACAAGCAGTTCAAACCCAAGGACAAAGTTTCCGGCAAGGACGAATAAGTCCTCCTCCCGCCTTGCTTCCCTGTCTGAGCTCAGGCAGGGAAGACGCCAGTGGAGAGGTAGCGGTCGCCGCGATCGCAGACAATAAAGACTATCGTCGCGTTTTCCACGGTTTCGGAAATGCGGAGCGCCACTTCGCATGCGCCACCGGAGGAAATGCCGCAAAAAATCCCTTCTTCCTTCGCCATGCGCCGTGCCATCTGTTCGGCAGCAGCCTGGCTTACAGGCTCGACCTGATCCACTCTGGCGCGGTCGAATATCTTCGGTAGATAAGCTTCCGGCCATTTCCGGATGCCAGGGATCTGCGATCCCTCTTCCGGCTGGGCGCCGACAATCCGGATGTTTTCATTCTGTTCCTTCAGGTACTGTGATACACCCATGATAGTGCCGGTCGTTCCCATGGCGCTCACGAAATGTGTCACCCTGCCCTGGGTGTCGCGCCAGATTTCCGGTCCCGTTCCTTCGTAATGGGAGCGCGGGTTGTCCGGATTGGCAAACTGGTCGAGGATGGTGCCTTCCCCATTCTTTTGCATCTGCTCGGCCAGATCGCGCGCATACTCCATGCCCCCGGTTTTTGGGGTCAAAATGATCTTGGCACCATAGGCCGCCATGCTTTGCCGACGTTCCTCGCTCAGGTTTTCCGGCATCAGCAGAACCATCTTGTAACCGCGCATGGAAGCCGCCATTGCGAGAGCAATTCCGGTATTGCCGCTGGTCGCTTCGATCAAAGTATCGCCAGGCTTGATCACGCCACGCTCTTCAGCACCCTTGATCATGGACAACGCAGGCCGGTCCTTGACCGACCCGGCAGGGTTATTCCCCTCGAGCTTGCCCAAAATAATATTATTGCGACGGCGTGCGCTTTCGCTGGGAATCCGCTTCAGCTGAACCAAAGGTGTATTGCCGACTGTGTCTTCGATAGTGAGATAAGGCATGACGTAAGTGAGGAGCTTCAATCAAAACATCATTTTAATCGGAGACGCAGTTGGGCGTACGAGCCCGTTTGATGGCAGGTAGGGCATTCTGGAAATAAAAAACCCCGCGGCGTGTGCCAGCGGGGTTGAGTCGAAAGGAAGACAGCTTACTTCGAGGCCTTGTCTTTCTTGGCGTCTTTTGCGTCGGAAGCCTTCGTGCTCCTATCAGCAGATTTGGCGTCTGCCGCCTTGGACTCCTTCTTGCCCGCGTCGGCTGTCGGCTGCGCTTCCTTCGTGTCCTTGGCTGCGGCGGCCTTCTGCTTGTCCTTGGCGGCTGATGCCGAAGTGCCGGGCTTGGATTGCCCATTGACGGTCAATCCGGACTCAGACAGCTTGGCTGCATTCTTGTCACCGATGCCCTTTACCCGCTTTTCGAAATCGGCCCAGTCCTTGAAATCCCCGCCCTTCTTGCGTTCATCGAGAATGGCTTTGGACGTTTTCGGTCCGATGCCCTTGACGCTGTCTAAGGCTGCCTGGTCCGCCTTGTTGACGTCGACTTGCGCGAATGCAAAACCCATTGTCGCAACCAACGTCGCAACTGCCAGCAAGAGTTTCCTGAACATTGATCTCTCCTAAAGTAGTTAGGGATGCGTTTCAAGCGCGGAGAAAACCGACGCTAAGATCTCTAACGGCCTGATGCTGTAGCGGTTGACAACGAGGCGTGACATCCATATCAGCCGAATAATTCCTCCCGGGTAACAGTTGCCGTACCCAGCTTGCCCACCACGATACCACCGGCACGATTGGCGATCGAAACTGCTTCCTTCAGATCCATACCCGTACCCAGCATGGTCGCCAAGGTTGCGATCACGGTATCGCCGGCACCTGACACGTCGTAGACTTCGCGAGCCATCGTGGGGAAATGGTGCACTTCCTCCGCCGTGTACAGCGTCATGCCTTCTTCGGAACGCGTCAGCAGCAAGGCTTCGAGCTCGAGTTCCGCCCGCAGCCGCTGCGCCTTTTCCGTCAACTCCTGTTCGCTTTTCCATGAACCCACGACCTGCTTGAGTTCCGACTTGTTCGGGGTCAGGATCGATGCGCCCTTGTAGCGCAGGAAATCATCACCCTTCGGATCGACCAGTATGCGTTTTCCAAGCTGCCTTGCCGCTTCGATCATGTGCACCACATTCACCAGGCTGCCCTTGGCATAGTCCGACAGCACGATCACTTCATACTCAGGCAACAGGGCATTGAACTGCGTCAGCTTGTCCCGCAACACGGTGTCGGTAGGAGGCGCTTCAAAATCAATGCGCAGCAATTGCTGCTGCCTGCCGATCACGCGCAGCTTGATGATGGTCGATACCAACGCATCCCGGTTCAGGTAGCTGTTGACATTCAGTGCGGCGAGCAATTGCTCCACCGTATCGCCTGCCTCATCCTTGCCGACGACGCCGAGCAGGCCGGCACGCGCGCCGAGCGCGACCGCGTTGCGCGCAACGTTCGCAGCGCCGCCAAGGCGCTCTTCGCGCCGCTCGATGCGTACCACAGGCACCGGCGCCTCCGGCGAGATCCGGCTTACATCACCGAACCAGTAGCGGTCGAGCATCACATCCCCGACGACCAGGATGCGCGGCGCATTCTTCGAATTTTCGGAGGTGGTCATGTTCAAACCCTGGTCAGCACCGAGCGGCCGATACCGTGATATTCGAACCCGGCATCCGCCATGAATTCCGGTTCGAACAAATTGCGGCCGTCGAATACGATCGGAGTCTTGAGCAGGGATTTGACACGGTCGAAATCGGGGCTGCGGAAAGCCTTCCATTCGGTCACGATTACCAGCGCATCGGCATCATGCAGTGCATCCATCGGACTCTCGCTGAAGCGGATGCGCTCAAGCGCATCAGGCTTGTCCGCAAAGTCGAGGGCAAGCACCCGCCTTGCTTCGTCCATCGCAACCGGATCATGCACTGCCACCGTGGCGCCGCGGCGCAGCAACTGGCTCAGCAGGACGCGGGACGAGGCTTCTCGCATGTCGTCGGTATTCGGTTTGAAAGCCAGGCCCCAGACAGCGACGTGCCGACCCGACAAATCTTCGCCGAAGCGGGCAACGATCTTCTTGCCGAGTACCTGCTTCTGATGATGATTGACGGCTTCCACCGCGCGCAGGATCAGGAGTTCCTGATCATATTCGCGCGCAGTGCGCTCCAGCGCCTGCACATCCTTCGGGAAGCAGGAGCCGCCGTAGCCGCAGCCTGCGTACAGGAAGCTGTAACCGATGCGCGGATCCGAGCCGATGCCCTGACGCACCGCTTCGATGTCGGCCCCGACCCGGTCGGCCAGATTGGCAAGCTCGTTCATGAACGAAATGCGGGTCGCCAGCATGGCATTTGCCGCGTACTTGGTGAACTCGGCGGAGCGCACGTCCATCCAGAAGGTACGCTCATGGTTTCGGTTGAAGGGCTTGTAGAGCTTCTTCATCAGCTCCTGCGCCTGGTGACCTTCCGGCGTTTCCTCGCAACCGATGACGATGCGGTCGGGCCGCATGAAGTCCTCAACTGCTGCGCCCTCCTTCAGGAATTCCGGATTCGAGACGACAGAGAACGGCAGCTCTTTGCCGCGCGCCTGCAATTCCTCGCGGACGGCTGCACGCACCTTGTCCGCGGTCCCCACCGGAACCGTGGATTTGTCCACGACCACCTTGAATCCGCTCATATGCTTGCCGATGTTGCGGGCTGCGGCCAGCACATATTTCAAGTCGGCCGAACCGTCTTCGTCGGGCGGCGTGCCTACGGCGATGAACTGGATATCGCCATGGGCCACGCTGGCAGCGATATCCGTCGAAAATTTCAGGCGGCCGGCTGCGTGGTTGCGCGCGACAATATCGGACAAGCCTGGCTCATGGATCGGAATTCCTCCGCTGTTCAGAATATCGATCTTGGCCTGATCGACGTCGAGGCAAAAGACATCGTTGCCCACTTCCGCCAGGCAGGCGCCTGTGACTAGACCGACATAACCTGTGCCGATAATCGTTATCTTCATGATGGTAGTTTGATTGAATGCCGGCACCCGTGAGCGCCGGACGGGTTTAAGTCATGACGTTGAGTTCTTCGGTGCGTCGCGGCGGATAGGTTTCCCACTGGCTGCAGCCCGGGCATTGCCAATAGAACTGGCGTGCCTTGAAGCCACAGTGGCTGCACTGGTAGCGCGCCAGCTTCTGGGTATAGCCGTGCACCAGGTCTTTCACCAGCGAGAGTTCCGGCCGCACTTCCGGCGAGGCATTCAGCAGACGCCCTTCCAGCATCTTGTCGAGTCCGAGCAGGGTCGGGGTCCGCCGCAATTCATTGCTGACCAGCTGGTTCGCGGCTTCGACACCGTCCATTTCCAGCACGGCCTTGAAAACCACTTCGAGCAGGTCGATGGACGGTGCCTCCGTCAGATAGAACTTGAGCAGGTTCACGCCTTCCAAGGGCCGGCCGACTGCCCGGTATCCATCCATGAGGCGCTGGGCGACCAGCGCCACATGCGGCACGCTCTGGTGCTCGACGCGCCGCCATGCCAGCAAGGCTGCTTCGATGTCGCCCCTGGCAAGTTGGGCATCGCCCATGAGGATGCTGGCACGGGCATTCTTGCGGTCGGCGTGCAGCGCCTTTTCCAGCAAGTCCAGAGCCGCGTCTGGATGCGTATGCACCAGTTCGTCCTGAGCCAGCTCGCAGTAGAACTGGGATATTTCCTTTTGCCGCCCGCCGGCACCGGATTCCTGCAGGGCACGGGCAGCGTCGATGGCGCGGGTCCAGTCCTTTTCGCGCTGGTAGATTTCGAGCAGAGCCCTGCGCGCCTGCGCGCCATACTGAGTGTCGACCAGCAGGTTGAAAGTTTCCTCGGCCCTGTCGAGCAAACCGGCTTTCAGGTAATCCTGCCCGAGTTCGTATTGGGAATGGACTTGGTATTCCAGCGGCAGGTCGGGCCGGGCCAGCAGATTCTGGTGCACGCGGATGGCGCGCTCGATCTCGCCACGGCGGCGAAACAGATTGCCGAGCGCGAAATGCAGCTCGACGGTTTCCGGATCCAGCGTGACGATTTCGATAAAGGCGTCGATCGCTTTGTCGGGCTGCTCGTTCAACAGGAAATTCAATCCCTTGAAATATCCTTTAGGGAGACTGCGCGATTCGGATACCAGCTGCTTGATATCAATGCGCGCTGCAATCCAGCCAAGGCTGAAAAAGATAGGGATGCTGAGCAGCCACCAGGTTTCGAATTCCATGCAGTTGTATAAATCGTTGCAGTTACTTGTTGATATTGATGATGCTATCGGGCGGCGGGGGCTGGAGGCGGGACATGCGCTCGGCTTCGGTTTCTTTTTGCATCGTCTCGATGGTTTTCTTGTGCCGGTTCAGGTTGCGCCGGTGACGGAATACGGTTGGCATCATGCCAAGCACCCCGAGCGCTGCGCCAGCGACAAAGAAGCCGAGCAGCAGCAGCACCAGAGGCCCACGCAGTTCGTAGTCAAAGAAGAACCTGAGCGCGACTTCCTGCGTATTCTTCAAGGCAAAGCCAAAGAACACGAGAAAAAGGATGACCGCAACAATTCTCGAAATGATTTTCATGGCTCCGATTCCTTATCGATCGTTTTGCCTGTGCATTGCATGCTCCCTCCAGCAGGCAGGACGTGCCGGATGACAGAAGGTGAAATTGTACGTGAAACGAAGTTCGGGTGACGAATGGTGTTGCCCCAATTCAAGCGGTGTGCGTACGATTCGCCATCAAAAATGCAGCTCAAAAAAAACGGCATCCGTAGCGGATGCCGTTCCGATTTGCGCAGCAACGACTCAATCTTCCTTGATTGGCTGCCCGACCATGGCGTCGACGCGCTCCCGCAATTCCTTGCCAGGCTTGAAATGTGGCACCCGCTTTTCGGGAACCATCACCTTGTCGCCTGATTTCGGATTGCGACCGATGCGCGGCGGACGGCTGTTCAGGGCAAAGCTGCCAAAGCCACGAATCTCGATGCGCTGGCCGCTTGCCAGCGCATCGGCCATTGCATCGAGAATTGTCTTGACCGCGTAATCCGCATCTTTTGCCACCAGTTGCGGATAACGCTCGGCCAGACGGGCAATCAGCTCCGACTTAGTCATTTGACGCTCGACTTACTGCTTGTTGTCGAGCTTCGCCTTCAACAGCGCGCCCAGGCTGGTGGTGCCGGAAGCCGCATTGGCATCAGCCGACATCTTCTGCATGGCTTCCTGGGTTTCGACGTTGTCTTTGGCCTTGATCGACAACTGGATGCTGCGCGACTTGCGGTCGATGTTGATGATCATTGCCTCAACCTTGTCGCCAACCTTCAGGTGAGTGCCGGCATCTTCCACGCGGTCGCGGGAGATTTCGGACGCACGCAGATAGCCTTCGACTTCGTCGGTCAACTGGATCACTGCGCCCTTCGGCTCGACCGACTTGACGGTGCCGGAAACGACCGCACCCTTGTCATTCATTGCAGTGAAGTTGTTGAACGGATCGCCTTCGAGCTGCTTGACGCCCAGCGAAACGCGCTCGCGCTCCACGTCGATGGCCAGCACGACAGCTTCCAGTTCGTCGCCCTTCTTGAACTTGCGCACGGCTTCTTCGCCAGCTTCCGTCCAGGACAGGTCGGACAGATGCACCAGGCCGTCGATATTGCCCGGCAGGCCGATGAACACGCCGAAGTCGGTGATCGACTTGATCGCGCCCTTGACCTTGTCGCCCTTCTTGTGGGTGGCGGCGAAGTCTTCCCACGGATTCGGCTTGCACTGCTTCATGCCGAGGGAGATACGGCGACGCTCTTCGTCGATTTCCAGAACCATGACTTCGACTTCGTCGCCCAGCTGGACAACCTTGCTCGGAGCCACGTTCTTGTTGGTCCAATCCATTTCGGATACGTGCACCAGGCCTTCGATGCCCTGCTCGACTTCAACGAATGCGCCGTAGTCGGTCAGGTTGGTCACCTTGCCGAACAGACGGGTGCCCGGCGGATAGCGACGGGACAGGCCGGTCCAGGGATCGTCACCCAATTGCTTGACGCCCAGCGAAACGCGGTTCTTTTCCTGATCGTACTTGAGGACCTTGGCAGTGATTTCCTGGCCGACGGACAGCACTTCGGACGGGTGACGGACACGGCGCCACGCGAGGTCGGTGATGTGCAGCAGGCCGTCGATGCCACCGAGGTCGACGAACGCGCCGTAGTCGGTAATGTTCTTGACGACGCCGGTCACCACGGTGCCTTCCTTCAGGGTTTCCATCAGCTTGGCGCGCTCTTCGCCCATTGATGCTTCGATAACGGCGCGACGCGACAGCACAACGTTGTTGCGCTTGCGGTCAAGCTTGATGACCTTGAATTCCAGGGTCTTGCCTTCGTACGGCGTGGTGTCCTTGACCGGACGGGTATCGACCAGCGAACCCGGCAGGAAGGCGCGGATGCCGTTGGTCAGGACGGTCAGGCCGCCCTTGACTTTGCCATTCACTGTACCGGTGACCAGCTCGCCGGACTCCATCGCCTTTTCCAGCGAGAGCCACGATGCGAGGCGCTTGGCCTTGTCGCGCGACAGGATGGTGTCGCCGAAGCCGTTTTCGAGTGATTCGATGGCAACGGTGACGAAATCCCCTACGTTGACTTCGAGTTCGCCGTTATCATTCTTGAATTCGTCGATTGGAATGAACGCTTCGGATTTCAGGCCGGCGTTGACGACGACGAAGTTGTAGTCGACGCGAACGACCTCAGCCGAAATCACTTCGCCGGAACGCATATCCTGGCGCGACAGCGATTCCTCGAAGAGAGCGGCAAAACTTTCGTTACCAGAGGTAGAGGAAGCAGGAACTGTAGACATAAAAGTAAAAGGGTTAGCCAATTTGCCAGCGGGATGTGGCAAACATTGGGTTAGGTTAATCAACACCCGGCGGGATGCTGCGCGCATCTACCGGGCACCAACGGCACAACTGACAACAAATCGAATGACACTCTTGCGCATCAACGCGCGCCATGCCTCGCAGCGGTGAACCAACTGAGCACTTGTTCGACTGCCTCGTCGGCAGTCATCGCGGAAGTATCCAGCACGAGCGCCCCTTCTGCGGGCTTGAGCGGGGCAACAGCACGATTGGCGTCGCGCGCGTCACGCTCCTTCAAATCTTTTAGAAGGTCGTCCATATTAGCAGGAAAACCCTTGTCAATCAATTGCTTATAGCGCCTGTCGGCACGTGCTTCGACGCTTGCTGTAAGAAAAACCTTGAGCAGTGCGTTCGGGAAAATCACAGTGCCCATATCCCGCCCGTCCGCGACCAGTCCCGGCGCCTTGCGAAAGCCGAGTTGCAAGCCATACAAGGCTTGGCGCACGGCGGGCAGGGCTGCAATCCTGCTCGCGGCATTCCCGACGTCTTCCGCCCGGATGGCATTCGTCACGTTTTCATGAGCAAGCCAGACCTCATCGCCTATGAACTGGCATGGCAGGCTGGCTGCCAGCTTTGCGAGACCATGTTCGTCATTCAGCAGGACGTTCTTCCGCAATGCCGACAGGGCCGTGAGCCGGTACAGCGCTCCGGAATCCAGGTAGTGAAAGCCGAGACGCAGCGCGACGCGCTGCGCAACCGTACCCTTGCCGGAAGCGGTCGGACCATCAATGGCGATTACGGCAATATTGGAAGTATTCATTTCTTTAATATCAATGGTTGGCCTGCTGCCGGCTGCGTGCCAGTCGGCACACATCCCGGCAATCGTTCCGGTCCATCACCCGCTTGCCGAAATGTCAGCCCTTGCCGGCGATTTTTGTGAAAACCTCGAAATACTCCGGGAAAGTCTTGGCAACGCATTTCGGATCGTTGATGCGGACCGCCGTCCCCTTGCGCGCTGCACCATTAAGCGCGGCAAGCGAAAAGCACATCGCCATGCGGTGGTCGTCATAGGTATCGATGGCGGCCGGACGCAACTGTGCGGGTGGGGTGATGCGCAAATAATCCTCGCCCTCTTCCACGTGCGCGCCCAGCTTGCGCAATTCGATAGCCATGGCTGCAATCCGGTCGGTTTCCTTGACCCGCCAGCTTCCGATGTTGCGCAAGGTGCTGGTGCCTTCCGCGTACAGCGCAGCAACCGCGATCGTCATCGCCGCATCCGGAATATGGTTGAAATCAGCGTCGATGGCTTTCAGGGCGCCACTGGACGACGCCTCGATCCAGGTGTCTCCCATGCTGATGTTTGCGCCCATCTGCTCCAGTGCCTCGACGAAGCGCACATCGCCCTGGATGCTGTCGCGCCCGACGCCTTCCACCCGCACCGGTCCGCCGGCAATGGCGCCCGCCGCGAGGAAATAGGAAGCGGAGGAGGCATCGCCTTCGACATGAATGGTGCCCGGGCTCGCATATTGCTGGCCGGCTCGTACGGTAAAGGATTGCCAGCCATTGCGCTCGACCTGGACGCCGAAGCGCTGAATCAGGTTGAGCGTGATTTCAATATAGGGCTTCGAGATCAGCTCGCCGATCACATCGATGACAACAGCTTGCTCCCTTGCCATCAGGGGTGCAGCCATCAGCAAGGCAGTGAGGAACTGGCTGGAGACATTGCCGCGCACCTGCATGCGTTCGGCATGGATCTGTCCGCGTTGTATGTGCAGGGGCGGATAACCGGGCTCGCCGGTGTACGCAATCCGGGTGCCTACTGCATTCAATGCATCGACCAAGTCGCCGATCGGGCGTTCATGCATGCGCGCCACGCCGTGCAGCGTGTAGTCGCCGCCGGTGACCGCAAGCGCCGCCGTCAGGGGCCGGATGGCGGTGCCGGCATTTCCCATGAACAGGTCCGCATGATGTACCGGAAAAGCGCCACCCGCACCATGCACGATATATTCCTGGCTCGCGTCCACCTGTTCCCATTGCACGCCCAGCTTTTGCAATGCCATCAGCATCACGTGCGTATCGTCGGAAGCCAGCAATTCCATAATCCGCGTCGTGCCTTGCGCCAGCGCGGCGAGCAGCAGAGTGCGATTGGAAATGCTCTTCGATCCCGGAAGGCGCACCGTGCCCTGCACATGGCTGACCGGCTTCAGGTCGAGATGATGGGGATAGTGTTTCATCAGTCGCCGCCTAGCTTGTTAGGTTTTTCCGCTGTCTCGATGGTTCGGATCCAGCTCTGCCGCGCCCGCTGCGCATTGGCATACACGCCTTCCAGCGCGCCGCCGTCTCCAGCTGCCAGCATGCCGCGCAAACGTGTCAGCTGAGCGAGGTAGGCATCGAGTTCGGCCAGCAATGCCGCCTGATTGGCCAGGGAGATATCACGCCACATTTCCGGGGACGAGCCGGCAATTCGGGTGAAGTCGCGAAACCCACTGGCGGCATACTGGAACAGCAGGTCGGCATGCGGCTTGTTCGCAATGTCATCGACCAGGGCGTAGGCAAGCAGGTGAGGCAGATGGCTGACCGCCGCGAACACCCGGTCGTGCTCCTCGGCAGTGAGGGTGTGAATGACGGCGCCGCAATCCCGCCAGGCCTGCGCCACCCGTGCCACATACGCTTCCGGATTTTCCGGCAGAGGCGCCAGCACGACCTTCTTGCCGATATACAAATCGGGAATCGCCGCATCCGGCCCGTTCCTCTCACGCCCCGCAATCGGATGGCCGGGTACGAACTGTGCGATCTTGTCACCAAGCGCCTTGCGCGCGGCCCGCACCACATCCGACTTCGTGCTGCCGGCATCGGTCACCACAGTACCCGGCTGCAAATGGGGCTTGATCGATGTGAGTATCGCTTCCGTTTGTGCCACGGGGGCGGCGATCAGAACCAGGTCCGCATCGCTCACCGCGTCAGCCGGCGTCGCATTGATCTGGTCGATGATGCCAAGTTCCTTGGCACGCACCAGGGAAGCGGCGCTGCGCCCGAAACCCGCGATCTGCTCTACCGCTTCCGCATTGCGCAGGGCCAGGGCGAACGACCCGCCGATCAGGCCGACACCGAATATGCTGACTTTCTTCAACACGGAAATCTCAGGCCAAGGCTTTTTTCAAGGCGTCGATGAACGCGGCATTTTCCTCGGGCAAGCCGATGGAAATGCGCAGCCATTGCGGCAAGCCATAATTGCCAACCGGCCGCACGATCACGCCCTGCTTCAGCAAGGCCAGGTTCACCCGTGCACCAGCGCCGTCATCGTTCCCGACGCGAACCAGCACGAAATTGCCGAACGAAGGCACATATTCCAGATCCATCGCCTCGAAAGCCTGAGTCAGCTGGCGATAGCCCTCGGCGTTCACGCGTGCGCTTTTCTTCAGGAATTCCTCGTCGTTCAATGCGGCGATCGCTGCGGCCTGCGCCAGCGAATTGACATTGAATGGCTGGCGAATGCGGTTGAGCAGATCGGTGACGTGCGGCTGAGCGATCCCGAAGCCGACGCGCAGACCGGCCAGCCCGTAAGCTTTCGACAGCGTGCGCGACACCAGCAGGTTCGGATATTTCCGGACCCAGGCAATCGAATCGTATTGCAATTCCGGCGCCAGATATTCGTTGTACGCCTCGTCCAGCACCACGACCACGTTCTGCGGCACGGTTTGCAGGAAGGCTTCGATTTCCTTCGCCGGCAGGAAGGTGCCGGTCGGGTTGTTCGGATTGGCGATGAACACCAGCCGGGTATCTTCCGCGATCGCCTTCGACATCGCTGCCAGGTCATGGCCGAAATTCTTCGCGGGCACCACGATGGCGCGGGCGCCGACCGCCTGGGTAGCGAGCGGATATACCGCGAATGAATACTGGGCGAAAACCACCGACTGTGCCGGCTGCACGAATGCGTGGGCCGCGAGTTCCAGGATATCGTTGCTGCCGTTGCCGAGCGTGATCCAGTCCTGCGGCACGGCGTACTTTGCGGTGATCGCTGCCTTCAGTTCAAAACCGTTGGAATCCGGGTAACGCCCGATATCGCTCATCGCCTTGAGCATCGCCTGCTTGGCCGAGTCCGGCATGCCAAGCGGATTTTCATTCGAGGCAAGCTTGGTAATTTTCGCCTCGTCGAGGCCGAATTCACGAGCGACTTCCGCGATCGGCTTGCCGCCCTGGTAAGGGGCAATGGCGCGCACGTAATCGGGTCCGAATTGATTAGACATAGTGGAGTTCCAAAGCTAGACCGCCATGCAGCAATAGGCGACAGACACCCGGCTGCAGACGTTGTTAATCACAAACTGAACGGGTATGACCCCAGCAACTTGAAGAAGGCAGCGTTTTCCTTCAGCTCGGCCAGCGCCTTTGCCACCTTCTCATCCCTGGCATGGCCTTCGATGTCGACGTAGAAGTAATACTCCCACGTGCCCATGCGCGCGGGGCGCGATTCGAAGCGGGTCATCGATACGCCGTGCCTGGCCAGGGGTGCAAGCATGCTGTAGACCGCGCCAGCCTTGTTGGGCACCGACAAGATCAATGACGTCTGGTCCTTGCCGCTCGGCGCCGTCTGCAGACGGCCGATGACGGCAAAACGCGTGCGGTTATGCGGATCGTCCTGCACATGCGCCTTGACGACCTGCAGGTTGTATTTCTCGCCTGCCACCTCGCCGGCGATCGCGGCCACGCCTGCATCCTCGCTCGCCATGCGGGCGGCTTCACCATTGGAAGCCACTGCCTGCCGCTCGATGTTCGGGTAATTCTGATTCAGCCAGGCCTGGCACTGGGCAAGCGCTTGCGAATGGGCGCAGATGCGATGCACGCCATCCATCGATCCGCTTTTCGTCATCAGGCTGTGGTGCACGGGAATGGACACTTCACCGCTGATGACAAGCGTGGTTTGCAGCAGCAGGTCGAGAGTGCGGTTGACCGCGCCTTCGGAGGAATTTTCGACCGGGACCACGCCGAATTCCGCGGTGCCGGCTTCGGCTGCGCGGAATACTTCATCGATCGAGCTGCAGGGCAAGACTTCGACCGCATGGCCGAACTGCTGGTATACCGCCTGCTCGCTGAAGGTACCGGCCGGCCCGAGATAGGCAACCGTTACCCTCCTTTCCAGTGCACGGCAAGCGGACATGATTTCCCGGAAGATGGTTTGCACGTCGGTACCGTGCAAGGGGCCCGGATTCCTGTTGGCGACGCCAAGCAAGACCTGCGCCTCGCGCTCGGGGCGGAACACCGGCGCATTGGTTTCCGCTTTCACATGGCCGACCTGCTCGGCGATGAGGGCGCGGCGATTCAGCAAATCGAGGATTTGTGCATCGATTGCATCGATTTGCTCGCGCAGGGATTTAAGTTTGTCGTCCGTCATATCTTCTTCACGCGCTCACTCTTTGATTCTCCCTCTTCGGGAGATGAGGCAAGGATTTCGCAAAGCACCGCTGCCTCGCGCTTGCCGTCGCGTTGCCCTGCAAGGCGCAACGCGGAAAATCCGGAATGGGGAATACGGCCGGTCTGGAAGCTGTCGCATTTCGAATGCAGCATCCCTGCCGGCCGAGAATCGCCTTCAACCGTACTTCTTCTCAAACTCTTTCAGGAAATCGATCAATGCTTGCACACCTTCCATCGGCATGGCGTTATAGATCGATGCCCGCATGCCGCCGACCGACTTGTGTCCCTTCAACTGCAGCAGGCCACGCGCCTTCGCCTCCGCCAGGAAAGTATCGTTGAGGCTTTCATCGCCCAGGAAGAAAGGTACGTTCATGCGCGAACGCGATTCCTTCGCGATGTTGTTGCTGTAGAAATCGGTGGAGTCCAGATAGTCGTACAGCAGCGTCGCCTTTTCGACATTGCGCCGTTCCATCGCAGCGACACCACCCTGCTTCTTCAGCCACTGGAACACCAGTCCGGCAATGTAGATGCCATAGGTTGGCGGCGTGTTGTACATCGAGTTGTTGTCGGCGACCAGTTTCCAGTCGAAAGCCGACGGGCAGATCGGCAAGGCGTGACCGAGCAGGTCGTCGCGCACGAGCACCAGGGTCACTCCGGCGGGGCCGATGTTCTTCTGCGCACCCGCAAATATCACGCCATATTTCGAGACATCGACCGGGCGCGAGAGGATATGCGAGGACATGTCGGCAACCAGCGGCGCATTGCCGGTGTCGACAGCCACGTCCGGCGTGTATTGGAATTCCACGCCGTCGATGGTTTCGTTGGTGCAGATGTGCACATATGCGGCGTCCTTCGACAGCTTCCAGCTGTCGCGCGGCGGGATCGCCTTGAATTTCACCTCTTCGGAAGACGCTGCGACATTGACCTTGCAATACTTTTTCGCTTCCTTGATCGATTTCCCCGACCAGGAACCGGTATGCACGAAGTCGACGACGGCCGGCTGCGGCTTCCTGCCGATCAGGTTCAGGGGAACGATGGCATTCTCGCCGATGCCGCCGCCCTGCATGAACAGGATTCTGTAATTGGATGGAACCGCCAATAGCTCGCGCAAGTCGCGCTCTGCTGCTTCATAGATGGAGATGAATTCCTTGCCGCGATGGCTCATTTCCATTACGGACATGCCGCTGCCATGCCAGTCGAGCATTTCGGCCGCGGCCTGCTGCAGCACCTCTTCCGGCAGCACCGCCGGGCCGGCGGAAAAATTGTAGACGCGTCGTGTCACTCTTCCTCCGAGCCGTTGGTTTCCTCTTCGACGTCGGATTCGACGATGCGCTGCAAGCCCGAAAGGCGGGTTCCGTCTTCCACCGCGATCAATGTCACGCCCTGGGTGGCGCGGCCCATTTCGCGGATCTCCGAAACACGGGTACGGATCAGCACGCCGCCGGTCGTAATCATCATGATTTCATCGGCCGGCTCGACCAGGGTTGCGGCGACCACCTTGCCATTGCGCTCGCTGGTCTGGATCGCGATCATGCCCTTGGTGCCACGGCCATGACGTGTGTATTCGGTGATCGGCGTGCGCTTGCCGTAACCGTTTTCGGTTGCGGTCAGCACCGACTGCTGTTCGTTCTCGGCCACCAGCAAGGCAATCACCTGCTGGCCTTCTTCCAGGTTCATGCCGCGCACGCCGCGCGCCGTGCGGCCCATCGGACGCACATCGTTTTCGTCGAAACGCACCGCCTTGCCGGCGTCGGAGAACAGCATCACGTCATGCTTGCCATCGGTCAGCGCCGCGCCGATCAGGAAGTCGCCCTCATCGAGGTCGACCGCGATGATGCCGGCCTTGCGCGGATTGCTGAATTCGGTCAGCGGCGTCTTCTTCACGGTACCAAGGGAAGTCGCCATGAAGACATAATGGTCTTCCGGGAAGCTGCTGTTTTCGCCGGACAGCGGCAGCACGACGGTAATCTTCTCGCCGTCCTGCAGCGGGAACATGTTGACGATGGGCTTGCCGCGCGAATTGCGCGAACCTTGCGGCACTTCCCATACCTTCAGCCAGTACATGCGACCGCGGTTGGAGAAGCACAGGATGTAATCGTGCGTATTGGCGATGAACAGCTGGTCGATCCAATCGTCTTCCTTGGTCGCCATAGCCTGCTTGCCGCGGCCGCCACGCTTTTGCGCACGGTATTCGGATACCGGCTGCGATTTCATGTAGCCGGTATGCGAGAGCGTCACCACCATGTCCTGCGGCGTGATGAGATCTTCGGTGCCGAGATCGGTCGGATTCAGTTCAATCTGCGAACGACGCTCGTCCTTCGCACCCGTGCCGTACTCATTCTTTGCCGCGGTCAGTTCGTCATGGATGATGGCAGTGACGCGCTCCGGCTTGGCCAGGATATCGAGCAAGTCCGCAATCTGCGCCATGACGTCCTTGTACTCGTTGACGATCTTGTCCTGTTCCAGACCGGTCAGGCGCTGCAGACGCATCTGCAGGATTTCCTGCGCCTGGTCGTCGGACAGCTTGTACAGGCCGTCGGTCTGCAGGCCGTAATGCTTGGGCAGATTCTCGGGGCGGAAGGCTTCGATGCCGCCGGCGCTTTCAGCGCCCGTGCGCGCCAGCATTTCCCGCACCACGGACGAATCCCAGGCGCGCGCCATCAATTCCGCCTTGGCGATCGGCGGCGTCGGCGCAGCCTTGATGATCGCGATGAAATCGTCGATATTCGCCAGCGCAACTGCCAGGCCTTCGAGCACGTGGCCGCGCTCGCGCGCCTTGCGCAGCTCGAACACGGTGCGACGCGTGACCACTTCCCGCCGGTGCGACAGGAAGCAGTCCAGCATCTCCTTCAGGTTCAGCAGCTTCGGCTGGCCGTCGACCAGGGCCACCATGTTCATGCCGAAGGTATCCTGCAGCTGGGTCTGCTTGTACAGGTTGTTGAGCACCACTTCCGGCACTTCGCCGCGCTTGAGCTCGATCACCACCCGCATGCCGGACTTGTCGGACTCGTCGCGAATGTCGGAAATGCCTTCCAGCTTCTTGTCGCGCACCAGCTCGGCGATCCGCTCCAGCAGCGACTTCTTGTTAACCTGATACGGAAGTTCATCGATGATGATAGCCGTGCGGCCTTCCTTGCCGAATTCCTCGAAATGCGTCTTGGCGCGCATCACGACGCGGCCGCGGCCGGTGCGATAGCCGTCGCGCACGCCGGAGACGCCGTAAATGATGCCGCCGGTCGGGAAATCCGGAGCCGGAATGATTTCGATAAGCTCGTCGACCGAGCATGCCGGGCTGCGCAGCACATGCAGCGCGCCGTCGATCACTTCACTGATGTTGTGCGGCGGGATATTGGTCGCCATGCCGACCGCGATGCCGGACGAGCCGTTGATCAGCAGGTTGGGGATCCTGGTCGGCAGGACGGACGGCTCCTTTTCCTTGCCGTCGTAGTTCGGAACGAAATCGACCGTTTCCTTGTCAATGTCGGCCAGGATTTCGCCCGCGATCTTGTCCATGCGGCACTCGGTGTAACGCATCGCGGCAGCATTGTCGCCGTCGATCGATCCGAAGTTGCCCTGCCCGTCCACCAGTGTATAGCGCAGCGAAAAATCCTGCGCCATGCGCACCAGGGTGTCGTAGATAGCCTGGTCGCCGTGCGGGTGGTACTTACCCATGACCTCGCCGACTACGCGTGCGCACTTGACGTATGGGCGGTTCCATACGTTGTTCATCTCGTGCATGGCATAGAGAACCCGGCGATGCACCGGCTTCAAGCCATCGCGCACGTCCGGCAGCGCACGCCCCACGATCACGCTCATCGCGTAATCGAGATAGCTCTTGCGCATCTCTTCTTCGAGTGAAATCGGGATGGTTTCTTTTGCGAATTGATCCATGGGCGAGCGGCCTGTTCAGACTGGAGTTGGCTGATTAGCGATGAACGACACAGCAGCTCTGCATCATTCACCAAACCCTGTATTTTACCATGCCACCCCCTACCCTTCCCGGGCTTCTCAAGGCTTCCTCAGGTTATGCAACTTGTAAAACTGGTGCTGAAAGCACTTGAAAGTATGATTAAATCCTTCCCCTTGCCCACTGCAATTCCGTTTTACAAACCCAATCAAGTGTCAAGATGTCAAACAAACTGGCCCTGGGCCTTATTCTGGGCCTGACCGCCGCCGGCGCAGTTGCCCAAACCTTCCCGAGCATTCAAGCCGATCCCGTTTCCAGCGCTTACCTGCAAGACTCACGCGGTGTCATTCTGCGCAGCGAGACCGGCCTGTGCTGGCGCACTGGGAGCTGGGCATCAGCTGATGCAGCGCCCGGTTGCGACGGCGAACTGATTCCGCCGGTTGCAAAACCGACAGCCCCCGCAATCGTTGCGCCGCCACTGGCACAAATACCCGCTGCGCCCGCAGCTCCGAAGCGCTGCGACTTCACCGTGACTTTAAGCGGCGACCAGGCTTTCGCCTCCGGCAAGGCGGTCTTGAATCGTGCAGCGAAAAAGCGGCTTGACGAAGATGTCATCCCGGGCATTGCCGGCTGCAGGAAAGTGGAGGCCGTTCTCGTGACCGGCCATACCGACCATCTCGGCTCAAGGCAGCAGAATCAGCGCCTGTCGGAACAGCGTGCCAATGCGGTAGCCGCTTATCTGAAAGACAAAGGAATCACCGCGCCGGTCACCACCACCGGAGCAGGGCCTGCGCAGGCACTTTCTCAATGCAGCGGCAAGCGACCACGCTCAAAGCTGGTGGATTGCTTGGCACCGAATCGCCGGGTAGTCATCGAAATCCGCGGGATTTCCGGATGAATTCGCTCAAGCAATAAAATTCCATTTCCGCAAGATTTTTCTGCAAAAACGCGGATTTTTCTGATTTTTTTGCAGACTAATTACAACAAAACGGGCTAAAAGGACGCAGCAGCATTTGGCGACATTCGCGCTAAATCAAGCATATGGCAAAATATAGTTAACAAATGAGCATTGCAAAGGAACAACCTCGTAAAATGGCCATCTAACGGCGTGTAGTGATGTCTACATGAAATTTAGACAACCATTTTTTGTTGCGCAGTTCATCTGCGGATCTATCAACCAAGAGGAAAAATATGAATAACTTAGCAAAACTCATCTTTGCTGCGTCCGCAGTCGCTTCATTTTCTGCATCAGCACAGCAAGCCGTCCAGGCACCACCGAGCACCGCATACTTGACGGACAGCCGCGGCGTTGTCGTGATGAGCGGATCCGGCAACTGCGTGCATAGTGGTTACTGGACTCCGGCCGATGCCACCGTTGTCGGCTGTGATGGCGTGGTAGCAAAAGCTCCGGCCCCGGTAGCAGCTCCGGCGCCTGCCGAACCGCCGCCTCCGCCCCCCGCTCCGGCCCCGGCTCCGACTTCCGAGAAGGTCTCGCTCTCCACGGATACCCTGTTCGATTTCGACAAGGCTGTCCTGAAGCCTGAGGGCAGGGAAAAGCTGGATGACCTCGTTTCCAGACTGCAAGGCATGAATCTGGAAGTGATCATTGCTGTCGGCCACACCGACTCCATCGGCTCGACGGCATACAACCAGAAACTGTCGATGCGCCGCGCAGAAGCGGTGAAGGCATACCTGGTATCCAAGGGTATCGAAGCCAACCGTGTCTACACCGAAGGCAAGGGTGAAAGCCAGCCGGTGAAAACCGATTGCAATCCGAAGCAGGCGCGCAAGCAACTGATCGAGTGCCTGGCACCGAACCGTCGTGTCGAAGTTGAAGTCGTCGGCACCCGTACCCGGTAATCGGTGTCAATCAAGGCCAACCCCGCTTCGGCGGGGTTTTTTTATGGAGCCTTACATCACGATTGGAGATTAGTCGCAGCGCGGCGCCTCCTTTACCGTTATCATTCGACCTATGAATGCCGACCCATTAGAACTTCAGAAATTCAGTGATCTTGCCCACCGCTGGTGGGACCCGACCTCCGAATTCCGCCCGCTTCATGAAATCAATCCATTGCGTCTGGAATGGATCAATTCGCGTGCTCCGCTGGAAGGAAAGACCGTAGCCGATATCGGTTGCGGCGGCGGCATACTTGCCGAATCGATGGCGAAAAAGGGAGCCGAGGTTACCGGGATCGACCTCTCGGAAAAGGCGCTGAAGGTTGCCGATCTTCATAGCCTGGAATCCGGAGTCCAGGTTCGATACGAGCTGATCTCGGCTGAGGAGCTGGCGGCACGCGAGCCTGCCCGCTACGACGTCGTCACCTGCATGGAAATGCTGGAGCACGTGCCCGACCCCGCAGCGGTTGTAAAGGCTTGCGCAACCCTGGTGAAACCCGGTGGCCACGTCTTCTTTTCGACCATCAATCGCAATCCGAAGTCCTACCTGTTCGCCGTCATCGGTGCCGAATACCTGCTGCGCCTGCTGCCGAAGGGCACGCATGACTATGCCAAGTTCATCACGCCCGCCGAACTTGCCCAATTCATCCGCAACGCCGGATTGACGCTCGATGCCCTCAAAGGCATGGGCTACAACCCGCTGACGAAAATGTATTCCCTGAACCGGGATACCGACGTCAATTACCTGGCCGCCTGCACCCGCCCGGCCTGATTTCTGCCTCTGCACGGCCTGCACACGCAGGCCGTGCAGAGGCCTTTTGCAAGAACAACGACTGGATTTCATGAAGCTGACTGCTCCCCGCGCCATACTCTTCGACCTTGACGGCACGCTGGCCGATACTGCACCCGACCTGGCTGCAGCCGTCAACCAGTTGCGCGTTGCGCGCGGCCTCCCGGAAGCGCCTTACGAGTCCCTGCGGCCGGTCGCCTCTGCCGGCGCGCGCGGCCTGATCGGCGCCGCCTTCGGCCTCAAGCCGGGGGACGAGGAATATGAAACCCTGCGCGTCGCCTTCCTCAACAATTACGAAGCGGCGCTGGCTGTGAAAAGCCGGCTGTTCGACGGCATTCCCGAGCTTCTGCACAAACTGGAGGAAGCCGGCATGCAATGGGGGATCGTGACCAACAAGGCTGCGCGATTTACCGAACCGCTGGTGCCGCAAATCGGTCTGCTGCATGCGCGGTGCGTCATTTCCGGAGACACCACGCCGCATCCCAAGCCGCACCCGACGCCGCTGCTGGAAGCGGCGCGCCGCCTTGGCCTGCCGCCGGCCGACTGCTGGTATGTCGGCGACGATGTGCGCGACATCCAGGCAGGAAGCGCCGCCGGCATGCCGACGATAGGCGCGGCGTGGGGCTATTGCGGCCATGCCGAACCGGTCACCTGGGGTGCCGACGCATTGGCCGAAACGCCGCGCCATCTGCTCGAACTGATCGCACACGCCAGATCCTGAGCCGTCATCTGGTCTGCATGCAGGGACTGGTCGCCAAGACTGCGGGCAGCGCGGACATGACGGTATAGCAAGAGAAGGAAACGTCGCCACATGACTAGCGCTGTGCCTGCCCGACAAGCTCGACGAAACAGCGGTTCCGGCAACGCGTCGTCGATTACGATGCGTTGCGCATTTTCTCAGGCAGTCACTTCCACCCGGGCCGGGCCGTTCACCATTTCGCCGATGACCGCAGCATGCACGAAGCCTTCGCGCTTGAACAAGGCCAGCACTTCATCCACGGCGCTCGCCGCGCAAGAAACCAGCAGGCCGCCCGAGGTCTGGGGATCCGTCAGCAAGGCCTGCTGCACCGGGGTGATGCCATCGGCCAGCACAACCTCATGGCCGTAGCCCGCCCAGTTGCGGCCCGAGGCACCGGTGACGAAGCCACGCTCGGCGAACTGCTGCACATTCGGCAACAGCGGAATGCGCGGCATCTCCAGCCTCGCAGTCAGGCCGGCACCGCGGGCCAGTTCGAGCAGATGCCCAAGGAGTCCGAAGCCCGTCACATCCGTCAGCGCGTGAACGCCCGGCAGATCCGACAGTGACTTGCCGGGCTTGTTGAGTTTGGTGGTGTTTTCGATCATCGCCGCATAGCCGCTGGCATCGAGCGCATCCTTTTTCAATGCGGCGGACAGGATGCCGACGCCCAGCGGTTTTCCGAGGATGAACTTGTCGCCGGCGCGTGCATCCGCATTGCGCTTGACTTTCGACGGATGCACCAGGCCCATCACCACCAGGCCGTAGATCGGCTCGACCGAATCAATCGTATGGCCGCCGGCAATCGGGATGCCGGCTTCGGCGCAGACCGATTCGCCGCCCTGCAGGATCTTGCCGATCACGTCCAGCGGCAATTTGTTGATCGGCATGCCGACCAGCGCCAGCGCCATGATGGGCGTGCCACCCATCGCATACACATCCGAGATCGCATTGGTCGCGGCGATGCGGCCGAAATCGTAGGGATCGTCGACGATGGGCATGAAGAAATCGGTAGTCGCGATCAGCGCCTGTTCATCGTTCAGCTTGTAGACCGCCGCATCGTCGGCAGTCTCGATACCGACCATCAATTCCTTCGGCACCGGGAAGCCGCTCGATTTTTTCAGGATCTCGGCCAGCACGCCGGGCGCGATCTTGCAGCCACAGCCGCCGCCATGGGAAAACGAAGTCAGCTTGATATTCAGGTCGGTTGGTGCATTCATGTTGGCTTGTCGGTGTAAGACGAGGATGGGTGCGGGACCGTCGGCACGGATGCTGCTTGGGCTCAACGTGTTTTAGGGGCTAAATTATCCAACAATTGCAGCACTGCCGCTTGCTCGCGCTCGGGAGCAAACAGCGCCGCCCTCGCCTTGCACTGGTCCTGGAGGAGCGCATGAAACGCCGAATCCGCCAGCGCCTTGTCGATCAGGGCAGCCAGTGCCTTGCTGTCGCCCACTGGGAAGTAGCCTGCGTAATCCGCGCCCAGCATGCCACGGTTGCCCGGTATGTCGCTGGCCAGCACCGGCACGACGCTGGTGACGGCTTCGATGATGACATTCGCGCCTCCTTCGATTTTCGAGGCGATCACCATCAGCCGGCTGCGTCGCAGACGCTCCCGCGTGGCGTCATGCGGCAGGCTGCCAAGCCAGCGGTAATGCGGCACCGCCTGCTGTGTCGCCATGGCCTGTTCGCCCAGCGCCGGATCGAGCGCGCCGCCGATATGGGTCATGCGCAAACCGGGAGCTTTCACCATAGCAGCCGCATGCATGAAGACGAGCGGATCCTTTTCATCACGCAGATGGCCGATCATCACCACCTCGGCATCGCCGGGCTCGTGGCAGACGACGGGCGCGAGCGCTGGAGCGGACTGGTAAATGACGCGAGCCTTGGCACGTCCCTCTTCAGGCAATTCCTGCAGGCCGGCTTCCTGCAGGACAACCAGGCGTGTCGCAAATTGCAGGGAACGCTGCGCTTCGGCATCGGCATGGATGTCGCGATACAGGTCGGTGCCGGTCAGGACCAGGATGCAGGGACGTTCGGGAAAGGCAGCGGCGAATGAAGCGATCGAGGAAGCCGAGCGCCGGGCGTGCAAGGCTATCACGGCGTCGCAGGCGATGCCGTTCCAGCGTTCAAGAAGCGTAACCCGGTAGCGTTCGCCGAGGAACCGCGCCCAGCGCCGGGCAGTCTGCCAGTTGCCATTGTTGGCTTTTGCCATGGCCGGGCTGATAATGACGACATGCCTTTTGGCCAACACTGCTTCTCCACGCATCTTTAGAGCGACTATCAAAATGCCGCTGGCGACCATGCGTCTTCTTGCCTTACCTCATGGACTGTCGACACGCCTTGCCAGCGACCGCAAACCTGTCAGTTTGCCCATTTTGCCAGACGCTCTTGACACCATAGCCGGACAAAGCCGATGAATTTTTCCTTTCGAAATGCCAACCGGCATGAACTTGCCGGCGCCCTGCAGGATGCGCGGGATTATACGCTTGCCCTGTTCAACTGCTTTGCCGAAGCCGGCCTGGACGATCCCGCCAAAGTGCCCAGGCTTTCCATCCTGAATCCGCCCTTGTGGGAGCTTGGCCATATCGCCTGGTTTGCGGAGTGGTACATCCTGCGGGAGGCGCGATCGAGCACACCGGATGCTGCGCAGCAGCCTTCCATGCTGACGAAAGGTGACGACTGGTTCGATTCGAACACGGTGGCGCATCGCGCGCGCTGGACCCTCGGTTTGCCATCCGCCGGCGCACTCAAGACTTATTGCCATGAAGTGCTCGACCGCGTGCTGGACAAATTGAACAGGACGGAACAAAGCGACGCAGCGCTGTATCCCTATCGCCTCGCGCTCGCACATGAAGACATGCATGGCGAAGCATTCGCTTACACCTTGCAGACCCTCGGGCTGCCCCTGCCCCAGCGATTCCACGGTCGCGCGATCCGGCCCTGGGCCCAGGGCGAAATCCGCTTCGCCGGCGGCACCATCGAAATGGGCAGCCGGCCTGGGGAAGGATTCGTGTTCGACAATGAAAAATGGGCGCATGCAGTGTACGTCCCGCCTTTCGTGATGGATTCAACCCTGGTGTCGAATGCGCAATACCGGGAATTCATCGCCGATGGCGGTTATCAGCGTCCCGAATTCTGGAGCACGGCCGGGCGCATCTGGCTGATGCGGCAGGAACGCTCTGCGCCCGAGGGCTGGCAGCGCGAAGACCATGCCTGGCGCGCCTGGCGCTTCGGCAGACCGGTGGTGCTGACTCCACTGGAACCGGTGCGGCACGTCAGCTTGTATGAAGCGCAAGCCTATTGCCAGTGGGCCGGTCGCCGGCTGCCGACCGAAGCCGAATGGGAGTATGCGGCCCTGTCCGGCCATCCCGCCTTGCGCTGGGGCGATTTGTGGGAATGGACCTGCACCCCGTTCGAGCCCTATCCCGGCTTCGCGCCCGATGCTTACCGGGAATACTCCAAGCCGTATTTCCAGACCCATCAGGCGGTGCGGGGCGCCTCGTTTGCCACTCGGCTGCGCCTGCAGTCACCGAAATTCCGCAACTTTTATCTGCCCGAACGGGATGACCTGTTCATCGGTTTCCGCACCTGCGCGCTGTGACTGCGCGGCCTTTTGCGGTGCCGCCGGCTGGAAAGAACGTACAATGTGCGCATGTACGATTTCCATTCTTATGACTTGATCATCGATGCGCGCAGCCCGCGCGAATTCGAAGAAGATCATATTCCCGGCGCGGTCAATCTGCCGGTCGTCGACAATGAAGAATATGCCGAGGTCGGGACGCTGCACCGTACCGACCCGATGGGCGCCTACCTCATTGGCGTGCAGTATTCATTGAAGAACATCGCACGCCACCTCGACGAATATGTTTCGCAATATGGCCGGAAAAGCAAAATCCTGGTGTACTGCTTCCGCGGCGGCAAGCGCAGCCGGCTCTGGTTCGATGCGCTCGATACCATCGGCTACCGCGTCGAAAAACTGAAAGGCGGCTGGAAAGGCTATCGCCGCTGGGTCAATGATCAATTGCAGACTGCTCCCGGTGATTACCGCTATCTCGTGCTCTCCGGCCCCACCGGCTGCGGCAAGACGCGCGTGCTGACCGCATTGGAAAAAGCAGGCGCGCAGGTGCTGGACCTCGAAGGCATTGCAGTGCACCGCGGTTCGGTAATCGGCGCGGTTCCGGGCAGGGAGCAGCCGACCCAGAAACTGTTCGACAGCCAGTTGCTGCAGCGGCTGAGGGAATTCGATCCGGCCAAACCCGTCTGGATCGAAGCCGAGAGCAAGAAGATCGGCAATGTCCAGTTGCCGGATGCGCTCTTGGCCGGCATGCGCAAGGGCGTGACGATTGCCGTCGATGCACCGATGCCGCAACGGGTGCTGTTGTGGCGCGAGGATTATCGCCATTTCGAGGAAGACCCGGAAGCGCTGATCGGGCGACTGTCCCACCTGCGCTCGCTGGTCGGCGGCGAAGAGTTTGCCGAGTGGGAGAAGCTGGCGCAAGCCCGGCAAGTGGTGGAACTGTTCGAACGCCTGATGCGCAAGCATTACGACCCTGCATACCGGCGCTCGATCCTGCGCAACTATCCGGCGATTGATTCTTCGCCGAAGGTCGTTCTGGAAGACCTCTCCGCAGACGCCTTGTTGCCGGTGGCGCAACGCATGCGCTCGGAGTTCGAGACGGCTATGCCCCCCGCATGTACCGATGCACCTGGCGAGTCCGGCGCACTCGTCATCGAGGGACAGTCAAGCGCCCGACCGGCTTGAGCGTGCCGTCCTTCTGAGCCGACACGATCACCATTTCACCGGCACCGGGTGAAATGCCGGTCAGCGTGCGGATGTTCACATTGTGGGTCACCCAGATTCGATTGCCCGCAGCCGGCCTCTCTCGTGCGGCGGCGGATACGGCGCGGACCTTTGCCTGGATGCGATCGTCGTCATCATCGAACATGGAATCGAGCATGGCAGCCGGCCTGGCCGTACCGAAAGCGAGCCGGGCCGTGTCGATGCACCGGCACCAGCGGCTCGACAGCACGTCGGCAACCGGAATCCGCTGCTTGCGGAAGGCTTCGCCGAGGCGTTGCGCATGGCTGCGTCCCTCGGCCGAGAGATTGCGCTGCGTGCTGCAGTTGTCCAGAACGAATCCAGGCGGATCGCCGGTTCCGGGTTCCGTCTCGGCATGCCGAATCAGCACGATATAGCCGCCGGACTGCAAGGCGGACCACAGCGATTCGTTGGAAGCCGTGTCGGCAGCATGCACGGCTTGCGATACCAGCAGCATGGCAAGCGCAAAGAGCCGCACCGCATGCCGAATCAGATGGTCAGGTTTCATGCTCTCGAGCCCGGACTAAAGCATTTGCAGGATCAGCGCTTGTCCCAGAACGCCGCCATTCGCTTTCGCATGGCTTCATCCGGCAGCACGCCCAGGCCGGCGCGGCAATTCTCCTGCATGTGCTGCGGGCGGCTGGTGCCGGGAATGGCGCAGGTGACGGCCGGATGGCTGACTACATACTTCAGCAGGATTTGCGCCCAGCTTTCGCAACCGATGTCGCCCGCCCATGGCGGCAGCGGCGCCTGGGCCAACCGGCGCAGCAAGCCGCCGCCGCCGAAAGGCTGGTTCACCAGCACCGCAATGCCGCGGTCGGCGGCAAGCGGCAGCAGGCTGCGCTCGGCCTCGCGCTCATCGAGTGAATAATTCAGCTGGACGAAATCCAGCTGCTCGTTGCGCATGATGGCTTCGAGCTCATCGTAGGCGCTGGCCGTGTAATGGGTAATGCCGAGATAGCGGATGCGCCCTTCTTCCTTCCACGCGCGCAGCGTCTGCAAGTGAGTGCGCCAGTCGATGAGGTTATGGATCTGCATCAGTTCGATGCGAGGATCCTGCAGCAGGCGCATCGATTCCTGCATCTGCCGGATCCCTTCCTGCCGGCCGCGGGTCCATACCTTGGTGGCGACGAAGGCCTTGTCATGCGCCTTCAGCTCCGTCAGCAAATCGCCCACCACCGCTTCCGAACGGCCGTACATCGGTGAACTGTCGATCACCGACCCGCCGGAAGCAAACAGGATGCGCAACACGTCCAGCAAGGGTGCGCGCTCTTCCTGACCCGGCCCCACGTCGAAAGTCTGCCAGGTGCCGCAGCCGATGACGGCCAGGAGTTCACCGCTCGACGGAATGGCGCGTGTGTGCATGCGTTCGCTCCTGCCGGGCTCAGGGTTTGGCCCCGAAACCGCTTGCGTCGTGCCGCCAAAGCTCAGCGTGACGGCGGTGGCCATTGCAAGCCGCAGGAATTCGGCGCGGCTCATTGCATTGCCTGCCGCATGGAGGCGACGTGCGCCCCCGTCCTGATGCTGATGGGTACCCTGTCTCATTCAACATTCCTCCTGTCTCGTTCCCGATTGTCCGTTGCGCTGCGCGAGCTCATGCGTGATGACGCCTGCATTGCCACCGGCTCGCGCTCCGGCTTTCTTCGCCCGGCCTTCCTGTTGCCGGGCAAGCCAGGCTGACAACCAGATCCAGCATGCCGTCAACGGCAGGGAAAGCGCGGCCACGCCCGCAAAGCCGATGCCGGCTGCGGCCAGTCCCGTAAAGACCCAAGCGCTCACCGCGTCGCCGCCACGATACACCACGGTTTCGATCACGCTTTTCGCCTTGTATTTTGCTTCCCGGCTAATCACGGTAAACAGCACTTCGCGCCCGGGCCGGGAAACCGCAAAGTCGACAGCGCGCCTCATGCTCTGCGCCGCCACCAGCATGAAAAGCGTCGGCCACGCGGCGATGCCGACAAAGGCGAACATGCCGGCAACAGGCAGCAAGGCGAGTGCTGTGCTCACGCCAAACCGGCGAATCAGCCGCCCGGTGACGAACAGCTGCAAGGCGATCGTGAGGCAGGATGTGGCGAAATCGGCGATCGCGAACAGCCGGGTGCGCGAAGCGGTATCGGCAAGCGTCGACGCAACGATGCGGCCCTGCTCGAAATACAGGAAGGTCGAAGCGAAGGTGTGCAGCAGCAGGTACAACACGATGCCCAGCAGATAGCGTTCCTTCAGGATCAGCATGATCCCACCGAGGACACTGCCGCCTATTGCATCGTCCCGCGCCACAGGCTTTCTCGCAAGCGGCAGCGCCTGCTGCCCGGCATTGCCTGCATCAGCTGCAAGCGCAATTCCGCGGAAGCATCGCACGGCGAGTTCGAGCAAGCCGGCCGCCAGCACCGTCAGCGTCGCCACACCGAGCTGCACCGACAGCACCGCAGCCAGTGCGGGGCCGGCAAGCGCGCCTGCCGTGCCGCCAGCGGCAATGAAGCCGAACAGGCGCCGCCCCTGCTCGCTGCTGAAATGGTCGGCAAGCACGCTCCAGAAAATGCTGACGACGAACAGGTTGAACACGCTGATCCAGACGAAGAAGATGCGCGACACCCAGAGTTCCTGCACCCCGGTCGCAAACAGCGCACCGAAGCCCAGGATGTTCAAGGCGAAGAAGCGATAGATGAGAGGAACGAAGCGGTGCGGTGGCCAGCGTGCAGCGAGCATGCCGAAGACCGGGACCAGTGCCAGCATCGTGATGAAAGTGGCGGTGAACAGCCATTGCAGCCGGTTCGCGCCGCCCACGAGGCCAAGCGCATCGCGCAATGGACGCATCAGATAATAGCTGCACAGCAGGCAGAAGAAATAGGCAAAGCCGCATGCCACCGCAAGCGTTTCTTCGGAACGCAGGTCGACCACCCGCGCCAGCACGCGGTGCAGCCCGGAAAGTGCATCGGACCGTATTTTTGCGGGAACAGGCATGGTCGGCGTGAATTAGTGCAGAGAGTTATCATCTGTTCGACTGATGGCGTCGCAATGCGTTTCGATGTCAGCATGTCGCCCGCCTTTTGAGGAGACTGGATGGAACCGATCGTGCGCAGCCTGCTGGAAACCGACCTGTACAAATTCACCATGTGGCAGGCGCTGCTGCACAGCCATCCGGGCGCACAGACGGAATATGTCTTTACCTGCCGCAATACTCCGGCCTATCCGCTCGCGGAACTCGCCAGCGAGGTGGAGCGGGAACTGGATCATCTCTGCTCGCTGTCCTTTCGCGACGAAGAACTGGCTTACCTGCGCAGCCTGCGCTACATCAAGAGCGACTTCGTCGATTTCCTGACCATCTTCCGCTTCCAGCGCAAATTCATTACGGTCAGCACCGAGGGCCTGGAGCTGCGCATCCGTGCATGCGGGCCGCAGGTGCACGTGATGGGCTTTGAAATTTTTGTGCTGTACATCGTCAATGAACTGTATTTCCGGCGGTTCGACCGGGAAGCCGCACTGAGCGAAGCGCGCAAGCGGCTGGCCGGCAAGATCGCCATGCTGCGCGAATTCGCGAACGAACCGCCGAAACGCAATCCCTTTGAGTTCTCCGACTTCGGCACGCGCCGCCGCTTTTCCGGCGACTGGCAGGATGAAGTGGTTTCCACGCTCGCGCGCGAAGTGCCGCAATGGTTCAAGGGGACGTCGAATGTCTACCTGGCATGGAAGCATGGCTTGGTGCCGATGGGAACCATGGCGCATGAATACCTGCAGTCCTACCAGGCCTTCGGCGTGCGCCTGCGCGACTTCCAGAAGGCGGCGCTGGAGGACTGGGTGCAGGAGTACCGCGGCGATCTTGGGACAGCCCTGACCGACGTGGTGGGCATGGATGCCTTCCTGGCGGATTTCGACTTGTATTTCGCCAAGCTCTTTGATGGCTTGCGGCATGACTCGGGCGATCCGGTGGCATGGGGTGAAAAGGCCCTCGCCCATTACGCGAAGCTGCGCATCGATGCCAACACCAAGCGCCTGGTGTTTTCCGATGCGCTCGATTTTCCGCGCGCCTTTTCCCTGTACCGCCATTTCGCCGACCGCGCCACGACGGTGTTCGGCATCGGTACCAATCTGACCAACGACACCGGCATACCGGCCCTGAACATCGTGATGAAACTGGTTGCTTGCAACGGCCAGCCGGTGGCCAAGCTGTCCGACACACCGGGCAAGACCCAGAGCACCGATCCCACTTTCATTGCCTACCTGCGCCAGGTCTTCCACCACAGCAGCTGAGCTTTCGGTTCGGAAAATACCTGCTGAACGCGCTCAGGCTCGCGTCTCTGCCCATGCAACGATGTGGGGCGCATCCATTGCGCCCGCCTGGCGCGCGACTTCGCTGCCGCCTCTGAACAACGCGAGCGTGGGAATGCTGCGGATGGCATAACGCGCCGCCACGTCCTGCGCCTCCTCGGTATTCACTTTGACCACGCGCACGGCAGGCTCCAGATGTTGCGCCGCCTGTTCATAGGCAGGCGCCATCATGCGACAGGGGCCGCACCACGGCGCCCAGAAATCCACCAGTACGGGAATGCCGCTGCGCGCGATGTGTTTCATGAAGCGAGGGCCGTTCAATTCCACTGGATGGCCAGTGAACAAAGCGTGCTTGCACTTGCCGCAGGTCGGTTTGTCATTGAGTTTGCCGTCCGGAACACGATTGACCGCATCGCAATGCGGGCAGACAACATGCAGGGAGTCTTCCATGGGATTCCTTCATGAAAATGCACAGCTGATTCCTTCGAATCGTTCGACAACCAGCAAGCGGGAATTTTCCTTTTGCTGCAAAACGAAGCCCGGCACGCCTCCGGCATCGACTGCTTGCCGAGGAATAGGAAAGGATCACGCCGGGAAGTTGAACATCGTTGCCCGAAGGCCTTCTAAACCAGTCATGAATTAACGAAGCCCGTCCCGGGACTTCTCCCGATGCGAAAGCAAGCGCATCAAGCTCCCGCGGACTTCTGCACCGGCACAGGGCAAGGAACCGCGACTTCCCCTTTCAGTCAACAGGATTTCCATCTTCGACAGGAGCACCATCATGCTGCGTTCATTCGGTTACGGCGCCACTTCTGCAACATCGCCACTTGCCATGCTGCGCTTCGAGCGCCGCGAACCCGGGCCGCAGGATGTGCAGATCGAGATCCTGTACTGCGGCGTCTGCCATTCCGACCTGCACACCGCGCGCAATGAATGGGGCAACACGCTCTATCCCGTTGTTCCCGGCCATGAAATCATCGGGCGCGTGACCAAGGTCGGCAGTGAAGTCACGCGCTTCAAGGAAGGCGATATGGCGGGCGTGGGCTGCATCGTCGATTCCTGCCAGCACTGCAGCGCCTGTGCCGAAGGCCTGGAGCAATACTGCGAAAACGGTTTCGTCGGCACCTACAACGGTGAAGAAATGCATACCGGCGGCATGACTTACGGCGGCTATGCCAACAATATCGTGGTCAAGGAACACTTCGTGCTGAAGGTGTCCGACAAGCTGGACCCGGCCGCGGCGGCGCCGCTGCTGTGCGCCGGCATCACCACCTATTCCCCCCTGCGTCACTGGCAAGTCGGCAAGGGCAAGAAGGTCGGCATCGTCGGCCTTGGCGGACTTGGCCACATGGGTCTCAAGCTTGCGCATGCGATGGGCGCGCATGTCGTGTTGTTCACCACTTCGCCGGACAAGCGGGAAGATGCGCGGCGGCTCGGCGCAGACGAAGTCGTGGTATCGAAGAATGCGCAGGAAATGGCTGCACATGAAAACAGCTTCGATTTCATCCTGGATACGGTAGCGGCAGCGCACAGCCTGGATGCCTACCTGGTGCTGCTGAAGCGCGAAGGCACGCTGACCCTGGTCGGCGCGCCCGAACATCCGCATCCCTCGCCGCAAGTATTCAACCTGATCATGAAGCGGCGCAGCCTTGCCGGCTCGCTGATCGGCGGTATCCGGGAAACCCAGGAAATGCTCGACTTCTGCGCGGAGCGCGGCATCGTCTCCGACATCGAATTGATCCCGATCCAGAAAATCAACGAAGCCTACGAGCGCATGCTCAAGAGCGACGTGAAATATCGCTTCGTGATCGACATGGCCTCCCTGAACAACGAAGCCAAGGCAGCCTAGCGCCTGCTCGTACCATCTCCGCATGCCTGTTCCGCTTACCCACATTTATTGTGGCCAATTCTGTGGATAACCGAGAACAAGCTTGCTTATCTACATGATCCGAAAGGAAATTTCACCCTTGATGAAAATCAAGGCATTGTTCTCGCTCATGGCCAGGGCATGGGGTTGGTAGGGATGAATGGCTCCGATTCGTTGGGGGCTGGCGGCGCTTCGGCTTCGCCGTCACCCAGTTTCGGTCCCAGGATTTCGCCCAGTTCGCGCCGGGATTGGCGGAAATCGGAATCGAGCAAGGGGAATTCCGGTTTCGGCCAGTTTTCGATTGCCCATCTGACCATGTCGTCGAAACGTTGCGTCAGTTCGGCTGCATATTTATCGCATTCCTCTTTTGTTGCCATTGCATTCATCCTGTTTCAAAACGGATAAGTAGGACTGCGTTTTGCGTGCCACGTTCGCGTGAAATTTGCACATCAGCGGTGTCGGTCGGTCGCCACGCCGTACCGGCTCTCCGACATGGAAAGTCTTAATGCGTGTAAACTCCTGCATCTTTTATTTCGGCGATCCCGTCGAATTTCAGCATGCAAGTATTTCGCACAAAACCGCTTGCCCATTGGCTGCAAGGATTCCTGCCCCATTCAATCTCAGTTGGCATCACTGAAAGAATCCGCGCCGGCTGCGGCGCATTAATTGGCATTTTCTTGACAGGACTGCTCAGCGCACTGGTTTTCGGTCCTTCGACAGCCCTGCCCTTGCTGATTGCCCCGATCGGCGCGTCCGCCGTCCTCCTGTTTGCCGTGCCGACAAGCCCATTGGCCCAGCCTTGGTCCATCATCGGCGGCAACATGGTTTCGGCCGCGGTCGGCGTGACTTGTGCCAGCCTGATCCATGACCCGAGTTTTGCCGCAGCGGCGGCGGTTGCATGCGCCATTGCGGCGATGTTTGCCCTGCGCTGCCTGCACCCGCCGGGCGGTGCCATCGCACTGAGTGCCGTCCTGGGGGGACCGGCAATCCACTCCATGGGTTACCGCTTCATTATTTCTCCGGTAGGAATCAATTCCCTGCTGCTGCTGACTGTGGCGATCCTGTTCAACAATGGCACCCGTCGGCGTTATCCCCATGCACCGCATCTCGACCACAAGAATACGCACGGCACTGCCGATGCCAAGTCCGCTGACCGCATCGGCTTTACGCCTGCCGACCTGGAAGACGTGCTCAAGCAATACAACCAGGTCCTGGATGTAAGCCGCGACGAACTCGAATCATTGTTCATGCAGACGGAAATGCATGCCTACCGCCGCCGCTTCGGCGAAATCACCTGCGGCGACATCATGTCGCGCGACCTGGTTGCGGTCGAATTCGGCACCCCGCTCGCGGAAACCTGGTCGCTGATGCGCAAGCATCATCTCAAGGTGCTGCCAGTGATCGATCAGGCGCGCAGGGTCATAGGCATGATTGGCATCGACAATTTCCTGAGCCATGCCAGTCTGGACATGTACGACGGCTTCGAAGCGAAGCTGCGCCGCTTCATCCGAGGCAGCAGGCGCTTGAAGGCGGTCAAGCCGCAAGTGGCGGGCCAGATCATGACGAAGCCGGTCATCACCGCCGGCATCAACATGCATGTCGTGGAGCTGGTGCCGATATTGACGGATACCGGCCTGCACCACATTCCCATCATTGACGAGGAAAGGCGGCTTGCAGGAATGGTGTCGCAATCGGATCTGATTTCCGCCCTCTACCGAGGTCCCCTGCTCGACTCCCGCAAGGCAGCCTGAGCGGAACTGGAAGGAACGGCAGACCGGCTGGTGCGGGTCAGGGCTTATTGCCTTGCGGCTTCTGTTCCAGCTTGCCCGGATCGGGCCTGATCTCGTTGAGCTGGCTCACTTCATTGGCTGGCATGCCGGAGGGCATGCCGATATCGTCGATGCCGATCGGATTGTCTTCAGTCCGGGCGGCTTGCTGGTCCGCCTTGCCCAGTTCCTCGATAGGCTTGTGGTGCTGATTCATGCCCGTCTCCAAAAAATGTCGATGCATTGCCGCCACGATGTTCCGGCCCTTTTTTCCGGCACTTGCACCGGACAATCAGACTGGCTCTTCCGCAGGCATCCGGATCTGCTCGCAGATGACCGGATCGGGATGCGGCGGAGGTTCCTCGTCAGGCTCCTCGGGATCTTCTCCCGGCAGCGGCTCTTCTTCCGGAATGGGTGCCTTGTGTCCACGCAAGACATCTGCCGGCTTGATCCATCCTGTGCTCATTGGCTTGCTCCTTCCAGCTGTGCGGAAAACATGCGCAGACGTACCTATGTGAGTGCCGCGCCCGGGCGGGAGTTCAATCCGCCCTGACCGACATCTGCTTGCACGACCCGCGCAGATTTCAGTTCCGACTTGCAAGTGCTGCCACCGCACATCTTGCGCAAGGGAACATGTCGGGCGGACTGATTGCTTTACGGGTTTTGAAACCTTGCCAGAACTATCGGAGGCACGGCCTATCATATTGATACATCCTTTTCCACAATGGACATCAGGCCCGACTGTCGATAAACGCACATCCCGGGAGACGGCCTTCTGCATGAAGAATGGCCGCATCGATATGCAACGCCGAAAGGAGATTGGCATGGCACAGGAACCAAGACACTTAATGGAAGAAGCCGATATCGGAAGCGGAGAAAAATCACCTGGACAACGAGATATCGAGCAAGCGGAACAATCCCTCAGCAAACCGCCCGAAGAGCCGCCGCTGGACGGCAGCCATCTTCACCAGGTGATCGAGGAACAGAAATATGCTGACCAGCGGCCGACGCAGGAAGAACAGCGGCCAAGGCGCGCAGGTGCAGGCGATGGGGAATCGAATCTGCCGGGGCGCATCTTGCAGAGCGGGACGCATATCGCGCGCATTCTTGCCATGAAGCAGCCGGACGAAACGTATGAAGCCCAGGTATTCGTGCGCCTCACGCGCGAACCCGAGGTCGCGGAAACTTATATTCCTGCCGGCACCTTCGGTTCGGAATCCGATGCATGGGCAGCTGCCGAACAAAGGGCGAGACGCGCCTTCGCCGAACATGAATTCTGACGCGAAGCCAGGATCAGACACCCATTCCTATTGAAAAGATGCCGGTCATCAGCCGCCGCATTGCCAGAGGCCGCTGAAGCTTCTATCCTTTTGGCAAAAAAGGAGAACAAGCATGACCGGCATCGACTGGCGCGGCTTCCCTCGCACTTCCTCGGTTTTTCTAACTGCTGCAGCCGCCCTGCTGACGCTGGGCCTTGCCGCCTGTGTCGGCGGCCGGCCCGGGCATACCGATTCGGCTTCCCTGCCGGGCCCGGGCATCACGATCTACGCCGCCGGCGATATCGCCGATTGCAAGAAGGTGCCGCCGGAACACAGCGGGGCGGCAAAGACTGCAAAACTGATCGAGGCCGGACTGGCGAAGGACAGGGACGCCGCAGTGCTGTCACTCGGCGACCATACCTATCCGGTGGGCCTGGCGGCGGAATTCGAGGATTGCTACGAACCCACCTGGGGCCGATTCAAGTCCCGCACCTATCCGACGCCCGGCAACCACGAGTACTACACGCCGCAGGCGGTAGGCTATTACGACTATTTCGGCGACCGTGCCGGGCCGGACCGGCGCGGTTATTACAGCTTCAATCTTGGCTCCTGGCACATCGTCTCCCTCAACAGCAATCTCAAGCCGCAGGCAAATGCCGCGCAACTCGCGTGGCTGAAGGCCGACCTGGAACAGAACAGGACGCAATGCACGCTCGCCTTCTGGCATCACCCGGTATTCAGCTCCGGCGGTCACGGCAGCAATCCGAACATGGCCGAGGCATGGAAGCTGCTGCAGGCAGCCGGTGTCGAGGTGGTGCTGGCGGCACATGACCATGACTATGAGCGGTTCGCGCTGCAGGATGGCGGCGGCAGGCGTGATGACGAACACGGCATGCGGCAGTTCGTGGTGGGCACCGGCGGCGCCCAGCTGACACCCTTCCGGTTTCCCAAGTCGAACAGCGAGGCCGCCCATAATTTCACCCATGGGGTGCTGAAAATGGTGCTGAAGGAAAAGGGTTACGAATGGGAATTCCTGCCCGTGAATGAGAATGCATTTGCCGACCGCGGCGCGACGCTTTGCCATTGACCTTGAGGAATCATTCCGCGGTTTCGCTGTCTGTCATTGGCGTCCGCTGGCCGCAGGAGCGCGAATATCGCTCTGGTATCCGGCGCATATGCTTGCCGGACAAGCCGCAGCAAACGGAGAGACGGGACATTCATGGAAACCAAGCAGGCAGAACAGCTGCGCCTGTTTTACGCACTATGGCCGGACGATGCCGTGCGTTCGGCTGTGATGAAAGTTCAGGCGCCCATGCGCGGCCGGCTCATCCCCTATGCCAACCTGCATGTGACGCTGGCTTTTCTGGGATCGCAGCCCGCCGATCTGCTGCCCGCCCTCGAATCGATACTGATGCATCTTCCGAAAGCGGACATTTCTCTGAGTCTCGACCGGGTCGGTTATTTCACCCGCAAGCGCATTGCATGGATCGGGACGCATCAGATGCCGGAGACCCTGGCCGTGCTGCACAAGCGGCTGAGCGAAGCGCTAGCGCAACAGGGCATCAGCTTCGACAACCAGCTCAGCTTCAAGCCTCACATCACGCTTGCGCGAGATGCGCCGCCCCCGCCTGACACGCCCTTCACGCCGATTCCATGGCGGGCAAACCAGGTGGCACTGGTGCAATCCAAGACCGGACCGGATGGCGCTGCGTACCAGGTGCTGGCAATGCGCAGCCTGGATGAGGATGTATGGCTGCCGGATGCATCCGGTATCGGGAATTAAGAGCGCCTGGCAATATGCCGCTGGCGGCGTTGCATCTCCTTGTCGCACGTCATGTACTGCCTGCGCCGATGCGCCTTGCCAGCGACCGCAAACCTGTCGGTTTGCTCAGTTTGTTAGACGCTCTAAGGCTCAGGCAGCGACGGCAGCAGGCTCGTCTGCGCCAACCGGTTCCGGCTGTTTCACGTCGTCCTGTGCAAGCTTGCGCAACACCTGCGCTGCCGCCACCAGCCCGAAGGATGCCGTCACCGCCATCGACGATCCGAAACCGGCACAATTCAGGCCGCTTATGCCGGATGCATCCCCGCCATTCACCGCACAGGATTCTGCCGTTTCCGGAAAGCGCAAGGGTTCGGTGGAAAACACCGCATCGATGCCGAACTTGTTTTTCGGACCGCGCGGAAAACCGTGATGGGCACGCAAGCGCTTGCGCACCTTGGCCAGCAGCGGCTCCTGCTCTGTGCGCGACAGGTCGCGGATCTCGATCCTGGTCGGATCGATCTGGCCGCCGGCTCCGCCTATGGTGATCAGCCTGATGCCCTTGTCGCGGCAATAGGCGATCAGGGCCGTCTTGGCGCGCACATCGTCGATGGCATCGACCACATAGTCAAAATTGCGCGCGCCGATCATTGCATCGAGATTGTCCGCCGTCAGGAAATCCTCGACTTCGGTCACGCGGCAAAAGGGATTGATCTGCGCGATGCGTTCCGCCAGCGCCGTCACCTTGGCCTTGCCCAGCGTGTCGCTCAAGGCATGGATCTGCCGATTGATGTTCGATTCCGCCACGTTGTCGAGATCAATCATGGTGATGTTGCCAATGGCGCTGCGCGCCAGGGCTTCCACGATCCAGGAACCGACGCCGCCCACGCCCACGACGCATACATCCGCAGAGCGAAAGCGCGCGAGCGCGGTACTGCCGTACAGGCGCGCGATACCGCCGAAACGCCGATCGAAATCGATCTCGTCTTCGGCACGAGACAGGGAGGAATTCAGGGAAGGATTCAGGGAAATAACCGTGCTCATCCCCTTATTTTAACGGAGAGCAATGGGGTATGTTTTCCTCTAGAATCTTTTTATCAGTCATGCATGTTGCCGAACTGTTTCCCGGATGGCCTTCTTGTGTTTCCTTCATTTCTCCTGCTGCAACTCATCCTGCTGTCGGTATGTGCCCATATTGCATTGGCCGGCGCGCGCATCACGACTTCGCTTTATGCCCTGTCCCTGCATGCCCCCGAATCCACGATCGGCGTCCTGATCGCGCTGTTTTCCCTGTTTCCCATGCTGTTCGGCGTGACGGCCGGACGCCTGGTCGACCGGATCGGCATCGCCACACCAGTCACCTGCGCCTGTGTCGCCATCACTGCCGGCTGCGCCCTGCCCGTTTTTATCAGCGGCCTGCCTGTGCTTTATCTCGCCACCCTCTTCATCGGCACCGGCTTCATGGTGACCCAGGTCGCCTCCCAGCATACGGTGGGCGCAATGAGCACACTCGAAAACCGCTCGTCGAACTTCAGCTGGCTCGCGCTGGGTTACTCGGTCTCGGGATTCTGCGGACCGGTCATCGCCGGATTCGTCATCGATCATGCCCGGCACCGCATTTCCTACCTGGTGTTCTGCGGCTTTGCACTGGCCGCGCTGTCGGTGGCGGTATTCGGCCGCCTGCGCACCATCCAGCCTGCAGCTCACGCCCAACCCAGGCAAAAAGGAGGCATGCTGGAACTGCTGCGCGATGCGGAGCTGCGGCGCATCTATCTGATCGGCATCCTGCTCTCCGGCGCCTGGGACCTGTTTACCTTCGTCACCCCCATCCACGGCTCGCATCTTGGCCTGTCCGCTTCGGCCATCGGGCTGATCCTCGGCTGCTTTGCAGTCGCCACCTTCTCGGTCAGGCTGGCCATGCCGTGGATTTCGCGACGCTGCACCGAATGGCAAGTGCTCTCCGGTGCGCTGATACTGGCGGTATGCTGTTATGCGATCTTTCCCTTCATGCGACAGCCGGCCGCGCTGATGGCGGTTGCCGCCGTGCTGGGCCTGGCGGTAGGCTCGAGCCAGCCAAACATGCTAGCCTTGCTCCATCATTGCGCGCCTCCCGGCCGGGCCGGCGAAGCAGTCGGTATCCGCGTGACCATGGGCAATGCGGGCCAGGTGATATTGCCTCTGGTATTTGGCGCAGCCGGTGCAACGCTCGGCTTGCCGGTCGTGTTCCTCGCCATGAGCGCGATGATCGGTTCGGGCGTGCCCATCGCCTGGCGCAAGGCATCAACCAAGTGAGACCATCATGAAGAATCTCTTACCCGATCCGGTTCCCGGATTCGACCAGCCCATTGCAGTGCTGAAGCATTGCCATGACCGGATACGCAAGCAGCTCAATACGCTGCACAAATTGCTCACCCATCTGCCGGTATCCGGTACGGATCTTGATGCAAAACAAGCAGCAAATGCGGTGATGAAGTATTTTAATCAGGCTGCCGGCAATCACCACGCCGACGAAGAGCAGGACTTGCTGCCCATGCTGCAAGCCACGGCGCGCGGCGACGATGCGGCCCTGCTCCATGCGCTGCTTCCAGACATCCTGCGCGAGCACGGAGAGATGGAAGCGCTGTGGCAAGCCCTCGACCGGCAATTGCATGAGATCGCTTCGGGCACGTCGGCGCAGCTCTCGGCAGATGACGTCGCACGGTTTTCGGCCCTGTACCTCGCACACATGAAAAAGGAAGAATCCCATATCGCGCCGATGGCAAAGCGTCTGTTCAGCGATGCCCAGATGGCACAATTGGGGGATGCCATGCGTGCACGACGCAATGTTCAATAAGCAGGGAACGACATGCTGATAGCCGATCTGCGAAAAGAATACAGCCGCGCCAACCTGTCCGAAGAGGGCATCCAGCCCGATCCGATTGCCCAGTTCGGCAAATGGTTCGACGAAGCGCTCAAGGCACAGGTGCCGGAAGCGAATGCAATGAGCCTCGCCACCGTGTCCGCCGACGGCAGGCCGTCCTGCCGCATTGTGCTGATCAAGGATTTCGATCAGCGCGGCTTCACCTGGTTTACCAACTACGACAGTCGCAAGGGCCGCGAGCTGCAACACAATCCGCATGCAGCCCTGCTGTTCCACTGGATCGAGCTGGAACGGCAGGTGCGCATCGAAGGCAGGGTGGAACGGATTTCCGCGGGAGAAAGCGAGCGCTATTTCCAGAGCCGCCCGCTGAAGAGCCGCATCGGCGCGATCGCCTCGGCACAGAGCCGGCCGATCGACAGCCGCATCAGCCTGGAAGCGCAATACATGCAGGCGGAACAACAGTACGGCGAGCATCCGCCGCGTCCCGACCACTGGGGCGGATACCGGCTCGTCCCGGATTACCTGGAATTCTGGCAAGGCCGCAATTCGCGGCTGCATGACCGCATCGCATACCTCTTGCAGGCGGACGGCAGCTGGCGGCGGCAGAGGCTGCAACCTTAAGCCTTGTTCGGCCCGCAGCCATCCGGAAGTTTCCAGAACTCGTTTATTCGCAGGCAATGGAGGATATATCGTGTTTTGGGAAAAGAAGCTTGGAGAGTGGGCCAACGAGGTTCGCGAACGCAGCGCCCTGCCGCTGCGACTGGAACTCTGGAACGGGCAGCAGCTGGATTTCGGCGCCTCTCCGGAGGTAACCGTCAAGGTGCCGCAAGCCTCCGCGCTGAGCTACCTGCTTTCGCCTTCGCTCGACAGCCTCGGCGAAGCCTATGTCGAAGGCAAGATCGAGGTCGAAGGCGGCGTCAAGGACATCATTTCGATCGGCACCACGCTTGCCGCCAACATGCCGAAGGCAGATGGCAAGCTGGAGCGCATTGCGCGCGTCTTCAACCACACCAAGGAGAAGGACGAGGAGGCGATACGCTACCACTACGACGTGTCGAACGCCTTCTACCAGGCGTGGCTGGACGAGAACATGGTGTATTCCTGCGCCTATTTCGAGAATGGCGATGAAGACCTCGGCACTGCGCAGCTCAAGAAGATCGACCACATCCTGAAGAAGATCCAGGTGCGTCCGGGCGATTCCCTGCTCGACATCGGTTGCGGCTGGGGCGCCCTGGTGATCCGTGCTGCGCAGAAATTCGGCGCCAGATGCGTGGGCATCACGCTCTCGCAGAATCAGTACGAACTCGCGAAGGAGCGCGTGCAGCGCGCTGGCCTCGCGGACCGCGTGGAAATCCGCCTGGAAGACTATCGCGATGTCAGCGGAACGTTCGACCGCATCACCAGCGTCGGCATGTTCGAACACGTCGGCATGAAGAACCTGCCCATCTATTTCCGCAAGATCCATTCGCTGCTCGCGGACGACGGCATGGTGATGAATCATGGCATCACGACCACCGACATCAACAACGGCGAAAGCGCCTATGGTGGCGGCAAGTTCATCGACCGCTATGTCTTCCCGCACGGAGAACTGGAACACATCAGTCTCGTGCTGAGAACGATGGAAGAAGGCGGGCTGGAAGCGCTGGATGTGGAAAACCTGCGCCGCCATTATGCAAAGACTTGCGCGACCTGGGCCGAGAATTTCGAAGCGCGTGCTGACGAAATCAGGCAGTTGGTCGACCCCAGGCGCTTCCGCATCTGGCGCGTGTACCTGGCCGGCTGTTCCTATGCCTTCGAGCAGGACTGGGTATCGCTGCACCAGGTCTTGTGCACCAAGGCCAGACCCGGCGTGTCGCACCTGCCCTGGTCGCGCCGCTACATGTACGAATGATGCGGCGGACGGCCCCGTCTTATTGCGAGACTTCGGCGGCGCAACTCATTGCGCCGCATTCACCTTATCCGTAAACATCTTCCTGAACTTCGCGACCTTTGGCGCGACGATGAAGGCGCAGTAGCCCTGCAGCGGATGCTGACGGAAATAGTTCTGGTGATAATCTTCCGCCTTGTAATATTCCTGCAGCGGTTTCAATTCCGTCACGATGGGCGCATCCCAGACGTTCGCCATTTCGGCGATCACATGCTTGGCCGTCTCCTGCTGCTCCGGCGTCTGATAGAAGATTACCGAACGGTATTGGGTACCGACGTCATTGCCCTGACGGTTGAGCGTCGTGGGATCGTGGATGGTGAAAAAGATCTCCAGGATTTCACGGTAGCTGACCACTTCCGGATCAAATGTCAGCTTCACCACTTCCGCATGACCGGTCGTGCCTTCGCACACCTGCTCATAGGTCGGGTTCGCTACATGTCCTCCGCTGTAGCCGGATTCAACCTGCTGCACGCCATTGAGTTCCTGATAGACGGCTTCCAGGCACCAGAAGCAACCGCCGCCCAGTGTCGCTGTTTCAGTCGCCACGATTCATCTCCTGTGGATGTGATGCTATTACTTTAGCGGAAAGGGGCAAGGATGCCTATGCGGTTTGCATGACCCCCTGCCCGCCGTTGAGAGAAGTCAATGCAAATACTGTCCCGCGTTTCGGCAAATGCACACGCATATTGCACAGAAGCAGCCAGAATGCTTCGCGTTGCGCGACACATGCAGCAATACTTCATGACGAAGCAAGTGCAGCCTGGTGTATCATTTTTGACACTTTTTCCGTGACGACATTTATGGCCGCGAGCACTCTTCTCATCGATTCCCTCAAGCGCGAACTCAAGGCGCGCGGCATTACCTATGCCGACCTCGCATTACGCATCAACATGTCCGAGGCCAGCGTCAAGCGGATGTTCTCCCAGAAGAATTTCACCTTGCAGCGCCTCGATGACATCCTGCAGGCAGCCGACATCGATTTCCGGGATATTGCGCTGGCCGGTCATGATGAATCGAAGCTTGTTTCGGAACTGACATTTGCGCAGGAAAAGGAAATCATCAGCGATGCCAAACTGCTGGTGGTCGCAGTATCCGCGCTGAACCTGCTCAGCGTCGAGCAGATCGTCGATATCTATGCACTCACCGACGCCGAAGTCGTGAAGTACCTGGTGCAGCTGGACAGGATCGGCTTCCTGGAACTGCTGCCGAACAATCGCATCAAGCTGCGGGTGTCACGCACCTTCCGCTGGATTCCGGATGGACCGATCCAGACTTATTTCCGGGAACTTGCCCTGCGCGATTACCTTGAATCGAAATTCGACGGCGAGCATGAACTGATGCAGGTGGTGAACGTAATGCTGTCGAAGCAATCGATCATCGTTCTGCTCAGCCGCCTCAAGCAGCTGGCAAGGGAGTTGTCGCAGCAGCACCAGGAAGATGCGAAGCTGCCCTATGCGGAAAAATTTTCCATCAGCTTCATGCTCGCCGCGCGTCCCTGGATGCCTAAGGCATTCGAAGCTTTGCTACGCCAAAAACCGCAAGCCGCGATCCGTACCATACGAAGAAAATAACAGGCTGCCGGTACTTGGAATAATGGCGGGCACGAGCTTGCCGCATACCAGCCAATCGCGCCTCTCTGCGGTTTTTTCGGCATAATTGTCAAAAATTCCGGATTTTCGATGTCACTACCAATTTCGCGCGCGGAACCGCCCAGCTTCGATACGCGCCATTTCCGAGATGCCCTGTCGCAGTTTGCCACCGGGGTTACGGTCATCACCACCCGCCTGCCCAACGGCTCTTTCCTGGGCCTGACAGCCAGTTCCTTCAATTCGGTTTCGCTCGATCCGCCGCTGGTGCTGTGGAGCTTGTCACAAACCGCCAGCAGTCTACCGGTATTTACCGGAAACTCGCATTACGTGATCAATGTGCTGGCAGGCGATCAGGCGCCGCTTGCAGAGCGTTTTGCCATGCGCATCGAGAATCGATTCGAAGGCGTGGAGTTCGAGCTGTCGCGCACCGGACTGCCCATCATCAAGGGCGTGGCCGCCTGGTTCGAATGCCATAACCGCAGCCGCTATCCGGAAGGCGACCATGTGATTTTCGTTGGCGAAGTGGAGCGCTGCGAAGTGCTGCCGCGCCCGGCTCTGGTATTCCACGCCGGGCAATTCGTCTCGACCCATCCGCGCTGAAGCCTTGCATTGCCGTACCTTGCTGCTGCTTGCAGCAATTCTTCCGGCTTGCCAATACTGCCAGACGCAAGAAGGCCGCTTAGTTTTGTGCGGCTGAGCAAAACTTTTTCTGCAGCAAACTTGTCCTCAGACACTCCTTTCCGGGCATTCATTTTCACTCCCCTTCATGAGGAATGTTTAATGGCTTCAAGCTTCCTGCAACACTTCGAGGCACTGATCGGCGCCATTGCTGCCATGCTGACCACCGCCGCCTGTATTCCGCAAGCCTGGCTTACCCGGAAAGCGCGCCGCGCCGACGAGGTGTCCCTTGGCATGTACACCATCTTCACTACCGCCGTCGGCCTTTGGCTGGCATACAGACCGATGATCAGCGCATGGCCGGTCATCATTGCGAACGGACTCACGCTGGCGCTTGCGCTGTTCATCCTTTCAATGAAGCTGCGTTTCGGCTAAATACGCCAGCGCCATCCACTCTTTGCCGCGGCAACTGGCCAATCCCTCCATTGGCCACATCGCCCGGCCGATGCATTCACGCTCCAACCGCACATCCTCAACTCAAGGCGGGACTGAACCATGACCTGGCTCAGTCCCCGCGTCAAACTTTTTCAAGCTGAAGTGCTCAATCTGAATTGAAGTGGAACTTCGGCTGGCGTCATGCCGCTGCTATTGTCGTGGAAAACTTTGTTGTTCTATTGCTCCTTATCATCGGAGCCGCAATTGTTGCCGGACTAATCATTGCGCGAATCATTCGCTGGATGAACCTGGACGACTGGGACAGATAAGCTCCCACCAAGGCGGGCTCGAATTTCCTTGCTCTGGGACCTCTGGCAGGGTTTGCAACTGCTGAAGGGTTCCTTTCATGGCCGATACCGCTTCCGCCGCACCCCGAACCGGTCATCCGAAGATCGCTTCCGCCGTACTGCCGCATGCCCTCGTCACAGTCTTCGTTGCCAATTTCTGCTTTCTCTATGGTCTGGGCGGACGTCCGCTATTCGATACCAACGAAGGCTTGTACGCGGAAGTCGCACGGGAAATGCTGGAAACCGGCAACTATCTCGTGCCGCATCTGCTCGGCGTGCCCTACCTCGAAAAGCCCCCGCTACTCTACTGGCTGATGGCGGCCTCGTTCCGGGTGCTTGGCCGCTCCGAGGCAAGCGCCCGGCTGGCCTGCGCTCTTCCCATGCTATGCCTGACGATGGGATTGCTCGTGTTCCTGGCAAGGCACGGCCGGCCTCGTGCAGGGTGGCTTGCAGCACTGATCCTGTCGACAATGCTGCCTGTTGCATTGCTGTCCCATTCCATTCTGTTTGATCCCTTGCTGACCGCATTGCTAAGCGGGTCGCTTCTCGCCTTTCTGCACGCCTGTCTGACAGGGAGCCGGAACTGGGTCAGGACCGGCATGGTATTGCTCGCATTCGCGACTCTCGGAAAGGGGTTGGTTGCCGTGATTCTGGCAACAGGCATCGGCGGATTGTTCATCCTGTTCATGCGCGAGCGGCGGTTCATCCGCATGCTGACGGACCCGGCAGGCCTGCTGCTGTTTGCGCTCGTTGCCGTGCCATGGCATGTCGCCGCCAGCTTGCAGCAGCAAGGTTTTGCCTGGTTCTACCTGATCAATGAACATATCCTGCGCTTTCTTGGCTTGCGCGAACCGCATGATTACCATTCTGGCCCCGCGTACTACTACATACTGCGCCTGCTTGTCATGCTGCTTCCCTGGGCTCCGCTGCTGGCCTTGTTCTTCCGGCGAAACGGTGCAGCCGAAAGCAGCGCCGATACGCTACGGAACTTTTGCAAAGCATGGATACTGTTCCCCTTGCTGTTCTTCTCTGCCTCCCAGGCAAAAGCCCATTATTACCTGATCGTGGTTGCGCCTGCGGTGGCGCTCTGGGCCGGCGTGGAAATCGATTCATGCATGCAAAGGCATGCACACCGGCTGCTGGCCCAATGCCTCGGTGCATCGCTGGGCCTGGCCATGCTGGGAACAGGCCTGATCTGGCTGGTACCGCGTCTGGCCTGGTTGTCGCCATCCGAGTCATTGGCTGTCGGCCTGGCGACATTGCTGGTCTCCAGCATCGGATGGCATCTGGCAGTGCGCGGGTGTCGCTCGCCCCGGTTCCGGCAGAACTGGCCGGAGCGGATTGTCATCATGGTCGGAATATTGTCAGTGCCGGCCTTGATGGGCGCGTTGACCACGATGCATGCGCGCTCGTCGCGCGACAGCAGCCAGGCCATCGCCCAACTTATCGTGGCCCTGAACATCGGGGATCGGCCCGTCTTTGCCTATCGGGATTTCGAAGACGTTTTTTCTTCACTGCCCTTCTACATGGGAAAACGCATCCGCATCATAGACAGCGCCAGCAGGGATTTACATTTTGGATGCGAGCACGCTGCTCAGGGAAAGAATGCCTGCCTTTCCATGAGCGAGTTCGCGACACAAAACCTGCAGGATAAGGTCGTCGTGGTAAGCACGCAGGCACGGCTGGAGCAGTTCCAGCAAAGTACGTCAGAGGTGCACTGGCATCTGCAACAGGCCGGCAGCAGATGGGTCCTGTTCAATTAGCCGGGGAGCTGTTACGCGACGGTCCGAGTGCTGCCGATCTCCGCCCTCACCTGAGTGGATTGAATAACTGATCGCGCAAGGCCGTCATGCACAGTGGCGGCACCAGCGTTCCGTGATAGGCGGCAAGGTCTACCGGTTTATTTGCGAGATCGGCGGCACTCTGGATGATCGGATCCACGTCGATCGCCTGCACCGTAATGCTACGCGCCGCGAAATCGGCCTGGGCCTGCCTGGTGTTGATCGAATAATTGACGGTCGGATCTTGCGAGCCGCCGCACAGGGCCATCCTGGCCCTGGGATTCCAGCCGAGCAGATCGTTTCTCCTGGCATCGATCACTGTCGGGCTGTTGGGATTAGTCTGGATATCCTGCAGAAAGGCCGGCTGGAACAGCACCGGCAGGTAATTCGTATCAGCCGGCAGCTTGCCATTTTGAATCGCCGTGGTGAAGGTGAAAGGCCCGGGGAACAGGCTTTCGATGCCAGTGGCAAATGGCTCCCTGAACACCTGGGTCGGCGTGCTGTAGATATTGCCGTACACTTTTTGCCAGGCAGTGATGAAGAATGGCACGAAGAACTGGCCGTTAACGATTGGCAAGCTGGCTTCACTGACAATGGACTGTGAAAGATTGTAGGGGCCGGACATGTGGCCGCCGGCCACCAGGTTGAATTCCACCGGATTGTCGCGCTCGATGGCGCGCTGGGTTGCCATCGATGCATGGCCGCCCTCCGAATAGCCGGCGACCATCACCTTGCCGGATAAGACAACGCCCCTGCCGGTGGCGGCGGCACGGGCAGCGCGGATCGAATCGATGACCGTGCTTGCTTCGGAATCGGCATGCAGATAGGGATGGAAGGAATACTGCGAACCTGCAAAGCCGAGGTAATCGGTCGCCACGACCGCATACCCCTGCGCCGCAAATATCGCAGCCAGCGACAGGGTTTCCGGGTCGACCGGGTTGGCGCTGGCCAGGCTGCGCGCCTTGAAGATATCGGTTCCCCGCGCATAGGCCAGCAAAGGAAGCGGGCCTGCCGGGCAGGTGGTGCCCGAGGGAAGCAAAAGGACGCCGGTCGCGTTCGTCACTTCATTCGCCCGCGCCCCGATGGTCTGGTAATCCACGCTGACCAGAGTCACATCGCATTTCGCTGGCCCGCTGAGGAGAAGCAGCCCCGATGACCGTGCCGCATCATCTATGGCGGCAGTGGAGAGCGTCCGTACCGTGCTCGCGCTCCTGAGGGCGCCGCGCTGCACGCTTGCATTGTTCTGGACGGTAGCGGTTCCGGCCGGAGTGGAATCTCCACCACCGCCGCCACAGCTCGCCAGGCCGATTATCGCAAGCATGGCAGCTGCAAATTTGATCCGGTCCATGTCGTCTCCTCTTGAAATCCATTTTTTGAAATTAAAAGAATGCCTTTTTATCGGCTTGACAAGTTAGGGAGCCTAAACGGCAACTAGTTGCCGGATTTGCGCGGCATCAAAGCATGACGCGCATAGCCGCCGTGCAGGCAGCCATGGCGAAGAAAGAACTCGGGCTATTGGCCTCTCTTGAGCAGGCGCGAAAGTATGCCTGCGGAATCATGCGCCGCACGGCGCAGACGGTCATTGACGCCCTGCCAGGCGCCTTCGGCAGGAAGCGTTTCGACCAGGATGACGTCCGCCCCGGCTGCATCCATCGCGCGCAGTGCGGCATACAGGCCATGCGCATAGCCGGCGGGCGATTGTGGCAGCGATAACTGCGCCGCCGCTTCGGCCTGGGCGGGAGCGAGGCGGCCGATGATGGCGGCACGCTGCCCGGCAGTGGCGAGCTGGCGCACCGTGGCAGGCAGTTGCTCGAGTGTGACCAGGGCCACCGGCGTGCGGGGAGCATAGTGTGCATCCAGCGTGCCGGATGCGCGCGGCGCCGCTGCATCCGGCAGCCTCGGCGCGGCACCGATCACATCGGCAATTTCCTTCACGCCGATGTGCCCGGGGCGCAGCAGCACCGGACCGTGCGTCGCGATCCGCGACAGGTCGATGATGGTCGATTCGATGCCGACTTCGCTCTGTCCTCCATCGAGCACGCAGGCCAACGGGCTGCCGGGTCCGGTGCCGAATTCATCGCGCACGTGCTGGGCTGTCGTTGGACTGACGTGGCCGAACTTGTTGGCGGAAGGCGCGGCCACGCCACCCTTTCCATTCTTGAAGGCGCCGAGCAAGGCTCGGGCTACCGGATGCGAAGGACAGCGCAGGCCGATCGAATCCTGTCCGCCCGACACGGAGTCAGGAATATGCTGCGCGCGCTTGAGGATCAGCGTCAGTGGGCCGGGCCAGAAGGCCTCGATCAGTTGTCGTGCTTCCTGCGGAATCGATTGCGCCCAATAGGCGATGTCGGCGCCGGGCGCGAGATGCACGATCACGGGGTGGTTGGAAGGACGTCCCTTGGCCGCATAGATCCTGGCGACCGCCGCCGGATTTTCCGCGTCCGCGCCCAATCCGTACACCGTCTCGGTCGGGAATGCGACCAGCTCGCCCTGCTCCAGCAGGCGTGCCGCCGCCTGGATGGCGGGCAAGTCGAGGTTCAGTTCCGGCATGGCAGGTTCGATGGCCTCACAAGGCAATGCCGAGGATGGCACAGGCCGCATGCAGGCTGGCTTGCGCCTGTTCCAGGGTGGGCGCGACGAAGGTGACATGGCCCATCTTGCGGCCGCGCCGCGGGTCGTCCTTGCCGTACAGGTGCAGGTTTGCGCCGGGCAGCGCCAGCACCTTGTTCCAGGCCGGCTCACGCGCCTTGTCGGAATCGCCGTCGAACCAGATGTCGCCGAGGATATTGAGCATGACCGCCGGCGAATGCTGGCGCACGTCGCCCAAAGGCAGCCGCGCCATGGCCCGCACCTGCTGGGCGAACTGGCTGGTCACGCAGGCGTCGATGGTGTAATGCCCGCTGTTGTGCGGACGCGGCGCCATTTCGTTGACCACGAGAGAGCCGTCCTGCAGGACGAAGAATTCGATGCAGAGCACGCCGACGTATTCCATCCGGGCGATGACGGCCAGCGCCGCATCCTGGGCCTTGTGTGCGCATTCTGCGGAAACGTTTGGCCCGGGCACGGTCGTGGTGAACAGGATGCCGTCGCGGTGGACGTTTTCGGCAATCGGATACACCACCGACTGTCCGTCGGCGCCACGTGCAGCCAGCACCGAGATTTCATAGGCCAGCGGCAGCATCTTTTCCAGTACGCAGGCGACACCTTTCATGGCAGCAAACGCAGCACGCGCCTCTTCCCGCGTGCGCACCCGCACTTGTCCCTTGCCGTCATAGCCAAGGCGCGCCGTTTTCAGAATGCCCGGCAACAAGTCGTCCGGAATGGCTTCGATATCCGCTTCCGAGGCGATCACCTTGTGCGGCGCCGGCAGCACGCCGGAGGTCGCCGCGCATTCGGTGAAGAACCGCTTTTCCAGCATGCGGTCCTGTGCGATCGACACGCAATTGGCCGAGGGCGCAACGAAACTGCGCTCGGCCAGGAAGGCAAGGCTTTGCGCCGGAACGTTTTCGAATTCGGTGGTGACTGCCGCGCATTGCAAGGCAAGCTCGTCGAGCGCCGCTTCATCGGTATAAGCGGCGCTCAGCAAATGGTCAGCCGCATGGCCCGCCGGGCAATCGCGCGCCGGCTCCAGCACGGCGACCTTGTAACCCATGGCCTGTGCGGCATGGGCAAACATGCGGCCGAGCTGGCCGCCGCCCATCACGCCGAGCCAGGTCGGCGGCACTGCGGAGGGTATGGAGGAAGACCGCTTCTCGCTCATGCCGGCAAACTCATTGCGAGGGCCGCCTCGGTCTGGCGGGCTCGGAAATCCTGCAGGCGCGCCGCCAACACGTCGTCGGTGGCGGCCAGCATGGCAATCGCGGTCAATGCCGCATTCGCCGCACCCGCTTCGCCGATCGCAAAGGTGGAGACCGGTATGCCCTTGGGCATCTGCACGATCGACAGCAGCGAGTCTTCGCCGCGCAGGTATTTCGACGGCACCGGCACGCCCAGCACCGGGACGATGGTTTTCGCCGCCAGCATGCCCGGCAGGTGAGCCGCGCCGCCGGCGCCGGCGATAATGGCACGCAAGCCGCGCTGGCGCGCCGATTCCGCATAGGCGAACATCTGGTCCGGCATGCGGTGCGCCGAAATCACCTTGGCCTCGTACGGGACGCCGAAATCCTTCAGCATCGCGACTGCATGCTGCATCACTTCCCAGTCAGACGAGGAACCCATCACCACGCCTACCAGGGGCGTGCCTGCAAGCGCTTGCTCTGCCATGTCAGTCCTTCAGGTCCTTGCCCGTCAGGCGCGTCAGCGCTTCGCGGTATTTCGCGCCGGTCTTTTCAATCACGTCGGGCGGCAAGGCCGGAGCCGGGGCGGTCTTGTTCCAGCCGGTCACGGTTTCGAGATAATCGCGCACGAACTGCTTGTCGAACGACGGTGGCGACATGCCGGGCGCATAGGAATCGGCCGGCCAGAAGCGCGAGGAATCGGCGGTCAGCACCTCATCCATCAGATGCAGGGTGCCCTGCTCGTCCAGTCCGAATTCGAACTTGGTGTCGGCGATGATGATGCCGCGCGTAGCCGCATAATCAGCCGCGGTCTGGTACAGCTTGATGCTGACGTCGCGGATCTTGGCTGCCAGTTCCTTGCCGATGCGTTTTTCCATCTCGGCGAAGCTGATGTTTTCATCATGTTCGCCAAGATCAGCCTTCGCTGCCGGCGTGAAGATCGGCTGTTCCAGCTTGTCGGCCTGGCGCAGGCCCGGCGGCAGGGCAATGCCGCAAATCGTGCCGGTCGCCTGATAATCCTTCCAGCCGGAGCCGCTGATATAGCCGCGTACCACTGCTTCCACCAGGATAGGCTTGAGCCGCTTGGCCACAACTGCCCGCTCCCTCACCTGCTCCACTTCGTCCGGCTGCACCACCGATTCCGGCGCGATGCCGGTCAAGTGGTTGGGCACGATGCCGGCGAGCTTCTCGAACCAGAAATCCGACATCTGGTTCAGGACCTTGCCCTTGCCGGGGATCGGCTCATTCATGACGACATCGAAGGCGGACAGGCGGTCGGTCGTCACGATCAGGATCTTGTCGTCGCCGACGGCATAGTTGTCGCGCACCTTGCCGCGTCCAAGCAGCGGGAGGGAACGGATGGTGGATTGGTAGAGGCTGTTCATGAAGTTTCCAAAAAAGCCAAACCGGCGGGTGTCTCGACACGCCGCCGGTCAGTTTAGTGCCGGCCGATATTTCTGCCGGACTTATCTGGGATGGTGAATTCCCGCTTGCACGGGAATGACAGGCCTGAATGCGATCAAGTTTCCTAGCCCGTGATTTTACTGCACGATCTGCGCAAGCTCACCTTTTTTGTACTTTTCCGCCATTTTTTCCAGCGGAATCGCCTTGATCTTGCCGGCCTGGCCTTCGCAGCCGAAGGCGAGGTAGCGCGACTTGCAGACCTGCTTCGCGGCTTCACGCGCCGGTTTCAGGTATTCGCGCGGGTCGAACTTCGACGGGTTCTCGGCGAAGAAGCGGCGAATCGCAGCCGTCATCGCGAGGCGGATGTCGGTGTCGATATTGATCTTGCGCACGCCATGCTTGATGCCTTCCTGGATCTCTTCCACCGGCACGCCATAGGTTTCCTTCATGTCGCCGCCGAATTGGCGGATCTCGGCCAGCAATTCCTGCGGCACCGACGACGAACCATGCATCACCAGATGGGTGTTCGGGATGCGCGCGTGGATTTCCTTGATGCGCTCGATGGCGAGGATGTCACCGGTCGGCTTGCGCGAGAACTTGTAGGCGCCGTGCGAGGTGCCGATGGCGATCGCCAGCGCGTCGCACTGCGTCTGCTTGACGAAGTCGGCGGCCTGGTTGACGTCGGTCAGCAGCTGTTCGCGGGTCATGGTGCCTTCCGCGCCGTGGCCGTCTTCCTTGTCGCCCTTCATGGTTTCGAGCGAACCGAGCACGCCGAGTTCGGCTTCAACCGTCACGCCGATCGCATGCGAGAACTCGACCACCTTGCGCGAAACTTCGACGTTGTATTCATAGCTCGCCACCGACTTGCCGTCTTCCTGCAGCGAGCCGTCCATCATCACCGAGGTGAAGCCGGACTTGATCGCGGCCATGCAGACGGCTGGCGACTGGCCATGGTCCTGGTGCATCACCACCGGAATGTGCGGGTAAGCCTCGACTGCCGCCTCGATCAGATGGCGCAGGAACGCTTCGCCGGCGTATTTGCGGGCGCCTGCCGACGCCTGCATGATGACCGGAGCCCCGACCTCGTCGGCCGCCTGCATGATGGCTGTCACCTGCTCCAGGTTGTTGACGTTGAATGCCGGCAAGCCGTAGCCGTTTTCGGCGGCATGATCCAGCAGTTGGCGCATAGATACGAGAGGCATGATGATTCTCCAAAACAATAAAAATAACGGTGCGGCAGTATGAAATGAAGCATAACGGATACCTGCCGCTGCATATTCAATGGTCGCCGACCTTCATGATCTTGAGGGCATTCGTTCCACCAACCTGCCCCATCGGTTCGCCCCAGGTGAGCACAATCATGTCACCTTTTTGCACGACACCTTTAGCCAAGAGCAAATCCTCTGCTGCTTTCAGCACCGCCTCCCGGTCGGTGGAATGCGGCAGTTCGAAAGTGGTTACGTTGCGATAAAGGGCGGCCTTGCGCTGCGTGCCCAGCATTGGCGTCATCGCATAAATCGGAATGTCGATGTTGTGGCGGCTCATCCAGAGCGCGGTCGAACCGGATTCGGTCAGCGCAACGATTGCCTTGACCCGCAGGTGGTAGGCGGTGAACAGCGCGCCGTAGGCGATCGACTGGTCGATGCGGGTGAACATGACATTGAGGAAATCGGCGTCGAGCTTGTACGCGTCCGACTTTTCCGCCTCGATGCAGATCGCCGCCATCGCTTCCACGGTTTCGACCGGATATTTGCCGGAGGCGGTCTCGGCCGAGGTCATCACCGCATCGGTGCCGTCGAGCACCGCATTCGCGACGTCCGACACTTCCGCGCGGGTCGGCACCGGGTTGACGATCATCGATTCCATCATCTGGGTAGCCGTGATCGCCAGCTTGTTGGAGGCGCGTGCCATCCTGATCATGCGCTTCTGCAGCGCGGGCACCGCCGCGTTGCCGACTTCCACTGCGAGGTCGCCACGCGCCACCATGATGCCGTCGGATGCGTCCAGGATTTCCTGCAGCACCGGAATGGCTTCGGCGCGTTCGACCTTGGCGATCATCTGCGGCTTGTGCTTGTGCGCCTCGCCGGCGATGTTCGCAAGCTGGCGCGCCATGATCATGTCGGTGGCGCTCTTCGGGAAGGACACCGCGACGTAATCCGCCTGGAAGCTCATCGCCGTCCGGATGTCTTCCATGTCCTTGGCCGTCAGCGCCGGCGCCGAGAGGCCGCCACCCAGCCGGTTGATGCCCTTGTTGTTGGACAGTTCGCCACCGATCTTCACCGTGGTATGGATGGCGCTGCCGACCACCTTGTCCACTGCGAGGACGATCAGGCCGTCGTTCAAAAGAAGAATATCGCCTGCCTTCAGGTCGCGCGGCAGCTCCTTGTAATCCAGTCCGACCTGCGCCTGGTTGCCGAGCTCGCAGGCGGCATCGAGAATGAACTTGCTGCCGTTCTGGAGATTGATCTTGCCGTTTTCAAATTTGCCGATGCGGATCTTCGGCCCCTGCAGGTCAGCCATGATCGCCACTTCCCGTCCGCACTCGGCGGCGACTTCGCGCACCAGTGCAGCGCGATCGATATGGTCTTGCGCCTTGCCGTGCGAAAAGTTGAGCCGGACCACGTTGACGCCTGCCTGAATCATTCTGGTCAGCGTCTCGCGGTCACTGGAAGCGGGACCGATGGTTGCGACTATCTTGGTAGCCCTGGGCATAGATGAAAGATCCTTCATTTACAAGCGGGATAGGCGGAAGCGCTCATGCTCCCGCCGCAGGAAAAGCCCGGCATATTGCTACTGGGCGCGTTGCATCAGGATGTCGACCGCGGGCAGTGTTTTGCCTTCCAAGAATTCGAGGAAAGCGCCGCCGCCGGTGGAAATGTAACCGACCTTGTCGGCAATGCCGTACTTGGCGATTGCCGCCAGCGTATCGCCGCCGCCAGCGATGGAGAACCCCTTGGAATCGGCGATGGCTTTCGCCAGTGTCTTCGTACCTTCGCCGAACTGGTCGAATTCGAACACGCCGACCGGGCCGTTCCAGACGATGGTGCCGGCCTTCAGGATCTGCTGTGCCAGCATGTCGGCAGTTTTCGGGCCGATATCGAGGATCATGTCGTCGTCGGCTACATCCTCGACGTCCTTCACGGTGGCTGCGGCAGTCGGGGAAAATTCCTTCGCGCATACCACGTCGACCGGGATCGGCACCGATGCGCCGCGCTTGGCCATCAGGTCGATGATCGCCTTCGCCTCGTTCACCAGATCCGCCTCGGCCAGCGATTTGCCGATCTTCAGGCCGGCAGCCAGCATGAAAGTGTTGGCGATGCCGCCGCCGACGATCAGGTTGTCCACCTTCTCTGCCAGCGATTTGAGAATGGTCAGCTTGGTCGACACCTTGGAGCCGGCCACGATCGCCACCAAGGGGCGTGCCGGATTGCCGAGCGCCTTGCCGAGGGCATCGAGTTCGGCAGCCAGCAGCGGACCGGCGCAGGCGATTGGCGCGAATTTCGCGATGCCGTGCGTAGTCGCTTCAGCGCGGTGCGCGGTGCCGAAGGCGTCGTTGACATATATGTCGCACAGCTTGGCCATTTTCTGCGCCAGTTCGTCGCTGTTCTTTTTCTCGCCCTTGTTGACGCGGCAGTTTTCCAGCAGCACGACCTGGCCCGGCGCGACATCCACGCCCTCGACCCAGTTCTGCTTCAGCTCGACCGGCTTGCCCAGCAGCTCGGAGAGTCGCCTGGCGACCGGCGCGAGGGAGTCTTCCGGCTTGAGTTCGCCTTCCGTCGGCCGTCCCAAGTGCGAAGTCACCATCACGGCAGCACCGGCGTCGAGGGCTTGCCGAATCGCCGGCACGGAAGCACGGATGCGGGTGTCTTCGGTGATATTGCCGGCGTCGTCTTGCGGCACGTTGAGATCGGCACGGATGAAAACGCGTTTGCCTTGCAGTTGCTTACTCTGGATCAGGTCGCTCAGTCGTTTGAATTGCATGGGTGACAGACAATATTGGAAGGATGGAAAGTGCGTTATTTTACCCCAGCGACCCAGGCGGAAACACGGTTTTGCATGCCAAAGTACTACCAGATCAAACGCAGCACGGTAAACAGCGCCATGCCCGTCACGATCGTGCCAAGCAAATGCCGCGTCAGCAGGAAAAATGCCGCCGCGCCGATGCCTGCCACAAGCTTCGGATTCGTCCAGGACAGGCTGAGCGCGCTGCCATCCAGGACCAGATCGGGCACCACGATCGCGGCCATTGCCGCGGCCGGCGCATAGCGCAATGCATGCTGGAGCCTGGGCGGCAATTTGACCGCATTACCGGTAAAGAAGAAGGAACTGCGCGTCAGGATGGTCGCGACCGTCATCAGGGCAATGGTGAGCCAGGTATCGAAGGCATTCATTGTTTTTTTGTGTCTATAAAAACATCAACCAGCATGGCCGCCGCCATCCCGAGAATGACTGCCGCCAGCAAGCCGAGGCGGTAAGGCATGCCGGCTGCCGCAATCGCGACAATGCCGGCAACGATAACACCGGCCAGGGCTGCGACATTGATGATGAGCGGGATCATGACCGCCAGCAGGGCGAGCGTGCCGGCGTAGCCTATTCCCCAGCTCGGCGGGATACGGCTGGCCAGCAGGATGCCGGCCACCGAACCGGCTTGCCAGGCGCACCAGTTGGGATAGCCGATGCCGAGGAAGAAGCCGTTTTTTTCTTCGTTGCGGTGTGCCCTACTGCTTGGAAAACGCTGCGGGAAAAAGCCCATGGTGATGTCGGCGTTGAAATAGCCGTACCAGATACGCCGGTACCACGGCAGATGAGCGAAGTGCGAGCCAATGCTTGCTGCAAAAATGACAAAGCGCAGATTCACCACCAGCGCGGTGAGAAAAACCACCCAGATCGGCGCATTCGCCGCAATCAGCGGCAGCGACGCGAGCTGCGCCGAGCCCGCAAAGACGATGAAGGTCATGCCGAGCGATTGCCACACCGTCAGTCCTGACTGCGTCATCGCGATGCCGGTCACCATACCCCAGGCAAAAATGCCGGGCATGGTTGCGATGCAGGCCTTCAGGCCTTCCCGAAAGGCCTGCCTTTCGGTGAGGGTGGTATCGAAAGAGGATGCGCCGGCAGTTTGGTCGGAATTGTGCATGACTGAAGGTTCAAGTTGCTTCGGTTGCGATGCCAGAACTGCAAGTTGAACTGCATGCGGCGGGATATTGGACCATGCGGCGCAATCGGACGGAAGAAAGTGGAAGAATTCGGTCGGCCGGTATTCTACCGATGAATGTTCTCGTCCGGCTGAATCCGTTAAAATCGTGGTTTTGGAACAAATTGGAGAAATTGACATGTCGATGGCGGACCGCGACGGCAAAATTTGGAAAGATGGCGAACTGATCGAGTGGCGCGACGCCAAGGTGCACGTGCTGACGCACACCCTGCATTACGGAATGGGCGTATTCGAAGGGGTGCGCGCCTACAAGACGCAGGAAGGCACCGCGATCTTCCGTCTGAAAGAACATACCCAGCGCCTGTTCAATTCGGCCAAGATCTTCCAGATGAAGGTCCCGTTTGACATGGAAACCATCATGCAGGCGCAGCGCCAGGTGGTACGCGAGAACAATCTCGAATCCTGCTACCTGCGCCCGCTGGTCTGGATCGGCTCCGAAAAGCTCGGCGTATCCGCCAAGGGCAACACTATCCACGTCGCAATCGCGGCCTGGCCCTGGGGCGCCTATCTCGGCGAAGACGGCATGACCAAGGGCATCCGCGTGAAGACGTCCTCCTTCAGCCGCCACCATGTCAATGTCTCGCTGGTGCGGGCCAAGGCTTGCGGTTATTACATCAACTCCATCCTCGCCAATCAGGAAGCCCTGGCTGACGGCTACGACGAGGCGCTGCTGCTCGACACCGAAGGCTATGTCTCGGAAGGTTCCGGCGAAAACGTCTTCGTCGTCAAGAATGGCAAGATCTATACGCCCGACCTGGCCTCCTGCCTGGACGGCATCACCCGCGACGCCGTGCTGACGATGGCGCGCGACCTCGGCATCGAAGTGATTGAAAAGCGCATCACCCGCGACGAAGTGTACTGCTGCGACGAAGCCTTCTTCACCGGCACTGCCGCTGAAATCACGCCCATCCGCGAACTGGACAACCGCCAGATCGGCGAAGGCAAGCGCGGCCCGATCACCGAGAAGCTGCAGACCCTGTTCTTCGACGTGGTGGCAGGCAAGGCGCCCCAGTACAAGCACTGGCTGACCCTGGTCTAATCCCTTCGGAGCATGCAATGAGTGAAGTGACGAAAAAACCGCCGATGAGCTTCGTCGAGATCGATGGCAAGGATTTGCCCGCGTTTTGCCCCAACCCGGCTATGCCCGTCTGGTCTTCCCATCCAAGGGTCTTTCTCGACCTGGCGCACAAGGGTGAAGGCAAGTGCCCGTATTGCGGAACGGTGTACCGGCTCAAGCCGGGGAGCGTGGTTGCCGGCCATTGATGCCAGCTTGAGGCAAGAAGCCTCTTCCATAACTCGGCAGCGAAAGTAATGCAGCCCGGATGGAACGCAGTGGAATCGACCGGCACTTCCGGGTTTCACGGCGCTCTTCCGGGCTGTGTTCATTGCAGCAATACAAGCGCTATATCCCGCCGCCTCCGCAGGCAGGCTTGCCCTATACTGTCCTATCCGCGAGTGGTTCCATGACCATTCTGCACGGAAAAGGAGATGCCTCACACCATGTCTATTTCCAGCAAGATTTTCAACACCGCAGAAGAAACGGAATCCGCCTTCTATGACGCCATCCGGCGCGCTGATCTCGACGCCGTCATGGCACTCTGGGCGGATGAGGAAGACATCGTGTGCATTCATCCGGGTGCGCGGCGCCTGATCGGCCATGCGGCCATTCGCGCTTCCTGGGAATCCATGTTCGAGCAAGGCGGGATCGATATCCGTCCGATTCAGCTGCACGTGACGCAGAACATGCTGACCTCGGTGCACAGCATCATCGAAGATGTGCAGCGGGCGGTCGCGCCGCAGTCCGACATTCATATCCTCGCGACCAATGTCTATGCCAAGACGGCGGCCGGCTGGCGCCTCGTCGCGCATCATTCCTCGGTCGTGCCCGGCGAAGCCCCTTCCGACCGGGCCGTTGCGGCATTGCTGCATTGAAGGGCGCTGCGATGACTTACTCCGCTCCTCGCTGGCTTCCCGGCGGTCACCTGCAAACGATTTATCCTGCCACCTGCATCGCCAAGCCGCGGGTGGCGTACCGGCGCGAGCGCTGGGACACGCCGGATGGCGATTTCATCGATATCGACTTTGTCGACGGCAAGCCGGGGCAGCCTTTCATCGTGCTGTTCCACGGTCTCGAAGGCTCGTCCGACAGCCACTATGCGCGCTCGCTGATGGCGCACATCGCCGCACTTGGTTGGTCGGGTGCCGTGCCGCATTTCCGCGGCTGCTCAGGAGAACTGAATCTCGCGCCCCGCTTTTACCACTCGGGCGATGCGGCAGAAGTGGACTGGATCGTGCGGCGCCTGGCTGGACAACGCAAGGCCGGTCCGGACGCGAAAATCTATGCAGTGGGGGTCTCGCTGGGCGGAAATGCCTTGCTGCGCTGGCTGGGCGAATCGCAGCATCAGGCGGAGATCGTCGATGCTGCCTGCGCGATTTCGGCGCCGCTCGATCTCGCGGGTGGCGGAGCAGCCCTGTCGCGCGGCGTGAACATGATCTACACCCGCGTATTCCTGCAGACGCTGAAACCGAAATGCCTGCAAAAGCTCACGCAATTCCCGGACTTGTTCGACGCCGAGCGCATGCTGCGTGCCCGTAACCTTTACGAGTTCGACAATGTGGTGACAGCGCCGCTGCATGGATTCCGCGACACGGATGACTACTGGCATCGCGCCAGTTCCAAGCATGTGCTGTCGGATATCACGGTCCCGACGCTGGTACTCAATGCGCAGAACGATCCCTTCCTGCCGGCACAGCATCTGCCGCGCAGCGCCTCGCCCTTCGTGACGCTTGATTATCCGCGTGAAGGCGGCCACGTCGGCTTTGCCATAGGCGGCCCGCCCGGGCGCATCGACTGGCTGCCGCGGCGCATACTTCGTTTCCTTGGAGGTGAGCATAGCGGGGAGCTGGCCCATGGATGACATCGTCAGGCAGGCCATGGCGAAATGGCCGAACGTGCCACATTGCTACGACTGGCTTGCACTGGATGCACGCGGCGGATGGCGCATGCGCGACGAGCGCGCTCAGGCTCTGAAACTGCCCGGCGACAGGATCAACAACGCGGCCCTGCTTGGATTCATCAATCGCAATTACCTGCATGACGAGCGCGGCTGCTGGTATTTCCAGAACGGCCCCCAGCGTGTGTATGTCAACCTGGAAGCGACACCTTATATCGCGCGCACCGATCCTGAACAGGGTTTCGTACTGCATACCGGTGAGGCCGTGCCGCAGCTCGACGGCGCCTGGTTCACCGAAGACGGCCAGCTCCTGATCCAGTCCGGGCAAAAGATCGCACTGGTGGACGACCGCGACATGGCGCAATGCCTCGAGGCCTTGCACATGGATGGGAGCGCGATCAATGACGACCAGTTGCTGGAATGGCTCGATGATGCGGCAGGAAGCAAGCGCCTCACGTTTTCCTATCGCGGCCGCGAAGTGCCGGTCGGGCGCATGCAAAGGCAGGAGATTGCGGACCATTTCGGCTTCGTGCAGAAACCTCAGCAGGATCGTGCATAGACTGCCAAGCACTACCGCCTCGCCTGGCTATCCTTCATTTCCTCTTTCCAGCTCGCCTGCAGCTCCCGCTCGCGCGCATCGATCACTGTCTGATCGTAGAAGGTAGCATCGGGTGCGCGGCGCGCGATGCCGAGCTGATCGATTGCCGCCGGCAGGCTGCCTGAAATCGCGTAGTACTCGGCCAGTGCGATATGCTGCAGCGCCTGCTTGCCTTGCGCGGCATAGGCTTTCGCCAGGCGCTCCTGCAATTCCGGTTCGTGCCGGTACAACTGGGCCTGGTCACGCAGATAGCGCACTGCCTCGTCATAGCGCCCCGTCGCGACCAGCGCATCAGCATACTGATGGGCGATTCCGCGCGACAGGGGGAACTTTGCACGGGCTGCATCGGCTTCCTTCAATGCCTCAACCGGGCGATTGGCGGCAAGCTTGATGTCGATCGACAAGCCGGTCAGCACCGGATTCTGCAGCTTTTCCGAAGACCCCGGGGCCGCGGCGCTGGATTCCTGCAGCAAGGTCTGCGCTTTGTCTGTCGCGCCCTGACGCAGTGCGATAAACGCCAGACCGTACTTGGCCGCTGCAATTTGCGTCCTGCCTTTTTGCTGCAACTGGTTTTCAAACACCGCCGCGGCATCGCGCATTCCCTGCGCGGTAGGATTTTGCAGCACTCGCAAGCGGGCGCGGATCAGATGGAAATCGAGGCTGTCGACATGCTGCTTGTAGCGCTGATCGCGGATGCGTGCCTCGATATCGGCCATCCGCTCCGTGGTCAACGGGTGCGAGCGCAGGTAAGCAGGCGCCATATCGGAATAGGACCGGGTTGCATTCTGCATGCGGCCGAAGAATGCGATCATTCCCGACGTATCGAAGCCGGCATCGTCGAGAATCTGCAAGCCCACCCGGTCCGCCTCGCGTTCGGCATCGCGGCTGAAGTTGAGCTGCCTCTGGACCGCCATGCCCTGCCCGCCCAACAGCAGCGCTGAAGTCGCATCCGGGCTGGAGCGCGACGCCAGTGCCGCCAACACTACTGCGGCCAATGGGATCAGGGAATCCTGGCGCTGCCTGCCCAGCATGCGTGCGATATGGCGCTGCGCCACGTGGCCGATTTCATGGGCCAGAACCGATGCCAGTTCCGACTCATTCTGCGCCGCAAGGACCAGCGCCGAATGCACGCCGATGAATCCCCCGGGCAGCGCAAACGCATTGAGGGTCGGATCGCGCACTGCGAAAAAGAAGAAGTCGTATCCCGCCTCGCCACGCGCTTCCGGACGCGCCGCCACCAGACTGGCACCGAAATTGTTCAGGTATTCAAGCACCACCGGATCATCGAGATAATCGCGGTCGCGCCGGATATCGCGCATCACCTGCTCGCCAAGCTTGCGCTCCATCAATGGCGAAAGCTCCTCGCGTTCACTATCACCGAGGCTGGGCAAATTCTGTTCCGCATAGGCCATGGAAGGCGCGACTGCCGCCTGCAACATGCAAAGAATGGCAAGCGCCGTAGCGCCGAGCGCTCTTCGGAATGGACGATGGGAAAGAGAAGAGTTTATCGATTTCACGGTGCTATGATACCTGCACACGACAATCATTGAAGCCCTTCTGAAATCCTTGCCCATGAACACGAAGAACACGACCGGCGCATCCGAGCCCGGCGAACTGACGCATTTCGACCAGTCCGGCCAAGCCCATATGGTGGATGTCGGCACGAAGAATGAAACCCATCGGAGCGCTATTGCCACCGGTACCATCCGCATGAAGCCCGAGACACTTGCCATCATCCAATCGGGCACCGCTAAAAAAGGCGACGTGCTGGGAATTGCGCGCATCGCCGCCATCATGGGCGCGAAGAAGACTAGCGACTTGATTCCGCTTTGTCATCCGCTGGCGCTGACGAGAGTTGCAGTCGATTTTGATATCGACACTGAACAGTCAAGCGTGATTTGTAGGGCCCGGGTTGAAACCTATGGCAAGACCGGCGTGGAGATGGAAGCGCTGACGGCGGTGCAGGTGGGGTTGCTTACTATTTATGACATGTGCAAGGCGGTTGATCGGGGGATGGTGATCTCAGATATACATTTGCTGGAAAAACATGGGGGAAAGTCTGGAAGTTGGGCAACCTAGCTTTTTATTTCAAACTATTTGGCGAATTAGGTTTGGGAAGTCTCTCAAAAAGAGCCATGTATCTTGCTGGAGATGCGACAGCCATGCTTTGCCACACTCGGTAGGCTGCAAGATAATCGTTTGGATGCAATCGATTGATCGTAAGCATGGACCTTATTGCCTCCTCCTGACGATCATTCGATCCATACACTAATGACATACGCATCATAACTGGCGCATAACCAAAGCGTTTTGCGACATGCTCCATAAAACTAATATCCTCTGGAGACATACCTTCACGAGGCTTCATTTTCGCAAACCGGAAATAATCATAAAAATACGGAAACAAAGTAAAGTTTGGTTTATCAGTCGTACCTTCGTCCGCTTTAAGGCCTAACCTTTCCCATCCCATTGCGCGGAAATCCACGACGACACGTCGATAGTCCATGGCGACAGTAATCAAGCCCATCGACATAACGCAATAGAGAGCAACAATATAGGTACGGGGCACTTGTATCATTTTCGACCCAAACTGCTCTTGATGAACCATGCCCATGAGTAGAGCCATTGGTAATAGCACATACGCATACCAGAGCGGGAACTCCACCATGCTATGTACGAGCACCGCCATAAAAAAGAGCGTTGCAAAGCCCACTTCTTTAGATGAAGCACGCCGTAGGCATCCAAAATAAAACCAATAGGCCAGCGCACCGAATATCAGAATGGTGACCGGCCATCCCAATTCCGCAGCAAAATTCAGCACGATGTTGTGGGCATGCTGTACATAGATGCTTGGTTCGAAGTCTGCGCCAATCATTATCTGTTGCGGCCCGAATTCATACCATCCAGCGCCGAACCAGGGATGCGAGAAACTGACTTCAAGCGCCTGCTGAATCAAAGCAATGCGTTCGGAATGCGTACCGACACGTTCTGCTGCGGAAGCTGCCGACACACCTAACGCTGCGGCAATCGTGGGCAGCACAATGATCAACACAACATAGCAGGCGACTAATGCAGTCAGCACTTTGGCGGGTATGTTTTTGTATCCTTCCCTGTTCCGCCAGGACCAGGTAAACCATGCAAAAATTGGCATGATTAGCCAGCCAATTCTTGATTGAGTGAGAACCAATCCGACCATTAAGAGCAGCACGATTCCAAATGCGACGCTCTTGGACAATTTTCCAGCTTGATATAGCCACCAAGCAGATGCAATGGAAATGCAAAAAAGGAGGGCAAGCTGATTGGGTTGCCCGACATTTGCATAAGGACGAGTCCCTAGCCTGCGTGGCATTCCCATCATAAACGGCAGGTATTCCACGCCCAGGAACTGGCAGCATGCAATTACCAACGACACGGCACCCGCTAACAGATGAGCGAATGCCAGTATCTTGCAGAGATGGATGGAACCTAATTGCTTGTTTGCCGTAATACCAGCGCCCAGAACGATGGCTATCGTAGCAATCAGAAGGTAAGCCACTGGCAGAATCGCGTCGCTACTGAATTGCATCATTCCGCCCAAGACCTGCAATATGATCGGCACTGTCAGGCCAGCAGGAACAAGGGCAATCCAGGGAAGTTGGATTCTTGGTTTTATCTCGGTAGCGACACCGAGTAGTGCAATGGATATTCCGAATATGACTAGCCAGTCGTTATAAAACGCATTGAATGGATACACATGGTAGGGCAACAAATACGCGAATACGATTGAGAGCCACAAAAGCACCAAAGATCGTTTCGTTTGTGCGGCGTCCATTGCATTCCAGGTATCGTTCAAAAGGCACATCAAAAAAAGCGCGGCCATATGGCCGCGCTTTTTTAATTTTCTAGATCTTATTACTGGCCGCGGCAAGAACCGGGCAAGTATTTCGCCTCAATAGTGGTGCCAGCGCCGCCGCAAATCCACTTGCCAATCGTCTGATCGCCAGTCGGGGGGTTGGTCAGCGCGGTACCATCAGGTTTCATCGGAACGATTGTAAGGACGTTTTTACCGGCCAATTGCGGAATAGCGGTAGCGTCCGCTGTGATTGTAATAGTACCTGTGCTGCTAACTCTCACAGTTTCAACAAACTTGGAGGCGTGGGCGCCGCCCGAGCTGCCTGCTTCGCAACCCCAGAAATTAGTGGTGCCATCCGGCAGCGAGCCAGAGGAGGACTGCACGACTTCCGTGACGCTCGTACGGCAAGCAGAGCCGGCCAGCATCACTTCGGAGATCTTGGCGCGAACAGTGTAGTCCTGATAAGCGGGCAAGGCGACTGCCGCCAAAATACCAATGATCGCCACAACGATCATCAATTCGATCAAGGTAAAGCCGCGCTGAGCACGTTGAATCATTTTCATGGATTTCATTTATTTCTCCCTTTTGGAAACAGACAGAAAATCTGCCTTGCTCTTCATTGAGCAAAGTGCATGCCAGAAGGAAATACCATAATTAATTAGCTCTTAGATAACTTTGAATGACCAGTTTTGGCAATTTGGCAGGAACTGAGTGCCAGTTTTTGTCACTTTGGTTAAGGGTGTGACGCGAATGGTCTAGAAATAAAGAAAGGCTTTTTATCCACGAGCCGTTTAGTTACGTCAACGAAGCACGATTATCAATATTGCCGCGTGGAGTGGCCTTTTTAGAATCCTGTTAAGTACCAAATCAAGAATTCCAACTTAAAAACCTTCCTAATAATCCGGCAGGCTTAGGATTGGCGGACTTAACGTCACTTGCGCCGACTCTGGTCAATACAACGGAAATGTTGTCACGTCCACCATTCTCATTCGCCATCCTGACCAACGTTGCGCATATCGTTTTCAACGATGGTCCGAATCCTACAATGGTGTCATGGATCCCCTGATCCGAGATCATGTCCGACAATCCATCTGAACATAGCAAATAAATATCCCCCTCCTCGACCTCATGGTCGTGGACTTCGACATCGAGCTTGGGATTGACACCGACGGCGCGGGTGACGAGATTTCGGTGCGAGGAAAAGCGCGCCATTTCCGGGCTGATCTGGCCGGCGTCTATCTGCTCCTGAACCAAGGAATGGTCGCGGGTGATCTGGGTCAGTTCTCCCTTACGGAACCGGTAGGCACGGGAATCGCCGACATGGGCGATGGTGACTTTGTTCTGGTGGAATAGCGCGGCGACCAGGGTGGTACCCATCCCGCGATAGCGGGGCTGCGCGTGGGCGGCTTCGACGATTGCCAGATTGGCTTGCTGGATGGCGTCGACGATCAGTTGCTGGTGCAGCCGGCTTCGGGAACGAAGAAGGTCGGTATTCTTGTTTGGCCGTTTACTGAGGCCCGCTTCCATCGATTCCTTGAAGACGGTAGTCGCGATATTGCTGGCGACTTCCCCTGCGTTGTATCCGCCCATGCCGTCAGCAAGGATGGCGAATCCATACTCCGGACTGAGCGCGATCGCGTCTTCGTTCTGCGAACGGACCAGCCCGGTATCGGTTTTTTCGGCGAATTCAAGCGCAGCGTTGGCAAGCATGCACAAATTATACGTGCGAGCAAATCCGCCGTGAAAAATTTGCTTACATTCTCTTAAGAGAAACAACGACTGCGGTTTTGCAGCATTTCGTCAGCGCCAGAAGAAGTACTGACCGACGATGACATAAAAACCTGCTCCTTATGGCGCAAGAAGAGCAAGCCAGCACTCAAATGTGCTCCTCCTTGGACGAACTTTGCTTCCTCATCAGCCAATGGCCGATCAGAACGACGAGCACTGCGCCTACCATGCCCGGCAGGTTGACGGCAGCGCCGGTTCCCGGGATGGCAAGATCGAGAGCGGGCAGATTGGCCTTGATCCAGGGAGCGAAACCGACATCCGACGTGATCATGCCCCCTGCGAGATAGCCTAATAGCGCCGCGCCGAAGGTGATGATGATGGGCAGGCGCTCCATCAGTTTCAGTACCAGCGTACTGCCCCAGACGATAATGGGGATGCTGACCAGGATGCCGAAGATGACCAGCGCCATCTGGTGTTCGCCGCCTGCCTGCTCCGCCGCGCTCGCTACCGCAATCACATTGTCGATGCTCATCACAAGGTCGGCGACCACGATAGTCTTGACGGCAGCGAGAAGACGATCGCTCGCCTGGATGTCGCCATGACCTTCATCATCGTCAGCCAGTAGCTTGATGCCTATCCAGAGAAGCAGCAGGCCGCCGAGGAACTTGAGATATGGAACTTGCAGCAGGGTGACGGCAAAGGCGATCAGGATGATGCGAATGCCGATCGCGCCGAAGGTGCCCCACAGGATGCCTTTGAATCGCAATTTTGGAGGCAGGTTGCGACAGGCTAGTGCGATCACGATCGCATTGTCGCCGCCTAAAAGAATGTCAATGAGAATGATCTGGCCGACTGCGATCCAGTTTAGGTTGAGCAAAAAATCCATGGAAGTCCGAAAAAGTTATCCGGAAAATAATACGGGGGGCATTAAGCCCCCCGCAAGACAACTTTTTAGGAACGTTTGTTCGGAATTTGCGAGTGATTACAGCACAGACTTCAGCAAACGACCCATTTCCGACGGGTTCTTCGTGACCTTGATGCCGCATGCCGCCATGATGTCCAGCTTGGCCTGAGCGGTATCTTCACCGCCGGAAATCAAGGCGCCTGCGTGACCCATGCGCTTGCCCGGAGGCGCGGTGACGCCCGCGATGAAACCGACGACCGGCTTTTTCATGTTGTCCTTGATCCAGCGTGCGGCATTGGCTTCGTCCGGTCCGCCGATTTCACCGATCATGATGACGGCGTCGGTATCCGGATCGTCATTGAACATCTTCATGACATCAATGTGCTTCAAGCCGTTGATCGGATCGCCACCGATACCGACAGCGCTGGATTGACCAAGTCCGAGCGCGGTCAATTGCGCCACGGCTTCATAGGTCAGAGTGCCGGAACGGGAAACGACACCGATGCGGCCCTTCTTGTGGATATGGCCGGGCATGATGCCAATCTTGATTTCGTCCGGAGTGATCAGGCCCGGGCAGTTCGGCCCCAGCAGGAGCGTCTTGCTACCGGCCTTTTTCATCTTGTCCTTGACGGCCAGCATGTCGCGTACAGGAATGCCTTCGGTAATGCAGATGACCAGATCGAGGTCGGCGTCGACCGCTTCCCAGATCGCGTCGGCTGCGCCTGCGGGTGGAACGTAGATCACGGAAACGGTGGCGCCAGTTTTATCCTTGGCATCCTTGACGTTGGCGAAGATCGGAATGCCTTCGAAATCCTCGCCGGCCTTTTTCGGGTTGACGCCGGCGACGAAGCAGTTCTTGCCATTGGCGTATTCGCGGCACATGCGAGTGTGGAACTGGCCGGTCTTGCCGGTGATGCCTTGGGTGATGACTTTGGTGTCTTTGTTGATCAGGATCGACATGTTTCTTCCTTGCGATTATTTTCCGTTGGCCGCTGCGACGACTTTCTGCGCGGCTTCTTCCATCGTGTCAGCCGAGATGATCGGCAAGCCGGAGTCGGCAAGCATCTTCTTGCCGAGCTCTTCATTGGTGCCCTTCATGCGCACGACCAGCGGCACGCTCAGCGACACCGCCTTAGAGGCAGCGATCACGCCTTCGGCGATCACATCGCAGCGCATGATGCCGCCGAAGATGTTGACGAGAATCGCTTTCAGGTTAGGGTTCTTCAGCATGAGCTTGAAGGCTTCGGTCACTTTCTCCGTGGTGGCACCGCCGCCGACGTCGAGGAAGTTAGCCGGTTCGCCGCCGAACAGCTTGATGGTATCCATGGTCGCCATCGCGAGGCCGGCGCCATTGACGAGGCAGCCGATGTTGCCGTCGAGAGAAATGTAGGCGAGGTCGAACTTCGATGCTTCAATTTCCGCCGGATCCTCTTCAGCGAGGTCGCGATAGGCGACGATTTCCGGATGGCGGAACAATGCATTTGAATCGAAATTGAACTTGGCGTCGAGCGCGATCACCTTGCCCGAGCCGGTCAGGATCAGCGGATTGATTTCCGCCAGCGACGCGTCGGTTTCCCAGTATGCCTTGTACAAACCCTGCAGCTGCTTGCGCGCATCGGGGATCGAAGCTGGAGGAATGCCGATCTTGGCTGCGATCGCATCCGCATCCGCGTCGGTCAATCCCGTTGCCGGATCGATTTCGACCTTGTGGATCAGTTCGGGATGCTTCTCTGCGACTTCTTCGATATCCATGCCCCCTTCGCTGGATGCCATCAGCACGACGCGCTGGCTGAGACGGTCGGTCACCATGCTGACATACAGTTCTTTCTTGATGTCGGCGCCTTCCTCGATCAGCAGGCGGCCCACTTTCTGTCCTTCCGGACCGGTCTGATGGGTCACGAGCTGCATGCCGAGAATGGCCGTGGCATAGTCCTTGACTTGGTCCAAGGATTTAGCCACTTTCACGCCGCCGCCCTTGCCGCGGCCGCCAGCATGGATCTGCGCCTTGACGACCCAGACCGGGCCTCCAAGAGTTTCGGCCGCCTTGACCGCTTCCTCGACGGAAAAGCACGGGATGCCCCGTGGAACCGTCACTCCGAACTTGCGGAGGATTTCTTTGCCCTGATACTCATGGATTTTCATGCGAGCTTCCCTTCAGACACTTTTAAAAGACAAACTGGGTTGGATTAAGTTGTTTCTGTTTCCGCTGGCTTGACCGCCCAGCGCGGATAGAATTTCGCCACCGCCTCGCCATCGATGCGCAAGGCATGGCAACGATCGAGTTGAAAAGGCCGCTCTCGTTGCTTGTCGTCACCGGCACCATCCCGGGTATCGAAGACGTCGCCAGCAAATGCCTGGATCGCCGCAGTTGGCAGGACCTGGGCAAGTTCCGTCAAATGAGTGCACCCCTGGATGCCGGACAGCCGTTCCTTGAGCGCGTTACGAAAACCCTTCATCAGGTTCAATCCAACCAGCTTTTGGTAAGCGGGCGCGATCGTGTCACAGTAGCCGGGATAAGGAACGGAATCAGACACAGCCTCCACTGCCCGTATGGTAAGCAGGGTGTCGACAGTCAATCGCAGCCAGAGGTCATGCAAGGGTGAACCGGATGGCTTGGTGCCAGACGCAAGTGTTACGTCCCGGGTTTTGGTGTCGGTGATGTGGGCCTCGATATCCCAGAAACCATCGTGGCGTGCGAATGCTTGAACCTGGATGGTACGCGTGTGCTTGAGCACGCGGGATGTCGGCGGTGATAAGGGCATAATGACCAATGCCAGCGGGCGGCGGCGAAAAAAAGCCGCATTTGCGAGTCGTTACCGCAGCTTCTACGATAACAGCCGCTCATGCGGCGTTGCAAAAACCGGGAAAGTGTAGCACAGGTCAAAGGGCTTAGCGATCTTGATCCCCGACTATCTTCATTCAACGCATCATAGTGATGATCTCGCCGATCCTGCCGGCGTCGAAAATCGGCACTGAAATAGCGGGATAAGGAAATAAAGAATGAGAGAAAGATTTTTTTGGAAATACGGCAACGCCACCTGCGGTTTTAGGTGAGAACTGCTCTTCGGGGGAATCGGCGCCGCCTTTCCGGTCGTCGAATTCATTCTCCGTCATCAATGTCGTAATTGAGGACGGCCTTTATCGTAGCCGGTGAAAATCCGCGTTGCAAAAGGAAACGTGCCTGCCTTGCGCGCTCCTTCGCATCTTCGGGAAGCGAGCCAAATTTTTTTCGCCAGATTTCGCGAGCACGCACGGTTTCATCCTGTTTCAGGCCGGCCTCGATCGCATCAAGTGCTTCGCCACCGATCCCGTGACTTTGCAATTCCGACAGGATGCGATGATTCCCATACCGTGCCGCGCGGCGATGCACGAGAGACTCGGCAAAACGGGGCTCGGACAAAAGCTTTGCCGCTTCGAGAGAATCCAGCAAGGCGTCGATATCGTCATCTTCCCGTGCATGGCGCGCCAGCTTGCGTGCCAATTCTTGGCGGCTATGTTCTCTTTGCGCCAAATAATTGAGGGCCCGGGCCTTCAGACTCAGCGGTAACTTTGTCATCTGGCGCGGGCCCTGCTCACGTGAAGCCGATCAGGCAATGTAATCGTTCGGAAGGCTCCGATCGATCACTCTTCCACTTCCTTGATGGGGGCGAGTTCGGGAACGCCGAGCGATGCCCGCACCTTGTTCTCGATTTCGCGGGCCAGTTCCGGATGTTCTTTCAGGTAATTGCGCGCATTATCCTTGCCTTGGCCAATCCGTTCGCCGTTATAGCTATACCAGGCGCCAGATTTTTCCACGATCTTCGCTTCCGAGCCGAGGTCGAGGATTTCGCCTTCGCGCGAAGTGCCTTCCCCGTAGAGAATGTCGAAATGCGCCTCCCGGAACGGAGGAGCAACCTTGTTCTTCACGACCTTGACCTTGGTTTCGTTACCGATCACCTCGTCACCGGACTTGATGGAGCCGGTACGGCGAATGTCCAGGCGCACCGAAGCATAGAACTTCAATGCATTGCCACCAGTCGTGGTTTCAGGATTGCCGAACATGACTCCGATCTTCATCCGGATCTGGTTAATGAAAATGACCAGCGTATTGGTGCGGTTGATGCTGCCGGTCAGTTTGCGCAGCGCCTGGGACATCAGCCGGGCTTGCAGACCTGGCAGGGAATCGCCCATTTCGCCTTCGATTTCCGCGCGCGGGGTCAAAGCCGCAACCGAGTCGACCACAACCATGTCCACACTGCCGGAACGCACCAGCGCATCGCAGATTTCAAGCGCCTGCTCGCCAGTATCGGGCTGGGAAATCAGGAGATCCTGCAAATTCACGCCCAGTTTCTGCGCATACACGACATCCAATGCATGTTCCGCATCGATAAAGGCGCAGGTGCCGCCCAACTTCTGCATCTCTGCAATTGCCTGCAGGGTCAGGGTGGTTTTGCCGGATGATTCCGGACCATAAATTTCAACGATTCGGCCACGTGGCAAGCCGCCCACGCCGAGCGCAATATCCAGTCCCAGCGAACCGGTAGAGACCACCTGCACTTCTTCCGCAACGGCGCCATCGACCATGCGCATCACGGAACCTTTGCCGAACTGCTTTTCGATCTGGGCCAAGGCGGCTGCAAGGGCTTTGCTCTTGTCCGGATTCAATGCGGATTTCTTGTCGTCCATAAATGTATTCTTTCGACGGTTGGAATAAAAGATCTGGCGACTGCTTTTGATCTCAGAACCTATACTGTATAAAAAAACAGTGATTTGTGCAAGCGCGATTTTCGAATATTCGAAAGTTGATTAATATGACTATATATCAATGACTTGTCTTCCTGATACCCTTACTGAATCGCAATAGAGTGTTTTGATACCTAATGGATCGAATCGACCATGCGCATCTTGCTCGCTGAAGACGATAACGTACTCGCCGATGGGCTTACCCGTTCATTGCGGCAGTCGGGGTATGCGATCGACTGTGTCAAGAACGGCGAGGAAGCTGATTCAGTTTTGTCGACCCAGGATTTCGACTTGCTGATCCTGGATCTGGGATTGCCGAAAATGCCTGGGCTCGAAGTGCTGCGCCGTCTGCGCATGCGCAATTCACGACTTCCGGTGCTGATCCTGACTGCGGTCGATTCGATCGAACAACGCGTCAAAGGCCTGGACTTGGGCGCCGACGACTATATGGCGAAACCGTTCGCGCTTTCGGAACTGGAAGCGCGGGTGCGCGCGCTGACCCGGCGTGGCGCAGGCGGGGGACCGACCGTCATCCGGCACGGCGCCCTCACTTATGATCAGGTTGGCCGCATCGCGTACCTGCATGACCAGATGCTCGACTTGTCGGCGCGCGAACTGGGCTTGCTGGAAGTCCTGCTACAACGCACTGGCCGCCTGGTTTCAAAAGAACAACTGGTGGACCATTTGTGCGAATGGGGCGAGGAAGTCAGCAACAATGCGATCGAAGTGTATGTGCATCGACTCCGGAAGAAAATAGAAACCGACGGTGTGCGCATCGCCACTGTGCGTGGTCTGGGCTATTGCCTGGAAAAAACTCCTGACCCGAATCCGCATAGCACCCCGCCTTCAGTCTGATAACCATGATGAGCGACGCAAACGACCTGGATGCGCACGCTCCCGCCGTATCCGACCTCCCCTCTTCATCACCCCCCCCGCGCGAGCGGCCCGACAAGCCGCAAGAGCGCATCCAGCGTTCGCTCTTCGGCGAAATCCTTGACTGGATGCTGGTGCCGCTCTTGCTGCTGTGGCCGGTAAGCATTGCCATCACTTATCTGGCCGCAAAATCCATCGCCAATCATCCATTTGATCGCGCGCTCGAAGACAAGACGACCGTAGTAGCACAGCAAGTGAAAGAGGTCGACGGCAGGCTCGTCGCCTCTCTGCCCGCATCCGCCCGCGACATCCTGCGTGCCGACGATATCGATTATGTTTATTTTCAGGTCACTGGCCGAAATGGAGAATTCGTTGCCGGTGACCGCGATATGCCGGCTCCGCCAGCAGAGGATGAGAATTCACAGACAGGCTCCGTCCAGTTTCGCGACGACACTCTGCGTGGCAGCGACGTACGCGTCGCTTATGTGTATGTCGATTTCCACCGCCAGGCCGCAAGGAATGGCGGACAGGAGCCGCGGGTGGCACTGGTGCAGGTGGCAGAAACCTTGGACAAGCGCAGCCAGCTTGCCAATGAAATCATCAAGGGCGTCATCCTGCCCCAGTTCATCATCCTGCCGATCGCGCTGGCCCTCGTATGGTTTGCACTGTCGCGTGGGCTCTCGCCGCTGACCGAACTGCAGCAGCATATCAGTGCCAGGAGGCCGGATGATTTGCGGCCGATCGAGCCGGGCCAGGTACCGGAAGAGATATCGCCGCTGGTGCGTTCTCTGAATGACATGCTGGGGCGACTGGCGCAAACCATCCAGATGCAGAAGCGCTTCATTGCCGATGCCGCGCACCAGATGAAGACCCCGCTGGCCGGCATGCGCATGCAGTCCGAGCTGGCACTGCGCGAATCCGATCCGAAGGAAATCCATCGCTCGCTCGAACAATTGTCGAAAAGCTCGGAATCCGCGACGCGCCTGGTGAACCAGTTGCTGGCCCTGGCGCGCGCAGAAAACCAGACACCGGAAGCGAAGCCTTTCGCGCCCATCGAACTTTCAGAACTGGCGCGTGACGTGGTGCAGGACTGGGTACAAAGCTCGTTCACTCATCGCATCGACCTCGGTTTTGAGCAGCCGGGCCATCCGATCATGGTCCAGGGAAATGCCGTCATGCTCCGCGAAATGCTGAGCAACCTGATCGATAACGCCTTGCGCTATACGCCGGCCGGCGGCAGCGTCACGGTGCGCGTCTACCCGGATGAGGATCAGGGCCGTGCCATGCTGGAAGTGGAAGATACCGGGCCGGGCATTCCGCCCGCGGAGCGGATCCATGTATTCGAGCGCTTCTACCGCATCCTGGGCACCAATGTCGAAGGCAGCGGACTGGGCCTGGCTATCGTTCGGGAGATTGCGCAGCAGCATGGTGCCGAAATCGAGCTTTCCAACAGCCCGCATAGTCAGGACAAGAGATTTCCAGGCACCTTGTTCCGAGTCAGCCTGCCGATGCAACGCCGCTCCGCCTTCATCGAAGATCTTGGCTAAACCACATGAGTAATTCGCAGACCATGCCACGAAACGCTAATGCATACTGGTTACGTACCCGACGCCTCGTCGCGCTACTGATGCTGCTTGGCTTTGGCACAACCTTCGCCACAACTTTTTTTGCGCGCGAACTGGCCGGCCTCACGCTATTCGGCTGGCCATTCCCGTTCTACATGGCTGCGCAAGGCCTGATCTTCCTGTATCTCTTCATCGTCGGCGTGTATGCCTTGTACATGAACCATCTGGACAAGACATGCGAGCGTGAGGCTGCCGATGGCGAATAAGGGGTTCTTCAGGCGCTTGTCCCGCTACTACCTCGGGTACACCATTGGCTTCGGCATATTCCTGATCGCGCTTTCCATTCTCGAACGCGAAGGATTTCCCCGCGCCTGGATCGGCTATCTGTTCCTGTTCTCCACGATCGTCGTGTATGCCGCGATCGGAGTGATGAGCCGCACCTCGGATGTGTCGGAATACTATGTCGCAGGCCGCCGCGTACCAGCGCTCTTCAATGGCATGGCCACCGCCGCCGACTGGATGTCAGCAGCCAGCTTCATCAGCCTCGCTGGCGGCCTCTATATCATGGGATTTGACGGCCTGGCCTATATCCTCGGCTGGACCGGCGGTTTTTGCCTGGTTGCCTTCCTGATCGCGCCCTATCTGAACAAATTCGGGCAGTACACGGTTCCGGATTTTCTGGCAGCGCGCTACGGCGGCAATCTGGTCCGTATCCTGGCGGTGGCAGCGACCGTGGTCATCTCCTTTACCTACGTCGTCGCGCAAATTTACGGCGTGGGGCTGATCACTTCGCGCTTCACCGGCGTCGATTTTTCGGTAGGCATTTTCCTCGGACTGGCCAGCATCCTGGTGTGTTCTTTCCTTGGCGGCATGCGCGCGATCACCTGGACCCAAGTGGCGCAATACATCATCCTGATCATCGCTTATATGATCCCGGTCATCTGGCTTTCAGCCAAGCACACTAGCATGCCGGTGCCGCAGCTTGCCTACGGGTCCGTCCTCGCCAAGCTGGGCGAACGGGAAAAGGAACTCGTCACGGATTCTAAGGAGCAGCAGGTACGGACCATCTATCGGCAGCGTGCCGAAGGCTACGATGCCAAGCTGAACGCGCTGCCGAAATCATGGGAGGATGGCCGGATCGAAGCACGCCGACATGTCGAAGAACTGAAGAGGAGCAATGCATCCTTAATTGAAATCAAGGCCGCCGAGCGGGCGCTGAATGCCTATCCCAGGAATGCGGAAGAAGCTCAACGCAAGTGGACGGAAGCGAGGGCAGCGAATCTGGCGCATGCCGAGCCCGTGGTTGCGCATACCGCCCCTTTCCCCGGCAAGGACAAGGAGACCTCGGATGCGAAACGCAACAATTTCCTCGCCCTGGCGTTCTGCCTGATGATGGGAACGGCTGCCTTGCCGCATGTGCTGGTACGGTACTACACCACGCCGAGCGTGCAGGAAACGCGTGTATCGGTGTTCTGGACCCTGTTTTTCATCATGCTGCTGTACACCGCCGTGCCGGCCCTCGCCGTTCTCGTGAAATACGACATATATACATCACTGGTCGGTACCGAATTTGCGCAGCTGCCGTCGTGGGTATCCTACTGGGCCAGCGTAGACAAAGCCAACCCGCTGGTGACGATTACAGACATGAACATGGATGGCATCGTGCAACTGGCGGAAATCATGATGGACGGCGACATCGTTGTCCTCGCGACGCCGGAAATCGCCGGGCTTCCATATGTAATTTCCGGGCTGATTGCCGCCGGCGGCCTTGCCGCCGCTTTGTCGACAGCCGACGGCTTGTTGCTCACCATCTCCAACGCGCTGTCGCACGACGTCTATTACAAGACGGTCCACCCGGACGCATCCATGCAAAAGCGCGTGACCGTTTCCAAGCTGCTGCTGCTCGGGGTCGCGCTCGTCGCCGCCTATGTTGCCTCGTTCAAGCCGGGCGACATTCTGTCGATGGTCGGCGCCGCATTTTCCCTGGCATCCTCCACGCTCTTTCCTGCGCTCGCGCTCGGCGTGTTCTGGAAACGCGCGAACTGGCAAGGCGCAATTGCCGGAATGCTGGTCGGGTTTGGCGTCTGCGTGTACTACGTCCTGCGGACTTATCCCGCTCTGGGTGGTTCCACTGCCGAACAATGGTTTCACATTGCTCCGGCATCGGCAGGCGTATTCGGGGTGCCTGCCGGGCTGGCCGCGCTGATCGTCGTCAGCCTGCTGACACCGGCACCCGACCAGCGCAGCCAGCTGCTGGTCAAGCACCTGCGCATGCCATGAGGTAAAGGCGGGCTTCATGTGCCCGCCTTCATCACAGGACGATGGTCTGGGCTTCTTCGCCGCGGCGCTCGCGGATTTCACCGATGCGGCTCACTGTCTCGCCGGCAGCCTTCAATTGTGCAATTGCCATGTCCGCATCCTGTTTCGAGACAATGATCACCATGCCGATGCCGCAATTGAACACGCGATGCATTTCCGCATCCGCCACGCCGCCATGTTGCTGCAGCCAGCCGAACAAGGGCGGCATATTCCAGGCATCGCGATGCAATTCCGCCGTCAGGTTGTCACGCAAGACCCGCGGCACATTCTCGACCAGACCGCCGCCGGTGATATGCGCCATGCCTTTTACTTCGATCGCATTCATCAGCGCCAGCAAGGGTTTGACGTATATGCGGGTCGGCTCCATCAATACATCCGCCAGCCTGCGACCGTGGAAGTCGGCGTTCAGGTCCGGTCTGGCGACCGAAATGATCTTGCGCACTAGGGAATAGCCGTTCGAATGCGCACCTGAGGAGCCGAGGCCCAGCACGACGTCGCCTGGTGCAATCGTGCTGCCGTCGATGATCTTCGATTTTTCCACCGCCCCGACCGCAAAGCCGGCCAGGTCATATTCACCGTCCGGATACATGCCAGGCATTTCCGCGGTTTCACCGCCGATCAGGGCGCAGCCGGCAAGTTCGCAGCCTTTTGCAATCCCCTTGATAACGTCCGTGGCAGCCTGCACGTCCAGCTTTCCGCAGGCGAAGTAATCCAGAAAGAACAGCGGCTCCGCGCCCTGCACCAGGATGTCGTTGACGCTCATGGCCACGAGGTCGATTCCCACCGTGTCATGCTTCTTCAATTCGAAGGCCAGCTTGAGCTTGGTACCCACGCCGTCCGTGCCCGATACCAGGACCGGCTCCTTGTATTTCTTGCCGATCTCGAACAGCGCGCCGAAACCGCCGATGCCGCCCAGTACGCCTTCACGCATCGTGCGCTTGGCAAACGGCTTGATCGCTTCGACCAGGGCATCGCCCGCATCGATGTCGACGCCGGCGTCTCGGTAAGACAGGGAATGCTTAGAAGAGGAACTCATGATGTGATTGGGGATAGAGGCGGTAAAATAGTCGGTTGAGGCTCGACGCGCACAACGAAACTGCTATTTTATCAAACCGATTCATCCAGACTTCCTGTTCCATGCCGTTTTCTTCGTCTTCCAGAAGTTTCGACGCCCCCGCGCCAGCCCGCATCGTTGCGGGATTGGCAATTTCCATTACGTTCGCCTGCCTGCAAAAGGCCTTGGAACGGCGTGCGCCCGACGTTAATCGCCGCTATTACAGTGAGTCATGAAGCAATTGGTGCTCGACCTGGGCGCGGAAAAACCGCAAGCCCTCGATAATTTCGTGGTGGGACGGAACGAGGAGCTGCTCCAGCTCCTGCAGCTTTTCGCGCGGCGCGCTTCCCGCTCCGGTTCGGAACGTTCCGCCTATCTCTGGGGTGATGCCGGCTCGGGCAAGACACATCTGCTGCGGGCCCTTGCAGGCCAGCCGGATACGCGTTACATCCCGGCTGAAAGCGGTCCCGAGGCCTATCTCTTTGCTCCGGAAGTCAGGCTATACCTCCTCGATGATTGCGATCAGCTGTCGCCCGCCGAGCAGGTCGCCGCATTCGGCCTCTTCAACCAGGTGCGCGAACATGGCGGCTTCCTGGTTGCCGCCGGTGCGAGCGCGCCTGCTGCGCTGAACCTGCGCGAAGACCTGCGTACGCGCCTGGGATGGGGACTGATCTATCAGGTGCATGGCTTGACCGACGATGAAAAAATCGCGGCCCTGAGCCAGGCTGCGCAGGCACGCGGCTTGGTACTGTCAGCCGGCGTGTTACCCTATCTCATTACCCATTTTCGCCGTGACATGCGCTCCCTTTCGGCAATGCTCGATGCACTGGACGAGTATTCGCTGGAGACACAGCGTCCGATCACCCTGCCGCTGCTGCGCAACCTGTTGCAGGCCGAAGGCGAACCGAAAACATAATGAACCTGGCTTTATTCGATCTTGACCATACCCTGCTTCCGCTCGATTCCGACTACGAGTGGGGCCAATTCCTGGCGCGCATCGGTGCCGTCGACGCCGCCGCTTACGAGAAGCGCAATACTGAATTCTTTGTGCAATACCAGAACGGCACGCTCGACCCAGTGGAATATCTCGAATTCGCGCTCGGCACGCTCGCGCAGTTTCCTCGCAAGCAACTTAATGCCTGGCATGCGCAATTCATGGAAGAGGTAATCCAACCCGCCATCCTGCCCCAGGCACGCAACCTGGTTCAACAACACCAGCGCAACGGCGATCTGGTGGTCATCATTACCGCAACCAACCGCTTCGTCACCGCTCCGATTGCAAGAGCATTTGACGTGGAAAACCTGATCGCGGCCGAGCCGGAGTTGACGCCTGAAGGCGAACTCACCGGCAAGCTGCTGGGTATCCCGACCTCCGGTCCGGGCAAGGTGACCCACCTGCAGGCATGGCTCGATGCACGGGGCAAGTCACTTTCGAGCTTCGACAAATCCTATTTCTACAGCGACTCACAAAACGACATCCCCTTGTTGTCGATCGTCACCAACCCTGTCGCCACCAATCCCAATCCCCGTCTCAAAGCGCATGCCCATGCGCATGGCTGGCCTACTTTGAATCTGTTCGATGATTAAGAAGCTTATCCGTCGCATACTCGGCAAGAATAAAAAGGCCGACAGCCCTACCGAGCCGGCAGTGATCGGCCCGAAAGAACATCGCATCGATCCGCAACTCCTGTCGCCGAACGCAGTACGTGTCACGCAGACCTTGCAGGAAGCCGGCTTCAAGGCCTTCGTTGTGGGCGGCGCAGTGCGTGATTTACTGCTTGGCGTCAAACCCAAGGATTTCGACGTGGCGACCAATGCAACGCCCGAGCAGGTCAAACGCCTGTTTCGCCGCGCATTCATCATCGGCAGGCGTTTCCAGATCGTACATGTCATGTTTGGCCAGGAGATCATCGAAGTCACCACATTCCGTGGTGCGTCATCGGAAGCGGCACCGAAGGATGAGCATGGCCGTGTCCTGCGTGACAACACCTTCGGCGAGCAGCATGAAGATGCAGCGCGGCGCGACTTCACGATCAATGCGATGTACTACAACCCTGCGGACGAGACGGTGCTCGACTACCATCACGGCATAGACGACGCGCGCGACAGGGTGTTGCGGATGATCGGCACGCCGGAGGAGAGATATCGGGAAGATCCGGTGCGCCTGCTGCGAGTGGTGCGCTTCGCGGCCAAGCTCGGCTTCACCATCGATCCGGCAACCCAGGAACCGATCCGCGTCATGGCACCGCTGATCAACAACGTGCCGGCTGCGCGGGTATTCGATGAAATGCTGAAGCTGCTGATGAGCGGCCATGCGCTGGCTTGCCTGCAGCAATTGCGCAAGGAAGGCTTGCACCATGGCCTGCTGCCCTTGCTCGATGTAGTGCTGGAACAACCACTGGGCGAAAAATTCGTCACGCTCGCCCTCTCCGGCACCGACCAGCGTGTCCGTCAGGGCAAGCCGGTGTCTCCCAGCTTCCTGTTCGCCGCCCTGTTGTGGCATCAGGTCCTGGAAAAATGGAATGCCTACCGCGCTTCCGGCGAATACCCCATCCCCGCATTGCATCTCGCTGCGGATGACGTCCTGAACACGCAGACCGAATCGCTGGCCCTGCAACGCAAGATCGCTTCCGACATGCGCGATATCTGGGCCATGCAGCCGCGCTTCGAACGCCGTACCGGCAAGACACCTTACAAATTGCTCGAGCACATGCGCTTCCGGGCCGGCTACGACTTCCTGATGCTGCGCTGCTCCTCCGGCGAGATCGACGCCGAGATCGGCGAATGGTGGACCGCGTTCATGGAAGCCGATGGCCCGGGCCGCGAAGCACTGCTTACCAGGAAGCCCAAAGCCGAAGGGGAAAACGGTGGAGCGAAAAAGCGGCGCCGGCGCGGCGGAAGAAGCAAGCAGAAGGCAACCGGCACCGACGGAGGCAGTGAATGAGCGCAGCCGTGGTCACGTCCTACGTCGGCATCGGGTCCAATCTCGGGGACGCGCTCGGCAATGTGCAGCGTGCCATCCTGCGATTGGGCCAACTACCGGGCACCCGGCTGACAGCCCAATCCAGCCTGTTTCGCACCACGCCCATCGATGCAGGCGGCGACGATTACATCAATGCGGTCGCCCAGCTTGAAACCAGCCTGACGGCCCCGCAGTTGCTGCAGGAACTGCAATCCCTGGAAAACGAATTCGGCCGTGAACGCCCCTACCAGAATGCACCCCGTACACTCGACCTGGATATTCTGCTGTACGGAGAACAGAAAATAACCTCCGAGTCATTGACGGTCCCGCATCCGCGCCTGACACAGCGGGCCTTTGCATTGATCCCGCTTTTGCAAATCGACCCCATGCTAACCATTCCCGGCGAAGGACCTGCGCACAGCTTTGTTCCCGGCGTGGCGGGACAGGCAATCAGGAAAATCTGACGCATGCAAATCCCCGTTATCGTGCAAACTGGCGGGCTGCTCGCTCTCTCCAATATCTTCATGACGGTCGCCTGGTACGGCCATCTGAAAAACCTGGCGAGCAAACCGTGGTGGATCGCCGCAATCGTGAGCTGGTCGATCGCTTTATTCGAATATCTCTTGCAGGTTCCGGCCAACCGTATTGGATACACCGAATTCAGCCTGGCTCAACTGAAAATCATGCAGGAGGTGATCACGCTTTCCGTATTCGTTCCTTTTGCAATGATCTACATGCACCAGCCCTTCAAGCTGGATTATGTGTGGGCCGCACTGTGCCTGCTTGGCGCCGTCTTTTTCATCTTTCGCACATGAGTCTCGATAAATACAGGTATATCGTGGTTGAAGGGCCGATCGGTGTCGGCAAGACGACGCTGGCACGCAAGCTTGCCGAGAGCAGTCATGCCCAGATGCTGCTGGAGCAGCCCCAGGAGAATCCCTTCCTTGAAAAGTTTTATCGCGATGCGGCGCGTTATGCGCTGCCCACGCAAATGTTCTTCCTGTTTCAGCGGATGAATCAGTTGCGTGACCTGGCGCAGGCGGACATGTTCGACGCGCGCATCGTGTCGGATTTCCTGCTCGACAAGGACCCGATTTTCGCCCGTCTGACGCTGGGTGACGACGAACTCAACCTGTATCGCCAGCTGTACGAGCAGCTGCGTCCGCAAGCCCCGGCGCCCGACCTCGTGGTGTACCTGCAGGCGCAGCCGGAAACTCTGATCGAGCGCGTCCGCAAGCGTGGCGTGCCGATGGAGGCGGGCATCTCGGAAATGTACCTGTACCGCCTTTGTGAAAGTTACAGCCGTTTCTTTTATCATTACGACGCCGCGCCGCTGCTGATCGTCAATACCGAGCACCTGAATCCGATCGAGCGCGACGAGGACTTCGACCTGCTACTGAGCCGCATCAGGAACATGCGCGGGAAGCGGGAATTTTTCAATCGCGGAGAATAGTCATGTCGGGATACCTGCAAGAGGCGCGCACCAAGGCGGTGACAGTGCCGTCGCTGTTGGCGATGCGTAACGCCGGCGAGAAGATTGCCATGCTCACCTGCTACGACGCCAGCTTTGCGGCTCTCATGGATCGCTGCGGCGTGGAAGCGCTGCTGGTGGGTGACTCGCTGGGCATGGTTTGCCAGGGACAAACATCGACGCTGCCGGTCACGCTTGCCGATGTCGCGTATCACACTGCAAGTGTGGCTCGCGGCAATCGCACGGCGCTGCTGATCGCCGATATGCCTTTCGGAACCTATGCGACTCCAGAAGCGGCATTCCAGAATGCAGTCCTGCTGATGCAGGCAGGCGCACAAATGGTCAAGATCGAAGGCGGTGGCTGGCTGGCAGATACGGTGCGTTTTTTGACCGAGCGCGCGGTACCGGTATGCGCCCACGTCGGCCTGACCCCGCAATCCGTGCACCAGTTTGGCGGGTACAAGGTGCAGGGCAAGACGTCGGAAGCAGCCGAACAACTGAAGGCGGATGCCCTGGCCCTGCAACGCGCAGGCGCATCCCTGCTGGTGCTGGAAGCGATTCCGTCGGCGCTTGGCAAGGAAGTCACCGACATGCTCGCGATTCCGACCATCGGTATCGGTGCCGGGCCGGATTGTTCCGGTCAGGTGCTGGTCATGCATGACATGCTCGGCGTCTTCCCCGGGCGCAAGGCACGCTTCGTGAAGAATTTCATGGAGGGGCAGCCCAGCATCGACGCGGCAGTACAAGCTTACATCGCAGCGGTCAAGGACAAGTCCTTCCCTGCCCCTGAACACTGCTTCTAACGTCTAGCTTTTTTCATACCGGGCGAGGCTGTCCTGCAGCTTCGCCGTCAATTCCTGTGGATTGCTGACTGTCATGCCCAATTCGCGCAGCAAGCCATCCTGTATTCCGTAGATCCAGCCATGCACGGTCAAGGGCTGGCCGCGTTCCCAGGCATCCTGCACGATCGTAGTCTGGCACACATTGGCAACCTGCTCGACAACATTGAGTTCGCATAAGCGATCATGTTTGGCAGTGGGCGACAGCACATCACCAAGATAGCGCTCATGCTTCAAGCCCACGTCCTGCACGTGGCGCAGCCAGTTGTCCGCGATGCCCACCCGGCGCCCGGTCAAGGCGGCATGGACGCCCGAGCAACCGTAATGTCCGCACACGATGATGTGCTTTACCTTCAACACATCGATGGCGAATTGCAGCACAGACAGGCAATTCAGGTCGCTGTGAACGATCACATTGGCGACGTTGCGATGGACAAAGACATCCCCGGGCAGCAGGCCCAGAAGCTCATTGGCGGGAACGCGGCTGTCGGAACAGCCAATCCACATGTATTCCGGAGCCTGTTGCGCCGCGAGTTTCTTGAAAAAATCCGGTTTTTCGGCAACGACGGAAGCTGCCCATTCCCGGTTGTTTTTAAGCAGATGCTCAAGCAAATTTACGTCTTGGTCGGGTTTTGTCATTTACTGTCGATATAAGAAGTCATGGCACGGCTTGACCCGCGCCTGTACGTATATATGGCGGCGATTTCCCACCATACCTGTCCGAACTTGTGACACCATTTCGTCGCCTGCATCGGACGGAACCGGCACATCAGGCGCTTGAAGATGATGGATCAGAAGGCGGAAAAGGCTTAATTATAAAACTCTCGCTGCGGCAAGCGGGCTTCGTAGCGAAGATCGTGCGATAAAAGACGCTCGAGGCGAGGCAACAACCGGGGATGAAAAAACGAAGGAGAAGACAAGAAGGAAATCCGGCACTTGCAGAGGCGGCCGGTTTGCGCCTTTCGCCTCTGCATGCCTTGATCTCAATGCCGGTTCATGTCGTCTTCAGGTGTTTGAATGAGCAACAAGGGCTTCTAACTCACGCCGAGTGCTCTTGCTCCCAACCACGTTCTGAGCAGGGCGTGGTCGAACGCGATGTCGGGGATTGGTTCGGGAATTTGCCTGGCATTGGTGGAGATGAGTGCCTCGATGCCTGGGATTTAGTGCCCTAGGAGGAACTGTCCTTTATAACCTTCAGGGATTTCACAGAAGATTTCGACCAGCCAAATCAAGCACTGGTCAATTTGGCTTTTTTATTGAGGTTCAGGTTGAGGCTGATCCCGCTCATCTGGCCGAGCTAGGATCCCGGACTGCTGATATCACGCACCGATACTAGCTTGACGCGCCGCAGCCCTGTTGAGTTGAGAACATCCTGAACCGGAGACTTTTCTGTGGGAATTAGAGTGTCGCGACATGCATCTTGAAAGTTGCCTTACGACAAATGCTGCCCTAGTTCAGCTTGAGGTCCTGGTTTGCCACGCGCACCGGGTCTTCAAGGCTGACACCGGCCACGTCTGCCGCGGCCGGTGCATTTTGAGCTTGCACCCATGCTCAATAGCATGAGCATTTTTGAATGCTGTACTTCATTGGCCATCTCCTTTTCAACCTGGCAATGAATGCTTAGGTCTGCAACGGACAAGCTTGCCGGTTCACATTAAAGCGCTTCGTCCGGCTTCTGACCCAGCAGCAAAGGCTTGAGCTTCACATCCAGCGGTTTTTCCCCAAGCCACATCTTGAGAAGCGCGTTGTAGAAGGCGATGTCGGGCAGAGGCTCTACAATCTGCTTGCCATCTACATACATGACGGTACCCGTGTTCGGAATCCAATCTACCAGGACGACATCACCTTTCTTCAATTCCGGAATCTGGGCAAATACTTCGCCCAGCTTGAGAAGCTGGTTGGTAAGCTTGGCTTTTTCTGTACGGTCGAGATTAAGCTGAATCCCGCTCATGAGTCCGCGTCCGAACTCTTCAGAACCGATATCACGCAGCGTCACGATTTTTACGCGCCGGGGGCCGGTCGCGGCAAGGACATCCTGAACTGTGGATTTCTTTTCGCTCAAATACAAACCGGCTACATAGACTTTGAAGATGACCTTATGTCGGATTCCAGCGCCGTTCAGCTTCAATTCCTGGCCGCCAACTTTCACCGTATCTTCAAGCTTGACGCCTGCCACTTCTGCCGCATTGACTTGTGAAACAGCAAAACTTGCAACAAATCCCAGAAATGCCAATGCACGTACAAACTGAATTCCGTATCTCATGACAGCCTCCGCTCCAAGTAAAAAATGCGCGTAAACGGGATTTACAGATTCTTTCTTATTCCCCGTGCAATCAAGCATACACCAAACGTGTAATAAATTGTTACGCAGAAACTTTTTTAGCAACAAAAAACCGCTGGTTTTTTTGAAACCAGCGGTTTTTATAAGCTGCGACGAATATGGCCTGGGCTATTCGAAAAACTCTTTCACTTTGTCTCTCCAGGATTTGCTCTGCGGACTGTGCTTCGACCCGCCCTCAGTCGTCAGCTGGTCGAATTCGCGCAGCAATTCCTTTTGCCTTTCAGTGAGCTTGACCGGTGTCTCGACCACAACATGGCAAAACAGATCCCCTGCATAGCCCGAACGCACGCCCTTGATGCCCTTCCCGCGCAAGCGGAACGTCTTCCCGGATTGGGTTCCCTCGGGAAGTGAAAAGGAAGCCTTGCCATTCAGGGTCGGCACCTCTATCTCGCCGCCCAGCGCTGCCTTGGCAAAGGAAACCGGAATCTCGCAATGCAGGTCGTCGCCGTCGCGCTGGAATACCTGATGGGGCTTGATATGGATCTCCACATACAGGTCGCCCGGCGGTCCGCCATTCATGCCCGGTTCGCCATTTCCGGAAGAACGAATCCGCATGCCGTCATCGATGCCGGCAGGGATTTTGACTTCCAGAGTTTTGTTACGCTTGATACGACCGGCTCCGCCGCAGGTGGAGCATGGCGTCGGAATGATCTTGCCGGTGCCATGGCATTTCGGGCAAGTCTGCTGGATGCTGAAAAAGCCTTGCTGCATCCGGACTTGACCCTGGCCGCCGCAAGTGGAGCAAGTAGTTGGCGAAGTGCCGGGCTTGGCGCCCGAACCGTGGCAGGTTTCGCATTCATCCCATGAAGGCACCCGTATGGTGGTATCAAAACCATGCGCGGCTTGCTCCAGGGTGATTTCGAGGTTGTAGCGCAGGTCCGCGCCCCGATACACCTGGGGGCCGGAGCGACTGCTGCGCCCGCCGCCGCCGAAGATATCGCCGAAGATATCGCCGAAGGCGTCGGAGAAGCCGCCGAAACCTGCGCCCGCCCCAAAGCCTGCACCCATATTGGGGTCGACGCCGGCATGGCCATAACGGTCATAGGCCTCGCGTTTCTGGGCATCGGACAGCATCTCGTAGGCTTCTTTTGCCTCCTTGAACTTTTCTTCCGCTGCCTTGCTATCCGGATTGCGGTCCGGATGGTATTTCATTGCGAGCTTGCGATAAGCCTTCTTGATCTCTTCTTCAGAGGCGTTCTTCGCTACACCCAAAATCTCATAATAATCGCGCTTCGCCATCTTTTAGGTACCTTGTATTCAAGCGAAAACGCCGAGCGGAGATCGGCAGGCGATCGTCCGGCTCGGCGAGTCATTACGGCGTTAGCCGCTGACCAGGTAATTACTTGTCCTTGACTTCCTTGAAGTCGGCGTCAACGACATCTTCTTCCTGAGGCTTCGCACCGGATGAGCCGCCTGCGTCCGCTCCCGCACCCGCAGCCTGCTGTTGCGCCTGCATGTCGGCGTACATCTTCTCACCCAGTTTTTGCGCAGCAGTCGACAGGGCAGCGACCTTGGCATCGATGTCGGCCTTGTCATTGCCTTTCAGCGATCCCTCCAGGTCCTTGATCGCGGACTCGATTTTTTCCTTCTCGCCCGCATCCAGCTTGGAACCATGCTCGTTCAGCGCCTTCCGGGTCGAATGGATCAACGCGTCCCCCTGGTTGCGCGCGTCCGCCAGTTCCTTGATCTTCCGGTCTTCATCCGCATACAGCTCAGCATCCTTCACCATCTTCTGGATTTCCTCTTCCGACAAGCCGGAGTTGGCCTTGATGGTGATCTTGTTTTCCTTGCCGGTGGCCTTGTCCTTCGCGCCGACATGCAGGATGCCGTTGGCGTCGATGTCGAAGGTCACTTCGATCTGCGGCACGCCGCGCGGTGCCGGCGGAATGCCTTCCAGGTTGAATTCGCCGAGCAGCTTGTTGCCGGTCGCGATCTCGCGCTCGCCCTGGTAAACCTTGATCGTTACTGCCGGCTGGTTATCGTCGGCAGTCGAGAACACCTGGCTGAACTTGGTCGGGATGGTGGTGTTCTTCTGGATCATCTTGGTCATTACGCCACCAAGGGTTTCGATACCAAGCGACAGCGGCGTTACATCGAGCAACAGCAAGTCCTTGCGATCACCTGCCAGCACCGAACCCTGGATGGCTGCACCGACTGCCACTGCTTCGTCCGGGTTCACGTCCTTGCGTGGTTCCTTGCCGAAGAATTCCTTGACCTTTTCCTGCACCTTGGGCATCCGGGTCATCCCGCCCACCAGGATCACGTCATGAATATCGGAGACCTTCACGCCCGCATCCTTGATCGCAGTGCGGCAAGGCTCGATCGTCCTTTCGATCAATTCTTCCACCAGCGATTCCAGCTTGGCGCGGGTGATCTTCATGTTCAGGTGCACCGGCGCGCCGTTGGCCATGGCGATATACGGCTCATTGATCTCGGTCTGCTGCGAGGATGACAGTTCGATCTTCGCACGCTCGGCGGAAGCCTTGATACGCTGCAGCGCGATTGCATCCTTCGACAGGTCGAGACCGTTGATCTTCTTGAATTCGTCGATGATGTAATCGATCAGACGCTGGTCGAAGTCTTCGCCGCCGAGGAAGGTGTCGCCATTGGTCGACAGCACTTCAAACTGCATCTCGCCATCGACATCGGCGATTTCGATGATCGAAATATCGAAGGTGCCGCCACCGAGGTCATACACCGCGATCTTGCGGTCGCCCTTGCCGCTCTTGTCCAGGCCAAAGGCGAGTGCCGCCGCGGTCGGTTCGTTGATGATGCGCTTCACATCCAGGCCGGCAATGCGTCCCGCATCCTTGGTCGCCTGGCGCTGGGAGTCGTTGAAGTAGGCCGGGACAGTGATCACGGCTTCGGTGACTTCCTCGCCAAGATAATCTTCAGCCGTCTTTTTCATCTTGCGCAGGACTTCTGCGGAGACCTGCTGCGGCGCGAGCTTCTTGTCGCGTGCCTGCACCCAGGCATCGCCGTTGTCGGCCTTGACGATCTGGTAAGGCATCAGGCCGATGTCTTTCTGCACTTCTTTTTCGTCAAAGCGGCGACCGATCAGGCGCTTGACAGCGAACAAGGTGTTTTTTGGATTGGTGACCGCCTGGCGCTTGGCCGGCGCGCCCACCAGAATTTCGCCATCTTCCTGGTAAGCCACTACGGAAGGCGTCGTGCGCGAGCCTTCGGAGTTCTCGATCACCTTCGGCTGGCCGCCTTCCATGATGGCGACGCAGGAGTTGGTGGTACCCAGGTCAATGCCAATGATTTTGCCCATAGTTTGTTCCTTTTAGAATTACTGGATTTCTGATAATTCGAATATGTGGAAGAAATTCGTTGTTTCAAGAAGCGGTCAAGCCGCTCATGCCTTCCCTTGCGCCACTGTCACCAGGGCAGGCCGCAACAAGCGGTCGGCGATCATATAACCTTTCTGCAGGACCGACACGATGGTATTGGCTTCCTGTTCGGCAGGCACGGTCGAGATCGCCTGGTGCTTCATCGGATCGAGTTTTTCGCCCGGTACCGGATTCACCTCTGCCAGACGATTGCGCTCAAAAGCGCTGTTCAATTGCTTCAGGGTCATCTCGACCCCTTCCTTCAGTGATTCGACTGAGGGCTTGTCCAGTTTCAGCGCCATTTCCAGGCTATCCTTTACCGGTACCAGCGCCTCGGCAAAATTTTCAATGGCGAATTTGTGCGCCTTCGCGACGTCTTCCTGGGCACGGCGCCGAACGTTTTCGGTTTCGGCTTTTGCACGCAAGAATGCATCCTGCATTTCCCGGGCCTTGGCTTCGGCCGCTGCGAGCTTTTCTTCCAGATCAGAAGCAGGAACGTTTTGTGCGGCCTCTTGCGCCACTCCGTTTTCCTGTGCCTGGCCAGCTTGTTCAGCTTGCTCCTGCATTTTTGGTTGGTCTTGCATCACGAAAATCTCCACACAGTCAATGGCTTGAAATCAAAACACTCAATATAAGTAGGGTCGGGTATCGGCTTTTCAAGTCCTGCCGGACAAGAAACTTACTCCTCCAGCAATTAGTTGTTTAAATGAAACCGCCGACCTGGATAGCCTCTACGCAATTGTTTGTTACAGACTTTACGCAGTCTGGAACTTCATTTTTCTCGGTGAGGCACTACCATGTAGATATGAATTTGACTTCGAAGTACAAGGGAAACCTCATGAAACTGCCCTTGATATCTGCATCGGTGATTGTCTATACATTGCTGGCGGTTGTCTGGATTTGCTATGCCGAGTTCAGCCGGATCACGACTTTCAGCGCTCCATTTTTGCATCAGTGAATCTCGTATAGCACTTCTTGCCCGAGCAAGCTCACAGGCAACACGTTCCACAGATATCACCTCTCTCTGAATCAACGCGGTGCTCCCAATTGCACCGCGCGGGTTCGCGCAAGTTCTGATTCTGCTTTCCGCTTTTCCCCGGTATCTGGATTCGTCCTGGTTGGCCAACCCGACATATGCCGTTCCGCAATATTGGACAGGGCGGCGATCCAGCGGGGAGATTCATTCAGGCAGGGAATATAGTGGAATTGTTTTCCACCGGCAGTCAGAAAAGCGTGCTTGCCTTCGATGGCAATCTCTTCCAGTGTTTCCAGGCAATCCGCAACGAATCCGGGGCAAACGACATCGACCCGCCCCACTCCATTCTTTGCCAGCGTTTCCAAGGTAGGCGCGGTATAAGGTTGGAGCCATTCCGCCCTTCCCAGCCGCGACTGGAAAGTGACGACGTACTGCCCCTCCGCGAGCTGCAGGCGCTCGGCAACCAGGCGGGCAGTTTTCTGGCATTCGCAATGATAGGGATCTCCCAGCAGCAAGCTGCGCTTGGGCAATCCGTGGAAGCTCATGACTAGCTGGTCCGGGCGTCCGTGCATGCCCCAGTAATCTCGGATGGATGCTGCCAGCGCGTCAACATAGCCCTCATCATCGTGGTAATGCTTGACCAGCCTTAATTCGGGAACATTACGCACCCAGCGCAAGTGGTCTTGCACCACATCGAAGATGGAAGCGCTCGTCGTCGCCGAATACTGCGGATAGGCGGGCAGCACCAGGATGCGGTCGCAGCCCTCGGATTTGAGCTGCTGCAGGACGCCAGGCAGAGATGGCGCACCGTACCGCATGGCATGAACGACCTGCACCTCATGCCCCTGCTCCCCAAGATAGCCGCGCAAGAGCAATGCCTGCTTTTCGGTATGCACCTTCAGCGGCGAGCCCTCATCGGTCCAGATGGAAGCGTATTTCCTTGCGGATTGCCGGGAACGGAAGGGCAGGATCAGGCCATGCAGGATGAACCACCACACGGCTTTCGGGATTTCCACGACGCGCGGGTCGGACAGGAACTCTTTCAGATAACGCCGTACGGCCGGCGCGGTTGGCGCCTCCGGGGTCCCGAGATTCGCCAGCACGATGGCCGTTCGCGCGACCGTGCCATGGGTGTATGGGGGCTCTGGAAGGAAGCGCATGCTATCAGGTCTGTCGATGTATTGTCGTCGGTTGGCTGTCTGCGCGGACAGGCGTTTCCCGCACTGCCCTGCCGGTGTTCACGATGCCAGCAACTCGCGTGCGTGCTTGCGGGTGGTCGCCGTGATTTCGAGTCCGCCGAGCATCCGTGCCACCTCTTCAATCCTGGCCTTGGCATCCAGCGCATCGATGCGCGACACCGTCTTGCCGTCCTTGGTGCTCTGCTTGCTGACCTGGAAGTGCTGGTTGGCCTGGCTGGCCACCTGCGGCAAGTGCGTCACGCACAATACCTGGCGATCCTGGCCGAGCCGCTTGAGCAAGCGCCCGACGACTTCGGCCACTGCGCCGCCGATACCGCTGTCGACTTCGTCGAAAATCAGGGTCGGCGTGGCAGTCGCGCTTGAGGTAATGACCGAAATCGCCAGCGAGATGCGGGCCAGTTCGCCGCCAGACGCCACCTTTGCCAGCGGGCGCGGCGCCGTACCGGCATGGCCGGCGACCAGGAATTCCACGTGTTCCAGGCCGTAAGCGGCCGGCTCGCATGGATTCAGTACCACTTCGAAACGCCCGCCCGCCATGCTCAGATCCTGCATCGCATCCGTGACTGCGCGGCTGAGTGACTTGGCAGCCTTGGTGCGCGCAGCCGACAGCTTCTGCGCCAGGCTCATGTAATGCGCCTTCAGCTTTTCCTCCTGCGCGCGCAAGGCATCCAGATCGCTGGCATCGGCCAGCTGGCGCAGTTGGGCTGACAGCGTCGCCATCTCCTGCGGCAGGTCTTCCGGCTGCACCCGAAACTTGCGCGCGGTGGAATGGATGGCTTCCAGGCGTGCCTCGACTTCATGCAGACGCTCCGGATCCAGTTCCACCCGGCCCAGGTAATCGTTCAGGGAATAGACTGCTTCCTGAAGCTGAATTCGGGCCGGCTCCAGCGCTTCCAGCACCGGCTTCAGCCCGGCATCGATGTCGGCCAGCTTGTCCAGCTTCTGGGTCAGGGTGGAAAGCCGCGACAGCATCGGATCGTCCGACTCGGAAATCGCGTCCAGGGCTTCCTGCGCACCTTCGATCAGGCTGGCAGCATGCGACAAGCGGCTGTGCTCGTTGCTGATCTCCGCCCATTCGCCAGGCTTGACCGCCAGCTTTTCGAGTTCGCCGACCTGCCATTCCAGGCGCTCGCGCTCCAGCAATACATTCCTGGCATTGGTCTCGAACTCTTCACGCTGCTTTGCGAGCGCCCGCCAAGCCTTGTAGGCTGCGGCCACTGCGCGCGCCTCGTCCTGCAAACCAGCCTGGCCATCAAGGAGCATCCGCTGCGCATCTGCTTTCAGCAAAGACTGGTGGGCATGCTGGCCATGGATGTCGACCAGCATTTCCCCCAATTCGCGCAATTGGGCCGCAGTTGCCGCGATGCCGTTGATGAAGGCTTTCGAACGGCCCGCATTGTCGATCACCCGGCGCAGCAGCACCCCGCCTTCATCAGCGTTGAATTCATGAGCGGCAAGCCAGGCCTCGATTTCATCGCTGGCCGCAAATTCTGCGGTGATGTCGGTTTTGAGCGCGCCTTCGCGCACCACGCTCGCATCGCCGCGTCCGCCCAGGGCAAGCGCCAGCGCATCGATCAGGATCGACTTGCCCGCGCCTGTTTCACCGGTGAAAACAGTGAAACCCGGCGCGAATTCGAGTTCGATGGTATCGACAATGACAAAATCGCGTATGGAAAGTGAACGCAGCATGATGGAATGTTTTATTTCTCAGGCAAGCAAGTCGCTGTTCATTTCAGACATCTAGGACGGAAAGGCGGGCTATTTTAACTGCCCTTCCACCGAAGGATATTCATGCCAGTGCAGTTTTTCCCGCAGGGTGTCGTAATAACTCCAGCCCAGGGGATGGAGGAAGGTAATCGTATGGGCGGAGCGTTGGACCACAATACGGTCACGGTGCTGCAGGCTGGTCAGGGATTGCATGTCGAAATTCGCGCTCACTTCGCGTCCGCCGCGGATTTCGATCACGATCTTGCTGGAATCGGGAACGACGATCGGCCGGTTCGACAGCGCATGCGGCGCAATCGGCACCAGGACCAGACCATTCAGGCGCGGATGCAGCAAAGGGCCGCCGGCAGACAGCGAATAGGCCGTGGAACCTGTCGGCGTAGCAACAATCAAACCGTCCGAGCGCTGGTTGTACATGAAGCGGCCATCGACTTCCACTTGCAATTCCACCATGCCGGAAGTCGGTCCGCGCGATACGACCACGTCGTTAAAGGCGAGCGCATGGAAAATCGGATTACCGTCGCGGATCACGGAAGCTTCGAGCAGGCTGCGCTGCTCGGATTCGAGCTTGCCACTCAACATCTCGGTCAGAACCGGGATCATGACGTCCTGTGAAATATCCGTCATGAAGCCGAGGCGCCCTTGGTTGATGCCGATCAATGGCACATTGTATGGCGCCAACTGGCGTGCGATACCAAGCATGGTACCGTCGCCGCCAACCACGATGGCCACATCCGCCTTCCGGCCGATTTCCACCGGTGCCATCGCCACGATATTGCTGAGGCCGATATTGCGCGCCGTTTCGCTCTCGAAAACGACGTCATAACCAGACTTGCTTAAAAAATCGGCAATCTCGGCCAGGGACTGGTCAATGCCCGCGGCCATATACTTGCCGACAATGGCAATAGTCTTGAAAGCAGGCGGCGCGGCATGTGGTATGGAGGGCAACATGCTGCAGATTAGACCATAATTTGACTGTCTATCACAGGTTACTGGCAACGAAGCGGTCCAACCCTATTTGAATGTCTTGCAGATGGCACCCATCAAGGCAGTTTTTTTCGATCTAGACGACACGCTCTGGCCCATCGTGCCCGTCATCCAGCGCGCCGAAACCATCCTGTACGAATGGCTGACGCGGCATGCACCGAATGTCGCCAGGCGTTTCGATATCGATGTCCTGCGGGAAAGAAGAAAGGCATTGATGGCAACGGATCCGGTGTACCAGCTTGACCTGCGGGCGCTGCGCCGCGCCGGACTGCTCGAAGCCTTTCACAGTGCCGGGGAAGATGTGACCCTGGTCGATGCGGCAATGGAAATCTTTTCAAAGGCACGCAATGAAGTGATGCTCTTCGACGACGTGCATCCCATCCTCGCACGCCTGCGGCAACGCGTAGCGCTTGGCTCGATTTCGAACGGCGTTGCCGATCTCGACGCCATCGGCCTGGCGCCCTACTTCCGGACTTCGCTTGCCGCCCACCGCTTCGGCCTTGCCAAGCCGGATCCGGCCATCTTCCGCGCCGCTTGCGATGCCCTGAACGTGGCACCAGCCGAAGCCGTTTATGTCGGCGACGACCCGGTGCTGGACGTTGAAGGAGCACAGAAGGCAGGTTTGCATGGCGTCTGGCTCAACCGGCCGGGCGTTGAACCTCTGAAAACCTTGCCTGACCATATACGACCGGATGGGGTTTGCGCCAGCCTGCATGAGCTTGATCACTGGCTGGGCAACCGGCTGGTAAAAAGCTGATAACAATCAAATGGATAAATGACGTTGCGAGCGAACATTGCTGGCGCCGCCCGCTGCTGCTCGCATAGAATACCGGTATGCAACTCGATACTCGCGCTCAGACATTGCTGAAAGCCCTGGTTGAACGGTATATCGCCGATGGCCAACCAGTGGGCTCACGTGCACTCTCGAAGATATCCGGCCTGGAACTGTCGCCTGCGACGATACGCAACATCATGGCCGATCTCGAAGAGATGGGTTTGGTTGCCAGTCCGCATACATCGGCGGGAAGGGTGCCGACCCCGCGCGGCTACCGTCTTTTCGTCGACACTCTCCTGACGGTGCAGCCGATCGATGAAACCACGGTGGAATCCAAGCTCCAGCCCAGGCTGCAAAAGCATTCCCCGCAGAAGATCATCGCCAATGCAGCGCAGACATTGTCGTCGCTGTCGCAATTCGCCGGCGTGGTGATGACGCCCAGGCACGAATCGGTGTTCCAGCAGATCGAATTCCTGCGCCTGTCGGAAAGGCGCATCCTGCTGGTGATCGTCTCGCCCAATGGCGAAGTGCACAACCGGTTGCTGCTAACTGAAGTGGACTACACGCCTTCCCAGCTGACACAGGCTGCCAATTACATCAACCAGCAGTACAAGGGTTTCACCTTCGAGGATGTGCGCGCCAGGCTGCAGAACGAACTGCAGCAATTACGCGACGACATGACGCGCCTGCTGCAGGCGGCGGTCGAAGCGGGCAGCGACGCGATGGCCGAGAATGCCGATGAAGTGGTGATTTCCGGCGAACGCAATCTGCTGAGCGTAAGCGACCTGTCTTCCAACATGACGTCCCTGCGCAGGCTGTTCGACATGCTCGAACAGAAGACCAGCCTGATGCAGTTGCTCGATGTTTCAAGCAAGGCCACGGGCGTCCAGATTTTCATCGGCGGCGAATCGCAGCTGGTGCCGCTGGATGATATGAGCGTGGTGACCGCGCCTTATGAAGCGAATGGAAGAATCGTCGGGACCCTGGGCGTGATCGGACCGACACGCATGGCTTATGAACGGGTCATACCGATCGTCGATATCACGGCGAAACTGCTGTCGAATGCGTTGAGCCAGTAGGCAGGAATATCCGGCAGGCGGAAATGCAGCTTAGCGTCGATGCGGACAATTGACTTTCGTGCAATGCCCGTATAGCGCCAGAGCATGCTCGGCAATGGTGAAGCCGCGCTCGTTGGCGACTTTCTGCTGGCGCTTCTCGATTTCGTCATCAAAAAACTCCTCCACCCGCCCGCAATCCAGGCACACCAGATGGTCGTGATGCGAACCTTCGTTCAGTTCGAAGACGGCCTTGCCGGTTTCAAAATGATTGCGGTGCAATAGCCCGGCCTGCTCGAACTGCGTCAGCACCCGATAGACCGTGGCAAGACCGACATCCATGTTTTCAGTCAACAGGATCTTGTACACGTCTTCGGCGCTCAGGTGCCGCACTGCGCTGTTCTGGAAAATCTCGAGAATCTTGAGTCTGGGCAGCGTGGCTTTGAGTCCGCTGGCTTTCAGTTCGGAAGGATTGCTAGGCATGTCAATGGTCAGTATGCGATTATCTGCTTTATCATATAGCGTTTTGCCACAATTGCCCAACCAACCGAGACGTCTCATGCGAATGTTGTTCCCCCGCCCTGATCGCGCGCCAGCCTTTGTCGGCATCCTCTGCGTCAGCCTCGCCTGCCTTGCAGGCTGCGCATCGAAGAATCCGCTGATCGACGAAACGGGCAATGCAGCTCCGTCCCAGGCCCAAGCCGCGGAAGCGCAGGCAGACGGAGGTTCCACTGAATTGAGCGGCATGCACACCACCCGCCCCAAGGGCGTGCAAAAATTGTTCGGCATCCTGTCGCCTTACCGCATTGATATCCAGCAGGGCAACTTCGTGTCCCAGGAAATGGTCGCGCAACTGAAGGAAGGCATGCGCCGTCCGGAAGGCATGACGCGCGAACAGGTGCGTTTCGTCATGGGCACGCCGCTGCTGACCGACATTTTCCATGCGGACCGCTGGGATTACGCGTTCCGCCTGAAAAAGGGCAGCGGCGAAATCATCTCCAGCCATGTCGCCGTATTTTTCGACAATAACCGGCTGGTGCGTATCGAAGGCGGGTCCCTGCCCACCGAGAAGGTTTACCTCGACCTGATCGCCGGCGGCACGCCGCAGGCAAGTTCCGCGGAATCCAAGTAACCCAAAGAAGCTCGCATGAATCGAATGAAAATTGCCATCGCAGGAGCATCCGGCCGCATGGGCCGCATGCTGATCGAAACCGTCCTGAACGCGGAGGATGCAACACTGGCCGGCGCGCTCGACGTTCCCGGCGCGCCCAGCATCGGCAGCGATGCCGCCGCCTTCCTCGGCAAGCCGGCAGGGGTGGCCATCGAGTCCGACCTCGCCAAGGGGCTGGGCAATGCGGAATATCTGATCGATTTCACGCGGCCGGAAGGCACGCTGAAGCATCTCGAATACTGCGCTGCGCATGGCATCAAGATGATCATCGGCACCACCGGCTTCGACGAGGCGGGCAAGGCCGCGATCGCCGCAGCCGCAAAGAAGACGGCAATCGTGTTCGCGCCCAATATGAGCGTGGGCGTCAACGTCACCATGAAGCTGCTGGAGATGGCCGCCAAGAGCTTCTCCCACGGCTATGACATTGAAATCATCGAAGCGCATCACCGCCACAAGGTGGACGCACCCTCCGGCACCGCCATCAAGATGGGTGAAGTCATTGCCCATGCACTTGGCCGCGACCTGAAGGATGTGGCAGTCTATGCACGCGAAGGCGTGACCGGGGAGCGTGATCCTTCCTCCATCGGCTTTGCCACCATTCGCGGCGGCGACATCGTCGGTGACCATACCGTGCTGTTTGCAGGCATCGGCGAGCGCATCGAGATCACCCACAAGTCCGCCAGCCGGGTCACTTATGCACACGGCAGCCTGCGCGCGGCGCGCTTCCTCGCCAACAAGAAGACTGGCCTGTACGACATGCAGGATGTGCTCGGGCTTCACTGACCGGGACGACAAACCAGACCGTCCCGGTGCGCTGCATGGAATCCATTCCGCGCATCGCTGCCATCGCCGCCACACTATTGCTGCATCTCGGCTTGGTGGCGGTGGCCCGGCATGAATTGATCCGTCGGAACGAATCACCCCAGGCCCTGCCGGTCGTGGTCGAACTCCTCCCGCCGCCGGCTCCACCACACAACACCACTCCTCCCGCGCCATTGCCACCGGCGCCCGCTCCTGCGGAATCCGAAAAACAAGCCGCCGAAGCCAAGCCTTCCACCAGGCCCAGGACAAAGCCCCGTGCCGCGGCGGCGCCGCGAAAAAGGGAAAATCCTCTTCCCAAGCCGAAAGACGATTCCACCGGCGCGGCGGCCCCGCTTCCTGCGCCCGCGACCGCGCCTGCTGCACCTTCCACCTCGTCCGCATCAGCCGAGCCTGTCGCGCCGCCAACAGCACCCGCCGCCCCGACTGCAGCGCCTGCTTCCCCAAGCAGAACCGGCGTATCGATCCCGGCCAGCTATGCGACCAGCAACCGCAAGCCCGATTATCCTGCGCTATCGCGCCGCTATGGCGAACAGGGAACGGTCGTGCTGCGGGTGCTGGTGCAGGCCGATGGCACGGCCGGGAAAGTCGAAATAAAAACGTCCAGCGGCTATCCTCTTCTGGATGAATCGGCATTGAATGCGGTGCGGACCTGGCGCTTCCATCCCGCGACCAGCGACGGAAAGCCGGTGGCAGAGTGGTATCAGCTTGCCATTCCGTTTAAACTTCAGAACTGATTCATTTCCTACTGACACCATGAACCAGACACTCGGATTCGCACATTACTGGGCACAAGGCGATGCGGTATCGCATGCGGTTGCCTACCTGCTCCTGGCAATGTCTGTCATCAGCTGGTACTACATCTTTTCGAAAGCCTGGAGTTCCTGGCGCATTCGCAGGAGTGCGGGCGCGCTGGAACATTTCTGGAAGGCGCCGACGCTTGCCGATGCGATCGCGGTGGTGAAAAAGGCCGACAGCGAAAACGTCTATACGCCGCTGGCCACCCAAAGCGCCGAAGCCGCCAGCCTGAAGGAGCAGGCCGGTTCGCTCAATGCCGGCATCGACCTGGGCGAACTGATCACCCGCACCCTGCGCCAGGAAATCAACCGGGTGTCTTCCCGGCTCGAAAATGGCCTGACGCTTCTGGCTTCGGTCGGCTCGACCGCGCCTTTCGTCGGCCTGTTCGGCACTGTATGGGGGATCTATCATGCGCTGGTGGCGGTCTCGACTGCAGGCACGGTACAGATCGACAAGGTGGCGGGGCCGGTGGGCGAAGCGCTGATCATGACCGCACTCGGACTGGTGGTGGCGATTCCGGCAGTGCTCGCCTACAACGCCTTCACCCGGGTTAACCGGGTGACGCTGGCGGAGCTCGATGCCTTTGCGCATGACCTGCATGCATACCTGACCACCGGCGCGCGCGTCGGCAAATAAATTCGGCAAACAGGAGCAGCCATGGCCTTCGGCGGATTCGACGACAACAAGCAGCCGGCACCGATGTCGGAGATCAACGTCACGCCGATGGTGGATGTGATGCTGGTGCTGCTGGTGATCTTCATCATTACCGCGCCACTGTTTACTCATGCCATCAGGCTGGATTTGCCGACTGCACAATCCGCGCCGGCGCCGGAAAAGCCGGAAACGATTTCCCTGTCGATCGATGGCGAGGGCAAAATTTTCTGGAACAACGACGCAATCCAGCAACAGGACCTGGATGCGCGGCTGGCCACTGCTGCCCAGCAGACCCCGCAGCCGGAACTGCAGCTGCGCGCCGACAAGTCGACCCGCTATGAAATCATCGCCCAGGTCATGGCCGCTGCCCAGAACAGCGGCATGAGCAAGATGGGCTTTGTCACCGAACCGCGGGAAACTCCACCAAAGCAATAAGCTTCCGCCGATGCCCACCGCCCACCTGAACGGCCAGTCGATCACCGACTGGGATTCCTTCCATACCGAATCGAAGAAGGCATTCGGCTTCCCGGATTTTTACGGGCGCAACATGGATGCCTGGATCGATTGCCTGAGCTACCTGCGCGACGATGACGGGATGGCAAGCTTCCGGCTGGCGGAGAACGAAGTCCTGCGCATCGAGGTCACGGATGCCGAGAGTGTGCGCCAGCGTGCGCCCGACATCCTTGCCGAGCTGGCGCTGTGCGTCGATGTCATCAACGAGCGCTATGCAGATTACGGCGAACAGCCGGCGCTGGAGCTGGTGCTGCGCTGAGCCGGCCGTCTTTCCCTGCCGAAATCGCGGCGCTATAGGAGTGGGCGAAACAGTATAATCACGGGTTCGCATCCACTTTTCGCTCCATTCGTCATGCAAGAGAAATTTATCCCCGGCGACGTCGAGAAATCGGCGCAGGCACACTGGCAAGCCATCGACGCCTACAAGACCGTCGAAAACGCAAAAGACAAGGCCGGCCGCGACAAGAAGAAGTTCTACGCCTGCTCCATGCTGCCCTACCCGTCCGGCAAGCTGCACATGGGCCACGTGCGCAACTACACCATCAACGACATGATGGCGCGCTTCCTTCGCATGAACGGCTACAACGTGCTGATGCCGATGGGCTGGGATGCCTTCGGCTTGCCGGCGGAAAATGCGGCGTTGAAAAACGGCGTACCGCCCGCGAAGTGGACCTACGACAACATTGCCTACATGAAGAAGCAGATGCAGGCGATGGGACTGGCGATCGACTGGTCGCGCGAAATCGCCACCTGCGATCCGAGCTATTACAAGTGGAACCAGTGGCTGTTCCTGAAGATGCTGGAAAAAGGCATCGCCTACCGCAAGACCCAGATCGTGAACTGGGATCCGGTTGACCAGACGGTGCTCGCCAATGAACAGGTGATCGACGGCCGTGGCTGGCGCACCGGCGCAGTGGTCGAAAAGCGCGAGATCCCCGGCTATTACCTGAAGATCACCGATTATGCGGAAGAATTGCTCGACCATGTGGTGAACAAGCTGCCGGGCTGGCCGGAACGAGTGCGCGTGATGCAGGAAAACTGGATCGGCAAGAGCGAAGGCGTGCGCTTCGCCTTCCCGCACGATATCCGCGATGCAGACGGCCAGCTGATCCAGGACGGCAGGCTCTACGTCTTCACTACCCGCGCCGACACCATCATGGGCGTCACCTTCTGCGCGGTCGCACCGGAACACCCGCTGGCCACGCATGCCGCGGCAACGAATCCTAAACTCGCCGCCTTCATCGAGGAATGCAAGCGCGGCGGCACCACCGAGGCCGAACTCGCGCTGAAAGAAAAGGAAGGCATGCCGACCGGCCTGTTCGTCACGCATCCTCTGACCGGTGAAAAGGTCGAAGTGTGGGTCGGCAACTATGTGCTGATCACCTACGGCGACGGCGCAGTGATGGGCGTGCCGGCGCATGACGAACGCGACTTTGCCTTCGCGAAGAAATACCAGCTGCCGATCAAGCAGGTGGTGGCGGTGCAGGGCGAAACCTACTCCACCGACGCCTGGCAGGAATGGTATGCCGACAAGCAGCGCGGCGTGACCATTCATTCCGGCGCCTACGACGGCCTGAACTACAAGGCAGCGGTGGACAAGATCGCCGCCGACCTCGCCGCCAAGGGGCTGGGCGAAAAGAAAACCACCTGGCGCCTGCGCGACTGGGGCATTTCCCGCCAGCGCTACTGGGGCACGCCGATCCCGATCATCCATTGCGAATCCTGCGGGCCAGTGCCGGTTCCGGAAAAGGACTTGCCGGTGGTACTGCCGCAGGATTGCGTGCCGGACGGCAGCGGCAATCCGCTGAACAAGCGCGAGGACTTCCTGCGCTGCGACTGCCCGCAATGCGGCAAGCCGGCGCGGCGCGAAACCGACACCATGGATACCTTCGTCGACTCGTCCTGGTACTTCATGCGCTACTGCGATCCGAAGAACAGCGAGAAGATGGTGGACGGCGGCACCGATTACTGGATGCCGATGGACCAGTACATCGGCGGCATCGAGCATGCCATCCTGCACCTGCTGTATGCCCGCTTCTGGACCAAGGTCATGCGCGACCTCGGACTGGTGAAGATCGACGAACCCTTCGTCAACCTGCTCACCCAGGGCATGGTGCTCAACCACATCTATTCGCGCCGCACGCCGCAGGGCGGCATCGAGTACTTCTGGCCGCAGGACGTCGAGAATGTCTATGACGACGGCGGCCGCATCATCGGCGCGAAGCTGAAGAAGGATGGCTCGGAAGTCACCTACGAAGGCGTGGGCACGATGTCGAAGTCGAAGAACAACGGCGTCGACCCGCAGGAACTGATCAACCAGTACGGCGCCGATACCGCCCGCCTGTTCGTGATGTTCGCCGCTCCGCCGGAGCAGACCCTGGAATGGAACGATGCCGGCGTCGAAGGCGCGCACCGTTTCCTGCGCCGCGTCTGGGCCTATGCGCATGGACAGGAAACGCGTGTCGCCGCCTCCTCGGAGATCGATTTCTCGGAACTGCCGGAGCCGCACAAGGCCTTGCGCCGCGAGATCCACAAGATCCTGCAGCAGGCCGATCACGACTTCCGCCGCATCCAGTACAACACCGTGGTTTCCGCCTGCATGAAGATGCTGAACACGCTGGAAGGCGCCAAGCTGGAAGACTCGGCGCAAACCAATGGAGTGATCGCGGAAGCCTTCTCCATCTTTCTGCGTGTGCTGTATCCGGTGGCGCCGCACATCGCCCACGTGCTGTGGCAAGAACTCGGCTTTGCAGTGGCCTTCGGCGACATTCTCGATGCGCCCTGGCCGCAGGTCGATCCGGCTGCGCTGGAACAGGCGGAAATCGAGCTGATGGTACAAGTCAACGGCAAGCTGCGCGGTAGCGTGAAGGTGCCCAAGGATGCCGACAAGGCCGCCATCGAAGCGGCGGCGCTGGCGAACGAGAACGTGAAGAAATTCGTCGAAGGCACGCCGAAGAAAGTGATCATCGTGCCGGGCAAGCTGATCAACATCGTCGCCTAATTCATGCAGGGAGTGCAGATGCCTAACAAACGCCAATTTCTGTTCGCGCTAGCCGCCGCGGCGGCGGTCACTCTGACCAGCTGCGGCTTCCAGCTGCGCGGATCGAATGGCCAGACCGGCCTTCCCTTCAAGACGATCTACGTCAATGCGCCGGAAACGTCGACGCTCGGCGCGCAACTGAAGCGTTACATCCGCGTCAGCGGCAACACCGAAGTAGTGAGCGATCCCAAGTCTGCGGAAGCAGTGCTCGACCTGTTGTCGGAGGGCCGGGACAAGGCCGTTCTTTCCAAGAACACCCAGGGGCGCATCCGCGAATACACGATTTTCTACAAGGTGCGCTTTCGCGTCCGGGACGGCGGCAACAAGGATTTGCTGGCGCCCACCGACATCACGCTCAAGCGCGATCTCAGCTTCAATGAATCGCAGGTGATGGCGAAGGAAGCGGAAGAGGAATTGCTGTATCGCGACATGCAGTCCGACATGGTGCAGCAGATCCTGCGCCGCATGGTCGCGCTCAACCCCGCCTGAGGACAAATCGTGCAGCTGCGGCCGGATGCCCTCGACGCCCATCTCGGGAAAACGCTCGCGCCGCTGTACGTGATCACCAGCGACGAGCACCTGCTTGCGCTGGAAGTCGCCGACAAGATCCGCAAGGCGGCGCGGGCACAGGGTTTTTCCGAGCGCGAAGTGCTGGTCGTCGAGCGCAGTTTCAAATGGAGCGAACTGCTTGCCGCGAACCAGTCGCAATCCCTGTTCGGCGACCGCAAGCTGATTGAATTGCGCATTCCTACCGGAAAACCCGGCAAGGATGGCGCGCAGGCGCTGCAGGAATATGCGGCAGCGCTCCATCCGGACAATGTAACGTTGATCGCCCTGCCGAAACTGGATTGGGCGGCACAGAAAACCGCCTGGGTGGCGGCGCTGCAGCAGGCGGGCGTCTACATCGACATCCCGCTGGTGGAACGCGCCCAGCTGCCGGCCTGGATCGGCATGCGACTGGCGGCACAAAACCAGAACGCAGACAGGCAAAGCCTCGATTTCATTGCCGACCGGGTCGAAGGCAACCTGCTGGCTGCCCATCAGGAAATCCAGAAGCTGGCGCTGCTCTATCCCGAAGGCAAGCTCGGCTTCGAGCAGGTACAGGATGCGGTGCTCAATGTGGCGCGCTATGATGTGTTCAAGCTGAATGAAGCCATGCTCGCCGGCGACGCAGCGCGCCTGGTGCGAATGATCGAAGGCTTGAAGGGCGAAGGCGAGGCGTTGCCGCTGGTGCTGTGGGCGATGGCGGAAGAAATCCGCACCCTCCTGAAGCTGAAGTCGGGTCTTGCCCAGGGACGTGCACTCGGCATGCTGCTGAAGGAATACCGGATCTGGGGCCCGCGCGAACGCCTGATGGAACCGGCGCTGAGCCGCCTGCCATTGTCGACGCTGGAAGCCGCGCTGCAGGAAGCAGCGCAAATCGATAAGATGGTCAAGGGCTTGCGTGCGAAGGCGTTTGCGGGCGATCCCTGGGATGCGCTGCTGCAGCTGGGCCTGAAGATCGCATCGGCATAGAACCGAAACCGCATCACTCTCTTTTTGATTTCACCATCATGGACATTAAGCACTACATGAATGAAGTCGGCCAGCGCGCCCGCAAGGCATCGCGCGCCATGGCCAAGGCCGACACCAGCGCCAAGAACCGGGCGCTGACCCTGATTGCGGCGGCGATCCGGCGCGACGCCGACGCACTGCGCGCAGCCAACCAGAAGGACCTGGAAGCAGCGCGCGCCAACGGCCTGGCCGATGCCATGCTGGACCGCCTCACCCTGTCCGACAAGGCGATCGCCACCATGGCCGAAGGCCTGGAACAGATCGCATCCCTGCCCGATCCCATCGGTGAAATCTCGAACATGAAATACCGCCCGACCGGCATCCAGGTCGGGCAGATGCGCGTGCCGCTGGGCGTGATCGGCATCATTTACGAAGCCCGCCCGAACGTGACGGTCGACGCCGCCGGCCTGTGCATCAAGAGCGGCAATGCGACCATCCTGCGCGGCGGCTCGGAAGCGATCCATTGCAACCAGGCGCTGGCGAAGCTGGTGAAGGAAGGCCTTGCGGGCGCCGGTCTGCCGGAAGATGCGGTGCAGATCATCGAAACCACCGACCGCGCCGCCGTCGGCGAACTGATCACCATGCCGCAGTATGTGGACGTGATCGTGCCGCGCGGAGGCAAGGGCTTGATCGAGCGCCTGATGAAGGAATCCAAGGTGCCGATGATCAAGCACCTCGACGGCATCTGCCATGTCTACATCGACGACAAGGCCGACATCGACAAGGCCCTGAAGGTTGCCTTCAATGCGAAGTGCCATCGCTACGGCACCTGCAACACCATGGAAACCCTGCTGGTGGCGCGTGCGATCGCGCCCCAGGTATTGCCGAAGCTGGCTGAGCTGTATGGCGCGAAGGAAGTGGAGCTGCGCGGCGACGAGGAAGCGCTCAGGATCCTGGCCGGCTACCCGCGCCTTGCCGCAGCCACCGAGGAAGACTGGCGCACTGAATACCTCGCGCCCATCCTCGCCGTGCGCATCGTCGACGACGTCGGGCAGGCCATCGAACACATCAACAGCTATTCGTCGCAGCATACCGATTCCATCGTCACCGAGGACTACAGCCGCGCCATGCGCTTCCTGCGCGAGGTGGATTCCGCCTCAGTGATGGTGAATGCGTCGACGCGCTTTGCCGATGGCTTCGAATACGGACTCGGCGCCGAGATCGGCATTTCCAACGACAAGCTGCATGCACGCGGCCCGGTCGGTTTGGAAGGATTGACCTCGCTGAAATACGTCGTGTTCGGGCACGGCGAAGTACGGCAGTGAATGTCCCTTCCCGTTCACGGGAAGGGAAACATCAGCCAACGAAACCAATAATCATGCTCTGGGCCAAATCGCTCCATATCGTATTCGTCGCCTCCTGGTTTGCCGGCCTCTTTTACCTGCCGCGAATTTTCGTGAACCTGGCGATGGAAAAGGATGAGGCCGCCACGGCGCGCCTGCTGCTGATGGCGCGCAAGCTGTATCGCTTCATGACCATGCTGGCCATACCCGCGCTGATCTTCGGGCTCTGGCTGTGGCTGGGCTACGGCATTGGCAAAGGTCCCGGCAATGGATGGCTGCATGCGAAGCTCGCCGTGGTCGTGCTGCTGATCGGCTATCACCATGCCTGCGGCAGCCTGCTGCGCAAATTCGAAAGCGGCAGCAACCGGCACAGCCACCGCTGGTACCGCTGGTTCAATGAATTTCCCGTACTCGCCCTGCTGGCCGCCGTCGTGCTGGTGGTCGTCAAACCTTTCTGATCCATTCCCGGGAGCCTCACTTGGCCAAGACATGCACCTACTTCTTCACGCCGCAGTCGCCGTTCGCCTACCTGGGCCATGAGCGTTTCGTCGCGCTTGCGCGGAAATACGGCGTGCAGGTCGAGGTCAAGCCCTGCGACCTGGGCAAGATTCTGCCGATTTCGGGCGGACTGCCGCTTTCCAAGCGCGCGCCGCAACGCCAGACCTACCGGCTGGCTGAACTGAAGCGCTGGAGCGAATTCCTGAACATTCCACTGAACCCGCAGCCGAAATTCTTCCCGGTGCCCGGCGATCCGGCGGCGAAGCTGATCATCGCCACTCGCCTCGCGCATGGCACCGATGCTGCGCTGAAAGTGACCGGCGGCGTCATGCGCGCCGTCTGGGCCGAAGAGCGGAATATCGGCGACCCCGATACCCTCGCCGCGATCGCACAGGAAGCCGGTTACGACGGCAAGGCCCTGCTGAAGTCATCGGAAACCGCCAGCGTGCAGGCGGAATACGACCGCTACACCGAGGAAGCAATCGCCGCCAATGTATTCGGCGCGCCCTGGTATGTGGTCGATGGCGAAGGATTCTGGGGCCAGGACCGGCTGGATTTCGTCGAGCGGGCGTTGGCGAAGTAATTTGTTTTTAGCGGGAGCGCCGTTCTGACGGCGCTCCCGTCATCGTGTTGTCACTACGGATAAAGGGTTCCCCATGTCACATTCCTACTTTTGCCCCTGCCCGCGCGGTCTTGAAGCGGCGCTTGCCGAAGAGCTCGGCGAAATTGCGCAGCACGGCAAAACCCTGCAAGTTCACAACCAGGTCCCGGGCGGAGTCCACTGCTCCGGCACGCTGGCAGATGCCTACCGCATCAACCTGCATTCCCGCATCGCTTCGCGCGTCCTGCTGCGCATTGCCCAAGGTAGCTATGTCAATGAGAACGACATCTACGACCTCGCGCTGGCCCAGCCCTGGGAAGAATGGTTCGATGTCAACCACACCATCCGCGTCGATCTCACCGCGATCAAGTCGCCGCTGAAAAGCCTGGAATTCACCACGCTCAAGATCAAGGACGGCGTGTGCGACCGCTTCCGCGACCTGTATTCGAAGCGCCCTTCGGTCAACACCCGCACGCCGGACATGCGCATCTTCGGCTTCCTCGATGCGCGCAACTTTACGCTGTATCTCGATACTTCCGGCGAGGCGCTGTTCAAACGCGGCTGGCGCCAGGAAACCGGCGATGCGCCGCTGCGCGAAAACCTGGCAGCCGGCCTGCTGCGCGTCGCCGGCTGGAAGCCGGGCACCGTCCTGTTCGATCCGATGTGCGGCTCGGGCACCATCCTGATCGAAGCCGCGCAAATCCTTGCCGGCATCCCGCCGGGCGCGCGCCGTCGCTTCGCCTTCGAAAAATTCCTCGCGTTCAAGCAGGATGAATGGCTGGCGATCAAGGGGAGCTTCAAGCCCAATCCCCTGCCAACCGAGCCGAGCATTTTCGGCAGCGACATTTCGGGCGACATGATCGCCATGACGCGCAACAATCTGCTCAATGCCGGCATCCAGTTCGAGGTGCCACTGAAACAGATCGAAGCGCAGGAAGTGAAGCCGCCGACCGACGCTCCGGGCATCATGCTCACCAATCCGCCCTATGGCGAACGAATCGGCGTGCGCGGCGACCGCAGCCAGCCCGCGGATGAAATGGCCACTGCCTTCTACAGCGCCTTCGGCACTACCCTGAAGCAGCGCTTCGCCGGTTGGAAAGTGTTCCTGTTCACCGCCGACCTCAGCCTGCCCAAGCTTGTGCGATTGAAGGAATCGCGCAAGACGCCCTTCTTCAATGGCGCGCTGGAATGCCGGCTGTTCCGCTTCGATATGGTGGCGGGATTCAACCGGCGCGAGGAAGCCAGGCCGAAGCAGGTTTAAAGCGGATTTACCGGAATTGCGGGAAAGAGGATGCGGGCTATTTGACGCGCCGCTTTTCCAGCTTGCGCGCAAGCGTGCGGCGATGCATCCCGAGGCGGCGCGCCGTTTCCGAAATATTGAAGCCCGTCTCCCTCAGCACTTCATGGATGCGCTCCCATTCGAGCGTCTTGATCGAGGTCGCGCGGTTGGTAAGTTCGATATCGGTATTTCCGGCGACATGGCCGAAGGCTGCCTCGATGTCATCGGTGTTGGAAGGCTTGGCCAGATACTGGCAGGCGCCCAGCTTGATCGCCTCGACCGCCGTATTGATGCTGGCGAAGCCGGTAAGAACTACGATCAGCATGTCCGGGGCATGCTGGTGCAGCATTTGCACACAAGCCAGGCCGGACGTGTTGTCGCTGAGCTTGAGGTCGACCACAGCATGGGTCGGCGCATGCTCCGTAAGTAACGCGGCCACCTCGTCGATATTCTCCGCCAGCAGCACCTCATAGCCGCGTCGCTCGAATGAGCGGCCGAGCGTGCGGGCGAAAGCCGCATCGTCTTCGACGATCAGCAGCAGGCGGTCAGAGCCCATGTCCTTCTTCCCTTTCGAGCGCGATCGCTGACAGGGGCAGGGTAAGCTGGACAGCCGCCCCGCCCTCCGGGCGATTGCTCGCAGTTACGGTACCGCCGAGCTTGCGCGCGACATTCACTACCAGGAACAATCCCAGTCCGGCCCCGGGACGCCTCTTGGTCGACTGATAGGGTTTGCCGAAATGCTCGAGCATCGACGGCAGGAAACCGGGGCCGGCGTCCGTCACCAGCAGTTTCAGCGAACCGTCCTCGCGGATCGCTTCGAGCTTCACCCATTGGGGCGAGGCTTCGAGCGCATTGTCGAGCACATTGAAAATCATTTGCTTCAGGGCAGAGTCGAATGCGACCGGAAGATCGTCCTGAATCCGGTTCTCGTAGACGAATGAAGGAATCGGCCTGCTGGATCGCCATTCTTCGGCCAGATCATTCAGAAACGTGACGATCGTGGTCTTCACCGAAGATTCGCCGCGCGCTTCACCCGCCGACAGAAGAATACCGCTGACAATGGTCTTGCAGCGCTGCAGTTGTGCCTGCATCTCGGTGATTTCTTCCTGCAGCTCGGGATTCCTGCTGAATTCCGGCATGCGTCGCCAGTCACCCAGAATGACGGAAAGCGTCGCCAGCGGAGTGCCGAGTTCGTGCGCGGCACCCGAGGCCAGCAGGCCCATACGCACGATATGTTCTTCCTCGGCCGCGCGCTGCCGAAGGTAAGCGAGCTGGGCGTCGCCCGCGCGCAGGTTGCGGGTGATGCGGGTGATGAAGAAAACCAGCAAGGAAGCATTGAGCACGAAGCAAATCAGCAAGCCCTGCACATACAGGTCGGAAAAGCTGTGCCCTTGTTCGTGGGGCAATACCAGGGGCATGGAAAACTGCGACAGGACGGCCAGGCAGAGGGCCGTAATCAGGACTATCGTCCATGTGGACCAAGGTTTGAGCAGAACGGCGCTGAGAATGACCTGCAGCAGGTACAGGAATGCGAATGGATTGGCCGCGCCACCGCTGAAATACAGCTGTGCCGTAAGGCTGCCCACATCGACCAGCAGCGCGGAAAACAGGCGCGTGTTGGAAACGGTGCTCTGCTCGTGCCAGCGCAGATGGCTGCTGATGTTGTAGGCGATGAGGCATGCCAGCACGGCAAGCATTTGCGGCAGCGGCAGGCGGATGTCAAACACCAGGACGACGATGGCAATCGTCGTAACTTGCCCGAAGACGGCAAGCCAGCGCAGTTGGATCAACTGCAGCATGTTGTTGTGGCCGGCAGTGTTTTCAATCTTCTCGGTCGCGGGCCATTGCTCTTTGACGCCTTCCCGATTCGCGGCAGTTTCCATTTTGCTTGGCATCGTTACTTTCCGGTTCGACAGGTTCAGTACCGGTGCACCGTGTCATTGCCGCAGCCTGCGCTCCTCGCGCGCGATCCAAAGGCCTGCACCGGCCACCATCAAGGCGAGAGCATACCAAGTAAGCGCATAGACCAAGTGACTGTTGTGAAAGGAGATGACGGTCAGGCCACTGATCGGATAGTCGGGTGCGCCTCCCGACTTGCCGGCCGCAGGCGCCTTGGCATCTGCATCGACGAAGTACGGCGCGACGCGGGACAGGCCACGGGCCGCCGCAATCGCCTGGACATCGCGGGAATACCACCGGTTGGCAGCAGGGTCATTGTGGTGGAGAAAGGCGCCGCCGGGCTCGCTCATGCGCACCAGCCCGGTCACGACGGACTCGGACTGTCCGGGGCCTCGCAGATTGCCGGTTGCGCTGCCGGGGTCATCGCGGACTTGATCGGACGCACCGGAAGGAACGAAGCCACGGTTGACCAGCACGATGCTGTCATCGGCCATGCGAAGCGGCGTCAGCAGCCAGTAGCCGCCGCCATATTCGGTGGAGGCCTGAACCCGGGTCGTGAGTGGATAAAGGAAGGTGCCGGCTACCCGTACGTGGCGGTATTCGTCGGCTTGGGCATTGATTCGCGACCAGTCGGCGGGACCCGGAGCGGGCACGGGCGCGGCATGCACCCGCTGGTTGACGCGTTCAATGAGTGCGAGTTTCCATTGGAGACGATAGAGCTGCCAGGTGCCAAGAGCGACAAAACCCGCAAACGCCAGCGCCAGGCAGACCGCCAGCGCGACCAGCCTGGACAAGGAGCGCGCGCGCGGCTCGGCTTCCTGCATGGAGGTCGAACCGCTGTGCTGCTCCTGCCGGTCCGTCATTGCATGTTGTGCATCTGGTGCATGGTTTCGGGCATCATGCCCGGCATCATGTTGTGATTGAGATGGTACATGACCCATAAGGAGCCACTCAGTACGATAACCACCAGCACGACTGTAAAGATGAGGGCAAGCATGTTCCAGCCGCCTTCGGATTTCGTGTTCATATGCAGGAAATAGACCATGTGAACAACGATTTGCACGGCGGCAAAGCCAAGAATGACCATTGCCGTGGTGCTGGACTTGTCGAACACCTTGCCCATCACCAGCCAGAACGGAATGGCGGTCAGGATTACCGACAGGATGAAACCGATGACATAGCTTTTCAGGCTGCCATGGTCGGCATGATCCTCGTGCTCATGATGGCCGTGATCGGCGCTATGGTTCGAATGGGTGTGATGTTCGCTCATGGCAAGACTCCCATCAGATAAACAAAGGTGAAGACGCCGATCCAGATGACGTCCAGGAAGTGCCAGAACATGGAAAGGCACATCAGGCGACGGCGGTTTTCGGGAATCAATCCGTGCCGCTTGAGCTGGAACATCAGCGTGACCAGCCAGATGATGCCGAAGCTCACGTGCAGGCCGTGCGTGCCGACCAGGGCAAAGAAGGATGTCATGAAGGCGCTGCGCTGCGGGCCGGCACCTTCATGGATCAGGTGCATGAACTCGGTCAATTCGAGGGCGATGAAGCCCGCGCCGAGCAGGCCGGTGATGCCCAGCCACAGCAAGGTAGTGCCGAGCTTCTTGCGCTGCGACTCCAGCATCGCAAAGCCGTAGGTGATCGACGACAGCAGCAGCAGCGCCGTGTTGACTGCCACCAGCGGCAGGTCGAACAGTTCGGCGCCCGAGGGGCCGCCTGCGTAGTTGCGTCCCAGGACCGCATAGGCGGCGAACAGGCATGCAAATACCAGGCAGTCGCTCATCAGGTAGAGCCAGAAACCGAGCAGGGTACTGTTTTCCGGATGGTGCTCGCGCACGTAGTAGCGCTCGCTCGATGCAGCGCTCAGTGCGTTAACAGAGGTTGCAGTGATGTCAGACATAGCTTTCCAGTAATCGGGTGCGATCCTTCTCGGTTCGGACAACTTGCTCGGCCGGGATGTAATAGTCGCGTTTGTAATTAAAGGTGTGGATGACGACGGCGGCCATCATCGCAGCAAAGCCGAGGCCGGCCACCAGCCACATCTGCCAGATCAGGGCGAATCCGACGACCGCGCTCAGTGCGGCGATCACGAATCCGGCAGCCGTATTCTTCGGCATGTGGATCGGAACGAAGCCCTGCAGCGGCCGGCTGTAGCCGTTCTTCTTCATGTCGGTCCAGGCGTCGTTGTCATAGACGCGCGGCGTGAACGCGAAGTTGTAGTCCGGCGGCGGCGAGGACGTCGACCATTCCAGCGTACGGCCGTCCCACGGATCGCCGGTCACGTCGCGCAGTTCGTTGCGGCGCTTGAAGCTGACATAGAACTGGATCAGCATCGAGGCAATACCCAGCGCGATCAGTACCGCGCCGAACGCAGCGATCTGGAACCAGATCTGCAGCGAAGTATCCTCGAAGTGGCTCATGCGGCGCGTCACGCCCATCAGGCCCAGCACATACAACGGCATGAAGGCGAGATAGAAGCCGATGACCCAGAACCAGAACGAGCACTTGCCCCAGAAGACGTCGAGCTTGTAACCGAAGGCTTTCGGGAACCAGTAGTTGATCGCGGCAAACACGCCGAACACCACGCCGCCGATGATCACGTTATGGAAGTGCGCGATCAGGAACAGGCTGTTGTGCAGCACGAAGTCAGCCGGCGGTACCGCCAGCAGCACTCCCGTCATGCCGCCGATCACGAAGGTGATCATGAAGGCAACGGTCCACATCATCGGCAGCTCGAAGCGGATACGGCCGCGATACATGGTGAACAGCCAGTTGAAGATCTTGGCGCCGGTCGGAATCGAGATGATCATCGTCGTGATGCCAAAGAACGAGTTCACGCTCGCGCCGGACCCCATCGTAAAGAAGTGGTGCAGCCAGACCAGGTAGGACAGGACCATGATCACCGCGGTCGCGTACACCATCGAGGTGTAGCCGAACAGGCGCTTGCCGCAGAAGGTCGCAACCACTTCGGAGAAGACGCCGAACACCGGCAGGATCAGGATGTACACCTCAGGGTGGCCCCAGATCCAGATCAGGTTCACGTACAGCATCGGGTTGCCGCCCAGGTCGTTGGTGAAGAAGTTCGAGCCGAAGACGCGGTCCATGGACAGCATCGCCAGCACGGCGGTCAGCACCGGGAAGGTCACGACGATCAGGATGTTGGTGCACAGGGCGGTCCAGGTGAACACCGGCATCTTCATCAGGCTCATGCCGGGTGCACGCATCTTGACGATGGTCGCAATCAGGTTCACCCCGGACAGCAAGGTTCCCACCCCGGCAATCTGCAAGGACCAGATGTAGTAATCGACCCCCACATCCGGACTGAGCTGCAATCCCGACAAGGGCGCGTAGGCGAGCCAGCCGGTACGCGCATATTCGCCGACGAACAGCGAGACCATCGTCAGCGCCGCGCCACAGGCGGTCATCCAGAAGCTGAAATTGTTCAGGAACGGGAAAGACACGTCGCGCGCGCCGATCTGCAGCGGCACGACATAGTTCATCAGGCCGGTCACGAACGGCATCGCGACGAAGAAGATCATGATCACGCCGTGTGCCGTGAAGATCTGGTCGTAGTGGTGCGGCGGCAGGTAGCCGGTGGCGTCGCCAAAGGCAACCGCCTGCTGGGCACGCATCATGAGCGCGTCGGCAAAGCCGCGCAGCAGCATCACCAGGCCCAGTATCATGTACATGATGCCGATTTTTTTGTGGTCGATGCTGGTGATCCAGTCACGCCACAGGGGGCCCCAGAGGCGGAAACGCGTCAGCGCGGCGAGGACCACCACGCCGCCGATCGCCACCATGGCAAAAGTCGCAATCAGGATGGGCTCATGATATGGAATGGCATCCCAGCCCAGCCGGCCGAAGATGAGCTTCGTCAGGTTAATTTGGTCTAGCATCGTTACTCCTGATGAATGTGGGAGTGCGAGGGGGAGGCTTCGGCGCTGCTTTGCGCAACAGGGCGCACCGGCTTCTCTTCCTCCGTGGCTTTACGCGCGGCATCGGCCTTGATGCGCTCACTGTCGGCAGCCATCATGTCGCTCATGCATACCGTTCCGGGCGCCACGCAGCGGTTGACGATGGCGTCGTACAGATGCGGCGTCACCTTTCCGAAATGCCGCACCGGCTCGCGTTCACTGGGCTTTTCCAATTGCAGGTAGTCGTCACGCTCGAGCGCGCCGCCTCCCGCCTTGGTTTTTTGCACCCAGCCTTCAAAGTCCGCAGCGCTCACGCCGTGGTACTTGAAGCGCATGTGGGAGAATCCCGCGCCGCTGTAGTTGGCCGAAAAGCCTTCGTAGACACCGGGCTTGTTCATGACGGCGTTCAGCGTGGTATCCATACCCGGCATGGCGTAGATCTGCCCGGCAAGCGCAGGAATGTAGAAAGAGTTCATCGCATTGGATGCGGTAATCTTGAATCGAACAGGCACATCCACCGGCGTGACGAGTTCATTGACCGTCGCAATACCCTGTTCCGGATAAATGAACAGCCATTTCCAGTCGAGGGCGACGACCTGGACAACCAGCGGCTCGGTGCCGGCAGGAATTTCGCGCTTGGCATCAAGACGTTGCAGGGGCCGGTACGGGTCCAGCTGGTGAGTGCTGATCCAGGTCAGCAAGCCCAGGGCGATGATGATCAACAGCGGAGCGCCCCAGATCACCAGTTCGAGCTTGGTCGAATGGTCCCAGTCGGGATCGTATTTGGCAGAGGTATTGCTTTTCCTGTAGCGCCATGCAAAGAGGATGGTCAGGGCGATCACGGGAACGATGATCAGGAGCATCAACAGCGTGGAAATAACAATGAGATGCCCCTGCTGGGCGGCAATGTCGCCAGAGGGATTCATTACCACCGTATCACAACCGGCAAGCAAGATGACTGGCAACAACAGCCCGCTACGAATTATCAAGGAAATCATGCGGTAGAGTTACAGAGATTGGCGAACATGGTACTGTACTGCTAACGACGCGCATTTCCGATTGGACATTTTGTCCCACCCTGGAACAAGGCCGGAACAGGTCAGACGCGTCGGGCAAAATGACTGAGGAGACGACATGGCAAGCATGAGCACTTCCGCCACCCGCATTTCTTCCGCTTCGCAGCCGCACCCGGACAGCAGCGGCGCGCGACACATCAATGCCCGCGACGGGCAGATTGCACCCGGCGAAATCGCCATCGGCGTCGTCATAGGCCGCGCATCCGAATACTTCGATTTCTTCGTCTATGCGATCGCCTCGGTGCTGGTGTTTCCCTCCGTATTCTTCCCGTTCGAGGGAAGGCTGGAGGGCACCCTGTACGCCTTCGCGATTTTCGCCCTTGCCTTCGTGGCGCGGCCCTTCGGAACGGTTGCCTTCATGGCGATCCAGCGCCGGTTCAGCCGGGAAGTGAAGCTCACGCTCGCGCTCTTTGTCCTCGGCGCATCGACTGCCGGCATGGCCTTCCTGCCAACCTACGCGCACCTGGGTACGGCCTCGATCGTCCTGCTGGCGCTGCTGCGCATCGGCCAGGGCATCGCGCTCGGCGGTTCATGGGACGGGCTGCCCTCGCTGCTGGCGCTCAGCGCGCCGCAACACCGTCGCGGCTGGTATGCAATGCTGGGTCAGCTCGGTGCACCGGTGGGCTTCATCGTTGCCGCCGGACTGTTCTCCTACCTGCTGTCCACGCTGTCCTCCCTGGACTTTATCGAGTGGGGCTGGCGTTATCCGTTCTACGTGGCATTTGCCATCAACGTGGTGGCACTGTTCGCCCGCCTGCGCCTGGTATCCACCTCCGAATACTCGCGCCTGCTTGACGAACGCGAGCTGGAGCCGACCAATGTCATTGAAATGACCCGTTCGCAAGGACGCAATCTGATCATCGGTGCCCTCGCGGCGCTGGCGAGTTACGCGCTGTTCCATCTCGTCACGGTGTTTCCGCTGTCGTGGATCGCCTTGTATTCCTTGCGCTCGATCAGCGACTTCCTGATGGTCCAGATGGCGGGCGCGGCACTGGCGATCCTCGGCATCATCGCCTCCGGCGTGATCGCCGACCGCTTCGGCCGGCGCACGACACTAGGCAGCCTCGCATTCCTGATCGCCCTGTTCAGCGCATCCGTTCCGACCCTGCTGAACAGCGGCGAGCTGGGGCAGGACTTGTTCATCCTGCTCGGTTTCGGCCTGCTCGGCTTGTCATACGGCCAGGCAGCCGGCGCGGTTACCGCCAACTTCCCGGCAAAGTACCGCTACACCGGCGCAGCCCTCACCTCCGATCTGGCCTGGCTCGCCGGCGCAGGCTTCGCTCCGCTGGTGGCGCTTGGCCTGTCCGCGCATTTCGGTCTGGCCTACGTCAGCCTGTACCTGCTGTCAGGCGCCGCGGGTTCGCTGGCTGCGCTCAGCCTCAACCGCGCCCTCGAAATCCGGGACTGACCACGCTGCGCCGCCGGGCGCAGTAGCCAGAGAATCAACTGCCGCTCGGAGCGCGTTCATGCAACGCGCTCCTGTCACTTCTCCCGGCGTACATCGATTGTTCCGATATCGGGGCGGGCCCTTGGGATCGCAAGGTATTGCGGACAAAACCGATATGCCCGCGCAGACCGTAAAACAGGTCGCCGAAGGAAGCGGGCACCACGATCTTGCTGACCGCATTCTCGATCTCATCAAGGTGTTGCAAGAGCTCTTCGCGCCGCTTCGGGTCCGCGCCGGGCTTGAATGCATCGCGTTCAAGGTCCAGCAAGGCCCGGTACCAGCGGTAGATGCGTGACTCCATGCGCCAGCGATAGATGGCCGGTGCGAGTCTCAGCGCGGGAATCAGCAACAAGGCGAACGGCACGAAGAAGGCCACGATGCGCGTGATGATGCTGGCAACCCCGTAGGGGAACATGCGATAAAAGAAACTCTTGCCCGAGGTGTAGTAGCGGGTCGCATCCGGGCTGATCCGGAATTCATGTTCCTGCGGCGCCGGGAACTCGCCGCGCTTCTTGAAGAGGCTGGCACCGCCGTGTACTTCGCGCGCCGCTTCAAGCAGCAGGTCCGACAGCGCCGGGTGCAGGCTGTCCCGGGCAATGATTTCGACGGTCGGGCCGATGAGAGCAGTGTCTTCGGCAGGAATGTCCTTGCCAAAATCCAGCGACCCCCTGGGCAGGCTCAGCTTGTTCAAATAGTTGATGCGTCGGGTATAGCCATCGGCTTGCTCAAAGTTAAACAGGTGAATGTCCGGCGTATGCAGCAGTTCGCGCATCATGTCGGTGGCCGTGGAATCCCCCATGACGAAAATCGCATCCACCCGGTTCTCGCGCAAGGCGCGCACCAGGTCGCCGGGAACGGTGCTGACGAAGGCCGTGTCACCACCGGGTTCGATGCCATTCGCCTTGAGCAGCGTGAGCGCCAGCGAATGCGCCCCGCTGCCTTCCGGCCCGATGTCGAGGCGCAGTCCCCTGAAATCGGAAAGCAAGGTCTTTGGGCTGCCGCGATAAAAGATCATGAGCGGCTGGTAGGAAATGCTCCCGAGCGACACCAGATTCCCCTTGTCCGCCTTGCCAACTTCGCCACCCAGCACAAAGCCGACATCGACCGCCACTTTAGGATCGGACAACTTCTTGAGGTTGTCCCTGGACCCTTCCGAAGGAAGTATCTTCACCGTGACGCCTTGCCGCGCCAGGATCTGCCTGTACTTCTCGGCATTTCGCTGGAATACGCTGCCATTGGGCCCGCTGGCTATGGTGATGGTGTTGGGGGCGCCGAAATTCGCGAATGCGAGGATCGCCATGCCCGCGACGACGCCGAACACCAGGATGGCACTGACGGACATCACCTGCCCTTTTCCAAACAGGCCGTTGAGCTTCGCGAGCATTCTGGACAAATAGATTTTGGGACTCACTGAAGTCACCCTCCGAGTGTGTTGCTGCTTCGGGAAAGCGCAGATGATATGCGGTTTTCACGCGGTGTACATGCCAGAATGCGGGTTGTCGTCATTGAAAGGTGCCCTTCCGTAGGGACGTTTTGAAATGCCGGCTGTTTCAGTTTAATAGGGTGGCGGAGTTTAATCGGATGGAAAAGCGAATCTGAAACAGGTTGGGGATTTTTTGTCGGCTCGTGTGGCGAGAGGTGTTTACTTAACGCCGCCCTAACCGGCCTGTAGCACTTGCTGCGAAGCGGCATGTCCTCGCTCTCTGGGGCAGTCCATACAGGAACTTCTGGAGTTTAGGAACTCCTTTTCCAACACGCCGACAACAAACTCTAAGAAGGCGTAAACCTCATTCCAATTGGCTCCGAAGAAGTAGGTCCGAATCTCTCCGAGGATTCTTTCGCTCCGATTCAAGTATTGCCATCCCGGCCTTTGGTCGATTGGCTTCTTAAAGTAACGAAACCAGAGGTGTGCGCTGAAATTGTCGACGGTGGGCAGATTGCCCTAACGACCGTGGAGAAATCCGTCCGACTCCCAGACTGACAGCTGCAGCGCATTCCAGAGGGAGTTGCGGAGCTCATCGCTCATCCCATCTGACTAAATGGTTTAGCGCACTGACTTTAGGCCCTTGCGTGCGCTAAATGACTTCATATCTGTAGACCTAACTTAAAAACATCCGGTACCGAAGGCGTCCGTGTTCATTGCCAAGTTAGGCTATATCAGGTTCAGAACGTCACTGAGCCTTGCCATACGCTTTTAACGACGCATCGCAATGCGACTTCACATCATTCCACTTGGCCACAATCGCGTCCACGTCCTTTGCGTTTGTCACCTCTTTCAATACCGCTTCCTGAGCGGCCTTTTGGACGGCAGGCTTTTGAGCCTCGACATAGCCGTATGACGTTGCTTTTTGAGCGGCATCCAGATAGACAACGGATTCTGCTTGCGCCTTTTGTGCCGCGGAAGCCGTTCCGGGGCCAAGGCCGTAGGTGGCATTTTGGTAAGCGCATGAAATCATTTCGCTGGCAAACGCTTCGGCGGTCAATGCATCGCTAGCCATCGCTACCGCTGGCATGGCAACGAGCAGTGCAAGTGTCTTACGCATAAGCATCATTTTCTCCCTGTAAGTTGCGCCTAACAACTTAAATGACCGGCAGTCCGGGTTCATTGACAAGTTAAGTTTCATTAATACCCGCACTATTGGTGCACTTCTGGAGAGGACGGAAACGCATTCCTGGTAACCGGCAACTAAATATTCGGTAATCTCTGCGGCATGATACTTTGAATAAAAGTCTTCTCGCGTTGCTTCAAAATCAAACCAGCCTCCACGGTTGACCTTAAAAAGCCAACTTTCAGCTAATTTTGTTTTAGGCGTATTCAACCAAAAGCCGGCCACGTCTAATTCATCCAATATTCTTAGCCCAATATCGTCCGAAAAGATAACCTCTGCGCGCTCATTGGTGGTTTTGAGCCATACCTCAATAACTGTGCCCGCATCATGAGTCCATTGAGCTTCAACTACTTTGACGGAGGTCCCGTTGAACGGAACTTCAATAACCTCGATATCCATAACTCTTTAGTTTCCCCCAATGGCGGTATGAAACTTAACTGTTACGTTATACGGACACAACCGTCCGCTATACACAAGCATCCGCCCGACATGCACGGAATTCCATACCCTTGAAAGCAGGGCCACACCTTGAACTTGATAAGGCCGACCACGGATACGGCAAATGCCATTCCGTGAAATACGGCAGTCGGATCCCGTTATCACGTTGGCAATCACCGCCGTATGCTGTCATGGAATAGTTACAACAGCAACATTAAACCACGTGGGCAATTGCAGCTTTTTCGGCGTCCGGCAGCCGATTGCCGCTTGGTGCGCTCTACGCCGCGATTCCCATTCGTTTCCGTTTCGGGTCAACCGGGCCTCATGTTAGCGCGGAAGGTTCCCTCGACTAGGAGGTGCACCGGCTGGGCCCTTTCGTCTACGCGTCCCCTAGGGCAACCAAGCCCGGTTCCCGTCAGCAGCCTGTCAGCGATTGCGCTATTCTTGGTTTTTTACTCAGTTTCAAAAATGACGAGGAGAAGACCATGCTGCAACAAGTCAAGGGACTGCCCAAACTCAAGGACGAGGCGCTGCTGCGCAACCAGGCTTATCTGAATGGCGCTTGGGTTGGCGGCGCATCGACTTTCGATGTGACTAACCCGGCCGACGGCGTGACGATTGCCTCGGTGCCGAACCTTGGCGCCAAGGAGGCACAGGCCGCGATCGAGGCCGCTGCAGCCGCCTTCCCCGCCTGGTCTTCCAAAACCGCGAAGGAACGCGCCGGCATCATGCGCAAGTGGTTCGACCTGCTGGTCGCGAATGCCGACGATCTGGCCGCATTGATGACCGCCGAGCAAGGCAAGCCGCTGGCGGAAGCGAAAGGCGAAGTCGCCTATGGCGCGAGCTTCGTCGAATGGTTCGCAGAAGAAGCGAAGCGGGTATGCGGCGACGTGATGGCATCCACATGGAGCGACAAGCGCATGGTGGTGCTCAAGCAGCCGATCGGCGTGTGCGCCGCTATTACTCCATGGAACTTCCCGATCGCGATGATCACGCGCAAGGTCGCGCCCGCGATTGCAGCCGGCTGCACCATCGTGATCAAGCCGGCCGAACAGACGCCCCTGTCCGCGCTGGCCATGGCCGAACTCGCACACCGCGCCGGCCTGCCGCCGGGGGTGATGAATATCGTGACGGCCGATGCCCAGCGTTCCATCGAAGTCGGCAAGGTGCTGTGCGAGAGCCCGACCGTACGACATCTGTCCTTCACCGGATCGACCCCGGTCGGCCGCATCCTGATGCAGCAGTGCGCGCCCACCGTCAAGAAACTGTCGCTCGAACTCGGCGGCCATGCGCCCTTCATTGTGTTCGAGGATGCCGACATCGATGCCGCGGTGGAAGGCGCGCTGGCCTCGAAATACCGTAATGCCGGCCAGACCTGCGTGTGCACCAACCGCATATACGTGCATGAATCCATCCATGACAAGTTCGTCGAAAAGCTGGCCGCCGGCGCGGCGAAGATCAAGGTCGGCAACGGCTTCGAGCAAGGCGTGGTACAGGGGCCGCTGATCGACGACCAGGCGGTCGCGAAGGTGGAGGAGCATGTCGCCGATGCGGTCGCCAAGGGTGCGAAAGTGCTCACCGGCGGCAAGGCGCATGCGCTCGGCGGGCATTTCTACGAACCGACGGTGCTGGCCAACGTCACCGGCGACATGAAGGTGATGCGCGAAGAAACCTTCGGGCCGGTCGCCGCAGTGACCAAGTTCCGTACCGAGGAAGAAGCGATCGCCGCCGCCAACGATACCGAGTTCGGCCTGGCGAGCTATTTCTATTCGCGCGACATCGGCCGCGTCTGGCGGGTTGCGGAAAAGCTGGACTACGGCATGGTCGGCATCAACACCGGGATCATCTCGAACGAAGTCGCCCCCTTTGGCGGCGTCAAGCAGTCGGGCCTAGGGCGTGAAGGCTCGAAATACGGCATCGAGGAATACCTGGAAATGAAATACCTGTGCATGGGCGGCGTCTGAGCCTTTGCGAAAGCGCACTGCCGGCCGCGGCGATGAAGCGGCGGCCGGTTTTCCCGCCGACCGCCGTCACGAGAAGAACATGAACGAGACGCTTTGCAGGGCTATCCAGGAAAAACGGGTGCTCGAACTGCGCTACCACGGCTATTCGCGCATCGTCGAGCCCCATGTCTACGGCCGCAACAAAAAGGAAGAGGAAATGCTGCGCTGCTACCAGCTTGCCGGTGGCAGCGACAGCGGCGAACGCGCGGGCTGGAAGATGCTCAAGGTGGACGATACCTTCCTCGTGCACCTGACGGAGACGCAATTCCTTCCCCGTCCCGATTACCAGCCCGAGGACAAGGTGATCGTGGACGTGTTCGCGCGGATATAGCCCGGGATTCCTGCTTGCCAAGCAAGCGCTTCACTGCCGCGGCGCCTGCCGGCTGATCGGCGTGCCTATTCCTGCGGCCGGACGATCGGGCCGCCCGCTCAGCACCATCTCTTCCAGCGGCTCCACCGCCGGCCCGTGCAGGACTTCGCCATCGACGTCGAAGCGTGATCCATGGCAGGGGCAGTCCCAGGATTTTTCCGCGGAATTCCAGGACACCATGCAACCCAGGTGGGTGCAAGCGGCTGACAGCACATGCAGCTCGCCTTCCGGATCCCGGTAGATCGCGAGCTTCTTGCCGCCTTCACTCACCACCGCACCCTGTCCGGGCGCGATCGCCTGCACCGATTCGAGCTCGCCCGCCTTCAGCCAGTCGCCATACTGCGACAGGGCGTTGGCCTGTTCCTTGAAAAACTCGGAGAAGCCGTGCACCACGTGCCGTGCCGGGTCGTACAGCTCGGCCCACGGATTGTTGCGGCCCATGATCAGGTCGGTCACCAGCATTGCGCCTGCAGTGCAATGCGTCATGCCGTTGCCGGAGTCGCCGGTGATGACGTACACGTTCGGGTCGTCCAGCGGGTTGCGGCCGAGATAGGCCAGGCCGTCGGCCGGTTCCATCACCTCGCCCGACCAGCGGTATTCAACCGCGCCGGCCATCGGATAGCGTTCCCTCACCCAGGTTTCGATTTCATCATAACGATGCTCGGGATGCGTGTCCTGCCCCACCTTGTGGTCGGCCCCGCCCACGATCAGGACATCATGATCGGCATCCTGGTCCGGCGTTTCCACGCGCACGTAGTAGTACGGAGCGCCGTTATCCCACAGCAGGATCCGTGGCACCGAGTCCTTCGGCACGCGCAGGCCGAGCACATAGGTCCGGTAAGCTGCCTGCTTGGTATGCATGACGACGCGGTTGTTGAAGGGCGTGTTGGTCGCCACCACTACCGCTGCGGCATGGATCTGGCCGCCCCTGGTCGTCACCATCTGGCGATCCTGGCTGCGCTCCACGCTGAGCGCGCGGGTATGGGTGTAGATCCGGCCGCCATAGCGCTCCACGGCCTCGGCCAGGCCTGCAAGGTATTTCAGCGGATGAAACTGTGCCTGATGCGCGAAGCGCAGGCAGGGGCCGGTATCGAAGCCCAGCTCCGGCACGCGCACCAGCTTGGTCACATCCACGCCGGCGCGGCGCGCAGCCGCCAGTTCCTTGTCCAGGTCCGGATAACCGTCGCTCGTCAGCGCAAACAGGTAGCCGTCCAGCCGTTCGAACTCGCAGGCGATGTCTTCCGTTTGCGCGATCGCTTCCACCAGTGCCGTCGCCCGGGCAAAGCTGTCGGCAAGCAGGCGCGCCTTCTCGACGCCGAAAGCGCGCTCGATGGCGCAATAGCGGTTATCGGGCGGGAAAAAATGTGCGGTGGTGCGCGCAGTTTCGCCCGCGCCGATCTGCATCGCTTCCACCAGCACCACCGACTTGCCTTCACACGCCAGCAGGTACGCCGTGGTGAGGCCCGCAATGCCGCCGCCGATGACGCACACGTCAGCTTCGAGATTTTCTTGCAAGCTGGAATAGCGCGGCAATTGCGCCGTTTTCATCCAGACTGAGGTTGAACCCTTTGATTCGACTGTCATTTTCCGATTTTTCCTTCCGCATGCACCGCAATACCGGCCTGCAAAGATTAGGCTTCGGTGCGGCGCACAAGTTCAGCAGGCAAGCCGGCGGGCGCCGCCGGTGTTTTCGAACAGCAGCTTCGGGAGCAAGCCTGTAAAATTTCGCCCGCACCGGCCAAAACACCGGCTGCCATCAAGTATCAAGAACATTCAGCTCTGGCCGATGCCGGCAGGAATCCGGCGGAAGGCTGCTGCGAGCAATCCCACAAGGAAAAAACAAACCGTGTCCGCTCACCCCGAAACCAGCCTTTCTTCCTCAACAGAAAACAAGCACTTGCCCGGCGCCAACGCGCTGGCCCTGATCCTGGCCGCTCTCGCCATGATCGGCCCGTTCTCCGTCGACACCTATCTCCCCGCATTTGCCAACATCCAGTCGTCGCTGCATGCCAGTCCGCTGCAGGTGCAGCAAACCCTGACTGCGTACATGTTTTCCTTCGGCATGATGATTCTTTGGCATGGCGCCCTGTCCGATGCCTTCGGCCGCCGCAATATCATCCTCGGGGCGCTCGCGGTATTCGCCGTCGCCTCGCTCGGCTGCGCCGCCGCGCACAGCGTCGAATACCTGTGGGCCTTCCGCATGCTGCAGGGCATATCGGCGGGCGCGGGTGTGGTGATCGGCCGCGCCATCATCCGCGACGTGTACTCGGGGGCCCCGGCAGCGCGCCTGCTGTCCCTGGTCACCATGATCTTTTCGATTGCGCCGGCGATTGCGCCCATCCTCGGCGGCTGGATCGTGAAGCTGCTGGACTGGCGCTCCATCTTCCTGTTCCTGTTCGTCTATACCGTCCTGCTGCTATGGATGTGCTTCAAGCGCCTGCCGGAAACCCTGCCTCCGGCCAAGCGCCAGCCATTCAATCCCCGCTTCCTGGCGCAGAGTTACACCCAGGTATTCCGCTCGCTCATGTTCCAGCTGATCGCCGGCACCGTCGCCTTCAACTTTGCCGGACTATTCCTCTACATTTCCGCCGCGCCGGTCTTCATCACCCAGCACCTCGGACTCGGCCCCGACCAGTTCGGCTGGCAATTCGTGCCGGCGGTGGGCGGCATCTTCAGCGGCGCATTGGCAGCCAACCGGCTGGCAGGCCGGGTTCCGGTGCCGAAGCAGGTCAAGATCGGTTTCATCCTTCTGCTCGGCGCGTCCCTGTTCAACGTCCTCTACCACGCCTTCTTCCCGCCCGCCCTGCCTTGGTCGGTAGCGCCGCTGTTCTTCTATACCTTCGGCATGTCGGTCGTGGCTCCCGGCGCGACGCTGATGGTGCTCGACCTGTTCCCCAGCATCCGCGGCATCGTCGCTTCCTGCCAGTCCTTCACACAGACCATGCTGGCCGCGCTGGTATCCGGCCTGATCGCACCCATCCTGTCGCATTCGGTATTCCTGCTGGCGGCGGGCCAGTTCGCTTTTGTCCTGATTGCGCTGGCACTGTGGTCGGGCGGACGTCACTGGCACAACATCCAGACACGCCGCCATCCGCATGCCTGCCAGGCTGAGTGACGCCTGCAAGAAAGTCAGCGGAAAAACAGCAGGCGCGTGGCGAACACGTAATCGGCTTCCGTCGCCATCAGGATCACCAGCACCAGCAGGCACAATGGCGGGAGCAGGATGGCATAGATCAGCGCCAGCCTTTCCCATGCCATGTGCATGAAGACCGCGACGATCAGTCCGGCCTTCATCAGCATGAGAAGAATGATCAGGCTCCAGCGCAGGTAACCGTGAAAATTGAAGTAATCGACCAGGTAGGACAGCGTGCTGAGCACGAACAGCAAGCCCCAGATCTTCAGATAGAGGCTGATCGGATGTTGTTGCCCGGTGGCGGAACTCATGGGCGGCCTCACCAGAGATAGAACAGCGCAAAGATGAATACCCAGACCAGGTCGACGAAGTGCCAGTACAGGCCGGCGATCTCCACGATCTGGTAATTGCCGGTTTTCTCGTAGCGCCCGCGCAGCACGCGCACCGCCACGGTCAGGAGGTAGATCACGCCGGCGGTCACATGCAGGCCATGAAAGCCGGTGATCATGAAGAAGCTGGCGCCGAACTGCTCCGCGCCCATGGGATTGCCCCAGGGCCGCACACCTTCGCCGACGATCAGCTTGGTCCATTCGAAAGCTTGCATGCAAACGAAGGTGGCGCCGAACGCGGCAGTGACGAACATCAGCGCGGCGGTGCGCACGCGGTCACGACGATAGGCGAAATTGACCGCCATCGCCATGGTGCCGCTGCTGCTGATCAGCACAAAGGTCATGATCGCGATCAATAGCAGCGGGACTTCCACGCCCCCAACGTTCAGGCCGAACACGATGCTCGGATTCGGCCAGGGCACGGTGGTCGAGACGCGCACCGTCATGTAGCCGGTCAGGAAGCAACTGAAGACGAAGGTGTCGGACAGCAGGAAAATCCACATCATCGCCTTGCCCCAGGATACCTGGAAGGCCTGGCGGTCGGACGACCAGTCCGCAACCAGTCCACGCCAGCCGCCGAATGATGCGTGGGCGACGGGAACGGGAGTTTCCGGTGGCGGGGAAAGTTGTGCACTCATGGGTACTCCTTGGTTTCCAACTCATCCGGTGCCGCAGATCAGCCGCACCGTTTCCGGCGTCAGCCAGCCCAGCGCCGCAAACAGCACCAGCCAGACCGCCAGCAGGAAATGCCAGTAGCGCGCGCACAGACCGATGCGCGCTGCGACACGCGGGCGGGCAGCATGGCCGGCGGCGCCGTACATTGTCCATCCCCAGCCTGCCAGCCCGCCCAGAACATGCAATCCATGCATTGCGGTGAGCAGGTAGAAGAAGCTGGCGGCAGGATTGCCGGTGGCCCTCACCTGATTCATCTGCAAGGCCTGCCAGGCTGAAAGCTGCACGCACAGGAATGCGAAAGCGCAGCTGCCTCCGACCAGCAGCAGCGTGCGGGCCCTGTCCCATTGCGCATGCCGGGCCGCTGCACTCGCCCGCTGCAAGCTCACGCTGCCGGCCAGCAGCAGGGTCGTGCTGATCCAGAGCTGCCAGGGCATGGCGATCGGCGACCAGTCGCTGCTTGCCATGCGCATGACATAGGCGGCGAGGAAGAGCGAAAACAGGGAGGTTGCCACGCCGATGAATGCCCATAGCCCGATGCCCCCCGGCGTGCCGCGGCGCCAGCGCCAGCCCGCTGCATCCGGCGCGCGTGGCTCTTCCCGTTCATCGCGCGCGACCTTGAAGACCACAGTGGTGTTCATGCCAGCGCCTCCTTGCCGGTATAGGGTTCGGGTTCCATCCCGCCGTCGCCGGGCGGCGCGTTCTGGGCAATGAAATCCTGCGGCGCGCCCGGCACACTGTAGGCATAGGCCCAGCGGTAGACCACCGGCAGATGCGGTCCCCAGTTGCCATGCACGGGCGGCGTGTCCGGCGTCTGCCATTCCAGCGAAGCGGCGCGCCAGGGATTGCCATCGGCCTGTCTGCCGCGAAACGCACTCCAGACGAGATTGAAGACGAAGACCAGCTGCGCCGCGGCGACCACAAACGCGACCACGGAAATGAACATGTTCAGCGTATGCGCCGATTGCGGGATAAAGGCATAGTTGTCGAAGGCATAGTAGCGGCGCGGCATGCCGAGGATCCCGAGGTAGTGCATCGGGAAAAAGATGGCATAGGTGCCGAGGAAGGTGACCCAGAAATGCAGCCTGCCCAGCCTATCGTTCAGCATGCGGCCGGTGACCTTGGGATACCAGTGATAGATGCCGCCGAACACTACGAGGATGGGCGCCACGCCCATCACCATGTGGAAGTGGGCCACCACGAAATAGGTGTTCGACAAGGGGATATCGACGCTCACGTTGCCGAGGAACAGCCCGGTCAGCCCGCCGATGGCGAAGGTGCTGACGAAGGCGAGCGCAAACAGCATCGTCACCGACAGGTGTATGTCGCCGCGCCACAGCGTCAGCAGCCAGTTGTACATCTTGATCGCGGTCGGTACGGCGATGATCAGGGTGGTGGTGGCGAAGAAGAAGCCGAAGTACGGATTCATGCCGGAGACGAACATGTGGTGTGCCCACACCACCACCGACAGCACGCCGATCGCGAGGATGGCCCAGACCATGTTGCGGTAGCCGAAGATGCTCTTGCGCGCATGCACGCTGATCAGGTCGGACACGATGCCGAAGGCGGGCAGCGCGACGATGTAGACTTCCGGATGGCCGAAGAACCAGAACAAATGCTGGAACAGCAGCGGGCTGCCGCCCTTGTAGCCGGTCGCCTGTCCCATCGATACCAGTGAAGGCATGAAGAAGCTCGTGCCGAGCGTCTTGTCGAGCAACATCATGACGCCGGACACGAACAGCGCCGGAAACGCCAGCAGTGCGAGGATGGTCGCGGTGAAGATGCCCCACACGGCGAGCGGCATGCGCATCAGCGTCATGCCTTCGGTACGCGCCTGCAGCACCGTGGTGACGTAATTCAGACCGCCCATGGTGGCGGCCACGATGAAGATCAAGAGCGACACCAGCATCAGGATAATGCCCCAGTCGGCGCCTGGCGTGCCGGGCAGAATCGCCTGCGGCGGATACAGGGTCCAGCCGGCGCCGGTCGGCCCGCCGGGCACGAAGAAGCTGGCCATCAGCACCAGCACCGACAGCAGGTAGACCCAGTAGCTCAGCATGTTCAGGAAGGGGAATACCATGTCGCGCGCGCCCACCATCAGCGGGATCAGGTAATTGCCGAAGCCGCCGAGGAACAGGGCGGTGAGCAGGTAGATCACCATGATCATGCCGTGCATGGTGACGAACTGGTAGTAATGCTGGGCATCGATGAAGGCGAACTTGCCGGGGAAGCCGAGCTGCAGCCGCATCAGGTTCGATAGCGCCACGCCGACCAGCCCGACGATGATCGCGGTGCTCGCGTACTGGATCGCGATCACCTTGTGGTCCTGGCTCCAGACATACCTGGTCCAGAAGCTCTGCGGCGCGTGCTGCGCATCATGATCGGCGTAGGGCATGGCCTTCTCCCTTGAACGGTTGCTGCGGTTTCATTTCTGCGCCTTCTGTGCCGGCGGCTTTTCCGTGCCGCCCAGGGACTGGATATAGGCGACCAGCGCGTTCACTTCCTCGTCGCTCATCTCGATCTTCGGCATGATGGGCGCGAAGCCTTTTACCACCTGTGCATTCGGGTCCCGGATCGACTTCTTCAAATAGGCTTCATCAGCTGCTGCAGTAGAGCCGTCGGCCATGGGTTCAGTCTTGCCGTACAGCCCTTTCCAGGTCGGGCCGACGCCCGGGTTGCCGTCGATGGAATGGCAGGCCACGCATCCCTTGGACTGGGACAGCGCCCTGCCTTTTTCCGCCATCCCGCCGGCAGACGCGACCGCGGACGTGCCGGCGCGCGGCGGTGCCATCGATTGCGCAAAAGTCGGCTGCCCCCGCAGCCATACCCGGAACTTGTCTTCCTCCTCCACCACCACGTAGCTGCGCATGTTGTAATGCCCCATGCCGCACAGCTGCGCGCACAGGATTTCATAGCGGCCCGGCCTGGTGGGAGTGAACCAGAAACTGGTCACCATGCCCGGCACGATGTTCATGCGGGCGCGGAATTGCGGGACATAGAAGTCGTGCAGCACATCATGCGAGCGCAGCAGCATCTTGACCGGCTTGTTGAGCGGCAGGTGCAGTTCGTTACCGCCGATCAGGACATTGTCCTGGCCGGATGGATCGCCCGGGTCGACGCCGAAGGGATTCGTGGCATTCACGAAGCGGATATCGGTCGGGCCCAGCCTGCCGTCGGCGCCCGGAAAGCGGAAGCGCCACTGCCACTGCTGGGCCAGCGCTTCCACCTCGATCGCATCGCGCGGCGCCCGCACATAATCGGCATAGACGAACAGGCCGGGCATCAGCAGCGCCATGATGCCGAGGGAAGTGGCGACCAGAAGCCAGCGCTCCAGCCTGCGGTTGTCCGGCTGGTAGGCGGCACTGCTGCCTTCGCGATGGCGGTAACGCAGCAGGGTGTAGACGACGAACAGATTGATGGCGACGAAGAAGATTCCCGTGATCACCAGCGTGATGATCAGGGTGTCATCCATCTGCCTCCAGTTCGAAGCGAGAGGCGTGGTCCACCACGGGCTGATGAAATGAAACAGCAAGGCCCCGAGGACGATGACGATCAGTGCGACAGCCATGGCCATACCAATCCCCTTCCTTCGGGACCGGGCCGCGCACTCCGCCATGTCCGGACATGCGCCGGCCCGCTTCCCATGCGAAAACGGACGAAAGGCGAACGCCTTTCGTCCGCTCGATCAACGCACCACGGCCTGCAATTCAGGCAGGCCGGTTCATCTCATCAAGGCCGGCCGTTCCAGCTTCCAGTACATGCCGGCGGCCACCATGCCGAAAATCAGGTGGGCGATCAGGGCCGGCCAGCCCCGCACATCGGCAAACCAGGTGAAGATGCGGGCCATGCCGTAGAAGTTGACCAGGTAAAGCACCAGGCCATACGCCGCCCCCACGAGCAGCACCATGGCGGGGCTCGAATCCAAATGGAAGGGAGCGATGATGGCAGCCAGGATCATGCCGAACACGATGCCCAGCACATAATGGATGACCAGCGACAGGGCCACGATGCTCACGCTGAACGCATGCGACTGCAGCGCGTCGGGTCCCGTCACGATGGCGGCGATCATGTGCGACATGGTCCAGGGAGTGGCGCCCATGAGATTGGTCGACCACAGCATTTCCAGCACCATCAGGACTGCGCCGGCGACGAAGCCGGAGACTGCCGCCGCCGTCCAGTCGGGGGAGCGCGCTACCCTGCGATGTGAACGCATATGAATTTCCATGCTACCTCCTGCCAATTGTCAGGCGCCGGCCGGTGCCGCGAACCTGCTCGTTGCCGGCAAGCAGCTGCCACTACGGGAACACGGGCACGTTCGGTTCTTCGCCGTTGAACTTCATTTCAGGATGACGATCGGCCATCACTTTCTCGATCTGCTCCACCTTGCGCGCGGGCACATCGACGATCAGGAGAATCTTGCCGCGTTCAAGTTCGGGGTAAAACGATTTCAGCCTGGTATTCGGCAAGGCTGCCGCGACCATGCTGGCCGCCCATCCGCCGAACAGAACCCCGACCAGTGCCGAAACGAGGACCACCAGCGCTTCCGAAGACAGGCCGTAGTAGTAGACGAGCAGAAAACCGAAAGCGATGCCCAGGATTCCGCCGACGATCATGCCGGAGCTGGCACCATGAACTACATCGGTTTTATGGAACAGCGTGCCGTCCGGCAGATCAGGGGGCAACATGGTTCCGCCGGTTACGAAATGGATATGCTTTTCCTCGATCCGGTTGAGCAGCAAGTCATCCAGGGTTTTCCGGGCGCACTCGATATCCGGAAGCAAGTAGTAAAGCGTGTGTCGCATGATTGAACCTCCTGCGAGGTACGTTGGCTGGTCGATTCAGTATAGGCAGCGGTGCCTCACTTTCAATATCGCGTCCAAGGAAAATCATGAGGCAGGTCAATTCGTTTGCGTACCGGCGGCCCGCCTTGTCTTGATGCCGGGCAGGATGGCGAAGGCGATGCCGAGATATGGCAGTACATCAGCAAGCGTGGCACCAATCCGATTCAGGCGCAGGGCAGCATGGATGGCGGCAGTGCGCGGGATCAGCCAGCGCAGGAATTGCAGCGAATTGTCGAACCGCAGTGATACAAGCGGCAAATCCGTCAGGACCATATCCTGCAGAAATCCCTGAACTCGGTCAGCGGCTTCGACAGGTTTTTCCTGGCGCTGTAAATCATATAAAGACTGCGCATCATCTTCGGCAGTGTGCTGTGGACTTCCACCAGCCGCCCCTGGGCGAGGAGATCGGCCACGACCAGGCGCGACAGGCAGGCGAGCCCGAGCCCGACCATGCAGGCCTGGGTGATCGCCTCCGAACTGCTGAACACGCCGCCTTCGGCCATGTGATGCAAATGCGGAATCAGGGCGTCTTCCACCGCTTCGCGGGTGCCCGAGCCCGGTTCGCGCAGCAGCCATTTCGCCTGTGCGAGGACGGCGGGCGTGGCCTTGCGGCGCGTGTTCCCCGCTGCCAGTGCATGGCTGGGCGCGGCGACGATGATGAGTTCATCCCTGATCCATGGCTCGACTCTCAGGTCGCGCACATGGGAGGGCCCTTCGATGAATCCGATGTCGACGTCGAAGTTGGCCACGGCCGCCGCCACCTCTGCCGTATTCGCGATCAGCACCCGTGGAGTGATCTCGCCGTGGCGGCTGGCGTAGCCGGCAATCAGTCCGGGCAGGATGTAAGTGCCGATGGTGGTACTGGCGCCGATGACCAGATCCCTTTTCACCCCCTCCGCGCCGCTGAACTGGCTCTCGATGGTGCGCGCGAGCGCCAGCATCTGCCTTGAATGCGCGAGCAGCAGCCGGCCGTTGTCGTTGAGAATGAGTCGTTTGCCAACCCGGTCGAACAAGGCTGCATTCAGCAGGCTTTCCAGCTCGTTGAGCGCGGCGCTGGTAGCGGACTGCGACAGCGCAAGCTGTTCGGACGCCGCCGTGGTGCTGCCGCTCGATGCGACCGCTTCAAAGATCTGCAATTGCCTCAGGGTGATGCGCATGAATTTCAGATAAATTACATAGCCAAAAAACAGGTAGGTTTTAGAAGAATAACCTGTTTTACTTATATCGTGCCGCTGCGTAGACTCGAGGCATTCTTTTTCGCAGGCACAAACCCTCATGAATCAGTTCCCGGCGCCCTTGCAGGCAGCCACGGATCCTCTTACGCCCGAGAGCCGGCTGCGCCGCGCGCTGCCCCTGTTGCCCGGCGTCGTCTTGAGCGCGCTGATCGCGCTTGCCTCCATGTGGCTCGGCGAAGCGCCGTGGCTCAAGCAGCATGGGCTCAGCGCGCTGGTGATTGCGATGTCGATTGGCATGATCGCCGGCAATACCTTGTATGCCCGCCTTGCGCCCGCCTGCGCGCCGGGTGTCGCATTTTCCAAGCAGAGACTGCTGCGGCTCGGCATCATCTTTTTCGGCATTCACCTGACGCTGCACGACATCGGCCGTCTCGGCCTGCCGGTCATACTGACCGACGCCCTGATCCTCACCTCGACCTTCGCTCTCGCACTCCTCATCGGCAAGACGGTGCTGAAGATGGATACCAACACCGTTTGCCTGATCGGCGCCGGCAGCTCGATCTGCGGCGCGGCGGCAGTGATCGCGACCGACCCGGTGCTCGGCAGCCGTTCCGAGCAGGTGACTGTCGCCGTATCGACGGTGGTCGTGTTCGGGACCATTGCCACCTTTCTCTACCCGCTCCTGTACCAGCTCAATCTGGACTGGCAGGTCCTGCCGTCATCACACACCGCTTTCGGCATGTATGCCGGCTCCACCATCCATGAAGTGGCGCAAGTGGTGGCCACCGCGCGCTCCTTCGGGCCGGAAGCGGCCAACACCGCGGTGGTCGCCAAGATGCTGCGCGTGATGATGCTGCCGCTCTTTCTCCTGGCGCTTTCGTTTTACATCGTGCGGCGTCGGCAGACATCTGCCGCAGGAACCAAGGCACGCGTGACGATTCCCTGGTTTGCCTTCGGTTTCGTCGGCGTGGTGATCCTGAATTCGCTGCTGCCAGTGCCGCAGATCCTTGCGCAAAACATCGCCCGCATCGACGCGCTGGTACTGACGATGGCGATGGCGGCGCTCGGCTTGACGACGCATGCATCGGCGTTTCGCCTTGCCGGGAAAAAGCCCATCCTGCTGGCCGCCATTCTTTTCGCCTGGCTGATTGCCGGCGGCGCGTGGATCAATTCCTGTTTTACTCTTGCTTCCTGAAAATGCTTCTTTTGGGAACTCATTGATACTAATCAATGGCATTGCTGCCCTGGTAACTATCATCGTAAGTTCGACATCGAGCAATTGGTGCCGAACTCACGAGACGTCCAAGGAAATGCAGAATGCCGTTGACCAAACTCCTTTCCGCTTTCGCCAAGCGCAAGTCGCCGCACCCGATCACCTCCTCTGCCCTGTCCGCCCACTCGGCGCAGAAGACAGCGTTCATGCCGGCCAAGGCATCCGACATCGGCAGCAAGCTGCTGGATGCGGTGGCGTTGCACAAGCAGGGACAACTGGCGCGCGCCGAAGCGGCATACCAGGAAATCCTGCAGGCGCAGCCACGGCATTTCGATGCCCTCCACTATCTCGGCCTCATGGCTTTGCAGCGCGGGAAGACCGAAGAGGGCATCGCACTGATCGGGCAAGCCCTGGAAATCGACGCCAAACACCCTGCCGCGCTCGGCAACCTGGCAATGGCACTGCGCCAGCTGGGACGCCACGAGGAAGCGCTCGCACACTACCGGCGCGCGCTGGATATCAAGCCGGATTCGGCCGACATCGGCTACAACTTCGTGAATACCCTGCTCAACCTGCAGCGGCATGAAGAAGCTCTCGACATCTGCAGCCGCACGCTCCGGCTCATTCCGAACGCCGCCCCCCTGCTCCAGCAGCGCGGAACCGCGCTGCTGTTGCTGCGCCGGTATGAAGAATCGATCGCGGACTTCGATCGCGCGCTTGCTCTTCAGCCCGACTATCCCGAAGCGCTCGCCAACCGCGGGGTGGCGCTGACCGCCATCAATCGGAATGCCGACGCGGTGGCAAGCTACACCCGGGTCCTGCAACTGAACGCGAACGATGTCGAGGCGCGCTACAACCGCGGCATTTCACTGGCGAAGCTCGGCAGGCTGGCGGAAGCTCTCATCGATTACGAGCAGGTATTGCAGGGCAAGCCGGACCATCTCGGTGCGCTCAACAATCTCGGCACTGCCTTGTCCGCGCTGGGACGCTTCGAAGCCGCGATCCCGGTCTATAAAAAATTGCTGGCTCTCGCGCCCGACTATGATTACGCGCCCGGCAACCTGTTTGCCTGCCAGCTTTACTGCTGCGACTGGTCGGACTATGAAAAGAGCAGGCAAGCGGTGGTCGAGATGAACAGGCAAGGCCGGAAGGCGGCAGTCCCCTTCCCGTTTCTCAATGCCTCGGAATCTCCGGCGGACCAGCTCGCATGCGCCCGCGCTTTCGTTGCGCACACTTTTCCCGCTTCTTCGCATCCCTTGTGGACGGGCCGGCGCTACCAGCACGAGAAGATCCGCGTGGCCTATCTCTCTGCCGACTTCCAGGAACATGCGACGGCGCACCTGATGGCCGGGCTGTTCGAAGCGCATGACCGGCAGCGCTTTGAAACGATCGCGATTTCCTATGGTCCCGATGCGCGCGGTGGCATGCGCGAGCGGCTGCAATCCGCGTTCGACCGCTTCATCGACGTGCGCGAAAAAAGCGATCTCGAAGCCGCGCGGATCATGCAGGCGCTGGAAGTCGATATCGCCGTCGACCTCAAAGGGTTCACCGAAAACAGCCGCCTCGGCATCCTCGCCCATCGCCCCTCCCCGGTGCAGGTCAGCTACCTCGGCTATCCCGGCACCACTGGCGCCGACTACGTCGATTATGCGATTTGCGACAAACACCTGGTTTCCGAAGGCGAACTGGGAAGCTTTTCGGAACAACTGGTCTTCCTGCCCGACTCCTACCAGGTCAACGACTCGAAGCGCCCGATTTCCGCGCAGGTTCCGACCCGCGCCGAAGCCGGCCTGCCGGAGAAGACGTTCGTCTTCTGCTCATTCAACAACAACTACAAGATTACGCCGGCCGTCTTCGATATCTGGATGCGCCTGCTGCACCAGATAGCAGGCAGCGTGCTCTGGCTGTATGAAGGCAATGCCGCCGCGGCGGCGAACCTGCGGCGCGAAGCGCAGGCACGCGGCATCGCTCCGGAGCAGCTGGTGTTCGCGCCAAGGCTTCCCCAAGCCGAACACCTGGCGCGTCAGCAGCTGGCCGACCTGTTCCTCGACACCCTGCCCGTGAATGCGCATACCACCGCCAGCGACGCGCTGTGGGCCGGCCTGCCGGTGCTGACCTGCACCGGTCAGGCTTTCGCCGGGCGGGTGGCGACCAGCCTGCTGCATGCCGTCGGCTTGCCGGAACTGGTCACGCAAAGCCTCGATGAATACGAAGCCCTGGCGCTGCGGCTGGCAAGCATGCCTGCCGAGCTGGCGCGGATCAAGGCGAAGCTCGCGCACAACCGCAGTACTTATCCGCTGTTCAATACGGTACGATTCTGCCGCCATCTTGAAGCGGCCTATGTCGAGATGTGGGAGCGCAGCCAGCGCGGCGAAGCGCCTGCCGGCTTTTCAGTGCCGGCCATGCTGCATTGATGCGGTGTCCGGCATGATCAACGTGCGCGATTACGGCATGTCGTTGTTTTTCGTGGCCCGCTCGTTTGACAGCAAGCGGGCTGCAGACTTGTTGCGAACCCTTGCTTCACACCCGGCTTAATACAGTTCCCGAAGATAAATCGCCGGCCCTGCCTTGTAGATGCCGAAAGTCTCCCGCCCGACGCCTGGCAGATAAGGAATCGTTGACTTTATATCCTTGCTTCCCTTGCTTGTCATTCCCGTTGGCTTCGTGAGCGTAATCCGGCCTGTTCCCGAAGACATGGTGCCGCCGCCGGTAATAGTCGTACCAAATGAGCCTCCGCTCGCTGCAGCCAATTCAAAACTGGAACTGGCAAGCGGTGTACAACTATCGAGCGTATTGGTGATAAAGGATGTGCCCTTCCAATACTGGGCCACCACATTGAGCGACAGCGGCAACTGTTCGGAGCCGTAATTGTTTGGGATCATCAGGCGGCCATAGCGCAGCATGGTGGATGCCACTTTGCCCTTGTTCGGGCTGGAGCCCGGATTCGTCGCCGTCGCGGTATCGATATCGAAGGGCACTGTTACTCCGTCCGAGTCGACCGGATTGATGCCCACGTCCACCGCTGCATACGCGCCCTCCGGCGACGCGGCACGCGTGAAGAAGAATGGCGCTGTAATGGTCGCCGTCCCGCGCGAACCGGTATTCGAAAAACACGAGGTTCCCGCGCAAGTTGACGCCGGCATGCCTGAATTGCTGATCTTCGATGTCAACAGATAGGGCGGTGGCGGCGTCAGCCCTGTCGTCCGGTCGACCGCTCCCATCTGCAGATTTCCGAAGACAGTCGGATCCAGATACGCAAACTTGCCGGTGTAATTCTGCGTGGTTGCACCGCTCAATGATTTCGCGATCAGGGTGAACACCGCATTCAATTGCTCGCCGAAATAGGTGAAGGCCGGCGCTATCGTGCAGGACAAGTCTGCGCGATTCGTGATTTCCCCTCCCGAAATCGAAAAATGATCCGGGTAAAAGCGCCCTATGTTGCCGATCGTGCCGGTCGCAGCATTTGGAGCGGGACCGGCGCCAAGATAGTCATTAGTGCCGGCATTGTCTGCTATTGCATCGAGTTTAATGATGCCGGCTTCATCCCATGCGAGATTGTTAACGGTAGCCCAGCCGTTTTCATCCGTTGCGACCAGCCCGCTTGGCCCGAATTCGCTCCCCGCGATCACCGCATTGGTTAGCGCAGGATTGTGCCCGCCGGCCGGCGCAACCAGGGTAGGCAGCAAGCGCACGCCTTGCGGGATAGTTTCCCTGCCGTAGTTGGACGCGACCGCACCGCCCGATGTCATCGCCTTCACCGTGGCCGTGAAGCTGGCGCCAGCCTTGATGAAGGCCTGTCCCGCAGCATCTGCCGCGGCAGGATTGGCGAAATTGTCGGCAGTCCGCTTGATGTCCGATATATCGAAATGGTCCGGCTTGACCACGAAGGAATTGGATGAACCAGTCAGGGAGGTGAGCAGCGCGCCGCCCGCGGGTTTGCTGACCAGGAGCGTTACGAGGCCCACGTCGTTGTAGTTCAGCGTGAATGGCGCATTGCCATTGGCATCAAAGGTCAGACTGACTGGCTGGTTGATATTGGACCGGCCGCCATTGCCGTTGCTCGAGTTGTTCAATGTCGTTCCGTTGACGCTCATCAGGTATCCGCTCGAGCAAGTCGTCGGATTTTTGCATTCATACCCGAAGTTGACGGTCGTCGCTCCGGTCAATGCCGACGCACAAGCCTGCGTCGAGGTAGCGCTGCTCTTCACGGCCCGCAGGTAGTAGGTGCCGGATGTCGTGCCCGCCACCTGGGCCGGGATCGTGCTGGTTGCGGGAGGGCCGTTCGGCGCGCTGGCGAACACGAAGCCGGCTGTGTTGAAGGTGCTGGAACAACTGTTCGCAATCGTGCAACTGCTGCCGTTCGGACAGCATAGGCGCGCATTGCTGCCCCCGACCGACTCCCCTGACAAGGTCACGGTCGCTACCCTGCCATCGGGAGCGCCGGGATAACTGAGGGTCGTCGTGGCGATGCCGCCGGCATTGAATGTGACGATACTGGAGCCCAGCGTGCCGGCATTGCTTGCCAGCATAGCGGTGGCTCCGGCAACGGCAGTCGATGGATTGGTGCAGGGGCTGTTCGCATCCGCGCAAGCCGTCACGGTCACCGTACTCGCCAGGCAGGATACGCTGCTTGATGGCAGCGACAGCTCGTAATGATGCACCGACGCAGTAATGGTGTCCGTGTCGCTGGCGGTATTGGATGTCGACTTGACCGTGACGCTTGCGGTGTTGGTAAGCGAAGTCGGCGCGGCAACGTACCCGACCGTGCCGGTCACCGTGAACGTCAATGTGCTGTCGACAGGCATGCTGGGCAAGGTGATGCCCGTCCCCTGCATCGCTGCAACGGTACGAGTAGCGGGGCATGTTGCTCCGCCGCCCGCGGTGCATGTGACGCTGCTGGCGGTGAAATTGGCTACAGCCGGATCCTTGAAGACCGCGCCGCTTAGAGGACTGCCCGTCGTATTGGTGATGACGATCGTATAGGTGATCGTGCTTCCCGAGCCAACCGTGGTGACACCATCGGTAATGGTAATGCCCGGCAGGACGATGATGCTGGTGCCCGGCGGGAAACTGACGGTACCTGTATTGCACTTCGAGGTCGTGCCCGGCGCCGGGTAGGTATTGCCGGTGCAGGCGCCATAATTGTCGCTCTGATCCCAGGACACCAGATAGGGAATGGTCAAAAGTGCATTGCCGCTGCCATCGGTGGTGCAGGGAACGGCCACGCCCGTCATCCTGAACGTGCCCTTGCCGGTATTGCCGCTGATTGCGCCACTGCCATCGCCGCAGCTGCCGCCGTCGAGATTCTGGAACGGGCTGGCATTGGGCAGGACGGCGACCGAACACGAGGCAGAACCGCCATTGGCGGGCAATTGCCGCGGGTTTTTCCCGTCACTGGAAACAAAGACCCCGACGTTATAACGCGTAGGCGACGCAAACTGAATCGTCACGTCGAGATCCAGTGGCAGGGTTTGGCCACCAACACAGGATGACGGAAATCCGCTCACGACCGTGATGGTATTGATCGAAACATCATTGGCGGTGCAATTCAGGTCCGAGCCGAAACGTGGGGCCGCGCATTGCGTTGCTTCATAAGGAGGAGCAGCATGGCTTGTGACAGGGACTTCGAACAGCAAGCCAAGCATCAGCAGGCGACACAGCCAGGAAAGGAACCCGAGCCCCGAGAAGCGCATTGCCTTCAATGCAATTGATCTTCCACGGGACAGATGATCCCGGAAGAAGGCTGCGAAAACTGCGAACATGCACCACCTTCTAAAACAACCGTAGGGAGACAACCACGACCACATCTTTTTTAATTCTCCCTACGACTTTGTGCTTGATGCATGATGATGCTCTTGCGGTCTGATAACCGCATTCGATGAAGGGCGCTATGGTACCAAGGGCGCTGTCGAGTTAGCAGATACTTTGCAAAAAGTGGCGCCGATCGTACAGTGGATATCTTTGTCCGCGTGGCACCGGTTCCCTGGACCCTGGTCAATACGGCAATGCCGGGCCGGAACTGATGTCGACCGCCATCACCTTCCGTCGTATAATCCAGATCTATCGCGGGTGTAGCTCAATGGTAGAGCAGAAGCTTCCCAAGCTTACGACGAGGGTTCGATTCCCTTCACCCGCTCCAGATTTGCCAGGCACCGTTGCGGTGCCTTTTCTTTTTATCGACATCCGTAAATTCGCCACGCTACCCAGCATGTCCGACAAGATTTCCGACGCCGCACCCAGGCAGATGCTTTACGACCCGACCGAACGGCGCATCCGCAGCTTTGTCACGCGCGCCGGCCGCCTGTCCGATGCGCAGGCGAAAGCGATCGAAACGCTCGGGCCGCGCTTCTGCATTCCGTATGCAAAGGCACCCTTCGATTTCCGCCAGGCCTTCGGACGCGAGGCGCCGCTGATCCTGGAGATCGGGTTCGGCATGGGCGATACCACGGCGAAGATCGCAGCCGGCATGCCGGACAAGGATTTCCTCGGCGTCGAAGTCCATACGCCGGGCATCGGCAGCCTGCTGAAGCTGATCGGCGAGCAGGGACTGAGCAACCTGCGGCTGATCCAGCATGATGCAGTGGAAGTGCTGCGGGACATGATTGCGCCGGAGTCGCTGGCAGGCGTGCACATCTTCTTTCCCGATCCCTGGCACAAGGCGCGCCACAACAAGCGGCGCCTGATCCAGCCGCCCTTTGTCAGCCAGCTGGTGTCACGCATCGCGTGCGGCGGCTACCTGCATTGTGCGACCGACTGGCAGGACTATGCGGAGCAGATGCTGGAAGTGTTGGGCGCGGAACCGGCGCTGGAAAATACGGCGGAAGGCTATGCGCCGCGTCCCGAATATCGCCCGGTCACCAAGTTCGAGAACCGCGGCCTGAAGCTGGGCCACGGAGTGTGGGACCTGGTGTTCCGCAAGCGCTGAGCGCCCGCAGGGCTCACTCCAGGCTGGCGATCAGCGCCACGATCTCGTCGCCGTAGGTCTCCAGCTTCTTCTCGCCCACGCCGGAAATCGTGCGCAATTCGTCGATCGACAGCGGCTTTGCCTTGGCGATCTCGCGCATGGTGGCGTCGTGGAAAATCACATAAGCCGGCACATTGTGCCTGCGCGCCGTCTCCATTCGCCACCAGCGCAACTTCTCGAATAGCGCCTGCTCGGTCGCAGACAAGTCGCTTTCGACAAATCCTCTTGGCTTGACCGCTTGCCGCCTGGATTTGGCCGGCTTGCGGTATTCCCGCAGCTGGATACTCTGTTCCCCGCGCAGCACCGGGCGCGCCTTTTCCGTCAGCTTCAGGGTGCCGTAGGCATCGTGGTCGACTTCGACCAAGCCGAGCGCGATGGCCTGCCGCATGATCGCGCGCCATTCGGTGTCGCCGAGGTCGCGCCCGATGCCGAAGGTCGACAGCTGGTCGTGCCGCCATTGCTTCACCTTGTCCGAATCCACGCCGCGCAGCACGTCGATCACATGCGCCGCGCCGAAGCGCTGGTCCACCCGGTAGATCGCCGACAGCAGTTTCTGCATCTGCACCGTGCCGTCATAAGACACCGGCGGATTCAGGCAGATATCGCAATTGCCGCACGGCGCGGAAGTCTGGCCGAAATAATCGAGCAGGCGCACCCGGCGGCAGGACAGCGTTTCGCACAGGCCGAGCATCGCATCCAGCTTGGCCGACTGCACCCGCTTGAAATTCTCGTCGGCATCCGATTCATCGATCATGCGCCGCTGCTGCACCACATCCTGCAAGCCGTAAGCCATCCAGGCATCGGCCGGCGCGCCATCGCGCCCGGCACGGCCGGTTTCCTGGTAATAGCCTTCTATGCTCTTGGGCAAATCCAGGTGCGCGACGAAGCGCACGTCCGGCTTGTCGATGCCCATGCCGAAGGCGATGGTTGCGACCATTACCAGCGATTCCTCGCGCAGGAAGCGCGCCTGGTTTCCGGTGCGCTGCGCCATCTCCATGCCGGCGTGATACGGCAAGGCGGGCACGCCATGCGCATTCAGGAACTCCGCCGTTTCTTCCACCTTCTTGCGCGACAGGCAATAGACGATGCCGGCATCGCCCGGGTGCTCGCCCTGGATGAAATCCAGCAGCTGCTTGCGGCCATTGGCTTTTTCGACAATCTGATAGCGGATGTTGGGACGGTCGAAGGACGAGACGAATTGCCGCGCGTCGTCGAGCTGCAGGCGGTGCGCGATTTCCGCGCAGGTCTGGGGATCGGCGGTGGCGGTCAGGGCAATGCGCGGCACCGCCGGAAAGCGCTCATGCAGCACCGACAGCTTGATGTATTCCGGACGGAAGTCATGCCCCCATTGCGAAACGCAATGGGCCTCGTCGATGGCGAACAGGGCAATCTTCGAGGCTTCCAGCAGTTCGAGGCAGCGCGGCGTCATCAGCCGCTCCGGCGCAACGTACACCAGGTCGAGCTCGCCATTGCGGACCTGGCGCTCGGTGCGCATTGCTTCATCAAACGACTGGGTGGAATTCAGAAAAGCGGCACGCACGCCGACTTCGGCCAGCGCATCGACCTGGTCCTGCATCAGCGCGATCAGCGGCGACACCACGACACCGACGCCATCGCGCAGCAATGAAGGGATTTGATAGCAGAGGGACTTGCCGCCGCCGGTCGGCATCAGCACCAGCGCATCGCCGCCGCGGGCGACATGGTTCACGATCTCGGCCTGCTGGCCGCGAAAGGAGGGATAACCGAAAACGGATTGCAGTATGTGCAGCGCCGGGTCGCTGCTGTTCTTGTCAGGCATCCCGCTATTTTAATCCGCCCACACGACCCAGCCGCTGTAGGCGCTGGCGATCACGACCAGCCCGAACACGATGCGATACCAGGCGAATACCGTGAAATCGTGCGAGCTGATGTAGCGCAGCAGCCAGCGCACGCACAGGAAGGCGGAGACGAAGGCGGCAATGGTGCCGATGCCGAACACGGGCAAGTCGGCCGCGGTGAGCAGGGCACGTTCCTTGTACAGCGAATAGATCGTGGCGCCGATCAGCGTCGGCATCGCAAGGAAGAAGGAGAATTCGGTGGCCGCCTTGCGCGACATGCCGAACAGCATGCCGCCGATGATGGTTGCGCCCGAGCGGCTGGTGCCCGGGATCAGGGCGAAGGCCTGGGCGATGCCGATTTTCAGGGCATCCAGCGCGGACATCTCATCGACCGAATTGATGCGCGCCTTCACCGGATTGCTCTTGTTGCGGCGCTCGACCCAGAGGATGAGCAGGCCGCCGACGATGAAGGCGATCGCGACCGGCACCGGTGCAAACAATGCCGCCTTGATCTTCTTGCCGAACAGCAGTCCCAGCGCTGCCAGCGGCAGGAAGGCAATCGCCAGGTTGATCACGAATTTGCGCGCACTGGCATCGCTGGACAAGCCGCCGAGCACGCGGGCGATGCGCGCGCGGTACTCCCAGCAGACCGCCAGCATGGCCCCGGCCTGGATCACGATCTCGAACACTTTCACGGTCTCGCCGGTGAAGTTCAGCAGACTGCCGGCGAGGATCAGGTGGCCGGTGGAGGAAATCGGCAGGAATTCCGTCAGGCCTTCCACGATCCCCATGATGAGCGCCTTGAGCGCGAGAACGAGATCCATGTCGTATTGATATGCTGGTGAAGTGGATAACAAAAAGCCCGCTGGTTGCGACGCTGCGGGCTGATCCCTCCAAATAGACCGTTCTGTTCAGGCTATCTGGCGGGCTCAAAGGTTACCACGAGACCATCGCGTTTTGTCGTGATTTTCGACAAGCTGAAACGGGTGCCGCCATAACGCAGATCGTCCGGGGCAAAAGTGTAGAGCGGCACTTCCCCGATCAGCTGCTCCGCCAGCTCACTAGCTGCGCGCGCAATGCGATTGGCGTACGGCGAGTCGACGCCATCCAGTGCAAATCTTTCCATGCGGGGCTGCGCCAGCACGAGCGCATTGCGCGCGGGATCGAATTTCAATTGCCCGGAGATGGCAAAATTGCCTTGCCATTTCTGCTTGAGGAAAGGCGGCGTCACGGCCGCATCCATGCTGGTCAGGATGCGGTTACTGTCGGGCTGCAGACTTACCTGCGGATTGGCGAGATGCATGTCGAACAATTCCAGGTAGCGGTAATCGAATGGGAATTTGCGCGCTACCGCTTCCTGCAACCGGGACAGAGGAATATCCACGTTGCGCGGCCCGAGCAGGCTGGCGCAAGCGGACAGCATGAGTGCGAGAACGAATGCCGTGGCCATTGGCACGATGGTTTTTAATTTCATTGCGGCAACTCCTCCGGCTTCGATGATGACGTCAATCGTTCCAGGTGCAGCAGATAGACCATCGCTTCCCCGGCGCTGTTGCCGCACATATCCGGCGAGGGCTGGAGGCTGGCGCAGACGGCCGGTCGTTCGGGGCGGCCGAAAATCCTGCAGCGGTTGGCTTCGTCCAGTTGCACGCAGCGTACGCCCGCCGGCTTTCCATTCGGCATGCCCGGGATGGGAGATGAAATCGAGGGCGCAATGCAGCAGGCGCCGCAGCCGGAACGGCATGAAAGTTTGTTCATAAGAAAAACAATGCCCGATGGACAAGGATGTCGGCATCGCGGGAGCCGTACACATTGTGATCCGCACGAGGGTGTGCGGAAGCATGGGGGAATAATCAGGCAACGGCAGATTCTACCTTCAATCCGGCCATGCCTCTGGCAGCTTGCCCGGCTCATTCAGGCATGGCAATAGCACATCGATGAAAGCGTTCCGCTCAGCCTTGACGCTGCCGGTATTGGCCCCTATATTGCTGACTCACGAGTAAGTTATTTTTCTTTGCCCAAACGAAATGGATTGCCCTTTCAAGAACAAGCCGCGCTGGACCCGACGCAAGGAAGCACGTCCTCAGGAACTGCTGGCGGCCGCGCTGGACCTGTTCGTCGAGCGCGGCTACGCGGCAACCCGCCTGGATGACGTGGCGGCGCGGGCCGGCGTATCGAAGGGCACGCTCTATCTCTACTTTGCCAACAAGGAAGAACTGTTCAAGGCGGTGGTGCGGGAAAACGTGATTCCCGTGCTGGGCGAAGCGGAACAGTTCATCGGCCGCCACGAGGGCAACAGTGTCGAACTGTTTCGCAAGCTGGTGCTGCGCTGGTGGGAGCGGGTCGCCAATACCAAGCTCTCCGGCATCACCAAGCTGATCATGGCAGAGTCTTCCAACTTTCCTGAAGTCGCCAAGTTTTACCATGACGAAGTGATCGCGCGCGCCCATGTGATGGTGGCCGGCGTGCTGGAGCGCGGCATCCGGCGTGGTGAATTCCGCCAGATCGAAGTGAGCCAGGCGACGTCCGTGCTCATCGCCCCGATGCTGATGCTGATGCTCTGGCAGCATTCCTTCGCCGGCTGCGAGGTGAAAGCGGTGTCGGCCGAGGAATATTTGCAAAGCTTTATCGACCTGTTCTTGAATGGCCTGCTGAGTCCCGCGCCCGCACCGTCAAGATGAATGGAGCAGTCATGTTGAAACGCCGTTCGCGTTATCTGATCATTCTTGCGGTATTGCTCATGGCCGCAGGCGGCGGCGCAGCCGTGCTGAAAAAGAAGCAGGCGCAGCCGGCCACTCCCGCGATGCAATCCGCCCAGGCGCCCGCGGTGCTGGAATTCCTGCCCGGCGATGTGATGCGGGTGGAACCGCGCGACCTGCGCCGCCGGCTGCCGGTGTCCGGTTCGCTGCGCGCGGTCAACCAGGCTTCGGTGAAGGCCCGGGTCGGCGGCGAAGTGCGCGAGGTGCTGGTGCGCGAAGGCGAGGCTGTGCACGCCGGCCAGGTGCTGGTCAAGATGGATGTGAGCGAATACCAGGCGCGCCTGGACCAGGCCAAGGGGGCGCTGGCGGCCGCACGCGGCCAGCTCGAGATCGCCTCCAAGACCCGTGACAACAACAAGGCGCTGCTGGAAAAAGGCTTCATTTCCAAGAATGCCTTCGACAACGCGGAGAGCCAGTTCAATATCGCCAGGGCCAATGTCGATTCCGCCCGCGGCGCGCTCGATGTGGCGCAAAAGGCACTCGGCGACACGGTGATCCGTGCACCGATCTCGGGGCTCGTCAGCAGCCGCTCAGTCCAGCCCGGCGAAAAAGTGTCGCCCGACAACCGCCTGCTCGATATCGTTGACCTGCGCCAGATGGAGATGGAAGCCGCGGTGCCGGCCGCAGACATCGTCAACATCACGATCGGCCAGGAAGTCCAGGTGCGGGTTGAAGGCCTGTCCGCGCCGCTGACCGGGACGGTGGTCCGCATCAATCCCTCCACGCAGTCGGGCTCCCGCTCCATCCTCACCTATGTCCAGATCGCCAATCCGCAGGGCTTGCTGCGCGCGGGCATGTTCGGCGAAGCGCAGCTGACGATTGCCCGGAAAGCCGGCGTGCTGACGGTTCCGCAATCCGCCATCCAGAGCGATGCCGGCCAGACCTATGTCTATGCGATCGAAAACGGCAAGCTGTTGCAAAAGCCGGTCGAGCTCGGCATGCGCGGCGACGATGGCGGAGGCAACGCGGTCGAAATCCTAAAGGGACTGGAAAGCGGCGCGCAGATCGTCCGGAACAATCTCGGCACCCTGCGCACCGGCACCCCGATCAGGATCGCGCAGCCGGCCGGCATGGCTGTCGCAGGCAACCTCCCCGCTCAAAAATGACAAGGCGCGCCCGCTCTGCAAAAGAGCGCGCCTGAAGGATCAATCATGTGGTTCACCCGCATCAGCATTGGCAACCCGGTCCTCGCGACCATGATGATGGCCGCCTTCCTCGTGCTGGGATTGTTTTCCTACCAGCGCCTGCAGGTCGACCAGTTCCCGGACGTCACCTTCCCGGTGGTCGTGGTCCAGACCGATTATCCCGGCGCCTCGCCGGAGACGGTGGAATCCGATATCACGCGCAAGGTCGAGGAAGCGGTCAATACCATCAGCGGCATCAACAGCCTGACGTCGCGCTCGTATGAAGGCACCTCGATCGTCATCATCGAATTCGTCCTCACCGTTGACCCGGCACAGGCGGCGCAGGACGTGCGGGAAAAGGTGGCGCTGGTCAAGGCCGCATTCCGCAAGGAAGTCGAGGAGCCGCGCGTCACCCGCTACGATCCCGCCAGCCAGCCGATTTTCTCGATCTCGGTCAGCAATGAAGCCGGGGCCAGCGAGCGCAGCCTGCGCGAACTGACCACCATCGCCGACCAGGTGGTGAAGAAGCGCCTGGAAAACGTGCGCGGCGTCGGCTCCGTCACGCTGGTGGGCGGCGTCAAGCGCGAAATCAATATCTATGTGAAGCCGACCGAGATGGAAGCGCTCGGCATCGGAGTTGACCAGGTGATCAGCGCAGTGCGCAACGAGAACCAGGAATTGCCGACCGGCGCCATCCGCTCTTCCGCCACCGAGCAGGTGGTGCAGATCCAGGGCCGGGTGAAAAATCCGGAGGAATTCGGCCGTATCATCGTCGCACGGCGCGGCGGCCAGCCGGTCACGCTGTCGCAGATCGCGACCGTGGTCGACGGCCAGGAAGAGCAGGAAAGCCTGGCCACCTTCAACGGACAGCGCACGCTTGCCCTCAATATCCTGAAAGCGCAGGGGGAAAACACGATCGCCGTGGTGAATGGGCTGCAGGCCGCGCTGAAGGAATTGCAACCCACCATCAGTGCGCTCTATCCGGGGGTCAAGCTCAGCGTGATCCGCGACAGCTCGCGCCAGATCCGGGTCGGCGTCGAGAATGTGCGCCGCACTTTGATCGAAGGCGCGGTGCTGACGGTGCTGATCGTGTTCCTGTTTCTCAATTCCTGGCGCTCGACCGTCATCACCGGCCTCACCCTGCCGGTGGCGCTGGTCGGCACCTTCCTGTTCATGTACATGTTCGGCTTCACCATCAACATGATCACGCTGATGGCGCTGTCGCTGTGCGTGGGCCTGCTGATCGACGATGCGATCGTGGTGCGGGAAAACATCGTGCGCCATGCCGGCATGAAGGTGAACGGACGTTACAAGGATCACAAGACGGCGGCGCTGGATGGCACGGCCGAGATCGGCCTGGCGGTGATGGCCACCACCTTTTCCATCGTCGCGGTCTTCCTGCCGGTCGGCTTCATGGGCGGCATCATCGGTCGCTTCTTCCACCAGTTCGGCGTGACCGTGACGGCTGCAGTGCTGATTTCGATGTTCGTGTCCTTCACTCTGGACCCGATGCTGTCCTCCATCTGGCCCGACCCTGCGGTGCATGGCGCACATCACGAGCGCAAGGGCTGGTACGGCCAGACCATCGGCCGCGTGCTGCATCAGTTCGAGCGCATGGTGCAATGGCTGTCGGATACCTACCAGGTATTGCTGAAATGGTCGCTGCGCCATCGCAAGGCTACCCTGGTGATCGCGGTCGCGACCTTCTTCGGCGGCTTTGCGATCCCGATGAGCGGATTGATCGGCAGCGAGTTCGTGCCGCAGGCTGACTATTCCGAAACCGGCGTGGTGTACAACACACCGGTCGGTTCCTCGCTGGAATTCACCGAAAGCAAGGCGCGCCAGGTGGAAGCGGTGCTGCGCGAGTTCCCGGAAGTGCGCGATCTCTACACCACCGTCAATACCGGCACCGCGCAGGGCAAGAATTATGCGACGACCTATGTGAAGCTGACGCCGCGCGACCAGCGCACCCGCAACACCTCGCAGATGAGCATTCCCCTGCGCGAGCGGCTGTCACAGGTCGCCGGGATCACGGTCACCCATATCGGTTCGCTGGAAGGCGTGGGCGGCGACAACAAGCAGATCCGCCTGTCCCTGCTCGGCACCGACCTCGACCAGCTGGCGAAGCTGTCCGCGGAAGCGCAGGATAAAATCCGCGCGATTCCCGGCGTGGTCGACCTCGATTCCAGCCTGAAGCCGAACAAGCCGACCATTTCCATCGAACCCAAGCGCGACATTGGCGCCGACCTCGGCATCGGCGTGGCCCAGATCGGTGGTGCTCTGCGTCCGCTGCTGGCGGGCGAAGCTGCCAGCACCTGGCGTGCGCCGGACGATGAAAACTATGACGTCAACGTGCGCCTGTCTCCATCCGACCGCAACAATGTCGACGACCTGTCGCGGCTGATGCTGAGCAGTTCCCAGACCAATGCGGATGGTTCGCCGCGCATGGTCGCGCTGCGCCAGGTGGCCAGCATCCAGCCCTCGACCGGTGCCAACCAGATCAACCGCCGCGACCTCAACCGTGAAGTCGAGCTTTCCGCCAACGTGGTCGGCCGCTCGGCCGGCCAGGTCAGCGCCGATATCAGGAAGGCATTGGACGGCATGCACTGGCAGCCGGGCTACCGCTATCAGATGGGCGGCTCCGCCAAGAACATGCAGGAATCCTTCGGCTATGCCCTGTCGGCGCTGATGCTGGCGATCGTCTTCATCTACATGATCCTGGCATCGCAATTCGCCAGCTTCCTGCAGCCGGTTGCCATCATGTCATCCCTGCCGCTCACGCTGATCGGGGTGTTCCTGGCGCTGATGTTCTTCCGTTCCACGCTCAACATCTTCTCGGTGATCGGCTTCATCATGCTGATGGGCCTGGTGACGAAGAATGCAATCCTGCTGGTGGATTTTGCCAATCACGCGCGCAAGGCCGGCGCGGACCGTGCCGCCGCCCTGCTGGAAGCCGCGCATGTGCGCCTGCGTCCGATCCTGATGACCACTTTGGCAATGGTGTTCGGCATGGTGCCGCTGGCCTTCGGCATGGCCGAAGGCGCCGAGCAGCGCGCGCCGATGGGACAGGCGGTGATCGGCGGGATCATCACTTCTTCCCTGCTGACCCTGGTAGTGGTGCCTGTGATCTATACCTACCTCGACGATTTCGCCGTCTGGGCGCGCCAAAAATGGCGGCGCTCCGCCCCGCACGAACCAACGCATGGCACGGCGGAGGGAAAACATGCCGAAAAGGAAGATGCTGTTTGATAGAATGATGTGTTTTCGTCTGTAACCCTTGAGTGCCAAGAATGAATATCGAAAAAGCCCGATTCAACATGATTGAGCAGCAGATCCGTACCTGGGATGTACTGGACCAGGACGTGCTCGACCTGCTCGTGGTCGTCAAGCGCGAAGCCTTCGTACCGGCCGCATACAAGAGCCTGGCGTTCGTCGACACCGAAATCCCCCTGGCGGGCGGTGCCCACATGTTCACCCCGAAAATGGAAGCGCGCATCCTGCAGGAAGTCGGGCTGAAGAAGCATGAGACCGCCCTCGAAGTCGGCTCCGGCACCGGCTACATGGCTGCGCTGATGGGCTACAAGGCACGCCACGTCACCACGGTGGAGATCGACCCCGAAATCAAGCGCATGGCGGAAAAGAACCTGGCAAGCTACGGCATCTCCAACGTCGAGGTCGTGCAGGGCAACGGCGCCTGGGGCTGGCCTGCGGGGGAGGAAAAACCGCTGTATGACGTGATCGTGCTCTCCGGCTCGCTGCAGATACTGCCCGACGTCTTCCTCAAGCAACTCAAGGTTGGCGGACGTCTGTTCTCCATCATCGGAGAATCGCCGGTCATGACAGCGCAACTCACGACGCGGACATCGGACGCAGGTTACGAAACGGTCAAGTTGTTCGAGACCGATGTCGCACCCTTGCGCGATGCGCCGGCCCCGTCCCCCTTCAAGTTCTGAGAACGACAATGAATATGCTGACGGCGCCCGAGCTGGCTGCCTGGCTCGCGGACGACGCGCGCGCCAGGCCGCTGCTGCTCGATGTGCGTGAACCCTGGGAATTTCAGACCTGCCATATCGAAGGCGCGGTTTCGATTCCGATGAACACGATCCCGGCGCGCATGGCGGAGCTGGAAGAGGATGCCCCCATCGTTTGCATCTGCCATCACGGCATGCGCAGCATGCAGGTGGCGGCCTATCTCGAACGCAACGGCTTTACCCAGGTGAACAACTTGACGGGCGGCGTGCACGCATGGGCCCAGCAGGTCGACAAGAGCATGCCTACCTATTGATGACAAGATCAAGAAGCAAGCGGAGAACCTGATGCGCAAATCCCTCGTCGCGACCCTGCTCGGCGGCGTCTTCATGTCCATGAATGCGCAGGCGATCGACCTGCTGCAGGTGTATAAGGAAGCGCTCGCCAACGATGCGCAGTACGCCAGCGCGCGCTCTGCGCTGGCAGCCGGGCAGGAAAGAGCGCCGCAGGGACGCGCCGGGCTGCTGCCGGTCGTCGGCCTGACCGGCAGCTATACCCGATCGAACCAGGATACGACGGCAAGCGGCGTCGAAGCTTCGTCGCCGAACTTCAACAGCAAGGGCTATACGCTATCCCTGTCCCAGCCGCTGTTCCGCCTGGCCAACTGGGAAGCGTATCAGCAGGGCAAGCTGGCAGTCGCCATCAGCGAGGCGCAGTTCGCACAGGCGCAGCAGGACCTGATCCTGCGTGTCGCCCAGGCCTATTTCGATGTTCTGACCGCGCAGGATGCCCTGGCGTCGGTGCAGGCGCAGAAAGAGGCGATCACCGAACAGCTGGCCGCAGCCAAGCGCAATTTCGAAGTCGGCACCGCCACCATCACCGACACTCATGAAGCCCAGGCACGCTACGACCTGGCAGTTGCGCAGGAATTCGCGACACAGAACGATCTCGAAATCCGGCGTGCGGCCCTGCAACAGATCATCGGCAAGCCGGCCGGCGAACTCGCCACCCTGCGCCCGGGCGTACAGCTGAACAGCCCGGAGCCGGCGCAGATGGAGAAATGGGTCGAAAGCGCGGAACAGCAGAATTACGGTGTCGTCGCCCAGCAGCTGCTGGTGGAGAACGCGCAGCGTGAAATCACCCGCAACCGTGCCGGCCATCTCCCGACTGTCGACCTGGTTGCCAGCCGCAACTACAACAACGCCGGCTGGTCCTCCCAGTTCCCTGCGGGTGCGAGCGTCACCAGCAATGCGATCGGCGTGCAGGTGGCGATCCCGATCTTCTCCGGCCTTGGCGTTACCAGCCGCGTGCGCGAAGCCATCGCGCTCGAAGACAAGAGCCGGTCCGACCTGGAAAATGTGCGCCGCACTGCCGCCCAGGGCGCACGCCAGGCATTCTTCGGCGTGAACGCCGGTCTGGCGCAGGTCAAAGCGCTGGAGGCGGCGGAGGTTTCCAGCCAGTCCTCCCTTGAATCGAACCGCCTCGGCTATCAGGTCGGCGTGCGGATCAATATCGACGTCCTGAATGCCCAGCAACAGTTGTACTCGACACGCGAAAGCCTGGCGAAGGCGCGCTACGACACGATCATGAACGGCCTGCGCCTGAAAGCCGCGGCCGGCACATTGAAGGAAGAAGACCTGCTGCAGGTGAACGGCTTGCTGATGGAGCAGACGCAACCCTGACGCGCCTGGATGCGCATGGCCTCATCTGCCAGTCTTGATTGCGTTGCCCGGAGAATTCGCCGCGCGTAGCGCTGCGCTCAGCCGCCCTGCTTCTGCTTGCGCAACGAAGGCGAATAGCGCAGGGAATCGAGGCAGGCGTCGATCAGCCGTTCGGCATTGTCGTCCAGGCTGAAACTCTCCGGCGCAAACAGCCAGTTGTTCAAAAGTCCATCGATGGCGGCTTGCATCGACGCGCGCGCCAGGTGGATATCCAGATCCTGGGGCAACTGACCTTTCGCAATTGCGTTGCGCAGGACGCGCTCGATGTGCGCCGTGCCGCGCAGGAACCACTCCCGCCGCCGCGCGAATATCGGATCGGCCGGATCGACGAATTCGCATTTGTGGAACAGGATGTCGAAGACTTTCCGCGAATGCGGATTGCGCACCGTTTCCTTCAGCACGAAGATGCAGCTGGCGCGCAGGCGGCCGAGCGGATCGGCCTCTTCTGCATGGGCATCGGCTTGCGCCATGGCTTCCATCGGCAGGCGAACCCGTTCGCACATTGCATCGAACAAGTCGCTCTTGTTCCTGAAATGCCAATAGATGGCGCCGCGTGTCACGTTCGCCGCTTCCGCGACGTCCGCGAGCGAAGTGCTGGCTACGCCCTGCGCATGAAAAACCTGTTCGGCAGCATCGAGTATGCGGTCACGCGTTTCCAGCGCTTCCTCTTTTGTACATCTGGCCATTTCAGATATGGGACGGTGTCATTGATTGCATCAACATGCATGAATTGCGGATATTTTCAGGACTCCCGCAAGTCGCATGATCTCTTTGGCATAGAGGCATACATTCATGCATGTATGTATAATAGCACCCTTTGCTTTTCCAAAAAATGAAACTGTCGCAGGTACTGAGCGTGAAGTTGCATTCATTTAATGCACTTCATGTTTGAGCTGCCATTCCGACATCGGTTCACCCTCCAACTTACCGTGCGAGATTTTATGAATTCACTTGTTCATGCTCCGCGCATTGCCGCGGCTGTGTTGATGTTGTCTGTCATCAGTGGATGCGGAGAAAAAAATGCGGCGGCTCAGGCACCGGGCGGCATGCCGCCGCCGGAAGTGTCGGTTGTCACCGTTCAGCCGGAACGCATCGTGATCACGACCGAATTGCCGGGACGGCTGGAAGCCACCCGCGTAGCGCAGGTGCGCGCACGAGTGCCGGGCATCGTGCTCAAGCGCGTGTACCGCGAAGGCAGTGATGTGAAGGCAGGCGATGTCCTGTTCCGCATCGACCCGGCGCCCTACCAGGCAAGCTACAACAATGCCCAGGCCGTGCTCGCCAGGGCCGAGGCGAACCTGGCGCAGGCTAACCTCAAGGTGCAGCGCTACAAGCCCCTGGTTGAAACGCATGCCATCAGCAAGCAGGAATACGATGATGCGGTAACCGCCCAGAAGCAGGCGACGGCAGATGTCGCATCGGCCAAGGCGGCAGTGGAAACGGCGCGCCTGAACCTCGGCTATGCCACCGTCAACGCACCGATTTCCGGCCGTGCCGGCCGTGCCCAGGTCACGGAAGGCGCGCTGGTCGGCCAGGGCGAGGCAACACCGCTGGCGACGGTCCAGCAACTCGACCCGATTTACGTCACCCTCACCCAGTCCAGTGGCGAATTCCTGGAGCTGCAGCGGGCGATGGCCAGCGGCAAGCTGAAGAGCGTTGCGCGCGGCGAAGCCAAGGCCACGCTGGTGACCGAAGACGGGCGCACCTACTCGCATACGGGCAAACTGCTGTTCTCCGACCTGTCGGTTGACGAAAGTACCGGCGCAGTCACCCTGCGTGCCCAGTTCCCCAATCCCGACCGGTTCCTGCTGCCCGGCATGTATGTGCGTGCCCGCCTCGAACAGGCAGTGAGCGAGAACGCCATCACCGTTCCGCAGCAGGCCGTGCAGCGCGACGCCAACGGCGCCGCGGTCATGGTAGTGGGCGCCGACGGCAAGGTCGAAGTGCGGCCGATCAAGGCGAACAGCACCCAGGGCAATTCCTGGGTCGTCAGCGAAGGCTTGAAGGCCGGCGACCAGGTCATCGTCGAGGGATTCCAGAAAGTGCGTCCCGGCGCGCCGGTAAAGGCTGTGCCGTGGAAAGCCCCTGCCGGCAACGCAGGCCAGCAGGCATCCCAGCCGAGTCCCGACAAGACCAAGGTCGCCTCCTCGGCAGACCCGAAATCCAAGGCTAAATAAGGGAGCATTGCATGCCTAAGTTCTTTATCGATCGCCCGATCTTTGCCTGGGTGATCGCTCTCTTCATCCTGCTGGCCGGCGCACTGTCGATCCCGCGACTGCCGGTCTCGCAGTATCCGACCATTGCGCCGCCATCGGTCGTCGTCACGGCCACCTACCCCGGCGCCACCGCGCAGACACTGGACGAGAGCGTCGTCAGCCTGATCGAACAGGAAATGAATGGCGCCGACGGTCTGCAGTACATCGAGTCGCAGAGCCAGGGCAACGGACAGGCCCAGATCACGGTCACCTTCGTGCCGGGCACTAATCCGGACCTGGCGGCGGTCGACGTGCAGAACCGCCTCAAGCGTGTCGAGGCGCGCCTGCCCCAGGCCGTGACCCAGCAAGGCGTGCAGGTCACCAAGTCGCGCTCCAACTTCCTGCTGGTGACCACCCTGTCATCGACCGATGGCCGGCTGGATCCGATCGCACTCGGTGATTACCTGTCGCGCAACGTTCTGAACGAAATCAAGCGGGTTCCCGGCGTCGGCCAGGCGCAGCTGTTCGGTACCGAGCGGGCGATGCGCATCTGGATCGACCCGGCCAAGCTGGTCGGCCTGAAGTTGACGCCGGCCGATGTCTCGACCGCAATCCGTAACCAGAATGCCCAGGTGGCATCCGGCACGCTGGGCGAACTGCCGAATCCGAATAGCCAGCAGATCACTGCGCCTATCGTGGTGACCGGCCAGCTCCAGACCGTAGAAGAATTCGGCAACATCGTGCTGCGCGCCAATCCCGACGGCTCCACGGTGCGCCTGCGCGACGTGGCCCGCATCGAGATCGGCGGCCAGATGTATGCGACATCGGCCCGCCTGAACGGCAAGCCGACCTCCGCCATCGGCGTCCAGCTCTCGCCCACCGCGAACGCGCTGGCCACCGCCAAGGCGGTGCGGGAACGCATGGACGAGCTTTCGAAATACTTCCCGGCCGGTGTCAAATACGAAATCCCCTATGACACCTCGCGCTTCGTGCAGATCTCCATCGAGGAAGTCGTCAAGACCCTGCTCGAAGCGATCGTGCTGGTGTTCCTGGTGATGTATCTGTTCCTGCAGAACATCCGCTACACCCTGATTCCGACCATCGTGGTGCCGGTGGCGCTGATGGGTACCTTCGCCACGATGCTGATGTTCGGCTTCTCGATCAACGTGCTGACCATGTTCGGCATGGTGCTGGCGATCGGTATCCTCGTCGACGATGCGATCGTGGTGGTGGAAAACGTCGAACGCATCATGAGCGAGGAAGGCCTGTCGCCGCGCGAAGCGACGCGCAAGGCCATGGGCCAGATCACGGGAGCCATCATCGGCATTACGCTGGTGCTGATCGCGGTGTTCCTGCCGATGGCGCTGTTCGGCGGCGCGGTCGGTGCGATCTACCGCCAGTTCTCGCTGTCCATGGTGGCGTCGATGGTGTTCTCGGCCTTGATGGCATTGACCCTGACGCCTGCCCTGTGCGCGACCATCCTCAAGCCGGTCGAGGCCGGGCATCACCATGAAAAGAAAGGCTTCTTCGGCTGGTTCAACCGGGTGTTCAATCGCACCTCGACCAGCTATCAGGGCATGGTGGGCAAGATCATCGGCAAGTCCGCGCGCTATATGGTGGTGTACGGCCTGATCCTGGTTTGCGTCGGATTGCTGTACGTGCGCCTGCCATCGGCCTTCCTGCCGCAGGAAGACCAGGGCTATCTGGTCACCAACATCCAGCTTCCGCCTGGCGCCAGCGCCAACCGGACAATGAAGGTGATCGAACAGGTCGAGCAGTACTACATGCAGCAGCCCGGCGTGGAGCGCATCGTGGCGGTGGCCGGCTTCTCCTTCTCCGGCAGCGGCCAGAATGCGGCATTGGCCTTCACCCCGCTGAAGGACTGGAGCCTGCGCGGTCCCGACCAGTCGGCCGAAGCGATCGCGGGACGTGCCTTTGGCGCGTTCTCGCAAATCAAGGATGCGATCGTGTTCCCGTTGAGCCCGCCCCCGATCCCGGAACTGGGCAATGCGACCGGCTTCACCCTGCGTCTGCAGGACCGTGGCGGCGTCGGCCATGACGCCCTGCTGGCAGCGCGCAACCAGCTGCTGGGAATGGCAAGCCAGAGCAAGGTCCTGACCGGCGTACGTCCGGAAGGCCTGGAAGACACGCCGCAGCTGCAGCTGAACATCGACCGCGACAAGGCCAACGCCCTGGGCGTGACGTTTGCAGACATCAACAGCGCCTTGTCGACGTCATTGGGTTCCGCCTACATCAACGACTTCCCGAACCAGGGAAGGCAGCAGCGGGTGGTCGTCCAGGCCGATGCGCCGCAGCGCATGCAGCCGGAAGACCTCATGAACATCTATGTGCGCAATGCAAAAGGCAACATGGTGCCGCTGTCCACCTTCGTGTCGACGAAATGGATCATCGGCCCAGTCCAGCTGTTCCGCTACAACGGCTATCCGGCGATGAAGATCACCGGTAATGCTGCACCGGGGCGCAGCACCGGCGAAGCGATGGCTGAGATGGAAAGGCTGGTCGCACAGCTGCCGGCAGGCATTGGCTACGAATGGACCGGGCAGTCGCTGGAAGAGAAGACTTCCGGCGCTCAGGCTCCGGCACTGTTCGCGCTGTCCCTGCTTGCGGTGTTCCTGGTGCTGGCGGCCCTGTATGAAAGCACCACGATTCCGCTCGCGGTGCTGCTGGTGGTGCCGCTCGGCGTCCTCGGTACCCTGATCGGCGCCTTCATGCGCGGCATGCCGAACGACGTGTACTTCAAAGTCGGCCTGATCGCCATCATCGGCCTGTCGGCCAAGAACGCGATCCTGATCATCGAGTTCGCGAAGGACTTGCAGTCACAGGGCAAGAGCCTGCGGGAGGCCACGCTGGAAGCGGTGCATCTGCGGTTCCGCCCGATCATCATGACCTCGCTCGCCTTCATCCTCGGCGTGCTGCCGCTGGTGATTGCCCATGGCGCCGGTTCCGCAAGCCAGCGTGCCATCGGTACCGGGGTGATGGGTGGAATGATCACCGCAACCGTGCTGGCCGTGATTCTGGTGCCGGTGTTCTTCGTGGTGGTGCGCAGTCTGTTCAAGAGCAAAGAGCCCCAGCACAAGACGCATGCCGCGCACTTGGCACCGACTGAGGAGAAAGTATGATGAAGCATATGAACGAGCAACTGGGTCGTCCCCTGGCCATCGCTCTGCTGTCGGCCAGCGTGCTGGCAGGCTGCTCGCTGGCGCCGACCTACGTGCGGCCGGAAGCGCCGGTGGCGAACGCCTATCCGACGGCCGAAGCCCAGGCCGCGGGCGACGCAACCGCCATCGGCTGGCGCGCCTTCTTCCCTGACCCGCGCCTGCAGGCGCTGATCACGGCGGCGCTGGAAAACAACCGCGACCTGCGGATTGCCGCGCTGCGCATCGAGGAAGCACGCGCGCAGTACAACATCCAGTCGGCCGACCAGTGGCCGAACCTGAATGCCAATGCGGCGGGTTCGCGCTCGCGCACGCCGGCTGACCTGTCCCCGACCCGCACCGCGGTCATCAGCAACAGCTACCAGGTCGGCCTCAACCTGGCCGCGTTCGAGCTCGATTTCTTCGGGCGGGTGCGCAGCCTGAAGGATGCGGCCCTGGCCCAGTACCTGGCGACCGAAGAAGCGCGCCGCGCCGCTCAGATCAGCCTGGTGGCGGAAGTGGCCAAGGCTTACCTGGCCGAGCGTGCATTCGCCGAGCAGGAAGAGATCGCGCAGAAAACCTATGAAAGCCGCCGGACCGGGTATGACCTGGCCAAGCAGCGCTTCGACGTGGGCGCCTCTTCCGCACTCGACCTGCGCCTGAACGAGACGCTGGTGCAGACGGCCCGGGTGTCGCTGGCGACGCTGAAACGGCAGCGTGCGCAAGCAGAAAACGCGCTGACCCTGCTGATCGGCAGGCCGCTGACGGATCTGCCGGCACCGCAGCCACTGTCGGAGCAGAACATCGTCACCGACATCCCGGCGGGATTGCCGTCCGACCTGCTGGAGCGCCGCCCGGACATCCGGTCCGCAGAACAGCAGCTCAAGTCAGCCAATGCCAACATCGGCGCAGCGCGGGCGGCCTTCTTCCCGCGCATCTCGCTCACGGCCGGCATCGGCACTGCAAGCAGCGAGCTGTCGGGCCTGTTCGATGCCGGATCGCGTACCTGGTCCTTCGTGCCGCAAATGGTGCTGCCGATCTTCGACGCCGGACGCAATCGTGGCAACCTGAACCTGGCGGAAGCACGGAACAACATCGCGGTCGCCAACTATGAAAGAGCCATCCAGATTGCTTTCCGTGAAGTGTCCGACACGCTGGTGGCGCGCGCGACGCTGGAAGAGCAGATCGATGCGCAGCAGGCGGTCCTGACGGCGGAAGAAGAGCGCCTGAAACTCGCCGAGCAGCGGTATCAGAATGGTGTGGCGAGTTCGCTCGACGTGCTGGACGCACAGCGTGAGCTGTTTTCAGCACAGCAGTCGCTGGTTCAGGCGCGTCTGCTGCGACTGACCAATGCGATCGACCTGTATCGGTCGCTGGGCGGCGGCTTGAATGAGCAGTCGGTAGCCGCGAACGGCTCGCAGAAGTAGTAGAAGTAGTTTGACTATGAAATGCCGGAAGCCGAGGATGGCTTCCGGCGAATGCTAGGCAACAAGCGGCTGCAGCAAGGCCAATGTCCGCGCCGTTGCGCCCCGATGGTGTTGCGCGAATGCCTGCGCCCTCTCCCCCATCGCGGCACGCGCATCCCCATCTTCCAGCAGGCGCAACGCCTGGCGCAACATCTCCTCGGAATCCGCAATCCGCAGGGCCGCACCGGCCGCGATCGCATCTTCGCTCACCACGCTGAAATTGAAGGTATGCGGACCGATCAGCACCGGCTTGCCGACAGCACAAGCTTCAATCAGGTTCTGCCCGCCTAGCGGCAGCAGGCTGCCGCCAATGAAGGCGATGTCACAGGCGGCGTAATAAGCAAACATTTCCCCCATTGAGTCGCCCAGCAAGACCTGCGTGCCGGCTTCCAGCGGCGTATCACCCATCTGCGATCGGCGCTGCAGCGTGAAGCCGCGCGCGGAAATCTCGCGCGCCACTTCGTCGAAGCGCTGCGGATGGCGCGGCACGATGAGCACCAGCGCATTACCCATCTGTGCATTACGCATGGCATCGAGGATGGGCATCTCCTCGCCTTCGCGCGTGCTGGCGCACAGCAGCACCGGACGCGCGCCGATTTGCCGCCGCAGTTGCGCGCCCTTGCGCAGAACATCCTCCGGCGGCGTGACATCGAACTTGATGCTGCCGGTGACATGTACATTGTTTGCACCGAGCTGCTTCAGACGCATGGCATCAGCCTCCGTCTGGGCTGCGACGCAGGACATGCCTTTCGCGGCTTCGGTAATTAGGGCCGACAGCTTTTGGCCCCGGGCGAGAGAACGCTCCGACAGCCGCGCATTCACCAGCGCCACCGGAACCCGCTGCTTTGCGCATTGCGCAACGAGGTTCGGCCACACCTCGGTTTCCATCAGCACACACAGGCGCGGCGCAAAATGCGAGATGAAACGCTGCACCATCCAGCCGATGTCGTACGGCAGATAGGATTGCACCACGCGCGGTGCGTGCCTGGCGAACAGCGCCCGGCCCGTTGCGCGGCCGGTCGGCGTCATGTGGGTGAGGAGGATTCTGTGCTCGGGATAGGCGTGCAGCAGCGCCTCGATCAGCGGTTCGGCGGCACGGGTTTCGCCTACGGAGACTGCGTGCACCCACAACGTGGGTATGCGCGCCTGGCTGACTGGCGAAGGATAGAAACCGAGCCGCTCGGCCACGTGCTCGCGGTAGCCCGGCTCCTTGCGTCCGCGCCACCACAAGCGGCCGAGGACAAGCGGTAGCGCCAGATGCCAGGCAAACGAGTAAATCGCTCGCATCAACCCCGATTCCCTACGACTGAAGGAGCAAAGTACACCCCTTCCCCCTGGCAGGAGGAAGGTTGGGATGGGGGTTGAGTGAGCCTGACATCTACTGCGTTCACAGCCATTGAAGAATCGTGGGCCATCAGCTT
>NZ_HE978634.1:2559874-2935219 GCF_000312045.1 Noviherbaspirillum massiliense JC206
ATAGCCTGATTAAAAAAATAGAAATCATAAGATTGTCTCATGTTGTCGAAACGGCGACAGCGAAACAGGGGATTATGATTTTTCTGGGGGATTAGTCTATACCAAGCGCCACAATACTTGGACACCCATATATTTTGACCGTTTAATCTTCGTTATACTTCGCTCGGGAAAATTCATCTAGATAACCTCGCTTGGCAGCATAGCTCCTTTTAGTGAAGGCATATCTTGGAAATTGACCGCCAAGTATGCAGTTCTCTCCTATTTACGAAGTAGTCAATATGTCCACAAAATACCCCTCGATTGCAGCTCGACTTAGCAAAAAACTAGTGTCGATGAATCGATGGTCAAAATTCGTACTTATGCTGGCAACGGACTTTGTTGCCATGCCATTCTGCTTCCTGTTTGCCATGGTGCTCAGGCTCGGTGACTTGAAGCTGGCATTGGACTATGAAGTAACGCCTTATTTAGTCGTTGGGGCACTCACAATTATCGTTTTCGCGGCATCAGGTTTATATAAGGCTGTCATCCGCTTCATTGACCGGCATTTGCTCACGCTTACGGGGATAGGACTTGGATTGGCAGTGGTCGCTGCTTACAGCATCATGTTTTTGCTTAACGATCAAATACTGCCGCGCAGCGCGCTTGTGATCTATTGGTTTATTGCGTTTTCGTATGTAGTTGGGTCCAGAATCATGGTACGCACCTTCCTGCGAAGCAATGCTGGCGGTCAACGTCAGCAAAAAAATATCATTGCAATCTATGGCGCAGGTGAAGCAGGAGCACAACTTGCACAAGCACTTCGAGCAAGTGAAAAATATCGTGCGGTCTGTTTCTTTGACGACAAGCTTTCATTACAAAACCAGAATGTTGCCGGTTTAAGGGTATTCCATACAAGTCGCCTTGCTGAAATAACTCAGCAACTGGGGATCAGGTTAATTGTGCTTGCCATACCTTCGGCCTCAACAAAGCGTCGCAGGCAAGTCATGCACCAAATTCATGAAGCAGGGCTGGAAACAAAAACAGTGCAGACCCTTTTCGAACTTGCGGATGACAAGATTTCTGCGCAATCCATACGTGAAATCAAGATCGAGGATTTACTCGGCCGCACCCCTGTTCCGCCACGCCTCGATTTGTTTGCAAAATGTGTTCGAGGCAAAAGCGTGCTGGTTACCGGCGCAGGGGGTTCGATTGGAAGCGAATTGTGCCGCCAGATTATTGCCCAAACTCCAACACATTTGCATTTGCTAGATCATTCCGAGTTTGCGCTATATTCCATCAAGCAAGAATTGCAATCACGCCTCTCAGCAACATCAATCCATGCTCATCTAGGCTCGGTGTGTGATGCCCGACTTGTCGAGCACATTATGCAGATACATAGAATCGACACTGTTTATCATGCCGCCGCCTACAAGCATGTACCGCTGGTCGAAGCAAATATGGCTGAAGGAATTCGGAATAACGTGGTCGGCACTCAAACAGTCGCAGCTGCCGCGAAAAAGTTCGAGGTTCAAACTTGTGTTCTGATTTCCACAGATAAGGCTGTGCGACCTACCAATATCATGGGCGCCAGCAAACGCATTGCAGAACTGATTTTCCAGGCTGCCGCCAAGTCAGATTCCAAAACCACCTTCTGCATGGTTCGTTTCGGGAATGTATTAGGATCGTCCGGTTCTGTTGTTCCTCTTTTTAAGAGGCAGATCGAGCTGGGCGGTCCAATTACAATTACTCATCCCGACGTGGTGCGTTACTTCATGCTGATACCGGAAGCTGCGCAACTAGTAATACAAGCAGGTGCCATGGCAAAAGGCGGAGAGGTTTTTGTTCTTGACATGGGCGAACCGATCAAGATCGTAGACTTGGCGCGCACAATGATTGATATGGCCGGTCTTCAGGAAAAGGATGAGCAAACCCCCAACGGTGATATCGAAATTCGATATGTAGGCTTACGTCCTGGGGAAAAATTGTATGAAGAACTGCTCATTGAGGATAAGGCCTCGCCCAGCGAACATCCTCGAATCATGTGCACGACAGAATACTCGCTTGCGCCTGAAATACTGAATAAACTGATCGAACAGCTATTGCAGGCATGCAACAGCAATGACCACGAAGGAATCAAGGCAATTATGCAAAAAATTGTCAGGGAATATTTGCCCAGACAAAGCGACCACACCGAAGACAATGTGTATTCAAGGAGTTCCAATCCGCATTCGGTACAGACAAAATTATTCGAACCGGTATCTGCACTGCTCAGTCTCCCAAAGTGATATTGCAAACACAGTTAGATCATAGATCCGAAATTTGAGTCCCAACACTGCTGTTACGCTACGCTGGAACGAAGACATCAATGTGATACGCCCTCTCGCCGCAACACCTTAATGAAGGTTAAGAATAAGATCTTGATGTCGAGCCAGAAGGATTGACGCTTCAAGTAGTGAGCATCCAGTCTCACTTTCTCTGATATCGGCAGCTCATCCCTTCCGTTGATCTGTGCCCAGCCAGTCAATCCCGGCACAAGCAAATGAACATTATGGGCTGTTCGCAGTGTTATGAGGTCCTCCTGATTAAACAAGGCAGGACGGGGGCCAATGAAGCTCATGTCTCCGCGGAGAATGCTCCATAGCTGCGGAAATTCATCCAGACTGGATTTGCGCAAAAAAGAACCAATTGGAGTCAAATATTGAGTCGGGTTCTCCAATAAATGGGTGGCCACTGCGGGTGTATCCACTCGCATGGTTCGAAACTTCGGCATGCGGAAAATGTGGTTATTTATTCCTATCCGATCGGACCAATACAAGACAGGGCCTTTGGAAGTCAATTTAATGCCAAGCGCCACAATCAAAAGCGGCAAGGCAAAAATCAGCAGCAGGATCAAGCTTAAAAAGACGTCAAAAGCACGTTTCATAAATCCGTTACATCTCCCCAAGAAAATGTGACACTGTCTTTTCAACAGCAGTACTCGTATCGATTAATGGCTTCCAATTCAATGTTTTTTTGGTGTGCGCAATATCCATCTGTAACGACCCAAGCAACCGATCTGCAATGGCAGATTTCCCTAATACAGCCAAAAATCCCTTGATTAGCCAAACCGGTATCGGTAGCAGAATTGGTTGCCTTCCCATGGAATTCGCAATCAGTCGGATTAGTTCTGAAATACTGAGATCGTTATCGTCAGATACCAGGAATATTTCTCCTGCAGCTTTCGGGTGATTTGCACAGACAACAAGCAATTCCACCAGATTTTCCAGTGCCACCATGCTTCTGCGATTTGAAATATCTTTGAAAGGCAGCGGCAATCCAAGCTTGACCAACTGCATCAGCCAAAGAAAGTTGGCGCGCACTCCCGGGCCGTAAATCAGAGGTGGCCGGACGATTACAAGTTCCATGCCGCTCTGCCTGGACAAAGCCTGCAATGCACGCTCCGCCTCAAGCTTCGATTGGCCGTAAGGATCAAGAGGTTCGGGCATATCGCATGAAGTAAATGGTTTGCCGGAAGTCGACTCGCCATTTACCTTGATACTGCTAACAAATACAAAACGCCTGATCCCGTGGCCGATCGCCTGCTTTGCCAGATTGAGTGTCGCATTGACGTTCACTTCACGGTAAGCGCGAAATGGATCGTTGGCCTTGTCTTTCATCACGTGAACACGAGCCGCAAGGTGTATGACGACGTCGCATCCACTTAAAGCCTGTGACCAATCCGTTGCACACGTCAAGTCACCGGTTTCATATTGAAACTCCGCCTTGTTCTTACGGACGGCTCCAATGTGTGGTATGCCCCTCTTATGGAGCGTGTCGCATAGTGCCGAACCGACGAAGCCATTCGCGCCCGTAACGAGTATCTTATTCATCAGTATTCATCAAACCTCATTACACATGGCAATCAAGAATCGAGGCCATTATCTGCTCATTGATCTTGTGTACATCGAATTTTTTTTCTGCCATGTTGCGGCTTGCACGTCCCATCGAGATGATGGATTCCGGTTTACCCACAAACCGAAGCATTGCCTGGGCCAGCGCTTCAGGGCTGCGCACAGGTACCATGAAACCATTCACGGCCTCTTCAACTGTTTCTCGGCAGCCCGGGGCATCCGTGGTAATGACCGGCCGCCCCATTGCCATTGCTTCCTGCGTGCTTCTCGGTAAACCTTCGCGGTACGAAGGAAGAACAAAGACGCTTGCCTGAGCAAGCCAAGAACGGACATCTGCCACTTGGCCTGGCCATTCGATCAAGCCTTCGTCTACCCAGGCCCTGACTTCTGATTCTGCGAGAGAACCTGGATTCACGTCCACACTGCCCAGCATCAGAAAACGCACTTCTGGATAAAGAGCCTTTACCTTGCGGGCAGCCGTCACGTAGTCGTAAATTCCTTTTTCCCGTAGAAGCCTTCCGATCAAAATAAAGCAGACTGGATGCAGGACCGGATTTGTTACGTGATAATGATTCAAATCCAAACCGATGCCGTTTAACAGACGCACCTTTTCCGCGGCAACCATATGAGCACTAACGAATAGGCTTTTGTCATCCTGGTTAAGCATAAATACCCGGTCAGCCTGGCTCAATCCGAGACGGTACAGCCAAGTAGTGGCCGAGCGCAACAAGCGACGACGTATCGACGGTCTTTCTTCGTCCATGAATACATAACCAGCGCCTTCGATCAATGCATATCGCTTTGGCACATTTGCCAATCGCGCGGCAATGGTTCCATATATAACAGGCTTGATGAAATAGGCAAAAGAAGCGTTCACCTGCAAAATTCGCAGCTTTCGCACGAGCTGGAACAGGCTGAAGATGTCCTTAAACGGACTTATTCCAGCGCGGATCATTGAATAATCTATCGGTTCTGCCCCGAGGGATCTTACTGCTGCCCTGCTCGCATCATCATAATCTGGCGCCAGCGCGTAGACTTCCATGCCATGACTCACCATCTCGCGCACAAGCGGGCCACGAAAATTGGCAATAGAAAAAGCTTGACTGGAAATGAGCGCTAATCGGAGCGGTGGCTTGCCACCATCTTTAACTGATTCCATAAGCAATCATTGTTTGCTTTAATCTTTAATGCTTACGGTCGAAAGATAAAATTCTGTCGCTTCGCTTAAGCCATCGGCAACGCGATGTGTGGGAACATAACCCAAGTGCAACCGAATTTTTTCAATGTCCGCTTGCGAATGGCGTACATCGCCTTTCCGGAAATCCCGGTATAGAGGCTTTGCAGAAGCTACTTGCGGGCGAACTTCTGCAACACGATCGCGTATCAGCATAAATAATTCGTTCAGGGTGGTTCGGTCACCCAATGCAACGTTGTAGATTTGATTTATCGCGTCAGGATCGGCCACTGTCGCAGCAAGAATATTGGCCTGGACGACGTTGGTCACGAAGCAGAAATCACGGCTTGTCTCCCCATCTCCATTGATGTAGACAGGGTCCGAGCGCAGCAACGCTCCATACCATTTCGGAATCACGGCCGCATATGCGCCATTCGGATCCTGTCTTGGCCCAAAAACATTGAAGTAGCGCAGGCCAATTGATTCCAGGTGATAGGAGCGTGCAAACACATCCGCATAAAGCTCATTCACATACTTCGTCACTGCATAGGGAGAGAGTGGTTTTCCTATCCGGTCTTCGACTTTCGGCAAGCCCGGATGGTCGCCATATGTCGAACTCGACGCTGCATAGACAAAGCGCTTTACTTTCGCATCGCGAGCGGCAACCAGCATATTTAAAAAGCCGGAAATATTTGTCTCGTTAGTAAAGATCGGATTTTCCAGCGAGCGCGGCACGCTTCCCAGCGCGGCCTGATGAAGTACATAGTCAGCCCCGTCAACTGCTTTACGGCAGTCATCCAATTCGCGGATATCCCCCTCATGAAAACGAAACCTGTCCCACTGTGCCGCCTGCACCAGTCCACGAACCCGTTCCAGATTGTCCCTGTAGCCGGTTTCAAAATTATCCAAGCCGATGACATGCTGGTCGAGTTTAAGTAACGCTTCCAGCAAATTTGAACCGATAAAGCCTGCAACTCCGGTTATCACCCATATCTTTGGATTTTCGCGCAGGGCCACGCGTGCCTTTTCATAGGCGCTCATGATGCTCCCTTTCAGAGACGCCAGAGCCGGATGCCGGCGGCGCCGAAAGCCACTTGGTCACAAATGCCCTTGACGTCAACTACGACAGGACTCTCTTTCAGGATGCGCAAATAGTCATTCACCTTGAATTCCACGAATTCCCTGTGTGCTACAGCGACCACTACAGCTTCCGCCGGCGGCAATTGGTTTATCGCCTTCAACTCGACTCCATATTCTTCCTTCGCCTCATGCGCGTCTACCTGCGGGTCGCAGACCTGTACTTTGACACCGAAGGACTGGAGTTCCCGAATAACGTCGATGACCCGCGAATTACGCAGGTCCGGGCAGTTTTCCTTGAAGCTTAAACCCAGTACTGTCACAGTGGATTTGCATACATCATGTCCTGCATGGATCAGCTGCTTGATTGTCTGTTGGCCGATAAAGCCCCCCATGCCGTCGTTGATGCGGCGACCTGCAAGGATGACCTGTGGGTGATATCCCAGCATTTCCGCCTTGTGTGTAAGGTAGTATGGATCGACACCAATACAGTGCCCTCCAACCAGGCCGGGCTTGAATTTCAAGAAATTCCATTTTGTGCCGGCAGCCTCGAGCACACTGTTGGTATCGATCCCCATGCGATCGAAGATAAGCGACAGTTCATTCATCAGCGCTATGTTCAGGTCACGCTGGGTATTCTCGATCACCTTGGCAGCTTCGGCGACCTTAATGCTTGCCGCCCTATGAATGCCGGCGGTGACGACTGACCCATACACTGCAGCGACCACATCTAGCGTTGACGCGTCCTGTCCGGATACCACTTTCGTGATCCTGGTAAAAGTGTGCTCCTTGTCGCCAGGATTGATGCGCTCCGGGCTATACCCTACAGTAAAGTCTGTGCCACATTTTAGGCGCGAGACACGCTCCAGAATGGGTACGCAAACATCCTCTGTCACGCCGGGATAAACTGTGGATTCATAAACCACGATGTCGCCCTTCTTGAGTGCCTTCCCCACCGTTTCGGAAGCCCGCACAACAGGAGTCAAATCTGGTTGATGCGCCTCATCTACGGGCGTCGGCACGGCCACGATATGGAAATCGGCCATTGCAAGAATCTTGATATCGGAGGTAAACAATATGTCCGCGCCCTTCAACTCCGAAGCAGTAACTTCGTTGGTGCGGTCATACCCCTCGCGCAGTTCTGCAAGCCGGCCTTCATTGATATCGAACCCGATGGTGGTGGCGTGCTTGCCGAAAGCAACCGCAACCGGCAAACCAACGTAACCAAGTCCGATAACGGAAATTTTTCTTTTATGCATGACGTTGAAATGACATATTTAAAATTTTTACTGATGTTCGAGCCATGATTGGAACATCAGCACATCCCAAAGGTGATACTGCCAGTTGCGTTGACCTGAAAGATGTTCCTTCCATTTGCGTCTAACAAGCTTTGGCAGAAAATATCCTTCATTCCGCATTCTCGATTCATCCAGCAGTGATTCGGCCCATTCCCGCAATGGCCCACGCAACCATTCATCGATGGGCACACCAAAGCCCATCTTAGGCCGTTCAATCAGCTCTTTGGGTACGTAGCGGTATAAAACCTGCCGTAATGCCCACTTGGTTTCGCCCTCGCGTAGCTTCATTGATTGCGGCAAACGCCAGGCAAGCTCTATCACGCGGTGATCGAGAAATGGAACCCGCGTTTCCAGCGACACGCCCATTGCCGCACGATCCACCTTTACCAGAATATCGTCCGGCAGATAAGTGAGCATATCCAGCGCCATCATGCGTTGAACGTCACTGAGGCCCGGTATGGATGGCGCATTGTCAGTCAAGAAGGTAGCAGGTTCGTATCCATTTATTACCACTGATGCGGGGTCATGCCAATGCGATATCAGGCCAAGATATAGCGGGTCAGGCGACTGGCTCGCCAGTACAACACTCCCTTTTTGCATCCTGTGTCCCACGTTGGCGAGCTGGACTGGCTGGGGCAAGTAATCGGCCAGGGCGGTCAGGCCGCCCCATAACTGCGTGGGAATGCTGTTCAATCCCTTTGCCGTCAATTTGCGCAGCGGGAGAGGCACTGCCGCCAGCTTGCGCCAGAGATTTGCGCCTCTGGAATAGCGGCTGTAACCGCAAAACAACTCATCACCGGCATCGCCGGAGAGCGACACCGTAACATGCTGCTTGGCGAGCTTCGACACCAAAAAAGTGGGGATCTGGGAAGAGTCTGAAAACGGCTCGTCATACAATGCCGGCAATTGTGGAATGGCCTCCATGGCCTGCTCAGCCGTAACATAAAGCTCTGCATGGTCGGTACCAAGATGCCTCGCCACCGCCCTGGCATGTCCTGCTTCGTCGTAGGCTCTTTCATGGAATCCGATAGAAAACGTCTTTACCGGGTGCGAAGACTGCGCTTGCATCAACGCCACCACAGTAGACGAATCAATTCCGCCCGATAGAAATGCTCCAAGAGGCACGTCTGCCATCATCTGCTGACGCACTGCATCCTTGAGCAACGCCTCCAGTTCATCCACGATTTGATCTGCATTACCGGACAAAGGATTCGCGACCCCTAGTTCGGCAACTCCCGGGACAGACCAATACGACCACAATCTTGGCTCGCGCTGTTGCAACGACACTGTCAGGAGACTGCCTGGGAGCAGTTTGGCAATACCCTCGTATATGGAATATGGCGCAGGGATATAGTTATGGCGCAGTAGCAGGCTTATCGCACCACGATTGATTTTATTTTCAAAGGCCGGATGTGCTCGCAACGCCTTCAGTTCGGAGCCGAATAAGAATACGGCATTGTTGCCATGCCCTTGCCAACCGTAATACAACGGTTTCTCGCCAATGCGATCCCGACCAAGGGTAAGCATCCTTTCTTTTCTGTCCCACACTGCGAACGCGAACATCCCGACTGTACGTTCTACGGTGTCTTGGATCCCCCATGCGTCGAATCCGGCAAGCAAAGTCTCGGTGTCTGAATGCCCGCGCCAAGTCGGCGCCTGATTTATGGCCTCCAGTTGTTCGCGTAGCTGCAGGTGATTGTAAATCTCCCCATTAAAAGCGATCACATATCGGCTGCTGCCGGATTGCATTGGTTGATGACCGGCAGGGGAAAGATCGACAATGGAAAGGCGACGATGGCCGAAACCAATCCGATGATCCGGGTCGACCCAAAAACCGGCATCATCAGGGCCGCGATGGATGATCGTATCAGCCATGCGTTTAAGCGTAACTTCAGCTCCAGCTTGGCCGAATGAGGCAGTTCCGCCAAGGAATCCAACAAAGCCACACATCAGTGCTTACCGTTTCCAGCTAAATGTCCATAGATTGCCTCAAACCGTTGACGAGCGCGGTCCATGGTGAATTCCTCATATATCCTTGCTTTTGCCTTCTGCCCCAATTTTTGGCGCATGGCCGGGGTCATTGTCAGCAGATTTTCCAGTCCTTGAGCAAGGGCTGCAGCATTCTCTCTGGGCACGACGACACCGGTATCCTTCACCAACACAGCAGCATCACCGACATCCGTTACCACACATGGCAGACCCATGGCCATTGCCTCACCAACCGAAAGGGGAAAAGCTTCCGTACGCGAATGGAGGCACAGCATATCCATCGCCGCCAGGCATACCGGCACATCAGCACGTTCACCCAAAAGCACAAAACGATGCGGATGGCCTGTCTCCGTAATCCACCTTGCCAGCTCCCTGTTGGCTGGAACCAAATCACGACCGACCAGCAAAAAACGAACATGCGGATAACGATTAGCAAGCAGGGTCGCTGCGCGGACAAAATTATGGTGATCTTTGACTGCATGGAAACGTCCCAGGCTGCCGATCACCACATCCTTTTCGCCAAATCCGCACTCGGTCCGCATGACCGCCCGTTGTTCAGCCGTCGCAACCAGTCGGGAAACGTCAAAACCATTGGGGATAACTATCATGCGCCTGGCATCGTAGCCTGCTCTTATATGTGCTTTCTTCGCCGCTTCAGCTACACAAACGATAGTGTGAGGCACGAATTCAGAGATCCATGCACATAGCTTTTGAACGAGTTGAGTAGTCCACGCCTCACCGGTTTTTAACTCTGTTGAATGCACTCCCCAGATCACGTGCCGATTGCCTGCCAAACGCGCTGCTATGCCACCCAGAAAATCGGCATGATACATCCAAGTTTGGACGATGTCAGGACGTAACGCACGGATACGCCGCACAAGTTGCCAAAGTGCGCGTGGAAAGGCCAGCGGTGAATGCATATTCAATGCTTGCACTTCAATTCCAAGTGCCTGCAACTGCTGCCCCACCTTGCCAATGGTGGTAAGCGAAATCACCATGTGCCGAAAAGTTTTATTGCCAAGATGTGATTCAATCAGGCGCTTGAGCATGGATTCTGCGCCACCGACATCAAGACCTGTGATGATGTGAATGATCAGCATGTAAGGTGCAGCTTAAAGATGAAGAGAACCGCTTCCGGAGAAGAAGCCGTTTTCTCGTTGCAAAATCCTGACAAACAATAGAACTCGTGGATATTTAACATACATGCTTTCATGCCTTGTGCCTCGACGGCATGTTTGTGGCAGACGAAACTCAAGGCACTGCGTCAGCAAACAACTCCGCTGCATAGCAGTTCACAATTCCTTCAATCCTGTATGGTTCGATTACAGTTGACGGCACCTGTGCATCGTGAGGCATGCGCTGGATTGCCTGCGCCAACCCCTCCGCTGTCAGAGACTCGGCCAGGATGCATCCCTCTGCTCGTTCGAGAATCTCCTTCACCCCTCCAGGCGATGGAGCGGCAATCACTGGCGTTCCGCAAGCTAGCGCCTCCAGCACGACATTCGGAAAGCCTTCGAGCCGAGAACTCATTACAAAGGCATCGGCCTTGGCAAAGAAGGGATACGGATTTTTCTGAAAACCGGCAAACCGCACTTGCTGGGCCACGCCACTATCCCTGGCCAAACGCTCCAGATCAGTCCTCAACGGGCCTTCACCCAGGATAGTGAGCCGAAGACGAGGATTACCACAGAGCGCCAATGCAGTGATCAGAAGATCGAAACCCTTCTCATGGGACAATCGACCCGCGGCGAGAAGGTGAACGGGGATTTCATTGCCGCCCCCACCTCCCCTTTCGAACCCCGTAATCAACGCCTCCTCAGCCAATTGATGGATACGTTCCACATCTACCGGATTGTGGATGACTACGGCCCTGTCTTTCGGAAAGGCAAAGCTCTCCACGAGATCGTCGCGCATGTAATACGACTGGCAAACGACTTTGTCAAAGCGACCATAAAAGTGACGATAGGCCCACCTCCACAACTCGGGTCGTCGATAACGACGAATGATTTCAGAGACGATGCTGGTCTCCCGCGCTAAATAACGCACTCCGTCCGGCAGAAGCGGCCGAATAATGGCCAGCGCCAGATTGAGGTGTCCCAAGGTGGAAAAGACAACGTCCGGTCGTCGTTGCCAAATGAGTTGTACAATTTTCGGCAGCGCGTATCGCACACGTTCACACTTCAGATCAATGAATTCCACATCCTCGGGTATGGCATCCCGGTGGACAGCTTTACGTGTGTCGATGACCGCCAGCGTCAACTGGAACTTTGAACGATCCAGATAGCGCAGCAGGGTGGCGATCACCCGTTCCGCTCCGCCGCCACCGAGGCTCGGGATAACAAATAAAATGCGACGGCGAGATTCAGCCATAAGCCAGCTGCCTCCTTACACATAGAAACGAAAAAGGCCACACAGCCACTCGGTCATGCTTGGGCACTCTGCTCATTTCGAAGACGGGCAAACGGGATCAGTGACATGGTCCTTACCTGGTTCATTCACAAAACCTCAAACGCTCACTTGGCAGCAGCTCACCCCATGGTACCGACTCAACATTGTCGAACACGGCATTCATGTCATCGAGCGCTCGCTTTAAATAACTCTTCCCACATACCGGCAATCCGCTCCATGGAGAAGCGATCCCGAGCCTCCACTGCACGCGCAGCCAGGCTCTGACGCATCTCATCATCGCCCATCACTCGATCCAGCACAGCGGTCAGACCGGCCACATCTTCCGGGGGCACCAGCAGGCCATCCACCTCGTGGCGAATGATTTCTCGCGGTCCGGTATCACAGTCAAAGCTCACCGCTGGCACACCGTAGGTCAATGCTTCCGCCAGGGTATTGCCAAAACCTTCGAAGCGCGAGCTCATTACGTAGAGATCGGCTCGTTCGTACCACTCGCCTACATTACCTGCTCGACCGGGGAGAAAAATGCGCTCTTCTAATTCTGCTGCCCGTAATTGCGCTTGCAGTGCGTGGCTTTGGGGGCCGTCGCCAAGAATCACCAAGTCCCAGCTGGGGTGTTTATGCGCGAGATTAGCGAACGCTTCTATCAACCAATCAAAACCCTTGTACTCGACTAACCGTCCGGCAGCCAGCATCAGTTTTCGCCCAGGCCGGCAGACCGCATCAGGACTCAACCTGGGCTCTTGTACTGGCAATGGCCAAGGGGCCGCGTTGGGTATGACGGGCACTCGCCGAGCGCTCGTATGGACCTTGAGCCAATGGGCGCTTTCGCTGGTCAGCGCCGTTACGGCATCGAGCCATCTATAGGCAAGGCGACGCAACCGTTCCCATAAAGCGCTCAAAGGATATTGCGGAGGATGGGTATGCTCTGAGCCTATGACTCGAACGTTCAGGCCGAAAGCTGCCATGGCAAGCAGCACATTGGCAGTGGTCATCATAGCCAAGGCAATGCGCGGCCTAATCTCGCGCAGCACTCGGCGAAGCGCGAGCACCCGATGCAGATTCTGCAGCAATCCTGCCAATACGTTCCCACTATCTCCGTCAGAATTTAGCGCGACGCGCTTGACCGACGGATGCAACTCGTAGAAGTCAAGGCTCCGGGGTGCAAGGGTGACGATGGTGATCTCCCATCCTTTAGCCGCCCAATAATTTGCCATGTTGGCCGTTACCCGTTCCGCGCCACCACTCCCCATGGAATGAATAAAAATGACCAAGTCATTCATTTGCACCAACGTCAGGTGGGGTAAGCAATAACGTTTTGAAAGTCTTCCAGTGATGCATCCCGGATTGGCTGCGTCTTTCCGCCTGTGACGATTTTTTCGATTCGATAGCCCGCGCCCTCAAGCCAATTCACCAATGCCTCCGGCTCATAACCGGCAGCCCGGCAGGTATCCCTCCCGATTTCGAGGATTAATATTGGTCGACAAGTTGCCAAAGTATTCACTGCGCCACGCAAGGCAATCCATTCCGCCCCCTCAATGTCCAGCTTAATGAGGTTCACTCGAGGGACCTCCAGGTCGCGGAGTACATCATCCAGCCGCCTAACCGGTACCACTTCGCGAGCATGATGACGAGATTCAGAGGCAAAGAGTGTCGGCAAACCTTCATTTCTTGTTCCGTCGAAGAACAACTTCGGCTCGTCGTAAATTGGCAAATTTCCTTCTTGCTCACCTAAGGCAACCGGAACGACCTGGACATTTCTATAATTGTTCAGCTTTACATTTTCGAGCAAGCGCTGTCTATATTCCGAAACCGGCTCAAAGGCAATTACTCTGCCCTTCGGAACAGTCTTGGCGATGGCAATAGAGAATTCACCCTGATTAGCTCCAATATCAAGAAACACGCTGTCTGCATCCAGCAATTTTTCGATTATCGTTAACTGGTCTCCGGAATAGCTGCCGCGGAAGAATATCTGTCCGCCCATGTGCTCCCTTAAAAAGCAGTTAAATTTGGCATTCCCACGGAAGTCATTAATTACCAAAGGTGAATGCGGCGCATGTCTTGCAGCCCAACGGCGAACAAATTCACAAAGTCGCCCTAATCCAATTCCTCTAATTCGATAAGCAGGACGAGTGAAGCGACGTAGAGTGTAATAAACATTCGTCATTTTTTTGCCTTTCTCCCAACGAACCCAAGCAGCAAAAGTGTTATTGCATACATCAGAGACGTCGCAAGAACAATCCCTTTTAATTTCAAAATTGGAACAAGAATTATCATGGCAAGCAGTTTTATCAATAGATTGGCTCCTGCTACAGCCGCAATTGCCCTATGCTTTCCCTGACTGGCCAGCAGCGAAACCAGAACGATGCTCGGAAAATAAAACGGCAACTGAGCCATTCCATAACGCAGGACTTCTGTTACAGCCTCAGTTTGCTGAGCTGAGAATGCTCCGCGTTCAAAGAGCAATTTCACACCCCAAGGCGCCATCCACCAACCAACAATCATGGCGGCCATGCCGAGCGCGAACAGGATGCGTACCCACCGCACCGCAACATGATGCGTTTGCCCTCCTCCCAAGGCTTGAGCGCGAGAGAAAACCGGCAGCGTGGCGCGGGATACCGCTGTGGCGCCCAATGCAAGAATCAGGGCGAGAACGCGGTTTGCGTAGCTAAGCGTGGCGATGGCTCCCGAGCCTATGCGGGCAGCAAAAAACTGATCGATGATTCCTGTGAAGCTCATCAATGCCTGCCCTGCCAGCATTACACCGAAGCCCTGCCAAAAAAAATTCCATTGAGGAGATTGGTGGGTAAAGAGTGGCGCCTCGATTTCCCTGCTCCTGGCTAATGGGAAGGCCAAACCCGCCGAATGAAGGACAAAGCCGGCAAGAGTTCCCCATACCAGAGGCTCCGCGTGATCACCTGGCAAAATTAATAAGGCCGCCAAAATAGCTAGCGCCGGCACACTTTCCAGCAGCGTGTTGGCGTGGCGTCCATTGGCGAGCATCCAGGCTGAAAAAAGGCTGATGAGAATACCCAGAGGACCCAGCAGAGCCAGGCGCGGCACCATGTCAACTGCTGCGGCTGTGGCTGTGGATGAGAGGCCTGCCAATGGTGAGCGAATCAGCAATGGCAAACCGAACCATGCCAGCAAGGCCAGTACCAGACCAAGCAGGAGGGCCAACCCCAACAGTTCTGCCCGAAAGCGCGGCAGTTCCGACGACGCTTCCTGCCGGATGCGGGCAACCAAGGGCAGGAGCACAATCGTCAGGACACTAAACCATACAGCCACCGGCCAGTTGATCAAATTGAAGATGAATAAATAAGCATCAACCTCGTCGCTGACTCCATAACGCCAGGCGATCGCCATTTCCTTTGCCGCTCCGGCCAACTTGCCAAGGAAGACGAAAAATGCCACCCAGGCCATACCGCGGGCGATCGCGTGATGATCAGGGTGCGCAGTATGGATACGCGCCCTTATCGCACTAAATACCTTCATAGGGGAAGATCGGGTTTCGAATGGCGCTTCTGCAATCCAGCCATGTCGGAGCAGACCTGCAGGTGTTGAATCGACAAAATCCGGTGCCGCAAAAATATACAGACTGCCTGTCCTTCATGCAGCTTTGCAGTTGCATGAAACGCGGATCGAGGGCACAAGTTTTGCCAAGGCTCTTTGCGAGGGAAGAGATGGAAATCGCATAAAATTACCGATCGCGCATTTGGTTGACACATTTTACGTGGCGCAATGGTAGCACGCGATGCTACGATAAATACTCTCCGTCGTGATTATCTGCCGTGATCATGCAAAATAATCGATGCCGGAATGTCTGTTCGATCCGACATGGCGCGTCAGGCGACCTGCCAGGCTAACGGCACATCATCTTCTCTTCCCCAAAATCATCCAGCGCGGCGACCTGAACCGAACGATCCGGGCATAGAGCCAGATATAGCTCACGATGAACAGCAGACTGAATACCATCAACACCCAAGTATGCTGCCAGAACAGGGTTGCCGGCGCCACGGCCATCAGTGAGAGCAGCCACAGATAAGGAGAAGTTATGGCATTTTGCCGGGTCAGCGCCTGTGCGTCGCGGTCGCCTACTGCCCAGACTGCTATCCGGCGGAAAATCAGGCTGTGCAGGTGAATGCCGTCCGGGGCCCCGGGAGATTGCCCCCGCAAGAAAAAGCGCCGGTATACGGAGAAAAGCGTCTCAAATACCGGATAAATCAGCAAAAGCAATGCATACCAGGTTGACACTTCCGGATTGCGCATGACTAGCAGTATCGACAGTTCTCCCAGCATGAAACCCAGGAAGTAGGCGCCGCCATCGCCGAGGAAGATCAAGCCTGCCGGATAATTCCATATCAGAAAACCGGCAGTCGCCCCGGCAACGATAAAAGCGGCAACCAATATGAACATATCGTTCACCTGCCACGCTACATAGCCAAGTGAGAAGAGCATGCAAATGGTAACGACGCTCGCCAAACCGTTGAACCCGTCGATAATATTGATTGCATTGGCGATCCCTGCTACAGCCAGCACCGTCAGGGGCAAGGCGATCCAGGCATATTTCAGCCACCAGACCGAAAAAAACCAGTCGATCCGCTCGATTCGAGCATCGAGAAAAAAATAGCCGACGGCAGCCGCAGCCATCGTCAGGATCAAGCGACGGCGAGGGCTTACCCGCTTGGTGAAATCCTCCACGATGCCGCCCAAGAATGCCACTCCGGAGCATGCCAGCAGCAGCAGAATTCCTTGGCCGATCAAAGGAGCACGCCATGTCGCAAACAGACTGGTCAATATGACGGAGGCGAAAATTCCTATTCCGCCAATTCGAGGCACGGCCGAGGAATGGACTTTCTGTACGCCTGACAGATCCGAATCCAGCGCAGCCTGATGCAACTTGGACTGCTTGATCAGGAGCAGTGTCAAAAGTGCGGATGCGATGAAGCTAATCAGAAAAGAAGACATTGCTTTTACATGTTTGCATCCAACCGTCAATCTTCCGGTATCCAATGCCAGCGTCGGCTGCTCTAAACAGGCGGCAAAATGGCTGATAGTTTAAACCAATGCAATACAATTAAGTTGCAAAACTTGCATCTCCGGCCTCGAAGCAACGAAGGAGTCGCTAGCGACTATTGCTTACCAGGCGTGTATGGACTGAAATTGCTCCAAAGCCGCTTGGTTAACCGCGCTTCTCTCTTTGTCCAAGAACCAGCCCCATTTATTGAAGTAGAGAACTGCTGATCGAATATGGTGAAAGAGCAGCTTTCTATTTTTATAGGAACCCTTCACATACTCATGGGTGATTGACACAAGCGGGAAATACACCGTCCTGGCAACGCGTCCGATCCGCCTGGACAAGTCGACGTCCTCCAAATACATGAAGAAGCGCTCGTCGAATCCACCAACCTCGCCCAATACCGAGGTCCGAATAAACATGAAACAGCCAGACAGCGCCGGCACATCCATGATTTTTTCGTAGCCGCTCATGCGCAGTTCATAACGGTCAATCCAGCCAAAAGATTTATAGAGCCCCGGCGCGAAGCGGCGCATTAACAAGTCCAATGGTGTTGGCAACAGCTTGCACAAATGCTGCCGACTTCCGTCGGGATAACGTATGTCCGGCATGATCATTCCGACGTCGGTATGTTCTTGCATGAACTCGGTAAGAGCCGGAATAACGTCACTATTAAAGTATGTGTCCGGATTGAGCACCAAGTGATACGCGGCTCCCCTTTCAATGGCACTTTGAATCGCGACGTTGTGGCCTGCACCGAATCCTGGATTTTCGGGCAAATGAATATAAGCCACACCAAAGTTTCGGGCCACCGCGGCTAGTCCGTCGTCCGGCGAATTATCAACCAAGGTCACCCACAACTCTGGAGAATCTGAGTGTGGACAGGAAGCAAGGCTATTTAATACCCGGGCGATTTGTTCCGGCGCATTCTGATAGCAAACCACTGAACAGCTAATGAGCATTAATCCACCTTGTTAAGGACTCGGAACATAGTTCAAGTGCCAATGCTTTAAAAGCGGAATCAACCCAGATTACTCAAAACACCCTTTCTATCCGGAGTGTTTTTATCGGAATACTGTATTTACAGAAGAAGCAACGGCAATGCCGACCAAAACTCCAGCCGCAATCTCGATTCGACTGTGCCCGATCCGCTCTCGCAAGCACTCCGTCAAGCCTTCTGATGAAAACAATCTATTAATAGCAGCAGCTTGCCTTCCTACTTGCTTACGCAAGCTATTTGCATCAAGCATGACGATAAACGCAATGGTTACCGCGACACCAAAGGCGGGATGAGAGATTCCTTCTTTGAGCGCGATAAGCGTGGCCGTACTACTTACGATAGCACTATGATTGCTCGGCAGCCCCCCGTAACCAATCAATCCGAATGCAAATGTTTTTGAACGTACGCTGTTAATTATGAATTTCAGTGTGCCAGCAACCAGCCATGCCGCAAATGGCGTAATCACATATGAAATACTCACGGATTATCCTTTCACAGGCCAGAGAGCCCATCCACAGGCTCCGACCCAAAGCATTACTGTAACGAGCAACTGCCAGTCCGCGAGCAAGGCATCCGTTGGTGATTCACCTCCATCAAGCTCTTCTACGACAAACCAGTAACGAAACATCCCAAATAGAACCAGAGGCACTGTAATGATCATGTTGGGTTTGGCGGACATTACGAACAGAGCATAGAAAATCAAAGCTCCCGTTGCGGACATTTCCGCATAGCGGTCTACTAGTGAGACAGAATATTTTTCAAGTACTTTTCTACCTTCAATACCACTTTGACTAAGCTCCTGTCTTCGCTTAACAGCTGCAAGATATAGCGCCAGGCAAAGCGTCGTAATAAACATCCAGCCAGATAATGGAACTGTCAGCGCCACTGCACCGGCATATACGCGAAGCACGAAACCAATGGCGATCGTGAAGATATCGATAACTGGCTGATGTTTGAGGGCAAAGGTATAGGCTACGTTTAGCAACAAATAGCCGGCGATTACCGATACGACGGCCGGCGCTATTTTCCAGGCGATGACCAATACCCCATATAAGCAAAGGAGCAAGGCTATTGCCGTATTTTTTGCAATCACGCCTGCGGCCAAGGGACGTGACTTGGATTTCTTTGGATGGCGGCGATCACCTTCAATGTCACGTATGTCATTAACGATATAGACTGCCGACGAACCCAGACAGAAAAGGAATGCAGCGAACAACGAGAGCCCGATCGCCTCCGGCTTCAAAAACTCACCTGCAAATACAAGTGGCGCGAGCACAAAGCCGTTCTTAACCCACTGTTTAGGACGCATAAGCGCGACTAGTCCACGCAGTTTTTCTATAGGCGAGCGCCTTATTACGTTATCATGCATGCGCTTTTAATTAGGCAGCGTTAATAGAGCAGTCTGCGACGAAAAAAATTACAAAGAGCGTAATTCTCGCATTAATTGGTGCCACGGAAAATAATAGCGAACCAAATGTGCGATCCGGGTATATGGCGGCATAATCAGGTCAATTTCCTCTGCTGGCGGCTCCGGCACCATTGCTAAAATTGCAAAAACCCCGGCAATATATGCGCTTTTTCGCCAAGGCTTACAGATCATGAAAGCGCTAACTCCTTTACAAAAGGAAGACGAATATTCAGAAAGAATCCCCAATCGAGTATCCCTATCGGATCTATTCCATATAGCTTGGGATTGACGTCAAACGAAAGATAAGTCGCTTCTCTCCGAATATTTTGAGGAAAACTGGACTAACGCAGAAAATACTTCTTATTGGCGCGAACTCCGCAGTCGCCGAAGCAACTGCACGTCGATTTGCAAAAAGAGGAGCGGCGCTCTATCTGTTGGCTAGGTCTAAGGAGCCGCTTAAAGATTTAGCTCACGAGTTGAAAATTGAAGGTGCAGCATCAGCGGACTATTCATCGTTTGAAGCCAATGAGTTTAATACTCACGAAGCGTTGCTTTCCAAAGTGATCAATTTAATGGGCGAGATCGACATAGTGCTAATCGCTCACGGAACATTGAGTGATGAAGAGGAATGCAGGCGGAGTTTTGAGAAGACTCTGTAAGAGTTGAATACAAATGTCATTAGCATAATTTCGCTGCTTACTTACTTGGCGAACTATTTTGAGCAGCGGGGGCATGGCACGATTGCGGTCGTCGGCTCGGTGGCCGGCGACCGAGGGCGTCAGTCCAACTATATCTACGGAACAGCAAAAGGCGCAGCGGCAATTTTTCTTCAAGGATTACGGAATCGTCTTCATAAATCCGGTGTGAATGTTTTAACGATCAAATCTAGCTTCGTCGACACTCCAATGACAAGTGCGTTTAGAAAAGGGGCACTTTGGACTAGCCCGAACATTATCGAAAAAGGGGTGGAACGATCGATCTTAAAAGGCGAGATATTGCCTATTTACCAGGATAGTGGCATTTAATTATGCTGATTATAAAAGCCTTGCCAGAACGACTCTTCAAGAGAATGAGTTTATAAATTCCAGAAACTTAAGCAGCTAGCGAAAAAAAGAAGTTCTTGTCGCCTAGCTTCCAAAACAAAGGCGGGTTTTAACGTATTAATAGTTCCCATCGCACCATATCTTGAGTAAGTCTTTTAGTAGATTTTCTTACACGATTGCACGCCATATAGAAGCTCGCAAATGAATTCGACTAATACACGTTTTACGACTACACAGATACTAATTCTGTTTTGCAGCAGTGTACTAGTGTTGCTTTTATCAATGTATTACCGCCTTGGACCAGAACTGGTTGATGACGGCGCATTTTTTTTGCGCTACGCAGAAAATATGCTTAAAGGAGAGTTTTGGGTTTGGAATATTGGGGAGGCCCCTGTGTGGGGAGCCTCTGCCCCTCTCTACCCACTATTAATCACCCTTCCAATGGCATTAGGAATTGGTCCGGAGGCGGCCGTTATTGGTATGGGATTCACTTTAGCTTCTATTAGCTTGGCTGCGACCGCCTTCATGCTCGGTCATCGATTCGGTATATGGACAGGAATTGCCTTCCTTGCCTTTGCGACGCTAGATTCTTACATGATGTGGTTTTTGGGTTCAGGATTGGAAACTCCATTGACCATTGCGTTGCTGACTTTTGCAGCATGGACACTCTTGTACAGACCTTCCGCATGGATAGTTGGGCTAGCCGCCGGCCTGCTTATGGTAAATAAGCTTGACCTTGTTCCGGCAGGAGGGTTACTTCTATTTGCCCATTGGATTCAAGAGAAAAAGTTCCCCAAAATTGCTTGTATTCTTGCGGCTGCCATTGGCTTGGCATGGTATGGTTTTGCCTGGTTTCATTTCGGTGCACCAGTGCCAAATTCATTTCTTACGAAATCTTTGCACCAAAACGATTATCCAAAAAGCATTGATTGGACTTGGTTTGGGCAATTTATATTTGGGGTTGGCATCCATAAATGGATGACTGGATTAACCATATTCGCTTTATTACGTGTTGCAGGCGTAAAGATAGCATTTGCATTTTTCCTCGTCGGCATGGTGCTTGTTCATCTAGTGGCCTACACATTGAAGTATCCGTTTGAACCCTATAACTGGTACGCGATGCCCGCAGTATATTCAATGCTAATTTGGGGAGCGATCGGTGCAAATTTGCTTGCACAATTAATCAACCTACCGCTTAAAAGTGGCGTGTGGCTCGGCCGTGCGACTGCATTTTTAGTTATTACAGTAATCTCTGCCAATGCCATCAATTCTGAGAAGCTCAATACATCTCAGATTAATACATATACCTCATATTTTGAGGCTGACCGTGCAGAAGCTGGTCGATGGGTTGAAGAAAATACGCCCAAAAATTTTGTTGTCTATTCACGCTGGGGACATCCTGCCTACTACTCACATCGCAAAGTATTAGATGGCTCATTCCTTAATCGACGATATGAAGCAGGAGACTTAATCGAGCGATATCGTCCAGAGATTCTCATTCTGCAAGGTGATTCAGGTACGACTCCAATGAATCCTAAATTTAGTGGAGTCAACACCGAACACTATCGTGTAGTCAAAGTTTTTGACAAAACCTATTCGTTGGGAAAGGACTATTTTTTTGGTGTACTTGCTCGTAAAGATGCAATTGCGCAGATCTCTAATATCGCGCCTCCGCAGGACCTCATGTCCTTTGTGAAGGACTTTGAACTCGGCGACCAGTTCGGTACATTAAGATCACTCGGAGTGGATACACTGTTTGTACACCCCGGCAAGAATACGCCGACCAAATTTAGCTTTAGTGTCGCCGAATATTTGAATAATAATGATCATGGAAGATTGCGCTTTTACGGTCGTATCGCAAATATTCCTAAAGAGGCAATCCGGCGAGGGGCTGGCAACGTACTAATACGTATTTCACAAAATGAGAAGCAACTTATGGAGGCTGTTGTCAAAGTTAACGAACCTTTTCGAGGTGATATCGCTGTGACTAAGCAACAGCCGTTAAATATTACTGTTGAAAACAATGGTAACGCGGATACCGACTGGCTATTGCTATCAATTCATTGAAGCTTAAATCAGATGCGACAAATATAGTCAGATAGACATATCACGCAAATCCGAAATTGAGGCCATTACATGACATATATACCTCTTATCTTGTTCTGTTTAAGAGATTGAGTAGATGTTTGTTACCATGGAATTAGTCTTTTATCTAAGGCGGACCATATTTCACATATTTTCGCGACACGCGTCCGCTGAACATGCCTTCTTTTTGCCCATACTTCAGGTAAACCTCGAATCGCATGCAATTTTGCGCGCAAAATCAATCTGCCTTGGCCCCGAAGCATAAATCGGAAAATCGAAATTAAATTCAGTAGTAGGTGTAGCGGTAGCAGCAATATAAATAACACGTTTGGCATATTTTTTATAAATGTCCACACTAAGTTTCGGTGGCCGTGATATACAGAAAAATCACTATGCCGCCCTCCAGTGCTAGCCGATCCAACATGATGCACCACAGCATTAGGGACATATAGCGCTTTATAGCCGGCCAATCGCAATCGAAAACCCACATCAACATCTTCGACATAGCAAAAGTAGTCTTCGTCGAAACCGCCAATAGCCAACAGCGCTGTACGGCGGTACAAGGCTGCGGCTGCACAAGGAGAAAATATTTCTCGGCTGACCAAATCTTGAGGTTTAGCGAGCATGCCATAGCCTTCCCGACGAACACGGCCGCTCATGTTATAACTGTCACCGGTTCCGTCCAAAACCTCGGGCCGCTCGTAGCACAGTTGACGTGAGCCAAAAGCTGCTGCGTTTTGATGAGTGGCGGCAGCCTCTAGTAAATGCTCCAACCAATCAGGCTTAGGGAAAGCATCCGGATTTAATAGGGCAACGTACTCGGTGTTGCAAAGTCTCAACCCTACGTTATTGGCCCCAGCGAAACCTAAATTCGACTTCATTCGAATGACAGTCACGTCAGGAAACTTCTTTGCGAGTTCACTAGGATCCTCACGACTTGCGTTATCTATCACCAATATTTGTTTTGGTTTTATAGTCTGGTTAGCAAGATGAAATAGACAGGTACTTAGAAGATCTGCGCTATTCCAATTAACAATAATAACCGTCACTGACATGAATTATGTCTCTCCCCATACGGCCAGTAATTCATTGACATAATTAGCAGTAGATTTGGGCTTTCTCGCTCGACAACTTAAACGGTTGAATAGTCCCGGTTCTTCAACCAGGCGCAAAAGCTGCTTTGCAAGTTCGATTCGATTTCCTGGAGAGAAAAGCAATCCGTTCTCATCATTGCAAATAACTTCGGAGATGCCAGGGAAATTAGAGGCCACTACAACGCATTTTGCTGCTTGAGCCGAATACACGACCAAAGGAGTATTTTCGTACCATAAAGATGGCACAACAAGCACATCCAAATCCTCCAAGACCGCGGAAATTTTTGAGTTAGGAAAGACCCCACAAAACTCGATATTTCTGTCGCACCCAGCTAATCGCTTTAATTCCATCGAATAATCTGGAAAGTCGGCCGGATTACCAAAAATCTTGAGGGTCGCGAGGTCAGGAGGCAACTCCTTAAATGCATCAATTAAAATGTGACAGCCCTTATGTTTAGCAAGCGTACCTATAAAGCCAATTCGAATTGGCTGGCGAGGCGCTAAGCGTGGCAATTTCTCCAAACCAACGTTAATTCCATATGCAGACTCAATTATTCGATCCGCAGATACCCCATATCGTATTAAGAGTCCGGTCATGAACTGATTAGGAGCAACAATTTTGTTTAACTGATTAAGCCTTGCAACGTTGATATGAATGCGAGAGCTAACTGCTTTAATTTCTTCTCTTTGCGGATACGCAGGCAGGGCTCCCAATTGCGTCAGGTGAGCGATTGCATCGACCCAGCTGACTGGTATCCATTCGGCGACCTTAGCGACCAGTCCAGATTGAGTTTGTTGTGCCAAATGTTTTACACAATTCCCTGAATATGCGCTTGGGCCTTTACATACTTGGCCATCACACAACACAAGCTGACTAGAATTGCAAATGGCCCAGAAATCGGTGGGCGTCATGAAGGCAGGAATCCGCGCTTCCACAGCACATTCGATGAGTCCCGTGCCTAACCGGTTTAGATGGAAAAAGTGGACTATTTCAGGTTTAAACGATTTAAGGATTTGTCTGAAATAACTCGCCGCGAGCTTATTATCGTAACTAAGTTCGATAAGGGAATTCTGACCCGCCATAGGAGTATAGGAATGATGAAACCGGTAGACAGCGATGCCATCAAAGTCATACTCGTCAAATCGGTGTACCTCTAATAACTCATCGGCCGCGGGATATCCGGTCAAGATCCGAACGTCATGACCACGGGCGATTAGCTCTTTAGCTACCGAGTAGGTTAAGACTTCTGTTCCAGATGCATATTGCGGAAAAAATTGATGAACAGTTAGCAGAATTCTCATGGAGGATAATGAAATTGATAAAGTAGCTCACCTAGCCAGCTCTGCTCTCATCCACGCCGCAGTACGTCTTATACCTTCCCGCAAAGAAGTCGCCGGGGCCCAATTCAATTCCGTCCGAGCCAAATCGTTGCTTAATACACTAACAGGAACATCAAATGGGCGACCGGGCAAATAGTGTCGTTCAATAGGTTTTTCAAGCACATCCTCGAGCAACAAAATTAGATCATTTAAAGTAGTGCCCGATCCCGAACTGATATTGAAGACACTTTCGTTCCCTTGATATTGAACTGCTTGGCAAAACGCTTCAGCCACGTCACTGATGTGAAGATAATCGCGCATGACCGTTCCATCGCCCCAGATTTCGATCGGCATTCCTGAGATAGCACGATGGAGGAAAACACCGACAGCTCCTTGTGCGGTTTCAATGCGTTGGCGCTCGCCGTAAGGATTAGCAACTCGAAGTGTAATTGCCTTAATGCCGTGCATATGCTCATACAACTTTAGGTATTTCTCAATTGCGAGTTTTGTGATTCCATAGGAAACAAGAGGGTTCGTAGGGTGTTTCTCGTCAACTGGAATGTATGACGGCGCGCCATAGATTGTCCCACCGGAGGAAATGAAAACAATCTTGGGAACCTTATGCGCCACCATAGCGTTAAGCATCTGGAGCGATGCCACAAGATTAGTCTGCACATCGTAAATTGGATCGTCATTAGAACTTTTCGGCAGCGTGGTAGAAACAAGATGTAAGACTACATCCGCACCACTCACAGCGTCGCTGACGTCATGAGTGCTTTGCAAATCGCCAGTGATCCATTCCACATCTTCTTTCGTATCAAACTTGCGATAAGGCTCAACTCTTGGACGTTCAAATATCCTTAGTCGGTGTCCGTCTTTCAAAAGACGATCTGCTATGGTTGAGCCGATGAAACCGCCGCCACCAAAAATAACACACTTCATTTTTTGGATATCCTTTTAAAGAATGTCAAGAGACATTCACCATATGCGCTACCGATGGAGACCAACTGACTCGAATAGCTGCGCCACGCCTAGCAGCAGCCCTAGTTCAAATTGCGAAGACACTGACGCAATGAAATTGCGCCTATAAAGACGAACGACCTATGTGTACTGCCTGTATGGGCGTGCGTCAGCTGAAGATGAGATCACGCCACGTCATAAATTTGAAATGTCTCACGGGCCATACGTTCGGGCGTTCGCTCAAAATGCGTCGTCGTTGATAACTCGAACAAGGACTCAGGTTCACTTACCAATTTCACCAAAACGCGCTCAAGATCGTCTACGTTGCCTCTTTCAAAAGCAAATCCGTTGCGCCCATTTTCTAAAAACTCTGTCATGCCCGCAACGTCCGATACGACAACCGGTGTATGTGTTGCAAGCGCGCTTAAGAGTACTAAAGGGCTGTTTTCATACCACCGCGAAGGAATAACTAAGAGATCCAGGCATTCCAGGACATCGTGCATGCGCTCCTTCGGAAAGGTGCCTAGAAAAGATATGTCGTCGGTAGCCATATTTCTTAGCTCGCTCATGTACGCTTGATCTTGATTGAAAGGCCCGTAGACACGCAGCTCACCCGCTCCCTTTGGCAAGCGCTTAAAAGCCTCGATAAGGAGATCTGGTCCCTTGTGTTGCGCGATCTGGCCGATAAAACCGATTATCGGGCGATGCCCCCTCAAGCGCTTGGGTTTAGGCTTACGTTCAATATCAACACCAAACCAGATATTGTGCATTGGAACGCGAATGCCGTTATTTTCGTACGCGCTCCTAAGAAACGACGTTGGCGCAACCGCGGCTCTGTAAGCAGTGTTATATAGTTCCGCAAGGACTGTCGGGCGGCACACAATGTCATCAACGACGCAATCTATACGGCTGCCACGGAGGCCGGGTAGACGGCGTATAGCATTTATCCCGGATGCGAGCCACATTGCATTGCGGGGAGTACCCGCGTAGCGCAAAAAAGGATCAATTGATGAACTATTTGCGGCCGCTTTAAAGTGACAAGCAACGCAATTGACCCGTGTTGATGATGGGCCTCGGCATAGTTCGCCATCAGCCGCTTCAAGTTTATTATTTAAGCAAAAACCAAAAAAATCAGTGAACGTAGCGTAAGTTCTAATATTTAGATGCTTCGCAACTTCCAATAGAGCAGCCGTATGGTTAATTAAGTGCGTGACATGTACGACGTCGGGCTGCAGCTTCCTGAGAACACTTTCCAGCACTGGCCGCATGTCCACTTGATAATATGTTTCGCTCACTCTTGAATGCGGGATACGGTTCTTGTCGATAGATATGACCGGGATACCTGCATATTTGTAATGAGTAATCAAGTCAGAGCTTGGTTGTTCGCCTTGAAAAATGGCTGATACGACTGTTACGTCGTGCCCCCAAGATTGATAGCATCGAGCAAGTTCAAGCGTATATGTTTCCGTGCCATAGAAATGGGAAGGAAAGAAGCAGTGAACAAAGAAAACGATCTTCATGAACTCACTTGCTCAGCCAGCACTTCTTGATAAACGCTTTGGTAAGCGCTAACCATTGCTTCAACAGAAAAGTGACTCCGAACGCGTTGACGCTGAAGGTCACCAATTTTTTCTCGATCCTCGGGAGAATCAAGCAAGTCAACAATGATGTCCGATAACGCTTCTGCGTCTTCGGGCTGCGCCAAAAGATCACGATTCATTACGATTTCACTTAGGGCCCCTACGTCATATCCCACGACGGGTATTCGCATGTTCATCGCAAATGAACTAACCTGGCCAAAGCTCTCCTTCCAGACAGGGGCCACAAACAAGGACATTCGGCGGTAATATTTAGGCAACTCTTCGTAGCTGACATATCCGGTGAATTCAAAGTTATCACTGACCCCGGCCTCTGCAACCGTACGGCGGAAAGGTTCTAATAGACTCCCGCCTCCCACGATTAATACTCGGGTCTGCGGACGCTTTTGAACCACCCTGATAAAAGGAATAATGGCGCGCTCATTTAGTTTATCCCGCTCCAGTCGATAAACCATTCCGACGCAATCGTTGGGAATCGATTCGTCAATTGTTCGTTCAAAATGCGAAAAATCCGAGCCTGGATATATAGTCATGTGAGAAGGATGGTCCTTACCAAAAACGTCTCGAACATAATCACTAACGTAAACATATTTACGAATAGAGTCAGACGTAAAAGGCGCTACTGGAGTATTCACATTCTCGATCACCGGAATACCTAAACGCTCTGCTGCCTCTATTGCTTTGGCATACCAGGATTCATCAGTGTCGCCCCAGTAGTGGACATGAATCAGGTCGGGTTTAAGGCGCAAAAAATGCCTAAGAAATGGCCGTTCCCCGTCGGGAAATCTGAACTCGGTAATATCTAGTCCAACATATGCTGGCGGACTTGGAATAAAACTCGTTACGATGCTCTGCTCATAATCACAACCAAGACTTTCGATCAAATCTATAACTAGACGCGAAGAGCCTCCCAACATGAAATTTGCAATGACATGAATTACACGCGGCCGGTTGAATGAGATGGAAGTCGGCTGCCGCACCACATAAGGATTATTTTCGCTACTGGCTGATCGAGGTAAATAGCGAAATTTGGTCCAGCACGATCTGACGTAACCAACTAATGGAGAGAGCGCCGCACGGACAAAAGAAGGAGCGATCATTGATACGAACAAATAGGTGATACCTGCCAATTTCCTCAAGCCCCACGGTTGATGAATGACCGCGTCTCGCAATCTGAACCACTTAGTTCGTTTTATTGCGTCAAGCTCATTTTCTACACGCAAATATTCCGCCTTTATGTTCTTAAGAATATCTTTGGCATGCTTTAACTTCTCAAGGGACTCTAAATTTTCCCTTAGCTCGCTTCGAAGTTTGTGAACCTGCGAAACTGCCAAATCCGATTCATTGCGCCATATGCCCTTTGGTGTAATTTGCTGCTTCATGCAGTTGGCCGAAGCCAATGCCAACAAGCCTGCATGTTCTCGGATATCTAGTTTTATGCCTGAATCTACTCTAGATGCATATACCCCTGAAATTTTCACGTCGTTAAACTGCGCCTTCTCGAGAAGATATTGGAGCGAATAAGTAGAGTAATAAACAACGTGGGCTGGAGGGTGTCGATAAATCCAATTAGACGGATTTTTTACTGCATCAACAGATCTTGCATTCGGTGTAGTAATAGCTAAAGTAGTTTTCCTCCCAATCAATCCTTTACTGAAAAGATCTTCAAACAACTTGTATGGGTTGGGCAAATGCTCAAGGACATCCAGCATTACGATGAGATCGAATTCATGCCCATCAGGCAAGTCATTTACCTCTTTAACAATTGTTGCGTTTGCACCAAGCCGGCGCGTCGCAGTATTTCTCGCGTGTTCAGATATTTCAACACCAAAACATTTCCAACCTCGATTTGCAGCTATGCTAAGTTGCGTTCCGTAGGCGCATCCGACGTCCAGAACAGACATATTTTTGTTATTCGGAAAGCGTTCAAGTAGATTGCTAAATAATTCCAGTACGCCTGCCGTTTGCAGATCGTAATTATCGTATCCCCCTTGAATACCCCCTTCGAAATATTGTGAACCGTCATAATAATTTCGAAGCTCTGCTTCTGTCGGCATTGGAAAAACGAAATCAACGTCACAAAAATCACAAACGACGACCTCATAATTACCTACCTTGCATAGTTTCCTTTTTGCATTTCTAAGCCTGCAAACCGGGCAAGTTACTTCCTCAAGCGTCTTGTTAATAATGGCGCGAGACTCTTCTTCGCTCAAACTTCCGTAATCCATAATTAGACTTTCCGAGCAATACACATCCAAGTCTGTGTATTATTGGCATCAGGTATGCGCTTATCTAACCAAAGAGCTAAGCGATTAATGATTCTATTGATACTTGGCTTATATATTTGACGTTCAGAGAGGTGATCGAGAAATATTTGCGCGATCAGTATGTAAACGCCACCTGCAGATTCAACATCTTCAATTTTGAATCCAATATCCTCTAACTTTCTACTGATTCCAAATTTTGTAAATCGCCAATAATCATGAGGCACTTCATGATGTCTCCACTCCATAGGGACAGAAATTATTAAACATCCTGAATTCGCTAAAAGCCTATAGCAATCTCGCAAATAAAAATCGAAGTCATATACATGCTCCAATGTTTGCGTAGAAAGAATGGTATTTACAGATTCATTTGGCAGCGGCACGGGAGATCCTGGCTCCAGCTCAATATCTAGTTCAACCCCGGCAGCCGCAGCCACATCTGCACCAATATAACGTCGAATATTTTTTTGCAGTATTTGCCTGTATGGTTGCCCCCCACACCCATAGTCCAAAAGAACACCTTTAGCTGCTGGAAGTCCCTTACGAAACATCCAATCATGCAAAAAACTTAACGCCAAATAATGATGATGACTTAGGTCGATATTCACACTTGAGATTCGTTTTAAGCCCTCTAGATCTTCTTTTAATGTGGAAGACATTTGCCGCCTCCCACTATCCATTCACATGGATGTATAAACTTTCCCCAAGTTGGAAAAGATGATCTCACTGAAAAATAAACCGTTAAATCTGTCACGGCGTAGCAAATAGAGTGATCTTTTGAATATGCCCCTAACGCCACCATATAATCTCCTGGTGCAAAACAAATCGGCGTAAAGACTAGCTCACCCCGAACTACATCGCCGCCTCTAACGGCTGGCCAAAAAACACCACATTCCCGGCTTGTTTGACCAATTAACCAATCCCCGTCATTCCGATAAACACTTATCGCGAAAATGACTTCATCTAAATTTTGCAATGCCTCTAGTGCAAAATTAAATTTCATCTTTTCTCCCACGGTGTAAATTGCTGACTCACCATTCGAGGGGCGAGCCAAAGCACATTCCGTGAACCTGGCCATCTCTGTATTTTGTTGCTTAATAATGTCGCTCTTATTGTTCTGCTCTGATTCACTTCCTATCATCGAAATGTAAAACTCGGAACAAACATGAATAGGGTGCCCCATAGCTTTCACTTTTCCAGCGTTGAGCCAAATTACATAATCACAGATCATTTGAAGCGTGCTTAAATCATGCGACACAAATAAAAGGGTTGTACCTCTTTCGCGAAGCTCTTTGATCTTCAATATGCACTTATTGCGAAATGCGATATCACCGACACTGAGAGCTTCGTCGACAACCAATATATCAGGCTCAATATGGACGGCTATAGCAAACGCCAGCCTGACAAACATCCCGCTGGAGTAGGTTTTTACAGGCTGCTCAAGAAAATTGCCGATGTCTGCAAAAGCGACGATATCGTCGAAGCGTGCCTCTATTTCTTTCTGACTTAGCCCCAATACGCTAGCATTCATAAATACATTTTCACGCCCTGTGAACTCTGGGTTAAAACCTGCCCCGAGCTCCAACAGTGCCGCGATCCTTCCATTGACTTCCACTGTGCCGCTTGTCGGAGTCAACGTACCGCATAGAATTTGGAGAAGAGTTGATTTTCCTGCTCCATTGCGTCCAAGTATTCCTAATGCCTGCCCTCTCTTGATTTCGAATGACACTTCTTTCAGCGCCCAGAATTCACGGTAGTATTGCTTAGGCGTTCCTCCAATAAGACGTTGCAAGCGTGGAGCGACAAACTGCTTAAGCCGATCACGTGGAGTGTCATAGATTTGGTAACGTTTACTGAGATTACTGACGCGAATTGCAAAGTCGACTTCCACCATATCCTTCTCTAGCGTGCTTTGGATTGCCTGGTCATTAAAGGACATCTGCAAACCCTCTCCTGGTTTTTTGGAACCAGGCGTAACCAATCCAAGCCACAACAACTGAAACCAGTGTATAAATAGCTAGCCCTACCCAATTAGGCGTATGGCCCCAAACGATCACTTCGCGCAATTGCTCGATAATGAAAGTAAGCGGATTGACCATGAGCCAAGGTCGAAGTTGTTCGGGCAACGCATTCACCGGATAAAAAACCGGGGATAGAAACATCATTACTGAGGTGATGATCCCGATTGTTTGTGCGACATCTCGTAAAAATACGCCAAGAGACGATAATATCCAAGCTACTCCCATGGTAACTACGACTAGAGGTAGGAGGATGAATGGGGCAAAAACGACTGTCCAATGCAGATACTGGTTCAAAAATACAAATGCAGTCAGCAAAACACCTAGACTAATAAAAGTGTGAAATAACGCTGCACCCATTGCAATTACCGGCAGTATCTCGATTGGAAATACAACCTTCTTTACGTAGTTAACGTTTGAAAGAATTAAGCTGGGTGCTCGATTGAGCACTTCAGAAAAAAGAGTATGAACAATCATTCCAGCGAAGAGCAGAACAGCAAACTGAGCCTTACCCGAATCGCCATCGATCCCCCAGCGTGCTTTAAACACGGTCGAAAACACGAAGGTATATACGACAAGCATAAATACCGGATTAAAAAACGACCATGCCAAACCCATTACTGATCCGCGATATCGGCCTACGACTTCGCGCCGAATCATCCGCTTTATGAGTTGTCGATTACTCCAGAGGCTGTGAGCTAACTCGAAGAGCGAAGTAGAATGGGGAGCTTGCGGGTTCATGCGAATACTTCTGCTTCTACAAAGCGCAACCCGGCTTTATCTTTGCTGGACAATTGCGGTTCTAAATTAATTGGCCACTCAATGCTTATTGAAGGATCACTCCATAGAATGGCGCGCTCGAATTCAGGAGCATAATAGTTTGTAGTCTTGTACAGGAATTCTGCTGTTTCGGAGAGTACAGCAAAGCCATGAGCAAAACCTTCAGGGATCCAAAGCTGTCTCTTATTTTCAGCGCTAAGAATTTCACCAACCCATTTCCCGAATGTAGGAGAAGATTTGCGGATATCGACGGCAACGTCAAACACCTCTCCTGACACTACGCGAACAAGCTTTCCTTGGGGCTGCTTGATCTGATAGTGAAGTCCGCGCAGCACGTTCTTCGCCGATCGCGAATGGTTATCCTGTACAAACTTTACTTCCCGCCCGATTGCTTGATTGAACTGCCGCTGATTGAAGCTCTCGAAGAAGAAGCCGCGATCGTCGCCGAATACGCGGGGTTCAAGCAGTACAACGTCGGGGATAGCGAGAGGCGTGGCTTTCATCAGAATACCGTTTCCTTTAACAGCCGCTGCAGATAGCGGCCATACCCATTTTTACCAAGCGGCTGCGCCAGTTTTTCCAGCTGAGCCGCATCAATCCATTTCTGGCGAAAGGCGATCTCTTCCAGGCAAGCGACCTTTAGTCCCTGCCTCGCTTCCAGCGTCGCAATGAAGTGGCTTGCATCGAGCATCGATTCATGAGTGCCGGTATCCAGCCAGGCGTAGCCGCGGCCCATGATTTCTACTGAAAGGCTTCCCTGCTGCAGGTACAACCGGTTCAGGTCCGTAATTTCCAGTTCGCCCCGCACCGATGGTTTGAGGCTTTTGGCGAAATTGACGACCTGCCTATCATAGAAGTAGAGACCGGTTACGGCATAACTGGATTTGGGTTGGACTGGTTTTTCTTCAATGCTGATTGCCTTGCCTGTCGTATCGAATTCGACGACGCCATAACGCTCCGGGTCATGCACATGATATGCGAACACGCTCGCGCCTTCCTCGCGTCCCATGGCATTGACAAGCAAGTGGTGAAAGTCATGCCCGTGGAAGATGTTGTCGCCAAGGACTAGCGCCGAGAGATCGTTCCCGATAAACGATTCCCCGATCAGGAAGGCTTGTGCCAATCCGTCCGGCGACGGCTGGACTGCATACGAGAGATCCATCCCCCATTGCTCGCCGCTGCCGAGAAGCTGTTCGAAGCGCGGCGTGTCTTGCGGTGTCGAGATGATGAGTACATCCCGGATGCCGGCCAGCATGAGTGTGCTGAGCGGGTAATAAATCATCGGCTTGTCGAAGACTGGCAGCAGCTGCTTGGAGACCGCAAGCGTTGCCGGATAAAGCCGGGTACCGGATCCACCGGCCAGGATAATACCCTTGCGTTTCATATTGCTCCTTGGGCGCTCAATTCATCGATCAGGCGCCGGACGTGGTATTGCCACTCCGGCAGTTGAAGATCGAAAGTTTGAGTCAGCTTGGTTGTATCCAGACGCGAATTCTTCGGCCGTACTGCGGGAAGCGGGTATGCTTCGGAGGGAATCGGCTGCACTGCATCGCCTTTCGCCTTGAGTATGGCGCCGCTCGACTCGGCCCGTTGGAGGACATACTGTGCGTATGCGTGCCAAGTGGTGTGCCCGCCTGCAGTCAAATGATAGGCGCCGGCAAATTCAGGTTTCGCTTGCTGGCCAATACGGTGCAGGACAAGAGCGGTGACATCCGCGATCAGTTCGGCGCTGGTGGGTGCTCCGTATTGATCGGCAATGACCTTCAACTGATTGCGCTCCTTTGCCAGACGCAGCATGGTCTTGGCAAAGTTGCCTCCCCGCGCGGCATATACCCAGCTGGTACGGAAGATCAGATGCTTTGCGTGATGATCGCGGATCAGCCGTTCGCCTTCAAGCTTGGTCTGACCGTATACCGATATTGGATTGGTCAGATCGTCTTCCTCATAAGGAGAGGATTTCTTTCCGTCAAAAACATAGTCCGTTGAATAATGCACCAGCCATGCATTCAGCCGGTCGGCTTCTTCCGCCAGTACGCCCGGAGCCTGGGCATTAATCTGGCGCGCCTTCTCCGGATCGGACTCGGCCTTGTCCACTGCGGTGTAGGCCGCAGCGTTCACAATCACCGCAGGCTGAATGCCGCGAATTAATTGGCGCAGGCTTTCTGGTTTTTCGAGGTCGGCTTCGTTTCTGCCGAACGCATGAAGCTCGCCCAGCGGGGAAAGAGAACGCTGCAATTCCCAGCCGACCTGGCCATCTTTACCGAGCAACAGGATTTTCATGGTGCTCGCCGACCGTAATTCTTTTCGACCCATTCCCGATAAGCACCAGATTGCACGTTGCGTACCCAATCCTGGTTATCGAGATACCACTGCACGGTTTTGCGGATACCGGTATCAAAGGTCTCCGCTGGCTTCCAGCCCAGTTCCTGCTCGATTTTGCGGGCATCGATGGCGTAGCGCCGGTCGTGGCCCGGACGGTCTGCCACGAAGGTGATCTGTTCGCAATAAGACCTGCCGTCGTCCCGGGGGCGCAGCTGATCCATCAGCTTGCAGATGGTGTGAACGATATCGATGTTGGCTTTCTCGTTCCAGCCACCGACATTGTAGGTTTCGCCTGGCGTGCCTGCTTCCAGCACACGGCGGATGGCACTGCAATGATCCTTCACATAGAGCCAGTCGCGGATTTGCTGCCCGTCGCCGTACACCGGCAGGTTCTTGCCCGCCAGCGCATTCACAATCATCAGCGGGATCAGCTTTTCCGGAAAGTGGTAAGGCCCGTAGTTGTTGGAACAATTCGTGGTCAGAACCGGCAGCCCGTAGGTGTGGTGATAAGCGCGCACAAGGTGGTCGCTTGCCGCCTTGCTGGCAGAGTACGGGCTGTTCGGCTCGTAGCGATTGGTTTCGCGGAAGGCCGAGTCATCTTTCGCGAGAGAGCCGTAGACCTCGTCGGTTGAGACATGCAGGAAGCGGAAATCCGTTTTGTCGTCGCCGGACAGCTCGCCCCAGTACGCCTTTGCTGCTTCCAGCAGTCGGAAAGTGCCGACGACGTTGGTCTCGATGAAGGCTTCCGGTCCGTGGATGGAACGGTCGACGTGGGACTCGGCTGCAAAGTTGACAATGGCGCGCGGCTTGTGCTGAGCCAGTAGTGACGACACCAGGGCTGAATCGCCGATGTCGCCCTGTACGAAGATGTGGCGGCAATCGCCCTGCAGGGAAGCCAGGGTTTCCAGGTTGCCTGCGTAAGTAAGCTTGTCGAGATTGATGACTGGCTCATCCTTCTGGGCCAACCAGTCCAGCACAAAATTAGCTCCGATGAATCCAGCGCCGCCTGTCACTAAAATCATTCTGTCATCCTGAGTATTCAACTACATTTACGGGTCACCCACTAGCCTTTTCCAGCAAGGCCACCAGGGGCGAATTTGGCAATTACTCCTTCTGATATATAACCGTCCGCCTCCATGCTACTTAGCGAAAGCTTGCCGAATTTCATAGAAATCTGAACAATTCCTGAAAATTCCCGGCACGTAGCCGACTTTTTTGCGGTCCGTAATTTTACTCTGGCGCAGCGGCTATACCAAATTCAAATAGATATTTTTACAATAAATCAACGTTGAATCTTTGAAGACCTTGCCATATCAGGAAAGAAAGTGAAGGAATTACCTCAAATTCTACGAATGCTCATTCATCGATATTTTTTTTGTGTAACGAAATAGATTTCGGGGTTTAGCCAGCGGCCCAACACTGGAAAAGGGCTGCACAGCACAAACAGCAGTTCGAACTGTTTGCGAAGATGATTTTTTAGGCGACGATAGTCAAAGCCGGTATGGTGAAAGTGAAACTGAAAACCTGGAGCAATTTCGGCCGTAGGACGATTCAGAAGAGGAATACCGATCAATGAGTACAAAACATTCTTTGGATTAGCGTCATACTCCCCAAAGCGCCGAAGCATTCGGAAACATCCTTTATAGAGTGCCGGCAAACCAATTTCAATCGGCACACCGAATACGGCTAAACCACGATCTTTCAAGCAATCGTCAATCTGTTGCAAAGCATCTTCAGTTTCTTTCAAAGGAAGGTGTTCGAAGACTTCAAGACAAAACAGAATATCAACGGACATCCTTTGAATGGACCCGAGATTGGCATGAAACTCAACATTTGGTATTGAAGATAGGTTCTCCTTTGCCTGGAGTAGCAAATCATTTACAGGCTCATAGCAAATTATTCTGGCATTCGGATATTTCCTCGAAAGAAGCTTACATAGTTCTCCGTTGCCCGCACCAAAATCGCAAACAACAGCCGGGGCTTTGAAACGTGATACTGCCTGGACTGCGGAGACTAGCCTTCTTCGTTGCAGCCACCGCTTGACCGGATTTTTGTCTTTGAAGGTGATTTCAGCATATGACATACTCAGCAACTTTCATTAGGTACCATGGTTAGATTCGGCTATCTCTTAGATGAATAGCAAATGCTTAACTTCGAAGGAAATTTCTCAATTGTATTCTTCAGCCATCTGACAAGAAAATTTTCCTGTTTGATGTATAAAGTGAAGCGATAGAGAGCGTGCAAAGAGCAGGGAAAATACAGTACCAATAGAAACCTATGCCTTAAAGTGGCGCATCAGAAAAAAATCCGGTGCAAGACACGTTCACGATGCGTATAAGACCTCCCAAAAAAGAAAGAGCGCCTTATTCTGGCGCTCTTTCTTAGTTCCCTTTTTAAAAGCTGGGTCGAATATTTTCTATTCGTGATAATTGAATACACTATATCCACTGTTCTTCACCAGCTCATCCCTCTCCGCTGACTTGAGGTCTTCGCGCACCATTTCCGCCACCAGTTCGTCGAACGTGGTCTTGGGCGTCCAGCCGAGCTTGATCTTGGCCTTGGACGGATCGCCCAGCAGGGTTTCCACTTCCGTGGGGCGGAAGTAGCGCGGGTCGACGGCGACGATGCATTTGCCGTGGGCGTTGTAGCCCTTTTCCTCCACGCCTGCGCCTTGCCAGGTGATGGCGATGCCGAGTTCCCTGGCCGCGGCATTGACGAAGTCGCGCACGCTGTATTGCACGCCGGTGGCAATGACGAAGTCTTCCGGCTGGTCCTGCTGCAGCATCAGCCATTGCATTTCGACATAGTCGCGCGCATGGCCCCAGTCGCGCTTGGCATCGAGGTTGCCCAGGTACAGGCAATCCTGCAAGCCGAGCTTGATGCGGGCGAGCGCCCGGGTGATCTTGCGGGTGACGAAGGTTTCGCCGCGGATCGGGCTTTCATGGTTGAACAGGATGCCGTTGCAGGCATAGATGCCATAGGCTTCGCGGTAATTGACGGTGATCCAGTAGGCGTACAGCTTGGCCACCGCATACGGGCTGCGCGGGTAGAACGGGGTGGTTTCCTTTTGCGGGACTTCCTGCACCAGGCCGTACAGTTCCGAGGTCGAAGCCTGGTAAAAGCGGGTTTTCTTTTCCAGCCCGAGGATGCGGATCGCTTCCAGGATGCGCAGGGCGCCGAGCGCGTCGGAGTTGGCCGTGTATTCCGGCTCTTCGAACGACACGGCGACATGGCTTTGGGCAGCGAGGTTGTAGATTTCATCCGGCTGCACCGCCTGGATGATGCGGATCAGGCTGGTGGAATCGGTCAGGTCGCCATGGTGCAGCTTGAAGCGCACATCCGGCTCATGCGGGTCCTGGTACAGGTGGTCGATGCGGTCGGTGTTGAACAGCGACGAGCGGCGCTTGATGCCGTGCACTTCGTATCCCTTGGACAGCAGCAACTCGGCCAGATACGCGCCGTCCTGGCCAGTGACGCCAGTGATGAGGGCGACCTTGTTGGCTTTTGATTTCATGAGCATTCTGAACTTCCTTGTTTCTGTGGTGTGATTCTTGAAAGGCGCTCGGGCAGCCGGCGGCGGCTGGCTTACACTCGCCCATAGCTGTCCGAAAACCGGACGATGTCGTCTTCACCCAGGTAGCTGCCGCACTGCACTTCGATCAGCACGAGATCGGTGATGCCGGGGTTTTCCAGGCGATGCCTGGCACCGATCGGAATGTAGGTCGACTGGTTCTGCGTCATCAGGGTGGTCTTGTCGTCAATGGTGATATTGGCGGTGCCGAAGACCACGACCCAGTGCTCGCTGCGATGATGGTGCATCTGCAGCGACAGGGATTGCCCCGGCTTGACCACGACCCGCTTGATCTTGAAGCCCTGCCCTTCGCCCAGCACCGTATAGGTTCCCCAGGGGCGCACGGCAGTGCGGTGGATCTTGTGGGCTTCATGCCCGCTGGCCTTGAGCTGGTTGACGACCTGCTTGACTTCCTGGCTCCTGGACTTGTCGGCAACGAGCAAGGCGTCCGGCGTGTCGACGATCAGAATGTTCTCGAGGCCGATGGCGGCAACGATCCGGTCCTTGGAATCGATGTAGGTGTTATGGCTGTCGATCAGGATGGGTTCGCAATTGTTGGCCTTGTTGCCATCCGCGTCGGCCGGCAGCACATCGGCTACCGCGCTCCATGCGCCCATGTCGCTCCAGCCGAAGTCGCCCGGAACGACGGCGATGTTCTTCGCCTTTTCCATCACCGCGTAGTCGATGGAAATGTTTTCGAGCTTGGCGAAGGCGGCCGGCAATTCGGTCTTGTCGCCCTGGGTCTGGGCCGCTTCCCAGACTGCACGGGCGGATTCGAGCAGCGCCGGGTTGTAGGTGGCCAGCGCATCCAGGATGCTGCCTGCCTTGAAGCAGAATATGCCGCTGTTCCAGACATAATTGCCCTGTGCCAGATACCTGGCGGCGGTGGCGGCATCCGGCTTTTCGACGAAACGCTGTACTGCATTCGCCTGCTGGCTGACTTGGGCGCCCATTTCGATATAGCCGTAGCCGGTCTCGGGTGCTGTCGGGCGGATGCCGAACAGCACCAGGAAGCCGTCCTTGGCCAGGGTTTCCGCGTGCTGCGCGGCCTTCTGGAATGCCGCCACATCCGTAATCAGATGGTCTGCGGGCATTACCAGCAGGCAGGCATTGCTGTCCTGCTGCGCTGCCCAGAGCGCAGCCAGGGTGATCGCCGGCGCGGTATTGCGTCCGCTTGGCTCGAGCAGGTAATGCGGCTTGACTTCCTGCCGGGCCAGTTCGTCACGCGAGCGGAGATAATAGTCATGGTTGGTGACGATCAGGGGCATGCCTTGCGGGGATACCGACTGAGCGCGTTCATAGGTCTGGGTCAGCAGGCTTTTGCCGCCGCCGATGCGCATGAAAGGCTTGGGATGCGCCTCGCGCGATACCGGCCACAGGCGCGTGCCTGCACCGCCGGAAAGAATGATTGGAATTAACATGATATAAGTGCGTGTCCTTGGCGCTTTGGCTGTCCGAATGACATCCCCACTTTATAGGCCAGGGCATCGCGCTCCTTATTGCGTTGTGACAAAGGGCGCGCTTCTTACTTCTCAAAAGATTTACGCATGACAACTTTTGCCATCGGCGACGTACAGGGCTGCCGGGACAGCCTGAATGAATTGCTGCATGAAATCGATAAGGCTTCGCCTAATGCCAAGCTGATCTTCGTCGGCGACCTGGTGAACCGCGGGCCGCACTCGCTGGCCACGCTGCGTCAGATCCGCGACCTCGGCGGCCGCGCGCGAGTCGTGCTCGGCAATCACGACCTGCATCTGCTGGCAGTCGCGCACGGCATCCGCAAGCCCCACCGTACCGATACGCTGGACGACATTCTGCAGGCGCCGGACCGCGATGAACTGCTCGACTGGCTGCGCCGCCAGCCGCTGGCGATCTTCGAACAGGGATATCTGCTGGTGCATGCCGGCGTCGTGCCGCAATGGACGGCGCAGCAGACGCTTGAGCTCGCGCAGGAAGTCGAAACCGCGTTGCGCGGCCCGGACTGGGTGGAATTCCTGAGAAAAATGTATGGCAATACGCCGGCCAGATGGGAGGACAATCTGCAGGGCCCGGACCGCTTGCGCTGCATCGTGAATGCCCTGACGCGCATCCGCTTCTGCAGTGACGACGGCACGATGGACATGGCGTCGAAAGGCGCGGAAACGGAGCTGCCGGGCTATATGCCGTGGTTCGATGTCCCGGGACGCCGCACCGAAGATGTGACGGTCGTCATCGGCCACTGGTCGACGCTGGGCCTGGTGATGCGCCCGGACCTGATCGCGCTGGACACCGGCTGCCTGTGGGGTGGCAAGCTGAGCGCGGTCTGCCTGGAGGATCGCAGGGTCATGCAGGTGGAGTGCCCGCAGTACCAGCAGCCGTTCTCGATGTAGGGCTCAGCCGACTGCGCCCGGGATCCTGCGAAAGCGAGGAGGATGTATAGGTGCCTGGTCAGCGCGTTCCGGATTCTGACGCTATGCCCTGATATTCCTCGTACCCCAGAGCTTCCGTAATCGATTTTCTGGCGGCTTCCGCCAGATCCCGGCGGTGTGGAGCTCCCTCGGTGTCGATCGGCGGCAGTGGCATCAATTGTGCCTGCATCCCCGATGACTTGAGAATCATCAGCATGCTCTGCACGAAAGTCATCGCCCCGACGAAATCGGCCGCGGGATGAAACTTTCCCTCGTCATCGACATAACGCAGCGCATAGGGCTGGATCGGCACCTGCGCTTCGATCGCCGCTTCAAACAGGTTGGCATGGAAAGGCAAAATCGTTCCCTGTGCCGCCGTGGTGCCTTCGGGGAAAAAGGCGACATGTTCGCCCGCATGCAGGCTGGTGACTAGCCCCTGGTAGATTTTGCGCACATCCCGCAGCTTGCCGCGGGAGATGAAGATGGTGCCGACCTTCTCGCACAGCCAGCCGATCAGCGGCCAGTCGCGGATATCCGACTTCGCGACGAAGCGGCACGGGTTCAGGGAATTGATGACGAAAATGTCGAGCCAGGAGATATGGTTGGCCACCGTCAGCGCCCGCGGCGCGATCTGCACGCCCTCGGTCTCGACCAGTTCGACCCGCACCCCGCAAAGCTTGAGCAGCTGAATCGACCAGCGCCGGATATGCGCCTGCCGACCTGCCTGATCCGTCCACGGAAAGACCAGCGCGCAGATGCCCAGTCCGACGAAGAGATGGAGCACTACGCGCGCCAGTCGATAGGCCGTCATGCGTTCTTGCGCTCGAAGGCGACATGGCCGGCAACAAGCGTTGCCCTGACCTGCCCTGGCAACTCGTAACCGAGGAAAGGCGTGTGCTTGCCTTGGCTGGCGAGCGCGGCGGCGCTAACCGTCCAGCGTGTTCCGGGATCGAACAGGCAAATATCGGCAATGCTGCCTACGCTCAGCTGACCTGCATCCAGACCTACCACGCGGGCGGCATCAGCGGTGATCTTGGCAATTGCCCTCGAGAGCGGCCGCTCAGACTTGTCGAGCGATTCGTCCGCCCATTTGAGCGCCAGCGACAGCAGCAGTTCGAGGCCGGTCGCGCCCGGCGATGCCTCGCCAAAGGGCAGCAGTTTTTCATCATCGTCGACCGGCGTATGGTCGGAACAGATCACGTCAATTGTCCCATCAAGCAGCCCCTGCCGGATCGCATCGCGGTCGCGCTGTGCGCGGAATGGCGGGTTGACGCGTGCGTTGGAATCGAAGAAGCCGATGTCTGTATCGGTCAGGTGGACGTGATGGGCGCCGACGTCGCAGCTGACCGGCAAGCCTTCCTTCTTGGCAGCACGCACCAGTTCTATGCCGGCGGCGGAGGAAATGCGGCACAAATGAACACGTGCGCCGGTGGTGCGCATCAATTCGAAGATGGTATGCAGTGCGATCGTCTCGGCCATCACCGGCACGCCGGGCAGGCCGAGGCGCGAAGCGACTGCGCCGCTGTGAGCGATGCCGCTGCGTCCCAGATGCGGATCCTGCGGGCGCAGCCAGACGGTATAGCCGAAAGTCTTTGCGTACTGCATCGCACGCAGCAGCACCGTGGTATCGAGAATGGGGCAATCGGCCTGGGAAAAACCGACGCAGCCGGCTTCGGTCAATTCTGCCATCTCGGTGAGGGCCTGGCCCTTCAAGCCGACGGTCAGTGCCCCGAGCGGATAGACATGGGCCTGATTCAGGCCGCGTGCACGGTACTTCAGCATTTCCACCAGGCCCGGCTCGTCCAGCACCGGATCCGTGTCCGGCGGGCAGACGAGGCTGGTGACGCCGCCTTGCATCGCTGCCTGCATTTCCGATTCCAGCGTGGCCTTGTACTCATAGCCGGGCTCGCGCAGGCGCACGCTCAGATCCACTAGTCCGGGCGCGACCACCAAGCCGCTCGCGTCGATCGTCCTGTCGGCGGCAAACCCGGCCGGCGCCTCCCCCACGCCGACCACCTTGCCGTCGGCCACATACAAATCCTTTTGCCCATCGATGCCATTGGCCGGATCGATCAGATGGCCATTCCTGATATAAAGTCTCATTGTGTCAATTTCCCGCCAAAATGCTCATCACTGCCATGCGCACCGCGATGCCGAAGGTGACCTGCGGCAGGATCACTGCCTGCGACCCGTCGGCGACTGCCGAGTCGATCTCGACGCCCCGGTTCATCGGTCCGGGGTGCATCACGATGGCATCCGGCTTGGCGAGAGCCAGTCGTTCAGGCGTCAAACCATAGCTCTTGAAGAATTCCTGCGCGGACGGCAGGAGCGCGCCGCTCATGCGCTCGTTCTGCAGGCGCAGCATGATGATTACGTCGACGCCTTTCAGGCCTTCATTCATGTCGGTGAAGACGCGCACGCCCATCTGCTCCAGCCCGCCCGGCAGCAGGGTGCGCGGCCCGATCGCGCGCACTTCCGGCACGCCCAGCGTGGTCAGGGCGTGGATGTCGGAGCGGGCCACGCGGCTGTGCAGGATGTCGCCCACGATGGCAACCGTCAGGTTCGTGAAATCCTTCTTGTAGTGCCGGATCGTGTACATGTCCAGCAAGCCCTGGGTCGGATGCGCATGGCGTCCGTCACCGGCATTCACCACGTGCACATGACTCTGTTTCGTATCGATCAGGTGCTTGGCGATCAGGTAAGGCGCGCCGGATTGCGAATGCCGCACCACAAACATGTCCGCATGCATGGCGGCGAGGTTGTCGATGGTGTCGAGCAGCGACTCGCCCTTGCTGGTGCTCGAGGCGGAAATGTTCAGGTTGATCACATCCGCTGACAGGCGCTTGGACGCGATCTCGAAAGTCGTGCGGGTGCGCGTCGAGTTTTCAAAGAACAGGTTGAACACACTCTTGCCACGCATCAGCGGCACTTTCTTCACTTCGCGGTCGCCGATGCTGACGAAGGAGGAAGCAGTGTCCAGAATATGGTTGATGATCGCCTTCGGCAGGCCTTCGATGGTGAGCAGGTGCTGCAGCTCGCCGTTCTTGTTCAGTTGCGGGTTAAGCATTGGTTACAGTCAGGGAGAATCGGCCATCTTCGGCGCGTTGCAATACGAGTTGCTGGTTGTCGGAAAGCGTGGTGGACTCGGCAACGAAACTGGCGGCGATTGGCAGTTCGCGCCCGCCGCGGTCGACCAGCGCTGCCAGCAGGATCTTCGCTGGGCGGCCGTAGTCGAAGAGCTCGTTGATCGCCGCGCGGGTGGTGCGCCCGGTGTACAAAACATCATCTACCAGCAGGATGGTGGCGCCTTCTACTTCGAACGGGATCTGGGTCGGCTTGACTTCCGCATGCAAGCCCTTTTCCGCGTAGTCATCGCGGTAGAAGGACACATCGATGAAGCCGAGCCGGTCGGTGAGTTGCAATTCAGCCGCCAGCCTTTCGGCAAGCCATGCACCGCCGGAGTAAATGCCAACGATAGCCACATTCTCGTCATGGGCAAGACCAGACTTCACTTGCTCCGCCAGCGACTGGTAGAGTGTCTCCGCATCGAATTTAGGATTTGCCATATTCGTTGAAGTATTGTTGCAAAATGATTGCAGCGGCTTCGGCATCGATCAATTCGCCGCGCCGCTGCGCGATGACCGCCGATGAATACCGCTCGTCCACAAGGACGGTATCGACACCGTAACGTCCGTGCAATTGATTGGCGAAACGCCGGCAGCGCACCGTCATTTCATGTTCTGCGCCGTCCGGATGAAGCGGCAATCCGACCACGCAGCGTGCTGGTTGCCATTCCCGCATCAGTGCGGCGATCTCGGAAAATTTTGCGTCATTGGTCGCGGCCGTGATGACGGTAAGCGGTTGCGCCTGCCGCAGCAGGGTATTGCCGATTGCGACGCCGATGCGCTTCAGGCCAAAGTCGAATCCCAGCACGGTTTCCACTAGTCAGGCTGCCTTTTCCTCGCCATCAAGCGCGTCCGACCTGGCCGGACAAGGCCCAGGGATTGATGCCGAGCAGATTCATGGCAGCGGCAAAACGTTCCTGCGCGGGCAAATCGAAAATGATGGCGGGATCGGCGGGCACAGTCAGCCAGCCATTCCGGGCAATCTCATCTTCCAGCTGCCCTGCCCCCCAGCCTGAGCAGCCGAGACTGACCAGCATGCGGCGGGGGCCATCACCGTGCGCCACCGCTTCCAGCACATCCTTGGACGTGGTCAGTGCGATGTCATCGGTCACCTTCATCATGGAGGAATACGGGCCGTGGGGGCTGTGCAGGACAAAGCCGCGCTCGACCTGCACCGGACCGCCGAACATCACCGGATGCGTCGTCGAAAGGAGTTGGCTGGGTGAAATTTCAAGCTTCAGGTCGACGCGCTCAAACAATTCATCCATGCTCATGTCTGTTGGTTTGTTGATGATCACGCCGAGCGCACCATCTGCATTGTGCTCACACAAATAGATCACTGTGCCGCCAAATACCGGATCCAGCATGGATGGCATTGCGATCAGAAAATGGTTGGCAAGCTTGAGTTCGGAGGCCACGACCTTGGACATTGCGGAAAAATAGGATATTTCCTGGGAGAGTGCGGATTCAGGCGGGAAACAACTGCAAATGACCCGAACCGGAATTGTTTGTCGTAATGCGGATTTTAGCATTTTTGCCGGGTCGCCCGGTTCGTTTCATGCCCGTCCATCGATGCCTTCGGCTGCGAGTGGGCTTCGCAAGCGTCACGGAGCGGGACAGGCCGCCCACAAAAAAACCCGCATGATTGATGCGGGTTTTTTGTGGGGCGGTAGACGCAATTCAAATAGCCTGTGCTTCCCTGTTGACGAATTCGCTGATGAATTTCAGCAGTTCGTCTTCCCGGTATGGCTTGCCCAGATACTCGTTCACACCCAGCTCCATCGCGTAATTGCGGTGCTTTTCCGCAGTACGCGATGTGATCATGATGATCGGAATATGCCGCGTGCGCTCGTCACTGCGTACGTTGCGCGTCAAGTCGAAGCCATCCATGCGCGGCATTTCGATATCGACCAGCATTACGCCTGGCGTTACGGATTGCAGCTGTTCAAGGGCATCCACACCGTCCTTGGCCAGTACCACCTGGTAGCCTTCGCGCGACAGGAGACGCTGGGTTACGCGACGCACCGTCAGCGAGTCATCCACCACCATGACGATGTTTTGGGTGCGCAAGCCCTGCACTGGTTCCGATACCGGCGTGGAAGGCGAAGAGACAGACATTTGCGCAACTGCACCCATGTTCGCCGGGGCATCGGATGGAATGAGGCGCGGTGCACGCACATTGTCCTGGGCAGCACGCTGAGCGAGTGGCACCGGATTCAGAATCAGCACGATGTCGCCCGAGCCAAGCACCGTAGCGCCGGCAATGCCAATCATCCGCGCCAGTTGCGGCCCGATGTTCTTGACTACAACTTCCCGGTTGCCGATGATTTCGTCCACATGGAGCGCGACCCGTTCGCTGCCGCTTCTTAGAATCATCAAGGGCGAATACATCTGCGACATGGGGGAAGCCGCAGTATCTCCGAGGAGTGCTGCCAGGTAATGCATCGGCACGCGCTGCCCCTGGAATACGACGACGCCGTCGTTGTAGGCAGCAGTCAGCGCATTCACCTTCAGCTGCTGCACCTGCTCGACCAGCACCGACGGTACCGCATAAGTCTTGCCTCCGGAGGACAGCAATACGACCTGGGTCACGGCGAGCGTCAGGGGCAGCGTGATCGTGAATTGTGCACCCTTGCCCGGCTCCGAGCGGGCCACCACGCGACCGCCAAGCGCGATTGCTTCCGAACGAACAACGTCCATGCCGACACCGCGTCCTGCCAGCTCGGTAACCTGCTCCGCCGTCGAGAAGCCCGGATGGAAGATCAGGTCCTTCACATCTTCGTCGCTCATGTCGCCGTCATTCGTCAGCAGGCCGACACGCTTGGCCTTGTCGCGAATACGCGCGATGTTCAGGCCCTGGCCGTCGTCGGAGAACTGGATGACGACTTCATTGCCCTCCTGGCGGATTTCGACCAGCAATTCGCCGACTTCGCTCTTGCCTGCTGCACGTCGCGCTTCGCGCGATTCGATGCCGTGCACGATCGCATTGCGCAGCAGATGCTCGAACGGGCCCGTCATCTTTTCCAGCACGCCGCGGTCGATTTCAACCGAGTTGCCGCGAATGTCCAGGTTCACCCGCTTGTCGACTTCTTTTGCAGCCTGCCGCGCCACACGGAACAGACGCTCCGACACGCTGGCAAACTGCACCATGCGCACCCGCATCAGGTCCTGCTGCAATTCACGGGTCAGCCGCGCCTGGGAAGACAGGCCTCCGGCCGCACCGTCGAGGGTACGGCTGAGGTTCTGCTGAACCGAGTTCACGTCGTTGACGCTCTCGGCCATCATCCGGGTCAGTTCCTGCAGGCGCGTGAACCGGTCGAACTCCAGCGGGTCGAATTCGCGGTCGGATGTCTGCGTCATGCGCGAGGTAATCTGCGTTTCCGCCTGCATCTCGATCTCGCGGAGCTGGCCGCGCAACCGGTTGACGTTTTCGGTCAGCTCCAGCAGCGACTGCCGCAGCGATCCGACATCGGTTTCGAGCCGGGATCGGGAAATCGAGACTTCACCAGCCTGGTTCACCAGACGGTCGAGGATGTCGGCGCGAACACGAATGAGCGGCGCATTGGCCGCGGTTACAACCGCAGACGCTGCCGGACGGGCCGGTACGGTGGCCGCCGGATTCACAGCCAGTGACTGGGAGGCCGCCAGTGACGGCTCCTGCACCGTGATGACCTCTCTGGTCTCCGGCACTTCTTGCGCGTCCATGGGCAATGCCTGCTCAACGGGGCTCGCCTTTGGCGTTTCCCGGCTGGCATGCGGATTTTGCAGCAGCTCGTACAGATACAATGCGTGGTCGTAACGCGCGACGAGATCTTCGACTGCCTGAGCGGAGGGCGTGCCAAGGCGCATCAGGCTCTCGATACGCGTTTCCATCTCGTGCAGATGCTGCCCCAGGGTCATCGCGCCGGCCATGCGGGCGCTGCCTTTCAGGGTGTGAAGCGTACGCAGCAGCGATTGCGGTGCAGCCGCATCGCCGAGTTGCCCCTGCCATGCCCGCAGCACCTGCCCCATCTCGGGCAGCATGTCCCGGCCCTCCTCGAGAAATACCGGGAGCAAGTCGGCATCCAGTTCATCCTTGAGCACGACTGCCGGCTCGGTTCGGGTGGCATTTTCGCCCATGACAGCATCGGCGGATGCCGGGCTTACCAATTGAGTTGAGGCTCCCGTTTCGGACTTCGGTTCAACTGCCAGGTGCGGCTTGGGTTCTGCGGGGCGGCGAGTTTCCATGACCGGCTTCAAGGTAACCGGCAGGTCTTTGCTTGGGGAGGATGCCTGGCGCATCGATCGCGCGTCCAGGTCTTGCAACACCCGAACCAGATGCAGTGCATGCTCCGGCTGATGCTCCGGCATTTCGCCTGAGGCGAACTCCTGCAGCATCAGTTTCAGGCGTTCCGCGCTCTGATCCAGCAAGTCGAACTCATGCGCGGTCAGGAGTACGGGTTTGCGCGCCAGGAATTGGAGGACCATTTCAAGCGCATGTGCCAGTTCGTGCAGGATCTTGAAACCGACGGTGGCGGAGCTTCCCGCCAGCGAATGTGCTGCATGGACTGCCTGGATGTTGACATGGCGTTCCGGTTCGTGGCGCCATTCAGCAATATCACGCGCAAGCAAGCGCACGAGTTCGTCGGTCTCGGACAGGAAGATATTGTAAAGCGGGAGGCTGATCTCCAGGTCGCCGATCCGCCTTACATTGTCGTTCGACTTGGTCTCAGGCATGACCATGGTCGGAAACTCGATGACTTCCGCCACGAGGGGAGCTGTTGGCCTTGCAGCTTCGACCGGCGCGACAGGCTGGGGCTCTGTATCGCTAGCTGGCGTATCGCTGCCGGCCTGATTGAACATGGCCATATCGGCATCGGACAACGAGACTTCCTCCGCCTCCGGGAGAGCGAGGGGAAGTTCGGCTTCCGCTTCGGAGATCGTCTCCGGCGCAAAAGTCAGGTCAGCCTCTTGCATGAACTGCTGTGCTGCCTCGGGTTTTGGCGCGTCGGTATCTGTTACTAGTGCGATCTCGGAGAAAGCCGGCGCCGCTGATTCGTCGACAGTATCCTGCGCATCTTCCATCGAAAGACCGAGTTCTGCAGACACTTCGTCGAACACGAACGGCTCACCTGCCTTCACCCGTTCAGCGGCGCGCACAAGCGCATCCGGAGTACGGTCGGACCTGCCCTGGGTTTTCAAGTCCGCCACCCATGCGCTCAGCAATTCGGCCGCTTTCTCCAGCAGGGCATAAAGATGGGAATCACCAGGACGGGCATCGGCCAGCCTGACATTCAAGACCTGCTCGATGCCCCATGCCGCTTCGCCAAAAGCCACGAGGCCAACCATCCGCCCACTTCCCTTGAGCGTATGGAATGAGCGTCGCAGAGTGGTCAGATGTTCCTGGTTGTGTGGCTGGCTACGGGATTCGGGCAAAGTCTTGTCGACGCAATCGAGCACTTCTTCCGCTTCAGACAGGAAAATCTCGAGCAGTTCGGCATCAATCGCATCATCGCTTTCAGGGGTGGCCGAAGGCGAGGCCTGAGCCGGCGCAGGCTGAGCTGGCATGCTTGCGCTGATGATAGGGGCAAGGGTGTCCTGGGAAGGAGTGAAACCGGCACTCTCGAGGATGTCGATCCCGGCCTGGGCACGGGCCTTGACCTCGGCGTCGTCAACCAGGGCGGCATCCAGCCGAACCTTGTGCAGTGACTCCTTGAGCTGCTCCTGCAACTGCGGATTATCCGGTTCCGCTGTCAGGGAAATCGCGAGGTCGGCGGACTGTTTCTGAAAATATGCGAGCTCGTCTTCGACCGTTCCAAGCTGAGGAAGTCCGGCGCCAACTGCGCCGGAACTGGCGCTTGCAGGCGCTGTCGGCGCTTGTCTAGATTGCAGCTGTTCCGCTTCTAGCGGATTTTTTTTTCCAGGAGGTTGGCGCGGAACAGGCCTTCTTTGGCATCGAAGGAGAAGCGATGCTTTGCTCCTTCCGGATGGAATTGCAGCGTTTCAAGGAAAAAACTCAAGGCGCCGACGTTCTGCGCTACCTTCTGGAATGCCTCCTGATCCGGAGTGACTTCATTTGCTTCAGCAAAGCCGTGGACAGCGGCACGCGTATGCTGGACCGTACGCCTGGCATCTTCCTGGTCCAGGATGGCGAGCGCCCCCTCGACTTGGCGCAGTACATCGTCAAGATGCGACAGGGGTTCCCGCTGAGAGGGATCCCTGAAATATTCGTCGAGCATTTTTTCAACCTGGCGCAGATTGGACTGCATTTCGCCTGCCAGCGCCGCCATGGTCTGCCGCTCCTGAGCGGCACGCGACATATCATCAAGCCATGGCGCCGATTCTGCCGGCTGCTGGCCTGCAACGACGGACAGCAGACGCGCCGTCATCGCGTCAGCACGCTCTGCGAAATCCTCGGACAAACGGCTGATATCGTTCAGAGAATTTTCGATGAACAAAAGGCCCGTGGCCATCTCGAGGCTGAGTGCATCGCCAGGCTGAGCATGGGCTGCATGCCGGGCAATGCCGTTGATTTCGCGCAGGAGCTTTGCCAGGGGCTGCGATCCGAGCCTGGATCCAGCCTCGGTCAGGCCATGCATTTCATGCTGAAACGATCCCGCAGCGCTGGCATCTCCACCTGCAATCCGGTTCCACAAGTTCTTCGCCTGCGACAGCCGTTCCTTGGCGATGGCAAGCGCGTCAACATCGATCTGGCCATAGCGCTTCTTTTCGTAGTCAGCCGGTACGGCACCATCGAGTTCATACGCCATGCGGATTTGCCCGGCACGCTCGGAAGGGTTCTTGGCACGTGCAATAAAGAAAAGCGCGTCACGCAAGAGACGTTCGGCAATGCTGCTGGAGCCCTGGCTCAAGCGCCTGATCTGAAGATTAATGCGGGCAAACAGCTGCTTGACGTAAACCTCGTTGTGGATCTGCCCTTCTGCCACGACATCGGCAAAACCATGCATCACCCACCAGAAGCCGCGCGCCTGAGGATTTTGCTGTGAATTCTCGATTTGCCCGACGATATCCCGCATGACGGCGGCACTGGCCAGCTCGGCCTTGCGGTCAGTGCTTTTCAAGAATGGCAGGAGTGCCCTCTCGAAACGCTGCCGCAAAGCAGTCAAGTCGCTCGATTGAAGCGGAGCGCCAGCGTCCTGGGAAGAAGTCGGTGTGCGAATCGTAAGATTCGGGAAAAACAGATCCGCAGGATGAATGCGTTCAGCGCCTCGCGCTTCCAGCAAGGCACGATAATAGGGGAACAGGCGTACTGGCTGGTGCGGCATACCGGACAACAGCTCTTCCAGATACTCAACCAGAGCCTGACATCCCGCGCCAATGGTCTGCACCAGATCCTGGGTGAGCTCGACTTGGCTGGCATCCACCCGGTCCAGCAAATCCTCAACAGTCTCGGTAATAATGGCAACGCCGTCGATATCGACGACTTGCAAGGCCCCGTGGGCTTGGTGCAAATAATTCTTGGCGTGACGCAACGCGGTCACTCGCGTCTCGGCGTCCTGTGCAAGAGCTTCATTCAGAGCATTTTTCGAAAGGTTCAGTGCCTCTCGGACTTCGCCCATCACCCAGGACAGCGGTCCGGCGTCGAAATTATCCCGAACACCTTGCGGAAAGGTGGAAGAAGGGGTGGTCATGGCTGCCTCGCGGGTTCAAAGGGAGGCGAACCGGAACAAAGGTCCGCCATCACGCATCACTAAGGGGCTGCACTGCCTATGCATGCCAGCAGTTTGTCGTATCAAGCAACGCGGAAACGGGATACCGAGTTCTTGAGCTCTTCAGCCAATTTCGACAGTTCGCGAATCGAGTGCGCCGTTTGTTGAGTACCTTCTTGCGTCTGCTCGGTCACCGTCAGAATGCTTTGGATATTTTTCGCTACGCCGTTGGCTGACGTCGCCTGTTGTTCCGTAGCGGACGAAATGCTTTGGATCAGCTCTGCAAGACGATTAGACACTCGCTGGATCTCGGACAGTGCTGCACCGGCCGCATCAGACAGCTTGGCACCTTCCACCACACCCTGGGTAGATTTTTCCATCGCCGCGACGGCGTCGTGCGTATCGGTCTGAATCGTACGCACCAGTGCACCGATCTGCTTGGTTGCCTCGGCGGAGCGTTCCGCCAGTCGCTGCACCTCTTCTGCAACCACCGAGAATCCGCGGCCTGCTTCCCCGGCGGAAGCTGCCTGAATGGCCGCATTCAATGCCAGCACGTTGGTCTGCTCGGTAATGTCAGAAATCAGTTCGGTGATTTCGCCAATCTCCTGGGAAGATTCACCGAGGCGCTTGATTCGCTTCGAGGTTTCCTGGATGTGCTCGCGAATCTCGTTCATGCCCTTGATCGCGTCTTCCACAGCCTTGTAACCCTGCTCCGCTGCACTCACCGACTGACGTGCAACCTCGGCCGATTCACTTGCAGACCGGGAGACGTCAGTAATCTGGGTGGCCATTTGCAGTACCGCCTGGCCAGTTTCCTGAATTTCGCGCGACTGCTTCTGGGACGCGACCAGCAGTTCCGTTGCGATGTTTTGGGCTTGGTTGGATGCGGACGTAACTTGTTCTGCAGTGCTGGTAACGCGACCGACCAGGCCACGCAATTCTTCGATGGTGTAGTTCACCGAGTCGGCGATCGCGCCCGTGATGTCTTCCGAAACCGTAGCTTCAACGGTCAAGTCGCCGTCCGCGACTTCCTGCAATTCGTTCATCAGGCGCAGAATTGCGGCCTGGTTCTGGTCGTTCGCGCGCTTCGCCTCTTCCTCTTTCTGAATAGCGAGGAGACGCTGCTCGTCAGCCTGCTGGCGCCGCAAGTCCGCTTCCCGGGTGCGGTTGCGGCTGTCCTGCAGCAGCACCAGCGCAATGCCAACCGCCGTGATCAACGCGACCAGAGCGCAAGCCCACATCAGGTAAAAGGACCAGTGCAGCGAGTCTTCCTGCGAACGATATGCCTGCTGCAACGAAGTCAGATGCTGTTTCAGCGCTTCATTTTCCGCAAAGATCAGTTGTTCGGATTGTTTCGCAGCGATGAAGTTTTGCAGGTTGCCAAGAATCGAGCCGACGTGCTTCTGATAGTCCGCAAACACTTTATGCAGCTCAGTCAGCCTTTCACGGGTGTCTGCATCGGTGGTCGCCGTCAAGCGCAGCACTTCACTGCCGTTCAGGAAGCCCTCGACGATGTCACGGAAGGTGTTGGTGTCTTTACCCAGCAAGAACGCCGTTTCGGGGTTCACGCCTTCGGTGGTCAGAAACTCGTTTGCACTGCGACCAAGACGCTGGGTCAGCATCACGAGCTGACCTGCAGCCGACAATTCGCGTGCGGATGCGCCGCTCTGCATCTTCAGCGTTGAAATCTGCTCAGTCAGCTCAAGCAGAATGGGAGACAGCGCATTCAGGTTCTGCAGCGTCGTGCCAAAACCCGTCAATTCCTTTTTCAGCTTGAGGATGGTGTCGGCTGCCTTGTCGGAGTTCGCCCACACCTTCTGGGTATCCTTCAGCATTGCTGCCATTTGAGGCGTTGGCGGAGCAATGTCACGGCCCTGATATTGACCGCCTTTCGTAAGAACGTTCAAGGCGAAATTGAAGTCCTTGCGGCTTTCTTCCAGCTGCTTGAATGCCTCGGGGTTACCCTGAATCGCGTTCGGCGCTGCTTTACCGATACGCTGGGAGTGCATCAGCGCATTACCGGCGATCTGTGTTTGGGTGGAAGACAGCGTGGAATGGTTAGAGTTAAGCCACACCGCACCTGCCGCAAGCAACAGGGAACCTGCCATCACGGTCAGCAGGAGGCGCACCTGCTTCTGCAATGACAAACGACCGATCAATGGCAAGCGGATATCGCCCGTTTTTTCCAGCGCACCGCCGATGAAGGTTGCGTTCAGGCTGTTATCCGGCTCACCCGAGGAAGCCACGCCGGAAGCTGTGTCGGGCACGACATCAGGCGCAAGACCCGCTTCTCCGGCAAGCCCCCCCTTATTGCCCTTGGCAAAGAACGGTAGTTTGAACGCCATTACTGAATCTCCTAATTCTAATTACTGTTGTTTGACCGGCTCATGCGTCCTGGCGGCTCATAAACCAACGTGCAAAAATTGCGGGTCTTGCACAATCAAAGAAAGATTAAGTTCCGTCCAGACCTGAGAATCTCGATCAAGATATCGCCGAGGGGACCAGGACGAGGCAGGCTCACTTCCGAGATCCTGAAGCTGCATCTCGCTGATATTCCGCAGCCCCATTACTCGAGTGACCAACAAAGCACTGTTGAAAGACAAGGCGGGGGAGAAGGCGATGATCCGGCTTTCCTTATCCACCGGAGTAGGTGCCAGGCCTTGAAACCGGGCGAAATCGATCACACTGATCAAGTTCCCGCGGATATTGGTAAGCCCGAGAAACCAGTCTTTTGTCAAAGGCACCTTGGTTATGGCGCCAACGGAGATGATTTCGCCCGCCTCCTGAAGATTCAGCAGCCAGCGTGCTTGGCCGATCATTACACCGAGCTGGCTGACATGGTCCTGCGAACCGGCGCGGACGGCCTGCATGCGCTCGACCAGTTGCGCCTGAAATTCGCGCAAGCGAGTGCGGCGCCCGCTCCCGTCAGGCGCTCTTAAGCCGATATCCGATTCAAGCTGGCTCATGACCAGACTTTATCCGAGCGCAGCGATTTTCGACAGCAACTCCTGGGGATCAACTGGCTTCACGATATAGTCGCGAGCGCCTTGACGCATTCCCCAGATACGGTCGGTTTCCTGGCCCTTGCTGGTGCAAATAATAATCGGCACATCCTGGGTTTCCGGATCGCGGGAAATAGCCCGCGTAATCTGGAACCCATTCTGACCCGGCATCACCACATCCATCAATATGAGTTGTGGCTTGTCCGCCTTCACCTTGACCAGTGCCTCTTCGCCGTTTTCAGCTGTGGACACGGAGAATCCATTCTTGACAAGAATGTCAGTCAGGAAGTAACGCTCGGTTGGAGAATCATCCACTACCAGAATTTTTTGTATTGCCATGGCAAACCTTTACATCAAAAATTATTTGGAAAGTACTTGAGCGGTATGCTCACGCACGGTCTTGAGCAGACTATCCTTGGTGAATGGCTTGGTGAGATATGCATCGGAACCAACCATTGCGCCGCGCGCCCTGTCGAACAGGCCGTCCTTCGAGGAAAGCATGATGACGGGCGTCGAATGAAATTTCGCGCTCTTTTTAATAAGCGCGCAGGTCTGATAACCATCGAGGCGCGGCATCAGGATGTCGCAAAAAATCAGCGCTGGATTATGGTCATTCATCTTGGCAAGAGCATCAAATCCATCATCTGCAAGGACGATCTGATACCCAGCCTGACCCAGAAAAATTTCTGCGGATCGACGAATCGTGCTGCTGTCGTCAATCACCATGATCTTGATACCAGCGTTTTCTGGTGATGTTGTCATAACGTATTCTCGCTGAGCTTCCAAGCAATATACGGTTGAACTGTAACAAAAAGCAAGATGCTTTAGAACAACCCTTTACTGGAAGCCGGCGATTATCGTGGTTTTTATGCGAAATTAACGGAATTGCAACCAACGAGATCGCGACAGTTCAGATCGCCACCATTTCGAAATCTTCCTTGCGTGCGCCGCATTCAGGGCAAGTCCAATTCATCGGCACATCGGCCCAGCGCGTCCCCGGCGCGATGCCTTCTTCGGGCAACCCAGCCGCTTCATCGTAGACCCATCCACAAATCAGGCACATCCAGGTCTTAAACTCTTCCTTTGGTGTTTCGTTGTTACTCACAGTCGCCTACCCTTCGATAAAGTAAAATGCAAAGTTGGATATCTTAATCTACCGATCGTGCAAAACCAAAATTCCCCGCTCATCATGACCTTCGGTGCAGCCGATCCGATTGCTGCGACCGGCATTCAAGGCGATCTTGCATCGTTCGCGGCGATGGGTTGTCATGGTTTGTCTGTTATCACCTCCATCCTCATTGGCGACACCACCCGCATCGAAGATGTCCAGGTGATCGATGCTGACTGGGTCGCCGATCAGGCACGGGTAGTACTGGAGGACATGCCGGTTGCCGCCTTCAAGGTGGGCGCAATCGGCAGTATCGAAAATGTGTCGGTGATAGCCGAGATCATTTCCGACTATCCGGACGCTCCCCTCATTCTTGACCCCTTTCTGTCCGCCATGCCGGACCAAGGGCCGGAGGGAGAAGACATGCTGATAGCAATACGGGAATTGCTGATTCCACAAACAACCCTTTTCGTCACCTCTGCAGTGGAAATGACGCGATTTGCCGAGACTTGGCGCGAGCCGTCGACAGGAGATCTGATTGCAACCGACGCAATGCGTCTGGTCGATATGGATTGTGAATATGTTCTCGTCACCGGCACGCCGGGCGATGCCCATGAAGTCGGCAACATACTGTTTGACGAGTCCGGCCCCATCCGGCAGGATACCTGGCAGCGCCTCCCAGGCTCCTTCAGTGGCGCGGGCAGCACACTCTCGGCAGCAATCGCGGCCATGCTTGCCAGCGGCGTAGATGTGCCTACAGCCGTTTACGAGGCACAGGAGTTTACGCATGCGGCCTTGGCAAACGCGCACCGTATCGGCATGGGCAAACTTACACCGAATCGCTACTTCTGGGCAGACGGTCCAGAGGCCGGCCCTGCCAACAATTAATCTTGACTGCATTCCATATGACTTCCAAGAATGAATCCCTTTTTGCCCGCGCTCAGCGCAGTACGCCGGGCGGCGTAAATTCGCCGGTGCGCGCATTCCGCTCGGTTGGCGGCACGCCGCGTTTCATCACCCGTGCCGAAGGGCCGTATTTCTGGGATGCCGATGGCAAACGCTACATCGATTACATCGGCTCCTGGGGCCCCGCCATCGTCGGTCATGCGCATCCGGAAGTGGTGAAAGCAGTGCAGGCGGCCGCAGCACTGGGTTTGAGCTTCGGCGCGCCGACCGAGGGCGAAATCGTGATGGCGGAAGAAATCTGCCGCCTGATCCCATCCCTGGAACAAGTGCGCCTGGTTTCCAGCGGTACCGAAGCCGCCATGAGCGCCCTGCGCCTGTCTCGCGGCGCCACCGGGCGCGACAAGATCATCAAGTTCGAAGGCTGCTATCACGGCCACGCCGATTCGCTTCTGGTGAAGGCGGGCAGCGGTATGCTGACCTTTGGCAATCCGACCTCGGCTGGCGTGCCGGAAGATTTTGCAAAGCACACGCTGGTACTCGACTATAACGAGCCGCAGCAACTCGAAGACGTCTTCAGGAACATGGGCGAGCAGATCGCCTGCGTCATCGTCGAACCGGTAGCCGGCAACATGAATCTGCTGCCAGCCACCCCGGAATTCCTGCAAACCATGCGCCGTCTGTGCACCAAGCATGGCGCAGTGCTGATATTCGATGAAGTCATGTCGGGCTTTCGCGTTGCGCTGGGCGGCGCGCAATCACTCTACGGCATTACGCCGGACATGACGGTCCTTGGGAAAGTGATTGGCGGCGGCCTGCCGGTTGCCGCATTCGGCGGCCGCGCCGACCTGATGAAGTTTCTGGCACCGCTTGGCCCCGTCTATCAGGCTGGCACCCTGTCCGGCAACCCGGTTGCGGTAGCCGCGGGACTCAGCACGCTGAAACTGATCCAGGAAGAAGGTTTTTATGCTTCCCTCGCGAAGCAAACTGCGCGCCTGGTGCAAGGCCTGTCCGCTGCGGCGAAGGACTGCGGCGTCGCCTTCTGCGCCAACTCTGTCGGCGGCATGTTCGGCCTGTACTTCGCCAAGGACATCCCGGCAAGCCATTCGGAAATGATGGCTTGCGACAAATCGAGATTCAACGCATTTTTCCACGCGATGCTCGATGCGGGCGTGTATCTGGCGCCATCGGCCTTCGAAGCGGGATTCGTATCATCTCAACATGACGATGCGATCATCGACATGACGATAGAAGCAGCGCGGAAGTCGTTTGCCGCGATTGCGTGATTGACCCGGCCTTCCTGTTGATGAGTATTGGAGGAAGGCCGCACTCTCCTACTTGAGCCAGCCGCGCCGGCGGAAATACCAAAATGGCGCGATCGCGCTGCCCAGCATGAGCGCTAATGCGAAGGGGTAACCCAGGTCCCACTGCAACTCCGGAAGGATCCTGAAGTTCATCCCATAGATGCTGGCAATCAGGGTCGGCGGCAGGAAAGCGACGCTGGCGACCGAGAAAATCTTGATGATCTTGTTCTGGTTGATGTTGATGAAACCAACCGTCGCGTCCATCAGGAAGTTGATTTTGTCGAACAGGAATGCGGTGTGCCCATCCAGGGATTCGATATCGCGCAAGATTTGCCGGGCTTCCTCGAACTGATCTGAATTCAGCAGGCGCCCACGCATCAGGAAGCTCACCGCGCGGCGCGTATCCATCATGTTGCGGCGGATGCGACCGTTCAAGTCTTCTTCCTGAGCGATCGCATTCAAGGCCTGTGCCGCATCCTGGTCTGTCAGTTCCTTCTGCAGTACGCTGCGACTGACGTCTTCGAGGCTTTGATAAATGCCCTCCAGTGCATCTGCAGAATATTCGGCATCGGTGGCGTACAGGTCGAGCAGCACATCCTTGTAATCCTCAATGGACCCGGGACGGGAACGTGCACGCATGCGCACCAGACGGAAGATGGGCAGATCATGCGCGTGCACCGAAAACAGCATGTTCCGGGCAAGGATGAAGGCAACGGTGACTGTGCGAGATGGCCCATCTGCTTCGTCCAGCAGGAAATCGGTGCGCAAGTGCAAATCGCCGTTTTCAGCTTCGTAATAACGGGCCGACGCTTCAATGTCCTTTACCTCATCCTCCCCCGGCAAGGTCACGCCATAAATGCTCTTCACCCATGCGCGCTCGTCATCGTTCGGATCAGTCAGATCCACCCATATCGGCGCAAGCTTTTCGAGGTCGTTTCGGCTTTCTATATTGACTTGATTCAGACGTCCGTTTTGCAAGACGAAAACATTAATCATGTGTTCTCCCGGCCCTGCGCCTTCCGTCAAGCACAGGACATCCTGCAGTCTCATACTGCAAGTTAAATCAATCTTTCAAGGGAACGCGACCATGAACATGGTCAGAACGCGCCCACCCACCAGTATGGCGAGAGGCGCCTTGCAAGGACGTGCCGAGAAGCGCTATCTCGCCAGAATGCCATCTTTCGACGGCGTATCAGTTGTAAAGGGACTCCCCAACTCCGGGTCTCCACGAACGAAAACAGCGCAAGTGTACTGACATCAATCAGGGCAGGCAAGCGCAGGGCGACAATCATCGTTGCCATTCGAATGTCTTGCTTTATGTTTGCTCAATCAGGCAAGCTTTCCGCGGCATTCGACGCGTGGCAGTCTGCACCTTATTGCCATTAATGCAATGGCCGGCAAGCCAAAGTCGCGCTGCAACCTGTAGAGCAGGCGCTCTTCAGGGCAGCTCCGCGCCGCTCATGCGCCGCAGGATCAAATCAGTACGCCGTGACAGGTAGGCGGAACCGCGATGCTTGTCATAAAAGCGCGGTCTGGGCAGCATGACCGCCAGGCGGGCCGCCTGGACCGAATTCAGATTGGCCGCGGAAATGCCGAAGTAATGCTGGGCTGCGGCTTCGGCGCCGAACACGCCGTTCCCCCACTCCACGACATTGAGATAGATTTCGAAGATCCGCTCCTTGTCCATCCAGTACTCGAGCATGTAGGTGATGACCACCTCCTGCGCCTTGCGCACGTAGCTGCGCTCGCCGGACAGGAACAGATTTTTGGCCAGCTGCTGCGTGATAGTGGAACCGCCGGCGACCACCTTGCCCTTCTTTGCATTCTTTTCATACGCCTTTTGCAGCGCTTCCCAGTCGACGCCTTCATGCTCGGAAAAATTCGCGTCTTCCGATGCAATGATTGCGCGCTTGAGATTTTTCGATATCCGGTTGTAGGGAATCCACTTATGCTTGAGCTGAGCCTTGGGATTCCTTTCGCGCAGCACATCCAACTGGTGGCGCATGAAACTTGTGGAAGTCGGATTGTGGTCGACCCACCACCAGATCTGCACGAAGAAATACAGCTGAATCGCCAGCACGACGGCAATCGGCGCGAGAATCAGCCACAGGATCAGCTTGCGCAGCAACTTCATGATCGTTACAACTGACTGCGCAATTTTTCAAAGACGGGAGCAGTCGCCGGGCGCACGTCGCGCCAGACGTGAAAGGCTTCCGCCGCCTGCTCGACCAGCATGCCCAGGCCGTCACGCACAATGGCGCCATGTTGTGCGGCAAAGCGCATGAATGCCGTCGGTCCCTTCCCATACATCATGTCGTAGGCCAGCGCCTTTACAGAAAATACGCCAGGCGCAACGGGAGGAACCTCATCAGCAAGGCTGGACGAGGTGGCATTGATGACGATATCGAACGTGCCGCGCAAGGAGGCAAAATCGCATGATCGAAGATTGCCAGTGCCGGCAAACTGCTGCACAAGCACTTCGGCCTTGGCCGGCGTACGATTGGCAACCACCAGCTCATCCGGCTGCTCCTGCAGCAAGGGCAGAATCGCGCCGCGTGCCGCGCCACCGGCGCCGAGCAGAAGCACGCGCCTGCCCTTGATCGCCACTTCGGCATTGTACGTAATGTCAGTCACGAGACCGACGCCGTCGGTGTTGTCACCGAGGATGGCGGAACCGTCGAATTTGAGTGTGTTGACTGCGCCGGCAGCCCGCGCCCGCTCGGTTAGTTCGGTCACCAATGCAAAGGCTTCGAGCTTGAAAGGCACGGTGACATTCGCGCCCTTGCCGCCTTGCGCAATGAAGTCCCGGACGGTGGCGGCAAAGCCATCCAGCGGTGCCAGCATGCGCCCGTACGACATGGCTTGACGAGTCTGGGCGGCAAAGCACGCATGGATTTCCGGTGATTTGCTATGCGCGATCGGGTTACCGATCACCACGTAACGGTCAAGCATTTCAGTCAATTCTGGTTTCCGCGCAGCTCGGCTTGCAAGCCTTCTTCTCGGGTGAACTTGAAGCGGGTGATGACTTCCCACACGTCATCCTTGCCCCTGGTGCGCATGTTTTCGGGGAAACGTCCGAAGGGTGCTGCCCGTCGCACGATGCGCAGGGCGGCCTCATCCAGCGCAGGGTTGCCCGACTTCCGCTCGACCCGCGCACCGCCTTCCTTTTCGTAGATTGAGCCGTCCTGATAGATTGGAATGTATACCACCAGCTCGCCATACAGTTTCTTGCCATCCTTCTGCGGGAAGTTCAGCGTACCGATATTCTCGATCCGGGTTTGCAGGTTCTTGTAGTACATCGCGTACTCGACTTGCTGCGTGCTGGGCGTGATCTGCGTCTTCTTGGGGCGCTTGTTGTAGTCCTCGATGTTCTTTGAAATTTCCGCTATCCGACGTGCAATTGCCTTGTCATGCTCGTTGAGGTCGGCGCCGTCCGGATTCGGCATTGCATCCTTGGGATTATTGGCATCTGCCTTGACCGAAGTGGCAAAAGGCGTCTTCTTGACCATCTGCGCCAGCATCCGCTGCTTCTTTTCCAGCTCCTCGACGCGACGCCTGGTCTCCTTAAGGCTGGTGCCATCTTCACTCTTGCGCATGTCCGGCAAAGGCGACTTGGCACGCCCGGCATCGGCGTCGCCGCCGCCATCCAGGTTGGCCTGCGCCAAAGCGTCAGCCTTAAGCGGCTTCTTGTCATGCTTCGCATTGACGAGAATGACTTCCAGTCCGGGATCAGCCGGTTTCAAATGAAAGGCATCGGGGGCAACGAAGCGCACAGCCAGCAATGCGCCATGGACCAGCAAGGAAAGTGCAACCGCGATGGTCAGGGTAGGATTTTGAGCAAGCAGCTTCACGCGTAGAGTGGCAGGCGAATGCAGAAGTCTTGAATTTTACGATAAAGGTCGCCGGTTTTAAGAGAACTGTTCCATTCCGTCACATTACTCTTGTACCGATTCCGCATCGATTTCGGTTTCGTTCGTAGCAATTTCGCCATCGATGACAGCCACAGCTTCCTCTTCCGCCGCCGCTGTCGTCATTTCCAGCAAGCGTGCCTCGACCGCCAGATCGACTTCATCCCAGCGGATCAGCTCCAGCCTGACCTGAGTGCCGCGCGCTGCCGCCGGCATGCCCGGCAACCTGATCACCAAAGGAATATCTGTCAGGCGCAGCAACTCCTCCTTCAATACCACGGCTTCGACATGCCGCGCATTTTCCTGTGCCAGCCAGCGCAAACACCAGTAGCGCTCCATGTTCGACTGGAAATCGGCATAAGCGGCATAGGCGGCATCAAACGCGGAGACTATCGCGAACAGGTCCGCATCCTTCGGCTTGAACGGCGCTGCCAGAGGTGCAGTCACGCCATGCTCGACGCAAGCGAGGATCTGCCACTGGTTTACCAGGTCGGGATAGCGACGCAGGGGCGACGTGCTCCAGGCGTACTGGTCAACTCCTAAACCTTGGTGGGGTGCTGCATGCGTCAGCATGCGCACCTGCATCTTTGCCGCCCAGCCGCCGCCCCCTCCCCCCTGGCTGCGATAAATTCCCGGCACGCCATGGTCGTGCAAGAGCTTGCCCCAGGTGCTGTTGGCGAAAATCATCAACTCCGCCACGATCTTGTCGAGAGGCGCACCACGCTTGCGACGCGTGATGGTCACCACGTCGTCTTCGACATAAAAATTGAAGTCCACCCGATTGGTCTGTTCCGGCCTCAGGCCAAAGCCCTCGCGTTTGACCATGCGCGCCTTCTCCAACACTTGCGCCCATTTCCACAACAGGGCGATGTCGTCCTTGTGTGCATAATCACCGGTGCCTGCGTTCAGACTTTCTGCGGTAATGAGGTCATCCAGATCGTTGTGGCGCAGGTTGACTGCAATCGGCACGGCCTCCGCCCTGGTCTCGGTCGAAATCACCGACCAGTCGCTGGGGTCCAGGTTCGCATACAGCGATACCGCGGGACATGTCCTGCCTTCCGCCAGCGTGAAGGCATCCACCAGTGCATCGGGCAACATGGTGATCTTGTCACCCGGCATATAGACTGTGGACAAGCGCTGGCGCGCGATAGCATCAATAGCGTCGCCGTGCCGGATGCCGAGCGCCGGCGCCGCGATGTGGATGCCGACGCGGATGGTGCCGTCGGCTTGCTTCACGACGGAAAAGGCATCATCGATTTCCGTGGTAGTCACGTCGTCGATGGAGAATGCCTGAACATCCGCAACGGGCAGCGTTGAAATGACGGGAACATCCACGGCGGGAAAGCCGGTGCCTTTCGGGAAGTGCTCGAACAGGAATTTCGACAGATGCAATTCCTTGGCCGACGCAATCCCGCCTACCGACAGCATCAGACGTTGCGGCGAAGTTTGCAGCTCGTTGCACGCGGCATCGAATGCCTTGTATTCGATGCTGTTCTTGTCGGGCTTGAACAGCAGCTGCAAGGCCAGCGGCTGCATCGTTGCCGGCAGGCGCCCTGCCTTCAATTCGTCCACATACTGCGCCTGGATCAGTGCCTGCTGCTTTTTCTTTTCAATGCCGGCGAGCGCGGCCTTCAAGGACGCCTCGGGAGCTGCCTTGTAGCGGCCCTTGCCCTTCCTGTAAAAATAGATCGGTGCGCTGTGCAGCTTCAATAACAGTCCTGCCGCCTCATGCGGCCTGGGCTCATGACCGAAATATTCGGCGCCCAATTCGGCATAGCCGAACTCTTCCAGGCCTGCGACTTCCCAGAGGAAGTCGAGATCGATCTCGTCAGAAACCGACTGCGCCTGCGTCATCAACTCCGCCGGCGCCGGCGCTGCGAATTGCAGCAGCACATCCTTCGCCCTTACCTTTACCCGTTTTCCGGTTTGCGTCTCGACCTGATAGGCTTCGCCCTGCTGCGACAGGATAGCGCCGGCCTTGAAGTCGCCGGATTCTTCGAAGAATAAATTCATTGCGTGTTTTGCTGACTAGTGGATCGAACAGAACCGATCGTTTGTTTGCTGGGACCTGATTGTTGCCGCGTACCGGTAGCCGTCCTCATGCCAGGTCGACATCCCGAGATGCAGACCAGGCTTTCCGGGAGTAAAATCTACTGCCGCGAGGAGGATGATTGCTATGCTTCTTCCGGGTAGCCGCAGAAAGCCAGGACTTGTCCGGCATATCGGGCGAAATCGGACAAGCCATGATCGCCGCCTTCGATCACATATTGCCGGGCGCCGGGATAGTGCGCAACCATTTCCCTCCAGTCGAGCACCTCGTCGCCCTTGGCTGCGATCAGGAAATAGCGTTCCGGCTGTGAAATGCGATCAATGGCAAGCGCTTTCAGTTCCTCAATATAAGCCGGCTTGAATTCGAAGGGCTCGCCCGAATGGTATGTGGTCGTCACGCCCACATATCGCTCCAGCTCACGCGGCGGCTTGACTGCGGGATTCAGCAATACCGCGCGGCAGCCCAGTTGCTCGGCGAGCCAGCTTGCGTAGTAGCCGCCGAGCGATGAACCGATCAAGGCCAAATCTTGCGGCGGATACTGGCGCGCGATGTCTGTAGCCATTGCGACTGCTTCACGGGGAGAGGCAGGCAATTGCGGACAGAGGTATTCGCTGCCATGCCCCATTGCCTCCATGCGGTCTGCGAGCAGGCGCGCCTTGAAGGATTGCGGCGAGGAACGAAAGCCATGCAGATAGAGAATCATTTCCCAAGTGCATCCAGGATCTTCTGATGCACGCCGCCAAAGCCGCCATTGCTCATCACGAGGATATGATCGCCCTGACGCGCCGCCTTCACGATGGCCTGCACCAGTGCAGTTATGTCATCGTATGCGCCGGCACGTTCTCCGAGTGGCTCCAAAGCTTCACCTAGGTTCCAGCCGAGCGCATCCTTGCCGCTTTTCGCGCCGTAGCCAAACACCAGGTCGGCATCGACCAGGCTACCTGGCAAGGCCTCTTTCATGGTGCCGAGCTTCATCGTATTGGAGCGCGGCTCCAGTACTGCAAGAATCCGCGCACCGCCGACTTTCTTGCGCAGGCCGGCCACCGTGGTGGCAATCGCCGTCGGGTGGTGCGCGAAATCATCATAGACCGTGATGCCGTTGACCGCGCCGCGCACTTCCATGCGACGCTTGACGTTTTCAAACCGGGACAGCGACTCGATCGCCTGGACTGCCGGCACACCGGCGTGGCGCGCAGCACCGATCGCGGCCAGGGCATTCAGGCGATTGTGTTCGCCGGTCAGCGACCATCGGACGGTACCCAGCAGGTCGCCGTTGAAGAGAACATCGAAGCTGCCATCACCGTGTTCTGTCAGGCTCCAGCCCGCGGCATCTTCAGCCACGCCAAACCTTTCCTTTTCACTCCAGCATCCGCGCGCAATGACGCGCTCCAGCGATGCTTCGCGGCCGTTGACGATCAGTCTTCCCACGCCCGGAACGGTGCGCACAAGATGGTGAAACTGGGTTTCGATCGCAGCCAAGTCGGGAAAGATATCCGCATGGTCGTATTCGAGATTGTTCAGGATCGCCGTCTTCGGACGGTAGTGCACGAACTTGCTGCGCTTGTCGAAGAAGGCGGTGTCGTATTCATCGGCTTCGATCACGAAGAAGCTTGAACCGGCCTCCTTGCCAGACAATCTTGCAGAGATGCCGAAATTCATCGGCACGCCGCCGATCAGGAATCCCGGATGGTAGCCCGCATCTTCCAGTATCCACGCCAGCATCGAAGATGTCGTGGTCTTGCCATGGGTTCCGGCTACTGCAAGCACCCATTTGTCCTGCAGAATATGTTCGCCTATCCATTGCGGCCCCGAGATATAAGGCAAGCCGCGATTGAGGATTTCTTCCATCAGAGGATTGCCCCTCGACACGACGTTGCCGATCACGAACAGGTCGGGGTTGAGCTTGACCTGTTCCGGGCCGAATCCTTCTATCAATTCTATGCCTTGCGCTTCAAGCTGCGTGCTCATGGGCGGATAGACGTTGCTGTCGCATCCGGTCACTCTGTGACCGGCTTCTTTAGCAAGCACTGCAAGACCACCCATGAAGGTGCCGCAAATGCCAAGGATATGGATATGCATGGTAGAGTTTCAAATCAGACAAGAGGGCGTTAGACAAGCACGAACGCTTTTCAAAACGGAGCCGAGATTTTACCCGACGCGCAGCCTTGCGCTTACGGAGTATCATGAAGAGATGAATACAACCAACATCGAATCTCTGCGCGCCGAAATTGCTGCAACGGCTGCACGCATGATTGCGGAAGATGGTGCCGACTACGGCACCGCCAAGCGCAAGGCGGCCAAACAGATACTCGGCAACACCAAAGTACGCGGCGATTTCATGCCGGACAATGCGCAGATCGAAGAAGAGGTTCGTCAGTACAATGCCCTGTTCTTCGGCGATACACAACCGGCTCGTCTGCTGCAGCTTCGCAAGCTTGCCTTGCGCCTGATGGAAGAACTCGAAGTCTTCTCGCCCTACCTGACCGGCGCAGTATTGAACGGTACGGCCGGCGAACATTCGGACATTCATTTGCAGCTGTTTACCGAAAGTGCGAAGGACGTCGAAATTTTTCTTCTTAATAAGAATGTGGATTTCGAGGTCTCCGAAACCGCCCACTTCAGGAAACGCACTGAACCGGTCGAGACCCTGAGTTTCATGTGGAGCAACGAAGGCGTACATCTTGCCTTATATGAAACGGACGATTTGCGGGGTGCAGTTCGGGCGACGGATGGGCGCGTTGTGCGCGCCGACGCGAATGCATTGCGCGCATTGATTACAGAGACAGAAGAATAATGAAAAGAAAATTCGTGACCTTGGCAATTGTGGCATTGGTGGCCGGCGCACTTGGGCTTGCCGTTGGGCTGAAAAAACACGAAGCCAGCCCGGCTGAAAGCACTGCGGTTGCCAATCTGCTGAACCAGTCAATGACCAACCTCCAGGGCAATCCAGAATCGCTGTCGAAATGGAAAGGCAAGGCCTTGGTTGTTAATTTCTGGGCAACCTGGTGCGAACCATGTGTGGAGGAAATGCCGGAACTGTCCGCATTGCAGGCGCAACTTCAACCCAGGAATATACACATCCTGGGAATCGGGATCGATTCTCTCGACAATGTGGCCCGTTTTGCCGAGAAATACAAGATCGCCTATCCCTTGTATATCGGCGGAATGAGCGGATCGGAGCTGTCGCGCCAGCTCGGCAACAAGGCCGGAGGTCTGCCTTTCACCGTTTTGGTCGGATCGGATGGCAAGGTCAGAAAGACATATCTTGGCCGCCTGAAAATGCAGGAATTGCGACAGGACCTTGAGTCGCTTTGAAGGACATCGCATTTCCGCTTGCCAATCTGCATTATTTGGCGGCAAAATGCGGCATCCTCGTCAAACGGCATTATTCTTCCATGGCAAAAAACATCCTTCTGCTCAATGGGCCAAATCTGAATTTACTGGGCACCCGTGAGCCGGAAGTCTATGGAAGAGTTACGCTGGCTGACATTGAAAAGGCAGCCTTCGAGCAGGCGCAGCGTGCCGGCGCAAAGCTTGAATGCTTTCAGAGCAACCATGAAGGCGCACTGATTGATCGCATTCATGCCGCAAAATCTTCCGGTACAGATGCGATCGTCATCAATCCTGCAGGTCTTACTCACACGAGCGTCGCTTTGCGTGATGCTTTGTCCGGCGTGGCGATCCCGACGGTGGAAGTCCATATTTCCAACATCCACCAGCGCGAATCGTTTCGCCATCATTCCTTCATCTCGCCAATTGCGGTTGGCGTAATTTGTGGCCTGGGCGTCGAAGGCTATCGCCTTGCGATCGACTTTGCGCTCAACAATCTCTAACTTCGATTATCTGTCCACAAAGCGCTTATAATTGTGGCGATTTTCCACACTGAAAACAATTCCGGGGATTTCAACATGGATTTGAGAAAACTGAAAACGCTGATCGACCTCGTTGCCGAATCAGATATCGCCGAGCTGGAAGTGACCGAGGGCGAAAGCAAGGTCCGCATTGTCAAATCTTCCGGAGCCCAACCGGGGCAGGTCGTGATGATGCAGCCGCAAGCGGCGCCGCAAGCACTTGCTGCCCCCGTTGCTGCTCCCGCTGCATCCCAGGCGGCACCCAGCGCTCCGGCAGAACCTCAAGGCCATGTCGTCAAGTCCCCGATGGTCGGCACCTTCTACCGGGCGTCCTCACCGGGCAATCCTCCTTTCGTCGAAATCGGTTCGACAGTCAAAGCGGGCGACACACTGTGCATCATCGAGGCAATGAAGCTCCTGAATGAAATCGACGCCGATGCTTCGGGCGTCATCAAGGAAATCCTGGTAGAGAACGGCCAGCCCGTTGAATTCGGCCAGCCGCTTTTTGTGATCGGTTAAGTGCCGCGCATCCGGCACGTCCGGACTCCCGACTGTGCCGCGCCGCCTTTTAACGCCGTCTCTTAACGCATCACCCTCCACTTATGTTTGAAAAAATCCTCATTGCCAATCGTGGCGAAATTGCGCTGCGTATCCAGCGCGCCTGCCGCGAGATGGGCATCAAGACCGTGGTCGTCCACTCGGAAGCCGACCGCGAGGCGAAATATGTGAAACTCGCCGACGAATCCGTCTGCATTGGCCCGGCCCCCTCTGCGCAGAGCTATCTGAACATGCCTGCGATCATCAGCGCTGCGGAAGTCACCGATGCCGAAGCCATCCACCCCGGTTACGGCTTCCTGTCGGAGAATGCCGATTTCGCCGAGCGCGTTGAGAAATCCGGGTTCGTCTTCATCGGGCCGCGCCCCGAATCGATCCGCCTCATGGGCGACAAGGTGTCGGCCAAGAATGCCATGATCAAGGCTGGCGTGCCTTGCGTGCCCGGCTCGGACGGCGCACTGCCGGACGATCCGAAGGAAATCATCCGCATCGCCCGCAAGGTCGGCTATCCCGTCATTATCAAGGCAGCGGGTGGCGGTGGCGGCCGCGGCATGCGCGTGGTTCACACTGAAGCCGCCCTGCTCAATGCCGTCACCATGACCAAGACGGAAGCCGGCGCGGCATTCGGCAATCCGGAAGTCTATATGGAGAAATTCCTGGAAAACCCACGCCACGTGGAGATCCAGGTGTTGGCCGATGAATTCAAGAATGCCGTCTGGCTGGGCGAGCGCGACTGCTCGATGCAGCGTCGCCACCAAAAGATCATCGAGGAAGCGCCGGCACCCGGCATCCCGCGCAAGCTGATCGAACGCATCGGCGAGCGGTGCGCGGAAGCCTGCCGCAAGATCGGCTACCGTGGCGCCGGCACCTTCGAGTTCCTGTATGAAAATGGCGAGTTTTATTTCATTGAAATGAATACCCGCATCCAGGTTGAGCATCCGGTCACCGAGATGATCACGGGCGTTGACCTTGTGCAAGAGCAGATCCGGGTGGCTGCCGGTGAGAAGCTGCGCTTCAAGCAGCGCGACATCGTACTGACCGGTCATGCGATCGAATGCCGTATCAATGCGGAAGACCCGTTCAAGTTCATCCCCTCCCCTGGAAGAATCATTTCCTGGCATGCTCCCGGCGGTCCCGGCATCCGGGTCGATTCGCATGCCTATGCTGGCTACTTCGTGCCGCCGACCTATGATTCAATGGTAGGCAAGGTGATTGCTTACGCTCCAACCAGGGAGCAGGCAATCAAGCGCATGCAGATCGCCTTGTCCGAAATGGTGGTGGAAGGGATCCAAACCAATATCCCCCTGCATCGCGATCTGATGGTGGATGCTCGCTTCATCGAAGGCGGTACCAACATTCACTATCTCGAACAGAAGCTGGCCGCCAAGCCCGACTTGCCGAAGGAGACAGGCTGACCAGCGGAGCGGAAGGCACTTGTCCATGAGCTGGATTGAAATCGTCATCGAAGTGTCGCGCGATCATGCAGAGGCCTTGTCCGATGCATTGATCGAAGCCGGCGCCTTGTCGGTCTCGGTGGAAGATGCCGATGAAGGCACTGAAGCGGAGCAACCGCTGTTCGGCGAACCCGGCATGGAGCCGGCGGAAGCCGCATGGGAACGCAGCCGCGTAGTGGCTCTGGCGTCGGCCGATGTCGACTCCGAAGCGCTGGTTGCGGAAGCGGCGGCGATGAGCGGACTGGACTTCGGAAAATCTTCCGGTCCCGAGTTCACGACGAGGCCGGTTGCGGAACAGGATTGGGTGCGCCTGACGCAATCGCAATTCGATCCCATTCATATCGGCAAAAACATCTGGGTAGTGCCGAGCTGGCACGACGCGCCCGATCCCTCTGGTCTTGTGCTGGAACTGGATCCCGGCCTTGCCTTCGGTACGGGCAGCCATCCGACTACCCGCCTCTGCATGGAATGGCTGGAAGCCCATGCACTGCAGGGGCGCACGGTGCTCGATTACGGTTGCGGCTCCGGCATTCTGGCAATGGTCGCGAAAAAGCTTGGCGCGGCCAAGGTGGCTGGCGTCGATATCGATCCGCAAGCGATTGAGTCGGCGCGCCATAACGCGGTGCGCAATCATTGTGAAATCGACTACTGGCTGCCCGAGGAATTCTCTGCGGTCACCGGATCAGGAAGCTTTGACGTCGTAGTGGCCAACATTCTCTCCAGCCCGCTGAAACTGATGGCGCCCATGCTCGCTGCCCGCGTCGCGCCCGGCGGCATGCTGGTCTTGTCGGGGATTCTCGCGCGGCAAGCCGATGAAGTCGCTGCTGCCTACGCGCCATTCATCACGATGTCGGTCTGGGCGGAACACGAGGGCTGGATCGCCCTGTCCGGACAACTCGGCCAGGGCGCCGGCTCCCAGTAACTGCAATGGCGCTCGCTACCCAATGTCCGCACTGTCACACGACATTCCGGGTCGCGCATGACCAGCTGAAACTGCGCTCCGGCCTGGTTCGCTGCGGCGCCTGCAAGCAGGTTTTCAACGGCATCGAGCATTTGCTGCGCCTGGATGAAGTCGCTGCGCCATACGGTCCAGAGGCACCTGTACCCGCCAGTGATACGCAGCGGCCTTCCGCATTCACCCCGCCTGCCACTCCAGCGGACACATCTAGTCCGATTCAGGAAGAGACCACGCCCGCAGAATCGGCGGTACAGGCGGCAGAACCGGCTTCCGAGAGTGCCCCTCCCGCGGAGCCCGCACCATCGGCCCCGTTGGCGCCATCCGACAACGAACAGGACGTTGATCCGCTCCAGCGGATGACCCTGATCGATTTCGCCGATCCGGGAGAGTTTCAACCCTCCACGCATCCCATGACCGAGTCGCCCCCGGTCGGAGCGGACGCAGGCGAAGCCGATCCGCTGGCAAAGGCGATTGATGAACTCCAGAGCAGGCCGATGCGCGGCGAAAAGAAAGCGGCGCCGCACAAAGCCGGTGAAAACGAGCCACAGAGCGATGAGATCGACGACGAGCCGAGCTTCGTCAAGCAGGGCAAGCGGCGCCAGCGCATCAGCCGAGCACTGCGCCTCATTACCTCGGTCGGCTCGCTGCTCCTGCTGCTGATACTGTTGGCGCAGGGCATGTACCTTTTCCGCAACCAGATTACCGCTTCCTATCCGGCCGCAAAGCCCGTGCTTATCGAAAGCTGCAAGCTGCTTGGCTGCGAGGTAGGCTTGCCGGCCCGGATTGATGCAGTATCCCTCGAGTCGAGCGAACTGCAGGCGCTGCAGCAGGACAAGAATGTCTTTCTGCTAAATGCCCTTCTGCGCAACCATGCATCGACGGCGCAGGTCTGGCCGAATATCGAATTGACGCTCCTCGATGCGAATGAAAAGCCGGTGGCGCGCAAGGTATTTACGCCTCGTGACTATCTTCCTGTCTCCCAGAATGTGGCGAAGGGCTTCGACCCGAAATCGGAGCAGCCAGTCAAACTGTATTTAGAAATTTCTGGACTGAAAGCCGCAGGCTACCGGGTCTACCTGTTTTATCCTTGAAGGACTGGAAGCAGCAGGCTTGCCAATACCGACTCCTTCTCACTTGACGACGGCATATCTATGACATCCCTTATCTGCGGCTCGCTGGCCTTCGATACCATCATGTCCTTCCACGGGCGCTTTTCGGAAGCACTGCTGGCGGACCAGCTGCACAAGATCAATGTCTCCTTTCTGGTTCCGGGCTTGAGGCGGGAATTTGGCGGCTGCGCCGGCAATATCGCTTACAACCTGAAGCTGCTCGGCGGCGATCCACTGATCATGGCAACCGTGGGTCAGGATGCTGCGCCCTATATCGAGCGTCTGCAGCAGCTGCAGATTTCGCAGCGCTGCATACGCTCGATCGAGTCCTCCTATACGGCGCAAGCCTTCATTACTACCGATGCGGCGGGCAACCAGATCACCGCCTTCCATCCCGGCGCAATGACCTACTCCCATCACAACCGGATCGCGGAAGCAGGGTCGGTCAAGCTCGCGATCATTGCGCCGGACGGACGCGACGGCATGCTGCAGCATGCGCAGGATTGCGCGGAACTCGGCATACCTTTCATCTTCGACCCGGGCCAGGGAATGCCGATGTTCAGCGGGCCCGAACTCGACTCCTTCATCGACCTTGCCACTTACGTCGCAGTCAACGATTACGAAGCTGAATTGTTAACCGAGCGCACCGGTCACAGCCTGGCTGACATTGCCGAAAGGCTCTCCGCCTTGGTGGTTACGCGTGGAGAACTCGGTGCCGAGATTTTCACTGGCGGCGAACGCATCGATATTCCTTGCGTCGAAGCAGATAAGGTTGTGGATCCGACTGGCTGCGGCGATGCCTTCCGGGCCGGGATGCTGTTTGGCTTGACGAATGGCATGGACTGGCCTACCACTGGCCGGCTTGCCAGCCTGATGGGCTCCATCAAGATTGCCTATCAAGGTGGCCAGAACCACGCCCCGACAGTGGCCGAAATCGAGGACCGCTTCCAGCGTGCATTCGGCTACCGCTTCTAGAACGCGCATGCCCGGCCTGCGCGTAAGGAAGGGCAATGAGACTTTCTGAACGATGGTATGCGGGCATGTCGGCAATCCTGTTGACCGCTTGCGCTATGGATCCCCAGTCGCCCTTGCCCTCAACCGAGGGGACGCTCCTGGTGCAAGGCGGCGAAGTGGTTGACGTTCGGGATGTCACAACCCGTAGCGCACAGACTTCGGGCATAGGTTCCGTCATCGGTGGAGTAGCTGGCGCTGTCCTCGGCAGCAGGATCGGCAGCGGCAATGGTCAAGCCATAGCCGGGGTCGGCGGTGCGCTGGGTGGAGGCATGGCTGGCAATGAACTCGAAAAGGCTACGCGCGGATCAAATTTGACCACAGAACTGTCCGTCCGCCTCGACAATGGAGAGGTGCGTACCTATAAGATCGATCCGGGCGATTCTTTCCGGATCGGGGAACGTGTGACAGTGACTACCAGGAATGGAATTGTGCGCGTAGCACGTCCGTGACCGATGGCATAAGGCCCGAAAGGCGCATCAGGGAACGAACGCTCGCCTGGCCAGTTCTACCGTTACCGAGCTGGCGCGTACTTCGACAATCTTGCGCCTGCTGCTTTGCCCATGGGTAATCTGCACGGACGTCTTTGGCACATCGAGGATCTCTGCAGTGTAGCGGATCAAGGCTTGATTCGCCTTTCCGTCCACCGGCGCAGCATGTAGGCGGATCTTCAGGATGTCTTCTTGAACGCCGGCCACTTCACTCTTCCTTGCGTTCGGCGCGACTTGCAGGACCAGGCGGATTCCGCCGGGGATCGCGGATCACCAATCCTGGTTCACAGAGATGAGACGATCAGGGTGCTTACCAACCGCAACCCGATCTGCAACAGCAGGAGGGCAATCAACGGGCTGAGATCGATGTTGCCGATCAGGGGAACGACGCGGCGCAAGGGGCGCAGGAGAGGATCGTTCAGTGCCTGGACAAAGGGTGCCAGCGGCGCATGCGGATTTACCCAACTGAAAATGGCTTCGAGTATGAGCAGCCCCATGAAGCCGTAAAACACCCATTCGAAGAAACGTAATACCGACAGTGGCACCAGGAGTTCGGGCGCGAGACCGGAAGTGACGGCGAGGTCGATCGCAGTCGCAGCTACAATGACGAGAATGGCGCCAATCAGGCTGGCCCAATCATATCCCCCTACGCCGGGCAGCAGGCGCCGCAACGGACGTACCAGCCAGTCTGATAGCTGAAAGATGAAGTGGCTGATCGACACTGGCGGGCGCACACGGACGACCTGCATCCAGAACCGCAACAGCAGCACGCCTCCCAGCAGACCGGCGGCGGTATCGACGATCAGGGTAAAGATACTATGCAGCACAGCTTATTCTCCCAATAAAAAACCCGTTGTGTGACACCAGACCACACAACGGGCATTGTGCCTGAACTCAATCAGGCGTCCAAGCGAGCTTGGTTATTACGGACGGGTGCCGGTCGGAAACGGCCAAGCCGCTGCCGGGTTCAACACTGTCTTTACCGCAGGCGCTGCAGCAGCGGCCGGCTTGGCAGCCGGCTTTTTAGCGGCGGCTTTTTTCGGAGCAGCGGCTTTCTTCGGAGCGGCAGCTTTCTTGGCTACCGGCTTCTTAGCAGCAGCTTTCTTCGGAGCGGCGGCTTTCTTGGCTACCGGCTTCTTAGCAGCGGCTTTCTTCGGAGCGGCGGCTTTCTTGGCTACCGGCTTCTTAGCAGCGGCTTTCTTAGCCACCGGCTTCTTGGCGGCTGCTTTCTTAGCAGCGGGTTTTTTCTTTGCGGCTGTTGCCATTTGTTTCTCCTTCACGTGATGGAAAAAATCAAACTACGAGGTTGTAAACCCGCCTGACTCATCGCGATGGGTTCGGCGGATTATTCATCGGCACAAGCATGTTCGTCGCTTGCGCTAATGAATACGGCACCAGCTGAACTGCTGCATCCCCTCATTCATGCAGCACTTCAGCCTTCATTGGTTACCCTCTTTTCCGGTGATCGCGCACGGTGGCGAAAACCCAGGGGCGGTTCGGCGCAGAATCAGACAGCGCTGCCGCGTTCGTAACCAAGAAAAACGCCAGCACCAAGGCCAGCGCAGGAATACCCTTTCCGAAAAATCAACAGATTTTTCAAAGAAAACGCCGCCTTGCCTGACTCGGTCAGACGCAGCGGCGCTAGCAAATAGGATCGGCTCAGTCTTCTACTGTCCATTAAACTTGGTTGCAGCCTCTTAGTGTTGCGGTCGTCTCTCTTTTCGATTTTTTCGACCGCTCTTGTCTCTCCACCGCTTCGCTTTAGCGCGAAGTCCTTCTTGACTTACTCCCAGCTCAGCGCACCACCAGTTTGGTATTCGATCACGCGTGTCTCGAAGAAGTTGCGTTCCTTTTTGAGATCGATCATCTCGCTCATCCACGGAAAAGGATTTTCTTCCTGAGGGAACAAGGGATCGAGACCGATCTGCTGAGCGCGGCGATTTGCGATGAACCGAAGGTATCCTTTGAACATCGGCGCATTCAAACCCAATACTCCACGCGGCATTGTATCTTCTGCATAACGATATTCCAACTCTACTGCACGTAAAAACAACGCTTTGAGCTCTTCGCGGAACTCCGCAGTCCACAAATGCGGGTTCTCCATCTTGATCGTATTGATCAAATCGATCCCGAAATTGCAGTGCATCGACTCGTCACGCAGGATGTACTGATACTGTTCTGCTGCTCCCATCATCTTGTTCTGACGGCCCAACGCGAGAATCTGCGTGAAGCCGACGTAGAAGAAAAGACCTTCCATCAGGCATGCAAACACGATCAGCGAGCGCAGCAGCGTCTGGTCTGCTTCCACCGTACCGGTCTTGAATTCCGGATTGGTCAGCACGTCGATGAACGGAATCAGGAATTCATCCTTGTCCCGGATCGAGGGAACCTCGTGGTACGCATTGAAGATCTCGCCTTCATCCAAGCCCAGCGATTCCACGATGTACTGGTAGGCATGGGTGTGGATCGCTTCCTCGAACGCCTGACGCAGCAGATACTGGCGGCACTCCGGCGCGGTGATATGCCGATAGGTGCCAAGCACGATATTGTTGGCAGCCAGGGAATCGGCGGTCACGAAGAAGCCGAGATTGCGCTTGACGATGCGGCGCTCGTCTTCGGTAAGACCGTTCGGGTTTTTCCAAAGTTCGATGTCGCGCTGCATGTTGATCTCTTGCGGCATCCAGTGGTTGGCGCAGCCAGCCAGGTATTTGTCCCAGGCCCATTTGTACTTGAAGGGCACCAGCTGGTTGACGTCGGTCTGGCCATTGATGATGCGCTTGTCGGCAGCGTTCACGCGGCGACCGTCATCGACTGGTGCAGTCTGGCTTGCGGCCATTTGCGGTGGCAGCGCGGTATTCCCGAGGTGAGGAATTGAGGAAGCGTGCGCCGCGGACGGCATCACGGGTGCCAGCCCAGGCTGCAGTGCCGGGGCAGGTTTTGCGGCGGGGGCAATTTCGTCATCCCAACTAAGCATAGTCATTCAATCCTTACTGACATTGTAGAGATACTTGCTCTGTGTTCAAGCAAGCGCAGGCTGAAAGCCTGCGCTGCCTCATAGTCCAGAGCCCGTGTATTACTGGCAGGCCTCGCACTCTTCGAAGCCGGGATCACCCGGGCGCATCATGCAGACCGGGCCGGCCGGCTCTTCTGCTGCCATGACCGGCGCCGCATTCGCCGCCGGAATGGCGCCAAGGGTACCGGTCGCGGACACTGCGTTGAGTGCGCCCGCCTTGGTGGTCGACTTCTCGGCATGGGTAGCGCCGATTGTGCGGAGGTAATAGGTCGTCTTCAGTCCACGCAGCCAGGCCAGCTTGTAAGTCTCGTCGAGCTTCTTGCCGGAGGCTCCCGCCATGTAGATGTTGAGCGATTGCGCCTGGTCGATCCACTTCTGGCGGCGCGACGCGGCTTCGACCAGCCACTTCGGCTCGACCTCGAACGCGGTTGCATAGAGATCGCGCAGATCCTGCGGAATGCGGTCGATCTTTGCCAGGCTGCCGTCGAAGTACTTCAGGTCGGAGACCATCACCTCATCCCACAGGCCACGTGCCTTCAGGTCGCGCACCAGGTGCTCGTTGATTTCCGTAAATTCACCCGACAGGTTCGACTTCACGTACAGGTTCTGATATGTCGGCTCGATGCAGGCAGATACGTCGATGATGTTCGAGATGGTCGCCGTCGGCGCGATCGCCACGCAGTTCGAGTTGCGCATGCCGTACTGCTTGATACGCTCGCGCAATGCCGGCCAATCCATGGTTTCGGACGTATCGACTTCCAGGTAGCCGCCGCGTTCCTCGGCCAGCAGTTTCAGCGAATCCTGCGGCAGGATGCCACGGTCCCACAGCGAACCGCGGTAGGAGCTGTAGCGGCCGCGCTCTTCGGCGAGTTCGGTCGATGCCCAGTACGCGTAGTAGCAGACGGCTTCCATCGAGCGGTCGGCAAATTCCACTGCTTCCATCGAGGCATACGGGATGCGCATCATGTGCAGGCAGTCCTGGAAGCCCATGATGCCCATGCCGACCGGACGATGGCGCAGGTTGGAGTCGCGCGCCTTCTTCACCGCGTAGTAATTGATGTCGATCACATTGTCGAGCATGCGCATTGCCGTGCGGATCGTCTTCTGCAGCTTGGCATGATCCAGCTTGCTGTCCTTCATGTGGGCCGGCAGGTTGACCGAGCCGAGGTTGCAGACCGCGATTTCGGAATCGTTGGTATTCAGCGTGATCTCGGTGCACAGGTTGGAGCTGTGGACCACGCCGACATGCTGCTGCGGCGAACGGATGTTGCACGGATCCTTGAAGGTGATCCAGGGATGGCCGGTCTCGAACAGCATGGACAGCATCTTGCGCCACAGGTCGAGCGCCTGCACCTTCTTGAACAGCTTCAGCTCTCCGCGGGCGGCCTTGGCTTCATAGCCGGTATAGGCTTCCTCGAAGGCCTTGCCGTACTTGTCATGCAAATCCGGGCAATCGCTCGGGGAGAACAGGGTCCACTCTCCCTTTTCCATCACGCGCTTCATGAACAGGTCGGGAATCCAGTTCGCGGTGTTCATGTCGTGCGTGCGGCGGCGGTCGTCGCCGGTGTTCTTGCGCAGGTCGAGGAATTCCTCGATATCCATGTGCCAGGTCTCAAGATAGGCGCAGACCGCGCCCTTGCGCTTGCCGCCCTGGTTCACCGCAACAGCGGTGTCGTTGACCACTTTCAGGAACGGCACCACGCCCTGCGACTTGCCATTGGTGCCCTTGATGTGCGAGCCGAGAGCGCGTACCGGGGTCCAGTCGTTGCCAAGGCCGCCGGCGTACTTGGCGAGCAGCGCGTTTTCCTTGATCGCCTCATAGATGCCATCGAGGTCGTCGGCCACTGTGGTCAGGTAACAGGAAGACAGCTGCGACCGCTGGGTGCCGGAATTGAACAGGGTCGGCGTCGAGCTCATGAAGTCGAAGGACGACAGCAGGTTGTAGAACTCGATGGCGCGTGCTTCGCGGTCGATCTCGTTGAGCGCCAGGCCCATCGCGACCCGCATGTAGAAGGCCTGTGGCATTTCGATGCGGGTTCCCTGGATGTGCAGGAAATAGCGGTCATACAGGGTTTGCAGGCCGAGGTAGCCGAACTGCAGGTCGCGTTCCGGCTTGAGCGCCTCGGCCAGCTTCTTCAGGTCGAACTGCGCCAGCTTCGAATCCAGAAGATCGGCCTCGATGCCCTTCTTGATGAATTTCGGGAAGTAATCGAGGTAGTGCGACTGCGCGTCGTTTTGCGCAACTTCCTGGCCGAACACTTCCTTGCGGATGGTGTGCATCAGCAGGCGGGCCGTGACCTTGCTGTAGGCCGGGTCCTTTTCCATCAGCGCGCGGGCGGCGAGGATCGCCGACTTGTGCAATTCCTCGACCGGCACGCCGTCATACAGGTTCTTGACGGTCTCGGACAGGATCGCTTCGGGATCGACATGCTTTTCCAGACCAACGCAGGCGGAGGTGATCAGCTTGCGCACTTCGCCGATGTCCAGCGGACGGCGCTGGCCGTTTTCGGAAACATGCAGTTGCGGCGCATCGCTTGCCGCTTTTGCCGATTGCTGCTGAGCACGCTCCTCCATGCGCTTTGCGCGGTACAGCACATAGGCGCGCGCCACATCGTGCTCACCGGAGCGCATCAGGGCCAGCTCAACCTGGTCCTGCACATCTTCGATGTGGAACGTACCGCCAGCCGGCTGACGGCGCACCAGCGCCGACACCACACTCGCGGTCAATTGCTCCACCAGCTCGCGCACGCGGGCCGAGGCAGCTCCTTGGCCGCCATTGACCGCGAGGAAGGCCTTGGTCATCGCAATGGAGATTTTCGAGGGTTCGAAACCGACGACGGCGCCGTTGCGGCGGATGATCTTGTAATCGCCGAGATTGGTAGCCAGATTGGCTGCGGGCGAAGTGGAACCGGTTCCGGGAGAGGCCAGACCGAATTCGTTTACGGATTTCATGGAAACTTCCTGAGTAGAGTGCATCTAGCCTCCTTAGATTTTCACGACAGCTTTTCAGCTGCTTGTGGTTATCAATTAGAACCTCGGGCCTACCCCGGGTTCACGCAGACTTCTTTACGGCGCGCATGCCAAATGCATGTTTTCATTCGACTTTCACGCCAAGGATTCGCCTCGACGGGCGGGGCGCTCACGAGTCTGTCAACGCTTACTATCCAAATTCACATCAAGACAACGCGAATCGCCCCAAGGGAACCGCGACCACTATATATAGTGCTTATCGCTTCGATTCGGACTAATTCTAGTGCCGACGCAGGCCAGGCGCAATCATTTTTTTATGGAAACCACAAGAAATTAATGCGCTTAATCAATTGACTTTTTGCGCGCGAAATGACAGACGCAAGGCGCAAGCTGACAGATTGGCGGCGGGCCCGACGGGTCGCTACCCTTGCAGTGCTAGACGGTAGCGCATCCAGTCGAAGAATGGACCAGGATCGGTCTTTCGTCCCGGCGCGATGTGCTCATGCCCGACCACATCGGTCAATGGATAACGGGAGCGCAGGGCATGTGTGAGGGCGATCAAGGCATCGTACTGATTTGATGCAAACGGCTCGAAGTCGGTGCCTTCCAGTTCGATCCCGATCGAGAAATCATTGCAGCGCTCCCTGCCGCAGTACGAGGAAACGCCGGCATGCCAGGCACGATCATTGGCAGAAACAAACTGCAAGACTTTGCCATCACGGCGGACCAGGAAGTGCGCGGACACCTTCAAACCACGCAGTTGATTGAAGTAGGGATGAGCGTCGCAATCGAGCTGATTGGTAAACAGGTCGGCGATATGATTCCCGCCGAACTGACCAGGTGGCAGACTGATGTTATGAATCACCAGCAGATCGATCTTGGTATCGGCCGGACGCACATCGAAGTTGGGCGACGGGAGGCGCACGACGCCGTCGCACCATCCGTCGGAATTGACGCGAAATCTCGCCATCATTCCGGCTCATGGATGGAGAGGCGCTGCATGCGATACCGCAGCTGCCGGAAACTGATGCCGAGCAGTTCGGCGGCCTGAGTGCGGTTGAAGCGGGTTTTCGCCAGGGCCCGGCGGATGATTTCCCGTTCAACGTTATCCAGGTGCTCTGGCAAAGAATGCGGCAAGTCTTCGGCGAGCGCCGGCTGTGCCGGAGCAGGCGCATGCGTCGCTCTCTCGGGCTTGGACTGCGGCACCGCCGCTGATTCCCCAATAGCCGGCTCGGATGGCGCAGTACGCAGCGTCTCGGGTGCAACCGGTGCGCCTACCTGTTTCAGGGCGAGGTCGGCGACTTCGATCACACCGTCATTGGCAAAAGCCAGGGCGCGCTCGAGGATGTTCTCGAGTTCGCGCACGTTTCCGGGAAAGGGATAAGACTTCAATGCATCCAGCGCCTGGGCGGAAATGGCCGCCCGGCTGCCTCGCGGCGCCAGACGCGCAAGTATGCCCTCCGCCAGCAGGCCGATGTCGTCCAGCCGCTCGCGCAACGGTGGCAAGCGCAGTTCGATGACATTCAGGCGATAGTACAAGTCTTGCCGAAACTTTCCCTTTTCGACGCATTCGGCGAGATTCTGATGGGTTGCGCTGATCAGCCGCACATCCACCGGCTCCTCGACCGTGGCGCCCACCTTGCGCACCCGCCGCTCCTGAATGGCGCGCAGCAGCTTGACCTGCATCGCGAGCGGCAGGTCGGCCACTTCATCGAGCATGAGTGTGCCGCCATTGGCTGCCTGGAAGAAACCGTCACGGTCATCGGCAGCACCGGTGAATGCCCCCTTGCGATAACCGAAAAATTCCGCTTCCATCAAGGCTTCCGGGATGGCACCGCAGTTGACCGCGATGAAGGGCTTGTCGGCACGGGCGCTATGCGCATGGATATCGCGGGCAGCAAGCTCCTTGCCGCTGCCCGACTCCCCGGTGATCGCTACCGGCGCCATGCTGCGCGCCAGGCGCACGATCTGCGCGCGCAAATCCCGCATTACTGCCGACTCGCCTACCAGACGCGACACGGCCGTCGCAGCGTGCTCAGGGTGGGCGAGCTCATCGGATTTATTGATGCGCAAAGCCGACTGGACCATCTGCCGCAATTGATCCAGCGCAACCGGCTTAGACAGATAGTCGAAAGCACCCGCCTTCAGCGCCGCAACCGCGTTGTCGGCACTGCCGAAGGCGGTAATGACGGCAACCAGCGTATTTTTGTAATTACCGGACACTTCCCGCACCAACTCGATGCCGACACCGTCGGGCAACCGCATGTCGGTCAGGACCATTGCATATTCAGTCTGCGCCAGGTACTCGCGCGCCTTGCCGATCGAATCGGCGCTGTCGACATCGAGCCCCATCTTGAGAAGCGTAATTTCCAGCAGCTCCCGCAAATCGGCTTCATCGTCAACGATCAGGATACGAGGGGAAGTCATGTCAATATTCGTATTATTGGTTCGCCTGCGGCGGCAGTCAGAGTGGCGCGGGCACGGTGAAAGTAATCACGAACCTGCCGGTCGGCTCGCTGCGGCCTTCATGAAAACCGTCCGCCCTATATTCATAGTCGAGCATCGCACCGTTATTCAAGCACAATTCGCGCGCAACGTAGAGCCCCAAGCCCGTGCCTTTGCTGGATGTTGTATAAAACGGCTCGAACAGATGCGCACGCACCTCGGGCTTGATGGTCGGCCCGTCATCCTGCACATGCAGCTCGAGGCGGTTGGCAACTTCTGCAACCAGCCGGATGCGAATGCTGCCATCCCGGCCGCTTGCGTAGCGCAACGAGTTCGACAGCAGGTTCACGATAACCTCACGCAAGTGCAGGGGGTCGAACCGCACCCGGTAATGCCGCATGTCGTCCATCCGGATCAGTCCCGGCCGGACTGCGTGCGCGTCCCGGAACTCGTTCAGGATATCGGCACAAAAGGCAGCCAAGTCAATCGGTTCACTGCTCGACTGCGCCTTGCGCGAGAGCTTCAGGATATCTTCGATCAGCCGATTCAGGCGAGCCACGTTGTCGCCGACGATCTTCAGCAGCCGGGCCTGTGTCGGGCTGCCCTCTTCTTCAGCCATTAGCGACGCCGCATGCGAAATTGCCGACAGCGGATTGCGCACTTCATGCGCGATACTGGCAGTCAGCCGCCCCATCGATGCCAGTTTCAACTCCTGGGCCCGATTCTCTATTTCCGTCACATCCTGAAGAAAGATGACCGTGCGCTCGTCTGCCAGGTCGCCGGTTTCCACGGGCACAAAGCGCAGCTGAAGGCGTGATCCGAGCTCCCGGCGCACATCCCGATACGACGCTCCCATCTGGAGGGTCGTGACTTCATCGAGCGGCTTGATCATTACAAAAACCGGGGCCTCGGCAGCAGGTTTCCCGTGCAAGACATTTGCCCAGGAAAAGAAGGCTTCGGCAATCGGCGCGAGCGATGGATTGTCGGCCAGCCTGTCACGAGCCCTGCCGCCGGACAGGATCAGTCCGAGCATGCGTTCTGCCGCTGGATTGCCGGCAAGTACCGTCGTGTCGCGCTCGATGACCAGAATACCGTCATCCATATCAGCAATGACGAGCCGGTTGATCGCTTCCTGGACCCGTAGATCATTGCCGCGCTGCACCGCCAGTGTCTCTTGATTGATCAGTCGCGCCGCCAGCCGGTTGGTCACGAATACGGCCGCAAAGAATGCCGCACCATACAGACCGGGCTGGAGCATGGTGGCATCTATTGCGGCATACAGTATTTGATAGCCGGCGACCGCCAGCAATATCAAGGTAACCACGGAGGCGAAAAACAGGGCGAGTACCAGGGGCGCCAGGATCGCGCCGCCGGACAGCGGGAACAAGTACAGGATCGCCAGCCCGCTTTTGGCGCCACCGGCCAAAATGTACAGCATCGAGATCACGACGATGTCCGCCGTCACTTGCGAGGTCAACTGGAACAGGAAACGACGCCGGAAATAGCTGGCTGCAGCGGCGAATCCAATCGCCACCAGCAAATAGACGAGGCAAGTATCCCAGTCCAGGAGATGGTTACCCTGCTCCCCGCCCCCCTTCAGATTAAAGAAGATGAAGATGAGCAGGACAAAGGCAATGACGATCCGCGTGACGCAGAAAGTCTGCAGCGTACGCCAGAGGGTGTCGCGAGGCGCGACGAGATTGGAGGCGGCTTCCCGTTTCATTCGGATGCCAGCTTCAGGATGCGCCGTGCTGGCGGCGATGCTCTTCGCAGCAGAACATTGCGCCGGAAGAGCTGACCACTGCTTCGGAAGCAGGCACGTGCACCCCGCAAAGCACGCATTGAACCATCGACTCGATGCGATCTTGTTCGGGTTGGCGCGCCCCGCTGCCCGAACTGTCCTGAGGGGCAGACAACTTCTTTATCCAGAATGCAATCAGGAATGCGAAGGCCAGCAGTACAAGCAATTTCATGCCAAGCCTCGGTGCAGAACGACTTCCAGCACGAAACGACTGCCGACATAGGCAAGCAGCAGCGTGGCAAAACCGGTGAGCGTGAAAGTCAAGGCTGTCTTGCCTCGCCAGCCGCGCCATTTCCTCCCCGCGAGGAGAAGGCCGAACAAGACCCAGGACAGCATGGTGAAGATATTCTTGTGGTCCCACTTGAAAGGTATGCCGAACAATTGCTCCGAGAATACGATCCCGGACAATACCGTAAGCGTCAGCAGACCGAAACCGAAAGCAATCAGGCGAAACAGCAGCTTTTCCATCGACAGCAGGGCCGGCAGCCGGTCGAGTGCCGCAGCCAGCCAGCCTTCGCGCAGCATTCCGCGACCGGTATGCAGTTTCGATTCCTGCAATGCCATCAAGACTGCATGAAAGGCAGCAATCGTCAGCGTGCTGTAGGCGAGAATCGCGATCGCAATATGCCAGGAGAACAAGGGAGATTTGCCGCTGAGCGGCACGACACTACCGGGGAACAGCGCGGGCAGAATGACCACCACTGCTGCGCTAGGCAGGACCAAGACCCGCAAGCCATCGAGGGCGAAATTGCGGTTTTCCAGCCAGTAGGCGGCCACGGTAATCCACAAGGTGGCCGACAGCATGACGGCAAATCCGACCCTCAGGGAGCCCGGTGCAAGCACGTCCGCCCACAACGCGCCGCCATGCAGAAGCCAGCCGGCCGCCGTGCCTGCCGCTATCGTGGCACGCCGGTCCGCCGGCAATATTGCGCAGCCAAGATAGAGCAAGGATGCCAAAACGAAGAAGTAGGTCTGCATCATGCACAGGAGATTGAGCGAACTTCGAGTTTACACCATGTAATTGCCTTCCCAACGGGCATAGGCATGGAGCGCAGCCGCTTGCAGTCCAATGCGCTGTCTGCACAACACCTTGTCTGCCACTGGCGTCCGGCTTGGGTCTGGATGATGCAAGCGTTTATGCATTGACAATTCCAATCCGGACCGCTGCATGGATAGGATTGCGCGCACCAGCGCCCAGGAAGAAAGGCTGGCAGCGTGCATCGGTTAAAATGAAAGCCTCATTCTGGCGCGCGTTCGTGCGCGCATCCCCAGCCCGAATACTTGATACATCACCATTTTTTATGCTCGACAATCTCACTCAACGCCTCGCCAAAGTTGTCAAAACCATGCGCGGCGAAGCCCGCCTCACTGAATCCAATACCGCCGAAATGCTGCGCGAAGTGCGCATGGCCTTGCTCGAAGCGGACGTAGCGCTACCCGTCGTGCGCGAATTCATTGCGCGAGTCAAGGAAAAGGCGGTCGGAGAGGAAGTGATCGGTTCCCTGACCCCAGGCCAGGCGCTCGTCGGCGTCGTGCAGCGCGAACTGGCTGCCATCATCGGCGCCGACCTCGGCCCGGACGCCTCCCAGCTGAATTTCGCCACCCAGCCTCCGGCTGTCATCCTGATGGCCGGCCTGCAAGGCGCCGGCAAGACCACGACCGTCGGCAAGCTGGCCAAATACTTGCGGGAAGAAAAAAAGAAAAAGGTGTTGACGGTATCCACCGACGTTTACCGACCGGCGGCGATCGGCCAGCTTGAAACGGTGACTGCCCAGGTCGGCGCCGATTTTTTTCCGTCCAAGCCCAGCGACAAGCCGGTCGATATTGCGGTTGCCGCCGTGGATTACGCCAGGAAGCATTACCACGACGTGCTCCTGATCGATACCGCCGGCCGCCTTGGCATCGATGAAGCCATGATGCAGGAAATCGCGGCGCTGCATGCCGCGGTCAAGCCGATTGAGACGCTGTTCGTCGTGGATGCCATGCTCGGCCAGGACGCGATCAATACCGCCAAGGCCTTCAACGATGCATTGCCGCTGACTGGCGTCGTCCTGACCAAGCTCGATGGCGATGCCCGCGGTGGCGCAGCGCTTTCGGTGCGTAACATCACCGGCAAGCCCATCAAATTCGCCGGCGTAGGCGAGAAGCTCGACGGACTGGAAGCCTTCGATCCGAACCGGATGGCCAACCGCATCCTCGGCATGGGGGACATCCTGGCGCTGGTGGAAGAAGCGCGCAAGGGCGTGGACATGGAGGCCGCCCAAGACCTGGCTCAGAAGATCAAGGGCGGCGGCAAGTTCGACCTGAACGACTTCAAGGCCCAACTCTCGCAGATGAAGAAGATGGGCGGTCTGGCCGGCCTGATGGACAAGCTGCCGGCCCAGTTCCAGCAGGCCGCCAGCGGCGCCAGTATGGATCAGGCAGAGAAGCAGGTGCGCCGGATGGAAGGCATCATCAATTCCATGACGCCGCAGGAACGCGCCAAGCCGGAATTGATCAAGGCTTCGCGCAAGCGCCGCATTGCTGCCGGCGCCGGCGTGCAGGTACAGGAGGTCAACCGCATGCTTTCCCAGTTCGAGCAGATGCAGTCGATGATGAAAAAGCTCAAGGGCGGCGGCATGATGAAAATGATGCGCAGCATGAAGGGCATGCTCCCGGGGATGCGCTGATCCTCTTCCGAGGTCGCAACGGTCTCGAATTCCTCATCTTCAGGCGAAGGAATGGGGTTGGGGAATTCGGGCCGGTCCGCATACTGGTCGACTGCCTATCCAAAGGGGTAGCGCTGTCCTTAGTTTTCCATGCTGGCCGGCGCTGATCTCCAGACTGTCCCCTCCTCCGCCAAGCCACTCTCCAATCTGACCCGCCCTCTGGCTGTACTACCACTACCCATCATTTGGGCGAGCCGTTCAGTCTCACAACGACGTCCATTCACACCGGGCACGCCCCCCCGGCGATCTGCAAAAAGTATGCAGCATAGAGTGCCGCTGAGTCTCGCGACGCCACTGTTTGCATCGCGCCTGCATCCTTTCACGCTCCCTCTGCAAAGCCAGTGGCGCCAAGCCCACAAATGCGAGAGAAAGCGTGCAAAAAAGACTTGCATACATGGCAAAACCGCACCACTATTAGCGGTGCGTAAATGACGCATATTCCCAACACACTTTGTGAAGGAGGCTTGAAGATGGCAACAGCCAAAAAGTCCGCGGCCAAACCAGCCGCCAAGAAGGCCGCTGCGAAAAAACCGGCAGCAAAGCCGGCAGCCAAAAAGGCTGCAGCTAAACCCGCCGCAAAAAAAGCAGCTCCCGCCAAGAAGGCAGCAGCAAAGCCGGTAGCGAAAAAAGCGGCAGCAAAACCGGCAGTGAAGAAAGCTGCCCCGGCAAAGAAGGCAGCAGCAAAGAAAGCCGCTCCAGCCAAGAAAGCGGCAGCAAAGAAGACCCCGCGCAAACCTAACGCCGCATTCATGAAGCCGATGACCCCCTCGCCGGTACTCGGCGCTGTAATCGGTGCCAATCCGGTTCCGCGTACCGAAGTGACCAAGAAGGTCTGGGACTACATCAAGAAAAATAAACTGCAGGATGAAGCCAACAAGCGCATGATCAATGCCGACGATAAGCTGAAAGCCGTGTTTGGCGGTAAGAAGCAAGTGTCGATGTTTGAGATGACGAAGCTCATCAACGGCCACCTGCAATAATTTCTTTCCAAGAGCCAAAACAAAAACGCCCGCATTGCGCGGGCGTTTTTGTTGGTGTATACCCTGCGTAGGTGCTTCCTGCACCTGATTGGTGGGGGACCATCAAGTAGCTGCTATTGATCCCCCTTGTATTCCCACTGCTTCCATGCGGCCAGAACCGCATTCGGATATTCCGGCCGACCGCGACTCCCGTTGTACCGCCCCAGTGCAAGAAAGAGATTGCCGCCCTCCATATCGATATACATGCGCAGGATCGAGCAGCCGTAGCGCAGATTGGTCTGCATGTGGAACAGCTTGGCACGGTCTCCATCGCCAATCACGCGCGTCCAGAACGGCATGACCTGCATGTAACCATGAGCGCCGACCGGCGATACGGCATATTTGCGGAAGGCCGATTCCACCTGGATCAGGCCGAGCACCAGCGCCGGTTCGAGCCCTGCCCGCTTCGCCTCGTACCACGCAGTTTCCAGGAATTCGCGCCGCACCTGCCGGTCAGGCAGCCTTTTCTTCAGGCGCTCCGACATCTCTCCTAGCCAGCGCAGATAGTGGATGCGTTCCCGAATGTCTGAAAATTGCGGTTTGGGCGGGCGGGCATCGGTGATCGCGTTGGCCAAGGCAATGCGTACCGAGTCTGCAAGCGCTTCTTCCTTCTGGTTGCCGGCGCCGGCATGGGTGCAGGTCAGCAGCGCCGCGACAGCCAGGACGCGGCGCAACGGCAGGCTCAGAACCACGAGTCGCCAACCTCAGGCTGCAAGTTTGGCCTTGATGAAATCCAGCATTTGCCCGGACGGAACGGCGGTTGCTGCCGCATCCCTGCGGGCCTGGTATTCAAGCTTGCCTTCCTTGAGCCCACGCTCGCCGATCACCACGCGATGCGGTACGCCGATCAGTTCCCAATCGGCGAGCATGGCACCCGGGCGCTCGCCGCGATCATCCAGGATCACGTCGACGCCCGCTGCCGCCAAGCCGGCATACAGCTTGTCGGCTTCGGACCGGACGGCTTCGCTGCGGTCATAACCCATCGGGCACACCACGACCTCGAAAGGCGCGATCGCCGCAGGCCAGATGATGCCCTTATCGTCGAAATTCTGTTCGATCGCCGCGCCCAGGATACGGGTCACGCCGATGCCGTAGCAGCCCATCTGCATCAGCTGGGGTTTGCCGGATTCGTCGAGGTAGGTCGCTTCCATGTCCTTGGAATAGCGCGTGCCGAGCTGGAACACGTGACCGACTTCGATCCCGCGCTGGATGGCCAGTACGCCTTTGCCATCCGGGGATGGATCGCCCTCGACCACATTGCGCAGGTCGGCCACGATCGGTTCCGGCATGTCCCTGCCCCAGTTCGCGCCGGTGTAATGGAAATCGACCTGGTTGGCGCCGCACACGAAATCGCTCATGTTGGCAACAGTGCGGTCGGCCACCACATTGACCGGTTTCTGGGTGCCAATCGGACCGAGGTAACCGGGCGGCGTGCCGAACCATTCCACGATTTCCGCATCGCTTGCAAAGCGGTACTCGCTCAGGCCGGGAACCTTGCTCGCCTTTACTTCATTCAATTCATGGTCGCCGCGCAGAAGGAGCAGCCAGATTTCCTTCTTGGTCGTGCCTTCCTGCTCGCGCTCTACAGTGAGCACGATCGACTTGACGGTGCGCTCCAGGGGCAGGCCGAGCAGCTTGGCCACGTCTTCGCACTTAGCTTTGCCCGGAGTGGGTGTCTTGGTCAGCGCCTCGGTGGGAGACGGACGGGAATCAGTTAAAGCAACTGCCTCGGCCGCTTCCATGTTGGCGGCATAGTCGGAAGTCGGGCAGTAGACCAGTGCATCCTCGCCAGTATCCGCAATGACGTGGAACTCATGCGAGCCCGATCCGCCGATCGCGCCGTTATCCGCCGCGACAGCCCGGAACTGCAGGCCGAAGCGGTTGAAGATGCTTACATAAGCGTCATACATGATCTTGTACGACTTCTGCATGCCCTGCACATCGCGGTCGAAGGAATAGGCGTCCTTCATCGTGAATTCGCGTCCGCGCATCAGGCCGAAACGCGGCCGGCGTTCGTCACGGAACTTGGTCTGGATGTGATAAAAGTTGAGCGGCAACTGACGGTAGGATTTGATCTCGGTGCGTACAACGTCAGTAATCACTTCTTCCGAGGTCGGCTGGATGGCGTAATCGCGGCCATGGCGATCCTTGACCCGCATCAGTTCCGGTCCCATCTTGTCCCAACGTCCGGTCTCTTGCCAGAGTTCGGCAGGCTGGACAACCGGCATCAGCAATTCGATTGCGCCGGCGCGGTTCATTTCCTCGCGAATAATGTTTTCGACCTTGCGGATCACGCGCAAACCCATCGGCATGTAGGTGTATATGCCGGATCCGAGGCGTTTGATCATGCCCGCGCGGACCATCAGTTTGTGGCTGATGATTTCTGCGTCGGAAGGGGCTTCTTTAAGGGTAGAAATAAAAAATCGTGAGGCGCGCATGGCGGTGAATTCTTTTTAAAAAGAGAGAGTTATAATCGACTCAATTTTAAAGGATTAGCTGGCTGATGCACCCATTCTTCGAACAATTGATTCACGAGAGCGAACCTGTTCGGCGTGAACACGACTCCCGGACAAGGCGATTCGTGCCAGATTTGTAATGAGAGAGATGCAGCGGCCGCAGAAAGTTTGAGGTGCACTATGCTGGACCGTGAAGGCTTCCGCCCGAACGTCGGCATCATCCTGCTTAATACCAATAATGAGGTATGGTGGGGCAAGCGAGTGCGCGAGCATTCCTGGCAATTCCCCCAAGGCGGGATCAAGTTCGGCGAGACGCCGGAACAGGCAATGTTCCGGGAACTGGAAGAAGAAATCGGCCTGAGGGCGGAACACGTCAAGATCCTCGGCCGCACACGCGACTGGCTGCGCTATGAGGTGCCCGACCGTTTTATCAAAAGGGAAATCCGTGGCCATTACCGGGGCCAGAAGCAAATCTGGTTCCTGTTGCGCATGGTAGGCCGTGATTGCGACATCAATTTGCGTCTTACCGAGCATCCCGAATTTGATGCATGGCGCTGGCATGACTACTGGGTGCCGCTGGATGTGGTCATCGAATTCAAGCGCGATGTTTACCGAAAGGCGCTGCAGGAACTGTCGCGCTTTGTGACTCGGCCCGCCCAGCAAAATCATGGGCAGCGTCATGGTGCCCGGTACTTGCGCCAAACCCACCCGGCACGCTCCTCGGCCGAACCGAGCCCGCATGCGGCCAAACCCAAAGAGAAATAATTCCGGCTGATGCTCTCCAATAATTCATTCAATGCATATCCGGCAAACCGCTCGCGCCCGGCATGGAAGCAAGCACGGCTTGCCGCCATTTTCCTGGCCATGGCAACGCTCTGGCACGGCGCGTGGGCGCAGTCGCAGTTTGAAAAGGATTTCGACGATCAGGAAAAACCTTGGCAGGAAATTGCGGTGCAATTCCCTTCGGCACCGAATAACGAGAATTTGCTGCCTTTCTACGTCAGCCCGACCGCAACCCAGTCATTCGCAATCGATGCGCATTCGGTATCAGTCGGCACCGATGGCGTGATTCGCTACACCTTGGTGGCTCGCAGCGAAGAGGGGGCAACCAACATCAGCTATGAAGGCGTCCGCTGCCAGTCGTTTGAGAAAAAGCTGTATGCCTTTGGCCGTCCCGATGGTTCATGGTCGCGCTCCCGTCGTAATCAGTGGGAGCCGATTCCGACGAAGGTCGCGAATCGCCAGCATGCGGCACTTGCGCTGGATTATTTTTGCCAAGGAAATACTGTAGCCGGGAAGGCAGAGGATATTGTGAAAAGGATCCGCTACAAGCAACCGTTATCGGAACAAAGATAACGGAGTTAAGGCAGCCCCTTTAGTTCACAAGCCATCATCGGGCCACAAGTCATCATCGGGCACGCTGCCTCGTCTTTCCATCCCTGCAAACAAGCATGGAACAGCGGCCCTGAAAGTATGATTTACAGCAAGACCATGTTGTCGCGGTGAATCAGTTCCGGCTCTTCAACAAAGCCGAGAATGGCGGGAATCTCCCCTGACGGGTGGCGCATGATGCGACGTGCGTCTGAACTGCTGTAGTTCGTCATGCCGCGTGCAACTGCTCGTCCCGCTTCATCGATGCAGGTGATAACGTCACCTCTGCCGAATTCACCACTGACTTCAATGACGCCTATAGGCAGCAGGGATTTGCCTTCATGGGTGAGTTTCTGGACGGCACCCGCGTCGAGCATGACCTTGCCGGCAGTTTGCAGATGGTCGGCCATCCATTGCTTCCGTGCAGTCAATTGCGCCGTCTGCGCAACCAACTGGGTACCGATCGCTTCACCGTGCGCCAGCCGTACCAGCACTTGGTGTTCTCGCCCCCAGGCGATGACTGTGTGGGCACCTGAAGTCGCAGCCCGCTTTGCAGCCAGGATCTTGGTCAGCATGCCTCCGCGTCCGATACCAGTGCCGGCACCGCCTGCCATTGCTTCGAGAGCAGGGTCGCCTGCCTTGGCTTCGTGTACGAATTGCGCATTCGGGTCCTTGCGCGGATCGGCAGTGTACAGTCCCTTCTGGTCGGTCAGGATGACCAGCGCATCGCCTTCGATGAGATTCGCCACCAGAGCACCCAGTGTGTCATTGTCTCCAAACTTGATCTCATCCGTGACAACGGTGTCATTCTCGTTGATGATCGGCACCACCCCGAAGTGCAGCAAGGTGAAGAGCGTCGAGCGTGCATTCAGGTAGCGTTCACGGTCCGCCAAGTCGGCATGGGTCAGCAGTACCTGGGCAGTCCGAATATGATGCTGGCGGAAACTCGTCTCGTAGATTTGCGCCAGTCCCATCTGCCCGACTGCAGCGCAAGCCTGCAACTCGTGGATGCCTGTCGGCCTCTTGTCGAACCCCAAACGCTGCATGCCTTCCGCGATTGCGCCCGAGCTTACCAAGACCACCTCTTTGCCCAGCGCGCGCAGTTGCGCGATCTGCTCGGCCCACTTGGCGATGGCCCCATTGTCGAGCCCTTTGCCATCGTTGGTGACGAGTGAAGAGCCTACTTTGATGATGATGCGCTTGGCGTTCTGGATGACGGAATTCATGCTTTGTGTTGAACCAGGATTCGGAAAAACCATTGATGCGCGGATTGCCGAGCTACGTCAGGAAATTGCGCAAGCGCCTCGACCGCGCAACGCCTCGGTGGGGCGCCAACGCATCCAACCGCCATTGGCAGCCTTTCCTGCACCTAGTCCCATCAGTGATCAATCAGCTTGAAACGCGGGTCGTCGGGGTCGATCGATGCAATGCCTCGCGCCTCTTCCGCCATCCGGGTTTCTTCTGCACGGTGCTCCTGCTGACGCTGTTCAGCTAGGTAATCGTAGATCGCGACGATCAATTCTTCGCACCCTTCGCGGGTCAAGGCCGAGATTTCGAACACAGGCCCTTTCCAGCCGAAGCGCTTCACAAAATCCTTGACGCGTTTTCCGCGCTCCGCCTCCGGCACCATGTCCAGCTTGTTCAAGACCAGCCAGCGCGGCTTTTCGAACAGCGATTCGTCGTATTTCTTCAATTCCTTGACGATCGCCTTCGCTTCCTTCACCGGATCTACCGTATCCTCGAACGGCGCGAGGTCGACGATGTGCAGCAACAGGCGGGTGCGCTGCAGGTGGCGCAGAAACTGGTGCCCGAGGCCGGCGCCCTCTGCCGCGCCCTCGATCAGTCCCGGAATGTCCGCGATTACGAAGCTCTTTTCATGACTGACGCGGACGACGCCAAGGTTCGGATGCAGCGTGGTAAACGGATAATCGGCGATTTTTGGGCGGGCGTTGGATACAGCCGAAATGAAAGTCGACTTGCCTGCGTTCGGCATGCCGAGCAGGCCCACATCGGCCAGGACTTTCAACTCCAGCTTCAACTCACGCTGCTCGCCCGGCTTGCCGTCGGTCTTCTGGCGTGGCGCCCGGTTGGTGGAAGACTTGAAATGAATATTGCCCCACCCACCTTCGCCGCCCTTGGCGAGCAATGCCACCTGCCCGTGCTCGGTGAGGTCTGCAACTATTTCACCGCTGTTCTGATCCGTGATCAAGGTCCCGACAGGCATGCGCAGCATCACATCATCCGCGCCCTTGCCGTAGCAATCAGATCCGCGGCCGTTCTCGCCATTGCGAGCCCTGTGCAGTTTGGAGTAGCGGTAATCGACCAGGGTATTGATGTTGCGGTCGGCAACGGCCCAAATGCTGCCGCCCTTGCCGCCATCTCCCCCATCGGGCCCGCCAAATGGCCTGAATTTTTCACGGCAAAACGACGCGACGCCGTTGCCGCCGTCTCCAGCAATTACTTCGATTTTTGCTTCGTCGATAAACTTCATATTTTTGCCGCCAAAAACGAAAAAGGCCCTACCGCCGGCAGAGCCTTTTGATGAGAGGCTTTCGCCTTATGTCACGCCAAGTCAGCCTGACGCGATCAAGCAGGCTCAACCATGACAATGTGACGCTGCAGAGCACCTTTGGTGGTGAACTTCACCTTGCCGTCGACCAGCGCAAACAAGGTGTGGTCCTTGCCGATGCCGACGTTTTCACCGGGGTGCATGCGCGTACCGCGCTGGCGCACGATAATGCCACCCGCATTGATGCTTTGGCCGCCATAAACCTTGACGCCCAGGCGTTTCGACTCGGAATCGCGACCGTTGCGTGTAGTGCCGCCGCCTTTTTTGTGTGCCATTTAGAGACTCCTTGGTTTCCGGTTAGCTCGACACGCTTAAGCGTTGATCGAGACGATTTGCAGTTCGGTGTAATTTTGGCGATGGCCCTGACGCTTCTGGTAGTGCTTGCGGCGGCGCATCTTGAAAATTTTGACCTTATCGTGGCGACCGTGCGCCACTACCGTAGCCTGGACCTTGGCACCATTAACCAGCGGCGCACCAAATTTGATGGTGTCACCAGCACCCACTGCGAGCACTTGATCAAGGGTGATTTCGGAACCAATGTCAGCCGGTATCTGTTCTACTTTAAGTTTTTCGCCAGCAGCAACCTTGTATTGTTTGCCGCCGGTTTTTATGACCGCGTACATGTGAAACCTCATCAAATGATTAACAAAGATTTTTCCGCACCGCCAAATACCTAGGCAAATCGCGAAAACTTCCAATTATACATACACTTAGAATCGAAGTCAAAGCCACCTCGTAACCGAAAGCGCGCGCCACCCGCTACCCCTTCCACTTTTTCGAGGTTTGCGCATATTCCTGCGAATGCGAATTGTCATCGTATAATTCTCCTAATTCTCGAAATCTTGCTTTGCAGGTTTTATTTTGTCTGCCGCCCCCCAACCATCCACACAACACAAAATCACGCATTCGATTGCCGCAGACATGGAGGCCGTTAACACGGTTATCCGGCGGCGCTTGCGCTCGGACGTGCCGCTTGTTAATCAGATTGCGGAATACATTATCAGCGCAGGAGGAAAGCGGATTCGTCCGGCGCTCGTTCTGATGATTGCCAATGCATTCGGATATCGGGGCACTCATCATCATGAACTGGCGGCCGTCATTGAGTTCATCCATACCGCAACACTGCTTCACGATGACGTGGTGGACGAATCCTCGCTGCGCCGCGGACGCCAAACCGCCAATGCCATGTTCGGCAATGCCGCTTCGGTGCTGGTAGGTGACTTTCTCTATTCACGCGCCTTCCAGATGATGGTTGCCGTCGGCAACATGCGAATCATGGAAATACTCGCCGATGCGACGAATGTCATTGCAGAGGGAGAGGTGCTGCAACTGCTGAACATGCATGACCCGGATGTGACGGAAGAGCGCTATTTGCAAGTCATCCGCTCCAAGACAGCCAAGCTCTTTGAGGCAGCCGCCCAACTGGGTGCACTGATCGCCGGCGCTCCGGAAGAAGCAATAGCTGCCGCAGCAGAATTCGGCAGGTCCATAGGAACGGCATTCCAGCTGATCGACGATATGCTGGATTACTCGGGAAATGCGGCGGACATCGGCAAAAATGTGGGGGATGACCTGCGAGAAGGGAAGCCGACTCTGCCCCTGATTTATTTGATGCAAAACGGCACGCCTCAACAGAGACAATTAGTGCGCGCCTGTATCGAAACGGGGGATGAGAGCCATTTTGACGAAATTCTGTCCGCAATCACATCATCCGGCGCATTAGCATATACAAAGCGCGAAGCCGATAAAGCAGCGGAACAAGCGGCAACTGCGATTGCCACTCTACCTGATAGCAAATTTAAGGATTCCCTGCTACAATTATGCGCTTTCGCAGTGAACCGCAGTTACTGAGCAACTCAATTCAGTACACGTTCCTGCAATCGGGGTGTAGCTTAGCCTGGTAGAGCGCTACGTTCGGGACGTAGAGGCCGGAGGTTCGAATCCTCTCACCCCGACCACAGAATTACAAACAGCGGGTTACCTACCCGCTGTTTTTGTTTTCGGAACCCTAACCCGGAGCAGGGATTTTGACGGTGAAGGCGCGTTCGGGGCAGAAAGGCTGCCGCTTCGAATCCACTTGCCTCCATGAAGCATTGCTTCATATCCAATGAATGCCCCACGCGGGAATGATTTCGAACGTTACCGCATCATCAAAGTCACGGCATCTTTTCTAACGCCCCTCGCCTGACTTCGCTTTCCGACGTTTCCACTTCTACCGAACTACGTCTAACAGCTTCCCATTCTTGGCATACCGGCTTCAATAATGTCGTTCAGCCAAGCCAAACTTCGGTCGCGCCATAAAGGTCAATTGCAATGAGCAGCTTGCCGGGTTTGCGGGCCGACTCGGCAATAATGTGACAATCTGCCACATTGTCTTTACAAAAAAAATGCCCAGAGGCATCATCTATTGCAAATTAACAGGCTACTGGCGCAATTTTCCCCACAATTTATGGCCGCAGTTCTTCCAAATTCGGTTTCTGGCGTTGCTGTGTCCGGGTTGGCACGCGCCTTGGTCCAGGCCGGCCGACTGCAGGCGGCGCAGGCGGAAGCCTTGAACAAACAAGCAATTGCAGACAAGACGCCGTTCATTGATGTGCTTCTGGACAGTCGCGCCATCGACGCACGCTCTCTCGCAATGTTTTGTGCCGATACGTTCGGCTATCCGGCGCTGGATCTTTCAGCTTTCAATCCCAGCTTTCTGCAGGAAAATGTCATCAGCACCAAGCTGATGCAAAGTCAGCGGGTCCTTGCTTTGGCAAAGCGCGGCAACAAACTGTCTGTCGCCATTTCTGACCCGACCAATACTCAGACCCTAGACCAAATCAAGTTTCAGACCGAGCTGACAGTCGAGCCGGTCATTGTCGAGCACCCCGCTCTTCTCAAGCTGATCGACAAGCTCGGGCAGAGTACGGAGCAGAATCTCGAGACTCTCATCGGCGACGATCTTGATGTCGAATTGTCCGAGGAGGGGACAGCCGAACCGGGCGACGCAGCTACTGCCGATATCGATGACGCACCGGTCGTCAAGTTTTTACAGAAAATTCTGCTGGACGCGATCAACATGGGCGCGTCCGACCTTCACTTCGAACCATTTGAAAAGTTTTACCGAATCCGCTTCCGGGTCGACGGCGTGTTGCAGGAAATTGCGCAACCGCCACTGGCAATCAAGGAAAAGCTGGCGTCCCGCATCAAGGTCATTTCCAAGCTCGATATTTCGGAAAAACGGGTGCCGCAAGACGGTCGCATGAAGCTGGTGGTATCCAAAAACCGGACCATCGATTTCCGCGTAAGCACGCTGCCGACGCTGTTCGGCGAAAAGATCGTAATGCGTATCTTGGATGCGACTCAGGCGCAAATGGGCATCGATGCGCTCGGATACGATCCTGATCAGAAGGAACTCCTGCTCGACGCAATCCACCGTCCCTACGGCATGGTGCTCGTCACCGGGCCAACCGGTTCCGGCAAGACGGTATCGCTCTATACCTGCTTGAACATTCTGAATAAGCCGGGCATCAATATCTCGACGGCAGAAGACCCTGCCGAAATCAATCTTCCCGGCGTCAATCAGGTGAACGTGAATGACAAGGCCGGACTGACGTTTGCTGCCGCGCTGAAATCCTTCCTGCGACAGGACCCCGATATCATCATGGTCGGCGAGATTCGAGATCTCGAGACTGCGGACATCGCCATCAAGGCCGCACAAACCGGTCACATGGTGTTTTCAACACTGCATACTAACGATGCTCCGTCGACCCTCACCCGCTTGATGAATATGGGCGTGGCGCCGTTCAATATTGCGTCTTCTGTCATCATGATCACTGCTCAGCGCTTGGCGCGCCGGCTGTGTACCTGCAAGCAACCCACCTCCATTCCTGACGAGACGCTGCTCGAGGCGGGTTTTCAGGAAGACGAACTGGATGGTACCTGGGTGCCCTACAAACCCGTCGGGTGCGAGCGCTGCAACGGCAGCGGATACAAAGGACGGGTCGGCATCTATCAGATCATGCCGATTACCGAAGATATCGAGCGCATCATTCTGGCGCACGGCACGGCACTTGAGATCGAAGAGCAGGCAAGGCGCGATGGCGTGAAAACCTTGCGCGAAGCTGGCCTTGTCAAGGTCAAACAGGGATTGACCAGCCTGGAAGAAGTGCTCAGCTGCACCAATGAATAGTTGAAGGGGAGAAGGACATGGCAACTGCAGGGCGCAAGGCCGCAGGCGCAGCCGGCATGGCAAAAGAAATGATTTTTGCCTGGGAGGGCAAGGACAAGACGGGCAAGATTGTCCGCGGTGAGCTGCGCGCCCAGGGCGAAGCCGTGGTAAACGCGACATTGCGTCGCCAAGGCATTCTTGTCACCAAGGTCAAAAAGAAGACCTTCAAGAGTGGCAAGAAAATCACCGAGAAAGACATCACACTGTTCACCCGCCAGCTGGCGACCATGATGAAGGCAGGCGTGCCCTTGCTGCAGTCTTTCGATATCGTGTCGAAAGGCCATGCAAACCCATCTGTAGCCAAACTGCTTCAGGATATTCGGGCCGATGTGGAAACCGGAAGCAGTCTGAACCAGGCATTCCGTAAATTTCCGCTTTATTTCGATCCGCTGTTCTGCAACCTGGTTGCCGCGGGCGAGCAGGCTGGTATTCTGGAAGACTTGCTTACCAGGCTGGCGCTGTACAAGGAAAAGACCCTTGCGATCAAAGGCAAGATCAAGTCTGCGCTGTTTTACCCGATCTCCATCTTGGTGGTGGCGTTTGTCGTGACTTCGGTCATCATGATCTGGGTCGTGCCCGCCTTTAAGGAGGTATTCAAGAGCTTCGGTGCGGATCTGCCTGCGCCTACGCTGTTTGTCATGGCAATATCCGATTTCTTCGTCGCCTACTGGTACATCATATTTGGCGGCTTGTTTGCCGGCCTCTATCTGTTTTTCCAGTCTTGGAAGCGCTCCCCGAAAGTGCAGCGTTTCATGGACAAAACTTTGTTGCAAGCACCTGTGTTCGGCCCTGTCATCCGCAAAGGCACGATTGCGCGCTGGACCCGTACGCTGGCAACGATGTTTGCCGCCGGCGTTCCCTTGGTCGAAGCGCTCGACTCGGTCGGCGGCGCCTCGGGAAATGCTGTCTATGTTGATGCCACGAAAAAAATTCAGACCGAGGTGGCGACTGGCACTAGCCTGACGGTGGCCATGCAGAACGCCGAGGTATTTCCCAACATGGTCACACAAATGGTTTCGATCGGTGAAGAATCGGGTGCGCTGGATCAAATGCTTGGCAAGGTGGCCGATTTCTATGAGCAGGAAGTCGATGAAGCAGTCGAATCGCTCTCCAGCCTCATGGAACCGCTGATCATGGCCATCCTCGGTGTGCTGATTGGCGGTCTGGTAGTGGCAATGTATCTGCCCATCTTTAAACTTGGATCCGTGGTTTGATGCTGGACTTACTTCTGCTTGCGCCTCCGGGAAATGTCTATTCCACAGTACTGGCCGGTATTTTTGGCCTGCTCATCGGCAGCTTCCTCAATGTAGTCATTCACCGGCTCCCGAAAATGATGCAGCGGGAGTCGGATAACTACGTAGCGCATGAAAGCGGGAAGCCGCTTCCACATAGCGATCGCTACAATCTGATGGTGCCGCGTTCCGCGTGCCCGCATTGCGGGCACCGCATCGGCGCACTCGAAAACATTCCGGTCATCAGCTACCTCTTCTTGCGCGGCAAGTGCATCGAGTGCAAAGCGCCTATTTCGGTACGCTATCCCCTGGTAGAACTGCTGACGGGAGGGCTGTCGGCCTTCATGGTCTGGCACTTTGGCAGCGGATTGGCGGGACTGGGTACACTGGTGTTCACCTACCTGCTGATCGCGATGACCTTTATCGACGCCGATACGCAGCTGCTGCCGGACGACTTGACGCTGCCGCTTCTATGGTGCGGCTTGCTGGTCAATCTGAATGGTACTTTCGTTCCTCTTCAGGAAGCGGTGATTGGCGCTGTAGCCGGTTATCTGAGCCTGTGGAGTGTATATTGGCTGTTCAAGCTCACGACTGGCAAGGAAGGCATGGGCTACGGCGACTTCAAACTGCTGGCCGCGCTGGGAGCATGGCTTGGCTGGAAAATGCTCCCGGTAATCATTCTGCTGTCCTCGGTAGTCGGAGCGATCGTGGGAATCGCGTTGATTGTTTTCGTCAAGCGCGGCCGTGAAAACCCCATCCCCTTCGGCCCTTACCTGGCTGCCGCTGGGCTGATTGCGTTAATTTATGGGAAGGCAATGGTACAAGCCTATCTTGGCTTCCCTGTTTGAGCCATGACCAATTCCGGACCTCCGACGACCCGGTTTTCCGTCGGATTAACTGGCGGCATCGGCAGTGGGAAAAGCACCGTGACCGACATGTTTGCCGAACGCGGCGCAGCAATTGTTGACACCGACCAAATCGCCCACCAGTTAACAGCACCGGGAGGGGCTGCAATTGCGGCAATTCAATCCGAATTCGGCGATTCCTTCATCACCCCTTCCGGGGCCATGGACAGGGCCAGGATGCGTGCCCGCGTCTTTGCCGATTCAGAAGCGAAAAAGCGTCTGGAAGCGATCCTGCATCCGCTGATTCGCATCGAATCTGATCGTGCCGCCTCCCAGGTACCCGGCAGTTATCTGATCTTCGTAGTGCCGCTACTGGTCGAATCGGGAACGTGGAAGCAGCGCCTGTCTCGGGTCTGCGTCGTCGATTGCCCGGAACACTTGCAAGTAAAGAGGGTAATGAGCCGCAGTGGGCTAAATGAATCCCAGGTACTTGCTATCATGGCGACACAGGCAACGCGCCAGGCCCGGCTTTCTGCTGCGGACGATGTCATACTGAACGAAGGAAGTCAGGCTGACCTTCGACCGCAAGTGGACCGTCTTCATGCCTTGTATGCTGCATTGGCCGCAAAAGGCCGGTAAACTGCTGCATTTGTAATTTTCACGTGCTTCATTCAGAATCACGTATTTATTTCCCAGCCCAAATCCAAGGGGGATGCGACTTTGATCACCTACGAATACCCTTTTAACGAGCGTATTCGCACGCTGCTGCGGCTGGAAGACCTGTACGAAAAATTCATCTTCTTCCTGCATCAGGAGCATCCCCAGCAGCACCACATCGCCCTGTCAACGATTTTTGAAATGCTCGAAGTCGCCGGACGAGCCGATCTCAAGTCTGATCTGTTGCAAGAGTTGGAGCGCCAGAAGCAAACCCTGTTGGGTTTCAAATCCAACCCAAATGTCCAGGCCGAGCGACTGGATGCCATTCTGGCCGACGTCGACCGAAGCAGCGCAGCTCTCGTGGCGACGCAAGGCAAGACGGGCCAAAACGTGCGGGACAATGAATGGCTGATGAGCATTCGGGGACGAACCATCATCCCGGGCGGTGCTTGCGAATTTGATCTGCCTTCCTACTACGCATGGCAGCATCGTACGGCGCAGCAGCGCTTTGCCGATATCTCCAATTGGTTTGCGCCTCTGGTTCCGCTATTCGATGCCATCAGCGTAGTGTTGCGTCTACTAAGGGAATCTGGACGCTCAGCCAAGGCTATCGCCACCGGCGGTAGCTATCAGCAAATGTTGCAAGGCAAGGTCTACCAAATGCTGCGGTTGACCATTGATGAAAAGCTGGGGGCGATTCCGGAAATTTCTGCGAACAAATACATGCTGTGGATTCGCTTCACCGCGCAGGACGGAGACATGAAGCCTCGGCCCTTCGAAGGGGAAGTCCCGTTCGAACTAACCCTGTGCAATTTCTAGACTTGCCATGCCAACCGTCGTCAACTGCCCTACTTGCGGGAAAAAAGTTGAGTGGACCGAAAAAAACAAGTTCCGCCCCTTCTGCTCCGAACGCTGCAAGCAAATTGATCTAGGCGCTTGGGCGGAGGAGAAGTATGTAATCCCCTCCAAGGAACCTGTGGACGACGTTCCGCAAGATCCGGATGGAGATGGCCACGGGCGCAAGCCATAAGAGCACCGCGAAAGCCGCGCTGTATCAGGCGGCAAAGCGAAGCTGATCAAGCCATTTCAGCAAGGGAATCGTCGCCGGCAGCAAGGGTTCGACGCCAACGCTTCCCTGCCAGGCGAAGGCCTGGCCCTCCAGGCTCTGCGGCTCTCCGTGCCAGTCGCGACTAATATAGAAATGCAACCTCACATGGGCGTGCGGGTAGACGTACTCGACACCGCACCAGGGTTCCGCAGAGTTAATCCGAATGCCAAGCTCCTCGACAAATTCGCGCTTCAAGGCATCGAGGATATCCTCCCCCTTTTCCACCTTCCCGCCCGGGAATTCCCAGTAGCCCGCATAGGGCTTGCCATCCGGCCGCTGCCCCAGCAGCACGTCCCCATTTTGCTTCAACAGGATGCCGACGGCGACGTCGATTGGAGATGCAGGGGGCGCAGACATGTAAGGCCTGAGAAAACTTATCCGTTATGCGTTCAGCTTGCCCGCATAATCCTTGGCGAATTGCCAGGCAACGCGGCCTGAGCGCGATCCGCGCTGCAACGCCCAGCGCAGTGCATCGGGTTGGGCCGCTTCGATTTGGCTCGCATTGCAGCCGAAGTGGCGCAGCCAGTGTGCCACGATGTCCAGGTAGTCATCCTGCTTGAATGGATAAAACGACACCCACAGGCCGAAGCGCTCTGACAGGGAAATCTTTTCCTCAACCGTCTCCCCGGGATGCAAGTCTCCGTCGTCGGTATGCACATAGCTTGCATTGTCGGACATACGTTCCGGCATCAAATGGCGTCGGTTGGAAGTCGCGTAAATCAGCACATTGTCGGACTGAGCCGAGATGCTGCCATCGAGCGCGACCTTCAGTGCCTTGTAACCGCCCTCGCCTTCCTCGAAGGACAAGTCATCGCAGAAGATGATGAAGCGCTCCTTGCGTCCCGCCACGAGTTCCACAATGTCCGGCAAATCAGCCAAGTCTTCCTTGTCGACTTCAATCAGGCGCAAGCCTTGTTTCGCATATTGATTCAGGCAGGCCTTGATCAGGGACGACTTGCCAGTGCCGCGAGCGCCGGTAAGCAGCACATTGTTGGCCGGACGCCTTTCGACAAACTGGCGTGTGTTTTGATCGATCTGCTGCTTTTGAGTGGAGATATTGTGGAGATCGGACAAGGAGATTTGCGCAACATTCTTCACCGGCTGCAGGTATCCGCGACCGATTGCGCCACTGGATTTCCGCCACCGGAATGCGACTGCACTGTTCCAATCGGGCGCCGGGTTGGCTTGCGGAAGAATGGATTCGAGCCGGGTCAACAGCGCCTCGGCACGCGTCAGGAATTGATCAAGTTGCATCGTTGTTTGAAGTAGTATTTCAAGGCAGCGCAGCCGCCATGCATGCAGCATGGCGCCGTTTCATCGCTGCTGATTTTTCGGGAAGTGACAGCAGGGCCGACTCGGACTCAGGATCGATAATCGGCATTGATGCTGACATACTCGTGCGACAAGTCACAAGTCCAAATCGTCGCACTGGCACTGCCACGCGCCAGCTTGACCGTGATGGTGATTTCGCTCTGCTTCATCACACGCTGGCCATCCGCCTCCTGATAATCGGGATTGCGGCCACCATTCTTGGCCACCCAGACATCATCGAGATACAGGTTCAGCTTGGTGACATCGAGGTCGTCGACGCCAGCATAGCCGATCGCAGCCAGGATGCGCCCAAGATTCGGATCCGAAGCATAGAACGCAGTCTTGACGAGCGGAGAATGGCCGATTGCATACGCAATCTTGCGGCATTCCTCGACGCCCCTGCCCTCTTCCACTGCAACGGTAATGAACTTGGTCGCGCCTTCGCCGTCACGCACGATCATCTGCGCCAGTTCCTGAGCCAGTCCGGTAACCGCCGCAGCCAGCGCTGCATATTCCGGGGAAGCGGCATCAGTCACCATCAGGCCTGAAGCGCCGGTTGCAATCAGCATGAACGAGTCATTGGTCGAGGTATCGCCATCGATCGTGATGCAGTTGAAGGATTTGTCCGCCACTTCCTTGATCAGTTGATCGAGCACCGGCTGGACGATGCCCGCATCGGTCGCCAGGAAGCCAAGCATCGTTGCCATGTTCGGCTTGATCATGCCGGCGCCCTTGCTAATGCCGGTCAGCGTCACCGTCTTTCCACTAATGGTTACGGACCGCGAAGCCGCTTTCGGCTGGGTGTCGGTTGTCATGATCGACTCAGCCGCGTTATACCAGTTATCGGCTTTCAGATTTGCGATCGCCTTCGGCAGTCCGGCCTTGATCCGTTCCACGGGCAAGGGCTCCAGGATCACGCCAGTCGAGAATGGCAGGACTTGCGAGGGATCGCATCCAAGCAGGCCGGCCAAGGCGTCGCAAGTTGCATTGGCATTCGCCAGTCCCGGGGCACCAGTTCCGGCATTGGCATTGCCGGTATTGATGACAAGCGCGCGTATCGGCATGGCGGACATGCGGGCTGCTTCCAGGTGCGCCTTGCATACCTGCACGGGCGCGGCGCAGAAGCGGTTAGTGGTGAACACGCCCGCTACTGTTGCGCCAGGAGCCAGCTTCATGACCAGCAAATCCTTGCGGTTGGCCTTGCGCACGCCGGCTTCGGCATGGCCCAGTTCTATGCCGGGCACGGGTTTCAGGTTAGTGGCAACAGGAAGAGGAAGATTGACAGCCATAGGTTCGCAGGTGGGTCGGGAAAAATAGACAGGTATTGTAATCGTATCGTCAGGCAATGCGTGCTGCACCGCCAATGCGCGCGCGACTGAAACTGCCTGTCGCATCAGCAGGCTGCTCAACAAGCACAAAGGGCAGGTTCCCCCGCCCTTTCTTTGCAACATCCTAGGCCAACCTCGTTATGCCAGCTTGCCATGGCACTGTTTGTATTTCTTGCCGCTACCGCAGGGGCACGGATCATTCCGACCCACCTTGGGAACGGCATGCGCGACGGTTTGCGCCGGGGACGACTCTGCATTTGCAGTTGGCGCCAGCAACTCTTCGGGGGCGGCTTCGGAATCGAATTCCGCATGCTGGTAATGCACGTTCTCGACATGCGAGTGCGCCAGTTGCTCTTCGGCTGCATCAATCTCTTCGCGGGACTGGATCCGTACGGTCATGATGACCCGAACCACTTCGTTGCGAATCAGGTCCAGCATCTGGCCGAACAATTCGAAAGCTTCCCGCTTGTACTCCTGCTTCGGATTCTTCTGTGCATAACCTCGCAGGTGAATGCCCTGACGCAAGTGATCCAGTGCTGCCAAATGTTCGCGCCAGTGGCTATCAATGCTTTGCAGCATGACACTGCGCTCGAAGCCGGCGAAAGCATCCTTGCCGACCATATTGACCTTCGCGTTATAGGACTCGTCGGCGGCCTGCAGGACGCGCTCCAGCAATTCGTCATCCGTCAGATTAGGCTCTGCCTCGAGCATTGCGGACAGCGCCACCGGTAATTGCCATTCATTGGCCAGCGCAGCTTCCAGCGACTTGATATCCCACTGCTCTTCCACCGACTGTTCCGGCACATAGGCACGGAACACCTCGGTGAATACGCCATGCCGCAGCGACGCAATCATCTCCGAGATATCCTGAGACTCAAGCAATTCATTGCGCTGCTGATAGATCACCTTGCGCTGGTCGTTGGCGACATCGTCATATTCGAGCAATTGCTTGCGGATATCGAAATTGCGCGCCTCGACCTTGCGTTGTGCCGATTCAATGGAACGGCTGACGATGCCGGCCTCGATCGGCTCACCTTCCGGCATCTTCAGGCGGTCCATGATCGCGCGCACGCGATCGCCAGCAAATATACGCAGCAGCGGATCATCAAGCGAGAGATAGAAGCGCGACGATCCCGGATCGCCTTGACGGCCTGAGCGGCCGCGCAACTGGTTGTCGATCCGGCGCGATTCATGGCGCTCGGTGCCGATGATATGCAAGCCGCCCGCAGCCACTACCTGTTCATGCAGTGATTGCCATTCATCGCGCAGCTTCTGAGCGCGCGCCTGCTTTTCCTGCTCGCTCAGGGTTTCATCCGCCTCGATGAACTGGATCTGCTTCTCGACGTTACCACCCAACACGATATCGGTACCGCGGCCAGCCATGTTGGTTGCGATCGTGATCATTTTTGGGCGGCCGGCCTGGGCAACGATTTCCGCTTCGCGCGCGTGCTGTTTCGCATTAAGCACGTTGTGCGGCAATTTTTCCTTCTTCAGGATGCTGGACAACAGCTCGGAATTTTCAATCGAGGTAGTACCCACGAGAACCGGCTGGCCACGCTCGTAGCAATCCTTGATGTCGGCGATCATGGCGTTGTACTTTTCCTGCGCAGTCTTGTACACCTGATCCTGGCGGTCCTTGCGCTGGCTCGGCTTGTTGGGCGGGATGACCACAGTTTCCAGGCCGTAGATTTCCTGGAATTCGTAGGCTTCCGTATCCGCAGTACCGGTCATGCCAGCCAGCTTGCCGTACATGCGGAAGTAGTTCTGGAAAGTGATCGATGCGAGCGTCTGGTTCTCGGCTTGAATCTTGACGCGCTCCTTCGCCTCGACCGCCTGATGCAGGCCGTCGGACCAGCGGCGGCCTACCATGAGGCGGCCGGTGAATTCATCGACGATGATCACTTCGTTGTTTTGCACCACATAGTGTTGATCGCGGTGATACAAGGTATGGGCACGCAAGGCCGCATACAAATGGTGAATCAGGGTGATGTTGGCCGGATCGTAGAGCGAGGCGCCTTCGGGCAGCAGGCCCATGCGGGTCAGGATCTGCTCCGCCTTTTCATGGCCGGCTTCGGTCAGCAACACCTGGTGTGACTTTTCATCCTTGGTGTAATCGCCCGGCACCTCGATCTTGCCCTTGCCATCCGGAGTTTCTTCTCCAATTTGCTGGGTCAGCAGAGGCGGCACGGCATCCATCTTCAGGTACAGATCGGTGTGGTCCTCGGCCTGGCCGGAAATGATCAGAGGTGTTCTTGCTTCATCAATCAGAATTGAGTCCACTTCATCGACGACCGCGAAATTCAATCCGCGCTGCACGCGATCAGCGGCATCGTAGACCATGTTGTCCCGCAGATAGTCGAACCCGAATTCATTATTGGTGCCGTAGGTGATATCGGCAGCATAGGCAGCCTGCTTCGCAGAGTGATCTATCTGTGAAAGGTTGATGCCGGTAGTTAGACCAAGCCAGCCATAAAGCTTGCCCATCCATTCGGCATCGCGCTGGGCGAGATAGTCATTGACCGTAACTACGTGTACACCCTTGCCTGACAAGGCATTCAGGTATGCGGCCAAAGTCGCCATCAGAGTCTTACCCTCGCCAGTGCCCATTTCTGCAATCTTGCCGTAATGCAGCACCATGCCGCCAATCAACTGGACGTCGAAATGGCGCATTTTCAACACGCGCTTACTTGCCTCACGGCAAACCGCAAACGCCTCCGGAAGAATATCGTCCAGCTTCTCGCCTTTGGCGACACGGTCCTTGAATTCCGGCGTCTTGGCCTGCAGCTCGGCGTCCGACAACTTTTCCATCGCCGGTTCAAGCGCATTGATGTCGCGGACAGTCTTTTGATATTGCTTGATCAGTCGCTGATTGCGACTGCCGAAAATCTGGGTCAGTAATGACATGCTAGGTTTCTAGTAAAGGCGTCGTAAAACCCCATTGGGGAGTGCGCTGATTCAGGCCATACCGGCCGTACTTTTCGCGGCCAGCCAAATGGCGAATTTTATCATGCGCTCTCTCTATCTCCGGCAGGCATGAAAAAAGGCGCGGGAAAATGCCATGGCAATGCGGGCCATTTGCTAGAAGTCTGGAAACATTAGCCCGTCAGTGCAGTTCAGTACATGAACTTTTAAAATGTTGGGATCAAAGCGCCGGAAACAAGAGTTTTCGCGTTGGACTTGCGTATTTGGCGGGGAGATCAATTCCAGGACCAGGTGTGAGGACGAATCCCTCCCACCTGTATTTGCTCAATTCTGTGCCAGCGCGGCCAGTTTGGCTGGATTGCCGCCTGCGAGCAGAAATTTGTGCGGGTCCTGCTGAACACCCCGGACCAGCACTTCGAAATGCAAATGCGGTCCGGTTGAACGTCCGGTCGACCCTACCAAGGCGATCTGTTGCCCTCTCTTGACGATGTCGCCGACCTTCATCAACAGTTTCGAAGTGTGCGCATACCGGGTAACGATGTTGTTGCCATGATCGATTTCCAGCATATTGCCGTACTGGGGATGGAACTCGGCGGTGATGACGACGCCTCCCGCTGCAGCATGGATTGGGGTGCCGATCGGCGAGGGAAAATCGATGCCTTCATGGCGCACGTTACGACCGGTGAAAGGGTCCAGCCTCCAGCCAAATCCTGAGGAACTGTAGCTGACATTGACTGGCTGAATAGTCGGCAGCAGCTTGGATTTGATCTTATTGCTCATGAGCGTCGTTTCCACGACATTCATGTAATCGGAACGGCGCTCGACATCCTTTGCCAGTACGTCCAGGGTTGCCTGAAATTCCGCCATGCCAAGCGTCTTTTCATCAAGACTGGACGGCTCGGCGCCGCCCCGTCCCGGCAGCTCCTTGAAATTGAATTCTTCCGGCTTCACACCAGCCAAGCCTTGCACTCTTTCTCCAAGGGCATCAAGACGCATCAATTGCGCCTGCATCTCACCCACTCTCTTCGCCATTGCTGCAAGATTTTCCTTCACGTACTTTTCCGTTCTGCTGGCGTCGTCCTGTGTTGCAGACGCAACGATGGTGCGCACGAAAGGAAGGTTGAGCTGGCCAGCATGGCGAAAGGTCAAGTAATACAGCAGCGAAGAGCAGAGGAAGACAGCAACGACGAACAGGAATGTCGCCAGCAACAGGTGACGGTTGGACAAGGTGATCGATTTGGCGCGCGCAAAGCGCGAATTCACAAGGATGACTTGCATTTCAACTCCTCCGACTCGTGCGCTTCTACGAGCTGTGATAAGGTTGACTTATGAATCGTCCCGCTTATCCGTCGCATTTGCGTGCTAGCGCACGTTCTGTTCGTTCTTCGTCTGAATCCACAAAGGGGGCTGCGGATTTTTTGCAGGCACATGAGCAAGTCGCCTCGCTTCTACCTGCGGTTGCGCGCATCGCTGCACTGCAAAAAGATTGCGCCGCCATTCTCCCGACGTTTTTTGGCGCTTGCACCGTACTGCATTTCCAGTCCGGCCAGTTGGTTTTATCAAGCCCAACCGTAGCTCTTGCTGCCAAACTGAAGCAGCAGGTTCCGAAATTGCTAAAAGGCTTGCTGGACCTGAACTGGCAGGTTAATTCAATAAAAATCAAAGTGCAACAAAGCAATAGTTACCAGAATGTAACAAAACCCAAGAAATCCCCGCTGTCATCAGGAGCACTTTCCGCGCTCGCGAAACTTGCTCGGGACTTGGAAAATACGCCTCGGAATGGGAATCTGAAAGCGGCGATCGATGTGATGCTACGTCGGCACGGCAGGTCCGCGTAAAGGCGACACCGACGCAGCAAAAGAGAGATGGGGAGTGAAAACGCGGGAGGTTTCGCCTAGTTGAACGCCCACTCCTGCCCGGCCTGCTGAAGATAGGCGCTCGGCGCAGAATCGAGTGTATTGAAGGTCACGATTTCATAAGCATCGGGCTGCGCAAGCAAGGCGCGCAACAACTGATTATTCAGGGAATGGCCTGACTTGTGCGCGATATAACTGGCCAGCAAAGGGTGCCCAACCAGGTACAAGTCGCCAATAGCGTCCAGTATCTTGTGTCGGACAAATTCATTTTCATAGCGCAGGCCATCCGGATTCAGGATCCGATACTCATCCATCACGATGGCGTTTTCCAACGAACCCCCGCGTGCAAGACCCATTCCTCGCAAGGTTTCGACATCCTGCATGAATCCGAAAGTCCGTGCCCTTGCCACTTCCTTCACATAAGACTCGGTACCGAAATCGACTTCGGCAGTTTGTCCCGTGCCATCTACCGCTGGATGTTTGAATTCGATGAAGAACTTGAGCTTGAAGCCGTCATAGGGTTCGAGTCTGGCCCACTTTATCTGGTCGCCGTTGCCTTCGCTAACTTCCACAGGCTTCTTGACTCGGATGAATTTCTTGGGCGTGCTCTGCTCTTCCAGGCCGGCCTGCTGCAACAGAAAGACGAAGGAGGCGGCCGATCCATCCATGATGGGAATTTCTTCGGCAGTGACATCGATATAAATATTGTCGACGCCAAGACCCGCACAAGCTGACATTAAATGTTCGACCGTAGAAACTTTGACACCGCCCTTGTCCAAGGTCGACGCCATGCGCGTATCACCAACACCAATCGCGCTGGCGGGCAAGTCGACTACGGGGTCGAGATCGACCCTGCGAAATACGATTCCGGTATCGGGAGGAGCGGGACGCAAGGTCAATGTGACCTTGGTGCCGGAGTGAAGTCCGACGCCGACTGTCTTGACAACTTGTTTCAGGGTCCGTTGCTTAAGCATGCTGCATTATAACAACTTACCCATGAGTCAGTTGTTATGTGATGTAACCGTTGCGAGCGAGCCACGGCAAATATCAAGCCGCTTCCACTTCCGGCAATCTCTATCTAAAAAAACGGCGCATGCGCGCCGTTGTCGTGCAATCAGTGAATTAATTCACCCTAGTTGCGTCAGCAAAGTTTCCGCGTTCGAAACCTCGAATTTGCCGGGCTGCTCGATATTCAGCTGCTTTACCACACCATCTTCGACCAGCATGGAGTAACGCTGCGAACGGATACCCATGCCCCTTGCGGTGAGATCGAACTCGAGACCGAGGGCTTTGGTGAATGCCGCGCTGCCGTCGCCCATCATGCGGACGACGCCGGTTGCCTTCTGGTCCCGCCCCCATGCGCCCATGACGAAGGCATCATTGACCGAAATGCACCAGATCTCGTCGACTCCCTTGGCCTGGAAGGCATTTGCATGCTTTACATATCCCGGCACATGCTGTGCCGAACAAGTCGGAGTAAAGGCGCCGGGCAAGCCGAAGATGGCAATCTTCTTGCCTTTCACCAGATCGGCGACATTGAAGGTGTTCGGTCCGATGGCACAGGCCTCGGTGGGAGATTCGATAAATTCGGTAAGTGTGCCTTCCGGCAGGCGGTCGCCGATCTTGATAGTCATCTGATGTCCTCTTGTCGTATTTCCCAGCATAGGCAAATGAAACGCCGCGCCATAAAGACGCGGCATGCAAATCTCAGTATGCCCTGATCCTGGTTTTCTTGCAGCGCCCCTACAAGTCGGCGACAGGACTCATCCCTGCTGGGCGAATCCTGTCATGCCGCAGCCATCAGTCCGCCTGCTTGCGCAGGAAGGCCGGAATGTCATAGGTTTCCATGCCATTCTTTTCCAGCGCGCGCACGGTTTCCGAAGCGGACTCGCGACGCCAAACCGCAGGAGCCTTCAGTCCGCCGAAAGCCGATCCTGCCTGCCCGCCCTGTGACCCGCCTGCCGCCACCGGCTCATTGTGGGTTCCTGTGCGCAGGACCGGCGTCTGGACGAGCTGAACGTTTTTCCGTGCGCGACCGAGACCGGTTGCCACCACGGTCACGCGGATGTTGTCGCCCATTTCATCGTCGTACGCAATACCCTGTGCGATCGAGGCATCGGGTGCGGCAAAGGCGCGCACGGTGGCCATGACTTCCTTGATTTCCTTGCCCTTGAGGTTGCGGCTGGCGGTCACGTTGACCAGCACGCCGCGCGCGCCGGACAAGTCGATGCCGTCAAGCAGAGGCGAAGCCACTGCCTGCTCAGCCGCAATACGGGCGCGATCGACGCCGGAAGCCGTTGCGGTACCCATCATGGCCTTGCCCTGCTCGCCCATGATTGTCTTGACGTCGTTGAAGTCGACATTGATGTGCCCCGGCACATTGATGATTTCAGCGATGCCGGCGACCGCGTTGTTCAACACATCGTCGGCATGCTGCAGCCATTCGATCATGCTGTCGTCTTCGTAAATCTCTTCCAGCTTCTCATTCAGGATCACGATCAGGGAATCGACGTGCTTGCTCAGCTCTTCCAGGCCTTGATCGGCGATTTCCATGCACTTCGCGCCCTCATACGAGAACGGCTTGGAAACCACGGCCACCGTCAGCGCGCCGAGAGTCTTCGCAACTTCAGCAACGACCGGCGCAGCACCAGTGCCGGTGCCGCCGCCCATGCCGGCGGCGATGAACACCATGTGCGCACCGCGCAACGCGTCTTCGATGCGCGCACGCGACTCTTCTGCAAGCGCACGACCCACTTCCGGCTTCATACCGGCACCCAGACCGGACTCGCCGATCTGGATGACGTTATGTGCCAGCGATTGTTTCAACGCCTGCGCGTCGGTATTGGCAGCAATGAATTCCACCCCCGACACGCCTTTGTTGATCATGTGCTGGACGGCATTTCCCCCTGCGCCGCCGACGCCTACGACCTTGATCACTGTGCCGTTTGATGCATTGTCAAGCATATCGATTTCCATGATGACTCCCTATCAAATATGCAGTTCTCAGTCGTTAGTCATCACGCGGTGTGCTGACTAGCAACTGCAAACTGCCGGTTATTACATTAAAAAAGTTGATATCGTGAAGACTGCCCGACCAGCTTTCCGAGACGGCCGGATCGACTGTCGGGCCCACCCATTACGACCTTAAAAATTCCCCAAAAACCATTCCTTCATGCGCTGCCAGATTGCCTTTACCGATCCGTCCTGACGCGTCACGATGTGCCCGCGCAGGTATTGCTTTTTCGCTTCCAGCAAGAGGCCGAGAACGGTTGCGTAGCGCGGGCTGCGCACCACATCCGCCAGTTGCCCGCTGTATTCCGGCGTGCCAAGACGCGCCGGCTTCAGAAAAATATCCTCAGCCAGTTCCACCATACCGGGCATCATTGCCGATCCACCGGTCAGGACAACGCCGGACGACAGCACTTCCTCGTAGCCGGACTCACGCACCACCTGGTGCACCAGCGCAAACAATTCCTCGACACGCGGCTCGATCACGGCGGCCAGCGCTTGGCGCGAAAGGAGTCGCGATCCGCGGTCGCCCAGCCCCGGGACTTCCAGGGTTTCACCCGGATCAGCCAGTACCTGCTTGGCCACGCCGTAACGAAGCTTGATTTCTTCCGCTTCCGCCGTCGGCGTGCGCAGCGCCATCGCGATGTCATTGGTAATCTGGTCGCCCGCGATCGGGATCACTGCAGTATGGCGAATCGCACCTTCGGTGAAGATCGCGACATCGGTCGTGCCGCCACCCATGTCGATCAGGACGACACCGAGTTCCTTTTCATCGGGCGTGAGAACTGCATCAGCCGAGGCCATCGGCTGCAGAATCAGGTCGGACACTTCCAGCCCGCAGCGACGCACGCACTTGATGATGTTCTGCACGGCAGACACCGCGCCGGTGACGATGTGTACCTTGACCTCGAGTCGAATGCCGCTCATGCCGATCGGCTCACGCACATCTTCCTGGCTGTCGACAATGAATTCCTGGGGCACCGTGTGCAGGAGCTGCTGGTCGGTCGGAATGTTCACCGCCTTGGCCGTTTCGATCACGCGTGCCACATCGGTGGCCGTGACTTCCTTGTCCTTGATGGCCACCATGCCGCTCGAATTGAAGCTGCGAATATGGCTGCCGGCGATCCCGGTGTACACATTCCTGATCTTGCAGTCGGCCATCAGCTCGGCTTCTTCCAGCGCGCGCTGGATCGATTCGACGGTCGCCTCGATGTTGACCACTACGCCTTTCTTGATCCCCTTCGACTCGTGCTGCCCCAAGCCGATGACTTCATGCCTCCCGTTTGGCATGACCTCGGCCACGACTGCCACCACTTTCGAAGTGCCGATGTCGAGGCCGACAATCAGATTCTTTGCGTCTTTTGTCATATTGTTCCGCTTACCTTTTTTTCCCATCCAGCCCCAGGGCCAGTCCATGCGCCTTCAACGCCAAGCCGTTCGGATACCGCATGTCCACACTTTCTATCCTGTCCTGCAATTGCGCCACCAGCTGCGGATAAACACTGATCAACCGATCCACCCTTTCCTTCAAGGTAGTGCTGCTCTGCTCCCGCCCCAGCTCCACGGAGATGCCGTTGTCCAGCTTCACCGTCCAGGCGTAACGCCTGGACAACTGCACCGACTCCGGAGCAACGCGAATGGGCGTAAACCAGTCCTGCAGCTCGCGATAGCGCGCCACCACTTCCTTTTCGCTCCCCTCCGGCCCGGCGAACTCCGGAAGCTCGCCGTCCTCTTCCGCTTCAGCCAGATTGGCGGTGAACACGTCGCCCTTCGCCGAAAGCAGGCGTCCATCCTCTCCCCAGGTGCCCAGCGGCTGATGTTCTTCAATCGTCACGATCAGCTGGTTCGGCCACTCGCGCCGCACCGTTGCCTTGCGCACCCAGGGAACGGCTTCGAATGCCTGGCGCACCGCATCCAGGTTCACCGAGAAAAAATTCCCCTTGATGCGCGGCAGTGCCGTGTTGCGCACGGTTGAAGCATTAACGCGCCGCAGCTGTGTTGCGCTTACACCTTCCACCCGTATCAGCTTCAGCGTGAACATCGGACGCTGCGCGATCCACCAAAAACCGGCGGCAACCAGGCTCAGCGCCAGCAAGCCCAGCAGCGCGTTAGTGATTGCATTCAGCATTCGAACGTCGTGCCACATGATTCGGTCTTTTTCTTCCCGCTTATTCCGGACGCCAGTCGTTCGACGGTTTCATGTCCAGATCTGCCGAACGCAGAATCTCGACACACAAATCTTCATAATCCATACCAGCAACCTTGGCGGACATGGGCACCAGCGAATGCCCGGTCATTCCGGGCGATGTATTAATCTCCAGCAAGAACGCTTCATTGTCCACTGCGCGCAACATGAAATCGACGCGGCCCCAGCCTGCACTGCCGAGTGCATTGAAAGCCCGTACGGCGAGGGACTGGATCTTCTGCGTCAGAGCCGCATCCAGCGGCGCCGGACAGAGATACTGCGTGTCGTCGCTGAAATATTTGTGCTCATAGTCGTAATTGCCCTGCGGCGCACGGATCTCGACGATGGGCAAGGCACGCGCCGTACGCCCGCTGCCGATCACCGGCACCGTCAGTTCACGGCCGGTGATGAAGGCCTCGGCCAGCACGAACTCGTCGTATTTCGCGCAGTAATCGAAGCTCGTGCGCATTTCCTCATGTGCGGAAACCTTGCGGATGCCGATGGTCGAGCCTTCATGCGGCGCCTTGAGCATCAGGGGCAGCCCGAAATCATTCGCCACCTTGCGCAATTCTTCGTCGCTTGCCGTCTTCCCATCAAGGACGGCGAACGCCGGCGTCGGCAAGCCGTGGCTCATCCAGATGCGCTTGGTCATGACTTTGTCCATCGCAATCGCCGATGCCATCACACCCGATCCGGTGTACGGAATGCCGAGCTGCTCCAGCGCGCCCTGCAGGCTTCCGTCTTCGCCATAGCGGCCGTGCAATGCAATGAACACCCGATCGAATTTTTCCGCCGCCAAGTCCGACAGACTGCGTTTCGCCGTGTCAAAGCCATGCGCGTCGACACCTTTGCTTTGCAGTGCCTTCAGCACGCCGGCGCCGGACATCAGGGACACTTCGCGTTCGGCCGAGCGCCCGCCATACAGCACACCAACCTTGCCCAATTCCTTAGCCAATTCTTTCGCATTCATAGTCAACCTTGCACTCCCAACTGGACGAGCTTTGCAGGCACGCTGCTGATCGAACCGGCACCCATGGTGATCACCACGTCACCGCTCCTTGCCATGTTCATGATCGTCGCGGGCATTTCCGCCACGTCTTTTACAAATACTGGCTCCACCTTGCCGACCACGCGAAGGGCATGGGCCAGCGCCCTTCCGTCTGCAGCAACGATCGGCTGTTCGCCGGCGGCGTACACTTCCGACAGGACCAGCGCATCCACCGTTGACAGCACCTTTACGAAATCTTCGAACAGATCGCGGGTGCGGGTGTAGCGATGCGGCTGGAAGGCCAGCACCAGGCGCCGCCCCGGATAGGCGCCGCGTGCCGCTGCAAGCGTTGCCGCCATCTCGACCGGGTGGTGCCCGTAGTCATCTACCAGAGTGAAGCTGCCGCCACCGGGCAGGCTGATATCGCCGTAGCGCGTGAAGCGGCGACCCACACCGTGGAATTCGCTCAATGCCTTCTGCGTTGCGCTGTCGGCTACGCCGAGTTCACGCGCGATCGCAATTGCGGCGCAGGCGTTCTGCACATTGTGCATGCCGGGCTGGTTCAGCCGAACCGTAAGCGGCGCATAGCCTTTCTGCAGCACGGTGAATTCCATGTGGCTGTTGACTGCCCTGGCGTCGACCGCGCGTACGTCCGCCTCCGGGTGAAAACCATAGGTCAGCACCGGTTTGGAAATGGCAGGCATGATCTCGCGCACGCTGGGGTCATCGAGGCACAGCACGGCGACGCCGTAGAACGGCAGCCGCTGCGTGAATTCGACGAAGGCCTGCTTCAGCTTGGCGAAGCTGTGGTCATACGTCTCCATGTGATCGGCGTCGATGTTGGTGATGACCTCGATTACCGGCGACAAATTGAGGAAAGAGGCGTCCGATTCATCCGCTTCGGCCACGATGAAATCGCCTTCTCCCAGCTTCGCATTGGCACCGGCGCTGTTGAGACGCCCGCCGATCACGAAAGTCGGGTCCAGTCCGCCCTGAGCAAGAATGCTCGCCACCAGACTGGTGGTTGTAGTTTTTCCATGCGTGCCCGCAATGGCGATGCCTCGCTTCAGGCGCATCAGCTCGGCCAGCATGATTGCGCGCGGCACGATGGGAATGTGGCGGGCCCGTCCGGCCACCACCTCCGGGTTGTCTTCCTTGACGGCAGTGGAAACGACGATTGCATCCGCGTTTTCAATGTTCTTCGCGTCGTGACCCTGGGCGACTTTGGCACCCAGTTCGCGCAGGCGCTGCGTGGCGGCATTGCTGCCGAGATCGGAACCGGACACGGTATAGCCGAGGTTGAGCAGCACCTCAGCGATGCCGCTCATGCCGGCGCCGCCGATGCCTACGAAGTGAATGTTTTTTACCTTGTGTTTCATCCCTGATTTGCCAATTCTTCCAATACTTGCGCAATAGCTTCGTTCGCCTGGCGCTGCCCGATCGCATATGCGGCCTGCGCCATGGCACGACACTCGTCGCGCGTCATTCCTGTCAATAGATTCGCCAGACGTTCCGGCGTCAATTCCTTTTGCGGCAGATGGATTGCCGCCTTTTGCTGCGCCATCCATTGCGCATTGTCACGCTGGTGCGAAGTGGTCGAGGCCACCAGCGGCACCAGCACACTTGCCACGCCGGCTGCTGTCAGCTCGGATACGGTGATCGCACCCGCACGGCAGATCACAAGGTCTGCCTCCGCATAGCGGCGCGGCATGTCATCGATAAAGTCCACCACTTCAGCCTGCACTTGGGCATTTGCATACGCAGTGCGCAGGACATCGATATGCTGCTTGCCGGATTGGTGCGTGACGATCGGCCGCGTATCGGCGGGAATGCGTGCCAGTGCCGCAGGCAGGCATTCGTTCAAAGCCTTTGCGCCGAGGCTGCCGCCCACCACCAGCAGGCGCAGCGGTCCGCTGCGTGCCAAATAGCGCTGGTCTGGCGCCGGCAGCGCCAGGATTTCCTTGCGCACCGGATTGCCGGTCACCAGCGCCTTGGAGGCGGCATTGCCGAAATCGGCCGGAAAGCCAAACAGCACGCGCCTGGCCAGCGGTGCCAATGTCTTGTTCGACAGCAGCAGAGCCGCATCCGCATTCACCAGCGCCAGAGGCAGGCCGCGCAGTTTCGCCGCCACGCCTCCAGGCACCGTCACGTAACCGCCCATGCCGAGCACCACATCCGGCTTGCGGCTACCGAGGATGCGCAGGCATGCCAGCAGGCCGGCGGCAAGCTTGAATACGCCGCGGGCAGTATGCATCGCGCCCTTGCCGCGCACGCCGGCAAAGTCGATGACGTCCATTTCCACCCGGTGCTTCGGTACGATGTCGCGCTCCATGCCGTGCGCAGTGCCGAGCCAAGTCACCTGCCAGCCGCGCGCCTGCATGGTCTGCGCGATGGCGAGTCCGGGGAAGATGTGGCCGCCAGTGCCGGCTGCCATGATCAACAGTTTCTTCACAGGTGTCCTCCCCGCATCAGGATGCGATTCTCGTAATCGATGCGCAGCAGGATCGCCAGGCCGATGCAATTGATCATCACGCCCGAGCCGCCGTAGCTCATCAGCGGCAGGGTCAGCCCCTTGGTCGGCAGCAGTCCGAGATTGACGCCCATGTTAATGAATGCCTGCACGCCGATCCAGATGCCGATGCCCTTCGCCGCCAGTCCTGCGAAGGTCCTGTCGATCGCAATAGCCTGACGGCCGATTTCGAAGGCGCGCTTGACGATCCAGTAAAACAGGACCACCACCACCAGCACGCCGGCAAAGCCGAGTTCTTCGCCGATCACCGCCAGCAGGAAATCGGTATGGGCTTCGGGCAGGTAATGCAACTTCTCCACGCTGCCGCCGAGCCCGACGCCGAACAATTCGCCGCGTCCAAAGGCGATCAGCGAATGCGACAACTGATAGGCCTTGCCCAATGCGTTTTCCTCGTCCCACGGATTGAGATAGGCGAAGATGCGCTCGCGCCGCCACGGCGACAGGATGATGACCAGGCTGAAGATGCCCACCAGGATGGCGCCGATGCCGCCGAACCAGATGCCATTGATGCCGCCCAGGAACAGAATGCCCATCGCGATGCAGACGATCACACCGAAGGCGCCGAGGTCCGGCTCCAGCAGCAGCAGCAGGCCGACGAAGCCGATCGCCACCGCCATCGGCAGGAATCCCTTGGTGAGCTTGTGCATGACTTGCTGCTTGCGCACCGTATAGTCGGCGGCATACAGCACGGCAAACAGCTTCATCAATTCTGATGGCTGCAGGTTGAAGACCTTGAACGATAACCAGCGCTTGGCGCCGTTGACGCCCTTTCCGATGCCAGGCACCAGCACCAGTAGCAGCAAGGCCAGCGTCGCCACGAAGAGATAAGGCGCAAGGCGTTGCCAGGTCTCCACCTTGACCCGGAATGCGAAGAAGCCGCACAGCAGCGACAACGCGATGAAGCCGGCTTGTCGCATCAGGAAGTGATAATTCTTGTAGCTGGCGTATTTCGGCGAATCCGGCAAGGCGATCGATGCGGAATACACCATGACCATTCCAAACAGCATCAGCAACACGACAACCCAGACCAGGGGCTGGTCGTATTCCATCAGCCTGGACCGCTGCTCCAGGCCGCTGACCGGCTTGGGACTGGATGCGGATGCAAGGAATGGCAAGGCGAATCTCATGCAAGCACCTCGCCGCGTGCCAGTGCGACCTCGCGCACTGTGTCAATGAATACCTGCGCCCGATGGGCGTAATTCCGGAACATGTCGAGGCTGGCGCAGGCGGGCGACAGCAGGACTGCATCGCCCGCTTGGGCGACCTCGGCCGCGCGCTGCACCGCCTCTTCAAGGCTGGCGCAATCGATCAACTCGATGCCGGACTGCGCAAGCGCGGCGCGAATCGCACTTGCGTCTCGACCGATCAGCAACACGGCACGCACATATTTGGCAACCGGCTCCGCCAGCGGCGAGAAGTCCTGTCCCTTGCCGTCGCCGCCGGCAATCAGGACCAGGCGCGCGCCGCCACGCTCCAGGCCAAGCCCGTTCAATGCCGCCACGGTGGCGCCGACATTGGTGCCCTTGCTGTCATCGTAATACTCGACATCGCCGATGGTCGCGACCACCTCGACCCGATGCGGCTCGCCGCGGTAGTCGCGCAAGCCATGCAGAAGCGGCGCCATCGGCAACCCGACCGCCCGGCACAAGGCCAGGGCTGCAAGCGCATTGACGGCATTGTGCTGGCCGCGGATCTTCAGTGCATCGGCCGGCATCAGGCGGTTGACCATGACCGAGACCTCGGCGTTGTCCTTTTTCCTCCGCCTTTTTTCGCCGTCTTCGGAGGCAACCGCGACGGCCAGCCATTGCATGCCATTGTCGTCGAGCAGCCCGAAGCTGTCCGATTGATCGGGTTCGTCGGCGCCAAAGGTGGCGAGCGGCGCCAGAGGTGACGCCATCTGCATGACGCGCGGATCATCGCGGTTCAGGACACGCACGGTATGGGTGCCGAAGATGCGTGCCTTGGCGGCGCCATACGCCTCCATGTCGCCATGCCAGTCGAGGTGATCCTGCGTGATATTGAGCACGGTCGCCGCGTCGGCTTGCAGGCTGTAGGTGGCATGCAACTGGAAGCTCGACAATTCCAGCACCCAGGCCTGCGGCAACGCATCGCTGTCGAGCGCGCTGCGCAGCACGTCGAGCGCTGCCGGGCTGATGTTGCCGGCGATCTTCACGTCGAGACCGGCACGCTGACACAGCAGACCGGTCAGGCTGGTCACGGTGGTTTTGCCATTGGTGCCGGTGATCGCAATCAGCTTCGGCCGGTAATCGCGCTCGGCGCGCAGGGCCGCGAGTGCCTGAGCGAACAACTCGATCTCGCCCCAGAGCGGGATATTCTTCTCTTCCGCCGCCGGGATGAGGTCGGCAAGTTCGCGGTTCGGCGCGAGGCCCGGGCTGAGCGCGACGAAATTGATTCCTTCGAGCAGGGCGGGCGCGAACGGTCCGCCGATGAATTCAACTTGCGGCACCGCGGCCTGCAGGGTAGCCAGGCGCTCGGGCGCGCTGCGGGTATCGGCGACACGCAGCGTGGCGCCGCAGCGCGCCAGCCACTGTGCCATCGCCAGGCCCGACTCGCCGAGCCCGAGAACCAGAACGTTTTTGCCTTGGTAGTTCATCAACGCAGCTTCAGGGTAGACAATCCAAACAACACCAGCATCATGGTGATGATCCAGAACCGGACCACCACCTGGGTTTCCTTCCAGCCTTTTTGCTCATAATGATGATGCAACGGCGCCATCAGCAGGATGCGGCGGCCGACACCGAAACGCTTCTTGGTGTACTTGAAGTACATCACCTGCAGCATCACTGACAGGGTTTCCACGACGAAGATGCCGCCCATGATGAACAGCACGATTTCCTGGCGCACGATCACCGCGATCGTGCCAAGCGCGCCACCCAGTGCCAATGCACCGACATCGCCCATGAATACCTGGGCCGGATGCGCGTTGAACCAGAGGAAGGCCAGGCCGGCACCTGCCATGGCGCCGCAGAAGATCAGCAGTTCTGCCGCGCCCGGAATGTACGGAATGAACAGGTACTTGGCGTAGACGGTGCTGCCGGTGAGATAGGCGATCAGGCCGAGCGCCGAGCCCACCATCACGGTCGGCATGATCGCCAGTCCGTCCAGACCATCGGTCAGGTTGACCGCGTTGCTGGTGCCGACGATGACGAAATAGGTCAGTGCAATGAAACCCCATACCCCCAGCGGATAGCTGATGGTCTTGAAGAAAGGCACGATCAGGTCGGCTTTCGGCGGCAGGTCGAGATTGAAGCCCGACTGCACCCACTCCAGGAACAGATGCAGGACTTTGGTATTGGTGGGTGCCGACACGGAAAAGGCGAGATAGAGTGCAGCCACGATGCCGATCAGCGATTGCCAGAAATATTTTTCCCTGGACGACATGCCGTTCGGATCCTTGTAAACGACCTTGCGGTAATCGTCGACCCAGCCTACGGCACCGAAGCCGAGCGTCACCATCAGCACCACCCAGATGAAGCGGTTGCTCCAGTCAGCCCAGAGGATGGTGGAAATACCGATGGCGATCAGGATCAGGGCGCCGCCCATGGTAGGGGTGCCGGATTTGACCAGGTGAGTTTGCGGGCCGTTGGTGCGTACGGCCTGTCCGACCTTCAGGCGGGTCAGCATGCGAATCACTGCCGGTCCCGACAGCAGGCCGATGGCGAGCGCGGTCAGAGTGGCAAACACCGCCCGGAAGGTGATGAAATTGAATACCCGAAGGAACCCGTAATCTTGTTGAAAATAATTTGCCAGCAACAGCAGCATGTTAGTGGGCTTCCTGTACTTGTTTTTGCAGATGCATTTGCGGATTTACCAGGTGATTCACCACCCGTTCCATTTTCATGAAGCGCGACCCCTTGACCAGCACCGTCGCATTCGGTGTCGCCAGGCGTTCGGCTGTGCGGTTCAGGCTGTCGATGTCTTCGAAATGCGCGCCAGCCGGACCGAAGGCGGCAATCGCATGGCGCGCCAAGTCGCCCATGGCTAGCAGTTGGTCGATACCCCGGCTGCGCGCATAGGCGCCGATTTCCTCATGAAACCGACGTCCTTCGCTGCCGACTTCGCCCATGTCGCCCAGGATCAGCACGCGCGGCGCGGTCACAGCAGCGAGCACGTCGATCGCGGCCCGTACTGAATCCGGATTGGCGTTATAGGTGTCATCGATCACCAGCGCGCCCGTGGTCGCAGTCTTGCGTTGCAAGCGTCCGTTCACCGGCGCAAAGGCTTCCAGCCCGCGCACGATGGCATCGACGGGAACCCCGATCGCCAGTGTGCAGGCTGTCGCGGCGAGTGCATTGCGAACATTGTGCTCACCGGCCGCGGCAAGCTTCACATTGAAGCGTTCCTGCCCGGCCGTGACAGACAAGTCGCTGCCGAAGTCGTTCGCGCGATATTTGCCCTTCACGTCGGCATCGGCAGTCAGACCGAAGGTCAGTACCTTGCGTCCTGCAGTACCGAGCGCATATCCGCGCCACAGCGGGGTATAGGTATCGTCCGCCGGGAACACCGCGGTGCCGCCGGCAGGCAGTGACTGGATCACTGCCCCGTTTTCCTGGGCGACCGCTTCCACGCTTTCCATGAATTCCTGATGCTCGCGCTGGGCGTTGTTCACCAGCCCGACCGTCGGTTGGGCGACCGCTGACAGGACGGCAATTTCTCCCGGGTGATTCATCCCGAGCTCGACTACCGCTGCCTTGAGGCCGGCATGCAGCCGGAACACGGTGAGCGGCACGCCAATATCATTGTTCAGGTTGCCGCGCGTCGCGAGATACTGCTCCTTGCCAAAGGCTGCATCGAGGATCGATGCGATCATTTCCTTGACCGTCGTCTTGCCGTTGCTACCGGTGACTCCGATCACCGGCAAGGCAAACTGCCGGCGCCACTGAGTTGCCATTTCACGCAGGACCACCCGGGTATCCGGCACCACCAATGCGGGAAGCTTCCACTCTTCCGGAAGCCGTTCCACGACCACCGCGGCGACACCCTTGGCCGCCACTTCATGCAAGAAGTCATGCGCGTCGAAACGTTCGCCGCGCAATGCCACAAACAGATTGCCTGCGCCAACGCTGCGGCTGTCGGTGGACACGCCATCGAAAGCAGCATCCGCTGTCAGCGCGGCTTGCGAAATCCATGGCTGCAAGTCAGCCAGTGATGATTTCATTGATTCATTCCCTTCATTGTTGCTCGTGCGGCCAGCGCCAGAGCTGCATGGTCCGCATCCAAAAACGGCAATTTCTTGCCCTTGATTTCCTGATAGGTCTCATGGCCCTTGCCGGCCAGGAGAACCACATCCTGCTTTGCCGCGTGCCTGATTGCCCACAAAATGGCGGCAGCGCGGTCCTCGATCACATGCGGGGCGGACGCGGCGCGTCGCGCAGAGCTGATGCCGGCCAGGACCTGAGCGATGATCGCTGCCGGCTCTTCGCTGCGCGGATTGTCACTGGTGAGAACGATCTGGTCGGCGGCTTCGGCAACCGCGCCCATTTGCGGCCGCTTGCCTGGATCGCGATCGCCGCCACAGCCGAACAGGCACCAGAGTTCGCCGCCGCGCTGATCGGCTACCTGGCGCAGCGCGGCCAAGGTTTTGTCCAACGCATCCGGCGTGTGTGCGTAGTCGATCACGACCAGCGGTGCATCCTGTCCTCCGAATTGCTGCATGCGTCCCGGTACGGCGGACAGGGATTCGATTGCCTCGATCGCTGCGCTCAGCGACACACCCTTGGCAAGCAGCACGCCAAGAATGCCGAGGACATTGCTGACGTTGAACAAGCCGACCAATTGGGTTTTTACCTGCGCCGTACCCAGCGGGGAGTCCAGATGGAACACCGTGCCGCCATGGCTGCAGCGGATCTCTTTCGCATTCAGTGCGACCATGCCGGGCAGCGTCCGCCCGCTCACGCTATAACCGGTGATGGACAGAGACGGCTTTGTCTTCCTGATATGCTCCACCAGACGCCAGCCCATGGCGTCATCCAGGTTGACGACGGCATGTTGCAAGCCGTGCCAGCCGAACAGCCGGGTCTTTGCCGCTTCATAGGCCGCCATGTCGCTGTGATAATCCAGGTGGTCGCGGGTGAAATTGGTGAACAGGGCGACATCGAAATGCATGCCGTTCAGGCGCCCCTGGTCGAGGCCGATCGAGGATGCCTCGATCGCCATGCTCTTCGCTCCCCGTGAGCGCAATTCCGCAAGTTGCCTTTGGAGCAGAACCGCATCGGGCGTGGTGTAGCCGTTTGCCTGGAAGCCGCCATGTTCGCCGTGTTCATACAATCCGATGCCCAGCGTCCCGATCACTGCGGTCGGCGTGCCCAGCTGCGACAAAGCCTTGCCCAGCCACTGGGTGCAGGAAGTCTTGCCATTGGTGCCAGTGACCCCGATGGAAAACATGCTGGCGTCGGGCTGATCGTAATAGGCGTTTGCGATTGGACCGGCCAGCTGCTTCAGGCCGGGAACCGGAAGATGGGGCAGCGACCACGTACTGTTCCAGTCAAAACCGCCGGCTTCATGAACCACTGCCTTGGCCCCGTTTGCAATCGCCTGCGCAATGTAATTGCGGCCATCGGCCGTATCGCCCGGATAGGCGAAGAAGATGTCGCCCTTTTCAACCGTGCGGGAATCGGACGACAGGTGCGCGGACGGCGCCGCTGCATGCATCCATGCCACGATGTCGGCCGGGCTGAGCGTCTTGCTGTCCATCACAGGCTTTCCTTTACGGCATCCGCCGGAATGATGATGTTGGTCACGGTGGAATCCGGGGCCACGTTCATCGTGCGCAATACATTGGCCGCCACCGAGGCAAATACCGGCGCGGCGACGTCACCGCCGTAATGGCCAATGGAGGGCTCGTCGACCATCACCGCGATGATGACGCGCGGATCGGAAACCGGGGCGAAACCGACGAAGGATGCGACGTACTTGTTCACATAACGTCCGCCTGCGAGCTTGTAGGCGGTTCCGGTCTTGCCCGCCACACGATATCCCGGCACCTGCGCTTTCGGTGCGGTGCCGCTCGGGCTCGCCACGGTCTCCAGCATGGCGCGCATGTCGCGCGCAGTTTTCGTGCTGATGACCCGACGCCCCACGGGGGCGTCGTCCACCTTCTGGAAGGAAAGCGGAATCAGGTCACCGTCACGCGCGAAGATCATGTAGGAATGGGCCAACTGGATCAGCGAGACGGAAATGCCATGCCCATAACTCATGGTCGCCTGCTCGATCGGTCGCCAGGATTTGTAGGGGCGCACGCGGCCGGCAACGGCACCGGGAAAACCGAGCTTCGGCTGCTGGCCGAAACCGACGGTCGTGAACAAATCCCACATCTCCTGCGGTTCCATCTGCAGTGCAAGCTTGGCCGTGCCGATATTGGAAGACTTTTCGATGACCTGCGCCACACTCAGAAGACCATGCGGATGAGCATCCCCGATGGTCGCAGTGCCGATCGTCATCTTGCCGGGCGCAGTCTCTATCATGGTGGAAGGCGTGACGCGCCGGGTCTCGAGTGCCAGTGCCACGGTGAAAGGCTTGAGCGTCGACCCCGGTTCAAAGGTGTCGGTCAGCACGCGGTTGCGCAACTGGCCGCCATTCAGCTGTGAACGGTTGTTGGGGTTGTAGGTCGGCAAATTGGCAAGCGCCAGCACTTCGCCAGTCCTGACATCGAGCACCACGATGCCTGCCGCCCTGGCCTTGTGCTTTTCCACCGCTTCCTTCAGGTGGGAAAACGCGATGTACTGGATCTTGCGGTCGATCGACAGCGCCAGATTCTTGCCGTCATGGGGCTCGCGAACGGATCCGATGTCTTCGACGATGCGGCCGAGGCGGTCCTTGATCACGCGGCGGCTGCCGTTCATGCCTGCCAAGGTTTTCTGGAAGGCCAGTTCCATCCCTTCCTGGCCTGCATCCTCGACATTGGTGAAGCCGACGACATGCGCCATGACCTCGCCTTCGGGGTAATAGCGCTTGTACTCCTTGCGGGTGCCGATGCCGTCAATGCCAAGCTTGACAATCTTGTCGGTGACGTCCTGTTCGACCTGGCGCTTGAGGTAGACGAAGCTGCGATCGGAATCCAGCTTCTTGCGCAGATCGCGATCGCTCAATTCGAGCAGCTGCGCAAGCTGATGCAACTTATCCGCCGGCGCCACCTGCACATCTTCCGGGATTGCCCAGATGGCTTTCACGGGAATCGAAGACGCCAGCACCTGGCCGTTGCGATCAGTGATCTTTCCGCGGATCGCAGGCAGTTCCAGCGTGCGCGCATAGCGCGACTCGCCCTGCTTCTGCAGGAAATCCGTGGACATGCCCTGCAGCCAGAGCGCGCGGCCGATCAGTGCGGCGAATGCGCAAAACAGGACGAACAGCACGAGCCGTGATCGCCAGGCCGGCAGTTTCAATGCCAGTACCGGGCTTGCCGAAAACGGTCGGCCCTTGGCTGCCGCAGTACGATGCGTAGCGCGACTCATTTCTGGCCCCGCGTCAGGTACTGCGTACGTGCCGGCGTCGGCGCCACCATGTTCAGGTCGCGCCGGGCATTGGCTTCGATGCGGGCATGCTTGCCGAAGGTCGACTGATCCAACTGCAGCTGCGCCCATTCAAGATCCAACTGACGGGACGCAGCCTGGGCGCGCTCGAGCTCGATGAACAGCCGCCGCGCCTGGTATTGCGCATTCACCAGCGACAGCGCGCACAACACCAGCGCGACGGTCAGGAGCAGGTTGGCGCGCATGCTCATTGCCCGGCTCCTCCTTTTTGCAGGGGAACCATACGCTCGGCAACGCGCATGATGGCAGAGCGCGCGCGCGGATTGTCGGATACTTCCGAAGGCGTCGGCTTCAGTTTCGACAAGAGTTTGATTTCGGGTTGCGGCAACTCGGCGGCACGGATCGGCAGGCGGCGGTCAGGCTGCGGCGCGTTGGCTTTGGAAGCCATGAAGCGCTTGACGATGCGATCTTCCAATGAATGAAAGCTGATCACAGCCAATCTCCCATGCGGGGCCAGTTTTTCTAATGCCGCGTTGAGGCCTATTTCGAGTTCTTCAAGCTCTTGATTGATGTAAATCCGGATAGCCTGAAAGGTACGAGTGGCCGGGTCTTTGCCCTTCTCGCGGGTTTTGACGGCGTGTGCCACGATCTCGGCAAGCTGTCGTGTGCCTGAAATTGGCTCGACTGCCCGGCGAGCTGCAATCGCCTTTGCAATCTGAATAGCAAACCGTTCTTCCCCATAATCCCTGATCACCTTTGCTATGTTCTGCTCGGATTCCGTCGCCAGCCACTCGGCGGCCGATACGCCGCGTGTGGTATCCATGCGCATGTCGAGCGGGCCGTCGAAACGAAAACTGAAACCGCGCGCCGCATCGTCCACTTGCGGCGACGAAATTCCCAAATCCAGCAATACACCGTCCACCTGCGAGATCCCGCGTGCAGCGAGCGCCTCGCCCATCGTCGCAAAACTGCCATGCACGATCTCGAAGCGTTGGTCCGCGATGGCGCGCGCCACCTCAACCGCCTGCAGATCCTTGTCAAAGGCAATCAGCCGGCCGGCCGCGCCCAGACGCTCCAGGATCAGGCGGCTGTGACCACCCCGGCCGAAGGTGCCATCGACATACACGCCGCCGGCGCGCGCGCCTTCAATCGCAAGCGCTTCAACCGCCTGTTCCAGCAGCACCGTACGGTGCTGCGATCCTGGCACCGCTTGTTCAGTCATCACGGGCCGTCAGAACGAAAAATTGTTCAACACGTCAGGCATGCCTGCCGCAATCGCCTGCTCTTCGCTTTCGGCGAGCTTGGCCGCATCCCAGATTTCAAAGTGGCTACCCATGCCCAGCAGCATCACGTCGCGCGTCAATCCCGCTGCATTTCGCAGCTCGGGCGCGATCAGGATGCGGCCGGCCGAATCCATTTCCACGTCGGAGGCATTGCCAAGGAAAATGCGCTGCCAGGCGCGCGCCGACATCGGCCACGCGGCGATCTGTTCACGATGCACTTCCCATACCGGGCGCGGAAAGAACAGGAGGCAGCCGTGTGGATGCTTGGTCAGCGTGACCCGGCCTTCGCACTGAAGCAGCAAGGCGTCACGATGCTTGGCCGGAATTGACATCCGCCCTTTCGCATCGAGATTCAGTGCTGAGGCTCCTTGGAACACCCTGAAGATCCTTTTGGTTTTCGGTTTTTGAGCTTGGGTTACAGGTGGTTTTTAGTTGGCAAAAGCCAAATTTTTATCCCACAAAAATACACTTTTTCACACTGCCACCCACTTTAGAGGATGCTCTTTTTGCGGTCAAGTAATATTCAGGGGACGAAAATTGATTTTTTTCAATGAAGTCAACGACTTAGCGCATCTTCCAAACAAATGTCAAAATATTAAATTCCTTGAAAATTAAGGGCTTAAGAGAAAAACTCAAAGCTTCTCATGAGGTAAATACATGTGTTTGGCCTGTTGCGAGAGCGTGGCTAAGATGCCTTACGCCAACTTAAGTTCGCCAAAACCCAGGGATTTCGCCTTGATTGCTTATGCAGAAGCAATTTTCTGAGCAATGAAGAAAGAAAAATGCAATCGTTGAGATCGACGAGTCTCGATTTTGTCTCGTATGCAAGCTCTTTCAGTCGACGACTGCTGACTTGCAAAAGGGGGAGCAGGAGAGAATTGGCCTGCACAAAAAAGAGAGGTGACAGAGGAGCGAAGCGCTTTCTTGGACGGCGTGCGGAAATGGAAGAGCAGGCACGAAATGCATGTCTGGTCCAGAACCCGGTGGTCGTGGAATGGATTTCCGAAAGCGGAAAAGCGGATCCATCGTCGCCACTGCTGAGATGCTAAGCGGCCGCTGATTCGTGGTGCGCTGGCCCGCCCTCCTGCCCTGCTTCGCACTCCCCATCCCACGGCCACCGGATTCTGGAAACAGACTGTACCGACATCGATGACGCCCACGTTGAGCCAGCTCAATTTGCGAAATGTCTGGGGCAGCCAAGGAAAAGCGAGAGTGCCTGCAATGATTGCAAGACAGCTGAAAGACAAAAGAAGCAAGCCGATAGGCCGGATTCTGTTACGGCGAGTCGCCCCGCTATGACAGCCATTCCTCTAGGCCGTGAATTGCTCCACGGCTCAAGCTTCCTACCCGCACGCTCCGCGAGCAGCATCAATGCGTGCCTATTTGGAATTGCTCCGGGTGGAGGTTACCGCGTTTCACCCTTTGTGACCCCGCTTTAGGCTTGCGCCTTCCGCAGATCCCAAAGACTCGTCTCTGTGGCCCTGTTCCTCGCCTTATACCTTGCGGCTTTCAGCGTACGGCCGTTAGCCGTCACCCCGCTCTGTGGAGTCCGGACCTTCCTCCCGCCACCTGACGATGGCCAGCGGCTGTCTGGCTTGCTTCAGGTGGCATTGTAACTGAGTGCCCGCATCCAATCCTGCCGCCGGCCATTTTCTGCTACGTTATGCCTTTTTGCTCAGCTTATGTCCACGACCATGCCCACAATCAGAACCGGCGGCCAGATCCTGGTCGATGCCTTGCAAACCCATGGTACCGACATCGTCTTCGGCGTGCCCGGAGAAAGCTATCTCGCCGTGCTGGATGCGCTGCATGATGCGCCGATCCGTTTCATCGTCAATCGTCAGGAAGGCGGAGCGGCGTTCATGGCCGAAGCCTTTGGCAAGCTGACCGGCCGCCCCGGCATCTGCTTCGTCACGCGCGGCCCCGGCGCCACCAATGCCTCCATAGGCGTGCACACGGCATTCCAGGATTCCACGCCGATGATTCTGTTCATCGGTCAGGTCGGCAATGATTTCGTCGAGCGGGAAGCCTTTCAGGAAATCGACTACCGGCGCATGTTCGGGGTGATGGCGAAATGGGTCGCGCAGATCGACCGGGCCGACCGCATTCCCGAATACGTGGCGCGCGCATTCCAGGTCGCGACCAGCGGCCGCCCGGGGCCGGTGGTGCTTGCACTGCCGGAAGACATGCTTGCATCGACGGCACGCATTGCCGATGCCCTGCGCTACCAGCCGGTACAGGCAGCACCCTCCCCTGCGCAGATCGGACAGTTGCGGGAGCTGCTGACACATGCCAAGCGTCCGGTCGTGCTGCTCGGCGGCGGTGGGTGGAATGTAACTGCCTGCGAAGACATCCGCCGCTTCGCGGAAGACAACCATCTGCCGGTCGCATGCGCCTTCCGCTTCCAGGACTTGCTCGACAATCGCCATCCCAATTATATCGGCGACGTCGGCATCGGCATCAATCCGAAACTCGCGGCGCGCATCAAGTCATCCGATCTGGTCATCGCGATCGGTCCGCGCCTGGGCGAGATGACGACCGGCGGCTATACGCTGATCGAAGCACCCGTGCCGAAACAGCAGCTCATCCATATCCACAGCGATGCGGAAGAGGTGGGCCGTGTCTACCAGGCAAACATGATGATCAACAGCGGCATGCCGCAAGTTGCGGCAGCCTTGGCGAACATGGCACCGGTCGATGCTTCTGCCTGGCAGCATACAGTCGCGGAAGCCCGTGCCGAGCTGCAGGCGTGGCAGGCCGAACCGCCCGTCTTCAAAGATGCCAGCGCAAAACTCAACCTCTGGCAAGTCGTGCAAAGCCTGCAGGCAGCGCTTCCTGCCGATACGGTAGTCACCAACGGCGCGGGCAATTTCGCCACCTGGGCGCATCGCTTCTGGCGCTATGGCGGATTCCGCACTCAGCTTGCACCGACTTCCGGCGCAATGGGCTATGGCGTGCCGGCGGCCGTTGCGGCGAAGATCATCGGACAGCAAGAAGGCAAGCCGCGCAGCGTGGTGAACTTCGCGGGCGACGGCGACTTTCTGATGACCGGGCAGGAATTGGCAACTGCCGTGCAATACCGGGCAGGCGTTCTGTTCATCGTCTTCAACAACGGCAGCTACGGGACGATACGCATGCACCAGGAACGGGAGTATCCGTCACGGGTATCCGGCACGGAATTGCGCAATCCCGATTTCGCAGCGCTGGCCCGCGCCTATGGCGCGCATGGCGAAATCGTCGAAGCGACTGCCGATTTTGCTCCCGCGCTGCAGCGTTCGCTGGCGCACATCGAAGCCAGCGGCTTGCCGGCATTGATCGAACTGCGCTATGACGCCAACCTGATCACGCCGAACGCCACGCTGGAAACGATCCGGCAGACGGCACAAGCCGCCGGAAAGCAATGAGAAAACGTACGGAAAAGATGGCGTAAAACCAGGGGGGCCGCTCAGCCTCCCTTGATCTCCTCGGAACTTGAAGTGCGGGTCACCTTGCCGGTTCCCATGTCGAAGTGCACATTGAAAAGCCGCGGCTCGAAACCCGGCGAAGGCAGGTAGCGCCAGTCCCAGACTTCCTCGTTCTTCAGCCGGTATTGCGCGATGCTGCGCGGCTTGCCCAGCATGCGGCGCACCTCGTCTCTGCTCATGCCAGGCTGAACGCGGGCGAAGTTTTCTTCCGTGAGTATCTGCCGGTAATCCTTGAGCTTGCCTTGCGGATCGATGACAAACACCCAGGTACGCGCACCTTCGGGCCCTTTCGGATATTGCAGCATGCGCGTGCCGTCGTCTTCTTCCCAGACCATTTCCGGCTTGCCCATCACCGTGCGCACGTCGCCTTCGGAAGATACGCCTTTGGCCAGCTTGTCCAGGCCGAATTCCTCGATGGGACGCCCCTGCTTGTCGCAGCCGAAGCTCAGCAAGGCCGATCCCAGCAAGACAAGGTAACGCGTCCATCGCATGTTTGCCGCTCCTGATGCAGGCCCATGCAGCCGGGTCGTCCCCGGCCGCTTGGAAAGGAATCATCCGAACTTGGTGAAGTCAGGCTTGCGCTTTTCGAAAAAGGCAGTAAACGCTTCCTTTGCTTCCGGGGCACCGAGCATCTGCCCGAAATGCCGGTTTTCTTCCACCATGCGGGCTTCGACAGCGCCGCCGTGATTTGATTTCATCAGGCGCTTGGTAACCCGCAGGGAAGCAGCGGGCAACGCCGCCAGTTTCGCCGCCTGGCCTTGCGCAAATGCCGCAAGTTCCGCCACCGGCAGCACCTTGCTGACCAGCCCCATTTCATAGGCTTCCCGAGCGGAAAACGCTTCGCCAAGCAGCAGCTTTTCCGCTGCACGCTGATAACCGGCCACTTGCGGCAACAGCAGGCTGGAGGCGAACTCGGGGCAGAGTCCGAGCTGGGTGAACGGCATGGAAAACTTCGCGTTCTCGGCCGCATAAACCAGGTCGCAGTGCATCAGCATCGTAGTACCGATACCGACTGCCGCACCTGCGACTGCTGCCATGACCGGCTTGGTCGCCGTGCTCAAGGCGCGCATGAATTGCGCAACCGGCCGGTCGGATGATATCGAGGTGTTTTTCAGAAAATCTTCAAGGTCGTTTCCGGCGGTGAAAATCTCCGGCTTGCCGGTGATCAGGATTACGCGTACTGAGGAATCCTTTTCTCCATCGTTCAAGGCATCGGCCATCATCTGGTACATGGCCGCGGTAATTGCATTCTTCTTTTCCGGCCGGTTGAATTCGATGGTGAGGATGCCGTTTGCCTTGCTAGTCAAAATATCCATGAGGTCTCCTGTCGGATACGGTTCTTGGCCGAATCTATGACTCGGTGTTCTGCGGACTGCCTGTCATCTTGCAGCAGTCAACGGGTCTTTAGCAAAAAAGCCGCACAGCTTGCAACTGTACGGCTTTTTGCGATTCGGGCGAGGTTTCTTACATGCGCTCGAAAATTCCCGCGGCGCCCATGCCTGTACCGACGCACATGGTCACCATGCCGTATTTCAGGTTCCGGCGACGCATTGCATGAATCACCGTCGCTGAACGGATCGCGCCTGTCGCGCCGAGCGGGTGGCCCAATGCAATCGCGCCGCCGAACGGGTTGACCTTGGCCGGGTCGAGCTTAAGATCCTGCATGACTGCCAGCGCTTGCGCTGCGAAGGCTTCGTTCAGCTCGATCCAGTCCAGCTGGTCTTGCGTGATGCCGGCAGCGCGGCAGGCGGCAGGAATCGCTTCCTTCGGCCCGATACCCATGATTTCCGGCGGCACGCCGCGCACTGCGAATGATACGAAGCGCGCCAGCGGGGTCAGGTTGAACTGCTTCAGGATCTTTTCGCTGACCAGGATCAGGGCACCCGCGCCGTCCGAAGTCTGCGAGCTGTTACCCGCCGTGACCGAACCCTTGGCCGCGAACACCGGCTTCAGCTTGGCCAATGCTTCCAGGCTGGTATCGGCACGCGCGCCTTCATCCTGGTTGACCGTGCGGGTCTTGATCTCGATCTGGCCGGTAGCCAGGTTCGGGAACTTCTCGACGATTTCGACCGGAATAATTTCGCCCTCGCGTTCGCCGGATTTCTGTGCAGCGACCGCCTTCATGTGCGATTCGAGCGAGAACTGGTCCTGGGCTTCGCGCGAAATTTTCCATTGCTGGGCGACTTTTTCCGCGGTCAGGCCCATGCCATAGGCCATGCCGATGTTTTCATCCTTGAACACGCCCATGTTGATGGAGGGGTGATGCCCCATCATCGGCACCATCGACATCGACTCGGCACCGCCGGCGATCATCACATCAGCCTCACCGACGCGGATGCGGTCGGCGGCCATCGCGACCGCAGTGATGCCGGACGCGCAGTAACGGTTGATGGTCACGCCGCCGATGGTGTTCGGCAGGCCGGCCAGCAGCACCGCGTTGCGGGCCATGTTCATGCCCTGCTCGGCTTCCGGGAAGGAGCAGCCGATGATCGCATCCTCGATCAGCTTCGGATCGAGGTTGGGCACCTGGGCAACTGCGGACTGAATGGCACGAACCAGCAGGTCATCCGGGCGGACATTCTTGAACATGCCGCGCGGTGCTTTGCCGATCGGCGTGCGGGTGGCGGCAACGATATACGCTTCTTGAATTTGTTTGCTCATTTTATGCTCCTGATCCGGTTAGTTGCGCACCGGCTTGCCGGTCTGCATCATGCCCATGATGCGTTCCTGGGTCTTGGGATGGTTCAGCAATTCCATGAATGCCTTGCGTTCCAGATCCAGCACCCATTGCTCGCTGACGAGGCTGCCCGGCTCGATATCGCCGCCGCTCACGATTTCCGCGATCATCGATCCCAGCTTGAAGTCGTGCGCGGAGATGAAGCCGCCATCGCGCATGTTGACGAGCTGCGCCATGATGGTTGCCATGCCATAGCGCCCGGTCACCGGGAATTGCGCCTTCAACGGTGGACGGTAGCCGGCATCGAACATTGCGCGCGCCTGTACCTTGGCGACGTGCAGCAGTTCATAAGGATTGAACACGATCACGTCGTCGGACTTGAGGTAACCCATCTTCTGGGCTTCCAGCGCCGACTTGGACACGTTAGCGGTGGCTGCATTCGTGAACGTGGACTTCAGGAATTGCAGGATATCGTTGCCCTTGGCATCCGCAGCCGCACGCAGTGCGATTTCCTTCAGGCCGCCGCCGGCCGGCACCAGGCCCACGCCGACTTCAACCAGGCCGATGTACGACTCGATCGATGCGACACGCTTGGAAGCGTGCATCATCAGTTCGCAGCCACCACCAAGCGCAAGACCTGCAACCGCGGCAACTACCGGCACGTTCGCATATTTCAATGCCTGGTGCGCCTGCTGCAACCTCGCCACTTCCGGCTCGATCGCCTTGACGCCGCCCGACATGAATACCGGCAGCATCGACTGCAGGTCGGCACCAGCTGAGAATGCGCCGCCTTCGGCCGCGTCAGTGCCCCAGATTACCAGCCCCTTGTAATTCTTTTCTGCTTCATTGACCGCTTTTGCGAGGCCGTTGATAACGCCCTGTCCGATCACGTGCATCTTGGTCTTGAGCGACAGGATCAGCACATCGTCGTTCTGGTGCCAGATACGTACCGATTCATCCTCGAACACGGTCGTGCCCGCCTTAGTGGCATCGACGGTGTTTTCACCGATCAGGGGTGCGCGGAATGCCTGACGCTGATACACGGGGAGGCTGGAACGCGGCACATAGGTTTTCTTCGCCGGTGACCAGGAACCTTCCGGCGTATGCACGCCGTTGCGGCCGTCGAACACCCATGCGGGCAGCGGCACATTGCACAAGGCCTTGCCGGCATCGATGTCTTCCTTCACCCACTGGGCGATCTGCTGCCAGCCGGCAGCCTGCCAGTTCTCGAACGGGCCGGTTTTCCAGCCGAAGCCCCAGCGCAGCGCGAAATCCACATCGCGCGCGTTGTCGGCGATGGTGTCGAGATGGACGGCGATGTAATGGAATGCGTCACGGAAGATGGCCCACAGGAACTGGGCTTGCGGGTTGGTGGATTCACGCAATGCCTTCATGCGCTTGGCCGGATCCTTTTCCTTCAGGATGCGGGCCACCAGGTCGTCGGCCTTCTTGCCGGCCGGGACATAATTGCCAGTGGCCGGATCGAAGCGCTGGATATCCTTCCCAACTTTCTTGTAGAAGCCGGCGCCGCTCTTCTGGCCAAGCGCGCCTGCGCCAACCAGCTTGGAAAGCGCATCCGGCGTCTTGTAGACCGGGAAGAAGGGATCGTCCTGCAGGTTGTCCTGCATGGTCTTGATCACATGGCCCATGGTGTCGAGGCCGACCACGTCTGCGGTACGGAAAGTGCCGGACTTGGCGCGGCCGAGTTTCGAACCGGTCAGGTCGTCGACCACATCGTAGGAAAGGCCGAACTGTTCGGCTTCATGGATGGTGGCAAGCATGCCGAAGATGCCCACGCGGTTGGCGATGAAGTTCGGCGTGTCCTTGGCACGCACCACGCCCTTGCCGAGCGTCGTCGTCAGGAAGCCTTCCAGCTGGTCCAGGATTTCCGGGCGGGTAGTAACGGTCGGGATCAGTTCGACCAGGTGCATGTAGCGCGGCGGGTTGAAAAAGTGCACGCCGCAGAAACGTGCCTTCAGCTCGGAGCTGAAGCCTTCCGACAATGCCGTGATCGACAGGCCGGACGTGTTGGAGGCGAAGATCGCATTCGGTGCGATATAAGGTGCGACTTTCTTGTACAGGTCGTGCTTCCAGTCCATGCGCTCTGCGATGGCTTCGATGATCAGGTCGCAACCCTTCAGCACATCGAGGTTGTCTTCGTAATTCGCGACTTCGATCAGTGCAGCATCATCCTTGTTGCCGAGAGGCGCTGGGCTGAGCTTCTTCAGGTTCTCAATTGCACGCAGCACGATGCCGTTCTTCGGACCTTCCTTTGCCGGCAGGTCGAACAGCACGACGGGCACCTTGGCATTCACGCAATGGGCAGCGATCTGCGCACCCATCACGCCTGCGCCGAGCACGGCGACTTTTTTGACGGTGAAATTAGACATGGGATCTATCCTTTAAATTCGGCCACGAAGGAGGCGTATGTGTGATTGCGGACCGGTCTTTTGATCAGTAACCCGGTCCGCAAAAACGGCGACTACTTAAAACAGGTCGGCTTCGAGCGCCATCAGACTGGACGCGCCGGCGCGGGCCTGACGGATCAGCATGGCGGTTTCCGGCAGCAGGCGTGCGAAATAGAAGCGCGCAGTCGCCAGCTTCGCCTTGTAGAAGTCGTCGCCGGAATCCCGCTTCTCCAGCGCGATCTTCGCCATTTGCGCGAAGAAGTACGCAAACACGAGGTGACCAGCAACGCGCAGGTAAGGTACGGCAGCGGCACCCACCTCATCCTGATTCTGGAAAGCCTTCATGCCGACTTCCATCGTCAGCTTGGTGACCTTCTCGCCGAGGTCGGCCAGAGGCGTAACGAATTCCGACATCGCTTCATTCGTGCCGTTCTCTTCCACGAAGGCCTGGACCTTGGCGCCGAACTTGCGCAGCTTCGAACCGTTGTCCATCAGGATCTTTCGACCGAGCAGGTCGAGCGACTGCACGGTGTTAGTGCCTTCGTAAATCATGTTGATGCGCGCATCGCGCACGAACTGTTCCATGCCCCACTCGGCGATGTAGCCGTGGCCGCCGAACACCTGCATCGCTTCGGAGGTAGCGATCCAGCCGTTATCGGTCAGGAAGGCCTTTATGATCGGGGTCAGCAGCGCAACTTCGTCAGCGGCTTCCTTACGCACTTCCTCGTCAGGGTGGTTCAGTTCACGGTCGATCTGCAGAGCGACGTAGGAGGTGAATGCACGGCCGCCTTCGGCATAGGCACGTGCGGTCAGCAGCATGCGGCGCACGTCCGGATGAACGATGATCGGATCAGCCGGCTTGTCCGGGGCCTTGACGCCGGACAAGCTGCGCATCTGCAGGCGGTCCTTCGCATAGGCCACTGCGTTCTGGTAGGCGACTTCGGTCAGGCCGAGCGACTGCATGCCAACGCCCAGGCGCGCAGCATTCATCATCACGAACATGGCGTTCAGGCCCTTGTTCGGCTCGCCGATCATCCAGCCGATCGCGCCGTCCAGATTCATCTGGCAGGTCGAGTTGCCGTGGATACCCATCTTCTCTTCAATCGCGCCGCAGAAGATCTTGTTGCGCTCGCCCAGCGTACCGTCCGCATTCGGAATGTATTTCGGCACCAGGAACAGGGAAATGCCCTTGGTTCCCGACGGCGCATCCGGCAGGCGGGCCAGCACCAGGTGAACGATGTTGTCCGACATTTCGTGCTCGCCGGCGGAGATGAAGATCTTGCCGCCGGTGATCTTGTGGGAACCATCGGCCTGAGGCTCGGCCTTGGTGCGCAGCAGGCCGAGGTCGGTCCCGCAATGCGGCTCAGTCAGACACATAGTGCCGGTCCACTCGCCCGACACCAGCTTGGGCAGGTAAAGCGATTTCAGTTCCGGTGTGCCATGTGCATGCAGGGCCTCATAGGCGCCATGCGACAAGCCGGGATACATGGTCCAGGCCTGGTTCGCCGAGTTCAACATTTCATAGAGCGAATTGTTCAGCGTAACCGGCAAGCCCTGGCCGCCGAACTCGGGGTCGCAGGACAAGGCGGGCCAACCAGCTTCAACGTACTGCTGGTATGCCTCCCTGAAGCCTTTCGGGGTCTGCACGACATGGGTTTCCTTGTCGAGCTTGCAGCCCTCACGGTCGCCCGAATGATTCAGCGGAAACACAACCTCCGAGGCAAACTTGCCGCCCTCTTCGAGCACCTGGTTGATGATGGCGGCATCGATTTCGGCATGCTTGGGGAGCTGCTTGAATTCTTCTTCGACACGCAGCAGTTCGTGCAAAACAAATTGCATGTCACGCAAGGGGGCATTGTATTGACCCATGATTTCTCCTGACGACTAAAGGATTAAGCTGTTTTCTTAACAGCGGATTTTTGATTATTCATATCGGCCAGCATCTCGTCCCCGGCTGGCTGCGGCGCCCTGTACATCGAGATCAGGCGCTCGAATCCCACTTCTGCCCGGTTAACGCTGCCCGGCACTTTCAGGAACCGGGCGTCGTGATGCAGGGCTAAAACCAGGCCATACATCTCGTACACCAACTGCTGCGGGTCGGTGTCCGCGCGCAAGTGCCCCATGGTGATCGCCTGCTCGACGCAGCGGCGCAGCGCTGCTTGCCAGGTACGGACCATGGCAGCCAGTTCTTCCCGTATGGCGCCGGGGCGATCGTCATACTCGACTGCGCCGCTGATATAGATGCAGCCGGATGCAATCTCGACCGACACCCGCTTGATCCAGCGTGCAAACATAGCCTGCAGGCGAGGCAGGCCGCGCGGCTCCTTCAGGCTCGGATAGAACACCTCCTGCTCGAAGTGCTGGTGATAAAGCTTCACCACTTCGATCTGCAGGTCTTCGCGCGAACCGAAATGTGCGAACACGCCGGACTTGCTCATGTTCATCCTGTCCGCGAGCACGCCTATAGTCAGCCCTTCGAGCCCGTCACGGCTGGCAAGATCCAATGCCACGTCCAGAATCGCAGCCCGGGTCAGTTCTCCTTTACGCATGGATTTCGCTGTAAGCCCAGTAGGATTGATAGCCACAAAATACCTGATTAAAAAAAATTCAAAACAGCACGGGCGGCTGTTGCGAACGCTCGTACTATTATCTACCCAAGTATAAAAGTCAAACGGGAACTTAGAGTGGGAATTCTATTTATTTACTGCCGGAAGGAGGCAGTCCGAAACCGGCTTTGGGGGATATCGGCATCAGGAATTCGTCTTGTCCAGCTGGCGCCTGTCGCGCTTGGTCGGACGCCCCTTGATTGCCTCGCTTGGCTCCCGGAAAAACCGTCTTTTCTCGGCTTTTTCCTGCCGGAGAGCAATACTCTTTTCGGTTTCTTCATACAGGGTCTGCGCCGCGGATGCCGGGCCGCGTACATCGGACAGGCCGCGCACGACGACTTCCCATTCGGTTGAGCCGTTATCGATGTCCAGGATGTCTCCGGGCTTGATGCTGCGCGCAGGTTTTATCCGGTCGCCATTCAGGCGCACCTTGCCTCCGTCCACGGCATCGGTCGCCAACGAACGGGTTTTGAAAAATCGGGCTGCCCACAGCCATTTATCGATACGTACAGATTCAGTCATGCTCGGCTCGCAAGTCCACCCCTCATTGTATTCGCCGGCTACGCTTTTTTCAGCTTGACGCAGGAAGGGATGATCCGAATCCAGGCTTGCTGGGAGAACGCGGCTGCGGGTCGTGGAGCCATGACAGCGCCCTGCCCTGCCTGCCGCTTGAAAGGATCAGGCAGGTGAAGCCGGCCTGACGGGTGGATCGCTTTGGCCGGGAGGGCGCCACGAACCGGGTCAGTGCAGCGGAGCGGGCGTCCCCACTTCGTCGATTGTTCCAGCTGTGACGGACGTGCCCAAGATTGCTTCCTCAAACCACTTGCGCACACGCATCAGATGGGAGCGCTCTTCGTTCAAGGCGGCAGTGAAATCGCTGACCATCGCATGCCGGCCATTGTCTTCTGCAAGCGTGATCAGCAATTCCCAGCCAGCATTGTCCGTCATCTCGGCAATCAGGATTGCATGCAGGGACTGCGCCAGCGAGGTGCGAGGATCTGTCACCACTTGCACCAGCCCCATGGATTCGACGCCGGTCACATCGGCGCACGGCGTTTGCGCTGTCGGGTCGCCGCCGATCGACTCGATCGCACTCTTCACGATGGAGAAATGCCTTGCCTCGTCGTCCCTGATCTGCTCCAGATCTTCCCTCGTCATGCTCGACGCACTCTCCTGCAAGCCGTCCAATTTTGCAATCAGGGCGTCATACAGGCGGGCACCGGTGCGCTCGAACGCGAGACGCTCACCCAGCTTGTCGATCAGCAGTTGCGGGTTGTTCCCGGTCACCATTGATACACCGGTCGTAACGGCACCTTTTACAGTGCCAGGCACTGGCACCGATCCGACCGGGTCCGCATCTGCGGTATATGCACTGCGGATCCGGGTCAGGGCCGAATCATCTCCGGGCGTCCTCGGCGCGGAGGGAGTTGCGGTGGCATCTGTCATTTCATCGGTGTCGAAGGGCGACATATGACTGCCCGTGCGATTCATACCGATCGATGTTGAATCTTTCATTGCTGTTCCTTTTTTCAATCGCAATCGAACGAACTCAGGCGTTGGCCGCAACCCGACGATTGATCTCCGTGCCGGGCACCCATATGTAGCCGGCAGCCACCGATTCGCTCGGCGATCCATCAGAGTTCAAGTGATCACGATAGTCGATCGAAGCCTGGCTTTCCTGCGACTTGTCGACGAATTGGGTTCCCTTCGAGCGCAGGTCGACTTCGCGCGCCAGGGTTTGCCGGACAAAATCGCGCTGGCTGGCGAAGCTGATGGGCTCGGGCAAGTCTCCCGGAACGACTTCCATCGGGTCACGCCTTTCATGCTTCTTGAACAGCTCGACGACATGATGGAAATGCCCCAGCTCGTAATCCAGGAAACGTTCCCAGATCGCCTTGATGCGAGGATTCGTTTCCTGCTGCACGCAGCTGTAGTAGTTGTAGACCTCGGCTGCCTCATGCAGCAGCCATTTCTCCATCAGCGATTCCCTCGGGTCGAGCAGGGATTCGTACTGGGTCACATGCTGCTCTTCGATGGATGCGATTTCCGCATACAACTGCCGCGCGACCGGGTCCGCGAACAGCGGGCCGATATTCAAGTAATAGTTTTGAGTCTGCTGTTCGGAGGCGGTAAGAGTTAATGCGTGCAGCTTCGTCAGCGGAGCTGCAGCGGCGGCATCGTAGGGTTCGCGCAGGTCATCCTCGGGCGCGCGATGCTCGATGATGGTAGGCCGCCCGGGCAGGATGTCGGTATAGCTTTGCAGGATGTTGTTGGCATCCTTGCCTTCCAGCCGGTCCAGCAGCGCGGCATACCGGTACATGTGATCGAAGTCTTCGAGCAAGCCGTAACGGTAAACCTGAGCGAGATAGGGGTCGGGCTCGCGCTGCGCAACGGCTGCCGTTACCTCGATGGCCACCTGTTCATAGGCGATCGTGGTTTCAAGCGGAGAGTGGTCGGCACCCAGCAGCCAGTTCACCATGGTCGCCTGATGATTTTCCACACGCCTGATCTGCGCAAGCGCCGGGCGCAGTGCGCTGCTCATTCTCGCCGCCGCATGCTGAAAGCGCAGCGCCTCCTGCTCAATGCCATTCATCAGAATGACGCGCACCCGGGTGAATGCATCGTCATCGAGCTTGCTGATCGGCTTGCCGGCAATGTCCTGCCACGTGAAGCGCTGCTGCTCGAGCGCATATCCTTTTGAGCTGTACAGATTGAAAGCCATGACTCTTCCTTTACTGAAACACTGTCAGCAATATCCGCCGGCAAATGACCGGAAGGGAACCGCACGCGCAGGTTCAGACTGACCGAACGCCGTGTGCCAACACGAGGTCTTAGATTTGCACGTTCCGATGCTCGCCCAAGGCATCGGTGTTGCCGGTGGCAATCCCCTTGGCCAACCCGTACAGCCGCTTGGCCATGCTGCCGGGCGCATCCCAGTATTCAGCGTCGTCGATCCTGATCCTCATCAGGATCAGATCCGGGTCGTCGAGGCCATTCGGAAACCACGGTTTGACCCACGGGCTCCACAATTCCTTCATCTTGTCCTTGTCGCGCACAATTTCAGCCGATCCCGAAATGGACAGGTAGTCCTGCTTGTCTGGGCGCGAGTAGCTGAGGTTGATTTCATGGTGCCGCTCCGCCTCCTCGACCTTGAGCGAAGAAAGTCTGGTGAAGAACCACAGGCAGCCAGCCGCATCCATCTGCATGGTTGCCATCGGACGGCTGCGCAAAGTGCCATCCATTCCTTCTGTGGTCATCATCGCGAACTTGATGTCCTTCACCATCTCTGCCACTTTCTCCAGTCCTTCATGGCGCTGCTCTTGCACATCCACGGCGAACTCCTTTTCGTAAAAGATGGTCCTGCAACAGGACCCATTCCTGGCCGGGGCGGGCGCTGAGCGCGTCGCACCGGTCACGGACTGACGCGTTCAAAAATGTAAAGTTCCTTCGCCTCGGGAAAGCCGGTTGCGGGGTGATTGGCTGGATGCAATTGACACAATGTCCTGCCGGGTATTCCTGTACTTGTGCAAAGACCGGCAGATGGACAGCCTCGGCACGCCTGGCATCACCAGGCATGCCGGAATGCATGATCAGGGGTGCGATATTGATGAGGAGATGAGAAGCCGGCTGTGATCGGAGCGCATATGCGCTTCGCAGTTACTGCACTGTCTCGGCAATGGCCGCCTGCTCCGGCCGCCGGGCAATCAGAACGACGGCGGCAAGGACGAGCATGCCGCCTAACAGCTGGGTTGCACTGACCGATTCGCCCAGCAATGCCACTCCCAGGCACAGGGTAATGACCGGCTCCAGCGTGGAAATGATCGATGCCTGGGCCGCACCGATGTGCTTTATGCCAATCAGAAAGGCGGCAATGGCGATCACGGTCGAAAACAATGCAATCGCAACGATGGCCATCCATGCGGAAGCGCTGGCGGGCAAGCTTGTGCCCTCGGCAACGGCAAACAGGCCGTTGAACGTCGCCGCTGCCGCCAGCACGACCAGCGTCGCCGCCAGGGGGTCGGTATTCCGGGAGAAGCGTCCGCCGATGAGGATATAGACTGCATAAATCGCCGCTGCCAGCAAGCCGAGCGCGATGCCGAAAGGCTGTCCCTGGAGATCTCCGCCCAAGGTAATCGCCATTCCCAGGATGGCTAGGGCAAGCAGCAGAAAGGTGCGCCGGTCCAGTCTTTCCCATCCAAGCAGGACGGCAAGTATGGTGACCAGTATGGGATAGACATACAACAGCAGGCCGACCAGGCCGCTGCTCGCATGCAGCAATGCGGTGAAATAGCTTTGCGACTGTGCCGTGTACAAAGCGCCCATGACAATGAATCCGGCGAGGGCCGATCCGCGCGGGAGGCGCAGACGCTTCACCCATACCACCGGTGCCAGCAGCAGGGCTGCCAGCAGAAAACGCAAGGCAAGCAGTAGCGTGGGCGTCACGCCTGCCGAGTAGGCAAGCTTGGCAAACATCGCCATGCTGCCAAAGCCGAGCGCGGACAACAGGACGAAGAATATCGCGAGCTGGCGGGACATCATTTTCCTTTGCATGGATGCGGACGAGGCCGACATGTTAGCGCCAAATCGGCCGGCCGCATGGTGCCGGGGAGGCTTTTATGAAACGCCGGAGCGAATCAGTCGATATATTCCCCGAGCGTCATGATGCGCAGCACGCCCTTGTAGAACAGATAGGCGCCGCCATACCAGGCGCGCTTGTACCACGGGATGTTTGCGAAATCCTCCAGCCGGACCGGCACGCCTTCCCGGATCGCCTGTTCGATATGCAGGCGCAGGTTGCGGGAAAAATCGGCATCACGGACGATGATGTTCGCTTCCTGGTTGACGAACAGGCTCAGTCCGTCGAGGTTGCTGGAGCCGACGGTTGCCCATTCGTCGTCGACCACCGCCACCTTCGCATGCATCTGCGTCTTGCGGTATTCGACGACCTTCACCCCGCTCTTGAGCAGCTTCGGATAAAAGGAATGCGCGACCGCATCCTGGATCCGGAACTGCCCTACCCCCAGCAGCAGGGTAACATCGACGCCGCGCGCGGCAGCGGACGCCAGACCATCCCTCAGCTTGCGGCCGGGAGCGAAATACGGATTGGCCAGCAGCATGCTCTTGCGGGCCGTCCCGAGGGCTTTCAGATGGGCTTTCTGGATCGTGCGCCGATTGCGCAGGTTGTCGCGCACCACCAGGGCCGCCAGCGCCGGTCCGTCAGGCGCCGCAAATCCGTGGGAATGCCGGCCGAGCAGCCTGTCCCAGCGGTAGCGCAGATTCAGCCCGCCCAGTCGCATCCATTGCGATTCCACTTCCGCATGGATGGCCATCACCAGCGGCCCCGTGATGCTGACTGCAAAATCCCAGCGCGGTGCCGGCAGGATGATGTGGTGGTCATGATCGGCGCGCATGTCGTCGTTGATGTTCAAGCCGCCGATGAAGGCCAGTTGCTTGTCGACGACGACGATCTTCCGGTGCGTGCGCGATACCCCGCGCTTGAACCAGGCATTGAAAATGCGGTGGTTGACGCGCGCTTCGCGGAATTCACGGTTGAGTTCCAGGCTTTGACGATGTCCGGTGCCCAGCCAGTCGGTGATGACATTCACCACTACACCGCGGCTTGCCGCACGCTTGAGCGCAGCCTTCACCTCTTCGCCGGTCTCGTCTGCGGCAAAAATATACGTCTCCAGGCAAATCTCGAAGCGGGCGGCGTCGCATGCCGCGATCAGAGCCGGAAAAAACTCGGCGCCGCAGTAGAGAAGCTTGACATGGTTATGGGCAGCAAAGCTTACCGAACGCATGGAACTGAATAGGCAGCATGAAAAAGGTCACATATTGTATAGCGACCAGGCTCATGCCTTTATTTCAATTCCAGCGAAGCAACGATGGGCGCGTGATCGGAAAGCTTGGCCCACATTGCGCCATGCAACACTTGGGCCGAATGGATCGCAAAGCCGCGCACGTAGATGCGGTCAAGGCGCAGCCATGGAAGCGCGGCGGGAAAGGTTCGGGCTGGCTTGAGTTTCGGACCGCGGCCGCTGAGCTGCCGCAGATAGGCTCCGAACCCGCGCGAGGGGAGATTCTCGTCGAAGACTTCAGTCAGTCCCAGGCTTGTGCGCAGCGAATCGCTCAACTGGTTGGTCCAGTCATTGAAGTCGCCGGCAATGATCACCGGTGCATCCGGCGGCGCTGAATCCTGCACCACCTCGATCAAGGCTTCCGTCTGCCGCTTCCTGCTTTTGGCGAAGAGGCCGAGATGGACAACGTAGCAATGGATCATCGCTTCCTGCACCTGCACCACGCAGTGCAGGATGCCGCGTGACTCGAAGGCATGATCGGACACGTCCTGGTTGCTAGCCGAGGCGATGGAAAACCGGCTCAGCAAGGCATTCCCATGATGCCCATGGTCATACACGGCATTCATGCCATAGACTGCGTAATGCGAATTGCCGGCCAGGAATTTATGCTGCTCCATAGTGGGCCAATATGCGGCATGGCGCGCCGCACGTTTGTCATGCCGGCCCTGGACTTCCTGCAGGAACAGGATGTCGGCTTCCACGGAAGCAAGTGCCTGCTTGAGTGCATGAATACGGGGCATGCCGCGGAAGCTGGATACGCCTTTGTGAATGTTGTACGTGGCAATGCGAAGTTTCATGCGGTTATTTTAGACGCACTGTGGCTTGCATGTAAGGCGCAATGAATACGAGCGCCTTTTCATGCATAGCATTGTCATAAAACAAGTGCTTCAACGCATGGCCGCAAATTCGGGAAGGTGCAATATTGCTTCCGCATTCGATGGTGAAAAGCACATGTCTGCTGCCTGACGATAAGGCAGCCAGAGATGATTTAAGTGCTCGCGCGGCGCAAGCTTCACTGGAATGTTCCGCGGCACGCACAGGCCGAACACATGCTCGGTGTTCTTCGTCACGCCCGGAGCATAACGATGCCGCCACACCGGATAGATTTCGTAGACATTGGAGAGCCGCCAGTCCTGCAATTGGCTGATGGAAACCTCGTTCTTTTCCGGAATGCCTTGCGACGCGTCATCCACAATCCTGATGCCGGTCTCTTCAAACACTTCCCGGATCGCAGTCGTCATCAGCGGCTCGTCTGGCGTGTCCTTCGAACCGGTGACGGATTGCCAATAACCGGCCTTGTCGGCGCGCTCGATCAGCAGCACCTCGAGTTCAGGCGTATGAATGACGACCAGGACGGATTCGGGAATTTTGTAGGTCATCGGGATTCGCTTCAAGGCAAAGAAAAAAGGCGCGGTAAAAACCGCGCCTTCGATTATGCATGAAGCGGCCTTACGCCTTCACCACCGGCTCCACATTGCGCAGGCGGATATGCAGCTCGCGCAACTGCTTCTCGTCGACCTCGGATGGCGCCTGGGTCAGCAAGTCCTGCGCACGCTGGGTCTTCGGGAAAGCGATCACGTCGCGGATGGACTCGGCGCCGGTCATCATCGTGACGATGCGGTCGAGGCCGAATGCGAGACCGCCATGCGGCGGCGCGCCGTACTGCAATGCGTCGAGCAGGAAGCCGAATTTCAACTGGGCCTCTTCGGCACCGATCTTGAGCGCGCGGAACACCTTGCTCTGCACGTCGGCGCGATGGATACGCACCGATCCGCCACCGAGCTCCCAGCCGTTCAGCACCATGTCGTAGGCCTTGGCCAGCGCCTTGCCCGGATCGGTTTCCAGCAGGTCTTCATGGCCGTCCTTGGGCGAAGTGAACGGATGATGGGCGGCAACGTAGCGCTGATCTTCCTCGTCGTATTCGAACATCGGGAAGTCGATCACCCACAAAGGTTTCCAGGTGTCTTCGAACAGGCCGTTCTTCTTGCCGAAATCGCTGTGGCCGATCTTCACGCGCAGCGCGCCGATCGCGTCGTTGACGATCTTCGCCTTATCGGCACCGAAGAAGATCAGGTCGCCATCCTGCGCGCCGGTCTTCTCGATGATCGCGCTCAGTGCCGCGTCGTGCAGGTTCTTGACGATTGGCGACTGCAAGCCGTCGCGGCCCTTGGCCTTTTCATTGACCTTGATGTAAGCCAGGCCCTTGGCGCCATAGATGGCGACGAACTGGGTATAGGCATCGATCTCGGAGCGCGGCATCGCACCGCCGCCCGGCACGCGCAGGCCGACTACGCGGCCACCTTCCATGTTGGCTGCGCCGGAAAACACCTTGAACTCGACATCCTTCATCACATCGGTCAGTTCGGTGAACTGCAGCTTGACGCGCATGTCCGGCTTGTCCGAACCGTACAGGCCCATGGCTTCGGAATACGGCATGACCGGGAACGGGTTCGGCAGATTGATGTCGAGCGTCTTCTTGAATACGAGGCGGATCATGTTTTCGAACAGGTCGCGGATTTCCTGTTCGTTCATGAAGGAAGTTTCACAGTCGATCTGCGTGAATTCCGGCTGGCGGTCGGCCCGCAGGTCTTCATCCCGGAAGCACTTGGTGATCTGGTAGTAGCGGTCGAAACCGGACACCATCAGCAACTGCTTGAACAGCTGCGGCGACTGCGGCAATGCGAAGAAATGGCCCGGGTTCACCCGCGATGGCACCAGATAGTCGCGCGCGCCTTCCGGCGTGGACTTGGTCAGCATCGGTGTCTCGATATCGATGAAACCGTTTTCATCGAGGAACTTGCGCACTTCCATCGTGACCTTGTAGCGCAGGCGCAGGTTGTTCTGCATCTGCGGGCGGCGCAGATCGAGCACGCGATGTGTCAGGCGGGTGGTCTCGGACAGGTTGTCGTCGTCGAGCTGGAACGGCGGCGTGACGGAAGGATTGAGGACTTCGACCTGCTGGCACAGTACTTCGACCTTGCCGGATTTCAGGTTGGGGTTGGTGGTGCCTTCCGGACGGTTGCGCACCACGCCAGTGATGCGCAGGCAATATTCATTGCGCACCGCCTCCGCAATCTTGAACACCTCGGGACGATCCGGGTCGCAGACCACCTGCACCAGGCCTTCGCGGTCGCGCAAGTCGATGAAGATGACGCCGCCATGGTCGCGCCGGCGGTGCACCCAGCCGCACAGGCTGACGGTTTGACCGAGAAGCGCCTCGGTGACGAGGCCGCAGTATTGAGTTCGCATAGACATGATTGATTTCCGTTTTCAGTTCTTTGTGAAGGTCCGCCTTCCGTCACGCTACCGGCCGGGGTCCCGGTGAAACAGTGCCGGCGTCAGATTTTGGGAGGAACAGCTTGCAAATTCTTCGAAGCGGCAACAACATACTCGGGCGAAACAACACCCATCGATACGATGTACTTCAAGGCTTCATCGACGCTCATGTCGAGTTCGATCGCTTCCGCGCGAGGCATCATGAGGAAGAAGCCGGATGTCGGATTCGGAGTGGTCGGCACGTACACGCTGATGTAATCGCCTGTAAGGTGATTCCTGACATCGCCCCCGGGAACGCCGGTCAGGAAGGCAATGGTCCACGATCCCTGACGCGGATACTGGATCAGCATGGCCTTGCGGAAGGCATTGCCGGACGAAGAAAACAGCGTGTCCGACACCTGTTTCACGCTCGAGTAAATCGTGCTGACCACGGGAATGCGCGTCAGCAGCATCTCCCACAAGGTAACCACTTGCTTGCCGATGAAATTGCGCGTCAGCAAACCGGTCAGGAAGACGAACAACAATGTCAGTATCGTCCCCAGACCGGGAATGTTAAAGCCGATGACGGCCTTCGGCTGCCAGCGCTCGGGCAACAGCAGAAGCGACTGGTCCATGGTGCCGATGATCAGGTTCAGCACCCACAGGGTAATAGCCAGGGGAACCAGGATCAGCAGGCCGGTGACGAAATATTTACGCATGAGAATCGTTAGCATGGGCACGCTTTACGCGTGCCGCTTGAGTGGTTTCAGGCAGCAGTAGTCGGAGCGCTGGCGGAATCGGACGAGGTGCTCCCGCTGTCGGAGCTCGACGTCGTGCTGGTAGTGGCAGGCTTCGAGGTGCCGCCGCTACCGTTACGAAAATCAGTCACATACCAGCCTGTTCCCTTGAGCTGAAAGCCGGCGGCGGTCAGCTGCTTCTTGAACGTGCTCTTTGCGCAGGACGGGCAATCCGTCAGGGGCGCATCAGACACTTTTTGCAATACATCCTTGGTGAAACCGCAGGCTTCGCAGCGATAAGCATAAATTGGCATAGGTTACCCCCGCAAAAATCATCCAAAACCCTGAATTATAAAGTTTTTTCTCTGAATTTTGCGGGAATGCACGATGACTTCGGGCGCAAATGCGAAGAGGAAGCTGCTGGCGCCGGGGCAAGCGGGCCCGGCACTGGCAAAATCGGCAAGGAATCTGGCGGCGGACTTTGCGCCAAAACGCCCCCTCCTGGCAACCGGCAGTACGCTCGCCGGTACCCAGGCGCCCTTAAACGCTCACGCTCTTGATGCTGTGCCGCGGCTCATGACGATTTTTCAGGATTTGCGGCATGAGCGATCCCAGGATCATGCCGCCGAATGCGGCGATCAAGCCCGCAAGCTGGCCGGGAAACTGCTCGCCCAGACTTGTGATCTGGGGGAAAAACAGGATCCAGGTGCCAATGCCGGCCGCGAGCGAAAGTATCGCGCCCTGAGTCGTCGCATGCCGCCAGTACAAGCCCATCACGAGCGGCACAAAGGCGCCGACCAGTGTTACTTGATAAGCCGCCGACACGAGATCATAGATGGAGGTGCCCCGCATTGCGATTGCATACGCCAGCACCAGCGCCGCGAACACGACGATGGTGCAACGCATCGCAAACAGCTGCTGCCTGTCGTTCATGTGAGGCCGCATGTTCTTGAGAATGTTTTCGACAAAGCTGGTCGATGGCGCCAGCAGCGTGGCCGACGAAGTGCTCTTGATCGCGGAAAGGAGTGCGCCGAAAAAGAAGATCTGCATCACCAGCGGCATCTTGGTCATGATGAAGGTGGGCAGCAGGCGCTGATAGTCTTCCTTCGCGATCGCCAGCGCCGAGTCACCCATGACCACGACCGCGCTTGCGACAATGAACATCGGCACAAAAGCAAACAGGATATAGCTCGCTCCACCGATGATCGCTCCGGTGCGGGCGGTCGGGGCATCCTTGGCCGACATGACGCGCTGGAACACGTCCTGCTGGGGAATGCTGCCGAGCATCATCGTCAGGCCCGCGCCGATGAAGAATGCAATATCGGTGAACGTGGGAGGCGGCAGGAAATTCCACAGATCGGCATTGGCAGCCATCGCAAACACCTTGTCGGCCCCGCCGGCAAGGTCGGCTGCGAAGAATGCGATGACACTCAAGCCCACCACGAGCACGATCATCTGAATGAAGTCGGTCCAGGCCACGGCGAGGAAGCCGCCGACCACGACATAGATAAGCACGGCCAGCGTACCGACGATCATGCCCGCCGTCTGCGACATAACGCCGTTTGTCAGCACCGAGAATACGAGGCCAAGCGCGGTGATCTGCGCCGCCACCCAGCCCAGGTAACTCAGGATGATCGCGGCGGAGCAGAATACTTCCACGCCTTTGCCGTAGCGGTTGCGGTAAAAGTCACCTATCGTCAGCAGATTCTGCTTGTACAGCTTCGCGGCGAAGAACATGCCCACCAGGATGAGGCAGGTGCCGGCGCCGAACGGATCTTCCACGATTGCGTTCAATCCGCCCTGCACGAACTTGGCGGGAATGCCCATGACGGTTTCGGCGCCGAACCAGGTCGCGAAGGTGGTGGTCACCACCATGATCAATGGCAGGCTGCGTCCGGCAACTGCGAAGTCGCTGGTGTTCTTGATGCGCGTACCGGCCCACATGCCGAGCGCAAGCGTGCCCAGCAAATACAGCACCACAAAGGAAATCAATGTGTAGTTCATGGCCGCTTCCTTTCCTCCGCACGCGAAAAATCGGCTAATTATAATGAAGATTGCCTGCCGAACAGTTGCTTATAGGACAAACATGGCAGCGGGATACAGAATCGGGCTGCATTCTTCGAATAAAGACGTCGCGATCCAAAAACGTTCAGGCCATCGCCACACTTGGCCTGGCGGTCATCATGACCATCATAGGGCATGAAAGGTCCACGGCAAGAAGTCCTTCCTGCCTGAAAGGCAATCAACCTAGCCGCTCCCAGACCTGCCAGCGCTCTTTTCCGGCAAATACAGGGATGGAATCGCTCACCGACTGGTCTTCGATACGCGTAAAAAAAGGTGCGAGCAAGGCGTCCAGTTCGGCGGGTTGGATACCGAATGGCGGCCCCTTGGGGTTGTCGTTGAAGTAAAAGAATCCGGCGAGCACGCAACCCGGGCGCAGCAATTCCGCCCAGCGCCGGACCACCTCAGGCCACATCCGGCGCGGCAAGGCGCACAGGAAAGCGCGTTCGTAGATGACATCCACCGGCCTTGGCGGCATGAAGGAGAAAAAATCGGCCTGCTCGACGCGCCCGGCCCAAGTCCCGAGATGGGCTCGCGCCGCAGCAACTGCAGCAGGGAAAAATCGATGGCGGTGACATCCCATCCCGCCTCGCTCAGATAAGCCACTTCGTGGCCAGTGCCGCAACCCGGGATCAGGGCTACTCGCGGCTGCGGGAAACGTGCCGCGAAATCGCGCAATGTCGCCGGCACCCCGCCCTTGTCCCAAGGCGTGAATTTCTGCTCGAACCGTTCCGACCAGAATTCCGGACCGGCGGGATCTCGGTGCTGGAAGGACGGATCCGCCATGTCCGCCTACCAGTAGAAAGGCAGCCAGCGCAGCAGAAGCTGAGCGATCACGATGCCGCCTGCCAGTCCGGCACCGAAATAGACGGCCACGCTCAACAGCATGTTGGTGCGCCTCATTTCAACCACCAGCTGCCGCAAGGCTTCATTGTCCCGTTCCGACGGCTCGGCGACCTTGTGCAGCAGGGCCTGGTGCACAAGACGTGGCAGTTGCGGAATGATGTGGTTGTAATGCGGTGCCTCTTCCCTGAACTTGGCGACCAGGCCACGCCATCCGACCTGCTCCTCCATCCAGCGCTCGAGGTGCGGCTTGGCGGTTTTCCAGAGGTCGAGGTCGGGGTCGAGCTGGCGTCCCAGGCCTTCGATGTTGAGCAAGGTTTTTTGCAGGAGCACCAGTTGCGGCTGCACTTCCACGTTGAAGCGACGCGACGTCTGGAACAGGCGCAGCAGTACCTGGCCGAAGGAGATGTCGCGCAATGGCCGGTCGAAGATCGGTTCGCAGCAGGCGCGCACTGCGGATTCCAGCTCGTCGACGCGGGTATTCCGCGGCGCCCATCCGGATTCTATATGCGCTTCCGCAACACGCTTGTAGTCGCGCCGGAAAAAGGCGAGGAAGTTCTGCGACAGATAATCCTTGTCGAAATCGGTCAGCGTGCCGACGATGCCGAAATCCAGCGCGATATAGCGGCCGAAAGTTGCCGGCTCAATCGATACCAGGATATTCCCGGGATGCATGTCCGCATGAAAGAAGCCGTCACGGAAAACCTGGGTGAAGAAAATCTCGACGCCGTCGCGCGACAGTTTCTTCAGATCGACGCCGGCTTCCACCAGGCGGGCCGTCTGCGAAATCGGGATGCCGTGCATCCGCTCCATCACGATCACCGAGGTCGAGCAATAGTCCCAGAACATTTCGGGGACCATCAGCAGGTCCGAACCGAGGAAATTGCGCCGCAGCTGGCTGGCATTGGCCGCCTCGCGCATCAAGTCCAGTTCGTCGTGCAGGTACTTGTCGAATTCACCGACCACTTCCTTCGGCTTCAGGCGCCGCCCGTCGGCCCACAGCTTTTCGACCCAGTCGGCGGCGATGCGCATGAGGGCGATATCCTGTTCGATCGATTTCTTCACGCCCGGACGCAGCACCTTCACCGCGACTTCGGTGCCATCCTTCAGCATGGCGAAATGGACCTGGGCGATCGATGCGGAAGCGACCGGTTCCCGCTCGAACTTCGCGAACAGGCGATCGGGGTGCGCGCCGAGCGCACGCGTGATCTGCGCAATCGCCACATCCGACGGGAAAGGCGGGACGCGGTCCTGCAATCTCGCCAGCTCGTCGGCTATATCCGGCGGCAACAGATCGCGCCGGGTGGACAGCAGCTGGCCGAACTTCACGAAGATCGGGCCGAGTTCTTCCAGCGCCAGGCGCAGGCGCACGCCGCGCGGGGTGGAAATGTCTCGCCAGAAAAAGATGGAGTCGATCAGTGCCGCGATGCGCGGACTGGCCAATCCCGACACGGCGATATTGTCGAGGCCGTAGCGCAGCGCCACGCGCGCGATTTTGAAGAGCCGCAAGAGCCTGAATATCATTAGCGGCTTCCCTGCAATTTTTCGATCCGCTTGCCGAGCCGCTCGACATCATCGCGCAGTCTGGCGACCTCGCTCGCAAAATCCTCGACTGCATTCGGGCGTATGAGCATCGGTTGTTCTTCAATAAAATATTCGGCAAGGTTTTCCGCCAGCCTGCGCTGGGTCGACTGTGCGGCATCGAATGCCGAGCGTGCACCCTGCACCATGCGGGCCGCGGCAATGTCGCCCACCCATCTGGCGAAGTCTTCTTCCGCTTCCCAATGCAATCCCTGGCTGAGCTGGGAAATCGTATTGGCGAAATCGGCATCGCCTTCCACCCGGGCATAGGAAAACGCACGCTCGCGGTTTTGCATGATCAGCGGCAGGTCGGCCAACCGGACACGAATGGTCACATTCGGCGGCTCGTCCCCACTCACCGCCTGCAGCAGGCCGTCCGCGGCGACTTTCACCTTGGCCGCTGCTACACCGGCATCGAAACAGGCGATCTTGCCCGCATGTGCGGCAAGTTTGGTCCTTGCCCAGGATTCCCGGGCAAGCAGGTGGTTGACTGCGAGTGAAAAGGAAGTGGAAATCATCTTTGCAATAAAAAACCGCCCGTGAGAGCCACGGGCGGCTTCAAGTTTACCAGTTTGACCAAGCTTGTTTTCAGGCTTGCGACAATTGCTGGATGCCTGCCAGGACCCAGCCGCCCGGTCCGGACACCGGCTTGACCAGGTTCCAGACTTCAGTAAACGGCTCCGCCGGCGCATTCTCGTCTTCCCGGATCATCCCGGAGAAGCGAACGCTGGCGAAATATTCATCCGCCACGGTTTCCACGCCGAGCAATTCCGCGTCCAGCGACACCACATCCGTATGGCTGCCCGATGGGCCGCGCTCCTGCAGCTGCATGCGCAGTTCGGCAAACATCTCGGTCGTGGTGAATTCGCGGATGTCATTGATGTCCGCCCTGTCCCAGGCAGCCTGAAGACGGATGAAATACGTCTTGGCATTGCGCAGGAATGCAGGCACATCGAGGTCCGCCGGCAAGCCCCACGGCTGGCTGCCGGCGCCTGGCTCGCCCTGGAAAGCCGCCGGCCTGCCCTGTTCCAGCCGCGAACCGATTTCCGGCGCCCTTGCAGCCGGGGACGAATAGGCGCCACCGTATGCCGGCCTTGCCTGCTGCTCGCCACCCTTGCGGCGGAACATGCGCAGGATAAACATCGCGGCCAGGGCCAGCAGGGCGATCATCAGGATCGTGCTGATCACACCGGCCAGCGCGCCGCCTATGCCCAGATGCGACAGCAAGGCGCCGAGACCGAGGCCAAGCAGCGCGCCGCCCAGAATATTGCGCCATGGCGTGGCCGGCCTCGGCTGGGCCGGTGCGCCCGGGGCTGCGGCAGACCTGTTCTGATTCTGGTTGTTCATCTGGTTTTGGGAAGGCTGTGCCGGAGCGGGGGCCCTGCGACTCAAATTCTGCGACTGGCGACCGATCGAGCTTCCGCCGCCCAGCCGCCGTGCGGCATCCGCATCGCTCACCACCATCGTCAGTGCGCCTGCTGCAAGCATGAAAGCTAGGAAGAATTTTTTCATGGGACCTCCTGGAGTCACGAGATCTAGAGCTTTATTCCGGTATGCAGCGCAGCCACGCCGGCCGTCAGGTTGAAATACTCGACCCGTTCGAGTCCGGCGTCCTGCATCATGTTCTTCAGCGTTTCCTGGTCCGGATGCATGCGGATGGATTCGGCCAGATAGCGATAACTCTCCGCATCGTTGGCAATCCGCTTGCCAAGCACGGGCAGGACATTGAAGGAATACATGTCATAAGGCTTTTGCAGCGGTTCCCAGACCTTGGAAAATTCCAGAACCAGCAGCTTGCCACCCGGCTTCAGCACCCGCCGCATTTCAGCCAGCGCATCTTCCTTGTGGGTCATGTTGCGCAGGCCGAAAGCCACCGTTACGCGGTCGAAGTAATTGTCCGGAAAAGGCAGCTTCTCCGCATCGCAGAGCAAGGTAGGGCTCGTGAACCCCTTGTTCAACAGCCGGTCGCGCCCCACGCGCAGCATCGATTCGTTGATGTCGGTCAGCCAGACTTCGCCCGACGGCCCCGCTTGTTTCGCGAATGCCTTGGCCAGATCGCCGGTGCCGCCTGCGATATCAAGCACCTTGAAGCCGGGACGCACACCGGCCTGCGCAATGGTGAACGTTTTCCAGATACGGTGTAGCCCGCCGGACATCAGGTCATTCATCACGTCGTACTTTGCAGCAACGGAATGAAAGACCTCGGCGACCTTGTGCACCTTCTCTTCTTCAGCAACGGTTTGATAACCGAAATGGGTGGTATTCGTCATGGTGGCGGCATTATCAATGGAAGCCGCATTATACAAGTGCAGACCACGCGGGCGGCCAAGCGTTCCATTGCACAGGATTGCCGGGCGTATCGAGGGGAAAACCGGATTGCGATCCGGGAATGACAATGATGGCGTGCGGCGGCTGGACGCGCGCAAGTGGCGGGAGGATTACCGGATCTTTCCTAATGATGCCCGCAACTGCCGCCCTTGCCAGACTGCATCGGCGCATCGCGCCCCGTTTCACGCGTAAAGCCCGCTGCCTCCAGCCGTGCCAGATAGTCTTCCCAGAGCTGCTGCTGGTTGGCGCCCAGCCAGTACAGGTATTCCCAGGTATAAATGCCGGTATTGTGGCCGTCCGAGAAATGCGGCTGGATCGCGTAATTGCCTACGGGATCAAGGGCGGTGATCAGCACATCACGCTTGCCGGTCTGCAAAATTTCTTGCCCTGCCCCGTGGCCGCGCACTTCGGCGGAGGGCGAGTACACGCGCAGGAATTCGAAAGGCAGGGAAAAGCTTGCGCCGTCTTCAAATGCGATTTCGATGATCCTCGACTGCGTGCGGACGGTCAGCGCGGTCGGGGCGGGAACTGCTTTCCTTGATTCAGTCATGGCAAATTCCTGTCGGGAGAAATGGCGTCCTGCTTCAGGCTTGCTTGCCGGCGCGCGCCGGAATTGCCTGCCGCAATTCCGGCAGCAGCGCCTTGCGCCGAGCCAGCACCGACGACTCCGTGCTGCGCTTCGCTTCCGCCCATATCGGGCTCGGGAAATGCGCATCATCTGCGTAGCGCGGAATCACGTGCCAGTGGAGGTGCGGCACCATGTTGCCCAGGCTGGCGATGTTCACCTTGTCCGGCCGCATCACGTTCCGCACCGCTTGCTCGACCTGCCACACTGCTTCCATCATGAGCGTGCGGTCGGCGGGCGCAAGGTCGGTCATTTCCGCCGCATGCGCGTTCCAGATGACCCGGCAAAACCCGGGATAGGCAGCATCGTCGACCAGCACGACGCGATACTTCTCGTGCCGATAGACGATGTCACCGCCCGGCTGATCGCATAACTCACAATGTGCTTGTGTATTCATCGATCTTTAAACCAGCACGCGTTCGATGCCGCCGTCGTTGGCCCGCGCCACATACTCCGGCAGCCAGTTTGCGCCCAGCAAATGCTTCGCCATTTCCACCACGATGTAATCCGCATTGGTTCCGGCATCATCGTTGTAGCGTGACAAGCCCTGCAGGCAGGACGGGCAGGAAGTCAAGATCTTCACGTCGCCATTGAAGCCGTCGGCGCGCAGCTTGGCCGATCCCTTCAGCATCTCCTCTTCCTTGCGGAAACGGATTTGCGTCGACACATCGGGGCGCGACACTGCCAGCGTGCCGGATTCACCGCAGCAGCGGTCGTTCTTTTCCACCTTTTGACCGTCGGCTGTCGTGATGAGTGCGTTTACCGTCTTCAGCGGATCCTGCATCTTCATCGGCGTGTGGCAAGGATCGTGGTACATGTAGCGCACGCCATTCACGCCCTCGAGCTTGACGCCCTTCTCCATCAGGTATTCATGGATGTCGATGATCCGGCAGCCCGGGAAGATCTTCTCGAATTCATAGGTCGCGAGCTGGTCGTAGCAGGTGCCGCAGGAAACCACCACGGTCTTGATGTCGAGATAGTTCAGCGTATTGGCCACGCGATGGAACAGCACGCGGTTATCCGTCATCATCTTTTCCGCCTTGTCGAACTGGCCGGAGCCGCGCTGCGGATAGCCGCAGCACAGGTAACCCGGCGGCAGCACCGTCTGCACGCCGACATGCCAGAGCATCGCCTGGGTTGCCAGGCCGACCTGGGAGAACAGGCGCTCGGAACCGCAGCCCGGGAAATAGAACACGGCTTCGGTATCGGCCGTGGTCGTTTTCGGATCGCGGATGATGGGTACGATCTTGTCGTCCTCGATATCCAGCAGGGCGCGCGCCGTCTTCTTCGGCAGGTTGCCCGGCATCTTCTTGTTGATGAAGTGGATCACCTGTTCCTTGACCTGCGGCTTGCCATGTGTCGATGGCGGCGCCTTGGTCTGCTTCTTCGCGAACTTCTTCAGAATGTCATGCCCCAGGCGCTGAGCCTTGTAGCCCCAGCCGATCATCACCTCGCGGGTGGCATTGATGGTCGCTGGATCGGTCGCGTTCAGGAAGAACATGGATGCCGCGGTGCCGGGATTGAAGGACTTCTTATCCATCTTGCGCAGCAGGTTGCGCATGTTCATCGACACATCGCCGAAATCGATGTCCACCGGGCAGGGCGTAAAGCACTTGTGGCAGACCGTGCAATGGTCGGCCACATCCTCGAACTCTTCCCAGTGCTTGATCGAGACGCCCCGCCGGGTCTGTTCTTCGTACAGGAAGGCTTCCACCAGGAGCGAAGTCGCCAGGATCTTGTTGCGCGGCGAATAAAGCAGGTTCGCGCGCGGCACATGGGTGGCGCACACCGGCTTGCACTTGCCGCAGCGCAGGCAATCCTTCACGCTGTTGGCGATTGCGCCGATATCGCTTTGCTGCATGATCAGCGACTCATGTCCCATCAGGCCGAAGGAAGGCGTGTAGGCATTGCGCAGGTCCGCGTGCACGTCAGGCAGATTCAGCAGCTTGCCCTTGTTGAAGCGGCCTTCCGGATCGATGCGCTGCTTGTAGGCGCGGAATGCGCCGATTTCCTCTTCGGTCAGGAATTCCAGCTTGGTGATCCCGATACCATGCTCGCCCGAGATCACGCCGTTGAGCGAGCGTGCCAGCACCATGATGCGCGCCACGGCCGCATGCGCGTCCTGCAGCATCTCATAGTGGTCAGAGTTGACCGGAATGTTGGTGTGCACATTGCCGTCGCCCGCATGCATGTGCAGGGCGACGAAAACCCGGCCGCGCAGCACGCGCTTGTGGATGGCATTGCATTCATCCAGGATGGGCTTGAATGCGCCGCCGTTGAAAATCTGGCGCAATGCGGCGCGCAGCTCGGCCTTCCACGATACGCGGATCGTGCGGTCCTGCAGGACGTTGAAGATCGTGGCATCCGGCTGGCGCTCGATACGCGCCTCGACCCAGGTCATCGGCACCTGCAGTGCCGCCAGATCATCGTGCGCTTCGCGCAGCGGCGTATCGAGATGGGTCAGCAGGTAAGTCCAGCGCTGCTGCGTCAGATCCAGCAACTGCTCGGCCTGCGCGACGCGGTCGCCCAGCAACTCCGCCGGCGGTATGTCGTGCGCATCGGCGTCATCGCTCTTGCCGAGCGGCAGATTGTCGGCGGTGAAAAACCGGTGCAGCTCGCCCACCAGCTGCAATTTGTTCTTGATCGACAGCTCGATATTGATGCGCTCGATGCCATCGGTGTATTCGCCCATGCGGTCGAGCGGAATCACCACGTCTTCATTGATCTTGAAGGCATTGGTGTGCTTGGCGATCGCTGCCGTGCGAGCGCGGTCGAGCCAGAATTTCTTGCGCGCTTCCGGGCTGACTGCGACAAAGCCTTCGCCGACGCGGGTGTTGGCCAGACGGATCACTTCGGAAGCCGCCTGGGCCACCGCGTTTTCATCGTCGCCGACGATGTCGCCGAACAAGGCCATCTTGGGCAGCACGCCGCGCTTGGACTTGGTCGCATAGCCGACCGCGCGCAGGTAGCGCTCGTCCAAGTGCTCGAGGCCGGCGAGAATCGCCCCGCCCTTCTTCGCTTCGGCATCGAGGTAATTCTTGATCTCGACGATCGACGGGATCGCGTCGCGGGCCTGGCCGAAAAATTCCAGGCAGACGGTGCGCGTATGCTTCGGCATCTTGTGCAGAATCCAGCGCGCCGAGGTAATCAGGCCGTCGCAGCCTTCCTTCTGGATGCCCGGCAGTCCGGCGAGGAACTTGTCGGTGACGTCCTTGCCCAGCCCTTCCTTGCGGAAGCGGCGACCTTCGATTTCCAGGATCTCGGTCTTGAACGGTGCATTCGCCTTGCCGCCCTTTTCGGCGGGATGCGTCCATTCCAGCTTGAATTTCGCCAACGGCGCATCGTGGATCTTGCCGAGGTTGTGCTCGAGCCGCGTCACTTCCAGCCAGTCACCGTTCGGATCGACCATGCGCCAGCTGGCAAGGTTGTCGAGCGCCGTGCCCCACAACACGGCCTTCTTGCCGCCCGCATTCATTGCGATGTTGCCGCCGATGCAGGACGCCTCGGCCGAAGTGGGGTCGACCGCAAATACGAAGCCCGCCTTTTCCGCCGCATCCGACACGCGCTTGGTGACCACGCCCGCGCCGGTATGGATCGTGGCATAAGGCCGGTCGACGCCAGGCAGCGTGGTCATTTCGACGCCGCCCAAGTGTTCCAGTTTTTCGGTATTGATCACGGCCGACATCGGCGTCAGCGGAATCGCGCCGCCGGTATAGCCGGTGCCGCCTCCGCGCGGAATGATCGTCAGGCCGAGTTCAATGCAAGCCTTGACCAGCCCGGCCATTTCATCTTCGCTGTCCGGCGTCAGCACGACGAAGGGGTATTCCACGCGCCAGTCGGTGGCATCGGTCACGTGCGACACGCGCGACAGGCCATCGAACTTGATGTTGTCTTTTGCGGTATAGCGGCCGAGCACCTTGACGGCGCGCTTTCGCAAGTCATAGATCTGGCGGAATTCTTCGCCAAAGTCGGCAACCGCCTTCCTTGCCGCACGCAGCAAGGCTTCGACGTTCGCGCTGCGCCGCATCGCTTCCCGGTCACCGACATCAGCCAGATCAGTGGTGATGCGACGCTTTTCGACTTCCGCCAGGCGATGGTTCAGCGCATCGATCAGGGCTTGCCGGCGCTGCGGATTGGCCAGCATGTCATCCTGCAAATAGGGATTGCGCCGCACCACCCAGATGTCGCCCAGCACCTCGTACAGCATGCGGGCGGATCGGCCGGTCTGGCGGGCGCCGCGCAACTCGGCCAGCCAGTGCCAGGCTTCTTCGCCGAGCAGGCGGATCACGATTTCGCGGTCCGAGAACGAGGTGTAGTTATAGGGAATCTCGCGCAGGCGCGCGGGAGCGGCGCCTTCAGGCGCGTCGGAAAGGAGAGCTTGGATTTTTGCGGGGGCGTTCATCGGAATAGTCAGACTGACCCAAAGCGGCATTTTAGCTTATTGCATTGCACAAGCGTGAGCAGCCTTACTTGTGGCAGGGCCAAGGCACTCAAAACAATTGGCCCAGGTGCCGCCAGAACCCGTCCGGCACATACAGCAGGATACCTGTCATGGTCACATAGCGTGCAAATTTGCCAATCGCCATATAAAGCACGCATGGCAGGAATGGCAATCTGAGCCAGCCTCCCAGCGCGCACAAGGGATCACCGATCCCGGGCAGCCAGGACAGCAGCATGGTTTTTGCACCGAACTTCTGCAACCAGCCGAACCACCGGGTCTTCTGTTCCTTCGCAAACGCCTGCTTGGCGCCGTATCCCATCCAGTAATCGATCGCCCCGCCCAGGGTATTGCCAAGCGTGGCCAGCAGGATCGCCGGCCAGTACAGCGCGCCATTGGCCTTGATCACCGCGAATACCGCAGGCTCGGAACCGAGCGGCAGCAGCGTGGCCGAGATGAGACTGATGATGAATACCGATGTCAACCCGACATCGGGCACGGCAAGGACGCGTAACAACCACAGGGTTGCGGATTCGATCATGAATGGGGAAAAGGACGAACTGCCGGATTTGGATTCCGCATGCCGAATCCTTGACGGCATGCGGGCTTCATCAAGGGCGTCCATTATAATGGCCCGTTGCCTTTTGCAAGCTACGATGGCTGTGCCCCGAAAAACAGACTTATGACTACCGCCTATCTGCAGAAAATCCTCACCGCCCGGGTCTACGACGTCGCTGTCGAATCACCGCTGGAACTCGCCCCAACCCTGTCCCAACGCATGGGCAACCGCATTTACCTCAAGCGCGAAGACATCCAGAGCGTGTTCAGCTTCAAGCTGCGCGGCGCCTACAACAAAATGGCGAACCTGACACCGGCGCAGTTGAAGCATGGCGTGATTTGCGCCTCGGCCGGCAACCATGCGCAAGGCGTCGCCCTCTCGGCCGCCAGACTGGGATGCCGCGCCGTCATCGTGATGCCGACCACCACGCCGCCGGTCAAGATCGAGGCAGTCAAGGCGCGGGGCGGCGAAGTCGTGCTGTTCGGGGACTCCTACACGGACGCCTACAACCATGCACTGACGCTGGAGAAGAAGCACAAGCTGACCTTCGTCCATCCCTTCGACGACCCCGATGTCATCGCCGGACAAGGCACGATTGCCATGGAAATCCTGCGCCAGCACCAAGGGCCCATCCACGCGATATTCGTACCCATCGGCGGCGGCGGCCTGATTGCCGGCGTCGCGGCCTTCGTCAAGGCAGTGCGCCCCGACATCAAGGTCATCGGTGTGCAAACCTCAGATTCGGATGCGATGGCGCGCAGCCTCAAGGCCGGCCGGCGGATCACTATGCCGGACGTCGGCCTGTTTTCCGACGGCACCGCGGTCAAGCTGGTGGGCGAGGAAACCTTCCGCCTTGCCAGGAAATACGTGGACGATGTCATCGTGGTCGATACCGATGCGGTGTGCGCAGCCATCAAGGATGTATTCCAGGACACGCGCAGCATCCTGGAGCCGGCTGGCGCGCTGGCCGTGGCCGGTGTAAAGGAATACATCGAGCGCGCAAAAGCGAATAAGAAGCCAATCCTGAACGAAACGCTGATCACCATTCCTTCCGGCGCCAACATGAATTTCGACCGCCTGCGCTTCGTCAGCGAGCGTGCGGAAGTCGGCGAAGCGCGCGAAGCCGTGTTCGCCGTCACGATCCCGGAAGAGCGCGGCAGTTTCAAGCGCTTCTGCGAACTCGTCGGCCCGCGTAATGTCACGGAATTCAATTACCGCATCAGCGATGCGAAGGAAGCGCATGTCTTCGTCGGACTGCAGATTTCCAACCGGGAGGAGCCCGGGAAGGTCCAGAAGAATTTCGAAAAGCATGGATTCAGGACGCTCGACCTGACGCATGACGAACTGGCCAAGCTGCATATCCGGCACTTGGTTGGCGGCAAGAGCGCGCTTGCGCATAACGAATTGCTGTATCGCTTCGAATTCCCGGAACGCCCGGGCGCACTGATGCGCTTCCTGGACAGCATGGCGCCGAACTGGAACATCAGCCTGTTCCACTATCGCAACCAAGGTGGCGACGTGGGCCGCATCCTGGTCGGCCTGCAAGTGCCGAAGAAGGAAATGAAAGCCTTCCGTGAATTCCTGTCGACCCTGGGCTACCGACACTGGGACGAAAGCGAGAACCCGGCTTACAAACTGTTTTTATGAGAATGGTTCGTGCCTGCTCCAGTGGATTCCCTGGAACAGGCCGGCCAAGCCAAAGCGCACATGATGAGCAAGGGTACCCGTCCGATCGGGCAATACAAGTATTACGACTTCGTGATGGCGGCGTTCGTCACCATCCTGCTGTGTTCCGACCTGATCGGCGCGGCGAAAGTCGCCCAGGCAAACCTCCCCGTCCTCGGCACCGTCACCTTCGGCGCCGGCGTGCTGTTCTTTCCGGTTTCCTATATTTTTGGCGATGTCCTGACGGAGGTGTACGGCTACGGGCGCGACCGCCGCGTGATCTGGGCGGGATTTTGCGCGTTGCTGTTTGCTTCGCTCATGTCGACCGTGGTGCTGGCTTTGCAGCCGGCTGCGGGTCCGGCCAATGCCAGCTATCAGACGCATCTGGAAGCGGTGTTTGGCAATACGCCAAGAATCGTGTTCGGCTCCATTCTTGCCTTCTGGTGCGGCAGCTTCACCAACAGTTATGTGATGGCAAAAATGAAGGTGGCGATGCAGGGTCGCCACTTGTGGATGCGCACCATCGGTTCAACGCTGTGTGGCGAGCTGGTCGATTCCAGCCTGTTCTATGTGATCGCGTTTTACGGAATCTGGCCGAACGAGCAATTGATTTCCGTGATAGTGGCGCAATATGTGCTGAAAAGCGGATGGGAAGTAGTGATGACCCCTGTTACCTACAAAGTGATCAACTTCCTCAAGCGCAAGGAGAATGAGGACTATTACGACCGGGACACGAATTTCAATCCCTTCAAGCTGAGGGCGTAATACAAAGCCGATTTGACAGGAGCCCCAGGCGCGCTCCCCTCATCCCGGCAATCATTCTCGCAGTAACCTGGTTTCATTTCGAATCGTTTCGTTTTCCCTATGTCTACTTCGAACATTCCGGAAGCTTCGCCCCTCGGCAAGCCGGCGGCTTATCAAGCCCAATACACGCCATCGCTGCTGTTTCCGATTGCGCGCCAGACCAAGCGCGATGAAATCGGCGTCACCGGCACCCTACCCTTTTTCGGCATCGACATCTGGAACGCCTATGAGGTCTCGTGGCTGAACCTGCGCGGCAAGCCCCAGATCGCAATTGTTACTGTCATGGTGCCGGCTGATTCGCCGAACATCATCGAATCGAAATCCTTCAAGCTGTATCTCAATTCCTTCAACCAGACCCGGCTGGCGGGACCGGATGCCTTGCTGGAATTGCTGCGTGCCGATCTGTCGGCAGGCTTCGGCACACCGGTGCAGGTGAAGCTGACGATGCCCGATGCATTTTCAAGCCTGCAGATGGGGGAACTCGACGGCCTCTTGCTCGACCGACTCGATATTGAAGTCGACAATTACACGCCGAACGTCTCGCTCCTGACCGCAAGGCACGATGAGCCGGCGGTCGAAGAAACCCTGGTCTCGCACCTGCTGAAGTCGAACTGCCTCGTCACGGGCCAGCCCGATTGGGGGAGCGTCCAGATCAATTATGTCGGCCCGCAGATCGACCAGGAAGGCCTGCTGAAATACCTGATTGGTTTTCGCGACCACAACGAATTCCATGAGCAATGCGTGGAGCGGATTTTCATGGACATCCTGCGCCAGTGCAAACCGCAGAAATTATCTGTCTACGCACGCTACACGCGCCGCGGCGGACTGGATATCAATCCATGGCGCAGTAATTTCACCACGGGCCGGCGCCCCTCTAACTTGCGCAGCGCGAGACAGTAACTCCTGAAGGCAAGCAGGAATCCGCGTCCGGGCGGAAGAAAGAGACTTAAATTAGTGTCTTCAGGAAACTTTTTCCTCTTCGATGCTTCTAACGCTGCGCCATATGCAAACGCAGGCGCTTCATTCATCGCATTTCATTCGTTTCCTGATATCCATCATGTCCGGCGCCATTGCACAAGTTGAAAAGAAGCCTATAATTCGCTCGACGGCTTGCCTTGTGCAGCGCACCATACCTTTTGCATCATGACTAATCTCGCAAAAATCCTGCCGCGTGAGAATGTCGTGCTCGATCTGGAGGTCTCCAGCAAGAAGCGCGCATTCGAGCAGGCAGGATTAATTTTTGAAAATAATTGCGGTATTGCCCGCTCCGTCGTTTCAGACAATCTGTTCGCGCGTGAGCGTCTGGGCTCGACCGGCCTTGGCCATGGCGTGGCCGTGCCGCACGGCCGCATCAAGGGATTGAAAGCGCCGCTGGCTGCCTTCGTACGGCTGAAGGACCCGATTCCCTTCGAGTCGCCTGACGGCCAACCGGTCAAGCTTCTGGTGTTTCTGCTGATTCCCGATCAGGTCACCCAACAGCATCTCGAAATCTTGTCAGAAATCGCGGAAATGTTTTCCGATCAAGCGTTCCGCACTTCGCTCGCAGTCGACAGCGATCCGGCATCGGTCCATGCGCATATCCTTGCATGGCAGCCGAGCGTGCACGCCTGAACACTGAAATAGAGTCCGGCAGCGCCACGCCATCACCATGCCCAGCACTACCACGCTCACGATCCAGCAACTTTTCGACGATACCCGCGAGGCGCTGCAGCTGGGCTGGTTTGCTGGTTTTCCAGGTGGCGAAAAAAAGATTTCCGGGGATGCGACCTCCGCCGCCGACCAGGTCGGCCACCTGAACCTGATTCACCCAGGGCGCATACAAGTCTTCGGCCATCAGGAAATCGAATACTACAACCGGCTTTCTCCGGCATCACGCAAGCACCAGACGGAAGAAATGGTGGCCGGCAATCCGCCAGCCTTCATCATTGCTCAGGGACTGGAAACGCCGCCCTATATCCTGTCGGTCTGCGACGAGAAAAACATCCCGCTGTTTTCCACACCGCTTCCCGCAGCGCAGGTAATCGATTACCTGCGGGTCTATCTTTCGAAAGAACTGGCTCAGCGCGTGACCATGCACGGCGTGTTCATGGACGTGCTCGGGGTCGGAGTACTGATCACCGGGGAATCCGGCCTCGGCAAGAGCGAACTCGGGCTGGAACTCATCTCGCGCAACCATGGCCTGGTCGCCGATGATGCAGTCGAATTCGCACGCATTGCGCCCAACATGGTCGAAGGCCGTTGCCCGCCGCTGCTGCGCAATCTGCTGGAAGTGCGGGGCCTCGGGCTGCTCGACATCAAGGCGATTTTTGGAGAAACCGCAGTACGCCGCAAGATGCGGCTGAAACTGATCGTGCACCTCGTGCGGCGCAGTACGCTGGAAGAAAATTACGAGCGTCTGCCGCTGAATTCGCAGACGGAAGACGTGCTCGGCGTGCCGATTCGCAAGGTAGTCATTCCGGTTGCCGCCGGCCGCAACCTCGCGGTACTGCTGGAAGCCGCGGTGCGCAATACCATTCTGCAGTTGCGCGGCATCGACACGCTGAAGGAATTCATGGAGCGGCAGCAAAAAGCAATGAATGGCGAGTGAGGCGAGCGAGGCCGGCCGTTCTCGCCTTGCCTGTGTCTTGTTTGCATCTTCTTCATTGCCGGTTTGGAACCATCCGCAGAGTGCTTCGGGTATGATACTCACCTATGCGCATCATCCTCATCACAGGCATATCCGGATCGGGCAAATCAGTCGGCCTGAATGCACTCGAAGACGCCGGATATTTTTGTGTCGATAACCTGCCGCCGACGTTGTTGCGTCAACTGGTTGCCACCCGCCTCGAAGAAGGTGAACAGACGCTGGCAGTCGCGATGGATGCGCGCAGCGCCGCTTCCCTAGCCGGACTTCCCGCCGACATCCAGATCCTCAGGAATGAAGGCCATGACGTCAAGGTCCTGTTCTTGACCGCCAAGACGGAATCCCTCATCACCCGCTTTTCCGAAACACGTCGCAGCCATCCGCTATCGCACAGGGGCAATGCCAGTACCGCATCGACTGACCAGATGACGCTGACCGAGTGCATCTTGCGCGAGCGCGAAATGCTGTCCCCGATCGAAAGTATTGGGCATGTGATCGACACCTCCGGACTGAGCGCGAACAAATTGCGCAGCTGGATCAAGGATCTGGTGGAGATGGAGCGTGCACCGCTGACCCTGCTGTTCGAGTCTTTCGCATTCAAGTTCGGCGTTCCGCTGGATGCGGACCTGGTCTTCGATGTGCGCGTCCTGCCGAATCCCTATTACGACCTCAAGCTGAGGCCGTTTACCGGCAGGGATGAACCGGTGATCGCCTTCCTCGACTCGCAGGCCCACGTGGCCGAACTGCTCAATGACATTCGCAACTTTGTTGAAAAGTGGCTGCCTGCCTTCAAGAATGACAATCGCAGCTATCTGACGGTTGCTATCGGCTGCACCGGCGGCCAGCACCGCTCGGTATATATCGCGGAACAGCTGGCCCGGCATTTCCGCCAGACGGAGCGCGTACTGCTGCGGCATCGGGAGCTTTCCTGATTCTGGCGTTCGCAGCCAAGCACTGCCATCAATTCTCTCTAATCGCATTCCTCATGACCGACAATCAAACCTGGATCCCGCTTTTTCCGCTCAAGACCGTGCTTTTCCCGGGCGGGATATTGCCCTTGAAGGTCATCGAGGCCCGCTACATCGAGATGGTGCGCAATTGCCTGAAAGATGAAGTCCCTTTCGGCGTTGCGCTGGTCAAGCAGGGGCAGGACGCAGGGGTTTCTGCCGAGCCGGAAGCGGTCGGCTGCCTTGCCCACATCGAGCAGGACAAAATGGCGGAATCCGGCACAATCTCGCTGCGCACGCGCGGGGGCAGGCGCTTCCGGATTCTCGAAACCCGCCTGCTCGCGGACCAGCGGCTGGAAGCCAGGATCGAGTCACTCGCGGAAGATGTTCCAGTCCCGGCCAGCACGATCCATGTGAATTGCGCAAAAGCGCTGAAAGCCATCATCGACAACATTACAGCCAAGGGACGTGCAGAGCAGGGCCAGGCGTTCGTCAGCCCGTTCGCCGAACCGTTCCGGTTTGACAGCGCAGGCTGGGTGGCCAATCGCTGGTGTGAAATCCTTCCGATTCCATTGAAGGCACGCCAGAAACTGCTGGAACTCGACGACGCAGGCACCCGCTTGTCGATCATTCACCAGTATCTGCAGCAGCACAAAATCCTGTAATTACCACCCGAAACATCTCTGTTTCGGGCACCCCGCCTCATGCCGTACGGTCGGAACTTGTTACCGTACGGCATTTTTTTAACCGTTTCTTGTTGTGGCGCAAGTTGGGAGCAGGTGTTTCATAGGATAAATGCAAGATGATCCTGGACACCAATACCCTTATGCTCGTGGACGAGACAAGCGACGCCGTGCGGACTCCGCCGCTCAACCGGCGCTTGAGCGCACTGAAAACGCGTACAACTCAGTTTTCCCCGCTCAGTCTGATTTCCCTGCTGTATGCGCTGAACCTGTTTATTTTTTACCAACAGGAATTCATTTCGGATGCCAGCTTTCTTTGTGGTTCGGCATTCGTCCTGTGCACCGTGATCTTCTTTTACGGCCTGTTCAAGCTGGGCGCCAACAAGCGTTTCGAGGACCCGACGCTGATGCTGCCGCAATTATGCGCGACCGTATCGATCATGCTGCTGATGGCCTATATCGACCGCGCCACCCAGCCGGCCCTGGTGCCCTTCATCCTGATTGCCTTCTCGTTCGGCATTTTCCGGCTTTCGACGCGTTCCCTGGTCCTGATGTCGGCTGCATGCGTCAGCGCTTATCTCGGCATCATCCTCATGCATGCGGACCAGGCGGAACAGATCTCCCTGCTTCGCCATGACTTCATGCAGTGGTGTGTACTCGCTCTTACCCTGCCCGGCATGATCGTGGTCGGCAAGCAGATCCAGAATCTGCGCCAGTTGCTCAGGCTGACCCGCTACCAGCTGGCACACTTCGAAGAAAAGGCGACGCGTGACGAATTGACCGGCCTGTATAACCGCCGCCAGTTGCAGGATGAGCTCGAGCGGGCCAGGGCGCATGCGCGTGCATCGTCGACGCCGTTCTGCATCTGCCTGATCGACATCGACCACTTCAAGAAAATCAACGATGGAAGCGGGCATCTGACAGGGGACACGATGCTGCGCGAATTCGCCAGAGTGGCGCGCAACAGCATTCGCGATACCGACATTCTCGGGCGCTATGGCGGCGATGAATTCATGCAGATCCTGCCGGACACGGATTTGAAAGGCGCCGTCATGCATGCGGAACGCTTGCGGGTGCAGGCGCATTTTCTGGATTTCCAGGCGCTCCTGCCGCAAAAGCATATTTCATTGTCGATCGGGATAGCGCAGTACCGCGACGGGGAAAGCCTCCTGGATTTGATCGCACGCGCCGATGCAGCGCTGTATCGGGCCAAGCAACTGGGGCGCAATCGGGTGGAGTGGGCGGAAGCCGCTTGAGCCCGTCCGCAATTCCACGGCATTTGCTGGTTTTGGGAGCGTAGTGGCCGACGCACCGTTCAACCTGTCATTGGCTCAGCAGATCGGGTTCGGCGAATAGCGCCAGCAACAGTTTCTTGACCGGTGCCGGCAAAGGCGCATCGGCAAGCCTGGCGACCGGATACCAGACATGGCTGCTCTGCGCTGCCATCTGCAGGCGCTTTGCAAGCCTGATCTGGTAAGGCGTCACATGCAGCTTGAAGTGGGTGAAGCCATGCGAGAACGGCAACAGGCGTTCATGCATTGCCATCTCGCCAAAAGGCGCCACTGCATGTGCCAGATCCGCTTCCTCAGGACTCGTGTGATCCATTTCCGGCAAGGACAACAATCCGCCCCAGATGCCGCTACCAGGACGCTGCTGCAGCAGCACCTCGTCGCGATCGGTAACGACCAGCATGGCCACATGTTTTTCCGGCACCGGCTTTTTCGGCTTGCGTACTGGCAGCTGATGCACGCGTTCGGTCGCAAGCGCGATGCAGCGCTGCGCCAGCGGGCATGAGGGGCACGCCGGCTTGCTGCGGGTGCAGAGTGTCGCGCCGAGGTCCATCAAACCTTGCGTATATGCTTCGATATCGTTTTGCGGCAGCAAGGCCACTGCGCGTTGCCAAAGCCTGTCTTCCACTGGCTTCGCTCCAGGATACGCGTCGATGCCGAACACCCGGCAAAACACGCGTTTCACATTTCCATCGAGGATGGCAGTACGCGCGCCGTAGGCAAAGGCGGCAATTGCGGCAGCGGTCGAGCGTCCGATACCCGGCAGGTCCGTCAGCAATTCCGGATCCTTCGGAAACACGCCGTCATATTCGGCAACCACGCGTTGTGCACAACGGTGCAGGTTGCGCGCGCGGCTGTAATAACCCAGCCCGCTCCAGTGCGCCATCACTTCTTCGATGCTTGCAGCAGCCAGCGAGGCAACATCGGGAAAGCGCGCAAGAAATCGCTGGTAATACGGAATGACGGCGGCGACCTGGGTTTGCTGCAGCATGATTTCGGAGAGCCAGATCCGGTAGGCATCGCGCGTGTTTTGCCAAGGCAGGGTGTGGCGGCCGTGCTGCTTTTGCCAGCGAATGACCTCTCCCGAAAAGCCGGGGTCGCTATCGGCGCGCTGAGCTGCCCCAGCCGCCGCTTCATTGGCAATTCTTTTCATGCGGGTATTATGCGGCGGCTTTCAGGAAGGCGAGTTCCGCAGCAATCGCCCGCTTCAGTTCCCCCTCCAACGCAAGCAATGAGCGTTTTTGCTCCTCGAGATCGGCCTGCATTTTTTCAAACTGCTGGATACGCTCTTCCAGGCTCTCGCTGGCCGAATTGATGCGCTCGATCGATTGCCTGCGCCGCTTCAATTGTGCCTTGTGCTCCCCGATTTGCGCTTCCAGTGGCGCCATCACGACTTTCAGCCAGGCTTCGACATCGCGATTGGCCTGCAGGAAGCTGTGCTTGACGCGCGAAGCGATCGAGTCGAAGAACTTTTGCATCAGCACCAGTTGCGGCGTGGTCAGAATTGCAGTGGGGCCGAACTGTTTCTGGTAAATGCCCTCGATCATTTCGATCTCTTTCTGATACCGATCGAGCGAAAAAGGCATGGGCGTGGACAAGGCGAGGCCGTGTTCGGTCGAGAACTTCCGATACATGACCGTCATCATTTCAGTGATTTCACCGGTCTTCTGTTCCGACGCGGCGAGGTTGGCGCGGGCCTGGTCAAAGAAATCCTTCACCGCCTGACGCAGTCCCGCCGAGAACTTGCTCTTTTCCATGGCGTCGCGGGTTTTGCGAATTTCCCTCTTCAGCATGTCCATGCCGAGGCTGGTGAACACCTCTGACGACAGACGGGTGAACACGGAACGCGTGCCTTGCAGCTTGAGCAGGCTGGCATCGAATTCCCTTCTCTCCAGCTCCACCCGCTTCATCATGTGTTCGATGATGTTCTGGTTCTTGCCGCGCAAGCTTTTCAGTTCGACGAGCTGTTCCACCACGTTCCGTACGCGCGCAGCAAGCAACGCCTGCCGCGATGCAGCCAGTTCATCGATGTCCGATGCCAGTTGGGCGCGGATGATGTCCTGTTTGCCCGGAATCAGTTCATGGGACAGCGCGTTTTCCAAAAGCGGCAGGCGGCTTCTCTTCAGCAGCTCCGCATCCTGCGTGACCTTGCCGACCAGGCCCTTTTGGGCGGACACTGGAAATACCTGACGCTCGGCCAGATTCAGGGTCTGGGCCACCTGCGCTGCCTGGCGACCGATCAGTTCATCGACTTCCGCCGGCGTGCGCAATTCATCCCACATGCTGTCGATCTTGTTCAGCACGACCATGCGACCGGGGCTGGTACCGATATGCTGGCGCCAGACCTCGATATCGCTCTTGGTCACGCCGGTGTCGGCAGCCAGAATGAACAGCACTGCGTGCGCATTCGGAATCAGGTTCAGCGTCAATTCCGGCTCGGTGCCGATTGCATTCAAGCCCGGCGTGTCGATAATCACCAACCCCTGCTTCAGCAAGGGATGCGGAAAATTCACGATGGCATGGCGCCATTGCGAAACCTCCACTGTGCCGTCAGGACCGACAGCCAGTGCGGTATCCGGGTCGGCCTCGTCGTATAGCCCATACCGCTTCGCCTCCTCGACCGGCACGCGCTTGGTCAGGCTGACCTGCTTGAATGCTTCGAGCATGCCTTCGCCGGAGGAAATATCGAGCGGCAGCACTGTCCAGAGCTGCGGACTTTCCTTGAAGTCACTGGTGGATTGCGCCTCGGCGCGCGTCTCGATCGGCAGCAGGCGGATCGAGGGCGGGAAGGTTTCGTCGTACAGCAATTCGGTCGGGCACATGGTCGTGCGTCCCGCCGAGGAAGGCAGTATGCGCTGGCCGTAATCGGCGAAAAAAATCGCGTTGATCAATTCCGATTTGCCGCGCGAAAATTCGGCGACGAAAGCAATCGACAGCTTGTCGTCGGTCAGCCGGGCCAATACGCGCGAAAAACGCTGATCGCTTGCTGCATCCGCCAGTTCGGCGGTTTCGATCCATGCGCGATAGCGCTTGAGCGCCTTAGCGACGTTGCCGCGCCATTCGCTGTATTCCTGGAACTTTTCGACCAGATTGCTCACATTTTCCTCAATTCATGCTGGTTTCGATCATGCGCCGGATTCGAAGAACTTCGGCATCGGCCATGCAACCTGAGCTTGCCCGGCGCAAGCTTTGATATCACGCTATTTCTCACAGGAATCTAGCATCCGTCTTCACTTTTGACAATTTGGACAGTAGAAGGTGGAGCGCTGACCTTGCCTGATCTGCCTGATCGATGCACTGCAAACACGGCAGGGCTGATCGGCACGGTCGTAGACAAAGTAGCTTTGCTGGAAATAGCCGGGCTGACCATTGACTGCCAAAAAATCGCGCAGGGTGCTGCCCCCCTGCTCTATGGCGGCAGTCAAGATCTCCCGTATCGCCTTTGCCAGCTTTTCATAACGCGCAAGACCGATGCGGCGAGCCGGCGTCCTGGGATTGATGCCGGCCTTGAACAAGCTCTCGCAGGCGTAGATATTGCCCACACCAACGACAATGTCTCCCGCCAGCAACACCTGCTTGACGGGAGCCGTTCGATTGCGAGTCTGTTCATACAGGACATTCGCATCAAATCCTTCTTCGAGCGGTTCCACGCCCAGCCCCCGCAGCAGCAGATGGTCGCCGATTGCACCGTCTTCGCGTCCATGCCACAGCACGGCGCCAAACCGCCGCGGGTCATTCAGACGCAGCATTTGCGTGTCCATGACCAAATCGAAATGATCATGCTTTCGCGCAGGCGTGGTGGAAGGCAGGACGCGCAAATGGCCCGACATGCCCAGATGAACGATGAGCGTGCCGTGATCGAATTCGATCAGCAGATATTTTCCGCGCCGGCCGATGCCTCGTATGGTTCGCCCCTGAATTCGTGCCGGCAAATCTGGCGGGAACGGCCAGCGCAGACCGGAATGCCGGAGGATGACTGCCTTGACGGTTTGCCCTTCGAGATGCGGCGCCACACCGCGCCGCGTCACTTCAACTTCTGGCAATTCAGGCATGCTTGAAATAGATTTTCACGTGAAAAGATTGCAGTAGCGCAACACAAAAGCAATGTGCTGGCACAGCACATGTCAGTTCGTTGAGCGTAGAATTATTATTTGGTTGCGGGAACATGTGGAGCAATCCCGTTAGGATAGACTGTTCAAATTCATCCGATTAGCCAGGATCGCCATTGAAAAACCTCCTCCTTATTGTAACCCTGTCAGCCGCACTGTCCGCATGTGCCGGGTTGTCTTCTCAACGCCCGTCCACGATGACGACTGGCGAGGCCTCCTCGACCAGCCCTGATGCCGGAAAAAGCTCGGCAAGTGCTGAGACCGCCTCCAAGACGGGCAGCGCGCAGAATGCGGAGGCAAACGAGGCCTCCTTGCCCGAAGTCGAATTGACCAGCGAGATGCTGTACCGACTGCTCACTGCGGAGATTGCCTTCCAGAGGGGCAACTGGCAAATGGCATATGTCACCATGCTGTCCACCGCGCAGCAGACACGCGACCCTCGCCTTGCTCACCGGGCAGCGGAAATTGCGTTGACTGCCAAGCAGCCGGAAGAAGCGTTCAACGCAGTCAAGGTATGGCGCGCACTGGCCCCGAATTCGGAAGAAGCCACCCAGTATTACCTGAGCTTCGTGGTCCTTGGCGACAATCTTGAAGAAGCCAAGCCGATCATCGAAGAGCGGCTGCGGGAAGCAGCTCCGGCAACGCGCGGCGTGCTGATTTTCCAGGTGCAGCGATTGCTGGCACGCGCGAAGGACAAAGACGCCGCGTTTTCCTTGCTGGAACAATTGCTGGCCCCCTATTCATCGATGCATGAAACCCATCTCGCACTGGCGCAGGGCGCATTTGCCAAAGGCGATTTGCAACGCGCACGGGATGAGGCGCAGACGGCGCTAAAGGACAAGCCCGATTCCGAACTGGCCGCGCTCACCATGGCGCAAGTGCTTCCGGACAAGAACGACGCATTGCGGTCACTCGCGGATTTCCTGGCAAGGAACCCCAAGGCGCGCGATGTCCGCATGGCTTATGCGCGGATGCTGGTCGATCAGAACCAGTACGAGCAGGCACGGAAAACTTTCGAAGTCTTGCTGAAGGACCAGCCGAAGGAGCCGACCCTGCTGTACGCACTGGGCGTGCTGGCTGCACAAATGAATGACTACCAGGCAGCCGAAAATTACCTGACGTCCTACCTGAATGTCCTGGCAGCCAACCAGGATGAAGAACGCGATCCCACCCAGGCACTGCTGTTGCTGGCGCAGATCGCGGAAGAGCGCAAGGACCTGGATGGCGCGCTGAAATGGCTGTCGCAGGTCGAACCGGGCGAAGGCTATTTCGGCGCCCAACTCAAGCGCGCCCAGATCATCGGCAAGCGCGGCGACATGGCAGGCGCGCGCAAGGTGCTGACTGACCTGCACGCTTCCGGCGAACGGGAAGAGACGCAAGTCATTCTTACCGAAGGGCAGATCCTGCGCGATGCCAACCGCATGCCGGAAGCCATGAATGTGCTGAAAGCCGGCCTCAAGCGCTTCCCGAAAAACACGGAACTGCTGTACGACTACGCGATGATGGCGGAAAAGAGCAACCAGCTCGACGCCATGGAAAGCTCGCTGCGCAAGATCATCGAGATTGCCCCCAACAACCAGCATGCCTACAACGCTCTCGGATACTCGCTGGCGGAACGCAATGTTCGCCTGCAGGAAGCCTATACGCTGATCGAGAAGGCACTGTCGCTGGCTCCGGAAGATCCGTTCATTATGGATAGCATGGGCTGGGTGCAATATCGTATGGGCCGGCTGAATGAAGCGGAAAGCCTCCTGCGCCGTGCCTATGAATTGCGGCCCGATGCGGAAATCGCAGCTCACTTGGGCGAAGTGCTGTGGATCAAGGGCCAAAAGGATGCTGCGCAAAAGCTGTGGCGCGCGGCACAAACCAAGGATCCGCAGAACGACACCCTAAAAAGCACGCTCGCGCGACTCAATGTGAATCTATGACGAGCGGCACTGCGCGCCTGCGCATTTTTTCCCTTGTGCTGCCCTTGCTGCTGGCAGGCTGCGCAAGTCTGAGCCCTTCTGGCGCCAACAAGCTCCCGCCGGCGGCAACTGCCCCGGCGGAGAGTCGAATCTATTTCGGCACCATCGAACTCGGCGGACGCTTGTCAGTGTTCTATCAGAATCCGAGAACCGGCAAGGATGAAGCACTGCACGGCAGCTTCACTTGGGAACAAACCCCGGACCAGACCCGGGTTACGCTACTGTCTCCGCTGGGACAGACCATCGCCATCATTACCGTTGCTGCTGAAGGCGCCACCCTGATGCAAAACGGAAAGACGGTGAGTGCCGCTGGCGACGTCGATACGCTGGTAATGCAGACGCTCGGCTGGCCCCTGCCCATCGCCGGACTGCATGAATGGCTGCAAGGTTTCGGAACCGACGCAGCCGGCCAGCGTTTCATCGCAACTCCCCTGACGCCAGAAGTCAATACCCGCGACAACTGGCATATTCGCTACGTGAACTGGGAGAATGAAGCTGGCCCCGACCCGGTGCGGCCGAGAAGGATAGACCTTGGACGCAGGACATCCGAAGCGGGTGACGTTTCCATTCGCATTGTCATCGATACCTGGCGCCCGCACTGATGCTGCATTCCCTGGACAATTGCCCGGCCCCCGCCAAACTGAACCTGTTCCTGCACGTCGTTGGGCGTCGGACAGACGGCTACCATTTGCTGCAGACCGCGTTCCAGCTCCTTGATTACGGCGATCTGTTGCATTTCCGTCTGCGTGATGATGGCGCAATCCGCCGTATTACCGACATTTCCGGCGTGCCGGAGGAAGCGGACCTGGTCGTGCGCGCTGCCCGACTGCTGAAAGCAGCCGCATTGCAGCGCCAGAACAGGGAAATCCCAGGCGTCAGCATTGCCATCGAAAAGCGGCTGCCAATGGGTGGCGGGCTGGGCGGCGGCTCTTCGGATGCAGCAACGACTCTGATTGCGTTGAATCATTTGTGGCAAACCGGCCTGACGCGCGCGGAATTGATGGCGCTTGGCTTGCAACTGGGCGCGGATGTCCCCTTCTTCCTGTTTGGACAGAATGCGTTTGCCGAAGGCGTCGGCGAAGCGCTGCAGGCGCTCGGTACGTCCGACTGCTGGTATCTGGTCATCGAACCTGGCGTGTCGGTTCCGACCGCATCAATATTTGCCTCGCCGGAATTGACAAGGGATTCGAAACCGGTCAGAATATCGGACTTTCTCGCAGCACAAAACAGCTTCGGGAAAAACGACCTCCAAGCTGTTGCATCCCGACTGTTTCCGCAGATTGCTGAAGTGATCGAATGGCTGAAGCCCTACGGGAATGCGAGAATGACAGGTTCCGGGGCTTGCGTGTTTTGCGCGTTTTCAGAAGAGCGCCAAGCCGATGAGGTGCTCGCGAAATTGCGGCAAGCCGGACCAAGTCAGTGGAAAGCTTGGAAAGCGAAATCGATTGAGCGACACCCGCTCTCGCATTTGCTCAGGTCGTAGTCAAGATTTTTGTTTGCCGTCGTATTAGCGGAAGACGCGGAATACGACGGCAAATGCCCGGTTGTGTAGGGGAGTCGCCAAGTCGGTTAAGGCACCGGATTTTGATTCCGGCATTCGAGGGTTCGAATCCTTCCTCCCCTGCCATTCAATTCAAGTAAGAAGACAGTGATCAAAAAAGCCGCCAACGCAGGACTGACAAGTCAAGCATTGGCGGCTTTTCAAGCTTTTAACGTTTAACAATTGCAGCTAGGTGTCCCATGGCGCTTGAAAACCTGATGGTCTTTACCGGCAACGCAAATCCGGAGTTGGCCGCCGGTGTTGCCAAGCAATTAGGCATTCCGCTCGGCAAAGCCGTCGTCTCCAAGTTCTCTGACGGCGAAGTGATGGTCGAGATCAACGAGAATGTCCGCGGCAAGGATGTGATCGTGCTGCAATCGACCTGCGCGCCGACCAATGATCACCTGATGGAGATCATGCTGATGGTCGATGCACTGAAGCGCGCCTCCGCCGGCCGCATCACCGCAGCCATCCCGTATTTCGGCTATGCACGCCAGGACCGCCGGCCGCGTTCGGCGCGGGTGGCGATTTCCGCCAAAGTGGTCGCCAACATGCTGCAGGAAGCCGGAGTCGAACGCGTGCTGATCATGGATCTGCATGCCGACCAGATCCAGGGCTTTTTCGACATCCCGGTCGACAACATCTATGCATCGCCTGTCTTACTGAGCGACCTGGTCAGCAAGAAATACGACAACCTGCTGGTTGTCTCACCCGACGTCGGCGGCGTGGTCCGCGCCCGTGCGCTGGCCAAGCGCCTGGACTGCGACCTGGCCATCATCGACAAGCGCCGGCCGAAAGCCAATGTATCCGAAGTCATGAACATCATTGGCGAAGTGGAAGGCCGCAACTGCGTGATCATGGATGACATGGTCGATACCGCCGGCACCCTGACCAAAGCGGCAGAAGTGCTGAAAGAGCGCGGCGCCAAGAAAGTCATCGCTTATTGCACGCACCCCGTGCTGTCCGGACCGGCCATCGAGCGTATCGCCACCTCGCCACTGGACGAACTGGTGGTCACCGATACGATTCCCCTGTCGGCGGCCGCCAAGGCCTGCAGCAAGATCCGCCAGCTGACCTGCGCCGGATTGCTCGCCGAGACCTTCAAGCGCATCACCAAGGGCGATTCTGTGATGTCGCTGTTCGCCGACTGATACTGTAGTTTTCACATCATCCGCAGGGATGGTGTCTTTTGAATCCCCTGGTCGCGGGGGGTTGCCACCGCAGGACGAAACATCCTGCATACATTGGAGCTTTAACATGAAAGTGATCGCATTTCCACGCAAAGAGCAGGGGACCGGAGCGAGCCGCCGCCTGCGCAAAGCGGGCCAAACCCCTGGCATCATCTATGGCGGCAATGGTGCGCCCGTCACCGTCGCACTGGACCATAACGCGCTGTTCCACGCCCTGAAGAAGGAAACCTTCCATTCTTCGATCCTCGACATGGAAGTCGAAGGCAAGGTGGAAAAAGTTCTGCTGCGCGACTTCCAGATGCACGCATACAAGCAACTGGTCTTGCACGTCGACTTCCAGCGCGTCGATCCGAATCAGAAGATCCACGTCAAGGTTCCGCTGCACTTCATCAATGCGGAAATCTCCCCGGCCGTGAAGCTGGGCGGCGGCATCATCAGCCACGTGGCATCCGAACTGGAAATCAGCTGCCTGCCGGGCGACCTGCCAGAGTTCATCGAAGTCGATCTGTCCAAGATGGAAGTCGGTGCTTCGCTGCACCTGTCCGACGTCCAGTTGCCGAAAGGCGTTACGCCGGTATTGCACGGCGGCCAGGACAACCCGACCATCGCAACCGCCAGCGTGCCGGCCGGCCAAGTTGCCGCTGAAGGAGAGGCTGCCGAAGGCGCCGCCGAGGCTGCAGCACCTGCCGAGAAGAAGTAATCCGGCCTGCAGTCCTTGCCGAAGTAAGGAAAACCCGTCATTCGTGGCGGGTTTTTTTGTTTTCCGCCCAAGCAAAATCCCTGCTCCCGCCTGCTGCCACTTGATCGCAGATTGGCACCGGGCAGCGACATCCGGGATAATTTGCTTTTCCATTGTTAAAGGCCGTCGCTGGAAACCGGTGCAATCCGGCAAACGACTGCGGCATATTCGATCACCTGCATTTCGCCATGTCCATTCGCCTCATTGTTGGCCTCGGCAATCCTGGCCTGGAATACGAACAAACCCGCCATAACGCCGGCTTCTGGCTGGTCGACAACCTTGCCGGCCGCCCGTTGGCCCGGGAAGCACGCTACAACGCGCTGGCGGGAAAAATCACGATCGCCGGACAGGAAGTATGGCTGCTCGAGCCGCAGACCTTCATGAACCGCTCCGGCCAGTCGGTGGGTGCCTTGGCGCGCTTTTACAAGATCGCCCCGGACGAGATCCTGGTTGCGCACGATGAGCTGGACCTGCCGCCGGGCGTGGCCAAGATCAAGAAGGGCGGCTCTTCCGGCGGTCACAACGGCCTGAAGGACATCACCGCTGCCCTTGGCACCCAGGATTACTGGCGGCTGCGCATCGGTATCGGACATCCGCGCTCGCTCAATCTCGCGCAGCCGGTCATTGACTTCGTGCTGCACCGTCCACGCAAGGAAGAGCAAGTCCTCATCAACGACGCCATCGAAAAGAGCCTGGATGTCATTCCGCTCCTGTGCGAAGGCAAGTTCGAAGCTGCGATGATGCGGCTGCATTCCTCGAAACCGTGAAAGCCGGCACACCCTGCGCCAGACGATGCCGCAAGACCCGCGCCGATTCTGCGGGCCGGCGCAAATGTGAAAGCGGCCTCCGCGGCCGATCACGCCTTAGACCGAGAACAAAAGCATGACAGCATTATCCATACAGGCCGGACCGAAAGCGCTTGCGCATCTGCGCAGGCACGGCTTGCGCGCACGGGATATCGCACTGATTCCCGCTGCGGCAGGCGGTCCGAAGGGCTTGATCTTCCAAGCGCTCGACCAATGGCTGTTCAGCAGCTGGCTGCCTTCCGCACCGCGCGAGCGCACCTTGATCGGCGCCTCGATAGGCGCATGGCGCATGGCTGCCGCCTGCCATGCGGACCCGGCGGCCGCCTTCCAGCGCCTGGGCGATCTGTATTGCGAACAGCGTTATCCGCACAAGCCCTCGCCACAGTTCGTATCGGCCGCTTGTGAAAAGATGCTGGCCGACCTGATCGGCGGTCATGAAGCCGAGATCGCCAATCATCCGCACAACCGGCTCCACATTCTCGCCGCGCTCGGCCGCAGGCTGCTGAAAGCGCCGCAAAAAAATGCCGCCGTGATGTCAGGCTTCGGACTGGCCGTGCTCGGCAACCTGATGTCCCGCAGCCAGCTGTCGCATCATCTGGCACGGGTAGTGATTGGCGACCCGCGCGATCAGTCTGCCTGGCTGAAAACCCGATTCGATGCCTTTCCCACTGAATTTGCGCAGCTGTCCGCGGACAATCTCGCCCCTGCCCTGCTGGCTTCAGGGACGCTGCCTATGATCATGGAGCCGGTGCGCGCAATTCCCTCCGCGCCTTCTGGCACCTACTGGGATGGCGGTCTGATCGACTATCATCTGGCGCTGCCGTATTCGCGCGTGGTGGATGCCGCAGACGGCGGACTGGTGCTGTATCCGCATTTCAACGACCACATCGTTCCCGGCTGGTTCGACAAGCAACTGCCATGGCGTCGTGCAGCCAAGGGTAAGAATCGTGCTTGGCTGGACAATGTCATTCTCGTCTCCCCGTCGCGCAGCTTCTTGCAGAAACTGCCACGGAAAAAGCTGCCTGATCGCAATGACTTCGTCGAATACGGCAGCGACAATGCCTCCCGCGTCCGCGACTGGAAAGCCGCCATGCGCGAGGGCGAGCGCCTGCGTGATGCGCTCGCCAGCTTCGTCGAAAAGCCGGATCTCGGCCTGGTGCAGCCGATCTGAGCGCAACCGAGGCCGGGCGCCCGCGGCCGGCCTTTGGAGCGGGAATACCGGGGGAGTTACAATAGCCATCTTTTTCGCAGGGCGTCGCCAATCGCTGCCCCACCGGCGTTCCCGGCCCTGCGGCCTAACCTGAATCCCAGCTGATGGACTCGCCGGCGGCATTGCCTATGAGCCTCCTCAGCGCCTTTTGAATGAGAAGGTTGTTCCATGAGTCTCAAATGCGGCATCGTCGGCCTGCCCAATGTCGGCAAATCCACCCTGTTCAATGCACTGACCAAGGCGGGCATCGCTGCGGAAAACTATCCCTTCTGCACTATCGAGCCGAACGTCGGCATCGTGGAAGTGCCTGATCCGCGCCTGAAAGCTTTGTCTGACATCGTCAAACCCGAGCGCATCGTGCCGGCCACCGTCGAATTCGTCGACATCGCCGGGCTGGTGGCTGGCGCGTCGAAAGGCGAAGGCCTGGGCAACCAGTTCCTCGCCCACATCCGCGAGACTGATGCGATCGTCAACGTGGTGCGCTGCTTCGAAGATCCGAACGTGGTGCACGTGGCGGGCAAGGTCGATCCGCTGGCCGACATCGAAGTGATCCAGACCGAACTGGCGCTGGCCGACTTGGCGACCGTGGAAAAGACGGTGCAGCGCGAGAGCAAGAAAGCCAAAGCCGGTGACAAGGAAGCGATCAAGCTGGTCGCCGTGCTGGAACGCATCCTGCCGCAGCTTAACGAGGCCAAGCCGGTGCGCGCCATGGGTCTGGATGCGGAAGAGATGGCATTGATCAAGCCGCTGTGCCTGATTACCGCAAAGCCGGCGATGTATGTGGCCAACGTCGCCGAAAACGGCTTCACCAACAATCCGCTGCTCGACCAGCTGACGCAATACGCGCAGTCGCAGAATGCACCAATCGTCGCCATCTGTGCCGCGATTGAAGCCGAGATCGCCGACCTCGACGAGGAAGACAAGGGCGCCTTCCTGGCCGATATGGGCATGGAAGAACCGGGCCTCAACCGCCTGATCCGCGCCGGCTTCAAGCTGCTTGGCCTGCAGACCTACTTCACCGCCGGCGTGAAGGAAGTGCGCGCCTGGACTATCCATGTCGGCGACACTGCGCCCCAGGCGGCGGGCGTGATCCACACCGACTTCGAGCGCGGCTTCATCCGCGCGCAGACGATCGCGTATGAAGACTTCATCGCCTACAAGGGCGAACAGGGTGCGAAGGAAGCCGGCAAGATGCGCGCCGAAGGCAAGGAGTACATCGTCAAGGATGGCGATGTGCTGAATTTCCTGTTCAACGTCTAAGCCGAATATCGGATTCCGCCGGATTCCCGCGGACAAAGAAAACCCCGTAAAGCCTTGTGCTTACGGGGTTTTTTAATGTGCTCTTGTCGCAAGTGAATCGGCCAAAAGGCAATCTTCTGCGCCTTCACGCATCAGACTGCCTTAAAGTTTCCGCTTTCTCGAATCCCTAGCAGGCTCTCAGCCTCCCACCTCCCTGATGCCGATGACGGTTCCTTCTCGGCGCTGATCGGCGCCACCATATTGTTTCCCGTTCCTCAGGTCGATCACCACGCCTTGTACCGAACCAATGGTGGACGTACATGCCGGTACGCCATTGGTCTGCGGAACCTGATGGCCCAGTGCGGCCACACCTTGCAGAGCCTCCGCTGAAAATCCTCTTTCGCAGCTGATGGTGCCGGCGGCACTGGTCACTGACCAGCGCGGCGCATCGATGGCCTGCTGGATCGACATATGGTGGTCGATGAGATTGAGAGTGACGTTGAACACAGAGTTGATGATGGTGGCCCCGCCTGGAGAACCGTAGGCGGCAACAGGTTTGCCTTGGTAGAACAGCATGGTCGGCGCCATCGAGGAGCGCGGCCGCTTGTTCGGGGCGACGTCATTGGCTCCCGGGTTGCCAGTGGCGTCATTGCGCGTAGGCGTGAAATTGAAGTCGGTAAGCTCATTGTTGAGCAGGAAGCCATAGCCGGGTACCACAATGCCGGTGCCCCAGGTGTTTTCGATCGTCGTCGTGTACGACACCACGTTGCCTTCCTGATCAACGACAGAGAAATGGGTGGTATGGACGCCTTTCTCTTCCTCAATGCCTGCGAGCCTGAGCGGTGCATCCGCGGCAGCGGAAGCGGTATCGCATGGGCGAGGGTCCCCTGCAGTAGCGCTTGCCAGCCTTTGTTCCGGATTGATCAGCAGCCGGCGTATGTTGAGATAGCAGGATGAGATCAGTCCCCGTTTTGGCACAGGCACAAAATCCTCGTCACCCATCCAGACTGCGCGGTCGGCGAAAGCCAAACGCATGGCCTCCGTCATGACATGCAGGGTACGCGTGCTGCCAAAGCCAAAACCTTGAGACGTGTCACCGATCGGAAATTGCTCCAGCATTTTGAGCATCTGGATGATGGTCAGCCCGCCGGACGATGGCGGCGACATCGACTTGATCGTCACGCCGCGATATTCACCTTCCACCGGCACGCGCTCCGCGACATCGTACGCAGCCAGGTCCTGAAGGGTCATGCGACCGACACCTGCGGCCCCCAGGGTCGGATTGCTACGCTTCTGCGCTTGGACGATGGCTTGCGCGATCTCGCCCTTGTAAAACACCTGGCTGCCTTGGCCGGCAATCAGGCGGAAGGTCTTGGCCAGATCGGGTTGACGCAGCAGATACCCTTCAGGCAACGGGCTGCCGTCAGGGAGCCGGAAGATGGCACGTGTTTCCGGCTGCAGCGAAGTGCGCTCATCTTTGATGTCCGCCGCCAGGAAGCGGTTGATGTGAAAGCCGCTGTCGGCCAGCGTGATGGCTGGCTGCAATGTTTCGGCCAGGGTTTTCGTGCCCCATCTGGCCAGCGCGGTTTCCACGCCCAGCAGAGTGCCGGGGACGCCGACCGCATGGCCGCTGGTGGACGCGGCATCAAAGCTCTGGTTGAGGAACATATCGGGAGTGGCAGCCGCCGGTGCCTTTTCCCGCGAGTCAATGATGAAGGTCTTATTCGACTTGGCGAGATGGATCATCATGAAGCCGCCGCCGCCGATGCCGGAAAATTGCGGCTCGACGACGTTGAGCGCAAACTGGATTGCCGCCGCAGCATCGATGGCATTGCCACCCTGCTCCAGCATACGGGCGCCAGCCTCGGCAGCCAGCGGATGGGAGACTGAGACGACGCCCTTGCGGTAGGCCTGCTCCTGTGCGGCAAGCGTATTGGGGAATGTCTGGACCTTATTCTCTGCGACGGCCAGGGAGGTGCTCAAGGCGACAGCAAGGGGAAGTACGCGCAATATGCGCAGCAATGACTTGCTCATGTAAATCCTTTCTTGTTCATGGGAATAAAGGCCTTGCCAAGCAAAGTGTGAACTTGCTGCCGCACACCTTTTGCCCGCAACTGCTACCGCCTGTGAACGTGCAGTAGTGACTGGAAGTGTAGTAAGCCATCGCTGCTTTGCCAGCGCATTGCTCATCCGCTTGACCGCGATCAAGTATTGCAATGGCCAACCCTGATCTTACAAAAGCGAAAGCGCAACATCGAACCTGCATCGACAACTGCAAGCAGCATGCGCTGCATGTTCTTCATGAAGGCTCATTCGTGCGACGCGGGTATGTACGCAGGAACGCTTTACGCAAGCTCGTTGAGAAACGGCTTGCAACCGAGCACGGCTGAGAATAGGCAATCCGATATTGGCCGTTTACAATCCAGCATTTGCGGAAACACATACACGAACATGCCTATCCTCACCGAACTCAACCTCTACCCCATCAAGTCCTGTGGCGGCATCGCGCTGCGCGAAGCGACGCTGACCGCGGCTGGCCTGATGAGCGAGCATGTGTATGACCGTGAATGGATGGTGGTCGATGCGCATGGCGAATTCCTGACACAGCGCAGCTGTCCGCGCATGACGCTGGTCACGCCGCGGATCAAGGCCGATACGCTGGAACTGCGCGCGCCGGGCATGATGCGACTGGAGATTCCTCTCGACCTGCCGGACCCGGATGAAGCGCCGACGCTGGAGGTGAGGGTGTGGGGCGATACGGTGAAGGCTTACGACTGCGACGACACCACCGCCGCGTGGTTTTCCAATGTGCTCGGTCAGCCCTGCCGGCTGGTGCGCTTTCATCCGCATGCCAGCCGCCATGCAAGCAGGAAGTGGACTGGCGGGGTGGAAGCACCCACCCTGTTTGCCGATGGCTATCCGATGCTGGTCATTTCCGAAGCGTCACTGGAAGACCTGAACGGCAAATTGCGGGCGCAGAAACGCGAAGCGCTGAGCATGAACCGCTTCCGGCCGAATATCGTCATCAGTGGCGTCGAGGCATACGAAGAGGATTATGCGGACCGCCTCACCATCGGCAGCGCGGCACTCAAGCCAGTGAAGCCCTGCGCGCGCTGCAACGTTCCTTCGGTGGATCAGGCAACCGGCGTCATCGGCCCGGATCCGCTCGACATATTGCAAACCTATCGCGCCAACCCGAAGGTCGACGGCGGCATCACGTTCGGCATGAATGCAATCCTGCTGGAGGGAGAGGGTCAGGTGGTGCGTGTGGGGCAGGAAGTCGACGTTAGCCTTGCGTTCGCCTGAATGAAGTCTTCCACAGCCCTTGCCCCAAGTGGCACGCCCCGGATTTCGTAGCCGCGCCTTCCGCGCGCAGGCCAGCATTGCGGGCCGTGAATCGCTCTAAGCCTTCAGCGCAGTCTGCAGCCGCTCATACTTGGCCTGCAGTTCTTCCTTCGTCTCGCGCCATTCCGGATTGAAGGGAATGCAGCTTACCGGGCAGACCTGCTGGCACTGCGGCTCGCTGAAGTGACCGACGCATTCGGTGCACTTGTTCGGATCGATTTCGTAAATTTCCGGGCCCATGGAGATTGCCTCGTTCGGGCACTCCGGCTCGCATACATCGCAGTTGATGCAATCATCTGTAATCATCAGGGCCATGACAACCTCTACAACTTAAGACAGCCCTTATTGACCCATTTTCCTGATCTTTTCCTTCAACCATTTTTCCACTGAAGGGAAAACGAATTTCGATACATCACCGCCGAGGATGGCGATTTCGCGCACGATGGTGCCGGAGATGAACTGATATTGATCGGAGGGGGTCAGGAACAGGGTTTCCACATCGGGCAAGAGATAGCGATTCATGCCGGCCATCTGGAACTCGTACTCGAAGTCGGACACGGCACGCAGGCCGCGCACGATGACGCGCGCGTCGTTGGCGCGAACGAAGTCCTTCAGCAGGCCGGAGAAGCTCTCGACCTGTACGTTCGGATAATGACCGAGCACTTCATTGGCAATCGACAGGCGCTCGTCCAGCGTGAAGAAAGGCTTCTTGCTCTTGCTGTCGGCGACGCCGACGATCAGCTTGTCGAACAGGCCCGAAGCGCGGCGCACCAAATCTTCATGTCCGCGGGTGAGCGGATCAAAGGTTCCTGGATAAACGGCTGTGACCATCGCGTTTCCCTAAACGAAAAGAAGGCACATTATGCCTGAATTTCAGGCACCGCTTTGCGGCGCAGCAAGTGATAAAACACCATCCCCGCCTTATTCGCGCGCACGCTCTCCCATGGTCTGAGCCAGTCGGGGCCGTTTTCCTCGTCCAGCGACTGCTCCGCTTCGGCATACACCAGGCCTCCCACTTCGAGCAGGCGCTCGCACAAAGGAAGCATCTTCGCAAGCCAGCCGTGGTGATAAGGCGGATCAAGGAAGATCACATCAAAGCGCGCGTGCTCCCCATCGCGGCGCTCGACCAAACTGTGCGCAATGCGCCCAGCATCGCCTTGCAATATCGTCACCTGCTCCGCATTCAGTTTAGCCTTGCTCGCCTCCATCCGCTTCACGGCAGGCAAATAATTTTCGACCATGAGTACGCTCGCAGCTCCGCGGCTTGCCGCTTCGAAACCGAAGGCGCCGGTTCCGGCAAACAGGTCGAGGCAGCGGACATTGTCCCAGCTGCCCTCAAGCAAATGATTCAACCAGTTGAACACGGTCTCTCGGACGCGGTCCGGCGTAGGCCGCAAACCTTCCGCGTCCAGCACTGGCAAGGGCGTGCGCTTCCACTGCCCGCCGATGATGCGCACCTGTTGCGCCGGCCCGCCGCCATGTTGCGGCATCGCCCTGCCCCGCTTTTGCTGCTTTTGCATGTGCTATTGCTCCGGCCCGACCACGACCGTGGTCAGGCGGTCCAGCGAGACTTTCCGGCTGAAGGCACTCCGGATGTCGGCGAGCGTGACCTTGGCGACATTGGCGGTCCAGGTGTCGAGGTAGTCGAGCGGCAGGTTGTAAAAGCCAATGGCGGCGACGTTGTCGAGAATCTTGCGGTTGTTATCGATGCGCAAGGCAAAGCCGCCGATCAGGTTGTCCTTGGCCGCCTTCAATTCCTCCTGCGTCGGCCCGTCGCGCAGGAAAGTGGCGAGCGTATCCTGCACCACCTTGAGCGCCTGCTCGGTCTGCTCCTTCTTGGTCTGCAAGCCGATCTGGAATGGCCCCTGCTGCGCCAGCGGATTGAAATAGCTGTAGGCGCTGTAGGACAGGCCGCGCTTCTCGCGCACTTCGTAGGTCAGGCGTGACACGAAGCCGCCGCCGCCAAGCACATAGTTGCCGACGATGAGAGGAAAATAATCCTTGTCGCCGCGGGCGACAGCCGGCTCGCCGATCAGCACATGGGCCTGAGAAGCGGGGTGCAGGATGTATTCCTTCTTGGCCTGAAGTACCGGCACCGAAGGCAGGGGCGGCAGCGGCTCACCCTGCGGCAGGCGCACGGTGAGCTGCCGCGCCATGGCATCCGCATCGGCGCGGCTGATGTCGCCGATGATCGCGATGATGGCGCGATTGGCCACGTAGTAGGTGCGATGGAAATTGATCAGGTCTTCCCGGGTAATTGCTTCAACCGAAGACGCGGTTGCCTGGCTTGCATAGGGATGCATGCCGTAGAGCAGGCGCCAGAAGGCCTTGTCGGCAATTGTTTCCGGCTTGGTGTCATCTTCCTTGATGGAAGCGATGGTGCGCGCCTTGTCGCGTGCCAGCAGCTCATCAGGAAAACCCGGCTGGGCCAGGATGCGTGCCACCAGCATGACGGCCTTGTCGCGCTCGGCCGGGCTCGACAAGGTACGCAATGTAGCGCCAGCCCTGTCCAGCCCCGCACCGCCACCGCGCTGGGCCGCGGTATCGGCCAGCGCATCGGAGATCTGCGCCTCGGTCAGTGCCGGTTCGGAAACCGGCGTCTCGGACGCGTGCACGCCGCGTGCCAGCATGGCATTGGTCAGTGCGGCAGTGCCGGCCTTTCCTTCGGGATCGCGGCGCGCGCCGGCATCGAATTCGATGCTCGCATCCACGATAGGGATTGAATGATTTTCCACGAACAAGACGCGGGCACCGTTGTCCAACGTCCATGACTGGATCTTCAAAGTGGCATGCGCGACAGGCGCGCAAACTATCGCAAAAGCCAGAACGAGATATCGGATCATGATGGTTTTGTGCGTTCTCTATGTCTGAGCGGGCAAGCCGGGAGCATCAATGACGCAGTCCCGGCGGCTCCGGTTTTTTCTCGGTGAGCGGCAAGGGCACGAGGGTGGCAACGGTCAGGGTATCGTCGCGAAAATACTTCTGTGCGACGGCCTGCACCTGCGCCGGCGTCACTTCGCGCAGCTTTTCGATGATGCGGTCGATCAGGGTCTGTGAAATGCCCGTCATTTCCATGACGCCGATCTCCATTGCCTGGCCGAAGATGGAATCGCGCTTGTAGATCTGGCCGGCGATCAATTGCGCCTTGACCCGGTTCAATTCCTCTTCGGACACGCCATCCTTTGCAATGCGCTCCACTTCCGCGCGCAGACGCTGTTCCAGCTGTTCGGTGGTGGTGCCGCGTGCGGGCGTGCCATCCAGCAGGAACAGCACCGGCCCGCGGGAATTGCCCGAGTAACCTGCGCCCACTTCGTTCGCGATGCGCTCGGTGCGTACCAATCTCGCGTTCAGCCGCGCATTGTCGTAGCCGTCGAGGACCGCGGCCAGCACTTCCAGCGCATGCGAGTCGGTATCCTTCTCGACGTCGCGCAAGGCCGGCACCTTGAATGCGAGCACGACATAGGGATTTTCTGCCGGTGCCTTGACGGTGACGCGCCGGATGCCCTGCTGCTCGGGTTCAATCTGCGGCTTGGTCGGGATCAGGGTCTTGGCGGGAATCTTGCCGAAATGCTTGTTGGCGAGCGCGAACACCTTCTTGGCGTCGACATCCCCGCACACCACCATGATCGCATTGTTCGGCGCATACCAGCGGTCATACCAGGCTTTTGCATCCCGTACCGTCATGTTCATCAGGTCGCTCATCCATCCCGCCACCGGATGATGGTAGGGATGAGCCACGAAGGCCGACGCGTTCAGGGCTTCATAGACTTTCGGAATCGGCAGGTCTTCGGTACGCCAGCGGCGCTCTTCCATCACCACCCGTATTTCGCGCGAGAACTCGTCCTTGTCGAATACGAGATTGGCCATGCGATCCGCTTCGAGCGCCATGACTTGTTCCAGCCTGGACTTCTCCACCTGCTGGAAGTACGCAGTGTAGTCCTTGCTGGTGAAGGCATTCTCACGCCCGCCCAGTGCGGCCACCTTGCGGCTGAACTCGCCCGGCTTGAGCGTCTTGGTGCCCTTGAACATCATGTGTTCGAGGGCATGAGCCACGCCAGTCGTGCCATTGGTTTCATCCATGGCTCCGACCTTGTACCAGATCATGTGGGCGACGGTCGGCGCGCGGTGATCCTCCTTGACAATGACTTTCATGCCATTTTGCAAGATGAATTCCTTCGCGGGTTCGGCCTGGGCGAGCGGCGACAGCAGGACAGCCACCAATGCCCAAAACCCAAGTGCAGTTCGAATTTTCATAATCTGTGCTCTGATAAAATGTGCGATTTGGATCTTCGACGACACCAAGCGCCAACGGTTGGTGAAGGGATTGTATCTTTTTTCGTCAGCGCAGCTTCCTGCGCCTCGTCAGCCTCTTTCCTCATTCCAATGTTTAGTTTTTTCAAGAAAAAACCGAAAGACCAGCCTGTTTCCCAGCCGGCCCTTGAGCCGGAATCCGCTCAACCGGCAGAGCCGGCGAGCGCCGAGGCGCCGGCTCCCGAGGCAAGGACTGACGCGCCCGCGCCTAGTCCGGTGCCGCCGCAAAAGCAGTCATGGTTCGCGCGCTTGAGAGGATCTGCCGCTGCCCCGGCGCAGGAGGCTGCTCCGGAAGTTGTGCCGGAAGTTGCGCCGCCGGCAAATGCCGCGCCCGTGCCCACTGCCGAACCGGAATTCGTACCGCAACCCGAATCCGTCACTCAGCCCGAGCCGGAAGACGAAGGCGAAATCGTCGAGATACCGGTGCCGGCGGCGGAAAAGCAATCCTGGCTAGCGCGCCTGAAAGCCGGCCTATCGAAGACGTCGAGCAGCCTGACCACGCTGTTTGTCGGCGCAAAGATCGACGACGAGCTGTATGACGAACTGGAATCGGCGCTGCTGATGGCTGATGCGGGCGTCGAGGCGACCCAGTACTTGCTGAATGCCCTGAAGAAAAAGGTCAAGGAGGAAAAGCTCACTGAAGCGGCACAGGTCAAGGCCGCGCTGCGCAGCCTGCTGATCGGGCTGCTGACCCCTCTGCAAAAGCCGCTGGTGCTGGGACGGGTCCAGCCTCTGGTGATGATGATTTGCGGCGTCAACGGTGCCGGCAAGACCACCACCATCGGCAAGCTTGCCAAGCATTTGCAGGCCCATCGGCAATCGGTCCTGCTGGCCGCAGGCGATACCTTCCGTGCCGCGGCACGCGAGCAGCTCACGATCTGGGGCGAGCGCAACAATGTCACGGTGATTGCGCAGGAATCCGGCGACCCGGCGGCAGTGGCCTTCGATGCGGTGCAATCGGCGCGCGCGCGCCGTACCGATGTGGTCATGGTGGATACCGCGGGCCGGTTGCCGACCCAGCTCCATCTGATGGAAGAACTCAAGAAGATCAAGCGCGTGATCGGCAAGAGCATGCCTTCCGCTCCGCATGAGCTGCTGCTGGTCATCGATGGCAATACCGGGCAGAACGCGCTGGCTCAGGTCAAGGCTTTCGACGATGCGCTGCAGCTGACCGGCCTGGTGATCACCAAGCTCGACGGGACTGCCAAGGGCGGCGTGCTTGCGGCAATTGCAAAAACCCGCCCGGTGCCGGTATATTTCATCGGCGTCGGAGAAAAGATCGAGGATTTGCAGGCATTCAATGCCGAAGAATTTGTCGACGCCCTCTTGAGCTGATCTGCATGATCGAATTCCTTGGAGTCTCCAAGCGGTACTCCCGCAATGCCGTTGCGCTGTCCGACATCAGCCTGTCGATAGGCAAGGGCGAACTGGTCTTCCTGTCCGGCCCTTCCGGCGCCGGCAAGTCCACCCTGCTGAAAATGATCGCGGCCATCGAACGCCCCACCTCGGGCCGGGTACTGGTCAATGGACAGGACATCGCCCGCATCAAGGCCTCGGGCCTCCCTTACCTGCGTCGCAATCTCGGCCTGATTTTCCAGCAGCAGACCCTGCTGGCGGACCGCAACGTGCTGGCAAACGTCATGCTGCCGCTGATGGTGACAGGCACGGGCAAGGCCGATGCGGAGCGACGGGCGCGGGCGGCACTTGACAAGGTGGGCCTGCTCGACAAGGCCGCATTCGAACCTCCGATGCTGTCCGGCGGCGAGCAGCAGCGCGTGGCAATTGCGCGGGCCATCGTCAACCGGCCGCAAATCATCCTGGCCGATGAGCCGACCGCCAATCTCGACCGCAAGAGCGCCGACAAGGTGCTCGACGCACTCAAAGCCTTCCATGGGGTGGGCGTCACCTGCCTGATCTCGACCCATGACGAGCAGATGCTGGAAAACGCAAGGCGCGTCATATACCTGAATCAGGGCAAGCTGGCGCAAGCCGAACACCTCGATATCCGACCGGAGTTGGCATGAAACCATGGATCCGTCAGCATCTGTATGCGCTGGCTGAAGCCTGCAAGCATCTGCTTCGGCATCCCGGCAGCTTCCTTCTCAACATGCTGGTGGTGAGTGTCGCGCTGGCCTTGCCGTTTGCCGGACTGACCATGCTGGAAAACGTGCGGCCTGTCTCCGAACGCCTGGCGGTGGAACCGGAAATCAGTGTATTCCTGAAGCTCGACACCCCGCGCGAAACCGCGCTCGCCCTTGCGACCCAGATCGACCGGACGGTCGGCACAGGCACTGCGAAACTGGAATTTCTTCCGCGGGAGCAGGCCTTGAACAAGTTGCGGGACAAGGCCGGACTGGCGGATGCGCTCGCCGCCCTTGGGGACAATCCGCTGCCCGACGCTTACGTCGTCAGGCTGCCGGGATTCCAGGACGCGGTTCATGCGGCGGAAGTCGAGGCTGTAGCGAACCGGCTGAGAACTTTGCCTGGGGTGGAACAGGTGCAGGTCGATTCGGCCTGGGTAAAGCGACTGGCGGCCCTGGTGCGGGTGCTGCGGGTAGTCTTGCTGTTTATGGCTGGCACACTCGCGGTGGTGGTAGTAGCCGTCGTATTCAACACCATACGCCTGCAAGTGATGACGCAGCGTGAGGAAATCGAGGCATGCCGGATGTTCGGCGCCACTAATGCATTCATTTACCGGCCGTTCTGCTATACCGGTGCACTGCTGGGCTTATTTGCGGGAGCCGCGGCGCTCGTGATGGTCGGTGTAGCACTCTATCCGCTGAATGCCGCAATTTTCGATTTTGCCCGGATGTATGGCTCGGAATTCCGGCTTTCAGCCCTGAATTTCTCTTCCATCCTTATCCTGCTTGCAATCAGTGCCGCGCTCGGCCTGTCCGGAGCGTTTTTCTCGGTGCGCCGTCATTTGACCCGCCCGTGATTCCTTCGCGACTTCATTAAGTCGTTGATTTTTCGCAACAAACTCCCTGCGCCGTGGGCTAGGATGATGTATCAATCGGCCAACGTACTGCCATAGCGTCTCCCTATCTTGAAGCTTGAAAATGACGATTAGCACTCTCGGTGCCGGAGTGCTAATATAGTGAAGTCGAAAAAACGGCTGGTTTTCCAGCTGTTCCTTTATAGGGAAACAAGGAGAAGGAATGAAATCATCTGCACAATCTGCGTTGGTTCCAATGGGCAACAATGCTCTGGCTCTTGGTTTTTCTGGCAGTTTGGGCAACATCGAAGCATATATTTCCGCCGTCAACCGGATGCCTCTTTTGTCGCAGGAAGAGGAAATCACTTTGGCGCGCAGCCTGCGTGACAAGAATGATCTGGCCGCCGCTCAGAAGCTGGTGCTCTCGCATCTGCGACTGGTGGTTTCGATTGCGCGTGGCTATCTTGGCTATGGCCTGCCGCATGCCGACCTGATCCAGGAAGGCAATATCGGCTTGATGAAGGCCGTCAAGCGCTTTGATCCTGACCAGGGCGTTCGCCTTGTGTCCTATGCAATTCACTGGATCAAGGCGGAGATGCATGAATACATCTTGAGAAACTGGCGTTTGGTCAAGGTCGCGACTACGAAGGCGCAGCGCAAGCTGTTCTTCAACCTGCGCAGCCATAAAGAGGGCCTGGACGCCATGACACCGGCCCAAGTCGATGACCTGGCCAAGTCGCTCAACGTCAAGCGCGAAGAAGTGATCGAGATGGAAACTCGCATGGCGGGTCATGACATCGCACTGGAAGCGCCGAGTGATGACGAAGATGAAAAGTTTGCTCCGATCGCCTATCTGGCATCCGATGCCAGCGAGCCAACCAAAGCGCTGGAGGCCCAGCAATATGACCGGCTGCAATCCGAAGGGCTGGAAACGGCACTGAGCAAGCTGGATCCGCGTTCACGCCGCATCGTGGAAGCACGCTGGCTGTCGAATGACGAGGGCTCAGGTGCGACCCTGCACGAACTGGCTGACGAATTCGGCGTTTCTGCGGAGCGTATTCGCCAGATCGAAAGCGCGGCGCTGAAGAAGATGAAAGGCACGCTGGCTGCTTTTGCCTAAGCCTGGAAAGCAACGCAAAAGGCGCTCCACTGGAGCGCCTTTTTTATTTGCCTGCGTGAATTAGATCGAGGCCTGCCCGTCAGCAGGGCCAAGTTCAGGACAACAACAGTTTCAAGTCATGCACGACGGGTTCTGGTCCCTGTCCATGCCGCATGAAAAGCCGGATCCGCCCTTGGGGATCAAAGACATAACTGCCCGCAGTGTGGTCCATCGAATAGCTGCCCGGCTCCTTGCCCGGCACTTTTTGATAGAACACCTTGAATTCCTTCGCCACTTTTTCGGTGGCCGCCTTGTTACCGACCAATCCGAGGAAGCGCGGGTCGAAGGCCGGCACATACTTGGCAAGGAGTTCTGGTGTGTCGCGCTCGGGATCCACCGTGATGAACACTACCTGAACCCGGTCGGCAAGCGGTCCGAGCTGCTGCATGACATTTGCCATTTCCGCCATGGTGGTCGGGCATACATCCGGGCATTGGGTATATCCGAAAAATACGACGACAGCCTTGCCTCTGAAATCGGCAAGCGAGCGCTGCTTGCCATTGAAATCGGGAAGGCTGAAGTCCTTTGCGTAGTCCAGTCCGGTGATATCGGTATTCTTGAAGGCCGGCTTGTCGGCGGGCAGCAACTGCGCAGCCCAGCCCCCGGACTTCTGTTCGCAAGCGGCAAGCAGGAAGGCCAGCGGCAGCAGGAGTAGCGGCAACAGCCGCGCGAAGGAAGGCAGGCGCATCAGAAGAATCTCACGTAATGATCAACCAGCAGCGCAGCGAACAGCAAGGACAGGTAAATGATCGAATAGGCAAATGTCTTGCGCGCCAGGACGTCGGTGTAATGCCGGTACAGCTGCCATGCGCGACGGAGAAAGATCGCGCCGAGGGTCAGTGCGCTCAGCAGGTAGATCAGTCCGCTCATCTGTACGGCAAACGGCAGGAGCGTGGTCGCAACCAATGCAATCGTGTACAGCAGAATTTGAAACTGGGTGAATTTCAGGCCGTGCGTGATGGGCAGCATCGGCAGGCCGGATTTCGCGTAGTCATCACGCCGGTACAGGGCAAGCGCCCAGAAGTGGGGCGGTGTCCAGACGAAAATGATCAGCACAAGAATCCAGGCCTGCATCGGCACATCGTTGGCAACGGCAGCCCAGCCCAAGGCCGGGGGCATGGCACCGGATAGCCCGCCGATCACAATGTTCTGCGGTGTGGCCGGCTTGAGGATGATGGTGTAGACGACCGCATAGCCGACGAAAGTGGCGAAAGTCAGCCACATGGTGAGCGGATTCACTAAGTTATACAGAATCCACATGCCGATACCGCCGATCGCGCCGGAAAAGACCAGGGTCTGAAGTACCGTGATTTCACCACGCGCCATGGGGCGGCGGGCGGTGCGGGCCATGCGGGAATCGATTTCCCGCTCCACCAGGCAATTGACCGCGAACGCTGCACCGGCAAGCAGCCAGATTCCCACGGTTGCCGCGATCAATATTTTCCAGTTCGGCAATTCTTCGGTTGCGAGGAACATGCCGATCACGGCACAGAATACTGCCAGCTGGGTCACGCGCGGCTTGGTCAGCGCCCAGTATTGGGTGAAGCGATTCGAGGAAGCAGTCAGGGTAGTCATGCCTTGCGTATCAGGCGGCCGAAAGCCGCGTACTAACTCTGTTTGACGCAGCCTGCGCCGGGATGCGAACCTTGAAGTTTAACATGACCAGCAAGAGCACGAGGAGCGCTGCGCCTCCGTTGTGCACCACGGCCAGGGCAAGCGGCCACTTCAGGTAGATGGTAGCCAGGCCGGTGGACAACTGCAGGGCCAGGGCGATCAGCAGCCAGCGCGATGTCTTGCGCAGGCCTTCGACCTTCAAGCCCCGGCATGCGACCCATGCGACGACCAGCGCGACAACGAAGGCGAAGCTGCGGTGGGTCCAGTGAATGGCCGTCAGCGCGGGAAATGGCAAGTAATCGCCATCCGCCGTCTTGCCCAGTGCGCGCCACAAGGTGAAGCCGTGGTTGAAATCCATGTGGGGCAGCCATGCTCCCTGGCACATCGGGAAATCCAGGCAGGCGAGCGCCGCGTAATTCGTGCTTACCCAACCGCCCAGTGCGACTTGCAGGATAAGCAAGCCGAGGGCAATCAGTGCCGGGCTGCGGAGTGCCAGTGCTGCCGTGTCGACCAGCGCATGCCGTGCCTGCCGTGCGCCGAGCCAGGTGAGCATGGCGAGCAGGGTCAGTCCCAGCAGCAGATGGATGGTGACGATGACCGGCTGCAGTTTCATGGTCACCGTCCAGGCACCGAATGCGCCCTGCAGGCACACGAATGCGAACAGGGTGGTCGGGAACCAGGGCGAAAATTTTGGTTCGGTTCGTTTCGATTTCAACCACTGCCGCCATGCGATCAACATGATGGCAATGATCAGGACGCCAACACCCATCGCCAGGTAGCGGTGGATCATTTCTATCCAGGCTTTCATGACTGTCACCGGCCCTGTCGGCATGGCCGCTTCGGCCGCGCTGATGTGCGCGTGCGCCTGCAGGGGATTGGCATGACCATAACATCCTGGCCAGTCGGGACAGCCGAGCCCGGAATCGGTAAGCCGCGTAAAGGCACCGAACATGACCAGATCGAAGGTCAGGAAGAGCGTGACCCATACCAGCTTGCGGTATTTGTCTTTATCGCTCGATGCCCACACGACGGTCAGCGGCAGCAAGGCTGCCAATACGCCCATGATGGCGAGTTGGATCAGCATGACAAATTTATCCTATTCGTGAGGCCTTCAACAATCGGGACAAGTCTTTCTTGATCTTGTTGGGATCGGCATCTTTGGGGAACCGCATCATCAGATTGCCAAGAGGGTCGATCATGTAGATATGGTCGGACTGGCGCGTGTCAACCTCTGCCGGGAGCCAGTTCTTCAGCTTGTGCGGCTGCGCACGGAGCATATGGGTGCCGTCATATTCCCGCATGAGCAGCGTATCCAATGGTTTATCGTCCGTGATCAGCCAAACGCGCTCGATGCGATCCATGTCCTTGCCCTGGGCGAGGCGCAACTGGCGCATGTCATACAACTTCTTGCGGCACGCTTCCGGACAGTCGGCATCACTCACCATCAGCATCACCCACTTGCCGCGATAGGCATCGAGCGTGACCGGTATTCCATCGAGCAGGTGCAAACCAAGTGCCGGCACGGGATAGCTGCGCGGGTCGAGCAGCGTGCCATAGTTGGTGCGCCCCTGCGGCTTGACGACATAGTAGGCGAAGTACGAGGCGAGGACCGGTGCGGCGCAGACTGCGAGCACCGCGAAGAGTTTCCAGCGTCCCTGACTGCGCTGATTGCTAGCTTGCCTGTTTGCTTCCACGACGTAATCCTGTAACCATGAAAAATATGAGTGCCATTGCCGAAAGTGCATACCACTGGAAGGCATAACCCTTGTGCTTGTCGACGCCGCTCGATGGCCGTGGCCAGTCGCGTACCAGTCCGTCCCCGGTATCGCTGGTCTGCTCGACGAAATATGGCTGCACGGGCAATCCACTGGCCTGTGTGAATTGTGCGATCTCGACATTCTGCAGGATTGCGCCCGGTTGCAGCGGCAGCGGTGTTCCGAGTTGAAGTACGTGGCTGGCATTGCGCCGGACCATGCCTTCGATGTCGATCGGATCGCCCGGCGTCTTCAAGTCGGGCAGTTTGGTGCGATCGGCAATGTCGCGCTTGAACCATCCGCGCATGACCAGAACATATTTGCTCGTGCCGTCAATCCTGAATGGCGTAAGCACGTAGAAGCCCGGCACACCCTGGTAGGGACGATTATCCAGATAGATGCTCCAGCGCGGGAGGAATTCTCCCTTGAGGTGCACGCGCCGATACTCTGCCTCTTCCACGCCCGGCGTCACCCGGTTCAAGTCCAGAGGCGGGGCGGATTCGCGCTCGAGCAGCTTCTGTTCGATCGCCTCTTTTTCCGCTGCGCGGCGGGTTTGCCAATTCCCCAGCAGGATGCCAATCGTGATCGCGATGGAGCAAGCAATGAACGGCATCCATCTAAAACGGAATTTGATTGGCATTACAATATCACTCTGTCTTTCATGCCCCTGTTAATCCTCTCTCCTGCAGCGTTCCAGCCGGCGCGCGACGCACGGACAGCTTTCAATCCATCATGAAAATTCTTGTCGCCATCGCTTTCGTCCTGATATTGAGCAGTCTTGGATCTGCACTGTTTTTTTTAATGAAAGACAAAGGGAAAAGCAACCGGACCGTCAAAGCACTCGCACTGCGCGTCGGCTTTTCCATTGCACTGTTCGTGCTGCTGCTGATCGCTTATTCGCTGGGTTGGATTGAGCCTACCGGGATTCGATAAACCTGCGGGTTTCATGCCTACCCAGTAAAAAAGCCGCACCAAGGTGCGGCTCTTCTTTTTGCCCAGACTATCCGCAGGACAGTTACAGCCAGTAAACCACCACATAGAGGCCAAGCCATACGACGTCCACAAAGTGCCAGTACCATGCGGCGCCTTCGAAGGCGAAGTGATGTTCGGGGGTAAAGTGTCCTTTCAGCACGCGGACCAGCACCACGGCCAGCATGATAGCACCCATCGTGACGTGGAATCCGTGGAATCCGGTCAACATGAAGAAAGTCGAACCATAGATGCCGGAAGTCAGCTTCAGGTTCAATTCCGTATAGGCATGGATATATTCAAAAGCCTGGAAACCCATGAACACGGCGCCAAGCACGATGGTGGCAAACAGCCAGAATGCCGTCTTGCTTCGCTGGCCTGCGCGCAGTGCATGGTGAGCAATTGTCAACGTCACACCCGAAGTCAGCAGCAACGCAGTGTTGATGGTCGGGATGGGGAATGGGCCCATCTTGGTGAAAGGCTGGATAGTGCCTGCCGGTGTATTGCCCCATTGCCCGGTGAAGTCCGGCCACAGGATCTTGTAATCGAGGCTGGCCAGATCAGGCAGCGTAATCGTGCGTGCATAAAACAGGGCGCCGAAAAATCCGGCGAAGAACATGACTTCGGAGAAGATGAACCAGCTCATGCTCCAGCGATAGGAAACGTCGATGCGGTTGCTGTACAAGCCGCCTTCGGATTCCCTGATCGCATCGCCAAACCAGCGATACAGCACGACCAGGAGTGCAAGAATGCCAGCAATATTGGCCACCGGCCCCCAGCTGACGCTGTTGACCCATGCGGCGGCTCCTGCCATCGTCAAGAGCAGCGATGCACCTGCAAGTACCGGCCACCTGGAGGGGCCGGGTATGAAGTAATAAGGCGCATTTCCATGCTGAGAACTCATGTCCATCTCCCAATGCAAATTTTAAATAGTTACTTCGCAACCACGCTTTTTACGATCAACAGCAGGATCCCGATAAAGATCACCGCGCCAATAATCCCCGCAATAATCACGTGGACCGGATTCAATTGCGCCGCGTCCTGCTCGTAGTGGCTTTTCTTCCGCACCCCGAAGAACGACCAGAATACCGCCTTGACAGTTGCCCAGAAGGACGACTTGCGAGTCACGACCTTTTTCAGATCATCCATACGCCCCCCTGTCAGCCTGCTTTCCCGCCTGTCCCGCCAACCTCGAAAAAGGTGTAGGACAGAGTAATCGTCTTCACATCCTTGGGCAGAGCCGGGTCGATGTAAAACACGACCGGCATCTGCTTTGCCTGATTTGGTCCGAGCGTCTGCTGCTGAAAGCAGAAGCACTCCATCTTCTTGAAGTGGGCCGCTGCCTGCTGCGGCGCGTAGCTTGGAATCGCTTGCGCGTCGATGCTGCGCGGCTGCGTGTTCACAACTTCATAGACCACTTGCGCCATTTCCCCCGGATGCACCTGCATGCTGGAAACCGTCGGCCGGAAACGCCAGGGACCTTGGGAATTCGCATCAAACTCGATGGTGATGGTACGGGTCTTGTCGACCTGCGTATTGGCGACACCGTCGAGCTTGACATCCTTCGTTGACAGGACGTTGATGCCAGTGATTTCACAAATCTTTTTATAGACTGGCACCAGCGCATAGCCGAAGCCAAACATCATCACCGCAATCACCAGCAACTTGCCGAGCATGTGCGTGTTCAGCTTGCGGGCCTGTCCTGCGCTGCCTTGATTCCTTGTTTCCATTTAGCCGAACCAAATCCGTTTGACGAACAGGCCTACAAAAAACGCCAGCGCGATTGACGCAAGGATCAACGCGGTCTTCAGGTTATTCGGCTTTTTCTGCTGAGACATAGAGTAATCAGGCGAGCCCAGCCCGCCTTCTAGTTACTTCACCGTCGGCGGCACTTCAAACGTGTGGAAAGGTGCCGGGCTTGGCACGGTCCACTCCAGGCCTTCCGCGCCTTCCCAAGGCTTGGCCGCCGCTTTTTCACCGCCTTTGATGGCAGGCAGAATCACCGCGAACAGGAAATAAACCTGTGCTAGCCCAAAGCCGAGCGCACCGACCGAGGCAACCAGATTGAAGTCGGTGAACTGCGCCGGGTAGTCGGCATAGCGGCGCGGCATGCCGGCCAACCCCAGGAAGTGCATGGGAAAGAAGGTAATGTTGAAGAAAATGAGCGATGCCCAGAAATGGATCTTGCCGCGGGTCTCGTTGTACATGAAGCCGGTCCATTTCGGTCCCCAGTAGTAGAAGCCCGCAAACAGCGCGAACAGCGAACCGGCCACCAGCACATAGTGGAAGTGGGCCACGACGTAGTAGGTATCCTGCATCTGGATATCGATCGGCGCGACGGCCAGGATCAGGCCGGAAAAGCCGCCGATGGTGAACACGAAGATGAAGCCGATCGCAAACAGCATCGGGGTTTCAAAGGTCAGCGAGCCTTTCCACATCGTCGCGATCCAGTTGAAGATCTTCACGCCGGTCGGCACCGCAATCAGCATGGTGGCATACATGAAAAACAGCTGGCCGGTGACGGGCATGCCGGTCGTGAACATGTGGTGCGCCCAGACGATGAAGGACAGGATCGCGATCGAAGCGGTCGCATACACCATCGAGGCATAGCCAAACAGGGGCTTGCGGGAAAACGCCGGCACAATCTGCGAAATGATGCCGAACGCCGGCAGGATCATGATGTAGACCTCGGGGTGGCCGAAGAACCAGAAGATATGCTGGTACATCACCGGGTCGCCGCCGCCGGCCGCATTGAAGAAGGAAGTTCCGAAGTGACGGTCAGTCAGCGTCATGGTGATGGCTCCTGCCAGCACGGGCATGACGGCGATCAGCAGGTAGGCGGTGATCAGCCAGGTCCAGCAGAACATCGGCATCTTCATCAGAGTCATGCCTGGTGCGCGCATGTTCAGGATCGTGGTGATGATGTTGATCGAACCCATGATCGAGGACGCGCCCATGATGTGGACGGCAAAAATCGCCATGTCATGGCCCATGCCCATCTGTGTCGACAGCGGCGCATACATGGTCCAGCCAGCCGCCGTCGCGCCACCCGGCACGAAGAAGGAGCCGACCAGCAGCAGCGCTGCGGGAGGCAACAGCCAGAACGAGAAATTGTTCATCCGGGCAAAAGCCATGTCGGATGCACCAATCTGCAAGGGAATCATCCAGTTGGCGAAGCCGACGAAGGCGGGCATGATCGCACCGAACACCATGACCAGGCCATGCATGGTGGTCAGCTGGTTGAAAAATTCCGGGCGAAACAGTTGCAGGCCCGGCTGGAACAGTTCGGCACGGATCAGCAATGCCAGTACGCCCCCAGACAGCAGCATGGCGAAGGAAAACCACAGGTACAGGGTGCCGATGTCCTTGTGGTTGGTCGCGAACAGCCAGCGCTGCCAACCGTGCGGATGATCGTGCGCGTGGTCATGAGAATGATCGTGTACGTGATCGACTGCGGTGGTGCTCATATCAATCTCCTAAATTCAATTACTTGCGCGCAGCCAGCACTTCAGCCGGTTGAACAATGTTTTCCTGAGCCTTGTTGGACCAGTTGTTCCGGGTATAGGTGATCACGGACGCGATCTCGGTATCCGACAACACTCCTTTCCAAGGCGGCATGCCGCCCTTGCCGTTCAACACGATATTGATTTGCCCAGCTTTCGGGCCGTTGACGATCTGAGAACCGTCGAGCGCGGGGAAGGCACCGGGCACGCCTTTGCCGTTTGCCTGATGGCAGGCGACGCAGTTTGCCGCATAAACCTTTTCACCGCGCTGCTTCAACTCGTCAATGGTCCATGTCTTGTTGGGATCGTCGGCCTGAGCAGCCATTTCCTTCTTCTTGCCGTCGACCCACTTCTTGTAATCCTCTTCGGACACGACATTGACCACGATAGGCATGAAGGCATGGTCCTTGCCACACAACTCGACGCAGTTACCGCGATAAGTGCCGATTTTTTCAGCCTTGAACCAAGCATCGCGCACGAAGCCCGGGATCGCATCCTGCTTTACGCCGAATGCCGGGATGGTCCAGGAATGGATCACGTCATTGGCGGTGGTCACGATACGGATTTTCTTGTTTACCGGCACGACGACGGGATTGTCGACCTCGATCAGGTAATTGACGTTCTTTTCTGCCGTACCGTCAATCTGGTCGCGCGGCGTGGACAAGGCCGACAGGAAGGAAATACCCTCGCCCTCACCCTTCAGGTAATCATAGCCCCACTTCCACTGCATGCCGGTAACCTTGATGGTGATATCGGCATTCGATGTGTCCTTCATCGCTACCATCGTCTTGGTAGCGGGCAGTGCCATTCCGATCACGATCAGGAACGGAATGATGGTCCAGGCGATTTCGACTGCGGTGCTTTCATGGAAGGTTGCCGGCCTGTGCCCGACCGACTTGCGGTGCTTGACGATGGAATAGAACATCACGCCGAAGACGGCGATGAAAATCGCCAGGCAGATCACCAGCATCAGGTTGTGCAGCGAATAAATCTCTTCCGCAATTCTTGTCACTGGCGGCTGAAAGTTCAGCTCGCGCACTGCCGGCCCGCCCGGGCTATCGACCACCGCCCAGGACGGCATGCCTGCCGCCAGGAGCGACGCACCGATTATCAAAGATTGAAGGCGCTTCGCAAGTTTCATAGTTTCCCCAAAAGCCCAAATTAGAATTCTGTCTAGCTACCCGACATCAGCGCGCCGCAAGTTGCGGACCAGCGCCCGCCTTCTCCATTCCGCCCAATACCGCCCGGCTTCCGCTCGTGCGTCGCGGGATTCAAGGCCGCTCAACCGCTGGACGAAACAGGCAACGTGAACGTATCCGCCTGTACTGCCGGACTTGCCCGGCCCGGATCAACTTCTCCAGCTCACAGCACTCGAACTGCACAATGCGCTCCCGGTCACTCGCATGTAGACGCAAAACAAGAAGGCAAACAGCGGATACCCAAGAACACCATGCAAAAGGCCGCGCAGACGCACATCAATTACCGCGGAGTGATCAAGGAATTCCGGCCAAAAATTCACTCCAGCTCGGCCATACTGCTTCGCCTGAACGCCTTGAACGACCAATGCCAGCATCGCGCAAAACTTGGGAAGTATAAGTCCGAAGTGGTTTTATTATCAAGCATAAAAACATAGCAACAACCGTTAAAACACACACCTTCCAACGACCTCGCAACTACGCCTTCCCTCACCCGAGGTTGATGTTTTGATCATTGCGGCTTCCCTCGATATTGCGCTCGCTGCGGTGATGAATGCGCTGCGGGAAGTTGTCATTTCCTGCGCAAGTCGAGTCGGACAATGGCCTCGCCGCGCGAAGTGACTTTGGGCACCGGACGAAATGCATGGCCGTAGATGATTTCAAATGTCAAAGGTATTGTTCCATCGTCACGACGCCGCCTTTCCAGATCGGCAAGAACCTGCTTCCATCCATGGCGCCCGAACAGCCCGGCTCGGCGGTTTGCCAATGGATTACCGCCCCATGCCCGCACATCGGACATCAGTTTGGCGACCGTTTCGTAGGTAACGGTAATGGTTTCCATGTCCATCACCGGGGTCGAAAAACCTGCATGGACCAGCATGTCGCCAAAATCATGCATGTCGACAAAGGGTAACGTATGCGGAGCGGCATCAGCCCTGCCGAAAGCCTCGCGCAATTCTTTGAATGTATCGGGACCGAAGCAGGAAAACATCAGGAGGCCATCCACCCGCAGCACGCGCCGCCATTCCTCAAATACCCGGTCCGGCTGCGGATGCCAATGCAATGCGAGGTTGGACCAGATCATGTCTATGGCATTCACCCCAAACGGCAAGCGCGCGAAGTCTCCACAGATCAGTCCGGCATTACCGGCATTTCCTCCGCCCAGCTTGGCTGGCAGCCATTTGCCGAAAAGGCGGTTCATTGATGAGGAGGCTGCGTTCCGCGCTGCGCGCGCCGCTGTCAGCATCGGCAGCGAAGCATCGAGTCCGATTACCTGTGCTTCGGGAAAGTTATCCTGCAGTATCGACAGGTCCGATCCTTCACCACAACCAGCATCCAGTACTTGCTTCGGATTGATTTTTATCAGGGCAAGGCGCTCATGCATGCGTCCGGCGATTTCCCTGCGCAAGAAATTTGATTCGGCAGTATTCGCCGGCACGGCAAACAGCTCGCGCACTCGCTGCATGTCGATCGGTGCGCTTTGCGGAACGTTGTCTGGGGAAGAGGAAGAAGGCACGAAGAAACCGGGGAAATGCAGTGAGATAATGCTCGCCAGTTTACACTGTTGAGGATTTCATTGTCCGATGTTCTCGCGCTTGTCCCACTGGTCCCAGCATAGCCTGACTCGACTGCATGCAGCCCTGCCGTCGTCCTGCGCATTATGCGGAAGCAATGGTCGCGAGGCCATGTGCAGCGACTGCCGGGCGCAATTCTTCAGCCACCTCCCTGCCCGCTGTGGACAATGTGCGGCGCCACTTGCCTCAGGCAGCACTGCCGTGAAATGTGGAGAATGTCTCAGGAATCCGCCGGCGTTCGATGCGACTGTCGTAGCCGCCGATTATGTACCGCCGCTGGATCATCTGGTGCTGGCTTTGAAGTTTGGCAACCGGCTGGCCTTGGCACCGCTATGCGCCAGTTTGTTGCGCCACGCCCTGCAGCGCGGTCCCGGAGTTCCGCTGCCGGAAGTATTGACTGCGGTACCTCTGGGAGCGCAACGACTCCGGGAACGCGGCTTCAACCAGTCACTGGAAATCGGAAAGCCGCTATCACGAGAGCTCGGCATCCGCCTCGATGCGCGCCTCGTGTTCCGTCAACGAGAGACCCAGGCGCAGTCGCTGCTGCCTCCGGATGAACGACGTAAAAATATGCGCAACGCCTTCATGGTCCATGGCGATGCGATCGACTGGGTTCGCGGCCGGCACATTGGCGTGGTCGACGATGTCATCACCACTGGCGAAACGCTGGGCGAACTGGCCGCGACCCTCAAGCGCTTTGGCGCGACGCGCGTCACCAACCTCGTATTCGCGCGTGCCTTGCAAAAGTAAAAGGAGCAGAACTTGTTTCATGTAGTGCTGGTTGAACCCGAGATTCCGCCGAACACCGGCAACATCATTCGCTTGTGCGCCAATACCGGCGCACAATTGCATCTCGTCGAACCGCTCGGGTTTCCTCTTGACGATGCAAAGATGCGCCGGGCCGGACTCGATTATCATGAATACGCCCGCATGAAAGTGCATAGCAACTGGGATGCCTTCATCGCGAGCGAAGCCCCGGACCGGTTGCGGATGTTTGCACTGACCACGCATGGCTCGGCGCCGTTCGCCGAGGCTGTGTTCCAGCCTGGCGATTTCTTCGTCTTCGGCTCGGAAACCAGGGGGCTGGCGCCGGAACTGCGCGAATCCTTCGCCCCCACGCAGCGTATCCGCCTGCCCATGCGGCCGGGTAACCGCAGCCTCAACCTGTCCAATACGGTGGCGGTAGTGGTGTACGAAGCCTGGCGCCAGAACGGATTTGCAGGCGGCAGCTGAACGCTTGCCCATCTTCTTTCAACTGACTTCAAAGGACCATCATGCGACTTCGATTCTTCCTCTCCCTTGGTGCACTGCTGGCCGCGACTGCAACTGCCCACGCGCACGACTATCAGCTGGGGGAGCTGCACATCGGCCAGCCGTTTGCGCGCCCCAGCGTGCCGGGGCAGACTTCGGGCGCTGCTTACCTGAGTATCGAGAATCGGGGGAAGACGGGCGACAAGCTGATCGGCGCAGCCTCGCCCGCTGCCCGGGCAGTGGAGATCCACACCATGTCCATGGAGGGCAACCTGATGAAGATGCGCGAAGCAGGAGAAGTCGCGATTGCGCCGTCCCAGAAAATAGTGATGCAGCCGGGCCAGGGCTATCACCTGATGCTGCTCGGGCTGAAGCAGCCGCTGAAAGCCGGTGACAAGCTGCCGCTCACTCTGAACTTTGAAAAGGCGGGCAAGACCGAAGTGTCCGTGCTGGTGCAGGACAAGGATGCAAGGGCTGCCACCATGCAGGAAGCCGGCGCGAATCAAGGCCAGCAGCAAGGGATGCATCACGGCCATTGAGCCGGCAAAGCGGCGAGCCGCCGTATTTCACTTGCCTGCTCGACGATGCGTGCCGCACGGTACGAACCATACGTCGTCATTCAAATTCCTGGAGCGTCCGGCAGATCGCCGCCGGCGCGTTCTTGCTGCATGCCCTAGGCCTTGACCAGGCTTACCGTGGCGCGGATTTCTCCAGTCAGCAATCCCATCGCATTCTTCAATTGCGGCCGCATCCAGGGTGTAGGCACCGGCACGGCAGAGTGCGGAATCAGGCCGAGCTGCTGCAACACCGAGACAGTTGCAGGATACAAGGCGCGGCTGTTGCCGTCGGCCACCTTCAAGGCAATGCCCAGTCCGGCCGAGCGGATGCCAATCACTTGCACACCTTCGGCGCCGATTTTGGCGACCCAGTCGCCGGGCGCAGCTTGCATGAAGGCGAGATCGCTGCGGCCGGTTCCGGAGACGAGTTCCGGATGCGAAGTCATCGCCTGGAACAAGGTGCCCAGCACATCGCCATATTCCCCATCCCGCTCGCCCTGCGCCAGCCTCGCATAGCAAAACGCCAGGCGCGACAGCGGCATCGCGTAATTCGGTGCCGAGCAGCCATCGGTGCCAGCCTGCATGGTGGATTCCGGGATACGAGCGAGATCGGCGAGCCTCGTCCTGATTACCTGTTGCAGAGGATGGTCCGGATGCAGATAAGTGCCGAGATCCAGGCCATGCTGCACGCAATAGGCGAGAAAACCCGCGTGCTTGCCGCTGCAATTGTTGTATAGCTGGTTGAAACTGGCCCCCGCCGGTGGCTGCCTGTCGGGGATGGAATACTGCAGGGGCAGGTGGCAGCCGCAGCGCAGGTGATGCTCGTCGCAGCCCGCCTTGTGCAGCATCCCCTGCACGGTCTCGACATGCATCGGTTCGCCCGAATGGCTGGCGCACATCAGCGCGATTTCCCGCGAGCCATAGCCGAATCGCGCCGCGCCGCCCGACTGCAGAAATGGCAGAGCCTGGAAGGGTTTGATGGTGGAACGGGTGAATGTCGGAAAGTGCGGATCGCCCGCCTGATACAGCAACTCGCCGCGAGTATTGACCACGGCGACCGATCCGAAATGAATGGATTCGACCTGGTTGCCGCGCGTGACTTCGGCCAGTGGAGCAAGGCTCATCCGCTTGTGCCTTTTCGTACCTTCGACAGGAGCTTGGTGGTGGATCGGTCGTGTTCGAAATCGATCGCGACCGCACGCCCGCCATAGGCCAGCACCGCTTTCCCCTCCGGGATGGTCGCCATGTCGTAATCGCCGCCCTTCACATACACATCCGGCCGCGCCGCCTGCACCACTTCCAGCGCCGTGTCTTCATCGAAAGGCACTACCAGCGCCACCGATTCCAGCGCCGCAAGAATCGCCATGCGGTCTTCGCAGGTGTTGACCGGCCGGTCATCGCCCTTGCCCAGGCGTCTGACGGAGGCATCGGTGTTGACCGCGACCACTAGCGCTGCCCCGAGCTCGCGGGCCTGTGCGAGATAGGTCACATGCCCGCGATGCAGGATATCGAATACGCCATTGGTCAGCACCACCGGCTTGGGCAGTTCAGCGACGCGCGCAGGCAGCTCGGCGCGGGAACAGATTTTTTTTTCAAAGTCGGGCATGGAATAAAAAAGCCGCAAGTCTGCGGCTTCCGAAGGCTGGTGGTTTACTGCATCAGGCCGATTGCAACTGCGGCAGGCGCGAAGTGATTTCCTTGCGATAGCGGTTCAGGTCTTGCACCGAGTTGAAAGTGCGATCGAACAGCAGCGACAGATTGTGCAGGATGCGGTCGACCACTTTCTTTTCCCAGTCGCTGTCGAACTTGATCTGCCGGTCAAGCCAGCGTTCCAGCCAGTTGGGATCCGGCAGGCGGCTTTGCACGGTATCGTTCGGGAACAGAGATTGATTGACGTGGAGATTCGTCGGATGCAAAGGCTTTTCGGTGCGGCGGGCCGAAGCCATCAGCACGCCGATCTTGGCGAAGGCCGCGCGTGCCGAGTCGCCGACGTCATTCAATGCCTTTTTCATGTAGCGCAGGTAGGCACCGCCATGGCGGGCTTCGTCCTGGCTGATGATCTTGTAAATCTGCTTGATGACTGGTTCGGTATGCCAGTCGGCGGCGCAGCGGTACCAGTGATTCAGGCGGATCTCGCCGCAGAAGTGCAGCATCAGGGTTTCCAGCGGCGGTGCCGGGTCGAATTCAAAACGCACGTTTTGCAGTTCCTGCTCCGTAGGCACGAGATCCGGGCGGAAACGGCGCAAGTATTCCATCAGCACCAGGGAATGCTTCTGTTCCTCAAAAAACCAAACGGACATGAAGGCGCAAAAATCGCTGTCCCCACGATTGTCACGCAGGAACATCTCTGTTGCCGGCAAGGCTGACCATTCGGTGATTGCATTCATGCGAATGGTTTGTGCCTGCTCGTCGGTAAGTTGGGATGCGTCGAATTTGTCCCATGGAATGTCTTTTTCCATGTTCCATCGAACCTGCTCGAGTGACTTGAATAATTCTGGGTACAGCATTCCACACCTTAAAAATTGAGTTAAGTATTCGATTCTACCAAGGGCAGACGGCACGCGGAGTTTCCTGGCAGCAAATCGTCCGGCGGACAGCCCGTTCTTGTGGCTATGACAATCGTCCTTGGGCTAAGTGCCTTGACCGTCGGCCATCCACCGGCAGGATTATTGATGGGCTTGCACATCCATGAGATGAGCGGGATCAGACTTGACGCCTCTGCCGACCGGCGCCAAGACCTTCAGAATCGACGGCCAGCGGGAACGGGCCGCTGATGTGTGATGCGATTATGCAGCCTGCCGAAACATGCCTTCGAACTTCATGCGGTCGGTAGTGGCCCGGCGCGCGTCGTCCAGGCTGATTTTCTTTGCCTGGATCAGCAGCTTCAGGTCGTCGTTCATGGTGTGGCACCCCGAACCGGCAACTTGGCTCAGCTTGTCCAGCAGGGGGCGAATGCCGGCAATGTTGCGGCTGCCGATCAATTGCATCACCTCCGGATTGGTGGTCATGCACTCGCTTGCCAGATGAAAGCTGTCCCCCTTGAGCGAAGGCAACAAAGCCTGGCAGATCACGCCGCGCAGGCAGTTGGACAAGGCCTGCGACTGGGCATCGCCGTTGCCCAGCAGCCGCAGCAGCTTCTGCAGCCCGAATTCGGTGGATCGTGCATGCAGGGTGGCAAATACCAGCGGCCCGGATTCGGCCAGTGCCAGCGCTTCCTGCGCCGTCTGGGCATCCCTGATCTCGCCGATCAGGATGACGTCCGGCCGCTCGCGCAAGGCGTCGAGCGCACCGAGGTAATAGCTTTCCACGTCGCCATCAGCGCCGACTTCGCGTTGCGTAATGATGGACTTGCGCTGCGGGATCAGGGTTTCCACCGGATCCTCGATCGTGATGATGTGTCCGGAGCGGCTTTTGTTGATCTCGTCCAGCAGGGAGGCAATCGTGGTCGACTTGCCCTGGCAGGTATCACCGATGATGAGAACCAGGCCGCTGTGCAGCTTTGCAAATGCCTGGCCTGAGGGGCGCAGACCAATCTCGGCCAGCGGCATCGGCTCCGTGGGGAAACGACGAATCACGCAACCCAGGCGCTTCTTGCCCTGAAAGGAAAAGCAGTTGGCCCGGATGCGCGCGCTGAACAAGTCCTTGGAGCGGTCGAATGCCCGGTCCTTGATCTTTTCTGCCCAGTCCGGCTCGATCACCTCGAAAAACTCTTCCAGCTCCGCTTCCGTGATCGGCGTGTCCGACACCGCAACCAGGCGCTTGGGCTGGCGCAGCATGATCGGGCTGTTCTGGTGGATGATGATGTCGCTGAACACCATGTTGGAATTGAGCAGATGAACAATCTGCTCTACCAGGGTTCCCGAAGTCGGCAGGCCGGCAGTCTCGGCAAAGGTGAGTGTTTCAATCAGAGAGTATTTTTGATCTTCCATCGGTGTTCCCTTGTGCTTCTATGAGTGCCGGTCGGAGCACATATTGCTTCAGAAGAGGCCTAACCTTTAAAAGTAAGGCGAACGGCAACGATCAAAAGTAGTACACCGGTCAAAGCGATGAACTTCTTCAAATCTCCGTCTCCTGCGCGACCAAGTGCACCACGAATGAGGTAGAAACCCATTACTAGACTAATGAGCTTGATCAACACGTCCAAAAGGCCCCCTTGGCTCTTTATCTCCTAGCGATCTTATCCAATCGCTGTACAAAAATACAGCAAAAAATGACGTCAAGAAACGTCATGCAGTGTATATCGCGAGTCTGGACAGGTACAAGCTTGGCAATGCCGTGACGTTGCGTTTGGGACAATCAACGCAAACGGAAAAACGCAGGAAGGAAATAAACTTCAGCCGGCCTGCATTGTGCGATCACGCACGCCGCAGCAGGCCGGTGCCGGGAAATGGATTTCAGTGCTTTGGTGATTTGCGCTTGGGTGCCGCATCGCCCTGTGCGGCCTGGTCGGACTGACTGGCCGAAGAACCGTCCATGCCCGCCTGTGTCTGCGCTTGGGCCATGGCCTGATTCACCGCCTGCTTGAACTGGTCCTGAAGCATGTTCCACCAGGCAGTGGCATTGGCCAGCGGTGCGGTAAATGCGGCCGCATCGACCCGGGGCTGGCTGCCGGATTCGGGTCCAGCGGAGGATTGGCCATCGGGAGCCGGCGCATCCTGGGCTTTCGTTTCAGCGGCTTGCCCGCTGGCGCCTGTCATCGCAGCGTTAAGGCTTTCTCCCATCGACTGCAGGGCCGAGATTGTCGCACTCTGCACTTCCAGTGCCTGAATGGTCGCGCGCAGCATGTTCATGTTCAGCGTAATCCAGGACTCCACCGCCCTCAGCTCGGAGATCCTCTTGTTGATCTCCTCGACCGACAAAGTCGGCATGGCCATCTGGGGCATGCTCATGCCCGCAGGATTCGTCCCGGGCGGCATCATCCCCGGCACACCCATGCCGCCCCACAGATTTTTCATGAATTCCAGGGTATCGCCCATCGGGCCTGCCCCCGGCGTGCCTGAAACATTCGGTTTGACCATCGCATCCTCCTGAGCCTGTCGCATGAATCTGCATTCAGCGTAGCAGATAAGCAGGATGGACAACATGGCAAAGACTCCAGAATCTCGGATAAGCGCGAGATAGATCAATGCCACCAGATTGCGGCGTCTAAACTTTCGCCGTCCAAGCCTCTCCGAGGCATAGGTTGCTACACTTACGCCATGACGATTCCTGTGCCAGATTCCCGAGCGCGACGCGACCGCCCACTGATGTTCGGGCGCTGGTTCGCGCTGCTGGTCGCATCGGTCCTGCTGCATCTTCTGGTGTTCGGATGGGCCAATGGCCGGATCGGCCTGCCCTCATTCCAAACCAGCACGCCCAATGTCGTTACCGCCACGCTGCGCATACCGCCGGCACAGGAAGCGGCGACAATGGCGCCGGCCGAGCCACCGCCTCCGCCACCAAAGAAAAAAGCCAGGCCGCGTCCGCGCAAGCGTGTCCCGCCCCCGTTGCCACCACCAGCCGCCAGCGCCGCGGTGCCCGAGCCCGCCGGCCTGGAAGTGCCCGCACCGGAGCCCGCCATCGAGGACGACGCCACGCTTCCAAGTGCAGCCGCATCCGAGCCGGACCAGGCTTCGGCACCGGCGGCCGAACCAGTACCGGAAGCGGTCACAGCTTACAGAACCGATCCGCCGCCTTCCGCAACACTGGATTTCAAGGCCAGCGCCTTGCGCAAGGGTGAATACATTTACGGCGGCAGCGGCGAAATCAAATGGGAAACGGATGGCCGGCATTATTCCGTCCGCGGTGAAGCCCGCGTCCTGTTTCTTACGCTGCTCAATTTCAAAAGCGAAGGCGAGATCGACAGCTTCGGCGTGGCCCCGGAGCTGTACAGCGAGAAGCGTTTTCGCAAGGCCGAGACGAATACGCATTTCCATCGGGAACGCAACACCATCAGCTTTTCCGCGTCGACCCTGTCCTATCCGCGCGCAGGCGGCGAACAGGACCGCAGCAGCGTGATCTGGCAGCTTGCCAGCATCGGCCGCGGCGACGCCGGAAAATTTTTCCCGGATGCGCAATTCGACTTCTTCGTCGCCGGTGCGCGTGATGGCGAAGTGTGGCAATTCCGCGTGATCGGCGAGGAAGAAATCGAAACCGGGCTGGGCAATTTCCTGGCCTGGCATGTGCTGCGCGTGCCGCGCCCCGGATCCTACGAACAGAAGGTCGATATCTGGCTTGCGCCGCAACAGGAATGGTATCCGGTGAAACTGCGCTATACCGAAACCAATGGGGACTATCTCGAACTCCTGCTGTCCAAGCTGGTCAGCGCCCAATAAGCATTCCAACGGATAAACAATGCCCAAGCTCCGCATCACCTCAGCATTCGCTACTTCGATCGCATGCTCCCTGATCCTGGCGACCGCCGCTCTTGGCGCGAATCGCTCGGCTCCCCGGCAGAAATTCAACGTGCCGCCCTCCGCCGACCTGACCTATAGCATCAAGGCCCATCAGGGCGGCATCGCCGCGCAGGGGCAGGCGATCGTGCGCTGGACGGCTTCCGGCGACGAGTTTTCCGTCAACACCGAGGCCCGCGCCATGCTGGTCGGGAAAATCCTCGAAACCAGCAGCCACGGCCTCATCGATCAATATGGCCTGGCGCCGCTCAGTTTCACCGAAAAGCGCTTCCGCAAGCATCCGACCACCACCTCATTCGACCGCACGACCAAGACCATCAGCTTTACCGAGTCGGCACAGACGTACCCGATCAAGGGCGGCGAGCAGGACCGCAGCAGCGTGGTCTGGCAACTGGTGTCCATCGCGCGCGCCGCGCCCGCCAGGATGAAGCCGAATTCGGAATGGAAGTTTTTCGTTGCGGGACGGCGCGATGCCGAACCCTGGACCTTCAAGGTCGTCAATCAGGAAAAGATCAAGACGGGCGTCGGCACGCTCGATGCGGTTCACATCCTGCGGGCGCCGCCGCCCGACTCCCAGTCGCAGAAGCTGGATATCTGGCTCGCGCCATCGCTGGACTGGTATCCGGTGCGCCTGCGCTTTACCGATGCCGATGACGAATTCATCGAACAGACACTCGAGAACGTGAACCGCAAGGCTTCATGAACGGCCTGTGGCAGGCCTGATCAACTTTTTTACATTCGCAAGGACCCCATGAATTTTTCGAACCGCGCACTGGTGCTCTTCAGCGGCGGGCAGGATTCAACCACCTGCCTCGCCTGGGCCTTGTCGCGTTACCCGCAAGTCGAAACCATCGGCTTCGATTACGGCCAGCGGCACACGGTTGAACTGAAGGTGCGCCCGACAGTGCTGGAGCACTTGCGCGCGTTGTCGCCGCAGTGGCGCGAGCGCCTGGGCGAAGACCACATGATCGACCTTTCCCTGATCGGAAAGATTTCCAATACCGCGCTTACCAGCGAAGCCGCCATCAGCATGCAGGCAAACGGCTTGCCGAATACCTTCGTACCCGGACGCAATCTGCTGTTCATGACGGTGGCCGCGACCGTGGCCTACCGGCGTGGACTCGATGTACTGGTGGGCGGCATGTGCGAAACGGATTTTTCGGGTTATCCCGACTGCCGCGACGACACCATGAAAGCGCTGCAGGTCGCGCTCAACCTCGGCATGGCAACCCGGCTGAAAATCGAAACGCCGCTGATGTGGATCGACAAGGCAGCCACGTGGTGGCTTGCGCAAGAGGTCGGCGGCCAGGCGCTGGTCGATGTGATCCGCGAAGATACGCATACCTGCTATCTCGGCGAACGTGGCACGCTGCATGAATGGGGATATGGCTGCGGGCATTGCCCGGCCTGCGAGTTGCGTGCGAAAGGATACCGGGAATTCGTGAACGCCAAAGCAATGCCTTGATTCAGCGCCGGGCCTGGCCAGCGTCTTGCGCTACTTCGCTACCCGCGCCAGCACCGACAAGGCATTCGGCACCGCCGCACCTTCTGCGGTGTTATCGAAGATGCACCAGACGCGACGACCGAGGCGCGCATGCGTGTCGAGCTCGGCCGCCTGCCTTTCCAGGTATTCCTCCGAATAGGCCGAGTAATACATCCGCGGCGATCCGTGCAGGCGCACATAGACGGTTTCCCTGTCCGCCTCGGGCAGCAGGGGAACGATGGGCGGATCGGCCATGACATAAGCGATTCCATGCTGCGCCAGCATGGCCGCAGCCTGCGGCGCAAACCACGTAGCATGGCGAGCCTCGCACACGACCGGCACCTGCGTCAGCGCGCGCAGCTGATCGAAAAATGGTTCCGCCGCTGTGGCTTCATAGCGCAGGCTTGGCGGCAGTTGCACCAGCAGGCAGCCCAACTTTTCTTCGAGGTGGCCCACTTCATCGAGAAAGCGCGTCAGCTCATTCTCAGCGTTGCGCAGGCGAAGCTGATGCGTGATGGTGCGCGGCATCTTCACCGAAAAGCGGAATGCACTCGGTACGCTCTCCCGCCAGCGCGCATAACTGGCTGGTCGGTGCGGACGATAGAACGAAGTGTTGATTTCGACTGCCGGAAAGACCGCGGCATAGCGTTCGAGGTGGCTGCCTTGCCTTGGAAAATGCTCGCTGGCGGCACCTGGAACGCTCCAGCCGGCGCAACCGATGAGAATCGGCCCGGGACTGGCATCTTTCTCGTCTCCTGCAGCGAACAGGTCGAGCGTCATGCGCGCACTGCGGCTGGATGAACTGACAGGTTGGAGGTGCCGTTATCCCTCCATCCTGTCGCAGGACATGCCGGTCCTTCGCTATGCCGCATGGCGGGTTGTCGCATCCGACGCATGGAAATCGCCGAGCAGCCGGGCTTCCTTTTCCTTCGCCGCCTTCAGGTTTCTTTCCTTGATGTGCCCGAAGCCGCGAATCTCTTCCGGTATGCTGGCCAGCTCCACCGCCTTCGCCAGGTTGTCGCTGTTCAGCTTCGGCAGCAGGCTTTCCACCATGTCCCGATACTGGCGGATCAGTTCTCGTTCCGTCCTGCGCTCTTCGGAATGGCCAAAGATATCCATCGGCGTACCGCGGAGGAAGCGCAGCTTCGCCAGGATGCCAAAGGCTTTCATCGTCCAGGGACCGAATTCCTGCTTGATGAGATGGCCTTGCGCATCGCGCTTAGCGAACAGGGGCGGAGCCAGATGGAACTTCAGCTTGTAGTCGCCTTCGAACATGCCGTCGATCTTGTCTGCAAAGGCACGATTGGCATACAGGCGCGCCACTTCATACTCGTCCTTGTACGCCATGAGCTTGAAGTAATAGCGGGCCACGGCTTCGGTCAGGCGCGGCCGCTTCTGGGCACCCAGTACCGCAGCTTCCGCGGCGCGCACCTTTTCGACAAAGCTGCGGTACTGCTCTGCGTAAGCAGCGTTCTGGTAATCCGTCAGGAACGCGACCCGCCGTGAAATCAGCTCGTCCAGAGAAGGCGCGCGCTGGAACTCGATGACTTGCCCGGCGCTGTCGTTCAGCTTTGCCAGTCGTACCACAGCCGCCCAGTCATGCGCGGCGCTGCGTCCCCACTGGAAAGCCTGCTTGTTGAATTCGACGGAAACGGCATTCAGCTCGATGGCCTTCATGATCGCCGCTTCCGACAACGGCACCCAACCCTTCTGCCAGACGTAGCCCAGCATGAACATGTTGGTCGCGATGCTGTCGCCCATCAGGGCAGTCGCGATCCTGCCGGCATCGACGAAATCCGCATTGCCCTCGCCGCAGGCATGGCGGATCTCGCCTTCCGCTGCTGTTCCCGGGTATTGCCAGTCAGGGTTGCGGACGAAGGCGGCCGTGGGTGCGCCGGTGGTGTTGAGCGCTGCATGCGTGCGGCCTTCGCCCATGCGCGAAACCGCATCGCGGCTGGCAGTCACGATCACGTCGCAGCCGATCACGAGGTCCGCGGCACCGGTGCCGACGCGGGTCGAATGAATATCCTCCGGACGGTCCGCCAGCCGCACATGCGACATCACGGGGCCGCCCTTCTGCGCCAGGCCGCTCATGTCGAGCACCGAGCAACCCTTGCCTTCCACGTGGGCCGCCATGGCGAGGATCTGGCCGACGGTGATGACGCCGGTGCCGCCGATGCCGGTGACCAGGATGCCGAACGGCTGTGCCGTGGTCGGCAGGACCGGCTGCGGCAGACTGCGCCCTTCCCAGATAGGCAGAGCCTTCGCGCTGTCATCCTTGTCCGCCGTCGCCTTCTTCGGCTTCTTCAACTGCCCGCCTTCGACCGTGACGAAGCTCGGGCAGAAGCCTTTGACGCAGGAGAAATCCTTGTTGCACGATGATTGGTTGATCTGGCGCTTGCGGCCGAATTCAGTCTCCAGTGGCTCGACCGACAGGCAGTTGGATTGCACGCTGCAATCGCCGCAGCCTTCGCAAACGGCTTCATTGATGACTACCCGCTTGGCGGGGTCGGGGTATTCAGGGCGCCCGTCTTTCATTCTTTTCCTGCGGCGCCGCTTTTCGGAAGCACAGGTCTGGTCATAGATGATGGCAGAGACGCCCTTGACGTCGCGCAGCTCGCGCTGCACGGCGTCGAGTTCATCGCGATGGCGGATCGTCACCCCCTGTGCCCAGTTCACGCCAGCGGGATACTTCTCCGGCTCGTCGGTGACGACCACGATGGGAGCGACGCCTTCGGCAGCAATCTGGCGCGAGATCATCGCCGGATCGAGCGGGCCGTCCACATGCTGGCCGCCGGTCATCGCCACCGCATCGTTGTACAGGATCTTGTAGGTCATGTTGACCTTGGCAGCAACGGCGGCGCGGATCGCGAGCAAACCGGAATGGAAATACGTCCCGTCGCCCAGATTGGCGAACACATGCTGCTCGCTGGTGAAAGGCGCATGGCCGATCCAGGTCACGCCTTCCGCGCCCATATGGGTGAAGGTCGAGGTATTGCGATCCATCCACAGCACCATGTAATGGCAGCCGATGCCGGCCAGCGCACGACTGCCTTCGGGTACCTTGGTGGACGTATTGTGCGGGCAGCCCGAGCAGAAATGCGGAATGCGGTCCTTCTCCGGGTCCGGCTTGGCGCTGCCGGCCTTGAGCACCGCTTCCTTCGCTTCCAGGTAGGCGATGCGTTCCTTCACCCGCTGCTCGATCGGATGCCCGGCGAAATACTTGCTGATGCGGGCGGCGATGGCGCGCGCGATCTGCGCCGGATTCAATTCGTAGGTCGCCGGCAGCAGCCAGTGGCCATGCCCTTCATGATGCGGATTGCTCCACTCGCCGGTATCGTCGAACTTGCCGACCACGCGGGGGCGCACATCGTCGCGCCAGTTGTACAGCTCTTCCTTGAGCTGGTATTCGAGGATCTGGCGCTTTTCCTCGACCACGATGATTTCCTCCAGCCCTTGCGCGAACTGGCGCACGCCTTCCGCTTCGAGCGGCCAGGTCATGCCGATCTTGTACAGGCGGATGCCGATGTCCTTTGCCACCGCTTCATCGATGCCGAGGTCGGCCAGCGCCTGGCGCGTGTCGAGATAGGACTTGCCGGCGGTGATAATGCCGATGCGGGCACGGGGGCTGTCCCAGATGATCTGGTTCAGCCTGTTGGCGCGTGCATAGGCCAGCGCGGCATACCACTTGTAATGGTTCATCCGCGCTTCCTGCTCCAGCACCGCGTCCGGCCAGCGGATGTTCAGGCCGCCGGGCGGCAGCATGAAGTCGGTGGGCAAAACAACCTGTACCCGATCGGGATCGATTTCGACCGAGGCGCCGGATTCGACGATGTCGGTCACGCACTTCATCGCGACCCAGAGACCGGTGTAGCGGCTCATCGCCCAGCCGTGCAACCCGTAGTCGAGATATTCCTGCACCGAAGAGGGATACAGCACCGGGATGCCGCAGGCTTTCAGGATATGCTCGCTCTGGTGCGCAGTCGTGGAAGACTTTGCGGCATGATCGTCGCCGGCGAGTACCAGCACGCCGCCATGCGGGGAAGTTCCGGCCATGTTGGCATGCTTGAAGACGTCGCCGCAGCGGTCGACGCCCGGCCCCTTGCCATACCACATGCCGAAGACACCATCGTATTGCGCGCCCGGAAACATGTTGACCTGCTGCGTGCCCCAGACACTGGTCGCTGCCAGGTCTTCATTCATGCCCGGATGAAACTTGACCTGATGCGCATCAAGATACTTTTTCGCCTTCAGCGCAGTCATGTCGACATTGCCCAGAGGCGAACCGCGATAGCCGGTGATGAAACCCGCAGTGTTGAGGCCGGCCTTGAAGTCGCGCTGCCTTTGGAGCATGGCAAGGCGGATGAAGGCCTGGGTGCCGGTCAGGAAAGCGCGTCCGCGCTCCAGCGTGAATTTGTCGTCGAGGGAAATGTCGCCCAGCAGTTGATGCTGCGCAGGCGTGAGGGGTGCATTCATGGTGTCTCCGGGCCAAAAATTGTGTCTTTGGGTGCGCGCTGATCGCCGTCAAACTGGTTCCCTTGTGAGGAAGCCGTTCTGTTTTGACGAATCCACCTTAGCACAGACGTGATCCGCGCTCAATGCACGGCGCAGCATTGTGTGGCGCGATATTGATCTCGCCCGGCAGCTGCGCATCGGCCGGCAATGGCTCCAAGGTTTTCACTCTCGCATAGAGCGGCGCAAAGTCGATTGCGATGTCGTCAAAAAGTTGTCGGAAATCGCGGATGACGAAATAGCTTTCCTGATAGGAGTCGATCTTGTACAGCGTGCGCAGCACCCGCTCGACATTGAACGCGATGCGGCGTGGCGTTGGGCTGCGCAGGCAGTATTCGATTTCGCCGCCGGACGACAGGATGCCGGCGCCGTAGGCGCGCAGCCCCTGTTCGGTCTGCATCAATCCGAATTCCACCGTGTACCAGTACAGTCTTGCGAGATAAGGCAGCGCATCCAGTTCGAGCGCCTTCAACCCGCCCTTGCCGTATTCCTGGAGATGGTCGGCGAATACCGGATTGAACAGGAGCGGCACATGGCCGAAGAAGTCGTGGAAGATGTCGGGCTCGACGATGTAGTCGAACTCCTCCGGCTCGCGCAGCCAGACGGTTACGGGGAAACGGCGGTTTGCGAGATGCTGGAAAAAGCTCAGGTCGGGAATCAGGCCCGGCACGGCAACCAGGCGCCAGCCGGTTGCCTTGTCCAGCGCATCGGATGCACGCTCCAGGTCGGGAATCGTGTCGGCCGCATCCAGCCTTGCCAGACTGTCGATGAAAATGTCGCAGGCACGCCCCGGCAGCAGCCTTGCCTGCCGCTGGTACAGCCGGCGCCAGAGCGCATGCTGCTGCGATGTATACGCGGCGCAGTCCTGCCAAACCACATAGTGTTCGTCAGCTTGGCTGTAATCGCCGCGCAGGCTGCCGGCGTCGGATTTCTCCGCCAGCGTGCGGAAAAAATCGGCCTGGTCGACAGTCGTGTTCATGGTCGCGCCTCATGCGGACACGCTTTCGTTCCTGAGTGCGCCGTGCTCATCCTTCAACACGCCTCGCCGTACCTGGTCAAGCTCGATCGATTCGAACAGGGCGCGGAAATTGCCCTCGCCGAATCCCTGGTCGCCCTTGCGCTGGATGATTTCGAAGAAGATCGGGCCGATCACGTTCTGGGTGAAGATCTGCAGCAGCAATTCGCGCCTCGAGGCATTGCTGTTGCCATCGATCAGAATGCGCAGACGGCGCAATTCTTCCAGCCGCTCGCCATGCTCCGGCAAACGGCGCTCGACCAGGTCGTAGTATGTGTCGATCGTGTCCTGGAACAGCACGCCACGGTCTTTCATGCCCGCCACCGTGGCATAGATATCGTCGGTTCCGAGGGCGATATGCTGGATGCCTTCGCCATGGTAGAGGTCGAGGTATTCGGCAATCTGGGACTTGTCGTCGGAGGATTCGTTGATCGGAATGCGGATCTTGCCGCAAGGCGAAGTCATCGCCTTCGATTTCAGGCCGGTCAGCTTGCCTTCGATGTCGAAGTAGCGGATCTCGCGGAAGTTGAACAGGGTTTCATAGAACTCGGCCCATTCCTTCATGCGGCCGCGATGCACGTTATGGGTCAGATGGTCGATGTAAGTCAGGCCGTGGCCTTTCGGATTGACCGGTGCGCCGGGGATCGCAACGAAGTCGACATCGTAGATGCTGATGTCGCCGATGCCGCCGCTCGCGCCTTCCTTGCCGCGCCAGCGGTCGACAAAATAGATCAGCGAATCGCCGATGCCCTTGATGGCTGGAATGTTCAATTCCATCGGGCCGGTCTTGTTATCGAAGCCCCAGGCGCCCAGTTCGAGTGCACGCTTGTAGGCAAAGGCCGCATCCTTCACGCGGAAGGCGATGGCGCAGATCGATGGGCCATGCTGGCGGGCGAAGCGTTGCGCAAAGGAATCCGGCTCGGCATTGATGATGAAATTGATTTCGCCCTGGCGGTACAGCGTGACTCTCTTGTGGCGGTGCCGGGCGATGGCGGAAAAGCCCATTTGCTCGAACAGGGCGCCCAGTGCTGCCGGATCGGGGGCGGCATATTCGATGAATTCAAAACCGTCCGTGCCCATCGGGTTATCCCAGGGTTGGAAATCCATCGCTGTCTCCTTGTGATTATCGTAATCGGCCTGATTAAAGTATAGGCAAGCCCTCCCGGCATTTGATTGCGAAATATTTCGAAGCGAGGAGTAGTCGCGCAATAATATTGCGCATCCCCTACTGATATGGACACATCATGGCCAAAATCGAGCTCGACAAGACCGACCGCAAGATTCTTTCCGTGCTGCAAGCGGATGGCCGGCTGACCAACCAGGAAGTGGCGGAGCGCGTTAACCTCTCGCCTTCACCTTGCCTGCGCCGCATCCGGAACCTGGAGCAGATGGGCGTGATCCGGCAATACGTCGCCCTGCTGGACGCGGAAAGGATCGGCCTCGGGCTGCTGGCTTACGTGAACGTGCGGCTGGAAAGGCATGGCGAGCGATCAGCTGGTGGCGGGCTGGCCCCGCGCGCGGCCTTTGCCGCGTCCGTGATGGAGTGGCCGGAAGTCGTCGCCTGCTATGCGATGACCGGGGAAATGGATTTCCTGCTGCGGGTGCATGTGGAAGACATGGAGCATTTTTCCCGCTTCATGATGGAAACACTGCTGCGTCACCCCGCAGTGCTGGACGTCAAGTCCAGTTTCGCACTGCAGCGGATCAAGGATACGACTGCCTTGCCCCTGGCCTGACGGGAGAGCGAATCATTCGTTCTTGAATTTCGGCAGCTTCCGGATGAGTTTCATTGCTGCGCGCGCCCGCTTCTTGAAGGAGTAATCGAACATCGCGATTTGTTCGGCCACCGCCTCCTGCAGCATGCTGCTCGGGTCCGCAGGCACCAGCTTCAGATAGGCATCCGCCTCGCCGTGCATGCGATGGATTTCCATGCCGGCTTTCTTGGCAATGTGAATCATGGTGCGATTCGTTGCCAGGCAATGCATGTAGAGCGTATCCACATCGGCGTTGCGGCAATGAATGGCCGCGCGTTCGAACAGCCGGGAACCGATGCCCTTGCCGCGCGCCTTGGCCAGCACCGATATGCCGAGCTCGCCCAGGCGCTCCTTGGAAGTGGCGGCCCCCACCTCCGGGATCGCATCGCGCGGCGCAAAGGCGAGATGACCCACTCCCACCAGTTCAAAGCGCGGGCTGTAGACACCGAAGATTGAGTCGCGCGAGAAATCCAGGCGCTGCACATACTGGGTAACCAAATCATCCGACAGCATCGAGCCAAACCGCAGGAGGCGATCATCCGGATCGAGCTGCAGGAAATGCATCAGCAGGCGGCGCCGGTCGCGCTCGGACAATTCCTTCACGCGGATTGTGGGCTTGGCGGGCTTTTGCGGCTGGGCGGCCGCGGTCATGGCGAGACCGGCGAGGACGGCATTGAGCAGTTCGGGGGAATCCATCAGGAACCTCGGTCGTGGGCAGGTTTGGTGCAATGCACAATCACATTCTATGCCATATGGCGCTCAAGCACTTGACCGAGAACGATTGGAAGTCTCATACCTTTACACGATGGCAAAAACTGCACTCCAGCAACGCAATTGAAAACTTGCATTCAAAACTGAGCAAAATCAGGCTCAAGAATAATTTCTGCTTCGAAAGCATAAGGCCTTGAAATTTCTAGGAAAACATTTAATTCGCGAAAACATGATGACCAATATGTAATTTTTGCTTCCGGGAGCAAGGTGTATTTTGCATGCAATTTATGTTAGTTTCCCCCGAGCAATTTTTTATCACACTCATTCTTTGGCTATCAATGCCATGTGCATCATGGACATGGCATCGCAAATGTTTTTATGGGAAGACTCATGACTCTTGATTGGCGAAAACTGCTCGGCACCTTATTTCTGACAAGCGTTGCTTTCGGCGCGTCCGCGGAAGAAGGAGTAAGCGATACGACCATCCTGATCGGCCAGACAGTCGGCTTGACCGGGACCGTTGCCGGCCCTGTCAAGGAGACCAATGAAGGCGCAAATGCCTACTTCGCCATGATCAACAAGCAAGGCGGCGTGCATGGCCGAAAAATCGAATTGCTGACCCTGGATGACAAATTCGATCCGAAACTGACCTTGGCCAATGCGGAAACCCTGATCAAAAAGCACCACGTATTCGCCCTGCTTCAGGGACGCGGTACGCCTCATACCCAAGGTATCCTGCCGTTGCTGAACGCATACAAGGTGCCTCTGGTCGGACCCAGCACGGGGGCGACCGTTTTCCATGAGCCGGTCACTCCCTGGCTCTTCAATATCCGCGCACGCTATCAGGATGAAGTTGCCAAAGGGGTGGAGCATTTCAGTACCCTCGGTTTCACGAATATCGCCCTGCTGCACGTGGACGACGCCTTCGGCCAGGACTGCCTGGAAGGTTTTCAGAAGGCGATGGCGGCGCATAATCTGAAGCCCGCCCTTATCACCAAATTCGATCGCGTCAATCCCGACTATGCCGCAGCCGCCAAGCGAGTTATCGAAGCGAATCCGAGCGCGCTCATCATTTCCAGCTCCGCCAAAAACACGATCGAAGTGATCAAGGCTATCCGCGCCCAAGGCGGGACCATGCAGATCATGACGCAGTCGAACAACTCGTCGGCATCCTTCGTGAAGGAACTCGGCCCTGCCGGCTCCGGCGTCATCGTGACCCAAATCACGCCAGCGCCGCACTTGGTTTCCACCACGCTGGGACAGGAATTCGGCAGAGCGGCCAAGGCAACCGGCGCCACCATTTCCTACGCAGCCATGGAAGGCTTCGTCAATGCCAAGGTATTCGTCGAAGGCTTGCGGCGCGCCGGACGCAACCTGACTCGCGAAGGCTTCGTGCGTGCGATGGAATCAATGGAACGGGTGGACTTCGGCGGACTGATGGTGACCTACGGGCCGAATGATCACTCCGGCAGCGAGTTCGTCGAACTGACGATGATCGGCAAGGATGGGCGCTTCGTGCGCTAAGTCCGTGCAAGCAGGCATGCCCATGCCTGCATCCGCATCCACAGGCTCGTTGCCCTGCCAAGGGAACGAGCCTGTTTCTATTCCGGCGAGGAAGAAGAGCGGCTGATGGCCTGGCTCACCGCCGCGACCCGGGCAGCATGGACTGCCTCGGGGATGCGCTGCGGCGCGTCGGCCAGTCGTTTTGCCACGTCACCGGCATTGACCGCCCGCGCCGCCTGCAGCGCCTGCTCCAGGTGCCCGCTCTGGGGAAAAGCTTTTTCGGCGAAGCCGGTGCGCCCCCGATGGTCGCATTCCGACACACGCAACATTTCGACAAAGCGTTCCGGCTTGCGAAAGGCATCGCAACGCTCGAACAGCTTGACGATGGTATTCGGGCGCAACTCCATGGCGCGCCCGACATTGCCGTGTTCCCGTGCGGCCATGCGCGCCAGATCGCGGCAATCGTTGGGGACCTTCAGGCGCGCGCACACCTGATTCACCAGAGCGACGCTGCGTCCTTCATGTCCGTAATGATGCGGCCAGTCCGAGGACGGCGTCGTGCCCTTGCCTAGGTCATGCGTCAATGCCGCGAAGCGAACGGGCAGGCTGTAGCCTTGCTGCGCAGCGTAATCGACGACCATCATGACGTGCACGCCGGTATCGATTTCCGGATGATGCTGCTCCGGCTGCGGCACGCCCCACAAGGCGTCGAGTTCCGGAAGGATGCGCGCCAGCGCGCCACAGTTGCGCAAAACCTCGAACATGCGCGACGGCTTCTGCTCCATCAGGCCGCGCGCGAGTTCCTGCCATACCCGTTCCGGCACCAGTGCATCCACTTCGCCCGCACGCACCATCTCCTGCATCAGCGCATTGGTCTCGGGCGCAACCTGAAAATCGGTGAAGCGCGCGGCAAAGCGCGCCAGCCGGAGAATGCGTACCGGGTCTTCGGCAAATGCGGGGGACACGTGGCGAAACACCCTGTTCTCGAGATCGCGGCGGCCGCCAAAGGGATCGATGAGGCTGCCATCTTCCGCCCTCGCCATTGCATTGATCGTGAGGTCGCGCCGGACCAGATCCTGTTCCAGCGTGACGTCGGGTGCAGCATGAAAGATAAAGCCGCGATAACCGGGCGCGGTCTTGCGCTCCGTGCGCGCGAGCGCGTATTCCTCGTGCGTGACGGGATGCAGGAAGACCGGAAAGTCCTTGCCTACCGGCGTGAAGCCGCGCGCAATCATGTCCTCGGGCGTCGCGCCGACTACCACGTAATCATGGTCCTGCACCGGCAGGCCGAGCAATTCGTCGCGCAGGGCACCGCCCACAACATAAGCTTTCATTTCATCTCGAAGAAGGCATTTCCTTTGGCTTTGGGCATCGCATCCTGCCCTGCCTCAATCCGGATAGACATCGTATTTTTTAAGATGCTCCGGTTCATTCTCCGCGTCCCGCATCCATTGCGCCACAGCCGGATGCGCGATGATGCGCTCGACATAAGCCTGCAGAGCGGGAGCAAGCGCCACCTCATAGGTGCGGAAACGCATGACCACGGGCGCGTAAAACGCATCGGCGATCGAGAAATCGCCGAACAGGTAACCGTTAGGGCCGGAACGGGCCAGGCAGCTTTCCCAGATTTCACTGATGCGGCCGATGTCGGCTTGCGCCTGTGCTGTGCGGCCCTTGCCGGGAAAACGGGCGCGGATATTCATCCACATCGCTGAGCGCAAGCCGGTAAAGCTGGAATGCATCTCGGCGCAGACCGAACGCGCCAGCGCTCTCGCAGCAGGATTGCGCGGCCAGAAGCCCTTTTCCGGACAACGCTCTGCCAGGTATTCGCAAATGGCGAGCGAATCCCATACCGTGAGGTCGCCGTCGATCAGCACCGGCACACGACCCGCATGGGAATACTCGGCAATGCGAGTTCCGGTATCGGGCCGGTCGAGCTGAACCATGATTTCCTCGAAGGGTACGCCGAACGCGGTCATGGCGACCCAGGGCCGCATCGACCATGAGGAATAATTCTTGTTGCCGATCACCAGCTTCAGGCGGGGATGGGAGCTTGCTTCCTGTGGCTGCGAGAGCGCGGGGGCGGGGTCGAGTTCTGTGGTTTGCATGAATCCTGTCCGATGGCTTGATGAGTTTCAGGGGGATTTGCTTGCCGCATGGCAGCGACGCGAGGTCATGCTGCATCGCTGTCACGGCATCCCTTGAAGGTTAAAGCTTTTGCGAGTTTTTGCCAAATGGACAAGGCGTCGGGGCGCGCCGGTCCATTCCGCAACGGCAAGCGACGCCATTGGATGAATGACGCACAGAGAGTGTGCGACGAACTTTCTAGGGCAGGTCGCTGGGGACGAAGTCCTTTGGCGCCACCATGCCAAGGCGGGACTTCAGCGACTGCGGCTTGCCTTCAAACAGTGCCGCATAGTAAGTCGCATTCGACAGGACATTCTTCACATAGCCGCGGGTTTCGGAGAAGGGAATCGATTCCGCAAAGATCGCGCCCTCGACGGCCCGCGTCAGGGTCGAGCGCCAGGCGCGGGGCCGGCGCGGGCCGGCGTTGTAGGCGGCCGTTGCCAGCGCCTGCGAGCCGTCGAGGTCGGTCAACACCATGTTCAGGTAATTGGTGCCCAGCATGATGTTAGTATCGATATCGTTCATCTGCGCAACGGAGAATTTGCTCAGTCCGAGCTTGCGCGCCACGTACTGCGCCGTGCCCGGCATGACCTGCATCAGCCCCGAGGCGCCCACATGCGAGCGCGCATGCTGGACGAAGCGCGATTCCTGCCGGATCAATCCATACACCCATGCCATGTCGAGGCCGAGCTTCTGCGTGACTGCCCGCATGGTATCGCGGAAGGGCGAAGGAAAGCGCTGATTGAAATCGGCCTGCTCGCGGGTACGTTCGGAGGTATTCACCATGCGGTCGAGCACGTTGATCTGGCGCGCATATTCCGCCGCCGCCAAGTGCTGGCGCTCATTCATTTTCCGCAATTGCCAGTTCCACTCGCGCACGCCTTCGAAGCGCAGGTTCAGTTCGAAGAACTTGAGCGCGTGGCGGAATCCTTCGTTGGCCGCCATCGGCGCGATTTCTTCCGCGGTCACCGGGTCCTTCGGCGGCGGCGGCACCGTGATCTTGCGGTCCAGCTCTTCCAGCGCGAGCTGGCCGTAGAAGTTGGTCTGGTCGGCGATCGACTCGAAGCGCTTCTGCGCCGCTTCCTGCGCGCCCTCTTCCTTCAAGGCGCGCCCCATCCAGTACACCCACGTGACGTCATTGCGCAGGCTGGCGGGCATGGCTTCGATGCCCGCCTTCACCGCCTTCCAGTCGCCGGCCCGCAATGCCGCGCGCACCTTCCATTGCTGCGCATCGAGCGACAGCGGGGCACCATCGGTGCGCTGCCAGAACAGCACGGCTTCAGGCTCGAGCCTGAGCGAGGACTGCAGCGCAATCTGCGACCAGGCAACCGCCCTCTCCTGCGCGCTCATGCGATCTGCGGCTGCGGTCAACGCGGTGAGGGCCTTGGAAGTGTCGTTTTTGGCAACCCGCCCCAATGCCAGGATGAAAAGCTCGTGCGCAATCCGTCCGCTGCCGATGCCGCGCTTGATGACCGCTTCCGGCTTTTCGATTGCCTGCATCAGCGCGGCTTCCGGCACGCCAGTCGCATCGGTCATTCGGCGGACAGTGCTCGCATAGCCCGATTCCGAAATCAGGCGGACCTGATTCCACACATCGTCCGCATTGAACTGCTTCTCCTGCACCAGCATCGTGATCAGAGCAGGACAGGCCTCGCCGTAATTTTGCGGCGCCGTCAGTAAAGCGCGTGCTTCGCCGGCGACATTGCTGCTCTTCGCCGCCTTCGACATGAGCGCATAGCATTTGACCTGCAGGTCATCGTCCAGCACGAACTTCGGATACTGCTCGTCGAACACCGACCAGTTGCGCACCCGGCCCAGTTCCAGCAGCCAGTCGTTGCGCAAACGGTCGGCGATCGCGCTTCCCTGATAGCGCGTCAGGAAAGCCTGTATTTCATCCGACGCCGCGGCATTGATGCGCGGCTTCAGGCGGTAGTAATCAACGTAGGAAGGAATGGAATAATTCGGCAAGCGGCTTGCCAGATCAGCAGCCTTTGTCGCATCGTTGTTGCGCACGGCATCGCGCAATGCAAGAAAGATATCGTCATCGGTGGCTGGAACGGAATTGCGCTTTTCCGCATGCGACATGGGGGCAAACAGACTTGCCGAGGCTGCGACAAATGCCAGACCGGCAATCCATTTCATCGAAATCATTACTCAACCACCTTAATTTTCTTACTGAGACCGGGGCCATCTAGAATAGCATGTGAAGTCCTAAAATTTCCTTCTTCAACATGCATGCTAAACACGGTTTGATGCAGGACAAAGCGAATTTGCGCTCCACGCTGCTTGCGCACAGACAGGCAATTCCCGCCGAAGTTCGCGCAGAGTGGGATGCTGTGATAGGCGCACGCGTGCTCGCATGGCTCGCCACGCATTCTGTGCAGACACTTGGAATCTACTGGCCAATGCGCGGCGAACCGGATTTGAGGGAAACCTATCGGGAACTGGCAAGGAGCGGCGTTCAGCTGGCCTTGCCCATGGTGGAGGTGCGAGATGCGCCGCTGCGCTTTGCAGCATGGACGCCGGATGAGCCCTTGGTCAAGGATGCGCTTGGCGTCTTGGTACCGGCTGATGGCAGGCATGTGATCAAGCCCGAAGCCCTGCTGATTCCCTGCGTCGGATTCAATTCAAACAACTTCCGCTTGGGATATGGCGGCGGATTCTATGACCGCACGCTTGCGAGTCATCCCCGTCCATTCGCGATCGGCATCGCCTACGCATCCCTGTTCGCCGATTTCGAAGCGGCGCCGCATGACATTCCGCTGAATCTCGTCATTACCGAACAGGCCGGAGCAGCGTATTGATACTCGTGCGCCGTCCTGAGGCAGCGCACAATAATTCAAATTGCAGTTGCGGCTGAAGTTTTGCCAAGCCGCTCGCAAATATCGAGCGTCGCATTGGCCTGATTCAGCGTATAGAAATGCAGGCCGGGCGCACCACCCGCGAGCAGGCGTTCGCACAGCTCGGTCACCACATCCAGCCCGAACGCTCGGATCGACTGGGCATCGTCGCCGAAGCTGGCAAGCTTGAGCCGGATCCAGCGCGGGATCTCGGCCCCGCACATGTCGGAGAAGCGCATCAGCTGCGAGTAGTTCGTGATCGGCATGATGCCGGCCACGATGGGGATGTCGACTCCGGCCTTGCGTGCTTCCTCGGCAAAGCGGAAGTAGGCATCGGCATTGTAGAAATACTGGGTGATCGCGGCATTGGCTCCGGCCTTGACCTTGCGGACGAAGCTCTGCACATCGTCTTGCGGCGACTTGGCCTGGGGATGCATTTCCGGATAGGCAGCCACTTCAATGTGGAACCAGTCGCCGGTTTCGGCGCGGATGAATTCCACCAGCTCATTCGCATAACGCAGTTCGCCCGATGTCAGGCCCGCGCCATAGCCGCTCGGCAGGTCGCCGCGCAAGGCCACCAGGCGCCGGATGCCATGCGACTTGTATTGCTGCAGGATCTCGCGCAGGCTGTCGCGCGAACTGCCGATGCAGGACAGATGCGGCGCCGCCTCATGACCTTCGCGCATGATTTCGAGCACGGTTTCCAGCGTGCCCTTCTGGGTGGAGCCGCCGGCGCCAAAGGTGACGGAAAAATATTTCGGCTTCAGCTGAGCCAGTTTCGCACGCGTGGTGCGCAGCTTTTCCAAGCCCTCCGGTGTCTTGGGCGGGAAAAACTCGATGCTGATGTTTTGCTGAGTCATGTTATTTCAGGATGAGCGCTGACAGTATCCAGGAGATCAGGCTGTACAGGAGCGCGCCGAAAACGGCTGCCATGAATCCCGTGACATGGAAACCCTGGACAAAATTGGCGACGGCCCAGAACAGCAGGCCATTGATGACGAGGATGAACAAGCCGAGGGTCAGCACCGTCACCGGCAAGGTCAGCAGGACCAGGATCGGCCGGATCAGGGCATTGACCAGGCCCAGCACCAGGGCTGCGATCAGGGCCGAGGTAAAGTCCCGCACCTGGATCGACGGCAGGACATAAGGCAGGACGAACAGGGCTGCGGCATGGATAAGCCAGCTAATGAGCAAGCGCACAGTCTCGGCTCCTTCAGTAAGACGGCAAACAAGGCAGGCACGGGAAGCCGCAATCTGCCTGCGCAGCTCCCACACACCCACTCCGGACACTTCACCAGCGCATCCTTCCGCATGCGGAAGGATGGTGGCCTTAGTAGCGATAATGCTCCGGCTTGTACGGCCCCGTCTTGTTGACGCCGATATACGACGCCTGCTCGTCGGTCAGTTCGGTCAATTGCGCATTGAGCTTCTTCAGCTGCAGGCGCGCGACCTTTTCATCCAAGTGCTTGGGCAAGGTATAGACGCCGACCGGATAGTCCTTGGTATTGGTGAACAGCTCGATCTGCGCGATCGTCTGGTTGGCGAAGGACGAGCTCATCACATATGACGGATGGCCAGTAGCGCAGCCAAGGTTGACCAGGCGGCCTTCCGCCAGCAGGATGATGCGCTTGCCGTTGGGGAAGATCACATGATCGACCTGGGGCTTGATGTTTTCCCAGGTGTACTGGCGCAGCGCCGCGACTTCGATCTCGTTGTCGAAGTGGCCGATGTTGCAGACGATGGCCTGGTCCTTCATGCGCTTCATGTGCTCGTGTGTGATGACATGGTAGTTGCCGGTACAGGTGACGAAAATGTCGCCATGCTCGGCGGCGTAATCCATGGTTACGACGCGGTAGCCTTCCATGGCTGCCTGCAATGCGCAGATCGGGTCGATTTCCGTGACCCAGACTTGGGCCGACAGCGCCCGCAATGCCTGCGCCGAACCCTTGCCCACGTCGCCGTAGCCGCAGACGACGGCGATCTTGCCGGCGATCATAACGTCGGTGGCGCGCTTGATGCCGTCGACCAGCGATTCGCGGCAGCCGTACAGGTTGTCGAACTTGGACTTGGTCACCGAATCATTCACGTTGATCGCCGGGAAAGCGAGCTTGCCTTCCTTGTGCATCTGGTACAGGCGATGCACGCCGGTGGTGGTCTCTTCGGTCACGCCCTTGATCTGCGCGAGACGAGTGGAATACCAGGTCGGGTCGGTCGCCAGCTTCTTCTTGATTGCATTGAACAGGCAGACGGCTTCATCGGAATCCGGATTGTTCAGGACGCTCGGGTCTTTCTCCGCGCGCGCACCCAAGTGCAGCAACAGCGTGGCATCGCCGCCGTCATCGAGGATCATGTTGGAATAGCCGCCATCCGGCCATTCGAAGATGCGATGGGTGAAGTCCCAGTACTCGTCGAGCGACTCGCCCTTGAAGGCGAACACTGGCGTGCCGTTGGCAGCAATCGCGGCGGCAGCATGGTCCTGGGTCGAGTAGATGTTGCAGGATGCCCAGCGGACTTTCGCGCCCAGCGCTTCCAGCGTCTGGATCAGCACCGCGGTCTGGATGGTCATGTGCAGCGAACCGGTGATGCGCGCGCCCTTCAGCGGCTGCGACGCCGCGTATTCTTCGCGAATCGCCATCAGGCCGGGCATTTCGGTTTCGGCAATCTTGATTTCCTTGCGGCCCCAGTCAGCCAGGCTGAGGTCGGCGACGAGAAAATCCTGAGTCGGGGAAGTGGTGGTTTTCGAGATTACGGCGCTCATCACGCCCTCCTTTCATAAGAAAAAAGTAACGTGAGCGCCGTTGTAGAGATATCCAAGCCTGACACGGCGCTAGGCCGTGCTGCAACGCTCCTTGGAGGGCAAAATTATACCGCAGCTTTTCGGGGCCGATCCCTGGTCAGGGCCGTGCGCCGCCGTTTTTCCTCTCGTCCACAGGCGACAAGGCCACTGGCCGCAGCGCGGGCACCGTATCCTTCTGCGGCACATTGCGCTCGATCCAGCCCAGCATGTCCTGCCAGATGCGTTGCACTTCTGCCTTGGGCGGCATGGCTTGCGCATTGGGCAACTCGATTGTGACTACCGGCACCTTCTTGTGCAAGCCGCTGTAATTGCCGAGCGATCCGGGATAGACGCCAACCCGGTTGAACAGCAACCGGCCGAAACGGCGCGGCGGCGTGGCAGGGCCGTCGAGGTCGAGCACGCCGAAGGGCGCATGCACGGAAATGATGACATGCGGCCTGAAGCGCTCCATTTCCTGATGCAGCCAGCGGCTTTCCGGCTCGGACAGCGGGGTCGTGCCCGGAAAGCGGCGCGGATCGCTGCGGGTGGTTTTCATCCAGTAACGCGGCGCCTCCTGTTGCCAGCCGGGCGTTGGAAAGTTCCGGTTCAGGTCGACGCCATTTGCATTCATGCGCTGTGGCTTGGAGGCAAGCAAGCCGTCGGGATTCACCACGGGCATCACGCGCCAGTGGAATCGTTGTGCAACCGGCCCCTGCATCCATTGCATCCACTGGAACACGATCGCCGAGGAAGTCAGCTCATCGCCGTGTATCCCGCCGAGCAAAAGGACACGCACCGGCTCTTTGGCCGGAATGTCATTTGCTACAGGAAAGTCACGCGCAAGAAGCGGGAAGCCCTTTAGGGAGAACGAGCCGGTCGGCACCAAGGCACCGTGCTCGCAATTCGCAAGCAGCACGCCGGGCAGTCGCCCGATCAACCGCTTGCACCAGCCGCTCTGCTGCCCGGGATCGGCGGTTCCGGCAACTGCGGCTGCCGCGGAACCGGGCAGGCCAGCGCCGGCTCCGGCCATGAGGATGCAAGAGACAAGGCGCGCAATCAGGCCAACGGTGCGCACTCCTGCCCTTCGCATGGGCAGCGCTTACAGGCCGGCCGCAGCGCGCAGCGCCGCCGCCTTGTCAGTACGCTCCCAGGTGAACTCCGGCTCTTCGCGGCCGAAGTGGCCGTAGGCGGCCGTCTTCGCATAGATCGGGCGCAGCAGGTCGAGCATCTGGATGATGCCTTTCGGGCGCAGGTCGAACAGCTCGTTGACGAGTGCGGCGATCTTTTCATCCGGGATCACCCCCGTGCCCTCGGTGTAGACCGTCACGTTCATTGGCCGTGCCACGCCGATGGCGTATGCCACCTGAATCTGGCACTGGCGCGCCAGGCCGGCGGCGACGACGTTCTTGGCCACGTAGCGCGCGGCATAGGCCGCCGAGCGGTCGACCTTGGTCGGGTCCTTGCCCGAAAATGCGCCGCCGCCGTGCGGGCAGGCGCCGCCATAGGTGTCGACAATGATCTTGCGGCCGGTCAGGCCGCAGTCACCCTGGGGGCCGCCGATGACAAAGCGGCCGGTCGGGTTGACCAGGTAGCGGGTGTCCTTGAGCCACTCCTTGGGCAGCACCGGCTTGATGATTTCTTCGATCACGGCTTCGACGAATGCCGGCTTCATCTTGGCGCCGTCGCTCATCTCGGGGCTGTGCTGGGACGACAGCACCACGGTGTCGACCGAGTGCGGCTTGCCGTCGACGTAGCGCATGGTCACCTGGCTCTTGGCGTCGGGACGCAGGAAAGGCAGGCGGCCATCCTTGCGCAACTGAGCCTGGCGTTCGACCAGGCGGTGCGCGTAGTAAATCGGCGCGGGCATCAGCTCCGGCGTTTCATCGCAGGCATAGCCGAACATCAGGCCCTGGTCGCCGGCACCGGTGTTCAGGTGATCGTCGGAGGCATGGTCCACGCCCTGGGCGATGTCATTGGATTGCTTGTCGTAGGCGACCAGTACCGCGCATCCCTTGTAGTCGATGCCGTATTCGGTATTGTCGTAGCCGATGCGCTTGATGGTGTCGCGGGCGACCTGGATGTAGTCGACGTGTGCATTGGTCGTGATCTCGCCGGCCAGCACCACCAGGCCGGTGTTGCACAGCGTCTCGGCAGCCACGCGCGAACGCGGATCCTGCGTGAAGATCGCATCAAGAATAGCGTCGGAAATCTGATCGGCGACTTTGTCCGGGTGACCTTCCGAAACCGATTCGGAAGTGAAGAGATAATCATTTGCCATCGCAGGCTCCTATTGATTAAGAAGTTGACCCTTGTCGCGGCCAATCGATGAGCCTGCGACGCTTTAGCGAGATTTGTATTCCGCCTCGCAAGTTGTCTGTTAACTCGGCGGATAAAACTTTCGTGATATTTTACGCCTCTTGGAAAAAATCACCAACCGCCCCCCTCTTTTATTGATGCTCGTCACACTTTTTCGTTTTTTGTCCAAATTGCCATTGCCGGTGCTGCATGCGGTTGGCATCGTGATCGGCTGGCTGGTCTATCTCCTGTCTCCCTCCTACCGGAACCGGCTGAAAGAAAACATCTCTCGCGCCGGCTTTGCATCCGCGCTGCCGGCTTCGATCCGTGAAGCCGGCAAGAATGTGTTCGAACTGCCTTTCATCTGGTGCGCGAAGCCCGAGCGCGTCCTGAAAACCGCCACCGTGGAAAACTGGGAACTGGTGCAGGCGGCACTGGACGCGAAGCGCGGCGTCATCCTGCTGACGCCCCATCTCGGCTGCTTCGAAATCATCGCCCAGGCGATTGCGCAAAGGATTCCGCTCACCGCGCTCTACCGCCCGCCGCGCAAGGCAGCCCTCAAGCCCTTGATCGAAGGCGCGCGCTCCCGGCATAACCTGTTCCTCGCGCCCGCCAACCTGGGCGGCGTGCGCACGCTCCTCAAGGCGCTCAAGCAGGGCGGCGCCATCGGCCTGCTGCCGGACCAGGTTCCGCAAAACGGGGAAGGTGTTTGGGCCGACTTCTTCGGCAAGCCGGCATACACCATGACCCTGTCGGCCAAGTTGCAGCAGATGAGCGGTGCACCCATCATCCTCAGCTATGCCGAGCGCCTGCCCCGCAGCAAGGGCTATCTGGTGCGATTCGTGCCGTTCGAGCAAGCCTTGGGCGAGACGCCGGAACAACAGGCGCGGGCCATCAATGTCGCAATGGAAAAATTGATCGCGCGCTGCCCGGCACAGTATTTGTGGAGCTATAACCGCTACAAGAGGCCGGCCGGTGTCAGTGCGCCGCCGCCCGCCAAGGACGAGAAAGCATGAGGTTGCTGCTGGCTCTGATGTGGCTGCTGCACTGGCTGCCTCTGCCCGTGCTCGGACGCCTGGGCGAGGCGGCCGGTTCACTCTTGTTCCGAATCATGGGGCCGAGGCGCAACATCTGCCTGACCAATCTGCGTCTGTGCCTCCCCGAGCTGTCGGACAAGGAGCGCGAAGCGATCGCAAAGCGGCACTTCCAGGCCTACGCTCGCAGCATTCTCGAGCGCGGCATCCTCTGGTGGGCCTCCGAAGCGCGCATCAAGCGCCTGGTGGAATTCGAGCCTTGCATGCCACTGGATGAGATACGCGCCAACCCTACCATCCTGTTGTGCCCGCATTTCGTGTGCCTGGACGTCGCCGGCGCCGCGATTGCGATGCAAACATCCGGCTGCTCGATCTATACGCCGCAACGGAACCCGGTATTCGATGCCGTCCTGCGCAAGGGCCGCTCACGCTTCAATCCAGTGAAGCTGCTCTCCCGGGCGGAAGGCATCAAGCCCGTGATTCGCGTCTTGCGCCAGCGCTTGCCTTTTTTCATGCTGCCGGACCTCGACTTCGGTCCGCAGGATGCGGCCTTCGTTCCGTTTTTCGGCATCCCGGCAGCAACCCTGACCGCCCCTGCCCGGCTCGCAGCCGTGACCGGTGCCAAGGTCATTCCCGTCATCTCTACCTTTCTGCCGAATTACCGGGGATGGAAGGTGACTTTCTATCCGGCCTGGGAAAACTATCCGGGCGATGACATTCTGGCAGCGACACGGCGCATGAATGAATTCATCGAAGAACGCATCCGGGAGGTACCCGCGGAGTACTTCTGGACCCACAAGCGTTTCAAGACCCGTCCTCCTGGCATGCCGAGCGTGTATGCCAAGAACGCACCGGACGCGATGCCTTTCGAAGAGTAAAGCAAGCGCGGCCCGACGACAGCCTATAATCACAGTATGAAAATCAAGTTCACCAAGATGCATGGTGCCGGCAATGATTTCGTCGTCATCGACGCCATCAGCCAGCACATCAAGCTCACGCCCGCACAATGGCGCTTCCTGGCCGACCGCCGCTTCGGCGTCGGCGCTGACCAGATACTGGTGGTGGAAAAGCCGCAATCGGCTGGTGTCGATTTCCGCTACCGCATCTACAACGCCGACGGCGGGGAAGTGGAACAGTGCGGCAATGGCGCACGCGCCTTCGTCAAGTTCGTGACTGACAAGGGCCTGACCTCAAAGCAGGCCATCCGTGTCGAAACCATGGCAGGTGTGATCGAGCCGCGGCTCGAAGCCGACGGTCGCATCACGGTGGACATGGGCGCCCCCTTGCTGGAGCCGCACCAAGTACCTTTCGATGCCAGCGGGTTGACGGGAAAACAGGAAGGCGAAGACTTGCTGTGGCCGGTCGACATCCATGGCAAGGCGAACTGGATTTCGGTGGTTTCGATGGGCAATCCGCATGCAGTGCAAGTCGTGGAGGATGCGGAGACCGCGCCCGTCACCGCCGATGGCCCGGCGATCGAACACCATCCGCGTTTCCCGAAACGGGTGAATGCCGGCTTCATGCAAATTCTCGACCGCCATCAGATCAAGCTGCGTGTATTCGAGCGCGGCGCCGGCGAAACGCTGGCCTGCGGCACCGGCGCCTGTGCCGCCGTTGTCGCCGGCATCCGGCGCGGATTGCTGGATTCGCCGGTGAAGGTGAGCACGCGTGGCGGCGAACTGTCTATCGCCTGGGAGGGCCAAGGGTCGGCGGTCATGCTGACCGGTCCGGCAGTCAGCGTGTTCGAGGGCGAGATCGAGGTTTGACGCAATTATCCTGACGCTATCCGCCTTCCTCCAGGAGGCGGATCAGCCACCCTCCCTGCGCCGTTTTCTAGCCCGCTGCCGCAGGCTGTCCGCATGCGGATTTCCTTCCTGTTCCTGCAAATCCGCTGCTTTTGTCGGTTAAAATCGAGCCTCAATTGCGGCTCGGCATTGAAGCCGGCGCACCGGTGATCTCCCACCACTATTGATCCTTCTACCCATGAGCCATCCACTTGATTCCGACGCGGTTGCCGATTACCTGGCAACCAATCCCCATTTTTTCGAAGAACACGGCGATCTGCTGGCGAGGCTCAGACTGGTCAGCCCGATCGGCGGTCGCACCGTGTCCTTGCAGGAAAGGCAAATGGAGGTCCTGCGCGAAAAGGTCAAGACGATGGAATTACGCCTGGCCGAGTTGCTGCGGATCGGGCAGGAAAACGATGCGATCAGCCAGAAGTTCGTGCAGTGGACACGTTCCCTGCTGCTGGCGCGCAACGATGTCGACCTGCCGCATGTGCTCGTCAACGGACTGCAGACGATCTTCTCCGTGCCCCAGGCCACCTTGCGCATCTGGGGCGTAGCGCCCGAGTTTTCCCATACCTGGTTCGCGGCCGCGGTGTCCGACGATGCGAAAATCTTCTGCAACGGCTTGACCGCCCCCTTCTGCGGCCAGAACCTGGATTTCGAGGCAGCCTCCTGGCTCGACGATGGTGCCGCCGTCCAGTCGATCGCGATGCTGCCGCTGCGCACGGGCGCTGCGCCGGAAGCCTTCGGCCTGCTGGTGCTGGGATCGCCCGATCCGACCCGGTTCACCTCCGACATGGCGACCGATTTCCTGCAAATGATCGGCGAAACCGCAAGCGCCGCACTGACCTACTTCCTCGACTGACTTGCTTTTCCCCGTGGGCGCCGACGCCAATCACGCCAGCTTGAACGGCTACCTGGAAAATCTGCGTACCCAGCGCAAGCTGTCGGCGCACACCCTCGATAGCTATCGGCGCGACCTGGCGGAACTCGCGGCCTTTGTCGAAGCCTTGCCGGGCAAGCCCGGGGTCGGCGCGGTCAACCACTTTCAGATCCGCAAGTTCGCGTCGCAACTGCATGCGAAAGGCTTGAATCCGCGCTCCATCGCCCGCAAATTGTCCGCCTGGCGCGGCTTTTACGAATGGCTTGCCGAGCATGAGACGCTGGCAGCCAACCCGGTCGATGGCGTGAAGGCGCCGAAACGCAGCAAGCCCTTGCCGAAAGCCTTGTCCGCCGACGATGCGGTGCGGCTGGTCTCGGAACATAATCCCGCCAAAGACTCCCATTCGCCCTCGCAGCTATGCAATCGCGCGATGTTCGAACTGTTGTATTCCAGCGGCTTGCGCGTGTCGGAACTGACGGCGCTGGATGTGCGCTATGCAAAGGATGGTGACCATGAATCGGCCGGCTGGGTCGATTTCGATGCCGCTGAAGTGATTGTCACCGGCAAGGGCAGCAAGCAGCGCAGGGTGCCGGTCGGGAAGCCGGCGCTCGAAGCGCTTGCATCCTGGATGGCTGTGCGCGGAGCGCTGCTGAAGAGTGACTCGCATCCGCTATTCCTGACCGAGCGCGGCACTCGCATGTCGCCGCGCGTCGTCCAGACACGGCTGAAGGCGCATGCACGCGCACTCGGGATTCCCGCAGATGTGCATCCACATGTGCTGCGGCATTCCTTCGCGTCCCACGTCCTGCAGTCGTCAGGCGATTTGCGTGCCGTGCAGGAAATGCTCGGCCATGCATCGATCGCTGCCACGCAGATCTACACTTCGCTCGACTTCCAGCGCCTTGCACAGGTCTACGATGCGGCGCACCCGCGCGCGAAGAAGGCGAATTCCGGCAAATAAGCGCAGCCAAGCGCGCTCCTGCTACTAGAGATTAGAGTTCAGACCATGCTCACCATTACACTCAAGCCCGGCAAGGAAAAAAGCCTGTTGCGCCGCCATCCCTGGATCTTCCCCGCCGCGATCGAGCGAATCGACGGCAAGCCGGAAGAAAAGTCGAAGCCCGGCGCCACCGCGGTGGTGCAGTCGGCATCCGGCCAGTTCCTGGCGCGCGCCGCGCACAGCCCGAAGTCGCAAATCCGCGCACGGGTCTGGAGCTTCAGTGAAAATGAGCCGGTCGATCATGCGATGATCAAGCGCCGCCTGAAAAAGGCGATCGACTATCGGCGCGCTGCCGTCCGCGATACCGATGCAATCCGGCTGGTGTTCGGCGAGGCGGATGGCTTCCCGGGACTGGTGGTCGACTGGTATGGCGGCAAGGATGGCCACCTGGTCTGTCAGTTCCAGTCGGCCGGCGTGGAAACCTGGAAGGTGCCGATCGTGCAAGCACTGATTGCCGAAACCGGCTGCCCGAACGTGTATGAGCGTTCCGACGCGTCGGTGCGCGAACGCGAAGGCCTGCCGCTAGTAACCGGCACCCTGGCCGGCGCGGAACCGCAGGAAGAAACCCTGGTGACCGAAAACGGCGTGCGCTATGCGGTCGATATCCGAACCGGCCACAAGACCGGCTTTTATGTCGACCAGCGCGACAACCGCAGGCTGGTGATGGACCATGCAAACGGGCGCGATGTACTCAATTGCTTCTGCTATACCGGAGGCTTTTCGCTGGCGGCACTGAAAGGCGGCGCGAAGAGCGTGATCTCCATTGATTCATCCGGTGAAGCGCTGGCAGTCGCTCAACGCAACATGGCATTGAACGGTTTCGACGACGCAAAAGCGCAATGGTGGGATGCGGATGTGTTCAAGACGCTGCGGAGCCTGCGTGAGCAAGGCCAGTCCTTCGACCTGATCGTGCTGGACCCGCCGAAGTTCGCCTCCTCTCCCGCCCATGTCGAGCGCGCGGCGCGGGCTTACAAGGATATCAACCTGCTCGGGCTGCAACTGCTGCGCGAAGGCGGCTTGCTGTTCACCTATTCCTGCTCCGGCGCCATCAGCGCGGACCTGTTCCAGAAGATCGTCGCTGGCGCTGCGAGCGATGCCAGAGTCGATGCGCGCATCCTGCGCCGGCTGTCGGCTGGCGCTGATCACCCGATGACGACGAACTTCCCGGAAGGGGAATATCTGAAGGGCTTGATGCTGCACAAGCTGTAATACCGACCGGTGCCGGATTTTGCACGCCGATCGCACAATTTGGGCATAATCCTCGGTCCGGTTTCTTTTTGAGGATGGCGCACAGCGCGCGCCCAGTTAAGTCATGGCACTGATTCCAACCACAATTCTGACCGGCTTCCTCGGTGCTGGGAAAACTACCTTGCTCAACCGCATGCTGCGCGAGCCGCACGGCCACAAGATCGCCGTGATCGAAAACGAATTCGGCCAGGAAAACATCGATAACGAAATCCTGGTGCAGGAGAGTAACGAACAGATCGTCGAGATGAACAACGGCTGCATCTGCTGCACCGTGCGCGGCGATCTGATCGTGGCGCTGGAAACCCTTGGACGCAAGCGCGACGAGGGTGAATTGCAGTTCGACCATGTGGTCATCGAAACCACGGGCGTGGCGAACCCGGGGCCGGTCGCGCAAACCTTTTTCATGGATGACGCAGTCGCCTCCCGCTATCTGCTCGACGCCATCATCACCGTCGTCGATACCAGACATGCGATGCAGCAGCTCGACGAACATGAAGAAGCCCAGCGGCAGGTTGGTTTCGCCGACCGGATACTGCTGTCCAAAACCGACCTGGTCGACGCTGCCCAGACAGAAACGCTGATCGCGCGCCTTCGTCGCATCAACCCGCGCGCCACAATCGGCAGGACCGAATTCGGCAAGGTGCCGGTCAGCGAAGTGCTTGACCTGCGCGGCTTCAATCTGAATGACAAGCTGGAAATCGACCCGGCCTTCCTCGCGGAAGAAGAACATGAACATCATGATTGTGACGAACATTGCGATCATGATCATCACGATCACCATCACGCCCATCATTCGGATGGCATTGCTGCCTTTGCATTCAAGAGCGACCGCCCGTTCGATGTGGCGAAGCTGGATGAATTTCTGGGCAGTCTGGTGCAGGTTTATGGACCGCGCATGCTGCGCTACAAAGGGGTCCTGTGGATGGAAGGCGCCGACCGCAAGGTGGTTTTCCAGGGCGTCCATCAGATGATGGGAACCGATATTGGGGCGAAATGGAGCGATTCCGAACCGCGCGGCAGCAAAATGGTGTTTATCGGCAAGAATCTGCCGAAAGACATTTTTATTCGCGGTCTGGAACAATGTTTGGTATAAACTATGAAAGTTTTGATTCAGGCTTGACGTCCGGAGGCAGCTAATCACTTGACAATAAGCATGGGAAAGTTCCATGCGAGGCCCGCCGCAAATCCGGGCAGTTCTTTGAATTGAGGACACTATGAACGCAACCGTTACAAGATCCGTCCCGAAGAGCAAGGCGAGCAAAACCGACACCAAGCTGTCCGCCAAATCAAGCGCTACCGGTAAGCTAGCTTCAGCGACCAAAACCGCAAGCAAGCCTGCAGTCAAGGCAGCGGCAAATCCGACAAAAGCCGTGGTCAGGAACAGCAAAATAACTGCTGAAGTCAAAATCCGGTCGGAAGCGGCGCCTGAAGCGGTGCGAAAATCCAACACCAAGCCGGCTCCTGTCAAAACTGTGGCATTGTCTGCGGCAAGCAGGACCGGATCTTCATCGAAAACCGCTGCACAACACGGTCAGGCTTTGCCGCCTGATGTTATGAGCAGCAACAATGCAAATCCAGGATCAGTAGATAAAATGGGACAAACCCAAGTTTCGAAAGCAAGCGAAGTGGCTACCAAAACAACGAAACCGACTCCGAGTAGCGCAGGCAATGCTCCTTTGCTGACTGAAGAAGAAATTCTTCAGATGAGCGACAAGGATTACATGAACGACGCGCAATTGGCCTTTTTCAAGGCTCGGCTGCAGCAACTCGAAAGAGATCTGCTGAAGAATGCCGGTGAGACGACGGAGCACTTGCGTGAAACCGTCCTCGTGCCGGACCCTGCCGATCGCGCGACGATCGAGGAAGAGCATGCGCTGGAGTTGCGTACCCGGGATCGCGAGCGCAAGCTGCTCAAAAAGGTGCAGCAGGCAATCGCCAGCATCGATGCTGGGGAATATGGCTGGTGCGAAGAAACCGGGGAACCGATTGGCATTCCACGCCTGCTTGCACGCCCGACCGCAACCCTGTCGCTGGAAGCGCAACAGCGCCGCGAACTGAAACAGAAGCTGTACGGCGACTGATATTAGCCGCGCCGGTTGAGAATTCCGGCTCGCAGACCAGCAGAATAAGTGTGCATTTCTCCTGAATTGCACACTTGTTTGCTTATGAGGGCTGCACCTTTCCCGCCTTGCCAGCCATTAAACCAAATGCAACATTTTGCTTGCTTTTTGTGGCTGGCACTCGGCTTCGCCAATTGACAAAGCACAATACTCACGCTGTAATCCTTTTCCGGCGTCGAATTTGTGTTACCTTTAGGCACTATCAGTCACTTTTGTCCGCAAGGGCGGTGAACGCACACTGTCACGGCCGATAGCAGCTATACGAACGGACACAAGCCACGCCACCGCAAGTAGCGCGTGGCCACACTCAATCAGGGACAACGTGGGAATTTTTACGCTTTTTGGAAAGAAGGATGAGCCGGAAGAAAAGCCTTCCGGCAAAAGTTCTTCGCAAGCAAAACGCGACAAAACCCTGCCCGGCAACGATGGCGGTCGTTCGCAGGCAGGTCAACGCAATATGCACGTCGCCCGCGCTGCGACGGCAAAGAAAATCGATGCCATCGAATCCGAAATGTCCTCGGAATTCGTCCGGGCGGCCAATACCATTCCCGGCAACACCGTGCCCGGCCCCGCTACTGTCCCGGGGAACCTGCCCCAACCATCGCGCGCCAATGCTTCAGCATCCGCACAGCCCGGCAGCCCCACGCTGAGCCAGCCCACACTGCCGGTCATGGGCCCCACCACGGAATTCTTGCTGGATGGGGCAACCGCCCTCGGCGATATCGCCGTGCCCGCATCGGATGCGACGGCTGTTCTTGAGGAAGCCGCAATTCTGTTTGCCAATGGGCAAACCGCTGTGGTTGAGCAAATGCTGCTGGGAGCGATTCAGGAAGACAATCTCGGTGGCGCCACGCTGACGGCATGGTGGATGCTGTTTGACCTGTACCAGATCAGCGGGAAGCAGCAGGAATTCGAAAATCTCTCCATCGAGTACGTCAGCAAGTTCGAAACTTCACCACCGGCATGGGTCAACGCCAGCGCCGCCAGCGTAAAGAAGGCACCGGCCGGCGCCGTACCGACAGTGGCGTTTTCAGGCAAACTGGATGCCAGCAGCAGCAAGCTGCTTGAACGCCTGCAGAAGCTGTCCGAAACCAACCGCACCTTGCGTCTCGAATTCAACCGGGTCAGCGAAGTCGCGCCAGAAGGCTGCAGCCTTTTGCTGGATATGCTGAAGAAGCTGCACAAGTCCGGACATGACCTGATCCTGGTCGGCGCTGCAGAGCTTCTCAACAAGATCCGGGCAGTCGTGGAAGTCGGCAGGCGTGATGAAACCGAAGATCCATGGCTGCTGCTGCTGGAAATCCTGCGCCTGTTGAACCGGGAAAAGGAATTCGAGGAAGCCAGCATCGATTACTGCGTCACGTTTGAAGTTTCTCCGCCGGCCTTTGTCGCGCCGAAAAACAAGGTGACGACGGCAGCCGCGGAAGCGGCGGCAGCCGACGGCGAAAGCGACCACTTCAAGATGCCTGCAATAATCGAAGGCGCGATCGATCCACTGATCCTGGCAATCGGTGCCTATACCGATCAGCATAATCCAGCGTTCATCGATTGCTCGCGCCTGAACCGCGTCGATTTCAGCGCAGCAGGAAAATTGCTGACCGGCCTGGCGCCATTCTGCAGCAATGGCAAGACCATTGAATTCCATAACGTCAATCATCTGGTTACTGCCCTGTTCAGCATCATCGGATTGAAGGACATCGTCCGCATTTCCCCCCGCAAGAGCTGATTCCGGCCCGCGGGAACCTTCCCTGTAAATTCAAGCCTCTTCACAAACCTTCTCCGCTTCCCGCGGCGAAGGTTTTCGTTCATTGCCGCCGTTTTGTCCTTGCGTTGCCGATTAGCGGCTTCCAGGACGGCACTTGTAATCCGCCATGGCATCCCCAACTGGACAAAGTTACGCGCACAACAATTTCTGTTTTATCGTTTTCAGAGGCCAAGCATGGAACAATTTCACGGCACCACCATCCTGACGGTGCGCCGCGGCAATGTCGTCGCATTAGGCGGCGATGGCCAGGTGACCCTGGGCAATGTGGTCATGAAAGGCAGCGCCCGCAAGGTACGCAAGCTGTATCAGGGCAAGGTGCTTGCCGGATTCGCGGGCGGAACCGCGGATGCCTTTACCCTGCTCGAACGTTTTGAAGGCAAGCTGGAAAAGCACCAAGGCCATTTGCTGCGTGCCTCGGTGGAATTGGCCAAGGACTGGCGTACCGACCGCATTCTGCGGCGTCTGGAAGCCATGCTTTTGGTAGCAGACCGCGAATCGACGCTGATCATCACCGGCAATGGCGATGTGCTGGAACCGGAACTGGGCATTGGCGCAATCGGTTCCGGCGGCGTGTATGCGCAGTCAGCGGCGAGAGCCCTTTATGAAAATACCGAGATGTCGCCGGCCGAGATCGTGAAGAAATCGCTCACCATTGCTGGAGAGCTATGCATCTACACCAATCTGTCGCACATCATTGAAACGCTGGATTAACCCGCCCCTGGTTTGCGGGCCACTTGAATAGCAAAGATTCATCATGAACATGACCCCTCAAGAGATCGTTTCCGAACTCGACAAGCATGTCGTCGGCCAAGGACGCGCGAAACGCGCCGTCGCCATTGCGCTGCGCAACCGCTGGCGGCGGCAGCAGGTAGCGGAACCGCTGCGTCACGAGATCACGCCCAAGAACATTCTCATGATCGGCCCGACCGGTGTCGGCAAGACCGAAATTGCGCGTCGCCTCGCCAAGCTGGCCGACGCGCCTTTCATCAAGGTGGAGGCAACCAAATTCACCGAGGTCGGTTATGTCGGGCGTGACGTAGACACGATCATCCGCGACCTGATCGATATCGGCATCAAGCAGACGCGCGAAGCAGAAATGCGCAAGGTGCGCGCGCGCGCCGAAGACAATGCGGAAGACCGGGTGCTCGACATCCTCGTGCCGCCGCCGCGCGATTTCGGTTTCGGCACTTCCGCTTCTTCCGACAGCGACTCCAGCACGCGTCAGACCATGCGCAAGCGCTTGCGCGAAGGCGCGTTCGACGAGCGCGAAATCGAAGTGGAAGTGGCCGATGCCGTGCCGAGCATGGAAATCATGGCCCCGCCCGGCATGGAAGAAATGACGGAACAGATCAAGTCGATGTTTTCCGGCCTGGGCAGCGGCCGCAAGAAGATGCGCAAGCTCAAGATCAAGGAAGCGATGAAGCTCCTGGTCGAGGAAGAAGCGGCGAAGCTGGTCAACGAAGACGAGCTGAAGCAGAAGGCGATCGCCAACGTCGAACAGAACGGCATCGTGTTCCTGGACGAGATCGACAAGATCGCCACCCGCTCGGAAGTCGGCGGCGCCGATGTCTCGCGTGCCGGCGTGCAGCGCGACCTGCTGCCTCTGGTGGAAGGCACGACCGTCAACACCAAGTACGGCATGATCAAGACCGATCACATCCTGTTCATCGCATCGGGCGCCTTTCACTTGTCCAAGCCTTCGGACCTGATTCCGGAATTGCAGGGTCGCTTCCCGATCCGGGTCGAACTGGAATCGCTGTCGATCGCCGATTTCGAGCGCATCCTGACCGGCACCGATGCCTGCCTGACCAAGCAGTATGAAGCCCTGCTGTCGACGGAAGGCGTGCGGGTTGAATTCACCGCGGACGGCATCCGGCGCATTGCGGAAATCGCCTTCTCCGTGAATGAGAAAACAGAAAACATCGGCGCGCGCCGCCTGTACACAGTGATGGAAAAGCTGCTGGAAGAAATGTCGTTCTCGGCCACCGAGAAGGCAGGCCGGACGGTAAGCGTGGATGCGGCCTACGTGGATGAAAAGCTGGGCGCACTCTCCGTCAACGAAGACTTGTCGCGTTACGTGTTGTGATCAACAGCGCAGGCCAACGTGCCTGCGCTCCTTTCTGATTCCACCAGCATCATGGCAAACAAGGCGCTTGCCAAACGGCAGAAGATGACCATCCGGGTCGAACCGTCCCAGAAGGCGTTGAAGCCGCGCAACCCAATTGCACTCGCTGCAAAACAACGCGTTGCCGGCAGCCATCAGAAATCCGTTTCCGCCCAGCGGCAGATGGAAAAGCGCGCGCTGAAAAAGGCGGTCAACGAACCGGAAGACAAATAAAGGCGACAGGCCGCCTGAGTGTGCCGCCTGCCGCCTACCTCATTGTCTGCCCTTACTGTGGCGCCGAAGCAGCGCTGCCATGGGATTGACGCAAGGCGGGATTGGCAGCCGGGTTGGTGTTGGTCGTACCCGCAGGTGCGGCCGGAGTTCCTGAAGAAGCACCGGTGCCGGTCGCTCCTGTCTGTGCTGCTACCGAACCCGGATTGACCACCATCGAGGGCGGCGCGGTTGTACCGGGGGTTGCAGGCATGGCGGCGGGAGCAGCCGGAGAAACGGATGACTGCGCGGATGACTGGGGCAATGCTTGTTGTACCGGCGGTGCCGCCGTCGGGGCGGCGCCAGGCTGTTGCGTTCCCGGCAGGGAAGGAACACCCGGTGCGGCCGAAGACGGGGCTTGCGCAGCGGGAGCGGCCGGTGCAGCTGCCGCCGGCATCTGGGGCGCGAGTACACCCGACGGACGAGCCTGAGCGGCAGCACCTGGTGCTGCGGACGCCGGGGATGATGCGGGCGCCGAAAGCGGCGAATTGCTCGCCAGATTCACTTGCGCCTTTGCGCTTTCCGGCAATTCCACCCGCTTGCTGGCACCACCATCCGACAGCAGTACGTAATCCTTGTGCACTTCCTTGACGATCACACCCGGCACCACTTCCCTGCCCGCTCTCACCGCCTGCGCTGGCTTGCCGTCGGCGCTGAGAATCGCCACACTTTCACTTGCAGTGCCGGACATGATGATGCCGCGCAACTGATAATTGGTCGCGACATCGGCCTTGCCGGCGCGTCCTCCAAACAGGGAGGACGCCGAATCCACGTTGACTTCAGCATTCGCCACGCGCGGCGGCGCGGCCACCGGGCGCAAGGGCGGCTTGAACAATTGCAGCCCCCAGTACGCGAGCGACGCGCACAGGGCCAGGAACAGAACAAAACTCGCAACCAGGGGCAAGCGTTTCATTGGTTCTTGTCCTCGAGGGTGTTATGAAGCAGGTAGGGGGCCGCGCAGCCCCGCGAACTGGTCGAATGCAAGGCGCGCCGACGCGTCGTAGCGGTGCTACGGCAAGGAGCCGCAACGCTGCAGGCGGCCCGTTCCCGGGGCTGCCCGCAGGGTTCATGCGAGAAGGGCGCCCCGCGGTGTCGCGTGCCGCTTGCAGTGCCCGCACTGCGGCGCATCCCGCTCCTGGCGGATGCATCCCTTCTCGCATGAACGCGACCCCCTGCCTGCTTCATAACACCCTCTACCGTACCAGCTGATTGATTTCAATGATCGGCATGAGCACCGCCAGCACGATCAGCAACACCACCACCCCCATGACCAGGATCAGCGCCGGCTCAAGCAGGCCGGCGATCGTCATCGCGCGCCGCTCCAGATCCTGTTCCTGCGCATTCGACGCGCGCTCCAGCATCGCCGGCAATTCCCCGGTCACTTCGCCGGCGCGTATCATGTGGATCAGCATTGGCGGAAAATGCTTGTGAGCCGACAGGGCGCGGGCCAGCCCCACGCCTTCGCGCACGCTGTTGGTCGCGTCTTCCACCTGCTCGCGCATGGCAACGTTCGACAAGGTGTCACGGCTGGTCTGCAGCGCACGCAGGATGGGCACGCCAGAGCCGGTTGTGATCGCCAGCGTGCTGGCAAAGCGCGAGGTATTCAGGCTGCGCTCGAACTTCCCATATAGCGGCGCGGTCAGCAGCCAGCTGTGCCAGCGGTACTTGATCTCGGGATTTTTCAGCGCCCTGTTCCATGCGAAAAACACGCCCGTCAGGATGATCAGGACGATCCAGCCATAGCTGCGCACGAAGTCCGAAATGGCCAGCATGATTACCGTCAGCAAAGGCAGTTTCTGCTTGGTATTGGCGAACACCGACACGATCTGCGGGACAACATAGGCCAGCAGGAAGATCACGATCGCAAATGCCACCACCGTCACGATGGCCGGATAAGTAAAGGCAAGCCGAACCTTTTGCACCAGCGAATTGCGCCGCTCGATATAGTCGGCCAGGCGCGACAGCACCCGGGCCAGCTGGCCGATCTGTTCGCCGGACGTAACCAGCGCCCGGTAAATGTCGGCGAAGTCTCGCGGATGGCGCGCCAGCGCATCCGACAGCGAGGAGCCGCCCATGACTTCCGCGCGGATCGATGCAATCAGGTCACGTACGTAAGGCCGCTCGGCCTGTTCCAGCAAGGCGGAAAACGCTTGTTCCAGCGGCAGGCTGGCTTCCAGCAGGCTGGCCAGCTGGCGTGTGAACAGGGCCAGCTCGGTGGTCGACAGACGGTCGCCGAAGGCACGCCTGCGCGCCTGGCCGAGTTCGTCGACCTGGGCGGCAATCGCTTCCACCGTGATCGGCACCAGGCCCTGCGTACGCAAGTCGGAGCGCGCGGCGCGCGCATTGTCGGCATTGACGACACCTTTCCGGGTGGCGCCAACGGCATCAACGGCTTCGTAGCGGAATGCTGGCACGGCGCTTCCTAGTCTTTAGTCACGCGCAGCAGTTCTTCCTGCGTGGTAACACCCGCAGCCAGCCAGCGCTCGCCGTCTTCACGCATGGTGCGCATGCCGTTGCGCTGCGCAGTAGTACGGATCTCGGCTTCGGGCGCCCGGTCATGGATCTGGGAGCGGATTTGATCGGTGGTGGTCAGCAGTTCGTACACCCCGACCCGCCCCTGATAGCCGGTATGGCCACACTTGTCGCAGCCGACCGCATGCCAGCGCTGGCCGTCGTTACGCTTGCACACCGGGCAGAGCTTGCGCACCAGACGTTGCGCCACCACGCCAAGCAGCGAGGACGACAACAGGAAAGGTTCAATGCCCATGTCGAGCAGGCGGGTGACCGCCGACGCCGAATCATTGGTATGCAGAGTGGCCAGCACCAGGTGACCGGTCAGCGAAGCCTGGACCGCGATCTGCGCGGTTTCCAGGTCGCGGATCTCGCCGATCATGATGATGTCCGGGTCCTGGCGCAGGATTGCGCGCAGTGCCTTGCCGAAGGTCATGTCGATGCGCGAATTGACCTGGGTCTGTCCCACGCCCTGCAGTTCGTATTCGATCGGGTCCTCCACCGTCAGGATATTGGTGGTGGGCGCATTCAGCTGCGACAGCGCCGCATACAGCGTGGTGGTCTTGCCGGAACCGGTCGGCCCGGTGACCAGCACGATGCCATGCGGCTGGCTGATCAGGTGATCGAATTCGCGCCGCACCTCTTCACTCATTCCAAGGTGCTGCAGATCGAGCCGGCCGGCTTCCTTGTCGAGCAGACGCAATACTGCGCGCTCGCCATGCCCGGTCGGCAGGGTGGAAACGCGCACGTCGACTGGCTTGCCGCCCACGCGCAAGGTGATGCGGCCGTCCTGCGGCAGGCGCTTCTCGGCGATGTCGAGCTGCGCCATGATCTTGATCCGCGAAATCAGCGAAGCATGGATCGCCTTCTTCGGCCGCACGATGTCGCGCAGGTTGCCGTCGACGCGAAAGCGCACCACCGATACCTGTTCGAAGGGTTCGATATGGATGTCGGATGCTTCCTCGCGCAGTGCCTGGGTCAGCAGTGCATTGATCATGCGGATCACCGGTGCATCGTCGGCCGACTCCAGCAAGTCTTCGACCGCCGGCATGTCGTTCATCAGCTTGGTGAGGTCGAGGTCGGATTCGAATTCATCGACCACTTGCGCCGCATCGCCGCCGGAGCCGGCATAGGCTTGGGCAATCGCCGCTTCAAGCTCTTCGCGCGGCATCGGTTTCAGTTTTACCCGGCCGAAGCGGCGGCTTACTTCCGCGATGGCCGTGGGTGCGGTGGCGTCGGATACCCAGACCTCCACCGCATTGTTGGCCGCCTCGCTGCGCCGCGCCAGCAGCGCGAAATCGCGCGCAAAGGCGTAAGGCAGGAGGCGGGCGTCGTTTACTACTGTACTCATGGTTATCTGCTTTGCTTCAATTCCGGATTCGTTTCCGGCGCAGCTGGCGCCGGGACCTGTTCGGGCGGAGATTCTGGTCCGGGCACGGTCGGCGTGTTTTCGGGGCCGATGATTTTCAGTACCTTGCCGCCCATGGGACGGCCGTCCTGCAGCGGCGGCAGCACTGGCGCAGTCTCATCCGAGAACAGCACATTGTGCTTCGGCTGGCTTTCGATTTCCACACCGCGGATATAGTCGTAGCGGTCAGCCACGACATCCATGCTCTGTTCATTAGTCCGAATGACGGTTGGCCGCAGGAAAACCATCAGATTGGTCTTCGTATGGTTGCGCGTCCGGTACTTGAACAGATTGCCAAGTACGGGAATGTCGCCGAGCCCCGGCACCTGTTCGGTGGTCGAGGTGTCGTTGTCTTCAATCAGGCCGCCCAACACAATGATTTGACCATCGTCAACCAAAACGTTCGATTCGATCGAACGCTTGTTGGTAATTATTCCCGCGGCATTCGTGGTATCACGGATGCTGGACGTTTCCTGATAAATGTTGAGCTTGATCGTGCCGCCCTCGGACACCTGCGGCCGCACGCGCAAGGACAGGCCGATATCCCTGCGCTCGATCGTCTGAAATGGATTGGTGCCCGCTGCCGACGTCGTGTATTGGCCGGTAATGAATGGCACGTTCTGGCCGACGATGATTCTTGCCTCTTCGTTATCGAGCGTGATCAGGTTCGGTATCGAGAGAATATTGGCGTTGTTGTTGGTTTCAAGCGCATGGGCGAGAGCGCCCAGGGTCAGCTGCCCATTGATCTGCCGGAATATGCCGATGTTCAAGCCATTGTTGGGCGGAAGAAGCGTATTGTTGGTGCGATTGGAAATTGCCTGTGCAATAAGGTTATTGCCGCCGGTAGAGAATGTGGTGCCGCCGCCCACCCGGTAGGCGCTGGTAGAGTCGCCGGACAAGCCGAGCCACTGGACGCCGAGTTCGGCTGCCTTCTCGGCCGACACTTCGACGATCAGCGATTCGACATACACCTGGACACGGCGCGCGTCGAGCTGGTCGATCACGTTGCGCAGGTTGCGATATACCGTCTCATTGGCCGTGATGATCAGGGAATTGGTTGCGGGATCAGCCTGAATGAATCCCCCGGCGCCGCCGGCCGGCAGCGCAACCGGCGACGAACCGGTGGAAGGATTCATCGGGGAACTGCCCAGCTGCGCCTGCTGCCCGGACGCAGTATTCGTGGTTTGCTGCTGCGTTTGCGAGGGTGTCGTCGTGGTCGTTGTCGTGGTTGGCGATGCCCCGGTATCGGATGCAACGACGGCACGCAGGGTCTGGGCCAGCCTGAGCGCATCTGCATTCTTCAGGTACACGACGTGCACGTTGCCGGGCAGCGACGTAGGCTGGTCGAGCTTGGCGATCAGCGACTTGGCAAGATTGGCACGTGCAACCGAGGGCGCGCGAATGATGACGGAATTGGTGCGCGGATCGGCCTGGACGCTGGTGCGTCCGGCCGCGCCGCCGGCAGCGGCCGGGCCGGTCGCTCCCCCGGGTTCCAGCAGACGGTTTGCCAGCACCGCAATGTCGGTGGCGATCGCATGCCGGAGCGGCACCATGTCCAAGTTGGTGTCGGCAGGTGAATCCAGGGAGGCAATGATCCGACCGAGGCGCTTCAGATTATCCGCATAATCCGTGATGACCAGGCTGTTGCTGCCCGGCTCGGCGCTGATCGTGTTGTTCGGGGAAATCAGGGGCCGCAGCACGCCAACCAGGTTGGCGGCTGTTTCATAATTCAGGTGGAATACCTGGGTGGCAATCTGGTCGCCGCGTACCGTGCCGGCGGTAATCGGACTGGCCTGCAGCTTTGCATCGGCCTCCGGCACCACCTTCGTGTAGCCAGCGCCCCTGACCAGCGCAAAGCCCTGAAGCCGCAGCGTCGAACTCAGCATCTGCAAGGCCTGAGCCTTGGTAACCGGACGCTCGGAAACCAGGTTGATCGTGCCCTTGACGCGCGGATCGATGATGAAGGTGGTATTGGTGTAATGCCCGACCGCCTTGATCACGGATTCAATATCGGCGCCGACAAAATTGAGCGTGGCCTGGTTGGAGGATGGATCCTGTGCATGGACAGGCTGCATGCCGGCGATGACGCAGCCCAGCAGCACACTTGCCCCCCAGCGGCGCCATCCCGCTCCTCCCTGTGATGTTTGATTTTTTTTCATTTGAATTCTAGAGCGATAACATCCTTGTTGCCTTCTTTCCGGCGCTGCCCAAGCAAATTGAGCAGATTCGCCAGCCTCTCTTCCTGCCCTGCCTGCGCTTCCGCCTTGCCTGAAAACCGGAGCCGGCCGTTCGTCAGCGTCCCCGCTCCGCTGAGCAGCATCGGTCCCTCTATCGTCTTCAGTGCCAGGTCGGCCCGCTCCCCTTTCCAGTCCATTATCATTTGGTAAGTCCCCAATGGTTTGATCGGAGACAGACGCGATGCAATGTCATTCATCTGCAAGGTCATGTTGCCGACCACACCAACGCTCTGGCCGCGCCGCGTCACCTGCAGCGGAGTCCACGACAGTCGCATCTGCCCGGACGGACGGACCGTGTTCAGCGGCGCTCCCAAGCCGGCCAGCCTTTCAGCCGGCAGCACCACCGCGGCCGGACTGACCTGCCACTGATACCAGCTGCCGGTGATCTTGACCGGCTGCGACAATGCAGTCGGGTTTTCCAGATCGAGGTCAACCTGCCCCAGCAGCACCATGGGCGACAGGCGCCATGCAAAACGTCCCGGCAGCAGGGGCGTAACCGGATCAGCGGCGCTCGGGGCACCTCCGATGAACGCCGAACCGCGCCACAGGCTGCCCTGCGCATCGCCCAGTGTCAGGCGGCCCCGGGTCTGGGCCTCCAGTGCGGCTGCCATCCAGGAAGCCGGACAGAACGCCAGGACGGTCAGCACCACGACGACAAGCGCCGCCAGCACCCAGATTACGGCGCGACGCACATCAACTCCATGCTCATTGCGACTGTTCGCTGCGCTGCTGGCGCAAGCTTAACGTGGCATTTACCGTGTCGGCTTGCGCTAGCGCATCAATGTTGGCGTCAAGCACTGTCAGCCGCGCTGATTTCTGCATTTCCTCCAGCCAGCCCACTAAGCCGGCAAACGATACCGAGCTTAGTTGTATTTTGGCAAGCTCGCCCGTGACCAGCACGCTTTGCGCCTTCAAGCCATTGCGCGCCAGGGAAGCATCAAGGCTTTCCCGGGTGATGGGCGGGACTGGTGCCGCTGCCTTGCCTGACAGGGCTGAAGCTTCCTGGGCCATGGCCCGGATTTCCGCAGATTGCTGGCGCATTGCCGGCAGCTTCTTTTCCAGATCCTTGCGGCCACTGAGTGCCGGGTCTATCAGCAGTACGTAAAACAGCCCTACCACGACCACCACCATGGCGACCAGCAGCAGGTTGCGCTCGCGGCGGTTGCGCTCGCTCCAGAAGGTCGAGAAGGATTGCTTCAGGCCGCTGAATGAATTCACTGCTTTCATTTGGCGCTCCGGATCTGCCAGACGCCCGCGCTCGGTTCCGTCAGGCTCAGGTTGCGGGCGGCAAGCGCAGTGCGCATGCGGTCCGCCGATACATTGCTGCCGGGCTTGAGTTTCACGGTCAAGGCCCGTTCATGATATTCCAGGCCGCTGATCGCCTGGCTGCCCTGCCCCATTGCGGCCCAGGCATCGCCGAAGGCGGCCGCCAGCGCGATGAAATCGTCCGGTGCGATTTGTCCGGATTCGCGCTGCGCGGCGCTGATTTTCTGGCGCATCTGAGCCAGCGGATCGACGACCACCTTGTCTTTCGGAAAGGCTGTCCGGTAGGTCTGCATCATGCCCGCGCGCAGCGCGTCGGCTTCGCGCCTCATGCGCCACCAGTCGATATTCAGGCCGAGCGCATTGATCAACAGCAGCGCCGCCACGAGCGCAATCGGCCAGCGCCACGGGCGCCAGTTCATCTGCGGTCCGGCGGCCATGCCCAATCCCGACATCAGGTCGAGCGACAGCTTGTCCGCACCGGCGATCCAGCGCGTCCACACGTCCGCCGCCAGCGTCACCCGGTCGGCGCAGGCCGGCACTCCCTCGATCGCGTCTCGATAGGCGCGCTCGCGCGCCTGCGGCACGTAAAGGCTGATTTCCCCCTGGGGCACGACTGCGCACAGCGTCTGCACCGCCTCGAAGGCGACCAGTTCATGCTGATCGGCGGCGATCGGCAAGCCCAGGCCTTCCTGCTCCCCGAGGCGGACGGTGAGGTCAGCCTCGACATCATGTTCAGCCACCGCAGCGCTCGTCACACCGCCCTGATATGGCAGGCACAGCTGGGCCGGCACGGCGGCGATACGGCGCGCACCGAGAGCGACAAGGGTCTTCGACAGCAATTCCAGCCATGCCCGCTGCACCACGGCGACGGTGCGCAAGCCATCCACTGCATCGCCGGCAACGAACACGCATTCGGCCGGGTCGCTCATGATCTGGTCTTCGACCAGATTGGGCAGCGCGGCCTTCAGGCGGGCACCGGTCAGCGGCGGCACCTTGGTGCGCAGCAGAGTGACATCGCTGGCGGCCAGCAGCAGCACGACGCGACGCGCGCGCGCCACGATATCCCGCAGATCCGGCAAGGCGGCCACCGCTTCGCGCTCGATCCTGCCACCGTCGGACACCAAAGCGAACTCGCAATACAGCGGCATGCCTGGCTGCAGGTTGTCGGCAGCGGCGCTGGAGGGTAGGCGTAAGTACAGTGTGCTCAAGGCTTCTCTTTGTTGGTTTTCAGCTTTCTCGAATCCATACGATGCGGGTATTGACGCCATCGCGCTGGATCAGGGTCTGCATTTCCATCGCTGCACGGTTCAGGCGCACATTGCCGTTGACGAGGAAGAAACTGGTCCTCACATCGATCTGTGCCCCGGATGATGGCAAATTTTTTCCCGGCAAACGCTGTGCAAAATCATTGGTGCTTGAAAAATAGGTACGCTCCCGGCTCGCCACCAGGGCGGCCGCTTCCGAGAGCGTCAGGCCCTCGATCCGTGCCGCCAGCACTTCCGCCGGCGCAGTGTTCACATTCACCGGCGTCACGCGCGGCAGCACCACCAGGAAATCCCTCACCTTGGCCAGTGCTTCCGCCGTGAAGCCGGGCACTGCCAGCAAGTCATCCACATATACGATGTTCAGCGGCTGGGGCGAGCCTCCCGTCCCCGCGCCACCGTTGACGGTCGCGCTCGCCTGGGCCGAGGCCATCAGTTCGGCCGTGGCCTGCGCCAGCGACGGATTCAGCTGCGCCTGGTTCAGCAAACGCGCGAACGCGGCGACTTCCGCATCGTTGATCTTGCCATTCTGACACAGGTTCGTCAGGTTATAACGCGACTGCGCATCGACAATGCTGCCGGAAATCGCTGCATCCGGGACATCGGTCTCGGCACGCCCGTTTTCCACATACTGGTCGAGTCGGGTTTCAGCCAGCGACACTGCCCAGGGCTCGCCGAGGTAATCCACGTTCGAATAGCGCGCGTCTTCACGCAGGATCAGGCGCGTCCAGTCGAGCGCACCGCGCAGGATCCACTGTTTCTGCAGTTGCAGACGCTGGTTTTCGATGGAGCGCACCTGCACCTGCTGCTGCCAGAACAGGCTGGCGACGATAGTGACTGCCAGGGTCGTCAGCAGCAGCGCGGTGATGATCGCCACGCCCCGCTCCCTGGATAGCATGCACCTCTTCATGCCGCCCCCAGCAGGAACACCTTCACCATGCCGGCGCTGCGGCCATTGAGCAGAAGCGTCACTTCCAGGCCCGTAGTGTTGCCAACAATCGGAATGGCTGCATTGGCGGCGCCCGCATTCGCCGCGGCTGCCGCGTTCGCTGCCTGCTCCGTGCCGCCGGCGCCGGTGCGCCAGCCCTTTCCGTCATCCACCCATGAACGTATCGCCATGTCGGCCACGCCTGTCTGCAGCGCCACCGGCTGGGCGGTATCGCGATCCCCGGCCACGGCAGACCATGCATCGTCGAGCTCCTTCAGGTCGCGCGTGGCAATCGATTCGCGCCGCGTCAGCACGCCATCGCGCAAGCGATATGCCACCACCTGCAGCCGTGATGGCTGATTGTCGGCGAACACGGTGCGCACCAGCGTCAGGCTGCCCGCCTGCGCTGTCAGGAGCGGCCGGTTGCCGACGACCGCAGTAGTCGCGATATTGGCGCAATCGCTCTGCATCTGGGCGAAGGCAAGCTGCAGCCCGCGCGTCTGCTCCAGGTCTTCATTGAGCGCGACACGAGCACGCACGATGCTGTCCAGGCCGCGCCAGCCGAGCACCGCCACGATCGCCAGCACGGTGATCGCCACCAGCAATTCCACCAGAGTGAAGCCGCGCGTCCTGTTCATGGTCGTCAACTATTGATTGGGCACGACCTGGGTCAGCTTGATGATGCGCCGATCCGGATACTGCGCGTCGTACACGCTCACTTCCACCCGGCGGAAGAAGGGATTGGGCGTCGCCAGCACCTCTTCTTCGCACACCAGCGCAAGGTCGCCTTGCGGGCAGTCGAAACCGACGCTTGCCGAAAGCCGGCCATTCATGGGCCAGGCGGATCTGGGCCAGACGGTTTTCAGCCGACCAGGTCGCCATCATCGATCCGCGCAAGCCGCTGCTGTTCTGCGTCAGGCTGCCGATCGCGCGAAGACTCGCGCCAAGCGCAGTGCCGACGATCACCAGCGCCACCAGCACTTCGAGCAGGGTGAAACCCTTTGCCCTGCGGTGCGGTGCCGCTCTGGAAACCGGGTGCCGGGAACGGGGCCGCATCTCATTCCACCACAAAATGCCCGATACCGTCGGCACGAATGGCAACCTGCACATCGCCGGAGGAAAGGGTCAGGACGAAAGGCTTGTCGACCGGCTCGCGCCCGAACACCAGACGCATGGGATCGTTTTGTACCGCCACCGGAGGCTCAATCGACAGGGCCACCGGCGCCTGCTTGAACTCTCTTTCATGCAGCAAGTCATCGCCGCCGAGCGTCTGCCAGGTATCGCCGTTGCGAACCAGGAAGCGGTAAGTAGTGCCATCCGCCTCGAAGGCGATCGGCCGGTTGCGCACGATCGCTTCGTCGCGCGCCAGCTGCAGCAGCAGCGCGATCCGTTGCGCCTCGTTCTGCAAGGCCTGGCGCGCATCCGGCATGGCGTTGAATGACACGACGCCGAGCATGATGCCGGCGATTACCAGCACCACCAGCAATTCAAGCAGGGTGAATCCGCGCGCGGCGAAATGACGACGGCTGCGCGCCTTGATAGCAAAGGATGGCTGGATTACTGGTCCCATGAACCGATATCGGCATCCACGCCGGTTCCACCGGGCTGGCCGTCCGCACCGAAGGAAAACACATCAACTTCGCCTTTGACACCAGGCGACATGTATTGGTAAGGATTCCCCCACGGGTCATTCGGCAACTTGTCGACATAGCCCCCGGTTTTCCAGTTGGGCGCGGCCGGTCCGTTGGTCGGCTTGCTGATCAGCGCCTGCAAGCCTTGTTCCGTGGTCGGATAGCGCTGGTTGTCGAGCTTGTAAAGCTTGAGTGCCTGCATCAGCGTGGAGATGTCCTGGCGTGCCGCGGTAATGCGCGCGTCGTCAGTACGCCCCATCAGCTTGGGAACGACCAGTGCTGCCAGAATGCCCATGATGACCACGACCACCATGATTTCAATCAGGGTAAAACCGCGTTGCATTTTTCGGGCAGGCCAAGGACGAGTGCGAATGGGAGAAGCTTTATGCATAAGGATTTTCTTGGGATATTTACAAAAGAAGTGAAACAGTCGGAGTATATGCTGAAGCGGCGGCATTAATATGTTTTTGTCAAGCCCGCCACTCGCTTGGCCGATGCGTGGCCATCATGAATTGACCCCGGGCGCACGAAAAAGTGCCTGCAATATAGTTGATTCCAATAATCTTTCTTGGCAGCTGCAGAGGCATCGCTGTTTTCTTGGCTGATTTTTCAAGAAAGTCTCCTGATTAATTGTCCAAGGGGCAAAAAAAGGCGGCTTATCTGCCTGGCATCGGTTCCATCTCACAAGGGTGCTGCTTCTTGTCACGTGTCGGCTTACTATGCAGCAACAGCTTTATTGCCATATTGACTTTGCACAATCTTCTTGCCATGCCACAAAGTATGCGAGGCATTACTGGCAAAAAAGCTAGTCATTCCACGCGTTTGTCTTGCTTCTCAAGGGAAGGGGTGAAACGGCTTGAGCCGCTCTGGCTTCAAGGAACCAATCCAGCCGGGATGCACTCTGCGCAACTATCAGCTGCCCGCCCGAAGGAGCCTGCCCATGTCCCTGCACCATGTCACATCCGGCGAAGTATTTACCTTTCACCCACTGAAGGAAACGCTGGAAGAAACGATCTCCCACGCCTTGTTCAAGTCTTCCTCGCTCGAAGTGATACGCATGGTGCTACGCCAGGGCAGGTCGGTGCCGGAACATCATGTGGGCGGTGAACTCACCATGCAATGTCTGGAAGGCGCGGTGCAGCTGACCGCGCACGGCAGAACACAGACACTGCATGCAGGGGAAATGCTCTACCTAGAAGGCAGCGTCCCCTACTCGCTACAGGCAGTGGAAAACTGTTCGCTGCTGCTGACCATCGTACTAAAGCGCGATGACTGAATGCTGATGGCCAAGCCGGCCGTCACAGAATCAGCACGGCCCGGAAGTCATTCACATTGGTACGGGTGGGACCGGTGGTGACCAGGTCGCCGAGGGCCTGGAAGAAGCCGTAGCCGTCATTGTTCTCGAGCAAGGCGCGCGCTTGCAGGTTTTGGCTGACGGCACGGGCAAGCGCATCGGGCGTGCAAATCGCGCCGGCATTGTCCTCGGAGCCATCGATACCATCGGTGTCGCAAGCCAGGGCGTACACACCGGGGCAGCCATCCAGGGCCACCGCCAGGCTCAGCAAGAATTCCGCGTTGCGCCCGCCGCGTCCCTGTCCGCGCACCGTGACCGTGGTTTCACCCCCGGACAAGAGCACGCAGGGCTTGGCCATCGGTTGGTTGCGCCTGGCAATCTGGCGGGCAATGGCGGCATGCACTTGCCCCACATCGCGCGCTTCGCCTTCGATATCATCAGACAGGATGTAAGGCGTGATGCCTGCCGCCCGCGCCCGCGCTGCAGCGGCTTCCAGCGCATCCTGGGCGTTGGCAATGACTTGGTAGCGATCGCTGGCAAAACGGGCATCGCCGGGTTTCGGCGTTTCCCCGGCCCCCGATTCCAAGTGCCGGCGCACATTGTCAGGCACGTCCAGGCCATACTTGCGCATGATCGCCAGAGCATCGGCGCAGGTAGTGGGATCGGGCAGGGTCGGGCCGCTGGCTATGATGCCCGGGTCGTCGCCTGGCACATCGGAAATCAGCAAGGTCACGACTTGCGCCGGAGCGCATGCCAAGCCCAGGCGCCCGCCCTTGATGGCGGATAAATGCTTGCGCACGCAATTCATTTCGGAAATTGTGGCGCCGCTTTTGAGCAAAGCTTTGTTGATCGCCTGCTTCTGCTCGAGGGTGATGCCGGGCGCGGGCAAGGCAAGCAAGGCCGAGCCGCCGCCGGAGATCAGGCACAGCACCAGGTCATGTTCGGTCAAGCCCTGCACCATGTCCAGCATGCGTGCCGCCGCTTGCCGTCCCGCTTCATCCGGCACCGGGTGCGCTGCTTCCACCACTTCAATGCGCCGGCAATCCGCGCCATGGCCGTAGCGCGTTACCACCAGCCCCGAGAGCTCGCCCTGCCAATAGTCTTCCACCACTTTGGCCATGGCCGCTGCCCCCTTGCCCGCGCCTATGACCAGGGTGCGGCCCTTGGCTGGCGGCGCCGGTAAATGGGGCGGCAGGCATTTCTCGGCGCTGACGGCCGCGACGGCACTACCATACAAATCGAGCAAGAATTGGCGGGGATCGGAGAGCGACATGGTTTGTTTTCCTGTTCAGGCCGCTTCCTCGCGCGGGTCGCGCGACAGCAGCTGCGTCACCATTTCCCTTGGCGAGTCGCCGTCGAACAGGACGCCTGCCACGGCATTGGTAATGGGCATTTCGATGCCATGCTGTTGCGCCAGCGCACGCACCGCCTGAGCGCAGCGCACGCCTTCGGCGACATGACCGAGTTCGGCGACGATGGCATTGAGTTTTTTTCCCTGGGCCAGACCGAGGCCAACCTGACGATTGCGCGACAAGTCGCCGGTACAGGTCAGGATGAGGTCGCCGACACCGGTCAGGCCCATGAAAGTTTCGGATCGACCACCAAGCGCCACGCCGAGTCGCGTGATTTCGGCCAAGCCGCGCGTGATCAGCGCGGCGCGCGCATTCAGCCCGAGCCCCATGCCATCAACCACACCGGTCGCGATCGCAAGAATGTTCTTTACGGCACCGCCGACTTCGACGCCAATCAGGTCATCGGACGAATAGACGCGGATATTGCGCCCATGGGCCGCCTGCACCACCCGGTCGCGCAGAGCGGCCGTTCCGGATGCCACAGTCAATGCACAAGGCAGGCCGCGCGCGACTTCCTGCGCGAACGAGGGTCCGGACAAGGCGCCATGGGGAATGCTATCGCCCAACACCTCGCGCACCATCTGATGCGGCAGCAGCCGGGTGTCCTGCTCAAAGCCTTTGCACAGCCAGATGAGGTTCGGGATGGGGCGTTCCTTCAGCCGCTGCACGAGCGGGCGCAATCCTGCCACAGCAGTGGCCGCAATCAGGAGCGCAGGGCCATCATTGACATGCGCGATCGCAGCCTCGAAATCCGCAGTCACGCGCAATCCCTCTGGCAGCTTGAAGCCCGGCAGGTAGGCGCGATTTTCGCGCTGCTGCTCCGCCTCGCGCATGGCTTCCTCATCCCGCCCCCAGAGGACGATCTGATGCCGGTCGGCCAGCGCAATTGCCAGCGCAGTGCCCCAGGCACCTGCGCCGAGGACGCCGATCTTCATGGGACTGATCGCGAGATTTTCTTGCATGGGAAACGGCAGCCTTATTCGCCCCAGATCTCGGCCGCCTTCACGAAGCCGGCCTGGCCATCACGATGCCGGACCCTGATCCAGCTGGAGGCGACCGGATCGGCCAGTTCGAGCAGCACGCCCTTGTCGGCGGTAAAGACGAGGGGTGCATTATCATCCGCCGCAGTCCGCACCTTGGCGCTTGCCGCGCTGACGATCACGCTGCGCCTGGGGGACAGCATTTTCGATTCAATCCAGGACAGGTCGCCGGAGGCATCGCGCACCTTGGTCCAGGCGCCGTAGGTCAGCACCACTTCAACCGGCATGCCGCGTGGGGCGATGAATACCTTGCGCCCTTTTTCGGTAGGCGCATCGTACAGCACGGCCGGGGCCGCCCCTACCGACCTGAATTCGGTGGCATGCGCCACGCCGCACGCAGCAAAGACCAAGGCAAGGAAAGCGATTGGGCGCGCAAATTTCATTCGAGACCTTTGGCGATGTTCTTCAGGTGATTAGGCGAAGACGTGGGCGGAACCCGGCCGACACGTCAGGCAAGCCGGCCGGGGCAAATCCGCCAGGCGGAATTCAGTGCTTGGCTGCGGTACCGTCGGGCATCACAATGCCGGAGCCGCCTTGCTGTTGCTGCTGCTCGGCCAGTGCCTGCAGGCGCTGCTGGTAGAAAGCCTCGAAATTGATCTCCGCCAGGTGCACCGGCGGAAAGCCCGCGCGGGTAATCGCATCGGCCAGGTTGGCGCGCAGGTAGGGATATACGATATTCGGGCAGCCGATGCCCAGCAGGGGATCAAGCTGCGCTTCAGGAATGTTGCGTGCCTCGAAAATTCCAGCCTGCTTGCCTTCAACCAGGAAGGCAATCTTGTCCTTGATCTTCGCGGTCACGGTGATCGTGACGGTGGATTCGAAAACCCCGTCAGCCAGCGCTTCCGCGCCAACGTCAACCGCTACTTCGATATTGGGAGCTTCCTGCTCGAGGAAGATGGCCGGGGAATTCGGCTGCTCCAGCGACAAATCCTTCAGGTAGACGCGCTGGATCTGGAATACGGGTTGCTGGTTCTGGTCGGACATCAAGAGCTTTCAGTAGGATTGACGAAGGACGGCGGTGCGCCGCCCGCGTGGAGGACCTTGCCTGCCGCGCTTACGCGCCTTTCAGCAGAGGATCCAGTTTACCGCTGTGATCGAGGGCGCTCAAGTCGTCGAAGCCGCCCACATGGGTGTCGCCAATGTAAATCTGCGGGACGGTACGGCGGCCGGTTTTCTGCATCATCTCGGCGCGCTGTTCAGGATCAAGATCGATCCGGATTTTCTCGATGTGTTCGACACCCTTGGCTTTCAACAGGCGCTCCGCCATCATGCAATAGGGGCAAACGCCAGTGCTGTACATCAATACTCGTGCAGTCATGCTGATGCCTCCATTATTTCGCCAACGGCAAGCCCTGCCCTTGCCATGCATTGAGGCCGCCTTGCAGGCCGACCACTTGATTGAAACCAGCCTTCTTGAGCTGCGATGCCGCCTTGCCCGAATTGGTGCCGGACTGGCAGACGACGATGACCGTCTTCGACTTGAACTTGTCGAGTTCGGAAATTCTGCCAGGCAATTCCTTGAGAGGGATATTCTTTGCGTCACGCATATGACCGGCAGCAAACTGAGCCGGATCGCGCACGTCTAGAATGAGCGCCTTTCCCTGATTAATAAGTTGGGTGGCTTGCAATGAGGTGAGATTGTTGCCGCGTCGCTGCACGTTCGGCCACAGCAATGCGCCGCCGGAGATGGCTGCAATGGCAATGAGCCAGATATTGTCGATGATGAATTTCACTTGAATTTCGCGTGGTTGAAATGGTTAAGGGTCCATTAATAGACCCTAAGCAATCCCGCCATTATAAAATAGAAGGCGAAGCACGATTGCAGCTGCCATTCCGGCCCTGAAAAATTTCCTCCAACATTTCCCGTTTCAACCATGTACAAAATCGTTTTGATGCGCCACGGCGAATCCACGTGGAATCTCGACAACCGCTTTACCGGCTGGACCGATGTCGATCTGACTGAAAAAGGCATGGCCGAAGCCCGGCAGGCAGGCAAGATCCTGAAGGAAGCCGGATTCATGTTCGACCTGTGCTACACCTCGGTGCTCAAGCGCGCAATCCGCACCTTGTGGCTGACGCTCGACGAGATGGACCTGATGTGGCTGCCCGTCGTTCACAGCTGGCGCCTGAACGAACGCCACTACGGCGCCCTGCAAGGCTTGAACAAGGCGGAAACCGCCGCCAAGTACGGCGACGAGCAGGTTCTGGTCTGGCGCCGCAGCTATGACACCCCACCCAATCCGCTGGAAGAAAACGATCCGCGCACCTCATTCAACGACCCGCGCTATGCGAAGCTGAAAAGGGAGGAAATTCCGCTTACCGAATGCCTCAAGGACACCGTGGCGCGCGTGATGCCAGTCTGGAATGAATCGATCGCGCCGGCGATCCGTGCAGGCAAGCGCATCATCATTTCGGCGCACGGCAACAGCCTGCGCGCCCTGATCAAGAGTCTGGACGGCATCAGCGATGAAGACATCGTGGGCCTGAACATTCCCAACGGGCAGCCGCTGGTGTACGAACTGGATGCGGACCTGAAGCCGATCAAGAAATATTACCTGGGCGATCAGGCAGCCATCGAGGCGGCCATGAAAGCGGTGGCGAACCAGGGGAAATCGAAGTAATACGTCCGTTCATGCAGCCCGGCGGTCATTCGAAGCGCGTCCCGGCAAGGTCGCGGCACCCCGCTCGCTGGCGCGGGCTGGGTGTGGCCGGGATGGCGCTGGCGCTCGCACTTGCCTTGCCATCCGCCCAGAGCGCCAAGCTCTCGGAACGCTCCAGGCAAAAGCGGGACGCCGAAGCCGAACGTGCCGAACTGCAGCAAAAGCTGAATGCGCTCAAGCGCGACATCAACCGTACGGAAACCGCAAAAGGCCATGCTGCCGATGCACTGGCGGAATCGGAAGCGGCGATATCGGATGCCAATCGTGCACTGCGCGACCTGGCCGACGAGCAGCGCCGGACCGAGGCAAAACTGAGCAGGCTGTCCCGCGAACAGGAACGCCTCGCCAGACTGGTGGAAGCACAGCGCGGGCAACTGGGGCGGCTGCTGCGGGAGCAATACGCCGCCGGCAACGAGGACAGGATGAAGCTGCTGCTGTCCGGCGACAATCCGAACCGCATCAACCGGGAGCTGCAATACCTCGGTTATGCATCGCAAGCCCAGGCCAAGCTGATCGGTTCGCTGCGCACCAACCTGCAATCGATCGAGGCCAACAAGGCCGATGTTCAGGGCGCTCGGGATGAATTGTCGGAAATCGCGCAGGAACAGCGCGAGCAAAAGGCACAGCTGGAAAAGGAAAAGGCCCGGCGCACCGTCCTGCTGTCCCAGTTGTCGAACAAGCTCTCGGAACAGCGCAGGCAGGCGGGCAACATCGAGCGCGACCAGCATCGGCTGGGCGCCCTGGTCGAGCGGCTGAACCGCTTGATCGAAGAGCAACAGAAGGCCGAGGCGGCGGCCCGGGAAAAGCGCCGACAGGAGCAACTGGCCCGCATGCGGGAAAAGGCACGGGAGCAGGAAAGCGCCACCCGGCGGGATACACCGGCCGTGGCCAAGAATCCCAATCCGGATGCGATCGACGATGATGAACCACCGGCAAGAGCCTTGGCGCGGAATGAACTCGTGCCGGAGGCCAGCGTCAAAAACGCACGACCGTTCAAGGCGCTGCGCGGCCATTTGCACCTGCCGGTGCAAGGCGAATTGATTGCAAAATACGGCAGCAAGCGCGGCGATGCACCCAGCTGGAAAGGTTTGTTCATCCGCGCACAGGAAGGCGCGGAAGTGAAAGCCGTGGCAAGCGGGCGGGTCATCTTCGCCGACTGGCTGCGCGGCTTCGGCAATCTCATCATCGTCGATCATGGCGATCAATACATGACGATTTATGGTAATAATCAAGCCGTTCTGAAACAGGCTGGCGATACTGTCAAGACAGGCGATATCATTGCCAGTGCCGGCAACAGCGGCGGCAGCGAGCAATCGGGTTTATACTTCGAAATGCGGCATCAGGGCCGCGCATTCGACCCCTTGGACTGGGTAACTATTAGGTGACACATGGGCAGCAAACTCAAGAATTTCGGCCTCATCGGCTTGGGCGTGATCGCTGGCATCGCCGGTTCGATGCAATTCGAAGCGAACGCACAAAAAAGCACTGCCAACCTGCCGGTAGATGAACTGCGGCAGCTGGCTGACGTGTTCGGCCTGATCAAGTCCGACTATGTCGAGCCGGTAGAAGATAAGAAGCTGCTCACCGAGGCCATCTCCGGCATGGTGGCATCGCTCGATCCGCATTCCGCCTACCTGGACAAGAAGGCATTCAAGGAACTGCGCGAGGGTACGCAGGGCCGCTTCGTCGGCCTCGGCATCGAGGTCGGAATGGAGGACGGTTACGTCAAGGTGATCTCGCCGATCGAGGACTCGCCGGCCTACAAGGCGGGCCTGAAGGCAGGTGACCTGATCACCCGGCTCGACTCGACGCCGGTCAAGGGCATGACTCTGGACGAGGCGGTCAAGCGCATGCGCGGCGAGCCGAATACCAAGATCACGCTGACCGTCGCCCGCAAGGAAGAAGACAAGCCCCTGATCTTCACGATCGTGCGCCAGGAAATCCGCGTGCAGAGCGTGAAGGCGAAGATGGTCGAGCCAGGCTATGCCTGGCTGCGCGTATCGCAATTCCAGGAGCCGACGGTGGACGATCTGGCGAAGAAACTCACCGCCCTGTACTCTCAGGAGCCGAACATCAAGGGCATCGTGCTGGATCTGCGCAATGACCCGGGCGGCGTGCTGCCGGGAGCGATCGGCGTCTCCGCCGCCTTCCTGCCGAAGGATGTGCCGGTAGTATCGACCAACGGCCAGTTGCCCGATTCGAAAGCCACCTTCTATGCGCGCCGCGAGTTCTATACCTCCTCGCGCGCCGCGACCAGCGATCCGCTGGCAAAACTGCCGGAAGCGGTGAAGAAGGTGCCGATGGTAGTGCTGGTCAATACCGGTTCCGCCTCTGCCTCCGAAATCGTGGCGGGCGCCCTGCAGGATTACAAGCGCGCCACCATCATGGGCAGCCAGACTTTCGGCAAGGGCTCGGTGCAGACGATCCGCCAGCTGACCGCCGATACCGCAGTCAAGCTGACCACTGCGCGCTATTACACGCCGAACGGCCGCTCGATTCAGGCCAAGGGCATCGTGCCTGACCTGATGGTCGACGAGACCGCGGAGGGCGACGGCCTGAACGGTCTGCGCCTGCGCGAAGCCGACTTGCAGAAGCATTTGTCGAACGACAAGGACAAGGATGAAGTCAAGGGCAAGGTGGATGAGCTCGAGGAAGAGCAGCGCCTGGCGGCCCTGGAGAAAAAGCGCAAGCCCTTGGAATTCGGCAGCAAGGATGACTTCCAGCTGGCACAAGCGCTCAATCATCTGAAGGGCTTGCCGGTCCAGTTGTCCAAGTCGAAAGTGGTCGAAAGCAAGAAAGAGACGACCATCAACGACGAAGACAAGGACAAGAAACACAACGACAAGAAATAAGCGCAACCAGCCATGAACAAGGCCGCAGCGATGCGGCCTTTTCTTTTGTGCGCCACTACAATAGGCGATGACCGAACAGCCATTCCAGCGAACTGCCATCTTGGAACCAACCATGAACGACAATCAGCTCCTGCGCTACTCGCGGCACATCCTGCTCGATGAAATCGGCATCGAAGGCCAGCAGAGGCTGCTGGATGCGCATGCCCTGGTGATCGGCGCCGGTGGACTTGGCTCGCCCGCAGCGTATTACCTTGCCTCGGGTGGCATCGGCACCATCACCCTGGTGGATAATGACACGGTGGACCTGACCAACCTCCAGCGCCAGATCTTGCATACCACCGAACGCATCGGCCAGCCGAAGGCGCAATCGGGCAAGCAGACGCTCGCGCAAATCAATCCCGAGGTCAATGTCGTCGCACTGGCCGAACGCGTCGACGATGAACGCTTGAGCGAACTCGTGCGGCAAGCCAGTGTGGTACTGGATTGCACCGACAATTTCGCCACGCGTCATGCCATCAATCGCGCCTGCATGGCGCATCGCGTGCCTCTGGTCTCCGGTGCGGCGATCCGCTTCGACGGCCAGATTTCGGTGTTCGATCCGCGGCGTGACGACGCACCTTGCTATGCCTGCCTGTTTCCGCCCGATCAGCAGTTCGAGGAAGTGCTGTGTTCGACCATGGGCGTGTTTGCGCCGCTGGTGGGCATCATCGGCACCATGCAGGCGGCCGAGGCGTTGAAGCTGGTTGCGGGAATCGGCGAGTCGCTGGCCGGACGCCTCTTGCTGCTGGATGCGCGCAGCATGGAATGGACCAGCATTAGGATTGCGCGCAACAGTGACTGCCTGGTGTGCGGCAGCCATTCTGCGCATGACCGATAGCGCGGCGGGCACTGGATGAGCGGGATCGCCCTTGCGCTTCACGCTTTATTCTCGCTGCAAACAATTCACCGCGTATTTCACTAGTCGGAAAACCGTCCACCTCCCGCCCTCCTTTCAAGCCGCGGACTGACGCTGCCTGATTCTTTGGAAGCCTTTCCCGCAATAGCCGGAACATTCTGATGGCTCCAGCATCGAAGTTTCTTACTTGGATATTAACGAGGGCAACATGGACGCAACCTGGATCGTTTCAGCAAATGCAAGTCGGGCAAGATTCTTTTCTCAGGAGCACGCATCGGATTCGTTGGAAGAATTCAACGACATGATCAACGACCCCTCGCGTCTGCGCATGCTCGAAAACACCGAGTCGGACAAGAGAGGCCCGACGTCCGGCACGAAAAGCATACACAACACCGGGGGGGCGACACCGAACAAACTGTATGAACCGCCGCAGACACCGGACAAGCATTCGGCGGAATTGTTTGCCCGAGACATCGCCAGCTACCTGCTGCAGGAGTATCAGCAAGGCCGATTCCAGCAACTCTCGCTTGTCGTATCCCCGCAATTCCTGGGCATGTTGCGTAAACTGCTTGACCCCAGGCTGGAGTCCGTCGTGAAGCTGGAGATCAATAAAGACTACACGCATTTCAACGCCGCACAGTTATGGGAGCAGATCCAGGCGCAAAAGGCGTAGGAGCATCGCTGATCACTGCGCGCTTGGTCGGGTAATCGCGTTCATGCCTTGCCAGTTCGGGCCACGGCTGTTTTGCGCGGGTCCCGTTCAAGGAGCATGCGGCCTGACATCAGCCATTCAGCACCGCTTTCCATTCGTAATTTGTTCATGCTGCGCGAGCGAAGATACCGCTTCCGCAAGGACCGGAGTCCCGCTCTGCAGCATGCACCGTCATCCATGGCGGAACGACGCGTGGATGCCTTGAATTTCAGTTGCCGTGTCGCGGATCCGGGCAGGCGAATGTTTCGGCCGCCCCGCTGCTGTCCATCCTGTCGCCCGGGGCCGGATCGGCCTTCGGGGAAGTGACGTCGTCATCGACCGCAGTCGCGCCGCTGGAGGTGCTGGTAAGCGCCCGGTATCTGGCATACGCGGCAAAGTGCCGCAGTTCCGTCAAGCTCTGTCTTGTCAGTTGTTCCTCTTCGCCGCTCGTCGTATCAGACGAAGCAATTCGCGATGATTGACTTGCAGAGGCATTCGCCCCATTCGCACCAGTCGAAGCCTCCACGTATTTCTGCTTGCCGGTCTTTTTCGTGACACATCCATCGTCGCAAGCTTCGGCTGGAATGATCGCGACCGCCATGCCTATCAAACCGAGAACGCCTGCCAGGATTTTTTTGATGATCATGTAATCTCCCCTTGGGCGTGATTATTCGTCTTTGCCAAAAACTCATTTTTGGCCTCTATCAAGCGCCGATTGCACACCCATCCGCAGCGATTTGGCATGAATCAAGCAAGAAGCAAAAGGGCTTGCCGTCTCCAATTTGCATTCTCGTACGACACAGATTCGCTTCATTGGAACCAAGGCAATTGGATGCCATGCAGGGGAATGGATTGCGCGGCAACGCCAGTGTCTTTCCGTCGCCACAGCGGCAAGAAGAAAACGCCGAGCTGGTGAACAGCGTGTTTTTCCCCGGTGCTACAATCGTTCGGCGATTTTCCGCTTGACCACTCTTTCCGAATGCCTGTCGCCGACCTTGCCAAGCTGGTCTTACTTTCTGCCATCTGGGGCGGCTCATTCATTTTCCTGCGCATCATCGTTCCGGAACTCGGCCCGCTCCTGACGGCGATCCTGCGCACGGCATTGGCCGGCAGTGCCCTGCTCGTTTTTGCCCGATGCTTCGGCACCCCATTGAACTGGCGGCGCAACCTGAAGGCTTATGTGCTCGTCGGCCTCTTTGCCGGCGTCCTACCTTTCACCTGCTTTTCCTTTGCGGCATTGCATTTGCCGGCGGCGCATTCCGCCGTATTGAATGCCACCACGCCCTTGTTCGGCGCACTGTTCTCGATCATCTGGCTGGCGGAGAAACTGACTTTGCGCAAACTGGCCGGGCTGTTGCTGGGCGTGACCGGCGTTGCCATTCTGGTCGGAGCCGGCGCCCTGCCGCTGTCCATCACGGTGCTGATTTCCATCGCAGCCTGCCTGTGCGCCGCTGCCAGTTATGCGCTGTCCACCATCGTGGTGAAGAAGACCGGGCATCCGAATGGCGTGCATCCGATCGCAATGGCTACCGGTTCCCTGGTGGCCGGCGGCATGCTGATGGTGCCGGCCATTCCGTTTTCGCTGCCGCCCGCCATGCCTTCCATGACGGCGCTGGCCTGCATGCTGACGCTGGCCCTGCTGTCGTCCGCGCTGGCACAGGCGCTTTTCATCCCCCTGATCGTGAAGATCGGGCCGACACGCGCCATGTCGGTATCGTTTCTGATCCCGCTCTTCAGCATGCTGTGGGCTGCGATTTTCCTGCACGAGTCAGTGCGGCCATCCACACTGGGGGGCGGTGCCATCGTGCTGATGGCGATGGGCCTGGTGCTGCCGGCAGCGCATCCAGAGCAGGAAGAGACCGTCGTCATGGAAGCCTGAGGGCTGCCACAGGCGCCGCGCAGCTGCTCGCATGCCGATGTCCGGTTGCGGCCAGCGCCATTCCGGCGCCTGCCTTATCCTTGCAATTCCTTCATTTGTGGAATGAACATGCGTAACGCCGACCTTGCCCGCCTGCTGCTGCTCGCCGCCATCTGGGGCGGCTCCTTCCTGTTCATGCGCATCCTTGCCCCCGTGCTGGGCGTGCTCTGGACGGCGGAACTGCGCGTCGCCATTGCTGGCATCGCGATGCTTGCATTCATGGGCGCGACCAGGCGCCCGATGAAGTTCGCCGCGAACTGGAAACAATACTTGGTGCTCGGCACGCTGAATTCCGCGCTGCCCTTCGCCCTGTACTCCTATGCAGCGCTCACCCTGCCCGCGGGGTATTCGGCGATCCTGAATGCGACCAGTCCACTCTGGGGCGCGCTGGTCGGCGCCGCCGTGCTCGGAGAACAACTGACGATGCGCAAGCTCGCCGGACTCGCGACCGGCATCATCGGCGTGACTTTCTTGGTGCGCCTCGGCCCGGCCGCGTTCACGCAGCAAGTCCTGGTGGCCGCGCTCGCCTGCGTTGCAGCCGCGCTCTGCTACGGTATTGCCGGCGCCTATTCGAAAAAGGCATTGGCCGGCATCACGCCACCAATGATGGCAACCGGCTCGCAGCTCGCCGCAGCCTTCTTCATCCTTCCCTTCCTGCCGCTGGCACCGATGCGCGGCGAAGTGACTGGCTTCATCATCCTGATCGAGTTCGCTCTGGCCCTGCTGTGCAGCGCGGTCGCCTACTTCATCTATTTCCGCCTGATCGCCGACCTCGGACCGACCAAGGCGCTCACCGTGACTTTCCTGACGCCGCTGTTTGCATTGGTGTGGGGAGCATTGTTCCTGCATGAATCTATCGATCTGAACACCCTGATCGGCTGCGCGCTCGTGATCGTGGCGACCTGGCTGGTGGCATTTCCACCGAAGACGGGCGCTGCCACGGCGGTGCCCGACTAGCCCCAGACAATGGTGGCGGCGAGGACGCCGCGCAAGGCGTTGCAGACGAGCACCTGTTCCGCTGCCCGCAAATCATCCAGGGTCAAACGCCGCTCCTCCGCCTGCCATCCCGGATCGGCCAGCAGCACCGCACGCATCACGCCTGGCAGCACGCCGGCTGACAAGGGCGGCGTGTACCAGCGACCTCGCAGCTTCACGAACAGATTGCTGCGACCACCCTCGGTCAGTTCGCCATCGGCATTGCAGAACAGCTGATCAAAGGCGCCCTGCGCTTCCGCTTCGCGCCAGGCTGCATCATAGTTGGCGCGCACGGTCGTCTTGTGGCGCAGGAACAGGTCGCCGGCATCGGTGGGCTCTTGTGCCAGCAACAGCCGCACCGGGCCAGCCAGTGGCGCCAGCGGCGCGCTTTGCATCGTGCATGTGCCATCCTGCTTGAGCGACAGACGCAGGCGGAATGGCTTCGTCAGTGAAAGTGCAGCGCAATGCTGCTGAAGCCGTTCGCGAATTTGCGCTTCGTCACAGGCAAAGCCGAAATACGCGGCGGAAGCGCGCAGGCGCTGCAGATGCAGTTCGAGATGGCGGCAACCATTCTCGCGCGTCGCATGCATGGTTTCGAACAATTCGAATTCGGCCGGCAGGCCGGTCAGGAATCCTGCCTTGAGCTGGCATTCCGCATATTCGGCAACGGCATTGCTGTCATGGACGATGCCGGCGCCCACGCCCATCTCTCCTTTGCGCACGCCGCCATTTCCGGGAGGCTGCAGCGCCAGCGTGCGGATCGGCACCGACAGGCAGAAAGCGCCAAGACTTTCTCCGGACCGCGGCGCATCGAACCAGCCGAGCGCGCCGGTATAGATGCCACGGGCATCGGGCTCCAGTTCGCGAATGATCTGCATGGTGCGATGCTTGGGCGCGCCGGTGATCGAGCCGCAGGGATACAGTGCCGAGAAGACTTCCGCGAGGCTGGTGCCCTGACGCAGCCCGGCTTGCACCGTCGACGTCATCTGCAGCACGCTGCTGTAGCGGTCGACCCTGAACAGCTGCGGCACCTGCACCGCCCCCGGCATGGCAATGCGCCCGAGGTCATTGCGCAGCAGATCGACGATCATCAGGTTTTCCGCGCGGTTTTTCGGATCGGCGGCAAGCTCGGCGGCGCGCTGCGCATCGACCTGCGCATCGCCGCTGGCAGCGGCCGTGCCTTTCATCGGGCATGCGCTCGCCGTGCCGCCTTCATGCCGCACGAACAGCTCGGGCGAAAACGACAGGACCGCGCCGCCATCGGGAAGCGCGATCAGCGCGCCATACGGCACCGGCTGGCGCAGCCGCAGCCGTTGGTACAGCGCCCAGACGTCGCCATAGGCATCGAAGCGCAGGCGGTAGGTGCAGTTGACCTGATAAGTGTCACCCGCTTCGATATAGGCATGAATGCGTTCAATCGCGGCATGGAAGTCGGCTTCGCTGATACTGGCCTGTACATCCGCTATGCCGGCTGGCTGCGTTGATTGCACGTGCGTGCCAAGCCAGGATGACACTTCAGCCGCGGAAAACGTGTCCATGCGCTCGAACAACAGTACCTGTGCGAGCGGCCCGCACGCGATGCGCGGTGCAATTCCCTGCATTGCCGCGCCGAGTTCATAGCTGAACAGACCCACTGCATGCCGGCCATGCTGCAATGCCTGTTGCATCTGGTCCAGCATCGTCGGCAGCCCGGATGCCTCGTCGCAGGCGAGCATGCCGACATAGCCGGTGTACAGGCGCGAGCGCGGATTGGCGCTGTCGGCATGGGCATCATCGAGCAGCGCGAAGCAATCGACAGTTGATTCGGGCGAAGGATTCAAGCGGATTCGGGAGTCAGGTGTTGTCATTCACCTGCGTATTGTAAATCCCGCCCTTGCAGGACTAGCTGCCGCGCTTGGACAGATAAATGCCCCACAGCAGCAGGACAGCGCCGAGCATTTGCAGCGGGCCGATCGCTTCCTGGAAGATCAGCCAGGCGGCAATGGTGGCGGTCAGAGGCTGGATCAGCAGACTCACCGAGGAGAGCGAGGCCGGCAGATGGGCGAAGGCATAGGCGATGACCGTCTGTCCGCCGATTTGCGCGAGCAATGCGAGCGCAATCAGAGGCAGCCAGCCGGACGCCTGGGTTGGCCAGAATGCGCCAGGCGCACCCAGGGCGAAGGGCAGCAGGGCCAGCGCGGTGATCGTGGTGCTCCATGCCATCAGGCGGGCCGTGGAGTACTGGCTGCGCGCATCCTTGATGGCGAGCTGATACGCGGCATAAAACACTGCGCTTGCGAGCCCCAGCGAATCGCCCAGCAACTTGGTGCTGCCTGCATGCTGCTCGCCGGCGGCATTTGGCGCGACCAGCAGCACCGCGCCGCCCAAGGCGATCACCATGCCAAGGATGAAGACGCGCGCAAAGCGCGCCCGGTGCGCGAACCACATCCACAGGGCGATGAACACCGGTGCGAAGTTCGACAGCAGCGTCGCGTTGGACACTGTGGTGTAATGCAGCGACAAGTGCCACATGCCCATGTCGCCCGCGAAATAGAGTCCAGCCAGCGCGAGTGCGGCAGTGAAATCGGTCCGCAGCTTGGCGGCCCGGTCCTGGCCGCGCACGGCAAATGCCCATGCCCATAACAGCGGCGCTGCCAGCGCCATGCGCCAGAAGGCGGAGGCGATCGGATTCACATCCGACAAGCGCATCAAGATGCCGGCAAAGCCGATCGCCATGCCGCCAAACAGCAATGCGGCGAAAGGCAGCGCCGGGAAGGTCTTGCTTGATTCCATCGTGGGCAGGTCAGTTGTTCCGGACGCCGTCTTCATTGCATGGAAAGACCGGTGCGGAATTAGGCGAAAGAGGCGAAAGCAGCTTCAGAGTGTAACGGGATTCAAAGGCGCGGGGTGCGGAGGCAGCCGGCTCATGCCAGCAGCATGGCGATCTGCGCCTGGGCATTGTCGGTCGGGCTTTGCTTGAACCCGCTCTTGGCGAAACGATGCCAGCGACCCACGACCAGGCTGGTAATCATGTTGGCACGGGTGGCTGTTTCCGCTTCGCTCGCCTGCCCCTGGGTGGCAGCAATGCGCAAGGACTGCTTGAGTGCCAGTTCGATGCGCTCCACGAACTGGTTCATGCGCAATTGCAGGCGCTCGTCTTCGTTCACGAGCGCATCGCCGATCATCACCCGCGTCATGCCGGGATTGCGTTCGGCGAAGCCGAGCAGCATGACGGCAATAGCCTGCACCTGGGACAAGCCGTTCTCCTGCTGCTCCGTGATCTGGTTGATCAGGCCGAACACCGTGGATTCGATGAATTCGATCAGACCTTCGAACATTTGCGCCTTGCTGGCGAAATGCCGGTACAGCGCCGCTTCGGAGACCTCCAGCTTGCCCGCCAGCGCCGCGGTCGTGATCTTTTCTCCCTTCGGCTGCTCCAGCATTGCGGCCAGGGTCTGGAGAATCTGCAGTTTTCGCTCGCCCGGTTTGGTTGTTGCCATTTTGTTATCTGATTTTGTACAGGTTGTCAGGAAGCTGCCGCACCGATTTTACTTTGACATCAATATAAGATGGGCGCTTTGTCAGCCCGGGTGGCGGCAAATGGCCAAGGTGATGTTGTAAATTTGCGCGGGCGGAAAGATACTGCGTCACCCAGACGGTGCGCATTCCGAGCGTCTTGGCCGCCTTCAGGTTATCTACCGTATCCTCCACCAGGATATATCGGCATGCGGGCGCCCGTTCTTTAGCGATGAGCTTGCGCAGCATCTGTTTGGAAGGCTTGGGCCGCAGCTGGCCATGCACCCGCATCGATTCGATCGCAATATGCTTGGCGAAATGCCGATGCAGTCCGAGATGGCGCATCACGTCATGCGAATACTTGTGCGGCGCGTTGGTCAGCAGGATCTTGCGCCCGGGCAGGCGCCTCAGCAGCCGCGCCAGGCCGCGTTCGGCCCGGATCATGGCTATCAAGTCATCGAAGCGGTGCGCCTCCCGCAGGAAGTCTTCGGCACGCACCTGATGATGCTTGACCATCCCGAGCAGGGTCGCGCCGTAGCGCTTCCAGTAGGCGACGCGCGCGGCGTTAACGGCTTGCTCATCGGCCGGCACATCCCCCTCGCCCAGCACCTTCGCCATGTATGCGTTCATGTTGGCATTAATCGCCGGGAAGATCGCGTGCGAGGCATTGTGCAATGTATTGTCGAGGTCGAACAACCAGATCGGGGAAGCCATCTGCGGGATTACCGGAGTTGTGTGGACATGTGAAACTTTCTGGGCCGGCCTGGCAAGGCGGAAAGCATTCAGGGCCACAAGGAACAAAGGGCGCGCCGGGAATGCCGGGACGCGCCCTTTGTGCCATTCAGGCCAACTGCAGCTCAGTGGGAGCGGATCATGGTGCCGAAAGCCTGTTCGGTCAGCACTTCCAGCAGCAGCGAATGCTCGATGCGGCCATCGATGATATGCACCGTGTTTACGCCGGATTTCGCCGCGTCGAGGGCGGAGGAAATCTTCGGCAGCATGCCGCCGGAAATCGTGCCGTCCTTGAACATCTCATCGATTTCACGCGCCGACAGATCGGTCAGCAGATTGCCTTTCTTATCCTGGACGCCGGCGATGTTGGTCATCATGATCAGCTTTTCCGCCTTCAGGATTTCGGCGATCTTGCCGGCGACCACGTCGGCATTGATGTTGTAGGCCTGACCATCCTCACCGAAGCCGATCGGCGAAATGATGGGAATGAAGGCATCGTCCTGCAGCGCCTTGACGACCGCCGGGTTGATCGCCTCGATCTCGCCGACGAAACCGATGTCGAGGAACTGGCCCGGGTTTTCCTTGTCGGGCATCTTCATCTTGCGCGCACGGATCAGACCGCCATCCTTACCGGTCAGGCCGACTGCCTGGCCGCCGTAATGATTGATCAGCATTACGATGTCCTGCTGCACTTCGCCGCCCAGCACCCACTCGACCACTTCCATGGTTTCTTCATCGGTGATGCGCATGCCTTGCACGAAGGTGCCCTGCTTGCCGAGCCGCTTGAGCGCATTATCGATCTGCGGACCGCCGCCATGCACCACGACCGGATTCATGCCCACCAGCTTGAGCAGGATGACGTCGCGCGCGAAGCCGTGCTTCAGGCGTTCTTCGGTCATGGCATTGCCGCCGTATTTGACGACGATGGTCTTGCCGTGGAATTTGCGGATATAGGGCAGCGCTTCGGCAAGAATCTGCGCCTTGATCTGCGGCGCGACCCCAGCCAGGTCGGAACCGTTGAGCTCTGTTGAATCGGTCATGGCCATTCCCAAAAAAAGACTGTCGGGATTTTACAGCGAAAGCTTGTTCGCTTCCCGCTGTTTTCCCACGTTCCGCCGGACACCCCATCATCCGCTTTGCCCAAATTGCAATTCCGTTCGCGCTTCTCCGTGAACGCCGCCCCTCGCTCGGCCAAACGCGTATCCTTCTACTGACGAAACGAGTTCCAGGAATTGCACATCAAGATGAGTACCTGTTCCCGCTGCGGCGCCGGCTTCGAATGCGGAATGGTCGACGGCAAGTCGGCCGAGCCTTGCTGGTGTAGCCGCCTGCCGCCCTTGCCGGCAGGATCACTTCCATTGAATGGAGACAAGAAGATGGACGCGCGCTGCTTCTGTCCCGACTGCTTGCGGGCACTGATGGAGTCTTCGAGCGATGCGCCTCCCGACAGCAGCACCGGGAGCTGAGGAAAGCGGGCCGATCAGGCGGCTTCGCAGTTACGGATTTCCTGCTTCGGAAAATCGGCCTTGATCTTCTCCAGCGCTTCGCGTGCTGCAGGTTCCAGGTCGCGCACCTGGAATGCCACCGTCTTTACCGCAACGGTACGCTCGCCGATGCGCGCACTTCGTACGCCCTTCTGCGCCAGGCTGGCAAGCTGCGCACGCGCCGCTTCCTCATGCCGGAACACGCCGAGGGAAATTCCCCAGCGCAAATCGGAATTGTCCTGGATGATGTAGAAATCCTTGATGCCAAGCCGCCGCAACTCTTCCGCCTTCTTCTCGGCGCCCGCCTTGCTGCCCTGAGACGGCATATAGACGATATGGGTTGCGGCTTCCTGCACGCTGCGCTGCGACAGCTTCAGGCTGTCGGATACCGCCGCGACCTGGGCTTCGAAGCGCTTCGCATCATCCGCCGTGAAATTGCCGATTTCCGCGCAAGCCAGGATGGGCGGCTTTTCGAGCGGCTTTTGCTCCGCCACTTTCGGCGTGGCGGGCGGTGCGACCAGCTTGCTTGCCGCATCCGCCGGAATCTGCCTGATCTTGTCGGCATTGAACTGGTTGTTCATGCGCGCGGGTTCGTGTCCGCTCGGGATCCATGCTTCGAGATAGCCCTGCTGGAATGCCAGAAGAACGGCATTTGCAAGCAACAGGAGCCAGAACAGGAGTTTCAGCATGATGAGTTTGATGAGGTCAAGGCAAAAGCCTGCAAGCCGATCAACACCAGATTGTCTATCCTTTGATGCGGCACCGACAGATGAGGCGCGATCAATGCCGCGGCGCCCCCCGACAGCACACAGCGCACCTGTTCCGCCGGCGCCTGACGCTTGCTGAGCGCCTGCACCGCGCGCTCGATGGCGCCAGCCTGCGCCGCGATGCAGCCGCTGGCGATGGCGGCATCGGTATGATCGGCGAACGGCTGCGATACCAAGAGGTCTTGCGCGATCTGGGGCAGTTGCGCAGTGTTTTTCGCCAGCGAGCTTGCCATCAATCCCAGCCCGGGCAGGATCATACCACCCAGGAAAACGCCGTCTGCCGTCACTGCATCGACTGTCGTCGCAGTGCCACAGGTCGCGACGATCAGTGCCTCGCCCGGGAACAGGGCATGTGCCCCGATGGCGGAAGCGAAGCGGTCGCAGCCGAGCTGCGCCGGATTGCGATATTGATTGCGCACGCCGCCGGCTTCCGGCACGGATGCGAACCAGTGCAACGCCTGCGGCGGCAAGGCAGTCGCTTCAGTCAGCATCTGCTGCAAGCGCTCGCGCATCACGGCGCCGGCGACATTCGACAGCAGCGCCCGCGTGATGCCCAGTCCGCGCCACTCGTCCACCAGCCTGTCCAATTGCGCATGCTCAACCAGACCGGAGTGTGCCCAGCGGCCGAGGCCACCGGAGGCATTCTCCGGCACGGCCCACTTCACCCGCGTATTTCCAGCATCCACCAGCAGCAGCATGGCTTCAATCCTCTTTCACTCGCAGGGAAATGTCGCCCGCCATGACGGCGATGCGGCCGGCGACCGTCTCCAGCAAAAACCGTCCCGTCTCGTCAACGCCGACAGCCAGCCCTTCATGCAGCACGCGCCCCTGGTCGAGAATGCATACCGCCTGCCCGGCATAGGCATGCAATGCATTCCATTGCCCGATGAATGCGGCTAGACCCTCGCTTTCGAACCGGGCCAGTGCCTGCGCCAGCTTGTTCAGGAGTACAGCCATGAGACTGTCGCGGTCCGTTTGCATCAATCCCGGAACCTCGGCTGCGGGGCGCCCGATCCGGGCCGCCAGTTCCCCGTCGAGCGCAAGATTGATGCCCACGCCCACGACGGCCCAGCTCGCCGAGGCCGTGTCATGTGCATCGACTGCGCTTTCGATCAGGATGCCGGCAAGCTTCTTTCCTTCGAGGAGGATATCGTTGGGCCACTTCAGCTGCGCGTTCACGCCGTACGTGGCAAGTGCTTCGGCAATCGCCACGCCCACTGCCAGCGGAAGGCCGACCAGGCTGCGCAGGGGCAGCCCGAAACGCCAGGCGAGCGAGAAGGTGAGCGATGCGCCGGGGGCGGAATACCACGTGCGGCCGGCGCGCCCTCGCCCCGCGGTCTGCTCCTCCGCGATCAGCAGGGTCGGCTGGCGCAAGCTGCCCAGGCGGGCGAGGAGGTCGGCATTGGTGGAACCGGTCTGCGCCACCACCTCGACCGCCACCTGTTCGGCGGCCCCCTGGCGCAGGGCGGCAATGCCTTGGGAAGAAAGTCGGTTCGTCATCCCGGCATTGTAGCGGGATGGGTGTAACAATGGAGCGGCGTGATGACGCTGTCCGCGATCTCCCTTAAACTGCGCACATGACAATCGAGCAATTCCCTACCCTCATCCTGGAACAGCGCGAGCGCCCGACCATCGTGGCGCGCGGTTCCTGGCGGGTGCAGGCGCTGGCGCAGCGCGGCGTCATCGCCAGGCTGCGGGCAACGCTGCGGGAATTGCCCTCCGGGGCGCAGGCGGCATGGGATTTGTCGCACATCGCTGCCCTCGACCATATCGGCGCCCAGCTCTTCTGGAATATCTGGGGCAAGTCCCGGCCGACGCAGCTCGCGGTTGCGCCGGCTCATGCGGACTTCTTCCAGCGCATCGAGCAGGCCGGCGCGACCGCGCTGCCGGCCGAGCCGCGGCGGCCCTGGTATGCCCCGCTCGTCCCGGTCCGGGCCTTGCGCAACTTTCTCCAGCACCTGCACGACTTCGTCGCACTCATCGGGCAGCTGGTGCTGGATGCCGGGCGCTTCCTCGCACGCCCGCAGCTCGGCCCGTGGAAGGAAATTTCGGCGAATGTCTTTCACATTGGCTATCAGGCGCTCGGCATCACGGCGCTGGTCGGATTCCTCATCGGTATCGTGCTGTCCTTTCTCTCGGCCCAACAGTTGCATACCTTCGGCGGCGACATCTACCTGGTGAACCTCCTCGGCATGAGCATCATCCGCGAACTCGGGCCGATGCTCGCCGCCATCCTGGTGGCCGGCCGCTCCGGTTCCGCGATCACCGCGCAGCTTGGCGTGATGCGGGTGACCGAGGAACTCGATGCGATGCTGGTGATGGGCATGCCGCACGGCTTTCGCCTGATCCTGCCGCGGGTGCTGGCGCTGTCAGTGTCGATGCCGCTTCTGGTGGTATGGACCGATGCCATCGCCCTGCTTGGCGGCATGGTGGCAGCCAAGATGCAGCTTGATCTGTCGATGGCCTATTTCCTGCAGAAGCTGCCGAACGCGGTGCCGCTGGCAAATTACTGGATCGGGCTTGCCAAGGGCGTGGTGTTCGGCGCCCTGATCGCCCTCGTCGCCTGCCACTTCGGGCTGCGCGTCAAGGCCAATACCGAAAGCCTGGGCGCGGGCACCACCTATTCGGTGGTAACTGCCATCACCGTCGTGATCCTGGCCGACGCAATTTTCGCCATCCTGTTCAAGGGCGTGGGGTTCCGCCTATGAGCGCCAGCACTCCGGTCATACGCATACAGAACCTGTGGACGCAGTTCGGCCAGTCCGTCGTACACCAGGACGTGAGCCTGGAAGTGGGGCAAGGCGAAATCCTGTCGCTGGTGGGCGGCTCCGGCTCCGGCAAGACCACGCTGCTGCGGCAGATGCTCGGCCTGGAAAGGCCGACGCGCGGCAGCGTCGAGGTTTTCGGCGAGAATATCCACCGGATCAATGGCGTACGACTGCAGCGCCTGCGCAACCGCTGGGGCATGTTGTTCCAGCAAGGCGCTCTGTTTTCCGCGCTTACCGCCTTTGACAATGTCGCGCAGCCGATGCGGGAATTGCGCACGCTGCCCGAAGACCTGATCCGCGATGCAGCCCTGCTGAAGCTGGACATGGTAGGCATCCGTCCTGTCGACGCCTTGAAGATGCCGGCCGATCTGTCGGGTGGCATGGTCAAGCGGGTGGCGCTGGCGCGCGCGCTGGCGCTGGAGCCGGAACTGCTGTTTCTGGACGAGCCCACTGCGGGACTGGACCCCGACCGGTCGGACAATTTCGTGGCCTTGATTCGAACCCTGCACCAGGCAATGCGTCTTACGGTGGTCATGGTGACGCACGATCTCGACACGCTGTTCGCGCTGTCGACCAGGATCGCGGTGCTGGCGGACCGGCATGTGATCGCCTCCGGCACGCCGGAGGAAGTCATCCGTGTGCAGCACCCCTTCATCGAGCACTTTTTCCTCGGCGGGCGCGGACGGCGCGCGCTGGAAGTATTGAACCAGGCATCATGAGCATCAGGAACACAGTCTATGGAAAATAAGTCGCATGCCCTGCTGGCGGGAGCCTTCACCATCGCGCTGCTGGTGGCGACGGTGTTGGCCGCGCTCTGGCTGAACCGAGACCGGGTGGAATGGGTGCCATACCAGATCGCGACCAAACTCTCCATTCCGGGACTCAGCCCGCAGGCGGCAGTGCGTTACCGCGGCCTCGACGTCGGCAAGGTGGAAAACATCGAGTTCGATCCCGAGGTACCGGGGCAGATCCTGGTGGACATCGGCGTGCGCCCCGACACGCCTGTCACCGAATCGACCTTCGCCATACTCAACTATCAGGGCGTGACCGGCATCGCCTACGTGCAGCTGGATGACGACAGTTCGCGTCCTGTGCGCGTCAGAAGCGGGCCGGACCATGTCGCCCGGATCGAGATGCGCCCGAGCCTGATTGACCAGTTGCAGAATCGCGGGCTGGCCATCCTGCAGCAGACCGAGGAAGTTGCGCGCAAGATCAATGACCTGCTAGCGCCGGCGAACCAGAAATCGATGCTTGCGGCCTTCAACAACGTCAGCAAAACCGCCAACGAATTCGAGGATATTCCGCGCCGGCTCCAGCCCACGCTCGCAAAACTGCCGTCCCTTGCAGAGCAGACACAGCAGGCGCTGGATTCGATCACTGCGCTGTCGACGGAAGCCCATGCGCTTACCGGCAATCTGAACGGGATCGCAACGCAGCTGCGGACGCCGAACGGCCCCCTGGAAAGATTGTCGACCGCCGTCGACCAGTTCGGATCGGTGGCGAGCCGCTTCGAGCAGGATGTGCTGCCCCTCACCAGCGAGGCGCGAACTTCGATGCGTGCGCTCAACCGTGCGCTCGACAATTTCACCGATCGCCCGCAAAGCGTCCTGTTCGGCTCGCCCGCAGTCCAGCCCGGTCCGGGTGAAGCCGGCTTCTCCGCACCACATCAATAACGACACTTCATGGAAAAACTTATCCGATTCCATTTCATCCTGCTTGCAGCCTGCGCGATCGCGCTCCTCGGCGGCTGCGCGTCCCGCGTGGCGCCCACGATCTATGATTTCGGCCCGGTACGCGCCGAAGAGGGCAATGCTCCCCTGCCGGCACTGCGTCCGGTCAGCATTGCCGAGCCAGTCGCGCCGACATGGCTCGACAATACGTTCATGCTCTATCGCCTGTCCTATGCCAATGACCAGCAGCCGCACGCCTATGCGCAAAGCCGGTGGAGCATGGCACCGGCAGCCCTGCTGGTACAGCGTTTGAAATCGCGGATTGCCCAGGCAGGCGGCGCGGCGCTCTCCGCAAGCGATGGCGCGGCCAATGTGCCGCTGCTGCGGATCGAGCTCGAGAATTTCATGCAGGACTTCACCGTCCCGGCGCACAGTCTCGCTCAGATCAGCCTGCGCGCCTCCCTGTTCAACGGCCGCACCCTGGTTGCGCAAAAGACCTTCGCGGCGCAAACACCTGCTCCGTCAGCCGACGCAAGTGGTGGCGCCCGCGCCTTGGCAGCTGCCAGCGACATGCTCATCCGTGATATGGTGAACTGGCTAGCGATGCTGCAGACAGCCGGGAAGTGAATGCACATGTGGCCGGACCACAAATTTCATGCTGCAGCAACTGCGGCATCTGACGCACCCGCACCATCTCCATGACTGAACCGCCTGCCAATCCGCGCGCCGACGCCTCCGTATTCGCCCGGGTCGGGCTGCTGATGTACATCCTGCTGATCGTGTACGCCAGCTGGTATCCGTTTTCAGGCTGGCACAACATGGGGCTGCAGCCGTGGTCATTCCTGTTTGCGCCCTTGCCGCATTACTGGACCGTCTTTGATGCCGTCACCAATGTGATCGCCTATTTCCCCTTCGGCATGCTGATGGTGTTTGCGCTCTATCCCCGCCTGCGCGGTCTTGCGGCGGGCGCGCTTGCCATCCTTGCCGGCATCCTGCTGTCGGGCGTGATGGAGGCGGTCCAAACCTTCCTGCCGAGCCGGGTGTCATCCAATCTCGACCTGATCACGAATGCCGCAGGCAGCAGTCTTGGCGCGCTGGCGGGCATGCTGCTCACGCGCGGCTTCCTGCAGCAGGGCCGGCTGGTGCAATTGCGCCAGCAGTGGTTTTCGCAGGAAGCGAGCCGTGGCCTGATCGTGGTCGGGCTCTGGCCCCTGGCCCAGATTTATCCGCAAGCCTATCTGTTCGGCCATGGACAGGTCCTGCCCATCCTGTCGGACTGGCTGACACAATGGATGGAAGAGCCCTTCGATCTGGCAGCCATGCTCACCAGCGACCTGAAGCTGACGGCGCAGGAATACTGGCTGTCGGAGACCATCATCACCGCTTCGGGCCTGACCGGCGCGGCATTGACCCTGCTTTGCATGATGCGCCGGCAAGCCCCGCGCGCGCGCCTGATGCTGCTGATGATCGCCGCCGCATTCGCCGTCAAGTCGATGGCAAATGCCCTTGCGTTTTCACCCGACAGCGCTTTCGTGTGGCTCACGCCGGGCGCCAAGGGCGGGCTGCTGGTCGGCGCCATGATGCTGTCGGGCTTGGCCTTCACCGGCCAGGCGGTGCAGCGGCGCGTGGCGGCGCTCATGCTGACGATCAGTGTCGTCGTCGCCAACCTCGTGCCCATCAATCCTTATTTCGTGGCAACCTTGCAAACCTGGATACAAGGCAAATTCTTGAACTTCAATGGCGCGGCCCAGTTCCTGTCGCTGTTCTGGCCCTTCCTCGCGCTCTGGTTCCTGTCCCATCCGACGCATCGCCTGATGAAGAAATGAGCGAGGTGTATCATTCCTCCTCCCGAACAGTTTTCCCAAGCAGGTCACTCATGGCTGATGAGCAGTATTACAAGCATCACGTCTTCTTCTGCCTGAACAAGCGCGAGGAAGGCCGGCCCTGCTGCGCCGACAAGGGCGCGCAGGCGGCACAGGAACATGCGAAACGCCGCATCAAGGAATTGAATCTGAATGGTCAGGGCAAGGTCCGCATCAACAAGGCCGGCTGCCTCGACCGCTGCGAAGAAGGGCCGGTGGTCGTGGTCTATCCGGAAGGCACCTGGTACACCTATGTCGACCAGGAAGACATCGATGAAATCATCGACAGCCATCTCGTCGGCGGCAAGCCGGTCGAACGCTTGAAGATCTGATATCGCATCCCGCATCCGTGCGGCACCTGCATCTGCATGCATTGCCGCAGCCTGGCATGAACAAAAAAGCATGAACGCTCAAACCCGATACTTTTTCCTCACCGGCGCGGCCGGCGCCATGGAATGCGCACTGGACTTGCCGGATCCCGAGCAATTCCCCTCGCCGCGCGGCATCGCGCTGGTGGCGCATCCGCATCCCCTGTATGGCGGCACCATGGACAACAAGGTCACGCAGACGCTGGCACGCGCCTTCGTTGCCCTCGGCTACGCCACCGCGCGCATGAATTTCCGCGGCGTCGGCAAATCCGAAGGCGTGCATGACACGGGCCGCGGCGAAACCGACGACATGGCCCTGCTGCTGGAGCACATGCGCAGCCAGTATCCGGGGCTGCCGGTGGCGCTTGCCGGATTTTCATTCGGCACCTTCGTCCAGTCACAATTGCAACAACGCCTGACGGAACGGGGTGTTCCGGCCGAGCGTCTGGTGCTGGTCGGTTCGGCCGCCGGTAAATGGGCGATGCCAAATGTGCCACCCAATACCATCCTGATCCACGGCGAACTCGACGACACGATTCCCCTTGCCAATGTGCTCGACTGGGCACGGCCGCAAGACCTGCCGGTCATCGTGATTCCGGGCGCGGATCATTTTTTCCATCGCAAGTTGCAACACATAAAGAATTTCGTGGTCGAAATGTGGCGCCGTTGATGCGGCGCTATAATTCGCAGCGTCTTTCCCTGGTCCTGCCGTAGCGTTTCCGCCCCGGCCTTATTCAATTTGCCACCCATGAAAAAATTTCTAGCGGCCATCGCCGCCTCCGTCCTTTCCATGTCCGCCGCGTTGGCGCAATCCGTGCCTGCTCCGATCGTCGCCGCCAAGTCCTGGCTGCTGCTGGACGCCACCAGCGGTCAGGTATTGGCATCGCACGAGCCGAATCTGCGCATCGAGCCAGCTTCGCTGGCCAAGCTCATGACCGCCTATCTGGCTTCCTCGGCCATCAAGGAAAAGCGGCTCGATCCGAACCAGATGGTCAACGTCTCGGTGCGCGCCTGGAAAGTCGATTCGGGCAGCTCGAAAATGTTCATCGACCCGGCCACTCCGGTCAAGGTCAACGACCTGCTGTACGGCCTGATCATCCAGTCCGGCAATGATGCCGCTGTCGCGCTGGCCGAAGCCGTCGCCGGCACGGAAGAAAGCTTCGTCACCCTGATGAACCGCGAAGCCGAACGCATGGGCCTGAAATCGACCCACTTCGCCAATGCCCACGGCTTGCCCGATCCCGGCAACTATTCGACCGCGCAGGACCTGGCCACCCTGTCCACGCATGTGATCAATGACCACCCCGAGGATTACAAGATCTATTCGATCAAGGAATACACCTATAACAAGATCAAGCAGCCCAACCGCAACCGCCTGCTGTGGCTGGATCCGACGGTCGATGGCCTGAAGACCGGACACACTTCCAGTGCCGGCTACTGCCTGATCGCGACGGCGCATCGCCCGAATGGCAACGTCGACCGCCGCCTGGTCGCCGTCGTCATCGGCACCGCCTCCGACCAGGTGCGCACCCAGGAAACGCAGAAGCTCCTGAACTGGGGCTTCCAGAATTTCGATACCGTCAAGCTGTACGCCAAGGGCCAGCCGGTCGCGACGCCGGACGTCTGGAAAGGCTCGCAAGGCCAGGTCAAGATCGGCTTCAACCAGGACGTCTACGTGACCGTGCCCAAGGGCGTGGCCGAGAAGATGAAGCCGGTACTGGAGCGCAAGGATCCGCTGGTGGCCCCGATCGCGCAGAACAGCAAGGTCGGCACCCTGAAGATGATGGTGGACGGCAAGCCCGTGACCGAACTGCCGGTGCTCGCGCTGGAACAGGTGAACCAGGCCACCATCTTCGGCCGCGCCTGGGATTCGGTGCGCTTGTGGATGAAGTGATGTAGTAACGACCAGGCGCTCATGCGTCCGGTCATCCGGCTTGCGGCTCCCCCCTCATGGCCGCAAGCCTCGGTTCCTGCGGGACGGACTATCGAAAATTCTTTCGCACGCACTCAGCCCCCAGCGAACACCAGTCGCCGATATGCAGCACAGCGCGATGCACCGCGTCTTTGTCTTGCGGCACCACCGTCTCCACCTGCCCCCCTTCCCACGCAGCACAGCCTGTCCCCATACCCATTTTGCATAACCCACTCTCCGCGTTTATGCAAAAATTCCTCATCCCCCATTCACAAGGACCACAGCATGCAAGACCCTCTCGTCTACCTCAATGGCGAAATGACGCCCCTGTCTGAAGCAAAGATCCCCGTACTCGACCGCGGCTTCATTTTCGGAGATGGCGTGTATGAAGTGGTGCCGATGTATGCGAGGAAGCTGTTTCGCGCCAGACAGCACATGGCGCGCCTGTTCCGCAGCCTAGCGGCGATCGGTATTCCGAATCCGCATAGCGAGGAAGAGTGGATGACCTTGATCGGCAAGGTGGCGCAAGCCCATCCCTCGGACGACCAGCTGATCTACCTGCAGGTCACGCGCGGCGTGGCCAAGCGGGGTCACGCATTTCCGCAGGAGGTGAAGCCGACGGTGTTCATCATGACCAATCCGATCACCCCGCCTTCCGCGCAGGCGCGTGAAAATGGCGTGGCCTGCGTGTCGATGGAGGACAAGCGCTGGCTGCGCTGCGACATCAAGTCGACTTCGCTGCTCGGCAATGTGCTGGCTGCGCAGCATGCGGCGGAAAACAGTGCCACGGAAACGATCCAGTTCCGCGATGGCTTCCTGAGCGAGGCATCGGCGTCGAACGTCTGGATCGTCAAGGATGGCAAGCTGATGGCACCGCCGAAAGATAACCTGATCCTCGAAGGCATCCGTTACGGCCTGATCGAAGAATTGTGTGCCGCCAGCGGCATTACCTTCGAAGCGCGCCGCATTCCCCGTAAGGAAGTATTCGCCGCCGATGAAGTGTTGTTGTCTTCGGCGTCCAAGGAAGTGCTGCCGGTGGTCACGATCGATGGCAAGACCATAGGTAGCGGCAAGCCCGGCCCGGTGTTCCGCAAACTGTATGCGGCTTATCAGGCGGCAAAGGCGGCATGAGTTGCGCATTGGCGTAAAATGAAAATCATGTGAGCGGTCCTTATGCGAAGGGCCGCAAGTTTTTCAGGCCGGGTGCGCGCGCCCGGCCCTGCCATAGATGATTGCCATGCCCCAGCCTACCGACAGCCTCATCGAATATCCGAGCGACTTTCCGATCAAGATCATGGGTGTGATGCAGGATGCCTTTGCCCAGACCATGGTAGAGGTCGTCACCCAGCATGATCCGACTTTCCATGCCGGCAAGATGGAAATGCGCCCCTCTTCGAAAGGCACTTATCTCTCGCTCACCGTCACCGTGCGCGCCACCAGCCGCGAACAGCTCGACAACCTCTACCGCGCGCTGACTTCGCATCCGATGGTGAAAGTGGTTCTGTAACAAAAGGACTACTTCGCCTGCGGCCTCAGGGCGCGGCTTGCTGCTGCTTGCCGAGTTCCTCAAACAGCCAGTTTCGGAAAGCCTGCACCTGCGGCTTTTGCAACGCGCTCGGCGGACACACAAAGTAATAGGAATGCGGGCAAGCGGTCGCCACATCGAACAGGCGCACCAGTTCGCCGGCTTGAAGTTCGGTAAGCGCAATCGAGTGGCGCGCCAGCGCAATCCCATGCCCTTCCGCGGCAGCGCGGATCAGCATCGATGAATCCTGGAAGATCAACCCGCCGGTTGGCTCCGGTAACTGCACGCCGGCCGCGCGGAACCACGGCGCCCAGGGTTCGCCTTCGCAGCGCAGCAGCATGCCTTGCGCCAGCTTCTGAGGTGTGCGCGGCAACTGTCCACGATTGAAGCGCGGGCTTGCCACCGGGTAGTACCAGTCATCCATCACCTTTTCCACAGTCAGGCCCGGGTAATTGCCGCTGCCGAAGCGGATGGCGACATCCACCGACTCGCGGACGAAGTCGGTCAGATGGTTGCTCGCCTGCAGCATCACTTCCAGGTCGGGATACTGCTCGATGAAGTGCCCCAGGCGCGGCGCCAGCCAGCGTGCCGCGAATGAAGTCAGTGCAGAGATCGTGAGTTTCTTTTGGGAAGACGAGGCCTTCAGGGCTTCGGCCGCGCTCGCCACCTCTCCCAGCGCCCTGCGCAGCACGGCGGCGAACTGCTCCCCTTCCGGCGTGATGGCGATGCGCTTGCCATGCCGCGCGAACAAGGCGACGCCCAGCTCTTCTTCCAGCATGCGCACTTGATGGCTGATGGCGCCATGGGTGACGTGAATCTCGTCGGCGGCACGCGAAAAGTTCTGATGCCGCGCCGCCGCTTCAAAGGCGCGCAGCGCGGCGAGGTTTGGCAGTCGGCGCAGATCAGCCATGTTTTTATGTGAATTGAATTAGCAAGGAAAGAGAAAATATATCGTTTAGATAATTGCCTTGCAAGGACTACCATTCATCTGTGGCAGACGAAAAAGCATAAAAAACTCGGCCCGCCTCCGCAGACCGGGAATCCTTCCAGGAGCAATTATCATGACAGATTTATTCACAAAACAGGCGATCACGATCGAACCCGGCGAGGCGGTGTCCGGCATCGCCCGCGAACCACGGATCTTGCATGTCCGCAGTGGCCGCGTATGGCTGACGGTGAATGGAAACTCCGGTGACTTCTGGCTGCATGCGGGTGACAGCTTCGCGATCCCGCCGAGCCGGCTGACGGTGATCGAGGCGGATCAGGGGGCAAGCCGGATGGACCTGATTGCTGCCGGGCGCCCTTCCTTCCTGCGGGAACTGGGCATGCAAGTTGTCCAGAGGGTGCGGCACCTGGCAGGCACCCGGAAGACAGGCCGTGCTGCCGCCGCGCAGGGCCAGGCATGTCATCTGTAACCGGGACGGCGGCAACACAATACCCGGATATTTCAGGGAGAAAAAAAGTGAAAGTCATCCGCAGCCGCGAATTCACTGCAGAGCGGGCATGGGGCGCGCTCGATATTGCGAATATGGACGGCACCACCGTCCGCCTGCACTGGACCGATGCGCCCTACGAATGGCATGTCAATGATGGCGAGGAAGTGTTTGCTGTGCTCGATGGCATCGTGGACATGCACTACCGTGAGGATGGAACGGAAAAAGTCGCCGCGCTGCACGCCGGGGACGTATTCTTCGCCGGCGCCGGCTGCGAGCATGTCGCCCATCCGCGCGGCGCGGCCCGCATTCTGGTCGTGGAGAGAGAAGGAAGCGTCTGATGGGAACGAATATGCCATGGGGAAGTAGGGTGCGCCGTGCGCACCCTACCTTCTTTCACACTGTCGGAAACCGCTTCAAACCGCTTTAAGCGAGGAGTCGAAGGCAAGAGCAACGCCTCAACCGCAACACCTCGGCTCGTCGTTACAACTCCCATCAGCTACCGAATAGTCAGCTCGCCACTCAGGTCCCGCAGCAGCGCCAGCCGCACCTCATCCGCAGTCAAGCCCAAGGCAAACAAATGATGCAGCTTGGCGAACGTCGCTTCGAAGGTCATGTCGGCTGTGCCGACCACTTTCGCACCGTCCAATACCGACCCGGTCGCATAGGCATGCAGTTGCACACTGGCTTGCGGAGCCTGACTGCCGCAAGCGAGCACCACGCCGCGCTCGCTTGCTGCGCGAAGCATCTCCCTCAGCGCCGGATCGCGGTCGGGCACATTGCCTGCGCCATGGCCTTGCAGGATCAGCGCCTTCGGATCCAGGTCGAGCAAGGCTTGCACCGCCTGCAGCGGCAGGCCCGGCACAAAGCGCAAGGGCACCACCTGTCCGCATGCGTAGGAAGGCAATTCGAAGCACTCCCTGTCCGGGCATGGCAGCAGTGCAGCAGAATTCATCGCAACCTCGATCCCGACTTCCGCCAGCTTCGGATAGTTCGGGCTGTCGAAAGCATCCAGGCGCTGCGCACTCAGCTTGGTCGCACGGTTGCCGCGCAACAGGCGCTGGCTGAAATAGATCGCGACTTCATGGATGTCATCGCGGGCGGCGAGCTGCATGGCTCCGATCAGATTTTGCGGCGCGTCGGAGCGCAGTTCCAGCATGGGAATCTGGGAACCAGTGAGGATGACCGGCTTGCGCAAGCCGCGCAGCATGAAGGACAGGGCCGCCGCGGTATAGGCCATGGTGTCGGTACCATGCAGCACCACGAACGCGTCGTGCTGCTGATAGCAACTCGCGATGTCGTGTGCGATCCGGCACCAGTCCTCCGGCGTGGCATTGGTGCTGTCGATGGGCGCTTCGAATTGTCGCAGGGTATATTGCGGCAGGCTGTTGCTGTGTTCGCGCAGGAGCTGCGACAGGACCATGGCGAAATGCCTCATCGGCGCGTAACCCTGCGCCGTTCTTTCCATGCCTATGGTGCCACCCGTGTAGATCAGGCAAATGTTTTTATCACGCATTGAAGCTTTGTCCTTTTCCAGACGACGAAAGACAGTCCGCGGCCCACGTTCGGCGGCCTTGTCATCGAGACATTCTATTCTGGGGGGCGCGCAAGCGTCTCTTGTCCAAGCGAAAAGACTATTACCCAGCGCCGGGCCGAATGCAAGCGATGATGCATGTCCGCCCGCCGCCAGCACCCACGATGCCCGTCTTCCCGGCCATCCCGCGGAAGCTTTCGGTACAATTTCGGAATGCCAACACCGAAGATCATTCATCGCGGTCTCGAGCCGTATGAAGCCAGCTTTGCCGCGATGCGCGCTTTCACCGATGCGCGAACCGGCGACACACAGGACGAATTATGGATCGTCGAGCATCCGCCGGTATTCACCCTCGGCCTCGGTGCCGACCCCTCCCATGTACTGAATGCCAACGGCATTCCCGTCATCCAGACCGACCGCGGCGGCGAAGTCACCTATCACGGACCGGGCCAGGTCGTTATCTACCTGTTGATGGATTTGCGCCGCAGTGGTCCGGGCGCGCGTCTGTTCGCACGCGAATTCGTGCACAGGATCGAGCAGTCGGTCATCGATACGTTGGCGGCGTATAATCTTGCGGGTGAGCGCAAGCCCGGCGCGCCCGGCATCTACATCGCCGATGGCAAGCTGAAAGGCGCAAAGATTGCCGCGCTCGGCCTGAAAGTGCGCGGTAACGGTTGTACTTATCATGGCGTATCGTTGAATGTCGCAATGGACCTCGCGCCGTTTTCATGGATCAATCCCTGCGGCTATGCCGGACTGGCAACGGTCGACATGAAAACCATGGGCGTGGAAGTGCCTTTGCGCGAAGTGCAACTGAGGCTCGCCGACAACCTGGCCAATTTATTAACGACCTGACGATTCCGCCTGTCGCTGCAAGAAGCTTCCGGCGACAGGGGAACAGCATCATGAGCACCGAGAACAATTCCGCCGCACCCGCCACTGGCTACAACCCGAGCGAAAAGCAGAAAGGCGCCGGCAAGACCGCGCGCATCCCGATCAAGATCGTGCCGGCGGAAAAGCTGCCCAAGCCCGACTGGATCCGCGTGAAGGCGGCTTCGCCCTCAACCCGTTTCTATGAAATCAAGGACATCCTGCGCGCGAACAAGCTGGTGACGGTGTGCGAAGAAGCTTCCTGCCCGAACATCGGAGAATGCTTCGGCAAGGGCACGGCCACCTTCATGATCATGGGCGACAAATGCACCCGGCGTTGCCCGTTCTGCGACGTCGGCCATGGCCGTCCCGACCCGCTCGATCCGAATGAACCGGAAAACCTGGCGAAGACGATTGCGGCGCTGAAGCTCAAGTATGTGGTCATCACCAGCGTCGACCGCGACGACTTGCGCGATGGCGGCGCCGGCCACTTTGTCGAGTGCATCCGCCATGTGCGGGAATTGTCGCCCGACACGCGTATCGAGATCCTGACGCCCGATTTCCGCGGCCGCATGGATCGCGCGCTGGAAATCCTCAAGGCCGCGCCGCCGGATGTGATGAACCACAACCTGGAAACCGTGCCACGCCTGTACAAGGAAGCACGTCCCGGCTCCGACTATGCCTATTCGCTCAGCCTGCTAAAGCGCTTCAAGGAATTGCATCCGGAGACCCCGACCAAGTCCGGCATCATGGTCGGCCTCGGCGAAACCGACGAAGAAATCCTGCAAGTCATGCGCGATCTGCGCGCCCACGATGTGGACATGCTGACCATCGGCCAGTATCTGATGCCTTCCGGCGACCACCTGCCGGTGCGCCGCTACGTGCATCCCGACACCTTCAGGATGTTCGAGGAAGAAGCCTACAAGATGGGCTTTGCGCATGCGGCTGTCGGCGCGATGGTACGCAGCTCCTACCATGCCGACCAGCAGGCGCATGGCGCGGGCATGGCGCTCGGCTGATCCTTTCCCGGGCAAACAAAAAGGCGCCGCAGAGGCGCCTTTTTTATTGATGCGACATTCCCTTATGCGGCCAGCGCCTTGTCCAGCAGCTTGTGCAGCTCGGCAAACTCGGGTTCGCCGACATAGCGCTTGATGATATTGCCCTGCTTGTCGATCACGAAGGTAGTCGGAGTCAGCTTCACATCACCGAAGGATTTCGCCAGGTCGCCCTGCACATCCAGCGCCACCCTGAAAGGCAGCTTGCGGGTCTGCGCATAGTTCAGCACATAATTCGGCGGATCGTAGCTCATCGCCACTGCCACGAAGTCCAGTCCCTTGCCCTTGTACTTGTTGTAGGTCTCGACCATCTGCGGCATTTCATGAATGCAGGTGGTGCAACTCGTCGCCCAGAAATTCACCATCACCACCTTGCCGCGCAGATTTTGCATGGCCAGTTTTTCGCCTTGCAAATCGGTGAAGGTGACATTCGGCGCCGCCTGCTCTGTCGAGAAGGAGAAATAGCCGATGCCTGCAATCGCCAGGACCAGGACGGCGGCAAGGCCCTTGAGCAAGGAGCGCTTGGTGGCAGAGGAAGCGATGTCGGTTTGCATGATGGTACGCGGAAGCGATTGAGTGACCTTCTTATTATAGCGGGCGATCCGATTCGCCTATGGACGCAGATAAACAAAGCCTTCCCTGGCCTGCAGGCGCGCCACTTCGACCACGCCGGACGGCACCAGCTTGGCCTCGGGCAGCAGCTGTGAGGCTGAAATGTCATGCGCCGTCAGGGTATTGTTGCATACCCGAAATTCCACGCCTTGCGCCGCGAGCGCACTGACTGCGCTGTCGAAAGGCCTGCCGTTGCGCTCTTTCGCGCCGGCCAGCAGGAAGCGGATGCCATCACCATTGGCGACCACGACGATTTTCGTGTCCGGCTCGGCCCGCAAGTGGTTGCGGATATTTGCCATGGCACGCGATGCCTGGTCAATGCCATCTACCAAGTGATACACGACCTTGATCTGCTCCGCCGCATGGACTTGCGCGGAAAGGCCGAAGCCGAGAAGGACGATGAACAGGACGCGCAGCAATGTCTGACGCATGTTTGGACTCCAATCAATGGCTGATGAGGATGTCAGTATACGTGGCGGCGACCGCGGGCGGCACCGGGACCTCGATCGCGGCACAGATTGCGCGCAGCAGGTCGGCGAGAGCCTGCGGCAAAGCTTCCTCGGAAGAAACCGCCAGAAGCGCCTTGAACAGTGCCGGCTTGGCCAGGGGCGCCAGCCGGTTGATGCGATCCAGCGCTTGCCGGACGCGGGCAAAATCGATGGTATCGGCGGGCAGAAGCGCCGCCTCGGTCAGGCGCAGATCCTTGCACGATGCAGCCGCGCGCAGGAAGGGTACCGTGGGCGATTCATGCTTCCCGGAAGCAGCGACATGCGCCAGCAGCGAAAGCAATACCGCCACTTCCTGCCTGACTGCTTCCAGCCTGGCATAGCTTGCGGGAGTGGCGCGGCCGGCGCGCGAGTCGAGCCGACGCGACAGAACAGTCTGCAGCACGAATTCCGTCAGCGTCATCCTTTGGTCGGCGGCAATCAGCCGGTTGACGGTCGAAAGCAGTGCCTGCCTTTCCGCACCCGGCAACTGCTTCAGCACAGGCGTGGCCAGATCAAGCAAAGGCAGGCGCGCGCTTTTCGGCAGCCGGCCGATACTTTGCGCGAGGAAGGCGCAAAACTCTGCCTGTGCCGGCGCATCGGCTTTCAACACGACCATCTGGGCTTCCCGCTCGGCGCCGCTGCCAAGGAGCATGGCATAGACCATGGCACGGGCAGCTTCCGGCTCGCGGATTGCCTCGTCGAGTTCGGGGGCGAGCGAAACCGAAGCGGAGGCACCGCGGAAGGCTTCCGGAGTGGTCGCAGGTACCGATGCCATCGCCGTCTGCAATCCTGCATGTCCTGTAAAAGCTGGCGCGACATAAGGCAGATCCGGCAAGCGCTCTGCAGGCGGATCGAAGGCCGGCAGTTCCGGAGCCTCAAGCAGGTCCACCTGCCTGCCATAAATGCGCCGCAACCGTTCTTTGATGGGCGGATGCGTGGCGAACATGCCGCTCAACAGATTGCGCTTCGGCGCGGCGAGGAACAGGTGCGACAGCAGTTCGGCATTCGGATGGCGGATGCGCGATCCGGTTTCCATGCTGCGCGTCAGGCCACCGATCTTGCGCAGGGCGCCGCCAATGCCGTCGGCATTGCGCGTGAACTGCACCGCGCTGGCATCGGCGAGAAATTCCCGCTGGCGCGACACCGCCGCCTTGATCAGGCGGCCGAAGAAGATGCCGATATAGCCCACCAGGAGCAAGGCGAAGCCCACCGCGCGCAAGATGGAACGGGCGGGCCTTTCCTTGTCGTCGCGGCTGTACCAGCCCCAGGAGGATGTGCCGAAATCCATCAGGTGCTGCCCGAAGCTGGCCAGCATCTGGATGCCGAATATGACGCCGATCAGGCGGACATTCAGCCGCATGTCGCCATTCAGGATATGACTGAATTCATGCGCAACCACACCCTGCAATTCGTCGCGCGTCAGCCGCGTCAACGCGCCGCGGGTCACGGCAAGCGCCGCCTCGTTCGGGTTGTAGCCGGCCGCAAAGGCATTGATGGCGTCCTCGCGATCCATGACATAGACATTCGGGCAGGCGATGCCGGAAGCCAGCGCCATTTCCTCGACCACGTTCAGCAGCCGCTTTTCAAGGAAATCCTGCGATGCCGGCGCGACCAGCCGCCCGCCGGCCATTCTTGCCACTGCATCGCCGCCATCGCGCAGCTTGACCATTTCCAGCATGGTGCCCGCGGCGATCAGGACCAGCGTGACCAGGGTATTGGTGGCGAAGAAGCCGCGCGGATAGACATGGGACTGCAAGGGATGGAAAGCCTGGCTCGCATGCCAGATCAGGGCCATTGCCGCATTGACGGCGATGACGATCGCGATGACCGCGAGGATGAACAGGATGACCAGCGTCCTGCTGTGTCGGCGCGCCTCATCCTGCCTTTCGAAGAAATTCATCGTGCCGAAGCCGATCAGGTTCGCTTCCGGTTCGCCATACTGGGCAGCACGTTCAGAACGACACCTTCACTGCCTTGCGTTCTTCAGGCGCCTCGGTTGCCTGCAGCAATTCAGCCGGCTTGAAGGAAAACATGCTGGCGATGAACGAGCCCGGGAACTGCTCTAGCGAAATGTTGTATTGCATGACGCCGTCGTTATAGGCCTGGCGGGCAAAGGCAATGCGGTTTTCGGTGCTGCTCAGTTCTTCGGTCAGCTGCATCATGTTTTGATTGGCCTTGAGTTCTGGATAGGCTTCCGACAGGGCGAACATCTTGCCGAGCGATGAAGCCAGCATTCCTTCGGCAGCGGCCATCTGCTGTATCGCGTCCGCATTGGCCGGATTGCCGGCTGCTCTCGCATTGGCGCTGGCGGCTTGGTTGCGCGCTGCAATGACCGCTTCCAGCGTTTGCCGCTCATGCTGCATGTAAGTCTTTGCCGTTTCCACCAGGTTCGGAATCAGGTCGTAACGCCGCTTCAGCTGCACATCGATCTGGGCAAAGGCGTTCCTGAACTGGTTGCGCAGCGACACAAGGCGGTTGTAGGCGCCCACTGCCCAGAACAGGGCCAGCATCGGCAGCGCCAGGACGACGATCATTGCCATGTTTTTCCTCCCCAAGAAAAAAGCCGCCGGCCAGAACTGGCGGGCGGCTTACTATAGCATTCCCGTCGGAACGCTCAGGGATCAGTTCCTGCTGCCCTGATTGTCCGGAATGCTTTGTGTCTCGGCGACGGGACCCAGCTGCTTCAGGTCGTCTTCCGAAATGTATTCGAATACCTTGACCACTTTCTTCACACCGCTGATGCCGCTTGCCGCATTGGCAGCGAGCTGGCCTTCGCGCTGTGTCACGCGGCCCATCAGGTAGACATTGCCGCGCTCGGTGACGACCTTGACGGAGTTGGCATACAAGTCGCGGGTATCGACGAGCGCCGCTTTTACCCTGCCGGTAATCAGGGTATCGTTCGAGCGGGAAGCGATGCTGGACAGGAAGGTCACTTCGAGCTCATTGATCACCGATTCGACGTTCTCGATCGCCGCCGCTTCGCGCTCGACCGCTGCCTTCATGGCTTCGTCCCTCACTTCACCGGTCAGCAACACCTTGCGGTTGAAGCTGCTCACATTCACATGGCCGGCGTCGCCAACCAGTTTGGTGATGCGGCCTTCGCCCTTCAGGACGATCGCCTTGTCTTCGGTCTGGGCCCCGAAGGTACGGCGATCCGATGCTGCCAGCGTGCCCACTACGGCAGTGCCGATGGCCATCTCGATGCATCCTTGCAGGCTGCCTGCGACCACTGCGCACAGGGCAAGGGTTGCGAGGGGACGTGTAAGGCGCTGCAGTTTAATCATTCGTATCTTCTCCAAACAGGGCGACGTCGATACCGTCGCATAAACAATGAATCGTGAGCAAATGCACTTCCTGGATGCGAGCCGTGCGGTCGTGCGGCACGCAGATATGCACATCGGCATCGGTCAGGCGCTTGCCGATGGCGCCGCCGCCCTTGCCAGTCAATGCAACGATCCGCATGTCCCGCTCCAGCGCAGCGTCGATCGCCGCTACCACGTTGGGCGAATTGCCGGAAGTCGATAGCGCGAGCAGCACATCGCCCGGTTGGCCGAATGCCTGCACCTGCTTGCTGAAAATCTCCTGGTAGCTGTAGTCGTTGCCGACCGCCGTGAGGATAGAAGTGTCGGTCGTCAATGCAATCGCTGCCAGCGGCAGGCGCTCGCGTTCGAAGCGGCCTACCAGTTCGGCCGCGAAATGCTGGCAATCCGCTGCCGAGCCGCCGTTGCCGCAGGCGAGAATCTTGTTGCCGTTCGACAAAGCATTGAACATGAGCTCCACTGCGAGCCCGATGGGCTGCGCAAGCGCAGCACCGGCTTGGAGCTTGAGATTCGCGCTTTCCTGGAAGTGGGCGAGGATACGTTGCTTGTTCATAGTGTTGGCGATTATAAAGCAGGCGTGGTCTTGCCGAGCCGAATGATGACGAAAAACAAGGCATGTTCCGGCATATTTCCCATGCCTGGCGACAGAATCAGCGGAATTATTGACGGATTGAAATGTGAATCGGGATGCGGCGGCGGGATGGCATCAGCGCCTGTTATGCATTGGCTAATGAGTCGGTGGCGAGCGGCGAGCGCTCAGGCATCGATTGCATTTTTCAGCCAGGTCATCTGTTCGCCGTCGATGGCGATGACATCGAAGCGGCATGCTGGCAGGTTTGTGTAACGTTGCAGAAAAACCTGCGCCGCGATCACGAGGCGCGCCTGCTTGCGTGCCGTGACACTGATGGCGGCGCCGCCGTAGCGCATGTCTGCGCGCTTACGGACTTCCACGAACACCAGCATCTCGCAGTCCTGCATGATGAGGTCGATTTCGCCGCCCTTGCAACGAAAGTTGCGCTCGACCAGGGCCAAGCCCTGACGCTGCAGGTATTGCAGCGCATCATCTTCGGCTGCCTGCCCGATCACCTGCTTGTCAGTGCGCCGGCGAAATGAATCGAACAGTCCCATCATTGCGTAGCGGCGACGACGCCGCCGTCGCGATAGACGGCATGCGGGGTGCTGCGTTCAAAGAAGGCGGTCTTCTGGCCAAAGCGTACCGTCAGCTTTCCGGTCACGCCATCCAGCTGGAAATTGGTGTGGTCATAGGCGATTTCCCGTCCCACGCGGAAGGCATCGATGCCGAGCGCATACAGGCGTTCGAGATCGGCGCTGCGCTTCTGGTCCGCGCTCACTACCGGGCGCGGATAGATCATCACTGCAGGATGATCGGGCTGCAGCTGCCAGGGAATATCGAGCAGGCGGGTGCCGTCCATGGCGATGGCCGGTTCTTCGGCTCGCCGTTCGGAAAGAGCAAAGGGATTGAGCTGGGAAGTGCCATAAAGAGGAATCTGACTGCCGACGATGGCGCGCACGTGCATCGCCTGGTCGGCGTCAAGCGCGGCAAACAGCAGTGTCGACTTGTCGGACTGGATACGCTTCTTCAGTTCCAGCAGGCTTCTTCCGTTGAGGTAACCGCCGGGCGCATTGATTTCGACCATTTCCTGCTCCCGCCCCATGCGTTGCCACTCTGCAGCAAATGCCTTGGCGGCACGCTGTTGCCAGGCAGCGCTGGTCGCCAGCACGAAGGCCTTGGTCTTCGATTTGTCCTTGCCGGCCCAGATGGCGGCCTGCTTCGCCTCGTCTTCGACCGACAATCCCATGAGCAGCATCTTCGGCGGCGCTTCGACTTCCGCATCCGGCTGGGTCAGTGCAATGGTGGGTTTGCTGATATTGCCGCTCTGCGCCAGGGCGGTCACGCCGCTGCGCGAGAGCGGTCCGATCACGATGTCGCTCTGCGCCGCGGCCTTGTTATAGGCGGACAATACATCCTGGGGCGCATCGCTGGTCTCGACCACATTGACTTCAATCCCGGCCTGGTCGCGTTCAAATGCGGCAAGAAAACCGGCACGCAACGCCTCTGCCGGCTGGCGCAAAGCGTCCGACTGGAGCGGCAGGAGCAGGGACATGCGCACCAAGGGCTTCAGTGGAAGAATTTCGGTGGTCGGTATGGAAACGGCACCGGTCACTGGCCCGAATTGAAGCGGCGCATCCGGAGTGGATGTGGATGGAGCGACACTCGCGGTCGTCGCCACTGGCTCGGCAACATTGGTTGAATTTGCCTGCACGGGGAGGCACAATCCGCCGAGTACGCTTCCGATGAACAATGCTTTCGCCACGTGGTAAAACATTCTCGCCTCTCCCGATGACTCAACCTGACTCCAACCTGTCCGCCACTTTGCCGCTGATGCAAGAAGTGTCGCAACAGGTTTATCCCGCTTCCACATTATATGTGGTGGGCACACCCATTGGAAATGCCGCCGATATCGGCTTGCGGGCGCTCAATGTGCTGTCCCTTGTCGACGCAGTGGCCTGCGAGGATACCCGCAATACCGCGCATCTGCTGGCGCGCTATGGCATCTCGAAGGAACTGATCCCGGCGCATGAACACAACGAGCGCGAAGCCGCGGAAAAACTGATCCGCCGCCTGCGGGGTGGCGCACGCATCGCGCTGGTGTCCGACGCAGGCACGCCAGCGATATCCGATCCCGGCGCGCGCATCGTGGACGCGGTGCATGCAGCGGGCTTGCGGGTGATGCCGGTGCCCGGCGCATCGGCGGTAATCGGCGCCTTGTCGGCCAGCGGACTGGTGAATGACAGGTTCCATTTCGTCGGTTTCCTGCCGGCGAAGGCGAAGCAGCGCGAAGCGGCACTCGTGGAGTTGCGCAAGCTGCCTGCAACGCTGGTGTTTTACGAAGCGCCGCACCGGATCGTGGAAACCGTCGATGCGCTGCATGCCGTACTCGGTGCGGAGCGGCAGATCGTGTTTGCGCGCGAGCTCACAAAGCTGTTCGAGGAAATCCATCGCTGCCGCTTGTCGGATGCGGCTGCCTGGCTCGCCGCGGACGCCCACCATCAGAAAGGTGAATTCGTGATCGTGGTCGAAGGCGCGCCCGCAGCGGGAAGCGCCGAGGATGCCGAAGCCGAACGCATCCTCGCCATCCTGCTTGAGGAATGCCCGGTGAAGCAGGCGGCGTCGCTGGCAGCCCGCATCACGGGGCAGAAAAAGAATGCCCTGTATGACCTCGCGTTGAGAATGAAAGAACAAGGCTAACCCGGAAATCAGCGCTGCACGATCATGGGTTTCGGCGCGCCGGCCTGCTGCAGCTTTTGCGCGGCCAGCGCAGCTTCCGTGCGCGAGGCAAATGGCCCGGCATACAGACGATAGCCCATGCCATGCACCGCCACCTCCACCGTCGGCAGGCTGAGGTCCCAATTCTTCATCAGCCTGGCGCGCGCCGTTTCCGCATTTCCTGCCTGGGCGTAGGCGCCGAGCTGCAGGTAGATGCCGGAGGCTGCGGTCGTTGCGGATGCTCCGGCAGCGGCCGTCTGTGCCGCCTCCTGGGTAGCTGGCGTACTGCTGCTCGCAATGTTGCCACCCACCGCGCTCGCGCCTTCGGCGACGGACGCGGCCTGCGTTTCGGTATTGGATTGGCTCCCTTCGCCGCGCGCCATCTGCTCGCGCTTGCTGTCGGCAATGCGGGCGATTTCATCGGGCAGCAGTCGTTCGACCTCGAGAGTGCTGCTTCCGTTGGCAAGATAGCCGAGCTTGAGCGCCGCAGCGTAAGACAGGTCGATGATGCGGCTCGAGTGGAACGGCCCGCGGTCATTGACCCGAACGATCACCTGCTTGCCATTGGCAAGATTGGTGATGCGTGCGTAGGACGGAATCGGCAAGGTTGGATGCGCCGCGGTCATTTTGTACATATCGTAGGGCTCGCCCGACGATGTCTTCTGGCCGTGGAATTTCTTTCCGTACCAGCTGCCGATGCCGCGCTGCTTGAAAGGCCGCAGGTCGGTAAACGGCCTGTAGGTCTTGCCGAACACGACGTAGGGCCGGTTGCCACGGCTGGAATACGGCTCCACCCTGGGTTCCGGATCTTCCAGATCGAGCAAGCCCTCAGGCGGATTGTCGCCGGGACCGTCATCCTGATAATAGGCGCCGCGTCCCGAGCCGGCCGGCGGCAGCTTCGGAATATTGGCAGAGGAGGATTTGCCGGACGGGCGCGAAGCCGACGTGGTGGCTGAAGGGGATAGCGGAGCGGTGCTGCATCCGGCAATGAGCAGCGCCGACATGACTGCGGCAAGCCATGAGAAAAGACATCGCCCGCGGGCATGGTGAATGAATGGCATCGCGCTCCCCTTTCCAATGCTGCGAGATGCGCTCTGCGTGGCACAGCATGGCAAGGCAGGAAGCACTGCATGCCGTCCTGCGTCTCCCCACACTGCGAAGCAAAGGATGCCATCCTCCCAGACGACAATCCGTCAACGCATCTTCTGATTTTTCCTGACGGAATAGTTTGCCACGGCATCTCCCATGCCGTGGCACAAGTTTGTAAGCGTACTTAACGCCGGTTGACGGTTATGGCCAGTACGATTTAACGGGTCTCATCAGCTTTGCACCAGTTTTCGGTGACGCTGGATACTCATGAGCATGCCGGCGCCCAGTCCCAGCGTGGCAAGCGCGGTGCCGCCATAGCTGAAGAAAGGCAGCGGCACGCCGACCACCGGCAGGATGCCGCTCACCATCCCCATGTTCACGAAGGCATAGGTAAAGAAAATCATGGTGATGGCGCCGGCAAGCAGGCGGGCAAAGAATGTGGGCGCGTTGGCGGAAATGATGAGGCCCCGGCTGATGAGGAGCAGGTACAGGATCAGCAGGATCACATTGCCGATGAGGCCGAACTCTTCCGAATAGACGGCGAAAATGAAGTCCGTGGTGCGCTCCGGGATGAATTCCAGGTGAGTCTGGGTCCCGTGCAGCCAGCCCTTGCCGGTGACGCCGCCCGAGCCGATCGCAATCGTCGACTGGATGATGTGGAAACCCTTGCCGAGCGGGTCGGTCGTCGGATCGATCAGGGTCATTACGCGGGCACGCTGGTAGTCATGCAGCATGGACCAGACGACTGGCAGGCTGGCAGCGCCTGCCAGAAAGAGAGCGAGCAGAACTTTCCAGGACAGGCCCGCGAGAAAAATCACATAGAAGCCGGCTGCCAACACGAGCAGCGCAGTGCCCAAGTCGGGCTGCTTCGCGATGAGACCGACCGGGATCACGAGCAGGATTCCCGCCAGCAGGAAGTCCTGCCAGCGCAACGCGCCTTCGCGTTTCTGGAAGAACCATGCGAGCATCAGCGGCACGGCGATTTTCAGCAGTTCGGAAGGTTGAATCACGACGCCGACATTGATCCAGCGCCGTGCGCCCTTTTTGATGATGCCGAACATGGCGACCGCAATCAGCAATGCCACGCCCACGGTGTACAGCGGTACGGCAAAGCGCATCAGGGTTTGCGGTGGCACCAGCGCTGCGACCCACATGATGACGAAGGCGATCAGGATGTTGCGCATCTGATCCTCGACCCGTCCCGGAAAATCGATCCCGGCCGAATGCAGAGTGACCAGACCCACGCACAGGATCAGGAAGATGATCAGCGCCAGCGGACCGTCGAACACGCTGAAGTAGGGTTTGATGCTTGGCCACAGGGGCCGCTTTTCGGCGTAGTACATTGCAATCAGTCCTTGTTGCCGCGGGTTTCAGCGCCCGGCTTGGGGCCGCCTGCCGATTCAGCATCAGCCTTCAGTTCGGCCAGCGGGCGCGTGTTGCCTGCATCGGCCATGTCTGCAGGAGCGGTCACCTTCTCGGCTTCCTTCTTGCCTGCGGGCGGCTTGTCCTTGTCAGCGGGCCTTTTGCCCAGCAAGTAGTAATCCAGGGCTGCTCTCGCAATGGGGGCAGCCGCCGCGGCACCAAAGCCCCCGTTCTCGACGATCATGGCCAGAGCAATGCGCGGATTGTCTGCCGGCGCAAACGCGGTGTACAGCGCATGGTCGTGATGGCGCTCATCGAGCTTGCTTGCGTTGTATTTTTCATTCTGCTTGATCCCGATCACCTGCGCAGTACCGGTCTTGCCCGCCGATACATACTCGGCGTTGGCAAAGGAGCGCGCGGAAGTGCCTTCCTTCGTCACACCCACCATTGCGCGCTTGATGACGTCGATGTTCTCCTGCTTGAGCGGGATCCTGTAGCTCTCCTTCGGTACCGTCAACGTGCGCTCGTGGGTGACGCCATTCTCGATGATCTTGACCAGGTGCGGCTTCATCACGGTGCCATTGTTGGCGAGGATGGCCGTGGCATGCGCCAGCTGCAGAGGGGTGAAAGAGTTGTACCCCTGGCCGATACCGAGCGAAATCGTTTCGCCGGCATACCACTTCTTCTGCTCCGGCCTCTTGTAGGCGGCACGTTTCCAGGCAGTGGACGGAAGGATGCCGGTGCGCTCGTTGTCGAGGTCGATTCCCGTCAACTGACCAAAGCCGAAGGGTTTCATGAAGTCATGGATCGCATCGACCCCGAGGTCGTTTGCCAGCAAGTAGTAGTAAGTATCGCAGGACTGGACGATGGATCGGTACATGTCGACCATGCCATGTCCGCCTTCTTTGTCATCGCGGAACTTGTGGTTGCCGAACCAGAAATAGCCGGGGTCGTGCACGGCGCTCGCTGGTGTGCGCTTGCCGAGCTCCAACGCAGCCAGTGCCATGAAGGGCTTGTAGGTGGAACCCGGCGGATAGCTGCCGATCAGGGGGCGATTCAGGAGAGGCTTGTCGGGCGACGTATTCAGTTCGTCCCAGCTTTGCTGATCGATGCCTTCGACAAACAGATTGGGATCGAAGGTCGGCTTGGAGACATAGGCCAGCACATCTCCGGTCGAAGGCTCGATCGCAATCAATGCGCCGCGCCGGTCGCCGAAGGCTTCCTCGATGATCTTCTGCAGTTCGATATCGATCGACAGGATCAGGTTGTTGCCGGGCAGTGCTGCCGTACGCGACAGTGTGCGCACGGCCCGGCCGCTGGCAGACACCTCGACTTCTTCATAGCCGGTCGTGCCATGCAATGCGCTCTCGTATCGCTTTTCCAGGCCTTCCTTGCCGATGTAATCCGTGCCGGCATAGTTGGCAGAATCTTCCATGGCCTCGATCCGTTCGGCATCTCTCTGGCTGATGCGGCCGATATAGCCTATGACATGGGATGCCACTTCGCCGAGCGGATACTGGCGGAACAGGCGGGCCTGGACTTCTACCCCCGGAAAGCGGTAGCGCTGCGCGGCGAAGCGTGCCACTTCTTCATCGGTGAGGCGGGTACGGATCGGCACGCTTTCGAAGTTCTTCGATTCATCCAGCAGCCGGCGAAAGCGCCGGCGGTCCTTGGGCTGGATGTCGACCAGCTCGGACAGTTGCGCAATCACCGTCTCGAGGGGCGCCTGGATTTTCGAGGGTGTGATTTCCAGCGTATAGGCGGAGAAATTCCGCGCCAGTACCACCCCATTGCGGTCCAGGATCAGGCCGCGGTTCGGCACGACCGGCACCACTGAAATCCGGTTGTCTTCGGCCTGCGCCGCGTAGTCATTGTGCTTGAATACCTGCAGCCAGAGAAAGCGTGCCAGAAGCAATCCGAAGCAGATCAGGACGAAAACCGCCGCCGCCGACAGCCGCAGGCGGAACAGATACAGTTCGCGTTCGGTATTCTTAAACTCGGTCATTTACGATCTTTGCCAGTACGGATAGGGCGAGGCAGGCTGTATCCCTTGTGCCGGCGAACATCCCGCAGGTGTTTGCCTGGCGCGCTGCATCAAATTGGTCGGGTGTCATCCCGGTCGATTGCCCGTCTTTGCGGCGCGAGCAGCGCCCAGGTTGCAACTGGCCACAGGGCCGCAGCGACTACGCTTTCGGTGAAATAGAGCCATCCCGGGAACTTGCCGCTGACTGCCAGCCGCACTACCAGTTGTACGATCTGGGCCAGCAGCAGCAGTGGAAATATGTGCAGCGCCTGGGTAGTCATCGGGAACCACAATACGCGCCGATGGATCATGATGGCAAAGTAGGACAGCAGGGTATATGCAAGCGCATGCTGCCCGAGGAGGTTGGCGTCATGCACATCCATCAGCAGGCCCATCAGGAATGCAATGCCGATGCCTACCTTTCGCGGCTGGTGGATGCTCCAGAACACCAGCACCAGCGCGACGAAATCCGGCACGCCTATCCACTGCCCCCATGGCAGCAGGTTCATCAGGAAGGCACCGATCACCGTTGCTGCGATAAACAGCGGGTTGACCGGCAACAGGATGTAATGTGGGCGGTCCATCATGGCATGGGGGCTTTCTGCAGCGGGGCCTGGGGTGCGGTCTTGTTCTGCTGCGCGCCTGGCTGCGCCGGCTTTTGCGTTTCCTTCTGCGGCTCGGCCTTTGGCTGTGGCGCTGGTGCCGGTGCATTTTCCTTCGGCTGCGCCGGGGCAGCGGCAGTTGCCGGCGCGTCGTCCTTCTTCGGATCCTTGGCCTGTTCTTTAGCAGGCTCAGCGGCGCGCTTCTTGCCGCCCTTGTCCTTCTTGTCCTTGCTCGGGTCTTCCGGTTCGGGGCGCGGCGGAATTGCAAATTCCGTCAGCAGGATCAGCAGGTGACGGTTGCGGTCGATGCCGGCCAGCGGCTGACAAACAATACGCGCGAATGCATCGGTGGACTTGTTTTCGACATTCGTGATCTTGGCCACCGCAAGCCCGGGCGGATATACGCCGTCAATGCCGGACGTCACCAGGATGTCGCCGTTCTTCACATCGGCATTGACCGGCATGAAGCGCAGGTCGAGCGATCCGGAGTGCCCCTGCCCGTATGCGATGCTGCGCAAGCCGCTGCGCACAACCTGCACCGGAATGGCCAGATCCTTGTCGGTCAGCAGCGTGACTTCGGAGGTGAAGGGGAACACGCGCGTCACCTGGCCGACCACACCGACATCATCGATGACCGGCTGCCCCGGCATCACGCCGTGCTGGCTGCCGCGGTCGACCACGATCTTCCGGGTAAAGGGATCGCGCGCATCGTACAGGATCTCGCTCATGACGGCCTTGACCGGCAGGCGTTCGGTCGCGGCCAGCAGTTTGCGCAACTGCGCGTTCTCGGCGGCGAGTTGCTGGGCTTCCTGCAGTTGCTGGGCATTGACCACCTGCTGCTGCTTCAGCAACCGGTTTTCCTTCTGCAATCCCGAGAGCGACGAGAAATAGCCGCCGACCATGTAAGCCGCATCGCGTGGCAGCAATGCTGCCGTCTGCACCGGGTACAGGAGCGTGCCGACGACTTGGCGGATCGTCGTCAGCGACCGCATGTGAGAGTCGACCAACAGCAGCGCAAGCGAAAGCAATGCAAAGAGAATCACTTTGACGCGCGCGGAGGCGCCTTGCTTGAAGAGTGGCGGCGGGCTGTATTCCATTTAATACCAAATGCGCGGACGCATGATGAACTTGCCGCGGCCGGCCATGCTATTTCGCATGTTCGAGCCGCGGCACTGTGCCACGCGTCCAGTCTTGCAAGGCGTGCAAAGCACTGAGGATTTATTCGTAGGAGAAGATCGAACCGAGCTTGTCCATGCGCTCGAGCGCCATGCCGGAACCGCGCACCACGCAGGTCAGCGGATCTTCGGCGACGATGACGGGCAAGCCGGTTTCTTCCATCAGCAGGCGGTCGAGGTCGCGCAGCAATGCGCCGCCGCCGGTCAGCATCATGCCTTTTTCGGCGATGTCGGCACCGAGTTCGGGCGGGGTTTGCTCGAGCGCATTCTTCACTGCAGACACGATGTTGTTGAGCGGATCGGTCAGCGCTTCCAGGATTTCGTTGCTGGAAATCGTGAAGGAACGCGGAATCCCTTCGGACAGGTTGCGGCCCTTGACTTCCAGTTCCTTGACTTCGGAGCCCGGGAAGGCGGAGCCGATTTCCTTCTTGATGGTTTCCGCAGTCTGCTCGCCGATCAGCATGCCGTAGTTGCGGCGGATGTAGTTGACGATCGCTTCGTCGAACTTGTCGCCGCCGACGCGCACAGAGCCCTTGTAGACCATGCCGCCCAGAGAGATGATGCCAACCTCGGTAGTACCACCGCCGATGTCAACGACCATCGAGCCGGTCGCATCCGCCACCGGCAGGCCGGCACCAATTGCCGCCGCCATCGGCTCTTCGATCAGGTAGACCTGGGATGCACCGGCGCCAAGCGCCGATTCGCGGATCGCGCGACGCTCCACCTGGGTCGAACCGCAGGGTACGCAGATGATGATGCGGGGAGAAGGCTTGAACAGCTTGGAGTCGTGCACCATGCGGATGAACTGCTTGAGCATCTGCTCGGTGACGGTGAAGTCGGCGATCACGCCATCCTTCATCGGACGAATCGCCTCAATGTTGCCCGGCACCTTGCCGAGCATCTGTTTTGCTTCCTTGCCGACGGCCTGAATCGTCTTCTTGCCGTTCGGACCGCCTTGCTGACGAATTGCAACTACCGAAGGTTCGTCCAGCACGATACCCAAGCCACGCACATAAATCAGCGTGTTGGCAGTACCCAAATCGATCGCCAGATCATTCGAAAAATAACTGCGTAGAAATCCAAACATGAATTATCCCGATGCGCAACGAGCGCGCGATTAACATTTGAGGTTGATTTATATGCGCCAGCTTGGTATTGGCGCGGGCAAGGCAATAGCCTAACATTGTACCTTATAATTTAGCCGAAATTTGCTAGCGGAAACTCCAAAAATGCCTGCAAAAAGCTCGGTTTTGACAAGTTTTTGCCAGGATTAACACATTTTTTGTCTGATTTAAGAAACTTCCCAGCCGGCTTGTCCGTGCTAATTGATCATGTCACTCGACCTTTCCGATGTAAGACGCCTTGCCCGCCTCGCGCAACTCGATCTTGATGATGCACAAGCGGCAAAAACCCTCGATAAACTCAATGGCATTTTTGCACTGGTTGAGCAGATGCGCGCCGTTGATACTGCCGGCATCGAGCCCCTGAACCACCCGACCGCCATCCAGCACAGCGGCCCCGCTCCGGGGCTGCGCCTGCGCGAAGATGCGGTGACAGAGCCCAACCGCCGCGAGGAATACCAGAAAGTGGCGCCGGCCACGCAGGACGGGCTGTACCTGGTTCCCAAGGTCATCGAATAAACGCCGCTTGCGCGTCGTTCATTCCTCACGAATCTCATCAAGCTCATGCACACAAAAACACTGAAAGAACTGTCGGCACTGCTGCACGCCAGGCAGATCTCCGCCACTGAACTGGCCAAACTGTTCCTGGCGCGCATTGCGCAAAGCGACCTCAATGCCTTCATCGATGTCAACGAAGAATTAACGCTGCAGCAAGCCGCAGAAGCCGATCGGCGCATTGCCAGCAACGACACCACGCCACTGACCGGCATTCCGATTGCACACAAGGACATTTTCGTTACCCGCGGCTGGCGTTCGACCGCCGGCTCGAAGATGCTCTCAGGATACACAAGCCCCTTCGATGCGGCTGTCGTCGAACAGTTCCATAAAGCAGGCATGGTCACGCTCGGCAAGCTCAACTGTGATGAATTTGCCATGGGCTCGTCCAATGAAAATTCCTTCTTCGGCCCGGTGAAGAACCCCTGGGACAGGGCTGCCGTTCCCGGCGGCTCCTCGGGCGGCTCTGCCGCAGCCATCGCAGCCGGTCTGGCGCCGGCCGCCACCGCCACCGATACAGGCGGCTCGATCCGGCAGCCGGCGGCCTTCTGCGGCGTGACCGGCATCAAACCGACTTATGGCCGGGTGTCGCGCTTCGGCATGATTGCCTTCGCCTCTTCGCTCGATCAGGGCGGCCCGATGGCAAGAACGGCAGAAGACTGCGCCCTGCTGCTCAGCGTCATGGCGGGTTTCGACGAGCGCGACTCGACCAGCATCGAACCCGGGCAAGGCGGCGGCAAGGAAGATTTCACGCGTGACCTGGACAAGAGCCTGCAAGGCTTGAAAATCGGCGTGCCGCGCGAGTATTTTGGCAAGGGCCTGGCTACCGACGTGGAACAGGCGGTGCGCGCCGCGTTGCACGAATATGAAAAGCTGGGCGCCACCCTGGTCGACATTTCCCTGCCCAAGACGGAGCTGTCGATCCCGGTGTATTACGTCATCGCGCCGGCCGAAGCCTCGTCCAACCTGAGCCGCTTCGACGGCGTGCGCTACGGCCATCGCGCCCAGGAATACAAGGACCTGGCCGACATGTACCGCAAGTCGCGCGCCGAAGGCTTCGGCGAGGAAGTGAAGCGGCGCATCCTGGTTGGCGCCTATGTGCTGTCGCACGGCTACTATGATGCCTACTATCTGCAGGCGCAAAAGATCCGGCGCCTGATCGCGCAGGATTTCCAGAATGCGTTCAAGGAATGCGATGTCATCATGGGCCCGGTTGCGCCGACGGTCGCCTGGGATCTCGGCGACAAGGCGGATGATCCGGTTGCCAATTATCTGGCTGACATTTTCACGCTCTCTCCCAGCCTGGCGGGATTGCCCGGCATGTCGATTCCCTGCGGCTTCGGCCAGGGCGAGAAGAATGCGCGCCGCCCGGTCGGCCTGCAATTGATTGGCAATTATTTCGCTGAAGCGAAGCTGCTCAACATCGCGCATCGGTACCAGCGCGTGACCGACTGGCATCTGCGCACACCGGAAGGCATGTGAAAACCGTCGCCGACATCGTCCTGCGCACTGCGTTGCCGACCCTGCTTGCCGCAGGCGCCGTCAATGCGGCAGCCCAGCAGCTTGCTACGCATTTTTCCTGCAGCGCCACGCAGGAGCGGGATGGCGAGCCGGCGACGCTGGCGGATAATGGTGAATTCCGCCTGGACGGGGATCGCATCAGCACCTTCCGCTGGGAGTCTGCCCTGTACCGCAGCACGCACGGCTTCGATTGCAGCATCGATGAAGAAGACGGCTTGCTGGCGGAAGTGCGGAACGAGTCAGGCGAAAGCCAGTGGCGCATCAGCCTGGCGGATGCCCGGCAAGCGCGCGACCGGCGCGGCTACGATTTTGATCGCGGAATGAATTGCACGATCCGACTCGAGCGCATGGGCAACCAGTTGGCAATCAAACCAAGCTGCCCGGCGCTGTGCGGTTCGCGCGGGAATTTCTCGGCTTTGTCGGTCGACCTGAAGACCGGCAAGTGCCATTACGAAGAGTAAAACACAACCCATCCCCACCCCTCCCCTTGAAGGGGAGGGAACCAGTCAGATTAAAAGTGAGGAAATTATGCAGTGGGAAGTCGTCATCGGCCTGGAAACACACGCACAACTTTCGACGCAGTCGAAGATTTTCAGCGGCGCCTCGACGCGCTTCGGCGCCGAGCCGAATACCCAGGCCTGCCCCGTCGACCTGGCATTGCCCGGCGTGCTGCCGGTGATGAACAAGGGCGCCGTCGAACACGCGATCCAGTTCGGCCTGGCAATCGGCGCCAAGGTGGCGCCGCAATCGGTATTCGCACGCAAGAATTATTTTTATCCCGACCTGCCCAAGGGTTACCAGATCAGCCAGTATGAAATCCCGGTGGTGCAAGGCGGCACGATTTCCTTCGTGCTCGAGAAGGATGGCAAGACGGAAATGAAGACCGTGAAGCTGACACGTGCGCATCTCGAAGAGGATGCCGGCAAGTCGCTGCACGAGGATTATCACGGGATGACCGGCATCGACCTGAATCGCGCCGGCACGCCGCTGCTGGAGATCGTGACCGAACCGGACATGCGCAGCGCCGCCGAGGCAGTAGCCTATGCCAAGGCCTTGCATTCCCTCGTGGTATGGCTCGGCATCTGCGACGGCAACATGCAGGAAGGCTCCTTCCGCTGCGATGCCAACGTCTCGGTGCGCCCGCTCGGGCAGCAGGAATACGGCACCCGCTGCGAGATCAAGAACCTGAACTCTTTCCGCTTCCTGGAAGACGCGATCAACTATGAAGTACGGCGCCAGATCGAGCTGATCGAGGATGGCGGCAAGGTGGTTCAGGAAACCCGACTTTATGATCCGGACCGCAAGGAAACCCGCTCGATGCGCAGCAAGGAAGATGCGCAGGATTACCGCTATTTCCCGGACCCGGACCTGCCGCCGCTGGTGATTGCGCAGGAATGGATCGAGCGCGTGAAAGCGACGATGCCGGAACTGCCGGGCGCGATGCGCGAACGCTTCGTGCGCGACTACGGATTGCCGGAATACGATGCGGCGGTCCTGACCCAGTCGAAAGGGATGGCTGCCTACTTCGAGGCCGTGGTGGCCAAGGCCGGCAGGGAACAAGCCAAGCCCGCGGCCAACTGGCTGATGGGCGATGTATCGTCGACATTGAATCGCGCCGGCACCGACATCGCTGAGGCACCGGTCAGCGCGGGACAGCTCGCCCTGCTCCTGCAGCGCATTGCCGACGGCACGATTTCGAACAAGATCGCCAAGGAAGTGTTCGCGGCGATGTGGGATGCGCAATCGGACAAGCCGACGCTGGCCGACGACATCATCGAAGCCAAGGGCCTGAAGCAGATCTCCGACAGCGGCGCGCTGGAAAAGATCGTGGATGAAGTGCTGGCCGCGAATGCCAAGTCGGTCGAGGAATTCCGGGGCGGCAAGGAGAAGGCATTCAATGCCTTGATCGGACAGGCGATGAAAGCCACCAAGGGCAAGGCCAATCCGGCACAGTTGACCGACCTATTGAAGAAGAAGCTGGCGGGATAAGTTTCAGGCGCTGCAGCGCTTGGCAATATGAAACGGGGCGCGGCCTTTCGGCTGCGCCCCGTTTATTTCTCAGGCGGGAAAACCGCCGAAGGATGTTTGCGCTTACTTCCCGGCGGAAGCGATTTGCCGATAGCGCTTGAGCGTCGCGGCATATTTCGCGTTCAGCCGCTCGATCTCCGTCGTCTGCTCCTGTATGGCCCGCTTCCTGCCCTCGACCGACTGCCCCACCTCGTCGAGATCGCGTCGCAGGGACGCCGGCATCGGCCTGTTGTTCTTCTTGTATGTGTCGGCTTCGTCCGCCAGCTCCCGCAGCAGCTTTTCCGCGCTGGCAAGAGGAATCTTTTCGCGCTCCATCCTTTCCTGGAAGGGCTGAATGGCCTTCAGCCGCTCGCGCTCGATATCGCCTTCGCTGGGATAGCGGGCACGCAGCAGGCGGTCGCTATCCCTCGTTTGCGCGGCGGATCGGCTGCGACCGTCCTGTCCCGCCTGTTCGCCTTCGGAAGCGGAACCGATTTCGCCCCGTACCCTGCCCTTGCGATCGCGCACAGTAAGCTTGCGGTCAAAGCATTCGGGGATCGGCTGATCGGAAGTGATGGTGCGGCCCGACGCGTCCTTGCACGTGTAGATCTGGGCCTGCGCGCTCGGCAGCGCCAGGAATAGAGGAAGAAAAAGCAAACCTGCTGTCAGACTGCGCATGCGCTCTCCAGGACGGATTTATTTCACGCCATAGCGGCTGCGGTAAGCCGCGACTGCGTCCTTGTACTGCGCCAGTTCCGGATTGGTCCCGGCGGCGGAAATATATTCCAGCAAATCGTCCAGGTTGCCAATCGAAATCACCGGCATGCCGTAAGTTTGACTCACTTCTTCCACAGCCGAATGCACTGACAACGCGCCATCCTTGCCCGAGCGTTCCATGCGGTCAAGCGCAATCAGCACCGCGCAAGGTGTGGCGCCGGCGGCACGAATCATCTCGACCGATTCGCGCACCGAGGTACCGGCGGAAATCACGTCGTCGATGATGACGACCCGCCCCTGCAGCTTGGCACCGACGATGGTGCCGCCTTCGCCGTGGTCTTTCGCTTCTTTGCGATTGAAGGCGAAGGGCACGTTGCAGCCCTTGTTCGCGAGCGCGACTGCAGTGGCGGAAGCCAGGGTGATGCCCTTGTAGGCCGGCCCGAACAGCATGTCGAATTCGACACCCGAATCGAGCAGCGTCTGCGCGTAGAAGTCGGCCAGCTGCCCCAGCACCTTGCCGTCGTTGAACAGGCCGGCGTTGAAGAAATAGGGCGATGTGCGGCCGGCTTTGGTGATGAATTCGCCGAACTTCAACACGCCGGACGATACGGAAAACGCAATAAATTGCTGACGTAACTTGCTCAAGGCTGCCTCGGTGTCTGGATAAAAAAACAGGCTTCGCTTCATCAGCGAACCAAAGCGGCATTGTAAATCGAATCGCCTTCGTTTCCGCGGCAACGCGGGGACAAATGCAGGCGCAGGCCGGCGACGGATCGGTTATCCTACCCGCCTCTTCATACTCTTCATGCCATGTTAAAGATCATTTCCGCCAATCTGAACGGCATCCGCTCTGCCGCGAAAAAAGGCTTCTTCGACTGGATGTCGCAACAATCCGCGCATTTCGTCTGCGTGCAGGAACTCAAGGCGCAGGCAGCCGACATGACGCCGGAATTCCTTGCGCCGGCCGGCTATCACGGCCATTTCCACTATGCCGACAAGAAGGGCTATTCCGGCGCAGGAGTCTATTCGAAGTTCAAGCCGGATGCGGTGCAGATCGGTTTCGGCTGCCCGGAATTCGATGCCGAAGGACGCTATGTGCAATGCGATTTCGGCAAGCTTTCGGTGATCTCGGTATATTGCCCCTCGGGCTCGTCAAGCGAAGAGCGGCAGCAGGCGAAATTCCGCTTCATGGAGGTTTTCCTGCCACACTTGATGAAACTGCGAGCCAGCGGGCGCGAAGTCGTGATCTGCGGCGACTGGAATATCGCGCACAAGGAAATCGATCTGAAGAACTGGAAGAGCAACCAGAAGAATTCCGGCTTCCTGCCGGAAGAGCGCGCCTGGATGACGCGGGTGTTCGACGAGCTGGGCTGGAAGGACGTGTACCGGCACCTGCACCCGGACAGCACCGACGAAGCCTATACCTGGTGGAGCAACCGCGGCCAGGCCTGGGCCAAGAATGTGGGATGGCGCATCGATTATCACGTCGCCACCCCGGGCGTAGCGGCCAAGGCGAGTGCCGCGTCCATCTACAAGGAAGCACGGTTCTCGGACCATGCTCCCCTGACGATCGAATACCAGGGCGCCTCGGCCTTTATCAATCCCTGATGCGCCAGGGCGCAATCTTCGGCAGCAGCAGCATGCCGGGCAAGGCCAGCAGGAAGCAGATGATGAAGAAGCTGAACCATCCGGTCTGCGCCACGATGTAGCCGGTGATGGCGTTGAAGAAGGTGCGGGGCACGGCCGCCAGGCTGGTGAACAGGGCGTACTGGGTCGCGGTGTAGCGCGGATCGGTGGTCTTTGCGATATAGGCGGTGAAGGCGGCAGTGCCAAGCCCGACTGCAAACGCCTCCAGTCCAATCACCAGGCCCAGCAACAGGGTGTTGGGATTCGATGCTGTTGTGCTGACACCAACTTTTGCCAGCATTGCGAAGCCGAGGATCGCCACCGCCTGCAGCACGCCGAAAATCCACAGGCCGCGGTTGACGCCAGTCTTTTCCAGCCAGACGGCGCCGAGTATGCCGCCGGCAAGGCTGGCCCACAGGCCTGCATTCTTGGCGACCAGGCCGATCTCGGTGCGGGTGAAGCCGAGGTCGAGATAAAAAGGCGTTGCCAGCGCAGTGGCCATGGAATCGCCGAGCTTGTACAGGAAGATGAAGGACAGGACCAGCAGCGCTCCCGACCAGCCGCTGCGGTTGATGAATTCCCGGAATGGCAATACCACCGCCTCGCGCAGGTTCTTCGGCGGCGTGCCATAAATCTTGGGCTCCTTGATCAGCAAGGTCGTCACGATGCCCGGAACCATGAAGAGCGCGGTCACCGCGAACACTGCCTGCCAGCTCATGATGTCAGACAAAATCAGCGACAGCGAGCCCGGCACCAGGGTCGACAGCTTGTAGGCATTGACGAACAGCGCCGTGCCAGAGCCCTGCTCATGATCGGTCAACAGCTCGCGCCGGTAGGCATCGATCACGATATCCTGGCTGGCCGACAGGAAGGCGATCAGGCCGCACAGGAACACGATCGCCGACAGGTCGGTCTTGGGCGAATAAAAGCCCATGGCGCCGATGGCCCCCAGCAGGACGAACTGGGTCGCCAGCATCCAGCCACGGCGGCGGCCGAGCAGGGGAAACTGGAAGCGGTCCATCAGCGGCGACCACAGGAACTTCCAGGTGTACGGAATGCCCACCAGTGCGAACAGTCCGATCGCCTTCAAGTCCACGCTTTCCGACTTCAGCCAGGCCGACAACAGGTTATACAGGATGAACAGCGGCAGGCCGGAGGAAAAGCCGAGCGAGACGCAGATCAGCATCTTGCGGCTGAAATAATGGCGCCAGCCGGTCACGGCTGCGGAGTCGGTTGCAGGAGGTACGGCCTGGGTCATAAGCGTGTGCGCAATGCTGAGAGGTAGAGCGTTTGACAAAAGGAGCGCAGGGATTCCCGGCAAGGCGAACGGATGCAGGCAGCGCGCGCTGGGGCTGGGCGACGCCACATTGCCGGGAACAGGCTGGGATGCTCTTATTTTTTACGAAAGCGAAACACGGCTAGACTACCACGCCAATTCGGCAAGACCTTGACGGGCTTGCCTTCCTGCAACGCCACGCATTCGAGTACTTCGAGCCCCACTTCATTAGCAAGTTCCTGGAAATCCCAGATGGTGGCGCAGCGCACGTTGGGCGTGTCATACCATTCATAAGGCAGCGATTTCGACACCGGCATGCGCCCGCCCATCAGCGCAAAGCGGTGCGGCCAGTAGGCGAAATTCGGGAAGGACACGATGGCTTCGCGCCCGACGCGCGCGATGTCGCGCAACACGCCTTCCACGTTTTTCATCATTTGCAAGGCCGACAGGCAGAGCACCGTGTCGAAGGCATCATCGGCGAAGATGGCAAGTCCTGCTTCCAGATCCTGCTGGATCACCTGCACGCCGCGCGCAATGCAGGCCGGGATTTTCGCATCGTCGATTTCAATGCCGTAGCCGATGCACTGCTTCTCGGATTGCAGGTATTCGAGCATCACCCCATCGCCGCAACCCAGGTCGAGCACATGGGAGCGCTCGCGCACCCAGTGTGCGATGAAGGCAAGGTCGGCACGCAAGACGCTCAAGTCATGGAAATTCATGCGCGGCCTCCATTCATGTCCTTCCACGCACGGTCATAGTAGGCGCGTACCGTGTTCATGTACCGCGGGTCTTCGAGCAGGAAGGCGTCATGGCCGTGCGGCGCGGCGATTTCCGCGTAGCTGACCTGGCGCTTGTTGTGCACCAGCGCTTGCACGATTTCGCGGCTGCGCTCCGGCGAGAAGCGCCAGTCCGTGGTGAAGGACACCAGCAGGAACTGTGCCTTGGTATTGGACAGTGCCTTGGTCAGGTCGCCGCCGAATTCCTTGGCAGGATCGAAATAGTCGAGCGCCTTGGTAATCAGAAGATACGTATTGGCATCGAAGTATTCGGAAAACTTGTCTCCCTGGTAACGCAGATAGGATTCGATTTCGAAATCGATGCCGAAGCCGAACTGGTAATCGCCGTTGCGCAGGTCGCGCCCGAATTTTTCGGCCATGCTGTCATTGGACAGGTAGGTGATGTGGCCGATCATGCGCGCCACCCGCAGGCCGTTTTTTGGCACCACGCCATGCGCGTAATAGTCGCCGCCATAGAAATCCGGATCGGTGAGAATCGCCTGGCGCGCCACGTCGTTGAAGGCGATGTTCTGCGCCGACAGCTTGGGAGTGGACGCGATCACCACGCAGTGGCGCAGCCGCTCCGGGAACAGGATGCTCCAGGCCAAGGCCTGCATGCCTCCGAGCGAGCCACCCATCACGGCTGCGAATTGTTGAATGCCGAGCGCGTCGGCCAAGCGCGCCTGCGCCCGCACCCAGTCTTCCACCGTCACGACCGGGAAATCCGCGCCGTAGGGCTTGCCGGTGGCCGGATTGATGTGCATCGGCCCGGTCGAGCCGAAGCATGAACCGAGGTTGTTGACGCCGATGACGAAGAAACGGTTAGTGTCGACCGGCTTGCCGGGCCCGACCATGTTGTCCCACCAGCCCACATTTTTTGGCTCGTCCGCATACACACCGGCCACGTGGTGCGATGCATTCAAGGCATGGCAAATCAGCACCGCGTTCGAGCGGTCCGCATTCAGCGTGCCGTAGGTTTCATAAACCAGCTTGTAGTCGGCCAGCGACGCGCCGCTGCTCAAGGCCAGCGGCGTGGAAAAATGCATCGTCTGCGGTACTACGATTCCGATGGATGACATATCTTCTTTTAAGCGGTCGACGACGGGGCAGGCGGCCCATTGCAGCGCCCGATTGCCTCATCATCAACAGAGGGAAATGAAAAAGCCCGACAGCGCACAGCTTGTCGGGCTAAATTCGGGAGCTCATGCTCAAGCACGCTTTAGCCGTATTTGTTATGCGCCCGCAAGCTGATTATCAAATCGGCGCCATTCCGTAAGAATAACCAAGTCACTCCACGCCGTCAAACCCGACCGGCAATCACTCCTTGCCCAGCAGGCGGACCGCCTCGGCAATCGCTGCGGGCTCGAAAGTGCGCAGAATCTTCTTGACCTGCGGCGTGAGCTTGCCAAGATCGCTGTTCAGGATTTCCTGCTTGACCGAGAGCAGCTGGGTCGGATGCATGGAAAATTCGCGCAAGCCCATGCCGAGCAAGAGGCGAGTCAGTCTTGGATCACCTGCCATCTCGCCGCACACTGCAACCGGAACGCCGGACTTGGCGCCGACCGAGATTGTATTGAACAGCAGGTGCAGCACCGCCGGGTGCAGGGGATTGTACAGATGCGCCACATCGCGATCGACGCGGTCGACCGCGAGGGTGTACTGGATCAGGTCGTTGGTGCCGATCGACAGGAAATTCATGCGCTTGACGAACAGGGGCAGCGTCAGCGCAGCAGCCGGAATTTCAATCATGGCGCCGACCTGCAGGGCGGGATCGAATTTCCTGTTGGCTTCGCGCAGTTGCTGTTTTGCCAGTTCGATCAGGGAAAGCGTCTGTTCAATCTCGAAGGCATGCGCAAGCATGGGTATCAGCAGCTTAATCGGCCCATATGCAGAAGCGCGCAGGATGGCGCGCAATTGCGTCAGGAACATCTGCGGCTCGGCAAGGCAATAGCGGATGGCGCGCAGGCCGAGCGCAGGATTGAGCGCCGTCTGCTCGGCGGCATCGAGCGGCTTGTCGGCACCGATATCGAGCGTGCGTATCGTCACCGGCAAACCCTTCATCGACCGGACCGCCTTGCGGTACGACTCGAACTGCTCATCCTCGGAAGGCAATTGCATGAGGTAGCCGGCGCGCCCCATGAACAAGAATTCGGTCCGGAACAATCCGATGCCGACAGCACCCGCTTCCAATGCCGATGGGCAGTCTTCCGGCAACTCGATATTGGCAAGCAACTCGATGGACGTGCCATCGCGGGTGACGGCCGGGGTCTTCTTCAGCTTGGCGAGCTTCTTGCGCTCGCGGACCAGCTGCGCCTGCCGCTCCCGGTATTGGGCCAGCACGGTCGGGGTGGGATCGACGATCACCACGCCGGCATCGCCATCCACGATCAGCCAGTCGTCCTGCTGGATCAGGGTGGATGCCTTGTACATGCCGAGCACGGCCGGGATGTCCAGGCTGCGCGCCACGATGGCGGTATGCGAATTCTGGCCGCCGACATCGGTCACGAACCCGCCGAAGGCGCGGTCCCGGAACTGCAGCATATCGGCCGGTGAAATGTCATGCGCGACCACGATCAGGTGCCGGACGCCGTCATCCGATCCGCCCAGCACAGGCAGGGAACTGGCGCTGCCGGTCAAAACCTTGAGCACCCGTTCGCCGACCTGCTGGATATCTGCCTTGCGCTCGCGAAGATAGGGATCCTCGATTTCGTCGAATTGCGCGGACAATTCCTCGATCTGCGTGACCAGTGCCCATTCCGCGTTGTATTGGCGGGTGCGGATGATTTCCAGCGGCACTTCGGCGATCATCGGATCCGACAGGATCAGCGCATGCACATCGATGAAGGCGCCAAGCTCTGCGGGCGAATCCTTGGGCAGCTCGCTCCACAGGGTTTGCAGTTCCCAGTGCACGGTGGCGATCGCCTTCTGCAGGCGCTGCACTTCCGCCTCGACCTGTTCCTGCGGGATCAGGTAATGCTTGACGTCGAGCGCGGCCGGCGCAAGCAGGTGCGCGCGGCCGATCGCGATGCCGCGCGAAACTGGAATACCGTGGAGGGTGAAGGAGGCCATATATCAATGCCGGAACAAGCTACTCGTTTTCCCCAAACCTGTCATTGATCAAGGCTACCAGCGCATTGAAACATTCCTGCTCATCGACACCGTCGGCCTCCAGCGTGACGGTTGCGCCCTTGCCCGCTGCCAGCATCATCACGCCCATGATGGATTTGGCATTGACCCGCCTGTTGTTGCGCGCGAGCCAGACCTCACTCTTGAATTTCGCAGCGAGCTGCGTCAGCTTGGCAGAGGCGCGCGCATGCAATCCCAGCTTGTTGATGATCTCGATTTCCTGTTGAATCATTTTTATTGACGGATTTAATTGGGAGAGAGGCGAATGCGGGGATCGACACGAACCGCGCCGCTTTGTCCACCCGCCAGCGCCATCTCGACCACCACATCCAGAGTGTCGTGGCGATAGGTCAGCGCGCGCAGCAACATCGGCAGGCTGATGCCCGCGATGACTTCGACGCAGCCCGGGTCCGAAAGACGGCGCGTGCAATTTGAGGGGGTGCCGCCCATCACATCGGTGATGACGAGCACGCCGGAGCCGTCGTCGATGCGGCTGATGGCCGCCCTGGCCAGCTCATTGACTTGCGCCGGATCCTGATCGGCACTGACGTCGATCGCCTCCAGCCGCTCCGGCCGCCCGCGAAAGACATGGGCAGCCGCCTCGATGAAGGCATTGCCTAAAGGCGCATGCGTCAGAAGTAGGATACCAACCATGGTGTTTGCGTTATCGAGCTGGAGCGCCTGCCATGCGCATCATGCCCATGGCCTTTATTGTATTTTTACTGCCGTGCCGCCTTTTCGAGCGCGTCAATAAACTTGGCCGCGACATCAAAGCCGGTTTGCTGCTTGATTTCCTGGAAACAGGTAGGACTCGTGACATTGATTTCAGTCAGGCAATCCCCGATCACATCCAATCCTACCAGCAACAAACCGCGCTGGGAAAGTATGGGGCCGAGCGTTTCGCCGATTTCCCTGTCCCGCGCGGAGATCGGCTGCGCCACGCCGCGTCCGCCGACCGCCAGGTTGCCGCGCACTTCATTGCCCTGCGGGATGCGCGCCAGGCAGAACGGTACGACCTCGCCATCGATCAGCAGAACGCGCTTGTCGCCCGCGCTGATTTCAGGAATGAAGCGCTGTGCCATGATGGTACGGGTGCCATTGGCGGTCAGGGTCTCGATGATGGAACCGAGGTTCAGGCCGTCTTCCTTCACCCGGAAAATCCCGGCGCCGCCCATGCCGTCCAGCGGTTTCAGGATGACGTCGCGGTGCTGCTGATGGAAGGCGCGCAGCCGGGCCGCATCGCTGGCAATCAGCGTCGGCGCAGTGAACTGGGAAAACTGCGCGATCGCCGCCTTTTCATTGTGGGTACGAATCGCTTCCGGCTTGTTAAATATGCGCGCCCCTTGTCGTTCCGCCATTTCCAGCAGGTAGGTGGCGTAGATGTATTCCATGTCGAAGGGCGGATCCTTGCGCACCATGACGGCATCGAATTCCGACAGGTGCATCCGTGCCGGCGGATCGGCGCGGTACCAGTCCTTCGCATCGCCGGTCAGGGTGATCCGGGCGACATGGGCGACGACGTTATCGACCTCGAACGCCATGTCCTTCTGTTCGAAGGCATAGATCGCGTGGCCGCGCCCTGCGGCTTCGGCCATCATGGCGTAAGTCGTGTCCTTGTAAATCTTGAAGCTGTCCAGCGGATCGGCGAGGAAGGCGAATTTCATGCTGGACCTGTCAATAGATTTCCGGATTGGGATCGGTCTTTTCCAGCTCGAGCGAAGCCGCCAGAAGCGCCAGGCGCGCCACCACGCCATACATGTAGAAGCGGTTCGGCGCGGCAGTGCCGGGTTTGGCCTGCGGGTCGGGCAAGGCATGCTGCTGCGCAAACGCCAGCGGCACGAAATGCGCGCCCGGCGAGTTCAGGTTCTCGTCGACGCCGCGCTCCGCATGCACCCGGTAGAAGCCGCCCACCACATAGCGGTCGATCATGTACACCACCGGCTCGGCCACCGCATCGTTGATGCGCTCGTAGGTATGCACGCCTTCCTGGATGATCACGTCGCTGACTTCCAGGCCTTCCTTGACCACCGCCATCTTGTTGCGCTGCTTGCGGTTGAGGTCCTTCACCTCGCTCGCATCGCGCACCGTCATGATGCCCATGCCATAAGTGCCGGCATCGGCCTTCACGATCACGAAAGGCGTTTCCTTGATGCCGTATTCCCGGTACTTCTTGCGAATCTTGGCCAGCACGGCATCGACTGCGCTCGCCAGACAATCTTCGCCGGTGCGCTCATGGAAATTGATCTCGCCGCACTTGGCGAAGTACGGATTCAGCATCCACTGATCGACGTCGATCAGCTTTGCAAATTTCTTGATCACTTCATCATAGGCTGCGAAGTGATTGGTCTTGCGCCGCACCGTCCAGCCGGCATGCAGCGGCGGCAGCAGATTCTGTTCATGCAGATTCTCGAGGATGGGCGGAATGCCGGACGACAGGTCGTTGTTCAGCAGGATCGTGCATGGATCGAAGTTCTTCAAGCCGAGCCGGCGGCCGTTCGATGAGCGTTCCAGGGGCTCCAGCAGGATGGTTGTTCCATCCGGCAATTCGACCGGCGTCGGCTCCTTCACTTCTTCCGAAAGCGAGCCCAGCCGCACGTTCAAGCCGGTCTGGCGGAAGATCTGCGTCAGGCGCGCAACGTTTTGCAGATAGAAAGTGTTGCGGGTATGGCGCTCCGGGATCAGCAGCAGGTTTCTGGCGTCAGGACAGTATTTTTCGATGGCTGCCATCGCCGCCTGAACTGCCAGCGGCAGCATTTCGGGCGACAGGTTGTTGAAACCGCCAGGGAACAGGTTGGTATCGACCGGCGCCAGCTTGAAGCCGGCATTGCGCAAGTCCACCGAACAATAGAATGGCGGAGTGTGCTCCTGCCATTCCAGGCGAAACCAGCGCTCGATCGCGGGCGTCGCATCCAGGATTTTCTTTTCAAGGTCGAGCAGGGGGCCATTCAAGGCCGTGACAAGGTGCGGCACCATATGAACCTTCACATCTAATCAATTAAGCAAGGGCGGCTGACGCTGATTCTAACGGGAATCCCCGATTTGCGCCGGGCATGGCGAGCGAATCGGATGCGCCGGCAACCTCTCATGATTGGCGGAATGCAAACGCATGCAGCCATGAAACGATTGCTTCAAGCGCAGCAGATGGGGGCGGATCGGGGATTTTTAAAGGCAGAAAAGAAAAGGCGCTTCCAATCGGAAGCGCCCTGGCAAAGCCGGCGCGGTGAAGCGCCCGGATGCTTACAAATGGTAGGCGGATTCGCCATGGCTGGTGACGTCCAGCCCCTCGCGCTCCTGTTCTTCCGGCACGCGCAATCCGAGGATCAGGTCGACCACCTTGTAGGCCACGAAAGCCACCACACCGGACCAGACGATGGTGGTCAGCACGCCCTGCAACTGGATCCATACCTGGCCGGCGATGGAGTAGTCGGGAGAGACCTTGTTGGCCACATAGTCGTAGATGCCGGAGCCACCCAGGGAGGGAGCCGCGAACACGCCAGTCAGCAATGCACCCAGGATGCCGCCCACGCCGTGCACGCCGAACACGTCGAGCGAGTCGTCGGCGCCGAGCAGGCGCTTCAAGCCATTCACGCCCCACAGGCAGATGAGGCCGGCCAGCAGGCCGATGGCGAGCGCCCCCATGGGGCCGACGAAGCCGGCGGCAGGCGTGATCGCAACCAGTCCGGCAACGGCGCCGGAAGCTGCGCCCAGCATCGAAGGCTTGCCCTTGCCCATCCACTCGCCGAACGACCAGGACAGGGTGGCAGTGGCAGTCGCCAGCAGCGTGTTGACGAAGGCGAGCGCGGCGGTGCCGCCGGCTTCCAGTGCGGAACCCGCATTGAAGCCGAACCAGCCCACCCACAGCAGCGATGCGCCGACCATGGTCAGGGTCAGGGAATGCGGCGCCATCGACTCGCGGCCATAACCGATACGCTTGCCGATCACATAGGCGCCCACAAGGCCCGCCACTGCAGCATTGATATGGACGACGGTGCCGCCGGCGAAATCAAGCGCGCCTTTCTGGAACAACCAGCCGGCAGCCGCAGTTGCCTTTTCGGCCGCAGCCGCGTCGGTGAAGGCGTCAGGACCGGGCCAGAACCAGACCATGTGCGCGATCGGCAGGTAGCCAAAGGTGAACCACAGGGCAATGAACAGCAGCACGGCCGAAAACTTGATGCGCTCTGCGAAGGCGCCGACGATCAGGCCGCAGGTGATGGCGGCGAACGTCGCCTGGAAGGCTACGAACACATATTCCGGAATCACCACGCCCTTGCTGAAGGTCGCGCCGGTGGAGTCGGGCGTGATCCCTTTCAGGAACAGCCGGTCGAACGAGCCGATGAAGCTGCCGCCCTCGGTAAAGGCCAGCGAGTATCCGTATATGCACCACAGCACCACGATCAGCGAGAAGATCATGAAGACCTGCATCAGCATCGAGAGCATATTCTTCGAACGCACCAGGCCGCCATAGAACAGCGCGAGGCCGGGAATCGTCATCAGGATCACGAGCACTGTTGCCACCATCATCCAGGCGGTATCGCCCTTGTTGGGCACCGGTGCCGCGGCCGCAGGAGCAGGTTCGGAAGCGGTGGCGGCTGGTGCCGGCGCTGCTACCGAAGCAGTCGCTGCCGGCGCAGCAGGCGAGGACGCCGTGTCGGCGGCAACGGCTGTCGCGGCCGGAGCAGATGCAGTATCAGCAGCAAGAACGGGGTGCGCGAAACCCAGCGTAAACAGCAAGGTGCCGGTGGCAACGATGCTGGCAAAAAGTTTTTTCATTTCATTTCTCCTCAGAGTGCATCCATGCCGGTTTCGCCGGTGCGAATCCGCACCACCTGCTCCAGGTCATAAACAAAAATCTTGCCGTCCCCGATCTTGCCGGTGCGTGCGGAGCCTTCGATTGCCTCGATCGCCCGCTCCACGATGGCGTCGTCGACTGCCGCCTCGATCTTTGTCTTGGGCAGAAAATCGACCACGTACTCGGCACCGCGGTACAACTCGGTATGCCCTTTCTGCCGGCCAAAGCCTTTCACTTCTGTCACGGTAATGCCCTGCACGCCGATTGCCGACAGCGCTTCGCGCACTTCGTCCAGCTTGAACGGTTTGATGATTGCAGTGATGAGTTTCATATCAGCCTCTTTCGGGTATTTCAGAAAGTTTTCGAGATTGACAGGACCGCGGTCGTCTTGCTCACGTCCTTCGATTCCGTCCCGCTTGCATTGGAATAGGTATAGAGCGCCTCGTCGGCATTGGAGCCGACTACGGCCAGGCCGAGTGTGGCAAAGCCGAAGTCGCGCGAGATCCCGACCTTGAAGTCGGTGTAGTCGAGATCACCGGCGTGCCTGAACTTCTGCCGTCCCGCGTGAAAGCCCAGGACAGTCTTGTCGGCGACCTCGAAGTTCGCATTCAGATCGAGGTAGTAGGATCCCTTCGCATCCGCAATGCCGAAATAGTTGTCGCTGACGCCGTGGCTGTACTTGGCGGAGAACCATTTGTAGGCGGCGCCGACGTAGACTTCCGTCGCGTTGGCATTCCTGCCGCCGATGCTCGCGCCCGGATAGTAGTAGCGAAGGACGCCAACGTCGGCCGTCATGTCCTGCAGCGGAGTAAACTTGTAGCCGCCATACAGATCCATCTCGATGCTTGCGCCATCCGGGAACTGGTTGCCGCTGACATTCGAGTTCCAGTTGCCGACATAGAATCCGCTGCTGTGCGCATAATCGAAGCCGCCCTGCACCGCAGGCTTGTTGAACGTCTGCGAAATGCCGCGGAAGCGGTAATCACTCGCCACCGTCAGGTTGCCGGTAAAGGAGTGCTCCGGTGCGGGTTCGGCTTGTTGCGCATGAACGGAAGACGCAAACGCAGCACAAGCACATACAGCAGCAGCAAGAATCAGTTTTTTCATGGCGGTTCCCTGTGGTGGTTGTTAGAATAAAAAAGCATTCGGTTGCTTTTTTCCAACTACTTAGCAGGACTTATGCCATGCCTTGCATGCATGAATAGCGGGGATTTTGCGATTAAACTTGGCATCAATCCGGTGCACTCCCCTAAGTTGCGCACCACACTTTCAACCCCGCACCATAATGAAGCGCCGATGCGATGAATCGCACCATCGCGGAGCCAGTTATCTTGAGGAACATCATGGACAGAACCAACTTTTTTAACGATCTGCAAGCCAAGATCAATCAGGCTCTGGAAAACTCGCCTGCCAAGGACATCGAGAAAAACGTCAAGGCCATGCTGAACCAGGGCTTCTCCAAGCTGGACCTGGTCACGCGCGAGGAATTCGACGTGCAGATGCAGGTGCTGGCGAAGACCCGTGCCCGGCTGGAGATGCTGGAACAGCGGGTGGCGGAACTCGAAGCGCAGCTGAAGACCAGGCAATGAGCCTGGCGGTCCTGAAAAGCCGGGCGCTGGAAGGCACGCATGCGCCGGAAGTCACGGTCGAGGTGCACCTGGCCAATGGCCTGCCTTCCTTCACCATCGTCGGCTTGCCCGAGACCGAGGTCAAGGAATCCAAGGACCGCGTGCGAGCCGCATTGCAGAATGCGCGCTTCGAATTCCCGGCACGCCGCATTACCGTCAACCTAGCGCCTGCCGATCTGCCGAAGGAATCCGGACGTTTCGACCTGCCGATTGCACTCGGCATCCTGGCGGCTTCCGGCCAGATACCGGCGGATGACTTCGACCGCTACGAGTTCGCGGGCGAGCTGTCGCTGTCGGGCGAACTGCGTCCGATCCGCGGCGCGCTGGCGATGACCTATGCGATGCACCGCGCCGCCGACGCTTCCGGTCGCCAGCGTGCATTCATCCTGCCGCGCGCGAATGCCGACGAAGCTGCGCTGGTGAAGGATGCCGCCATCTTCCCCGCCGATTCGCTGCTGCAGGTCTGCGCGCATTTCGCAGCGACCGACAACGATGCGAAACTGAACCGGCACCGCCCGTCCGCTGATGTAGTGCGGCCGCAGTATCCGGATTTTGCCGAAGTCAAAGGCCAGGCCCAGGCCAAGCGAGCGCTCGAAGTGGCGGCGGCTGGCGGCCATAGCCTCCTGATGGTCGGCCCGCCTGGCACCGGCAAGTCGATGCTGGCGGCGCGCTTCCCCGGCATCCTGCCGTCGATGACGGATGAGGAAGCACTGGAATCGGCGGCCGTGCAATCGCTCACCAGCGGCTTTTCAATGACACGCTGGAAGACGCGGCCGTATCGTGCGCCCCACCATACCGCCTCCGGCGTGGCACTGGTCGGCGGCGGCGGCACGCCTCGCCCCGGCGAGATCTCGCTCGCACATCGTGGCGTGCTGTTTCTCGATGAATTGCCGGAGTTCGACCGCAAGGTGCTGGAAGTCTTGCGCGAGCCGCTGGAGTCCGGGCAGATCACGATTTCGCGCGCAGCGCGGCAGGCGGATTTCCCGGCCCGCTTCCAGCTGATCGCCGCCATGAATCCCTGCCCCTGCGGTTATCTCGGCCACCATTCGAACAAATGCCGCTGCACGCCGGATGCGATCGCGCGCTATCAGGACAGGATTTCGGGGCCGCTGCTCGACCGCATCGACATGCAGATCCAAGTCGGCGCGCTGCCGCATGAGGAATTACTGAAGCAGGCAGACGGCGAAGCGTCGCAATCGATCGCACAGCGGGTCGAACGCGCGCACGAAAGACAGCGCGAACGCCAGGGCAAGGCCAATCATGCCCTGTCCCCGGCGGAGATCGATGACCACTGCAAGCCGGATGCCTCAGGCGAGCAATTGCTGCGCACCGCGATGACCAGGCTGAACTGGTCGGCGCGCGCCTACCACCGCGTGCTGAAGGTGGCGCGCACCATTGCCGATCTCGCCGCCGCGCCAGGCGTCGGCCAGGCGCATGTAGCCGAAGCCATCCAGTACCGCCGGGCGCTGCGCGAACACTGATGCTGGTCGGTTTCCTGTGCGCCCTCGGCGCCGGCCTGCTCTGGGGGCTGGTCTTCGTGACGCCCCTGATCCTCGCAGAGTATCCGGGCCTGGTCTTGTCCTTCGGACGCTATGCGGGCTTCGGCCTGATTGCACTGGTTCCGGCCTACCTGGACCGGCGCCGGATCGCTACCCTTACCAAGGCAGACTGGATCGCCGCATTCAAGCTGTCGATGGTGGGCAATATCCTGTACTACGCCGCACTGGCCACCGCGATCCAGCTGGCCGATGCGCCCTTGCCGACCATGCTGATCGGCACCCTGCCTGTCGTGATTTCCTTTTGCTCCAACTGGGCGCCGGGCCATCCCTCGGAAGCGATCGCATGGAAACGGCTGCTGCCTTCGCTGCTCATCATTTTCATTGGGATCATGCTGGTCAATGTCAGCGAGCTGGCGCATCTCGATGGTCGTCGCTCGCCGCGCGAATATGCCGCCGGGTGCGTGATTGCCCTGGGCGCAGTCGCTGCCTGGACCTGGTATCCCATCATGAATGCGCGGCATTTGAAACAGCATCCGCACATCCGGTCCTCGACCTGGGCAACCGCGCAAGGCCTGACGACCTTGCCCCTGGCCTTGCTCGGATTCGTGGCATACGGACTCTATGTCCACCTGTCCGGGAGCGGCTATGCGTTTCCCCTCGGGCCAAGTCCAGGCTTGTTCATCGGGCTGATGCTGACGCTGGGCCTGTGCGCATCCTGGATGGGTACCCTGCTCTGGAATCAGGCAAGCCAGCGGCTACCGACTTCACTCGCCGGACAGCTGATCGTGTTCGAGACCCTGTCGGCCCTGTTGTATGCCTTTCTCTGGCGCGGCACCGTGCCGGCATTGCCGGTTCTGGCCGGCATCGTCCTGCTGTGCGCAGGCGTCATCCTGGGCGTCCGGATATTTCGCGCTGCGTAAGCCGACAGACAGGTGCCGTCCGCCCTGTTACCATCCTGATCATGCCAAAAGTATCTTTATCTGCAATCGCAGTACCCCTTTGCGCCGCACTCCTTCTGTGTGCCTGCAGCCCCAAGCTCGACTGGCGCGAAGTGCGCGGCACCAATGTTCCCTACACCGTCCTGCTGCCGGCCAAGCCCACCTCGGCATCGCGCCCGGTCGAACTCGACGGCCTGCACATGACGCTGACAATGACGGCGGCGGAGGCCGAGGATGTCACCTACGCAGTGGGCTCCACGGAATTGCCGGATGCCGCCGCGGCGCAGCGCGCGCTTGCTGCGATGAAATCTGCACTTGTGAAGAATGTCGGCGGCGCTGTCAGGAACGAAAGCACGACCGCCGTGCCTGGACTCATCACGACCGACATGGAAGCCGTAGGACGGCCAGGCTCGGCGCCGGAAAGCGAGACCAGGCTGATGTTTGCCCGCCTCGTTGCCAAGGACAGGCGCGTCTACCAACTGGTCGCGGTCGGCAAGGAAAAGGCGGTCTCGCGCGAAGCGGTCGATACTTTTCTGTCCTCCTTTAAGCCGGGGTAAGGCCGGCGGACACCATCGCGTGTCCGTGCAAGCCATTCCGCAGCCGGGACAAGAGCCGACGGGCGAGGGCGTATAAAATGAAAACATGAAATTCCGGCATTTCATGCCCGCTTACCATTTGGAGGCTCCATGTTAGTAAGGTTCAAGTCCAAGGCCGCCGCCGAAGTGATGATGTATGAAGAACATGCCAAGCGCATTCTTGACCTGCTGAACAAGGATGTGAAGATGGGCGTCATCACCGCTGCCGAAGCCCCGCATGCAATCGAAACGCTGGAACGGGAAATTGCCGAATGCAAACGGCATCCGGTGACGGATGAAGTCGAACAGGACGTCAAGGCGCACCACGGGGAAGACGGCGACGACAACGAGCATGAGCAGATTCAGTTCGTTTCCTTTGCTACCCGAGCCTATCCCTTGCTGGAAATGCTGCGTGCCGCAAAGAAAGGCGGCAATGACGTGACCTGGGGAGTATATTGAATGCGCCACGCGAGTCGCTGCTGGCCGGCAGCGACGACACGCCGCTGTTCGTGACGGATTGGCCGGCCGACGCCACCCATGCCTTTCGGGGCGGCATCCTGCTGATGCATGGACTGGGCGAGCATTGCGGGCGTTATGCCCATGTGGCGCGCTTCTTCCATGCCCGCGGCTGGTCGGTGCGCGCCTATGATCATCGCGGCCATGGTCGCTCCGGCGGCAAGCGCGGCGATGCGCCGCATCAGGGTACGTTGCTGACCGATGCCAAGATCGTGCTCGATGAATTCGCCAGGCAATTGCCCACGCCACCGCTCCTGCTCGGGCACAGCATGGGAGGCCTGTTCGCGGCGCGCTTTGCAACGGCACAGCTGTCGCCACTGCGTGGCTTGATCCTGTCCTCCCCGGCATTGGCCGTCCGGCTCTCCGGCGCGCAAAGAACGCTGCTCAAGCTGATGCTTGGCGTAGCGCCGGGCCTGCCTCTGCCCAACGGTTTGCAGGTGGACTACCTTTCCCATCGGCGGGATGTCATCAATGCCTACCGAAATGATCCGCTAGTGCACGGCAAGATTTCGGCGCGTCTGCTCACCGCCATGCTGAATGCCATGGACTTTTCCCATACCCATGCATCCAGCCTGTCGGTGCCCACCCTGATGGTGGTGGCAGGGGATGACCATCTTGTCGACCCCCGCGGCAGCAGGGAATTCTTTGCGAAGCTCGTGCCGGGCATCGGCAGATTGCACTGGTACCAAGACTTCTATCATGAAGTATTCAATGAAGCCGAAGCAGCGCGGGTGTTTGCGGATGTCGGCAACTGGCTGGACGACTGCATAAAGTAGGCTGCTGAAAATAGGCTGCCGAGACAGACGCTACAATCAGGTCTTTTTTCGAATCACCACCCCATGAATCTCTTCGGCATTTCCGACTTTGGCCTGTTTTGCCTGGCAGTCCTGCTGCTGAATGCAACACCCGGACCGGATACCGCGTACATCATTGGCCGCAGCATCGCGCAGGGCCGCAACGCCGGCCTCGTGTCTGCGCTGGGAATTTCCGTCGGTTGCTGCATCCATGCGCTTGCGTCCGCTCTCGGCTTGAGTGCGCTGCTGGCGGCATCGGCCACTGCTTTCATGGCCATCAAGCTGGCAGGCGGCACCTATCTGATCTACCTCGGAGTGCGCATGTTGCTAGCCAGGCCAGATCAGGCGGCCGGTCAAGTGCCTGCTGCCCAAACCCGCTCGCTGCAAAAAATCTTTTGGCAGGCAATCTTGACCAATGTGTTGAATCCGAAAGTCATCCTGTTTGTCCTTGCCTTCCTTCCCCAGTTTGTCCGGGCAGACTCTTCCGAAAAAACCGCAGCCTTTCTGATGCTTGGCCTTGTATTCGCAGCAATCACCATGTGCTGGAACAGCAGCACCGCTTTTCTTGCCGGCACACTGGCAAGAAAAGCCCGCCAAAATCGGCAGGTCCGGACATGGCTGCAGCGTATCGTCGGCACCGCCTTTATCGCGCTCGGAATAAGGCTGGCGCTTGCTAGGAACTGATCCCTTCGCTTTTCGCCCCAAGAAAAGCGGCTTGTGAAAAACGCATCGTGCCAAGACTACAATTAAAACCCGATTCCCTCGCATACAGCCTGTCTGGCGCAGCGCAAGCCGTCGCCAGAGTGAGCGCCGGTACTGCCTTGCCGCAGGCGCTGGCACAGGTATTCGACGACATCCAGGCCCCGGCTCCAGCGCGTGGTGCCATCCAGGACATCTCCTACCGGACCATGCGTCGGCTCGGCCTTGCCGATGCCCTGCTGAGGCTGCTCGCGAAAAAGACGCCGCCGGCGCCGAAGCTGCAGGGTTTGCTGCGCGCTTCACTGGCCCTGATTTCGGCATCCGGTCATATGGAGGAAGAAGCACCATATGAAGCCTTCATCATCGTGGACCAGGCGGTGACGGCGGCCGCGGCAGATCCCGCAATCGCGCATGCCAAGGGGATGGTCAATGCAGTGTTGCGGCGGTTCCTGCGCGAGCGCGATCCCCTAATGCAGAAAGCGCTGAAACAGCCGGAAGCGCGCTGGAACTACCCGGCATGGTGGATCGCCGCCGTGAAGTCGGCATACCCGCGGGACTGGGAATCCATCCTGGAGGTTGGCAATGGCCAGCCACCGCTGACCCTGCGCATCAACCGCCGCAAGACCACGGTGGACGACTATCTTGAACGCCTGACAACGCAGAGCATGGCGGCAAGCCGCATCGGCGAATATGCAGTACGCCTTTCCAGGCCGGTTCCGGTAAGCCAGATCCCCGGCTTCGATGAAGGCTTGGCGTCCGTGCAGGATGCCGCTGCGCAACTGGCAGCACCATTGCTCGACCTGCGGGACGGCATGCGGGTACTGGATGCCTGTGCCGCCCCCGGCGGCAAGACCGGCCATATTCTGGAGTCCGCCGATATCGACTTGCTCGCGCTCGACAGCGATCCCAAACGCCTGTCGCGTGTCGAGGAGAACCTGCAGCGTCTGCAGCTTGACGCCACGCTGCGTTCCGGCGATGCGGGTGAGCGGGATTGGTGGGATGGCAAGCCCTTCGACCGCATCCTGGCCGACGTTCCTTGCACGGCTTCGGGCATCGTCCGCCGCCATCCCGACATCCGCTGGCTGCGGCGGGAGGACGATGCTGCTCAGCTTGCAACAGTTTCGGCCCGAATTCTCGACAACCTTTGGCAGATGCTGCACCCCAATGGTAAATTGCTGCTTGTGACATGCTCGCTCTGGCCCCAAGAGTCGGAATTGCAGGCAGCTGCTTTTGCGGCACGCAACCATGCCGTACGACTGCCGGCGCCCGGCCAGCTGTTGCCGACAGCGAGGGTCGAACGAGATCATGACGGCTTGTTTTACGCGCTGTTCCAAAAAGCCTAGAGCGTCCAACAAAATGAAGGCTGTCCAGCCCGAATGCGTGTCGCGCGCGGCGCCAAGAGAATAAATGACGTACGGCAAGAGGACACTGTATCTGCCGGCATTTTGTTCGACGCTCTTAAGAAAACAATAATTTCTCATCCTGCAACAGAGTGACGCCCGCTTCTCTTTACTTTCCGCTGCGCTGGCTGGCTGCAACGTTGCTGCTGGTATTGTCATTTGTCATGCTGCCAGTCCAAGCGGCGGAAGGCATCGAAATCACGCAGGCGCAAATCGAGCGCACGGACGAAGGCTACAGGCTGGCGCTGGCGGCATCCTTCGAATTGAACCGCGGCCTGGAAGATGCCCTGAACCGGGGGGTTCCCCTGTATTTCACCACCGAGGTTGAAATCACGCGCCCACGCTGGTATTGGTTTGACGAGAGGGCTGTCAGCACCTCGCAAACCATGCGCATCTCCCACAATGCCCTGACGCACCAGTATCATGTCTCGATCAATGGCCGCCCGCAGCAAAGTTTCGGCTCCCTGGAAGATGCCCTGTCGCTGTTGCGGCGACCGGCGCGCTGGATCGTCGCGGAAAAGGGCGAACTCAAGACGGGGCAGCTTTACAATGTCGCGGTCCGCATGGGGCTCGACGTTGCCCGCCTGAGCAAGCCGTTTCAGGTCAATGCATTGAACAACAGCGACTGGCGCTTTTCATCCGATTGGGAGCAATTCATATATAGGGCCGAATAGCAGTGTCGCGCTTGTTGCGTTATTTCCTGGTCGTCGGTGGCGCGGTTGTCAGCATCCTGCTGTTCCTGCTGGCCTCTGCAGCAGAAAACTCCATCTTTTTCGATCAGCATTATCCGTGGCTGCTGGGCTTGAACGCGCTCGCAGCCGTGGCCTTGCTGTTCCTGGTATCGCTTCTGCTCACGCGCCTGTTCAAGCGCTACCGGCGGCGCGAGTTCGGTTCGCGCCTGATGGCGCGGCTGGTGCTGCTGTTTGCCACGATAGGCATCCTGCCGGGCATCATCATCTATACCGTCTCGGTGCAGTTCGTGTCGCGCTCGATCGAATCCTGGTTCGACGTGCATGTCGAAGCCGCGCTCGAATCCGGTCTCAGGCTGGGGCGTACCGCGCTCGACGCATCGCTGGCGGACCTGAGCGCCCAGGCACGAGGCATCGCGCTGGAATTGTCCGAACTCTCTGACTCGGCGCAAGTCACTCAGCTGTCCCGGCTGCACGACCAGAACCAGACGCAGGAAGCGGTCATCGTGACCGCTACCGGCCAGGTGATTGCCAGCGCCGGCGGCCGGCTCGGCAACCTGGTACCCGACCTTCCGACGGCAAGCATGCTGCGCCAGGCCCGCATGTCGCGCGGCTACTATGCGATCGAAGGCAGCGAGAATGAAGAAAGCGCGTCGGGCAATGCGCAATCCCGCAAGTCCTCAAGGTCGGACGCGGTGCCGGCCGACCCTTCCGGCGGGCTGCGCCTGCGCGCGGTGGTACAGATCCCGGGTTCCGACAATGTCCTCGCCTTTCACAGGGAAGCCCGCTTCCTGCAGTTGCTGCAGCCGGTACCGCCCCATCTGGCAGTCAATGCCGAAGCTTTGCGGGTCGCCTACAGCGATTACCAGGAACGCTCGGTGGCGCGCACCGGCCTGCGCAAGATCTACATCGTGACCTTGACCCTGACGCTGCTGCTGGCGATTTTCGGTTCCATCACCGCCGCCTTCCTGATTGCCGGCGACCTGGCCAAGCCGCTGCTGCTGCTGGCGGAAGGCACCAAGGCGGTTGCCGAGGGCAATCTCTCGCCGCGCCCCATCGTCGCAACCACGGACGAGCTTGGCACCCTGACCCAGTCATTCAACGTGATGACCCGCCAACTGTCGGAGGCACGCGCCTCGGTCGAGAAGAACCGGGCTGAACTGGAAAACGCAAAAGCCTATCTCGAATCGGTTCTTGCCAACATGTCGGCAGGCGTGATGGTGCTCGATGGCCAGTTCCGGCTGATCACCTGCAATGAATCGGTCGAGCGCATCCTGCAGCGTGATTTCGATGCGCATATCGGCAAGCCGCTCGGAGAGATCGAAGGCCTGGATGCACTGGCCAATGCCGTCATCACGGCCTTCTCGGACCAGCACGCGCAACTGGCCGCAGCCGACGCCGACCTCGGCAACCTGCACTGGCAGCAGCAGATAGAAGTCCCGCGCCACGATGGAAGCGAACCGGACCAGCAGAACATTACGCTGCTGGCACGCGGCTCCTACCTGCCGGTCACCAGCGATACCGGCTATGTGGTGGTGTTCGACGACATTACCGACGTGATTTCAGCCCAGCGATCCGTTGCATGGGGAGAGGTGGCGCGGCGCCTGGCGCATGAAATCAAGAATCCGCTGACCCCGATCCAGCTATCGGCAGAACGCCTGCAGATGAAACTGGTCGATAAGCTGGAAGGACCGGACCAGGCGATCCTGACCAAGGGAACAGGCACGATCGTGAACCAGGTCGCGGCCATGAAGCGCATGGTCGACGATTTCCGCAATTACGCGAAAACGCCGCCGGCGGTACTGTCGCCCCTGAACCTGAATGAACTGGTCGAGGAAATCCTGCATCTGTATGTGGGCGGCGAGGATGGCGGCATCATCCATGCCGACCTGGAACCGGCTTTGCCCCAGGTCATGGGCGACGCCACCCAGCTGCGCCAGGTGATCCACAACCTTTTGCAAAATGCGCAAGATGCGGTTGTCGACCGCCCGGGCGTGCCATCGCAGATCGACGTGACGACGGAAGCCATCCATTACAAGGCATCCGACGGCAGCCGCCGCATCGCGGTACGATTGTCGGTGGCCGACAATGGGCCAGGATTTTCATCGAAAATCCTGGCTCGGGCATTCGAACCCTATGTCACGTCGAAGCCGCGTGGCACGGGTCTGGGACTCGCAATGGTCAAAAAGATCATTGATGAGCACGGCGGGCGCATCGATGTGCATAACCAGCCGAATGGAGGGGGCGCAAAAGTCTCCATTTTGCTGTTAAAGTTAGCGCCAAATTGAAATGAATTTTAACAATTCACCTGTATCGCGGCAGACACCTATAAGATAAGGGCGTCTAACAAAATGTGCGCAGCGGTTCCCGTGAACAATCTCTGCGCCTGCAAGCAGTGCAGTACCTGCAAGCACACTCTGTCAGGGCCATTTTGTTAGACGCTCCAAGAAACCAGCGAACATGCAAACGGAGAAGACAAGCATATGGCAAATATTCTGGTAGTCGATGACGAGATGGGCATCCGTGAGTTGCTCTCGGAAATTCTGGGAGACGAAGGGCATGTCGTGGCTACGGCGGAAAACGCACAGCAGGCGCGCGAAATCCGCGCCACCAGCACGCCGGAACTGGTGCTGCTCGATATCTGGATGCCGGACACCGATGGCGTCACACTGCTGAAGGAATGGCAGCGCGATGGATTGCTGACCATGCCAGTGATCATGATGTCAGGCCACGCCACCATCGACACGGCGGTTGAAGCCACGCGCATCGGCGCCCTCAACTTCCTGGAAAAACCGATCGCCCTGCAAAAGCTGTTGAAAGCGGTTCAGCAAGCCTTGACCCGTAGCCAGGAACCGGTAAGGCCGCCGCAATTCCATGCACGCCCGGTGGTAGCTCCCAAGCCGGAGCAGGCCGCTTCGCAAGCGGGCTCCCTGACGGCCTCCCCTGCTCCCGTGTTGCACGGCAATGCAGCCGTCGCCCCTGCCCTGGCGCCGGAACCGCAATTGTTCGGCCTGTCCTTCGACATGCCCCTGCGTGAAGCGCGCGATGCGTTCGAGCGGGCCTATTTCGAACACCATCTGGTGCGTGAAGGCGGCAGCATGACACGGGTAGCGGAAAGAACGGGACTGGAACGCACCCACCTGTACCGCAAGCTCAAGCAACTGGGCGTTGAACCGGCAAAGGTGGCCAAGAAGGGGTGACGCTTACCACCTTGGTCAGCGGCGCCGGTGCTGCCGCGCGTGAAGCCTGGATTGCCGACAGCATTGATCCGTCCGTCCCCACCACCATCATCCTGGAAGGATTGCCCGATGGGTCGACCCGGCTTGATGCACTCGCCGCTTCGCCCACGGTGCAGATTCATCGAATAGCGCCGGGCTGCCTGTGCTGCACAGGAAACCTGACCATGCGCGTGACACTGAATCGTGTCCTGCGCAATTCTCCGCAGCGCCTCTTCATTAGCCTCGCAACCGCCGGCCATCTGGACCGCATCCGCGATACTCTCCTGCAGCCACCGTATGACAGTTTGCTGAGCCTGACTCAGGACACCCAGCTGTCGTAGGGTTTCCTCAGGCAAGACTGAATCTGTTCACCCTGCGCATCGGTTTACATGGGGCATCGACTTGAAACTGTTCGGGATGGCCCCATTTTTGCATTAGCCTGAATGGGTACTCAGTAATCATTCCGAAGCACAAGGAGCGCAACATGAACTTAATCTACAACAGCGAGCAATATAGCGTAGTGGAATTTGGCGCTGACGATGGCCGGGAAGCATTACGTTTTGGTGGTTACGAAATCATGGACAAATCCGGGAAGCGGGAAATTTTCATCGGTGGAACATTGGCCAAGACCTTCCGCAAGGAAGTGGAGAGCCTGATTGCAACCGAGCCCACGATTGAGGAAATCGATGATTTCCTGGGGAAGTACGACGAATTGATGCGTCAGCCGGTCACCCTGCACTGATCCCCTCCTTTCCCGACACGTCATGGAACGCGGGCTGCGCTCGCATTTCATGGCGTTCTCTTTCCGCGGTCCCTTTTCTCACGTCCGTTCACCCGACTTGATGCGCCCCGGCACTCTTTTTCCGGAAAAAACTACGTGCCCGCATTCTGCCTTTACGCATGGGCGGTAATCTCTACAATTTCAGCGCATTGATCATAAGCTACGACACGCCTCACCATGAAAGGCAAAATTGGCAGGGACGAACATGGTTCTGTTCAACACACCGGGGACGAATAGCGTCAGGGTATACTTTGCCCATGCATGCCAATTCCCGCCCCATTACGACGAGCCAAAATGACATTCACTCGCAGCTGGCATCGGTTGTTGCCCGGCATGCTGCCACTGCCTTTCTCAAGCCTATCCTTTCTTACAACCGGCAAGCGTTTGAAGCAAGCATGGAGGCATGGCAAGCCTGCGGCAGCAAGCCGCTGATTCTCGATGCAGGATGCGGGGTAGGTTTGTCGACGCGGCATTTGGCGCAGCAGTTTCCAGACCACTTCGTCATCGGTGTCGATCAATCAGCGCATCGCCTGTCACGCAACACGATGTGGCAAGGCTCCTTGCCCACCAACTTCATGCTGGTACGTGCCGACCTGGTGGATTACTGGCGCCTCATGCATGCGGCTGGCATTCGTCTCGCAAGGCACTATCTGCTGTATCCGAACCCGTGGCCGAAAATCGGACAACTCGCCCGACGCTGGCATGGACATGCAGTATTTCCGGCAATGCTTGCACTGGGTGGCGAATTCGAATGCCGCAGCAACTGGGCGCTGTATATCGAAGAGTGCGCTGCCGCCATCCGACAACTGACCTCGGCTGAAGTCTCGATGGAACGCCATGCTCCGGTTTCACCCATCACACCCTTCGAACAGAAATACCTCGCATCAGGCCATAGCTTGTGGCGTTGCCGCGCGAGACTCTCTCCTGTTGCCGCTGCTTGCAAGCCTGTTTGATGGCAGGCACGGACATCCCTGCAAGCAGCATTTCCTCTATGCTTTTGATCACAAGCACCGTCATGAAATGGGCCGTTTGACGCAGCACAAACGGAAGTTTGGTTCCCTCAAATCCCAAATCTGCAGCATTGTTCGGGTATCCAAAAGGCGGTAATCTGTTTTCGCATTTCGGGCCGTAGATGAAGGCGCACTTCCATGGAGTGCCCCATGCAGCAAAGGCCCCGCGAAACCGAATCAGACGCCGGAGGTATTTCCGTAAATGACCACGATGGCGAACTGAGGAAGCCATCGCAACTGAAGACGAGTGGGCATTTGCATGTCATCCTTTGCAGCCTTCGGTGGCCAAGAATACCAAGAAGGATATTTGAAAATGCTATACGTCACCAATTCGGCGCCGATGAACCAGACCGTTCTGGTTCCGCGCATTTCACCCCACAATGACCAAACCTCCACCTATTCAGCCGCACTCAGAGAACATGGCCTGAACCTGACAGAGTGCGCAACGCCCGCAGCTGCTTACCACCTGGCACGGGATGGTTGCCGTGTCGGCCTGCTGATCCTGACGCAGGAAGCGGAGCTGGACCGGATTGCCGCATGGGAGCCGTTCATCCGCAGCCAAAGCCTGTCCTGGGTGGGGCTGATCTCGCGCGAAATTATTTCCAGACCGCGAGTGCGCGCCTTTGTCAGCGAGCACCTCTTCAATTTCATCACCATCCCGGCCGAACTAGAGCATATTTCACTGACCTTGCGCCACGCATGGGGCATGGCATTCATGCGCGATGAGCACGGCATAGGCACACAGGACTCGCCGGAGTTCGATGCCGACTTGATGATGGTCGGCAAGACTGCGCAGATGCATGCGGTACGGACGCAGATCCGGAAGGTGGCCCGTACCGATGCGTCTGTGCTGATTGCCGGACCATCGGGCACCGGCAAGGAACTGGCGGCACTGTCCATACACCGCCAGTCAGCACGCAAGAATGCGCCTTTCGTTGTCGTCAATTGCGGCGCCATCGCGCCGCAACTGTTCCAGTCCGAATTGTTCGGCTATGAAAAAGGCGCTTTCACCGGCGCCCATCAGCGCAAGATCGGCCGCATCGAAGCCGCCCAAGGCGGAACGCTCTTCCTCGACGAAATAGGCGACATGCCATTCGACATGCAGGTCAACCTGCTGCGCTTCCTGCAGGAGAAAACCATCGAGCGCGTCGGCGGTACCGAGCCTATTCCCATCGATGTGCGTGTCATTGCCGCCACCCACGTCGATCTGGCAGAAGCGGTGAGGCAGGGGCGCTTCCGCGAGGACTTGTATTACCGGATCAATGTGGTGTGCATCACGCTTCCGCCGCTGGCCGAGCGCGGGGCGGATATCGAAGACATCGCGAAGCATTACTTCTACAAGTTCGCGCCGATGCATAACCGGAGCCTGCGCGGCTTTTCCCGCGCCGCCATGGAAGCAATGATGAGCCATTCCTGGCCCGGCAATATCCGGGAACTGGTCAACCGTGTGCAGCGCGCCACCGTGATGGCGGAAGGCCGCTTCATCCAGCCGGAAGACCTCGGCTTCGAGCGCGGCATCGACGATGCCCCGACCCTGTCCCTGGAAAATGCGCGTGCCGATGCGGAACGCATGATGATCCGCCGCGCCCTGTCGCAGTCACGCAACCAGATCTCGCGCGCGGCGTCACTGCTGGGCGTGTCGCGCGTCACGCTGTACCGCCTGATCGACAAATACAATATCCGGCCGGATCTGCCGTCCGGCGCCGGGGCCTCGCTGCTCAGCAATGCGAAACCGGATCTCAAAGTCCACAAGTGAACGATTCATGCTCGCGGCAAGTAGCCGGCCGCCGGCGTTGAAGCCGTCCTACAGGCGCGGCTTGCCGCATTATCCTTCCAGAAATTCATTCCCGGCCGGATAACGTACTGCCCTCAAACCATCATTGTCGTTCCTCAACTGCGCTCCGCCAGTTCATTGATACCTTTGCATGTGAAGTAACGCTTTCCCAATCAATCAAAACCAACAAGGAAAGGTGTACAAGGATGGAATGGCAGATGAGGCGCAGCGCACGGATCGTGCCGGCTACCCTGATCGGGTTGCTGCTGGCCGCGCAGGCAGCAGAAAGTCCGGCACAGGAACGAGACGTGGAATTGCGCGAAAGGCTGGCGCAAAGCGAAGCCAAGGCTGCGGCCCTGCAGCAGAGGCTGGAAGAACTGGAGCGGCGGGTCCAGGCGCTGGGAGCAGCGGCACCGGTTGTGGCGCCTCCCGCTGCGGTGCGCCCTGCGGTGAATGCGCAGGCAGCGCCTCCACCATCCGCATCGCCTGCGCAGGCTCCGGCGCCCTCGAGCAGCGGCCGTACCGCTGCGGCGCGCAGTGCTCCCGGCACCTTCGAAGTCGATGAAGAAGCCGCGCAGCGCGCGCTTGAACGCACGCTCACCCAGACTGGTGCACTGCTGCTGCCGGTCGGGACGGTGGAAGCGACACCGAGCTTCACCTACAGGCGCTTCGAGCAGACCAATCCAGCCCTGGTATCCGATCCATCCGGCACCGTGGTGCTCGGCAACCAGCTAAACCGAAGGAATGAATACACGGCGGCGCTGGAACTGAGGGCGGGCTTGCCGTACAACTCCCAGCTGGAACTGGTGCTGCCATACAGCCATGTGCACACCTCTCAGGTGACACCCACGGTATCCGGACCGGCCGTCGACCGGACCGACAGCGCCAGCGGGACGGGAGACGTCACGCTTGGCTTCGCCAAGACGCTGATGCGCGAGAGCGGATGGAAGCCGGATCTCATTGGTCGCCTGACCTATAACTTCGGCAATGGCGATCGCCAGAGTGGCGGGGTCAGCCTCAATGGCGGATTCCGCCAGCTGACTGCAGAAGTGGTCGCCCTCAAGCGTCAGGACCCGCTGGCCTTTGTCGGCACTGCCTTCTATGGAAAGGCGTTTGAAGAGGACAGGATCGACCCGGGCAATTCAGCCGGTTTCTCGCTGGCGGCATTGCTTGCAGCGAGTCCCGCAACATCCCTGCAGCTTGGCTTTTCCCAAATCTATCGGCAGAAACAGGAAATCGGTGGAGTTCGCCTGCCGGGAACGGACCAGAGTTACGGAATCATGACTCTGGGCGCTTCATCGGTCCTCTCGCGCGACCTGACACTGGTAACGCAGTTCGGCATCGGCTTGGGCAACGATGCGCCGAAGTACAGCTTTACCATTTCGCTGCCGATTCTTTTCAGGTAGCGTGCAAGCGAGTGCATCTGCGGCGCGCTGACGGTCAATGTCAAGCAATCCATGCCGCGCCCCATGCCCTCCTCTGCGTGGCCAGGACATGGGGCGTCTTCCTAAGGGCGCGTGACCGGCGCCCCTTTTCTTCGGCGCAGCTTACTGGCGTTGCCTGATGTATGAGAAGTTGCCGCTTACGATGTAGGCGGTGTTGTTGCCGCTATAGCCAAAGTTGCCGAGGGAGATCTGCGCGACCGTTACCGGTGACGCATTCACCTGGCCAACCAGGGCGAGATTGTTAAAGCTTAGGAACTGGCCTGCAGTGACGCCATCCATTTGGGCGGCCGTCAGTTGCATCGGCTCCGCGGTGGCCGGCTCGGCGGCAAACGCCAGGGACGACAGGGACAGTACAGGTGCGGCGACCAGGGTGGTGATCAGTGACTTTTTCATTTCCATGCTCCTTTGTTGGTAGGTTGAACGCTTTTTATTGCTGATACGCTTGCTGCAGCCAATCTCCATCGCTTCGGCCGAGCACTGCGCAAAGCCTGACGCCGCTGATGCCTGACATCGCAAATCCGGCTTTGCCCATGCCTGCCTTGGCAATGGATCGATTGCTTGAACCTTATCGAGTACACGCATTACTGCCTTTGCACGATCCTGGACCAGTTTCCGCTGAAGATAGCGGCTGTGTTATTGCCACTTCCGAAGCCGTTCAGGACGCTGATCTGGACGACGGTGACCGGTGAAACATTCAACTGGAACAGCCCGGCGACGTTGTTGGAGCTCAGGATCTGCCCTGCCGTGACACTATCCATCTGTGCGGCGCTCAACTGCATCGGCTCTGCCGAAGCGGGCTCGGCGGCAAACGTCAGCGAAGACAATGACAGCAGAGGCACGCCAACCAGTGTGGCAATCGATAGCTTCTTCATTTCATCTTCTCCTAAACAAGCGATTTAAAGAGGTTCGAAACACGAATCGGAACTCGCATTTCCCTATCAATTTAAGCAGCCGCCCTTCGAAAAATAAGTATGAAATTTCGATGGGAGCCGGCTCATTTCCCGGCATTTCATCCATTTTTTTGATCCATTTCCGGTGTGAACGCATCGACTCTTGCGTACGCTCACAAGATCGCCCGAAAATGTGTGCTGCACAAAGATTGACATGACCGGCCGGGCGGCAGTGCACCGAGGAACACGGCTCTGCTGCTGCTTCAACAGCGCGGCTCATGCTCTGCCGGCGTGCCGCCGGTCGCGCCAGATCGGAGGTCTTGCGCCCTCGATCGGAAGTGTGGCTCAGCGTGTTTCGTGATCAGTTGGTCAGCAGGATTGCTCCGCCTTACCGTTGCCTGATGACGGAGGAATTACCACTGAAGATAAAGGCGGTGTTGTTGCCGCTGCCGGCGAAGTTGAGCGCGGAGATCTGGGCCACCGTCACCGGTGACAGATTCAATTGACCAACCAGGGCAACGTTATTGAAGCTCAGGAATTGGCCTGCGGTCACCCCGTCCATTTGCGCGGCGGTCAGCTGCATCGGCTCTGTCACAGCGGGTTCGGCGGCAAAAGCGATCGACGAGAGAGACAGTACGGGTGCTGCAACCAGGGTGGTGATAAGCGAATTTCTCATTTCAATGCTCCTTGGTGAAAAGGTGAACATGCTCGGATGAACATGCTCCACAACGCGAACACGACAGGTGCTTCGCGCCTTTTCACTCTATGCATCTGCATGGCAAAGAATAAGTATGGAATTTCGATGCCAGGCGCCCCGATCGCAGACGCTCTATCGGATTTCTTGATTGATTGGCTGCACGCAAAGCCGCCCGCGAAAGGAACAGGGAGGGAAGCGAAGTCGGGCTGTTTCGTGATTCTGTTCCGCCAGCCTGTATTGTCATTGCCCGTATGCAGACTGTCCGGGGACGCATGCCGGAACTTGCCTGTTCAGGCACGACTGCAGCCTGCTTGTGGAGGATGATGGCTTGGCGGTGACTGCCGCACCGCCGGACAGCTGGTCCTGCATGCGCCCCGCCTCGCGAGGGCGCTGCATGCGGATCCGCCCTGGCGGAATCAGGGCCTGGTCATTGAATAAATCTGGACCGAGGAAGCGCCGTTGCTGCGGACAAAGGCGTAGTTGCTGCCACCGGAGTTGAACTGCTGGATTTGCAAGGACTCGCCTGGCCGCAATTGATAAGTAGTGATCGTTTCGCCCGGCCGTACCTGGTAAGTGGTGACCGCTCCGCTTTTGGCAGACTGCTGAAGCACTGCAAGTTCGTTGGCAAGGGCTTTCTTGATGGATGACAGCTGGTCGGATGTCAGGGGCAGCCAGCCGCTGGCAAGAAGGCTGGTTGTTCCAGGGGGAGTGATCTTCAGCATGTCGAGGAGGTTGGCGAAAAATGACTGCGAGCCTGCCGTCACGCGGTCCATATCGGGTGCGTCCAGCAGGACGGGTTCGGCCGCCAGAGCCAGGGCCGAGCTTGCGAACAGGGACAAAATCCCCAGCCTGATCTTTGCATTCGCTTTCATTACTGTTCCTTTCCAGCGCCTGCCGACAGGCAGGGCGGACTGTGTCCGCCCTTGGTGCCGCTATCGCGCAGACGCCTATTGACGGAAATTCAGGAAATTTCCGCTATAGACGATAGCCGTGTTGCCGTTTCCGATCTGGATGATGATCACGGGAGAGATGTTGATTTGCGTGATCTGGGCCAGCTTCAGAACGGATTTCAGGATGTTGTTGGATAACGCCGCATTGCCACCACCATGTCGATCCGCGCGCGGCGGATCGAATACCGGTCCTCGCTGTCGGGCCGATCCCGCTGTGATGCCGTCCATCTCCTGTGCGCTCAACAGCATGGGCTCTGCGGTGCCAGTTTCCGAAGGAGCTGGCGCTGCAAATGCCATGGAAGAGAGCCCCAGCATGGGGATGGCCAACAGCGCGGTGACTAGCGTTTTTTTCATAGGCATTCTCCTGTGTGAATAGGTTTGGAAAAACAGGAAATTGAACTCTTGGCGAACCCAGAGCGATTAACAATTTAACAATTGTCCGCAAAAAAAATAAGTAACAAATTTCGATCATGAATACGCAAGTTCCCTGGGTATCCATCCAATTTTTCGATGCGATGCGACCTTGCGTGCGATCGGAAAAGCGGGAGACACGCGGGGATGACTTTTCTCGTTGATCGCCTTCCTGAAATGGATGGTGCGGCATGCAAACCATCACGCGCCATGAATAAAGTGCCGTATTCATGCGTCATCAGGTCGCAAGGGGCTGGCGGAAAAACTATGCACAGGCACGGCGCATATCGAAGATGACCACTGGCCTGTGCCTGCCGGGCTGCCCGTGGTTCATACCTCAGCGCAACATCACAAAGTCCTGTCCCTGTGGCGCCAGCTGATTGGGTGGCGGAACATCATCACGCCGCTGCACGGTAAATCCGATATGCCCGAGAGACGGGTAATCAATCCATTTTTCCGTGAACTCATCCACCCGCATGGTGCGATTGCCCCAGGCGGGGTCGGCCAGCAGCACGCGGTCGCCGCGCACGCCGCGGAAAATGACGAAGTGGTTGTAGCCATTGGTGTGGATGGGGACGATGATCGGCGCTTTCGCGACCAGATCCTTGAGCTGGAGCCTGCCATAGCCGTTGCCGAGATAGCCGCGGGAATCGGCATTGCGCTTCAGGTCCAGCAGGGAAAAGCCTTCCCGGCTCTGCACCAGTTGCGGATTCCGGATGTACTCTTCCCGCTTCATCAGTGCCACGGCCACTTCCTTCTCCGTGACATCCTCGCCATGCTGGTACCGCAGCAAGGTGGCGAGCGCCGCGGCGCCGCAGCTCAGGTCCCACTTCTGTATCACGACATTCTCGTGCCGCATCTCGAGAAGCGATTTGACAACCGGCTCGCCCGCCTCGGCGCCCCCTGCCAGCAGCAGCGCAGCGCAGGCCGCTGCGCGCAAGACACCGGTCAGCCTGCGATGCAGGCGCATCCCTTGCGTCCTGCCGTCTCCACTTCCCATTTGCCAGTTCTTCATTTCCTGTTCCCTTTTAAAAAATGCCTGTCCCGGGAAGTCCGCGCTGCCCGGGACGCCGGTTCTTGCATGCACCATGGAAGTTCAATGACAGGAATAGCTCTGCGAAAGGATTTCCCGGTCCGCGTCCGTGCCTGGCTCATCCGTGTCGCCGTCGGCGGCACCGCGCAGGATTTCCACGAGCCGGTTCGTCGCAGGATTGGCGGACCATGGGCGCGAATGAATGAGGTACAGAACCGTTTTATATTCGCGGCAGCCTGCGAGCGGCAAGCGCACCAGGCTTTCCTCATCCAGCCAGGACTGGATGCGATGCGCCGGCAGCCAGGCGTACCCCAGCCCTTCCTGCACGGCTTGCACAACCGCATCAAGACTGTTCATGCTCCAGCGGACATAGTCGGGTCCGCCCTTGTCGCCCCTGTCGGACTCGTCGGCGTGACCGACATCGATCTGGATGAAGCGCGCGAGATCAGCGGCCGTCAATTCCCTCCCCATGCGCAGCAAGGGGTGATCCGGGTGGGCAACCGGAACATGTTCGACCTCGACCAGCGGTTCTCCCAGGAATCCCAGTGGCACGCGCTCACCGATCACCAGGTCCGCCACCTGCTTGCGCAACAGCTCTTCAGGCTGCGGCGCGGCGAGTATGCTCAGCTTCACATGGGCCGCACCCTTGCTGAGCAGGCTGAATTTGCGCAGCGAGCCCATCAATAGCCGCGTGGGAAAATGATGATCGACGACCAGCCTGACCTCCCCGGCCCAGCCTTGCTCCATGGTCTTGGCAAAGGTTTCCAGCTCGATTGCTTCTTTCAGGACATGGCGCGAACGCTCCAGCAGGGCGTGGCCTTCCGTGGTCAGGATGGCCTTGCGCCCTTCTATCTTCAGCAACTGGACGCCCAGCTGCTCCTGCAGCTTGGCGATCGTGTAGCTGATTGCCGATTGGCTCAGATGGAGGAATTTCGCCGCTTCGGCAAATCCGCCGCAGTCGATCACGGCATGCAGGATCCGCCATTGCTTGAGGCTTACGCAGAGATTGGGAATGGTGCGGGGCCGGTAGTAATGCGATATCGGCGCTCCATCAAATACCATCGATTGTTCCAATGCTTGTTTTCCTGGTTGAGTCATCTTGCCCTCTACGATTCAAATTCGGTCGACCTGCCGGATTTGCAGTGGTGCTGCATCCGGCTGCGTCTCCACTGATGCATGCAAGCTCCGCGGGCGTCGAGGGCCTCGCGGAAAAACTTCGACCGGCAGTTTTGCTGCCGGCAAGGACGAAGAGGCATCTTTGAAATCGCCAGACATCAAGCCGATTCCCTCAAGAACAAGCATTGCGCCGAGCGTATGCCAGCCAAGGCTCTTGCATCCTTGCGGCATGTCTTTCAAGGACAGGACCCACTTCGCCGCGGCTACCTTTAGCAAGCTGTGCGCCCGCGTCTCAAGCCATTGATTTTTTTGATCTATTCCTTTAAGCGGCAGATGGCTTGTCCGGCTGTGTAGCAATCTCAGCACAGCCTCGCATCGGCAGTATTGAACCGTGTTCCATTGGCCGCGCAAGAATGGTCCGAAGGTGCGGCGCAACCGGTGCAAACGGTGGGATTACGACTGCGGCGACCCGGCCCGCAAATCATGTGATACGCGGCGAACGATGTCGACGGATGTATCAAAAATGAACAGTGACGAGACGCATCTCGCAGCCACGCCTGCACCACATGTTGATTTGCCTCGAATGCTGCCAATGGCGCGGAGCTATGCAAATGCCTTCGGAGTCGTGCAGCCGCACCGGCATCAAGGAAAGAAGTGATCAGAATCTCCTGTCGCATTCCGATCGGCATCAGGAGCGATAGAGGGCGGAGCGTCCCCAAGTGTGTCGATTGCGAAGCATCGCGCGCCAGCCACACCACGCTTTTCTCTGCTGGGAATCAGGCGATTCAGAGTATTATTCCGTGGATCAAAACAATACGTTTTCTCCTGACTATGGATCGTCTGCAATCGATGCGGGTATTCGCCAAGGTGGTGGAACAGGGAAGTTTTGCCCGTGCCGGCCAGGCGCTCGATATTTCCAATGCAGTCGTGACGCGCCACGTGGCCGATCTTGAAGAGCATCTGGGAACACGCCTGCTGAACCGCACCACACGCAAGTTGTCGTTGACTGAAACGGGACAAGCCTATCTGGAGCGCGTCCTGCAAATCCTGCAGGAAATCGACGAAGCCGAAGCCATCGCTTCATCGCAATCGAAAAAGCCGACCGGGACGCTGCGCATTTATACGCAATCCGGATTCGGACAGCTGCAACTGGCAAAGCTGTTGCCGGAGTACGCGCGCCGCTATCCGGAAGTGACGCTGGACGTGACGGTGTCCGAATATAACGTCGACCTGGTCGAAGAAGGTTATGACGTCGGCATCCTGATCGATATCCAGAAATTCGACAGCAGCATGATCGCCCGCCAGCTCGGCTGCTCGGAAATTTTGCTGTGCACCTCGCCCGACTACATCAAGCACCATGGCGCACCAAAGAAACTGGAAGACGTCTCCAAGCATGCCTGCCTGAATTTTTCCTACGAGATGCTGCGCCATCACTGGCCGGTCAAGGCACCGGATGGCAGCACGACGAATATCCCGATCAAGCCCAAGGTGATTTGCAATAACAGCGAACTGCTGCGCCAGTGTGCCTTGGCCGGCATGGGCATTGCGATCCGGGCTTCCTTTTCGCTCGGCGACGATCTGGCAACCGGCCGCCTGGTGCGCGTGCTCCCGGAGTACGAGCTCGGAAAGGTGTCGGTGATGATGGTCTATCCGAGCCGGCGCCTGCTGTCGGCCAAGGTACGCAGCTTCGTGGATTTCATGACGGAGCAGTTTCCCAGGCCGGATTCGGATCCCTGGCTGTCGCCCGCTGCAGCCTGAGGCGAATCGCTTCCATAGGGCAATCTGGCAAGAGGCTGTCCGGCTTTATTGATGTCCGGCAGATCCTGCGGATGCGCAATCCCCCATGGGACGTGATACTGTTATTCGCATCTTTTCACTCATCCAACTCGTCGATCTGTTTCAGCCATGTGCCAGCTCCTCGGAATGAATTGCAATGTCCCGACCGATATTGTGTTCAGCTTCACCGGTTTCTCCACGCGCGGCGGGCGCACCGACTTGCACAAGGATGGCTGGGGCATTGCCTTTTTCGAGGGGCACGGCGTGCGCCATTTCGTCGATTACGAGGCAGCCATCGCCTCGCCTCTGGCCGACCTGATCAAGCGCTATCCGATCAAGTCGAAGAACGTGATCGCCCATATCCGGAAAGCCACGCAGGGCCGCGTGGCATTGGAGAACTGCCATCCCTTCGTGCGCGAGCTATGGGGACGGTACTGGGTGTTTGCCCATAATGGCGACCTGAAGGAATTCGCGCCGCTGCTGAATGGCGCGTTCCGCCCGGTAGGAACCACGGACAGCGAGTGGGCATTCTGCTATCTCTTGCAGGAATTGCGTCGGCGCTTCGGCGACACGCCGCCGCAACTGGCAGACCTGGCTGTGGCGCTGCGCGAGCTGACCAGTGAAATCGCAAAGCATGGCTCGTTCAACATGATGCTGTCGGATGGCTCTGCCCTGTTTGCGCATTGCTCGACCAATCTGCACTACATCGTGCGCCAGTATCCGTTCGCCACGGCGAAGCTGGCGGATGAAGACATGCGGGTCGATTTTTCCCAGGTGACCACGCCCAACGACCGCGTGGCCGTGATCGTCACCGAGCCGCTGACCGACAACGAAACCTGGACGCGGTTCGCGCCGGGCGAGATGAAGGTCTTTGTGGAAGGCAGTCCGACGGACTTGTAATACCGGCCACGATACGCAGACACCCTTGCCAGCATTGCATGCCATTTGCACAATGCCCCGCCAGTAAAGGACATCACGCGTGTTTATGCTGTTGCGCGCAGCTTACAGGCAGGCGCATTCAGCGACAAAAATTTTCACCGGAAATTTGAATTCGGCTACAGTAGCGCTCTCCGGCACTCGTCATCAGATGAATGCCGCAGAGTCAGCCGAAGTGCGGACTGGCCGTATGCGTTGCAGGATCAGGGGCGATGACATCATGTGCATCATCATGCGTTGTCCCCGGCCCGCGACCCATACGACCAGTCCGCATTTTCATTTGGCGTGACGCGCACGAATCCGGTACCGGATTCGCGCGCTCCTCCAATTACAGATTCGGCGCCAGCCAGCGCTCGATGTCTTCCTTGCTCACGCCGCGCCGCTGCGCCATGTCCTCGACCTGATCTGCACCGATCTTGCCGACGACGAAGTACTTCGATGCCGGATGCGCGAGATAAAAGCCGGAGACCGAGGCGGCCGGCGACATCGCAAAGGCATCCGTCAGTTGCATGCCGATCTGCTCGCACTGCATCTGCCGGAACATGTCGGCCTTGACGGTGTGATCAGGGCAGGCCGGATAGCCGGGCGCCGGACGGATGCCGCGATAGGCTTCCTTGATCAGTTCTTCATTGCTCAGACGTTCATCTGCCGCGTAGCCCCACAGGTCCTTGCGCACTCGCTCGTGCAGATGCTCGGCGAAGGCTTCGGCCAGGCGGTCGGCCAGCGACTTCAGCAGGATTGCGTTGTAGTCGTCGTTCGCATCGAGGAAGCGCTGCACATGCTTCTCGATGCCGAGGCCGGCCGTCACCGCGAACATGCCGATGTAATCGGCGATGCCGGATGATTTCGGCGCAATGAAATCTGCCAGGCAACGGTTCGGTCGCATCACGCCGTCGACGGCCGACTTGACCGTCTGCTGGCGCGCGCCGTAATAGGTGAAGGCGACCTTGGTGCGGCTGTCGTCGGTATAGATCTCGATGTCATCATCGTTGACGCTGTTGGCCGGCAGCAGCGCGATGACGCCGTTGGCCGTCAGCCAGCGGCCTTCGATGATTTTCTTCAGCAAGGCCTGCCCTTCTTCATACACCTTGCTGGCCTCTTCGCCGACCACCTCATCCTTCAGGATGGCGGGGAACGGCCCGGCCAGGTCCCAGGTCTGGAAAAACGGGCCCCAGTCGACATATTGCGCGATGGTCGCAAGGTCGTAGTTCTCGAATACGCGCCGGCCTATGAATTTCGGCTTCACCGGCGCCGCAGCACCGGAAAATTCCAGCTTCGCCTTGTTGGCGCGCGCCTCGGCGATCGACACCAGCGGCACTGTCTTCTTGTTCGCATGCTGGATGCGGATGCGCTCGTAATCGGTCTTCACTTCCTCGATGTATTGCGCGCGCTGCTCCGGTGTGAGCAGCGACTGGGCAACCGATACCGAGCGCGAAGCATCCGGCACATAGACCACCGGGCCTTCATAATTCGGCGCAATCTTGACGGCGGTATGCGCGCGGCTGGTAGTGGCGCCGCCGATCAGGAGCGGAATCTGGCGCTCGACGAACCAGGGATCGCGCTGCATCTCCTTCGCGACATGGGCCATTTCCTCCAGCGAGGGCGTAATCAGGCCGGACAGACCGACGATGTCGGCATTCTCTTCCTTCGCCTTCGCGAGGATTTCGGAACACGGCACCATCACGCCCATGTTCACCACTTCGAAGTTATTGCATTGCAGGACCACCGACACGATGTTCTTGCCGATGTCGTGCACGTCGCCCTTGACCGTGGCCATCACGATCTTGCCCTTGGACTTGGCGACGATGCCGGTGCGCTCCTCTTCGAGGCGTTTTTCTTCCTCGATGAAGGGAATCAGGTGCGCCACCGCCTGCTTCATCACGCGCGCCGACTTGACCACCTGCGGCAGGAACATCTTGCCCTGCCCGAACAGGTCACCGACGATGTTCATGCCATCCATCAGCGGGCCTTCGATCACGTTGATCGGACGGCCGCCCGCCTGCATGATCTTCAGGCGCATCTCTTCGGTATCCTCGACGATCCATTGCGTGATGCCGTGCACCAGCGCATGCGCGAGACGCTTCTCGACCGGCTCATTGCGCCATTCGAGGTTCTGTTCATCCTTCTTGCCGCCGGCCTTCAGTGTCGCGGCGAATTCGATCATGCGCTCGGTCGCATCCGGGCGGCGATTGAGCACCACGTCCTCGACGCGCTCGCGCAGTTCCGGCGCCAGGTCGTCATAGACGCCGATCATGCCGGCGTTGACGATACCCATCGTCATGCCCGCCTTGATGGCGTGGTACAGGAATACGGTGTGGATCGCTTCGCGCGCCGGGTCGTTGCCGCGGAAGGAGAAGGAAACGTTCGACACGCCGCCGCTGATCTTTGCATGCGGCAGGTTTTCCTTGATCCAGCGCGTTGCATTGATGAAGTCGACTGCGTAATTGTTGTGCTCTTCGATGCCGGTCGCGATCGCGAAAATGTTCGGATCGAAAATGATGTCTTCCGGCGGAAAGCCGACTTTCTCGGTGAGCAGCTTGTAGGCACGCGCGCAGATCTCGGTCTTGCGCTCGAAGGTATCGGCCTGTCCGGTTTCATCGAAGGCCATCACGATCACTGCCGCGCCGTAGCGGCGGCAGAGTTTCGCCTGGCGCAGGAATTCCTCTTCGCCTTCCTTCATCGAGATGGAGTTGACGACCGCCTTGCCCTGCACGCATTTCAGGCCGGCTTCGATCACCGACCATTTCGACGAATCGATCATGATCGGCACGCGCGCGATATCCGGCTCGGAGGCGATCAGGTTCAGAAAGCGCGTCATGGCCGCGACCGAATCCAGCATCGCCTCGTCCATGTTGACGTCGATGATCTGCGCGCCGTTCTCTACCTGCTGGCGCGCCACCGACAGCGCCTCGTCATACTGCTCGTTCAGGATCATGCGCGCGAAGGCCTTGGAACCGGTCACGTTGGTGCGCTCGCCGACGTTCACGAACAGCGATTCATCATCGATGATGAAAGGCTCCAGCCCCGACAGTTTCATCGCAGTCGGCACTTCCGGCACCTTGCGCGGCGCGATCTTGCTGACGGTTTCCGCAATCGCCTTGATATGCGCGGGCGTGGTGCCGCAGCAGCCGCCGGCGACATTGACGAAACCGCTTTCGGCGAATTCCTTGAGCAGCGAGGAAGTCACATCCGGCGTTTCATCGAAGCCGGTATCCGACATCGGATTGGGCAGGCCGGCATTCGGATAAATGCAGACATAGGTATCGGCAATCTTCGCCAGCTCTTCCGCATACGGGCGCATAAGCGCCGCGCCGAGTGCGCAGTTGAGGCCGACGGTCAGGGGCTTGGCATGCCGCACCGAATGCCAGAACGCGGCCACGGTCTGACCGGACAGGATGCGACCGGAGGCATCGGTGACGGTGCCGGAAATCATGATCGGCAGGCGCTTGCCCGATTCTTCGAAGAAGGTGTCGATGGCGAACAGCGCTGCCTTGCAATTGAGGGTATCGAAGATGGTTTCCACCAGCAGCACGTCGGCGCCGCCCTCGACCAGGGCGCGCGTCTGTTCCAGGTAGGCTTCCACCAGCTGATCGAAGGTGACGTTGCGCGCGGCCGGGTCGTTCACGTCCGGCGAGATCGATGCCGTCTTCGGCGTCGGGCCGAGCGCGCCGGCGACAAAGCGCGGCTTGTCGGGTGTCGAATACTTGTCGCAGGCGGCACGTGCGAGCCTGGCTGCCTCGACGTTCATCTCGTAGACGAGATGCGCCATGTGGTAATCGTCCTGGGCGATGCGCGTTGCACCGAAGGTATTGGTCTCGATCAGGTCAGCGCCGGCGGCGAGATACTTTTCGTGGATTTCGCGGATGATCTGCGGCTGGGTCAGCGTCAGGAGTTCGTTGTTGCCCTTGACGAACAACTCCTTGCCGGGCACGGAAAAATCGGCGAAGCGCGCGCCGCGATAATCTTCCTCGGTCAGTTTGTATTGCTGGATCATGGTGCCCATGGCGCCATCCAGGATCAGGATGCGTTGGGCCAGCAGATCACGCAGGATCGATTCGGTGGAAGAGAGAGCGTCGCGCTTCATGTCGTACTCGTTTCAGATATCAGGAAAACAAAAAACCCGGCCTGCAAAGCGGGACCGGGTTGATTGGCGTCCGCTTTAGCTGCATTTGTATCGGGACTGGAGCCCTCGCGCCCGCAAGCTGGGTTTGACTTTTCAATCAAATCGGCGCAGGAAAATTATACGTGAGATCAATACCTTGCGCAAAGAAGCAGCGCCGGCGACTCGCGGCTTTTCAAGCCACGCTTTTTTCTCCCAAGACATCTCTCGATAGCATCGGATGTTCCTCGGTAAGCTTGAGCGTCAGACACTTGGCCGATCCGCCCGCCTTCATGAATTCCGTCAGCGGCGTCTGCCATACGGTAAAGCCGCGCGACTGCAATTCGCCAGCCAGCGTGATGGATGCGCGATTGAGAAAGATGTGGCGAGCGCTGTTGACAGCATTGCATGCGAATTCCAGCGCATCCGCATCGCTGACAGGAATGCGCCGCTCCGCCGGCAAGCGCGCCTGGATCCGAGCCTGCGAAGCCAGGTCGAAGGCTGGCGGGTAGTACATCAGGTAGCCGCCTTCCAGCGGGCAAAAGCAGGTGTCGAGATGATAAAAGCGCTCGTCCGCCAGACGCAGCGGCTCGACTTCGATATCGAGCAATTCTTCCAGCAAGGGCACGCAGGCCTGGCTCGAGCGATGGCCGTAGCCAAGCCACAGCAAGGCCTCCTCGCGGTCCAGCAAGGCATCGCCGGCGCCTTCAAAATGCACATCCGGCGGCAGGCGAAGCACGGTGAAACCATGCTCGTCGAACCAGCGTGCGAAATGCGCCTCCTCGCCCGTGCGCTCGGCATGCCGGAAGCGCGACAGGATGAACTTGTCGGCGAGCACCATGCCGGCATTGGCAGTAAACACCATGTCCGGCAAGCCACGCGCAGGCACAATAGATTCGACATCCGCCACCCGGCCGATCAATTGGGTCAAGGCATTCCATTGACACAATGCCTCATCCTGGCGGCAGTGCGCGACATTGCCTTCCATCCAGGGGTTGATCACATAGGCGACATCGAAGTGATGTGGAGCGCACATCAGGAATTGATCGGTCATGACTTCTCTCCCTTGGCGGCATTCAGACTATGAGCGGTTCGGCCGCGCCAGCGGCGGCCTCCTTGGCGGGCAGCGCATCGAACACGGCGCGAATGATGCCGAGTGCGGTGTCGAGTTCGTCCTGCGTGATGACCAGCGGCGGCGCAAAGCGCACCACGGTGCTGTGGGTATCCTTGGTCAGCAGCCCGGCATGCATCAGCTTCTCGCAGAATGCGCGTCCGGATATCCATGCCGGGTCGAGTTCGAGTCCGATCAGCAAGCCCTTGCCGCGCACGTCGCGGATCGCCGGATGGCGCAGCTTGCGCAAGCCGGCCATCAGGTAGTCGCCCATGCTGCTGGCACGCTCGACCAGGTTTTCTTCCTGCAGAACACGCAGCGCCGCGCTGCCGACCGCCGCCGCCAAGGGATTGCCACCGAAGGTGCTGCCATGGTCGCCCGGGCCGAACACATCCATCACATCTTCCCTTGCGAGGAAGGCCGATACCGGCAGCAATCCGCCGCCCAGTGCCTTGCCGAGGATGAGCCCATCCGGCTTGACCGCTTCGTGATCGCAGGCAAGCAATCGACCGGTACGTCCCAGGCCGGTCTGCACCTCGTCGCAGATCAGCAATACATCGTGACGCGCACAGATGGCGCGGCAGGCGGCGAGGTAACCGGGTGGCGGCACGACGATGCCGCCTTCGCCTTGAATAGGTTCGAGCAGGAAGGCTGCGGTATGCGACGTGATGGCGGCTTCCAGTGCCGCCGCATCTCCGAAGGGAATCGAGACAAAGCCCGGCGCGAACGGACCGAAGCCGCCGCGATATTGCGGTTCCGATGAAAAGCCGACGAGGGTGGTGGTGCGGCCGGCGAAATTGCCATGGCAGACGATGACCTGCGCCTTGTTGTCCGGAATGCGCTTGACTTTATAGCCCCACTTGCGTGCCGCCTTGATGGCCGTTTCCACCGCTTCCGCGCCGGTATTCATGGGCAGCGCCTTTGCCTGCCCCGTCATGCTGCACAGCCTTTCCAGGAAGGGCCCGAGCTGGTCAGTGTGGAACGCGCGCGAAGTCACGGCAAGCCGTTGCGCCTGCTCGGTCAGCGCTGCGAGCAGGGCCGGATGGCCATGCCCGAAGCTGACGGCGGAATAGGCCGACATCATGTCGAGATAAGACTTGCCATGCACATCCCGCAACCACACGCCCTTGCCACTCCCGAGCACTACCGGCAAGGGATCGTAGTTGCGCGCGCAGTAGCGCGCTTCCTTTTCCATCCACAGGTTCATGTTGCTCTCCATCTGAAGCAGCTTTCATGCGGATCATGATAGCGATTGCGGGTGGAAATCTTTTTGCGTATTGGCGCGTCAAACACGGCAAATACGCAAGAATCGTTCGCGCCTGCCGGCATTTGGAACAAAAGCATGCAAAACCTGGATCGCTACGACCGCATCATCCTGAAAACCCTGCAGGAAAACGGTCGTGCTTCGAATGTGGAGTTGTCCGACAAGGCCAGCTTGTCGGCGCCGCAGTGCTACCGGCGGGTGCAGCGACTGGAGAAGGAAGGGATCATCCGAGGCTATGCTGCCCACGTCGATCCCGCAACGATCGGCTTCGGCGTGCTTGCCTTTGTCAGCCTTAGCATTGACCGCGAACAATTCAAGCATGTCCGCGCATTGGAAAAGGCAATCCGGCAGTTTCCGGAAATCCTGGAGTGCTACACGATTTCCGGAGATTTCGATTACCTGCTGAAAGTGGTGGCGACTGACCTGAAATCCCTGTCCTCTTTCCTGACCGACCGGCTGATGCAAGTGCCGGGGGTATCCGGCGTGCGGTCAACGGTGTGCCTGGAAGAGATCAAGCAGGCCAGCCCGCTGCCGCTGGAGCAGGGACGCTGAAGCGGCAATGCAAAGGCAGGGCCGCCTTAATCGAAATGCCCGCCTTCCATTTTGAAACCCTTCAGGAATTCGGCTGCGGGCAAGCGCTTGCCGCCGGGTTTCTGCAATTCCGCCAGCCGCAATGCGCCCTCGCCGCAGGCCACGAGCACACCGCTTGGGGCATTGGCTTCCAGCACCCGGCCGGGTTCCGCATTACGCGGCACGCTGACTGCTTCAGCGCGCCAGAACTTGACCAAGGCATCGCCAAATCGTCCCGCTGCTCCGGGGAAGGGATTGAATGCGCGGATCTTGCGCTCCAGCTCGATGGCGGGCCGGGAAAAGTCCAGCACCGATTCTTCTTTCGAGATCTTGGCTGCGTAAGTCACGCCGGCTTCCGGCTGCGGCGTGGCATGCAAGGCACCTTTCTCAAGCGCGTGCATCGTATCGACTATCAGCCGGCCGCCCATCGCCGCCAGCTTGTCATGCAGGGTGCCGGTAGTCTCATCGCTTTCGATCGTTACGCGCTCCATGAGCAGCATGGCTCCAGTATCGAGGCCCTCGTCCATCTGCATGATGGTCACGCCGGTTTCCGCATCGCCCGCCTCGATCGCCCGATGAATCGGCGCCGCGCCGCGCCAGCGCGGCAACAGGGAAGCATGGATGTTGATGCAGCCGTATTTCGGAATCTCGAGTACGCTGCGCGGCAGTATCAGTCCGTATGCAGCGACGACCATCACATCGGGCTTGATTTCGAGGAGCAAGTCATGCGCCTGCCTGGCGACATCCGGATGTTTGCCATCGAGACGAAGGGAAACCGGCTGCGCGACCGGAATATCGTGTGCGAGAGCGAACTGCTTGACCGGCGAAGCCTGCAATTGCATGCCGCGCCCGGCCGGACGATCGGGCTGGGTCAGGACCAGGGGAATGTCGAAGCCTGCCTCATGCAGGGACTTGAGCGCAGTGGCCGCGAATTCGGGTGTGCCGGCGAAGATGATTTTCATGATTGGGACAGTCAGTGCCGACAGCCGGCAGGCAGGTGAAACGCATCAAGCAAGCGCATCCCTGCCGAATGCTTGATCAGGCAGGCGCCGGAAATCTCATCTGCCTGCGGTGGCCCGCTTCTTTTCACGACTCAATTCGCGCTCCTCCTTGAGGAGCTTGGTCTTGATGCGGTTGCGTTTCAGGGGCGACAGGTATTCGACGAAGACCTTGCCTTTCAGGTGATCCATTTCATGCTGGATGCAGACCGCCAGCAAGCCATCGGCCTCGAGTTCGAAAGGCTTCCCTTCCAGGTCGAAGGCCTTGACCTTCACGCGTGCAGGACGCTCGACGCCATCATAGACGCCGGGAACCGACAGGCAGCCTTCATCATAGACCTGCTTCTCTTCGCTGGCCCAGACGATTTCGGGATTGATGAACACCCGCAATTCGTCATGGGTTTCCGACGTGTCGATCACGATCACTTGTTCATGGACGTCGACTTGCGTCGCCGCCAAACCGACGCCCGGCGCGGCATACATGGTTTCGGCCATGTCGGCCGCCAGCTTTTTCAGGCGCTCGTCGAAGATGGCAACCGGCTTGGCAACTTTGTGCAGGCGCGGGTCGGGATAGCGCAGGATATTCAATAAAGACATACGGCTTTTGCGCAACAATGCGGTGAAGTGGGAGTGCAGTTTCTCTTGCTAGCTCAAGGATTTATGTGCAGAATTTGATTCAAATTGACAAGTTTTGCCGCAAAGAATCATATTCCCGCATAACTAAACTATGGCTGCAAAAGATGCTTTTTCAAGCCATATACACCGGAAAAACTATGAAAAAGTTTAGCACAGCCGCACTCATCCTCGCTCTCGGCAGCGCTTCTGCAAGCTGGGCGGCCACCGATGCAGCCAAGCTGATTTCATCCCGCTGCTCCTTCCTGCCGAACGCGCCGGATCAGCATAAGGTCGTGCGCGGCGATACCCTGTGGGACATCTCGGGCAAATTCTTGAACTATCCCTGGTGCTGGCCGCAGGTCTGGGGCATGAACCGCGACCAGATCCGCAATCCGCACTGGATCTATCCAGGCCAGATCGTCTATTTCGATCGCGCTGCCGGCCGCCTGCGTCTGGGCAAGCCTACGGGTGATGGCGGCATCCCCACTGAACGCCTCCATCCTCAGGTGCGTGTCGAGGGACTCGGCCAGGATGCAATACCTGCGATCCCCGCACACCTGATCGAACCCTTCCTCTCTCAGCCGCTGGTAGTCGAAGAAGACGAATTGCAGGATACCGCACGCATCATCGCCGCCCAGGAGGGCCGGGTCGTCATCGGCAAGGGCGACAAGGCTTACGTGCGCGGTGACTTGAAAGGCAACACTTCTTTCCAGGTATTCCGCCCCAGCAAGCCGTTGAAGGACCCGGTGACCCGCGAAGTAATCGGTTATGAAGCTGCGTACCTCGGCACCGCCAAGCTGCAGCGCGCGGCGAAAGCGGATGACGAAGCGCATATCTTCACCGTCACGAACGTCAAGGAAGAAATCAGCATCGGCGATCGCCTGCTGCCCATGCCGCCCACGCCCATCCTCAGCTATGTGCCGCATCCTCCGGAACAGCCCGTCGATGCACGCATCGTTTCCATTTACGGCGGCGTGGCACAGGCGGGACAGAACCAGATCGTGTCCATCAATCGCGGCAAGAGCCAGGGCATCGATGTCGGTACCGTGCTGGAACTCTATCAAGCCGGAACCACGATTGCCGATCCGACCGACAACAAGAATCCGGTGAAGCTGCCTGACGAACGGTATGGCAGCCTGTTCATTTTCCGCGTCTTCAACAACATCTCTTATGGCCTGATCATGCAAGTCACCGATACAGTGCGCGTAGGAGATATCGCCAAATCACCGGAATAAGTCTTCCGGCATGGCAGGGAAAGAGGAAGGCCGGTTCGCGGATCTCGCCGACTGGATCAGGCTGGAGCGAACCAGCGGCGTCGGACCGGAAACCGCGCGCAAACTCCTGGCCGCATTCGGCTTGCCGGAGAATATTTTCTCGGCAAGCCTTTCATCCCTGCATCAAGTTGTCTCCGAGCGCGTTGCACAGGCGCTGCCCTGCGCGCCGTCCGATGCTACACAAGCACTGATCGACAAGACCATCGAATGGGCAAGCCAGCCGGGCAATTATGTCCTGACGCTGGCCGATGCCTGCTATCCCAAGACCCTGCTTGAAATCGCCGACCCGCCGCTGATACTGTTTGCGAAGGGACGGCTGGAACTCCTGTCCTGCCGCACGCTGGCCGTGGTCGGCAGTCGCAATGCAAGCGCACAGGGTGTCGCGAATGCGGAAAAATTTTCGGAAGCCTTGAGCCAGGCAGGCTTGACCATCGTGTCCGGGCTTGCGCTCGGGATTGACACGGCTGCCCATCTGGGCGGCTTGCGCGGCGCGGGATCGACCGTCGCGGTGATTGGCACCGGCATCGACATCGTTTACCCGGCACGCAACCGCGGTCTCGCGCATCAGATCGCCGAGCAGGGATGCATCGTCAGCGAATATCCGCTCGGCACACCGGCCATCGCCAGCAACTTCCCCCGCCGCAACCGCATCATTTCCGGACTGTCATGCGGTGTTCTCGTGGTCGAAGCCGCAGCACAGTCCGGCTCGCTGATCACGGCGAGAATGGCGGCGGACCAGGGCCGCGATGTATTTGCGATTCCTGGCTCCATCCACTCCCCATTGTCCAAGGGTTGTCATCAGCTGATCAAGCAAGGTGCGAAGCTGGTCGAATCCGCGCAGGATGTATTGGGTGAACTGGGACATCTGCAGAATTCCCGTGATGCCGCTCCACTGCACCCATCGACTGGTGATGATGCGGCAAGCGGCCATCCTCTCTTGCTCGCCATGGGCTATGATCCGGTGGATGCCGATACTCTGGCCGAGCGCTGCATGCTCGATGCAGCAACAGTGAGCGCACAATTGCTTGAACTGGAACTTGCAGGCTTGGTGGAGTTGATGGCTGGCGGGATGTACCGGCGCCTTGCCTGACACGAGCTTGTTCATGCTTTTGATGTCCCGCTCTTTTTGCGATATTCTGTAATCGCTCTTTCCGTCTTCGACGTTCCTCGTGTTGACGCTGTATCACATGACGTATTTTTCCAGCGATTCCATTTGCTGACACATTGGAAAAAGCCGTCCTCTGGCGATGACTATTTCGTGCAAGCACTGCTCCCGGGGCTTGTGTTGCGGTGACCTTAACGCTAGAGTAGAACCATGTTCGACGTACTTGTTTATCTTTACGAAACTTATTACCGCCCCGAAGCTTGCCCCAGTTCGGAAGCATTGGTGAAAAAACTGTCGGCGGTTGGTTTCGAGGAAGAAGAAATTTCGCAAGCACTTGGCTGGCTGACCGACCTTGCAGAAACAACCAGCGAATTTTCCGACCGATACCCGCAGCAAACCGCATTTCCCTTTGGCACAAGAATTTATGTGCCCCAGGAAACGGATGTGCTCGGAACCGATGCAATAGGATTTCTTCAGTTCCTGGAATCAGGCAAGCTGATTACTCCGATTCAACGTGAAATCATCATTGAACGGGCAATTGCCGTCAGCGACTCGCAAATCTCGCTCGACAAGTTCAAGGTTATTGTGCTGATGGTGTTGTGGAGCCAAGGCAAGGAACCTGACGGTCTCATCTTCGATGAATTATTTTCTGACGACGAAGATGCGGAACCGCGCATGCTGCATTGACATCACTGTCAAAATCGAAGTCGATTCATTTCCATCTGCTTGTTCGGCAAAGGCTTTTCGCCATCCTCTTCTTGCGGACTCCGCCGCAACCCGCTTATTATTGGCCGCTTAATCAGATAGTTGTTATATTAGTAGCAGAGCATTGCTTATTGGCAATGCCTTGTACTATGCGCCATACACTGCGCCACAAGCGCACAGTGCCGCGCCATTTTCGAGATCCTATTTATTATGAGCAAAACTCTCATCATCGCAGAGAAGCCGTCGGTCGCGAACGACATCGCGAAGGCACTGGGCGGCTTCACCAAGCACGATGAGTACTTCGAATCCGACGAGTACGTGCTTTCTTCCGCGGTCGGTCACCTGGTTGAAATCGGGGTGCCAGAAGAATACGACGTCAAGCGCGGCAAGTGGACATTCACTCATTTGCCCGTGATCCCGCCACATTTCGCGCTGAATCCGATCGCCAAGACCGAATCGCGCCTCAAGGTGCTGAACAAGCTGATCAAGCGCAAGGATGTCACCATGCTGGTCAATGCCTGTGACGCGGGGCGTGAGGGAGAGCTGATTTTCCGCCTGATCGTGCAGTACGCGAAAGCCAAGCAGCCGATCAAGCGCCTCTGGCTGCAGTCGATGACGCCGACCGCGATCCGCGACGGCTTTGCCCGCCTGCGGGACGACAAGGAAATGCTGCCGCTGGCGGATGCCGCACGCTGCCGCAGCGAAGCCGACTGGCTGATCGGTATCAATGGCACGCGCGCCATGACCGCGTTCAATTCCAAGGAAGGCGGTTTTTACCTGACCACCGTTGGCCGGGTGCAGACCCCGACTCTGTCGATCGTGGTCGAGCGCGAAGAGAAGATCAAGAAATTCGTGCCGCGCGATTATTGGGAAGTGCGGGCGGAATTCGTGTGCGCCGCCGGTGTGTATGAAGGCCGCTGGCTCGACACCAAGTTCAAGAAGGACGAAACCGATCCGGAGAAAAAGGCCGAGCGCCTGTGGAGCAAGGCCGCCGCCGAATCGATCGTCGCAGCCTGCCGCGGCAAGCTGGGCACCGTCACCGAAGAATCGAAACCGGCCACGCAAATGGCGCCGGCGCTGTTCGACCTGACCAGCCTGCAACGCGAAGCAAACGGTCGTTTCGGCTTTTCCGCCAAGAACACCCTCGCCTTGGCACAGGCCCTGTATGAAAAGCACAAGGTACTGACCTATCCGCGAACCGACTCGCGCCACTTGCCGGAAGACTACATCAACACGGTGAAGCAGACGCTGGAAGTCGTCGCGGAGAACCACAACTATCAGCAATTCGCTTCGCAGATTCTGAACAAGAACTGGGTCAAGCCGAACAAGCGCATTTTCGACAATTCGAAGATCAGCGATCACTTCGCGATCATTCCCACCACGCAGCCCCCGAAAAACCTGTCCGAAGCGGAGCAGAAGCTGTACGACCTCGTGACCAAGCGCTTCATGGCCGTGTTCTTCCCGGCCGCCGAATTCCAGGTGACGACGCGCTACACCGAAGTGTCCGGCCATCAGTTCAAGACCGAAGGCAAGGTCATGACCAATCCGGGCTGGCTCGCCATCTATGGCAAGGAAGCCGCAAGTGACAAGGATGAGGAAAATGCCGGAACCCTGGTGCCGGTCGCCAAGGATGAGAAGGTCAAGACCGAGAAAATCACTGCCAACGGCCTGGTGACCAAGCCGCCGGCACGCTATTCGGAAGCGACGCTCCTGTCGGCGATGGAAGGCGCTGGCAAGCTCGTCGACGATGAAGACTTGCGCGAAGCAATGGCCGGCAAGGGCCTCGGCACGCCTGCCACGCGTGCGGCGATCATCGAAGGCCTGCTGAATGAAAAATACCTGCTGCGCGAAGGCCGGGAACTTATCCCGACTGCCAAGGCGTTCCAGCTGATGACGCTCTTGCGCGGCCTCGGCGTGGATGAGCTTACCCTGCCGGAACTGACTGGCGAATGGGAATACAAGCTGGCGCAGATGGAGCGCGGCAAGATCAGCCGCGAAGAATTCATGCGCGAGATCGCGCAGATGACACAGGTGATCGTGAAGCGTGCCAAGGAATACGACAACGACACGATCCCGGGTGATTACGCGACGCTGAAAACCCCATGCCCGAATTGCGGCGGCGTAGTGAAGGAAAACTATCGTCGCTTCGCCTGCACCAACTGCGAATTCTCGATGACCAAGACGCCGGGCGGACGCCAGTTCGAGATCGCGGAAGTCGAGGAATTGCTGGCCAAGCGCGAGATCGGTCCGTTGCAGGGCTTCCGCTCCAAGATGGGCCGACCGTTTGCCGCGATCCTGAAGATCGTGCGCGATGAGGACATCAGCAACTTCAAGCTGGAATTCGACTTCGGCCAGGCGCAGGACGACGATGAAAACGGCGAAGGCGTTGATTTCAGCGGCCAGACCCCACTCGGCACCTGCCCGAAATGCGGCAGCGGCGTGTACGAGATGGGCCTGGCTTATGTCTGCGAGAACACGGCTGCCAAGCCGAAAACCTGCGACTTCCGCAGCGGACGCATCATCCTGCAGCAGGAAATCGTGCCGGAACAGATGGCAAAGCTGCTCAACGAGGGCAAGACCGACCTGCTGCCTGGCTTCATCTCCCAACGCACGCGCCGGCCGTTCAAGGCTTACCTCGTCAAGGGCAAGGATGGCAAGATCGGTTTCGAGTTCGAGGAGCGCAAGGCCAAGGCCCCGGCCAAGGGCAAAGCCGCCACTGCCAAGCCCGAGCAGAAAACTGAAGCGAAAGCCGAGCCGAAGAAAATGGTGGCGGTAAAGGCACCGGCGAAAAAAGCGGCTGCCAAGAAAACCGTTGCGAGGAAAGCGACGGCGAAAAAAGTCGCGGCTTGAGAATGAAGGCCTGAATGAAGGCCTTTCAGGCCGGCCCTTCGCCGCGACTTCTCGTATAGGTCGAAAGAAAGAGCCGGATCAGCAGGACTGCTCGCGACCGGTCTGGCTTCCCGCTCCCGGTTGGCAGGACTCATGCTCCGGCAAATCGCGGTGGGCCTTCGGGCTCTTTTACACTACCGCCGCCCCGGCACACTACCGCCGCCCCGGCTCCTGTCTTTCATAGCGCGGCCAGTCCTCGTCCAGCGCGGCCCATGCCGGCAGATTGGAAACAAAGATATGCGCGGACGGCGTTGCCTGTATCGGCGTATCGATGCTTCCCATGCGCAGCCTGAGCACCTGCGGCAAATCCTCCCGCCGGGAATAAAGCGGTGCGCCGCAGTCACCGCAAAACGCGCGCTTTTTCCCGGGCGAGGAAGCATATTCGCGAATCAGTTGCGCGCCGCTCGTCCATTGGAACTTCGTCGCCTCGACAACCGCTGCAGCCACTCCCGTGCTGCCCTGGGCCTTGCGGCAGTCGCTGCAATGGCAGATGGTGATGACGCCGAGTTCGCCGGCGTACTGGTAACGCACTGCACCGCACAGGCAGCTTCCTTGGATCATTTTTCACTCCTTGATGATTGGGGGCGGCGACCTTCGCCATCTTCAGGTCAGGCGTGAGGGCCGGCAATACCGAGATGGAACCCCGGCCTCCCGCAATGGTCAAACTGAAACAACTCCATGGCGGAACAGTGGCGTGTCTTGGAACGCATAATGGGCCGCCGGATTTTCGGAGGCCATATGATCTCACGTATCCTGGTTTCTTTTGTCTCTGGCTTGGCGCTCGTTGCCTCCCTGTCCGCCTGTTCCACTTCTCCCTCCCGGCAACAAGTCGGAATCGGCACCGGTGCAGTTGCCGGGGGCGTGCTCGGCCATGTCCTGACTGATGGAAGCACCCTCGGGACCGTAGGCGGCGCCGCAGCGGGCGGATTGATCGGTAACGAAGTAACCAAGCGGAAATAGCCAGACACGGCAAATAATTGCCCTCCCGGGCATGGGATGATTTATTGCTCTCATCCCATGCGCGTGTTCGCGCCTGTACCTCACTCGCTTCTGTCGCTGGCGCGCAGACTCTGCACGAATCTCGTTCCAGCCAATCCGACCTACCTTTGAATAAGTGCTGTCTGCGTCACCTGAACATTGCCCGACAACACTTTGCCAGTGCCATTGCGATTTCCAAACGACATGTCAATTTGAAAATCTTTTCCGGAACTTTCGCTTATTGAAAGATTCTACTGATTCGCATGGATGCACTGCCATGGCATGAACGAAACTTCATGTCTTCCAATATTCATTTTTCAGGAGAATCTTATGTTGAAATGGACTATTCCTGTAGCATGCGCATTCGTTCTTGCCGCATGCAGCGGCATGGGAATGAACAAGAGTTCCGGTTCATCGGGCAGCATGGGCTCCAGCTCCGGCTCGACAGGCAGCATGTCTTCCGGCAGCTCGGGCTCGTCTTCCTCCGGCTCGACCGGTTCTGGCTCTTCGGGTTCTTCAAGCGGCGGCTCCACGGTTTCGCCCAGCCCTTCATCGAGCGCACCATCGACCGGCCCGCAAGCAGTTCCGAGCTCAGGCGCTCCTAGCACCAGTTCGCCGAGCAGCACTCCGGGCCGCACTTATGGTGGAACCAGCCAGTAAGCCCGCCTGACAGGCGTATCTCCTCATCATCGATCACTGACAAGCATCAGGTGCCGGCTTCCTTTCTCCGTGCCAGAGCGGGGAGCCGGCATTTTCCTCCTGCGGCTTAAGTGCCACTTGTGCAGTTCCGTTCATGCGCCAGCAAATAGCGCTTGCGCTCCAATCCTCCCGCATACCCGGCAAGCGAACCTGAAGTGCCAAGCACGCGATGGCAAGGCACGATGATGCATACCGGATTGCGGCCGATCGCACTGCCGACGGCACGCACCGCTTTCGGATTGCCGAGCCTTTGCGCGATCGTCCGGTAGCTCGTGGAGTCTCCATATGGAAGCTGCACCAATTCCTGCCATACGGACTTCTGGAATGCGGTGCCGCTCATGTCGAGAGGCAGTTCGAACACTGCGCGGCGTCCCGCAAAATATTCATCCAGCTGGCGTGCCGTCTCCTGCAGATGGTGATGCGCGCCGGCGGGCTGCCATGCCTGCGTGCCCTTGAAATACTTGTGCCCTTCCTGGAAGTACACTCCGCACAAGCCTGCGTCCGTGGCCGCCAGCAGCAGCTTGCCGAGCGGGCTGGAATATTCCGTGTAATAAGTCATGATTCACCTCATCCACAAGGCAAGTGCTGCATAGGCACGCCAGGGCGACCAGGAGCTGGCGCGCGCGAGCAGCTGCCGTTCAGTCAGGCGGCTGGAAGCGCCCTCTTCGGCCGCCGCCTTTTGCAGCCCGAGATCGCCGGCCGGGAAGGCATCGGCAAAACGCAAGGCGCGCAAGGCGATGTAGTGCGCGGTCCAGTCGCCTATCCCCGGCACGGTTTTCAGATACGCCACCACATCATCGAGTGAGGCACCGGGTTTCACCTGCAATCCGCCCGCGGCCGCGAACCCGGCAAGGGCGCGTATCGTCCTGGCGCGCGATAGCGGAATGCCGATCCGCGCAATATCCACCTCATCGATGGCAGTCAGGAGTTCAGGCAAGGGAAAGTGGTGGCTGAGTCCGGCATGCGGAGTGAGCACAGGCTCTCCAAATCGCTCCACCAACCGTCCCGACAAGGTCGTGGCGCCAGCGACGCTGACCTGCTGGCCGAGCACGGCGCGTACCGCCAGCTCGAAGGCATCGAATGCACCCGGCACCCGCAGTCCGGGCGTGGCGGCGATCGATGCGGCCAGCAGCCGGTCCTGACTCAGATGCGCCTCGATTACCGCCGGATTCGCATCCAGGTCGAACTGACTGCGCACCCGCGCCAGCAAGGGCATCAGTATGCCGGCCAAGCTGGGCGCCACTTCCAGTTCGAGCTGGTGCCGCGATGCGGCATGCGTGATGCACAGCCAGCCCGTGTCCCTTCCGAGACGCACCGTGCGCAGATAAGTCCCGGGCTGGATAACTGCTTCGACTCCCGGAATCGTGCGGCCGGCGAAATAGCGTACGAGTGCTTCCCAGTTGAAGGGTGGGCGGTAGGCGAGCCGTAGTGTCAGAGCATCGGGTGCCGACTGACCCGCTCTTGTCGTGGTCCGGCGGATCGTGCCCGGCGCCATGCCGTAGCGGGCGGCGAACAAGGCATTGAAGCGGCGCACGCTGCCGAATCCGGCGGCATACGCCACCTCGGCCATCGGCAAGCCGGTCTCCTGCAACAACTTTTTCGCGAACAGCAGGCGCTGCGTCTGCGCCAGCTCGACCGGGGTGACGCCGAAATGCTGCAGCAGCACGCGCCGCAGCTGGCGCGAAGACAGACCGACTTCCACCGACAGGCGTTCCACATCGCCATCGTTCAAGGCGCCGGCCGCAATCCGCTGCCACACCGCATGGGCCAGGTTCTGCTGCAGGGCATAAGGCGCAAGCTCGGGGCGGCAGCGCAGGCAGGGACGGAAACCGGCCGCCTCTGCCGCCGCAGCCGAAGCAAAGAACAGGCAGGAGGATTCGCGCGGCGTCTTCACTGCGCAGATCGGACGGCAATACACGCCCGTCGTCTTGACGCCTGTGAAGAACATGCCGTCAAAGCGTGCGTCCTTGGCGGCGAGCGCGCGATAGCAGCTTTCACGGCTCAGCGTCAGGGTATCGGGTCTGGCGGTCGTTTCCATGTTTTCTTTATACGCGCCGCGCCCAGCAGCGTCTAGCCGCTTTCGGACATGGGAAAGCGTTCCGCCTGTGAAGAGTCATCGAGTTTTGGAGGAAGGGTTTGGTGCAATTTCCACATTACCGACGCAAACATGTTTCCAATCCGACATCGTGCAGTACAATCCACGCGTTGCACCATCCCTTCTGGAGACCAGCATGCCCGCACCGATCAACCTCATGAAACAGAAACTGCAGCACAATGCACTCTCGACCGGCTGCTGGCTGTCCCTGGCCAGCGCGCCGGTAGCGGAAGCGCTCGCACACTGCGGCTTCGACTGGCTGCTGATCGACGCGGAACATGGGCCGAGCGATATCCAGAATGTCTTTTCCCAGCTGCAGGCCATCGATGCGGCACGCGCCCATGGCGCGAGTGCGCAGGCCATCGTGCGCGTAAGCTGGAACAATGCGGCGCTGGTCAAGCGGGTCATGGATTGCGGGGCCCAGACCATCATGTTTCCGGAAATCGAGACTGCCCAGGATGCAGCCCATGCAGTCGCGTCCACCCGCTATCCGCAGGAAAACAATGCCGGCATCCGCAGCGTTTCCAGCGTGGTCCGGGCAGCGATGTACGGCCTGGACCGCGCCTATACCTCGTCCGCGAATGCACAGGCCAGCGTGATCGTGCAAGTCGAATCGGCCAAGGGCTTTGCCAACATCGATTCCATCGCCGCGACTGAAGGCGTCGACTGCGTATTCATCGGCACCGCCGATTTTGCCGCCAGCATGGGCCATCTCGCCAACGTCACCCATACCGATGTGCAATCCGCAATTGCCTATATCGCCGCAGTCTGCATGCAGCATGGCAAGGCAGTGGGCATTTACGCACCGGATGTCGAAGCCGCCAGGCGCTACCAGGAAATGGGCATCCATTTCATCGCCCTGCATTCCGATGTCATGTGGCTGACCCGCGCCGCCAGCGCCGCGGTGGCTGCGATGAAACAGTAAGACTGCCTGCCAGCATCGTCCGCACTACGCATTCAAGCCGTCGCGATGGCGGCACCGGCACATGAAGCAGCCTGGCCCGGCTGAACCGGCAGGCCACATGGGTTCCGGCTTTACGCTACACTCGATTCCCCCATTTGACCAAAATGCAACCAACATGCTGACGGCCTCCCGTACCCCGCAACTCAAGACAGTCCTCATCGCCAGCGGCGTGGTGCTTACGCTTGCCATGGGCGTGCGCCACGGCTTCGGATTCTGGCTGCAGCCGATTTCGCAAGCCCATGGCTGGACCCGCGAAACCTATTCCCTCGCGATGGCATTGCAGAACCTGCTGTGGGGTGCGTTCGGACCGTTTGCCGGCATGGCGGCGGACCGCTTCGGCACGGCGCGCGTAGTGATCGTCGGTGCACTGCTGTACATGGCTGGCTTGCTGTGGATGGCGCTGGTCAATCAGCCGACCGCCTTCGTGATCGGCTCCGGCGTGCTGATCGGCGCGGCGCTTGCCTGCACCGCCTTCGGCGCCGTCAGCGGCATCGTCGGGCGCAGTGCGCCGGAAGCAAAGCGTTCCTGGGCCTTCGGCATGTCCTCCGCCGCCAGCTCCTTCGGCCAGTTCGCACTGATGCCGATCGAGCAGCAGCTGATTTCCGCAACCGGCTGGCAGAATGCCTTCTATATCCTCGCCGCCGTGGTCGTGCTGCTAATGATTCCGATGGCCTTCGGCCTGCGCGAGCCACCGGTGGAAAAAGCGAGCGGTCCGCAGCAAAGCATCCTGGAAGCGACCCGGGAAGCCTTCGCCTACCGTCCTTTCCTGCTGCTGATTGCCGGCTATTTCGTGTGCGGATTCCAGCTGGTCTTCATCGGCGTCCACATGCCGGCCTACCTGAAGGACAAGGGCCTGATGGACCCGAACGTCGCGGTTATAGCCCTGGCGCTGATCGGCCTGTTTAACATCTTCGGTTCGTACTACGCCGGCAAGCTCGGCGGCTTCCTGCCCAAGCGTTATTTGCTGTCGACGATCTACATCACCCGCGCTGTCGTGATTGCCTTGTTCCTGCTGGCGCCGCTTTCATCCTGGTCCGTCTATATTTTCGCCAGCGCCATGGGCCTGCTGTGGCTGTCGACCGTGCCGCTGACCAATGGCGTCATCGCCGGCATCTTCGGCGTCAAATACCTGTCGATGCTGTCGGGCTTCGTCTTCCTGTCGCACCAGGTCGGCAGCTTCCTCGGCGTGTGGCTCGGCGGCTATTTATTTACGAAGCAAGGCAACTACGATACGGTATGGATGATCACGATCGCGCTCGGCGTGTTCGCTGCGCTGATCAACCTGCCGATCAATGAAAAGGCCATCGTGCGCACCCGTCCCGCAATGGCCTGATTCGATACCAAGAGGAAAGCATGCAATCCCGCCTGAAACGCTGGCTGCTCGGCACCGCATTCGCGGCGGTGCTGGCGCTCGCCTTCATGGCTTACCTGCGCCCGTCTTTCGTATTCGATCTCGCCAATCGCATTGTCATGTGCTTTTGAACGCCCGCCTTGTCGTTGCGGCATGACGGCAAGGCGGATTTGCGCGGCAACCGCGTACAATATGCGCATGGAAATCACGCTACCCGAACTCGAACAAGCCATCAATTACTGGCGCAGCCTGCGTCCGTCGACCGGCGAGGAGAGTGCCTTGTCGCCGGAAGTCAATACGCTTGCGACCGTCTATGCGCTGATGATTTTCGATCACCGCAAGTCGATCGCCCTCGACGCGCTCGACCCTTCCTCGCGCCAGCTGGTGGAATCCTGGCGCAAGCACACTGCCTGATTCTTCCTGCGCCCGCCGGCGCTAATTCTGATCTATTCACTCACGCAGCCAGGTGCCGCATCTGCCGCTGCGGGGTTGCGGCTTCAGCCTTGCCAGCCGTTATCCTGCCCGCCTTGCCTGCGTGGTCGCTCGCCAGCAGCGTACTGACGATTTCCACATCCGCGCCTCTGCCGCGCAGCCATTCAGCCACCAGCGCCGCCAGGCGCTCGAGCGCGATCCGGTTGGTCGCATCGGTCTGCGCATACAGCCAGTCCGACAGGGCGAGGAAATTCGCGAACGGCGCGTCGCCGAGAATCAGCGGCAAGGTATGCGCGAAGCGTCCTGAATTCGCGATCATGTCCCAGTAGCGCGCAAAGCGCACCAGCCGCTGCATGGTGGCGAAATCGATGCGGTCGTTCGCGAGGATGGCATACGGCGGACAGGGATCGAACACCATCTTGCAGGATTCGGTATGGCGGATGATGGGCGTGCCGCGCAAACGCTTCAGGATGCCGAACTGGATCTCGTGCGGTCCGAGCGCCACCAGTTGGTCGAAGCCGCGCGCGAAGCTGTCGAGGTCCTCACCCGGCAGGCCGGCGATCAGGTCCACATGCAGGTGCGCCTGCGAATGCTCGCGCAGCCAGCGGATGTTGGCCGCCGCTTTTTCATTGTTCTGCTTGCGGCTAACCAGGGACTGCACGTCCGGATTGAAGCTCTGGATGCCGATCTCGAATTGCAGCGTGCCGGGCGGGAACTTCGCAATCGCGTCCTTGAGCGCATCCGGCAAATGATCCGGCACCACTTCGAAATGCGCGAACACCGGATCGTCCGGATGCGCTGCCAGCTTGTCGAGGAAGAATTGCATGATCTTCAGGCTCGACTTGATGTTCAGGTTGAAGGTGCGGTCGACGAACTTGAACAGGCGGGCGCCGCGTGCATGCAGCGCTTCCAGCTCGGCAAGGAAGGCATCGAGGTCGAACGGCCAGGCGGTCTTGTCGAGCGAGGACAGGCAGAATTCGCACTTGAACGGGCAGCCGCGCGAAGCTTCCACATACAGCGTGCGGTGCGCGATGTCTTCGTCGGTATACAGCGAATACGGCAGCCTGATGTCGACCAGAGGCGGCTGCGCACCGGCATGGATTTTCATCAGCGGCTTCGGCCCGGTGAGAATCTGGCGGCACAGCTCCGGAAAGGTGACGTCGCCCCAGCCGGTCACCACATAATCGGCCAGCCGCACGATTTCCTGCTCCTGCGTCTCGTACGACACTTCAGGCCCACCGAGCACGATCGCCACCTGCGGTGCGACGCGCTTGAGCAGCGCCACGATCTTTGTCGTTTCTTCCACGTTCCAGATATACACGCCGAAGCCGATGATGCGCGGCTGATGCGCCAGCAGCCGCTCGACCACATCCGCCGCCCTGGCGCCGATCACGAATTCCTGCAAGCGCGTCGATGGCTGCAGTTCGCCCATGTTGGCAAGCAGATAGCGCAGCCCGAGCGAGGCATGGCTGTAGCGGGAATTGAGCGTGGAAAGTAGAATGGTCATCGGAAAAACCTGCGGTGCGGCGAGCCGCCATTGTACGCTGCGGCGAGCGCTGCCTCAGTGCGCCGCAGTCATCACGCGCCGCTTTTCCAGCGATACGCCCCGGGATTGACGCCGGTCCATTCCTTGAATGCGTGGCAGAAGGAGCTCTGTTCCTGATAGCCGAGCAGGAAAGCGATTTCGGCCAGGCTCAGCTTGTCCTGCTTCAGGTATTCCTGCGCGAGTTCATGCCGCGTCTGGTCCAGCAACTGCTGGAAGGTGATGCCCGATTCCTTCAGCTTGCGCTGCAGGGTGCGCTGGGTGACGTTCATCTCTTGCGCAACGCAAGACAGGCGCGCGCCGTCCTGGGCGAGATTGCGGACGATGGCGGCGCGCACCTGGCCAACCACGCTGTTGTCATGCTGGCTGCGCAGCTTTTCTTGCAGCAACTGCTCCGCATGGCGCTGCAGGACCGGATACAGCCCGACATCGGCATTGCGTACCGGCCAGGAAAGCAAGGCGGCGTCGAAGCGCGCCGCATTCATGCCGGCGCCGAAGCGGACATCCTTGCCAAAAATGCGCCAGTGTTCGCTGCAATCCTCCGGCGCGGCATGGGCAAACGCGATCTGCGCCGGCGGCAGCGGCTGTCCGGCCAGCCAGCTGCCGAGGGTCTGGATGCCCGCAAACACGCTTTCCGCCAGATGCCGGCTCGCACCGGGAAGCTGGCTGTGCCAGCGATACTCGGCGATGCCGCCGTCGACCTGCAGGGAAGAACGCCCGAGGTCATGCGCCAGTCCTTCGAAGCGCATGGTCTGCTGCAGGGCTTGCCCGAAATTCTCGCAGCTCAGCAGGATCAGGCCGTAGACGTTGTAAGTCCCGAGCTTCACGCATTCCCCGACATGCAGGCCGAAATCGGCATCGCCGGCGAGCTGCGCGCCGGCGTCCAGCAGCCGCACGTATTCCCTGACCGGCAGCGATGCCGGCAAGGGTTCCAGCGCATCCGGCGCCAGGCCTGCCGCGCAGGCGAGCTCACGTACGGCCACGCCGCGCGTGCCGGCGGCTTCGAGCAGCGGCTGCAGGTAGGAGCCGGCGACGCTGGCCGCTTCAGGAATGGATGGGCGCGATGCTGGCATGTTTCAACAATTCCATTGTCATCAATGCACAATACATGGCTGCACCCTTTGGCTAAGCTCTTGGTGGAAATGGCGCCGGGCCCTGCTTTGTCGCGGCAAAGAAGGATAGTTGACACAGTATAAACAAGCCCTGCAGTCTGGAAAAGGAGCAATACCTTGGGAGCAAGATCGTGAGACGCTGGAACGGATGGGGAGACGATTCGATCGATGTAAGTCTCGACCGGGAAGCCTTGCGCTTTCTGGAAGAGCGCATCGGTCCCGGCATGCAACCGAAGGATGCGACGCTGGAAGAGGCATGCCGCGCCATTCCTCCGAGCCGGCTGCAGCCTCACCCCAGGATCGATACCACGCCGCAGACGCGACTGCGCCACGGCTTCGGGCAAAGCATGCACGACTGGCTCCGCTTGCGCTACGGCAAGATTGGCAGGCTGCCGGACGGCGTCGCCTTTCCGGAAAGCAGTCAGGACGTGCGCGATCTCCTGGACTACGCAGCCGCCTGCCATGCCCGCGTGATTCCCTATGGCGGCGGCACCAGCGTGGTGGGCCATCTCGATGCACCATCGGGAGAGCAGCCGGTACTGAGCATCGACCTGTCGCGCCTGTCGCGCCTGCTCGACCTCGATCCGGAAGCCCAGCTGGCCACCTTCGGCGCGGGCATTGCCGGCCCCGACCTGGAAGCGCAATTGCGCGCGCATGGCTACATGCTCGGGCATTTTCCGCAGTCCTTTGAATACTCGACGCTCGGCGGCTGGGTCGTCAGCCGCTCGTCGGGGCAGCAATCGCTGCGCTACGGGCGCATCGAACAATTGTTTGCCGGCGGCCGGGTCGAAACGCCGACCGGCACGCTGCGCATTCCCACTTTTCCGGCATCGGCCGCGGGCACGGACCTGCGGGAAATGGTGCTCGGCTCGGAAGGCCGCATCGGCATCCTGACCGAAGCGACAGTGCGCATCACGCCGCTGCCGGCAGACGAGTCGTTTCACGCAGTGTTCTTTCCGGACTGGGCAACCGCCGAGCAGGCCTTGCGCTCGATCGCGCAGGCGAAGCTGCCGCTGTCGCTGCTGCGCCTGTCGAACGCGACCGAGACGCTGACCACGCTCACGCTCGCCGGACACAAGAAGCTGATCGGCCTGCTGGAAAGTTATCTGCGCTGGCGCGGCTGCGGCGATGACAAGTGCCTGCTGCTGATCGGCGCAACGAGCCAGAAGGGCCAGCGCTTTTCGGCACTCGACGATGCGCTGCGTATCGCCCGCGCATGGCATGGGGTGCATGCCGGGCAAATGATCGGCAGGAAGTGGAAGGCCAACCGCTTCCGTTCGGTCTACCTGCGCAACGCCCTGTGGCAGCACGGCTATGCGGTCGATACCGTGGAAACCGCAGTCGACTGGCCGCGCGTGAAGCAGATGATGCAGGCTGTCGAACAGGCCGCGTCCGACGCGCTCGCGCACGAAGGCGAGCGGCTCCATGCCTATACCCACCTGTCGCACATCTATGCGCAGGGCGCGAGCGTCTACACCACCTTCGCGTACCGGCTCGCCGGCAATTTCGAGCAGGACCTGGCGCGCTGGCGCAGGCTGAAGGCCGCAGCCAGTGAAGCGATCGTCGCCAACGGCGGCACGATCAGCCACCAGCACGGCGTCGGCACCGACCATGCGCCTTATCTCGCGGCCGAGAAGGGCGAGCTTGGCATCGGTGCGATGCGCCAGCTGTACCGGCACTTCGACCCGCAGGGCATCATGAACCCCGGCAAAACGATTCCGGATGCATCCACAGCGGAGGACGGCAGCCATGTGGCGCGCAAACTGGCGTGAGGAATTGCCGGCGACATTGACCGGCCGCAGCTGGGATGTCGTGATCATCGGCGGCGGCATTACCGGCGCCGGCATCCTGCTGGAAGCGGCACGCCAGGGACTGCAGGCGCTGCTGGTCGAGCAGCGCGACTTCGCCTGGGGCACGTCGAGCCGTTCCTCGAAACTCGTGCACGGCGGACTGCGCTACATCAAGGAAGGCAAGCTGCTGCTCACCCGCGACTCGGTGAAAGAACGGCAGAACCTGCTGCAGGAAGCACCGGGTCTGGTCGACCCGCAAGGCTTTGCCTTCGCCGATTACCAGAACAGAAAACCCGGGCGCAGGGTATTCATGGCCGGCCTCGCGCTCTATGACCTGATGGCCGGGCAGCGCACGCGCCGTTATTACGCTCCGGACGATTTCCTGCTGCTGGCGCCGCATATCCGCCGCACCGAACTCAACGGTGGCATGAGTTACCAGGATGCAAAGACCGACGATGCGCGGCTGGTGCTGCGCATCGTGCAGGAAGCCTGCGATGCCGGCGGTGTCGCGGTGAATTACATGGTGGCGCGGCAGGTGCTGCGCACGAACGGCAAGGTCAGCGGCGTCGAACTGCATGACGCCATCAGCGGCACCTGTCACACCGTCGAGGCGAAAGTCGTCATCAATGCCACCGGTGCCTGGGCCGACCGGCTGCGCACGCATGGCGCGAACGGCCAGAAATTGCGTCCATTGCGCGGCAGCCACCTGCTGCTCCCGGCATGGCGATTGCCGGTGGCGCAAGCCATCGGCCTGATGCACCCATGGGACGGGCGGCCGGTGTTCATGTTTCCGTGGGAAGGCGTGACCCTGGTCGGCACCACCGATGTCGACCACCGCGCCGACATGCAGGCCGAAGCCGCGATCACGCCGGAAGAAACCGCCTACCTGATGGCGGCGATCGAATTCCAGTTTCCGCAACTCGCCATCACGCTGGACGATATCCTCGCCACCTATGCCGGCGTGCGGCCGGTGATTGATTCCGGCAAGGCCGATCCCTCGAAGGAAGGCCGTGACCATGCGGTGTGGCTGGAAGACGGCCTGCTGACGGTCACCGGCGGCAAGCTGACCACCTTCCGCCTGATTGCGCTCGACGCCCTGAAACATGCCGCGCCGCTGCTGCCGGGCTGGCAGCCAGCCCTGAAGCCGAAACCGGTTTTCACGCCCGCGCCACCACTGCCGGCAAGCATGCCACTGACGACGCGGCAAAGGCGCAGGCTGCAGGGACGCCATGGCAAACAGGCGGCGGCGCTGATCGATGCAAGCCCTGTCGCCGAACTCGAGGCCATCCCCGGCACCGAAACCCTGTGGGCGGAATTGCGCTGGGCGGCGCGCAGCGAAGCGGTGCTGCACCTGGAAGACTTGCTGCTGCGCCGCACGCGTCTGGGCTTGCAGCTGCGCGGCGGCGGCATCGAGCTCCTGCCGCGCATCCGCGCGATCTGCCAGCCGGAACTCGGCTGGAGCGATGCGCGCTGGGAAGAAGAACAAATGTCATACCTCGCCTTGTGGCAGCGCCATTACGGCCTGCCGCCGCAGACGCAGATCCCCGACTGGCGTCAGTCTCCATCACGCCACGAACCCGTCCAAGCTGATCGCCCATGAATG
>NZ_HE978634.1:2935848-3018427 GCF_000312045.1 Noviherbaspirillum massiliense JC206
CGACAATGGAACGCAGAGCACCCGGGCGCTGCTGTTCGACCTGCATGGGAATATCGTCGCCAAGTCGCAGGTGCACCTGCAAGCCTATTTTTCCGACCAGCCGGGATGGGCCGAGCATCACGCGGAAGACTACTGGCAGGCGCTATGCGTCGCCTGCCAGCGGCTGTGGGCGCAAACGAATGTGCCGAAGTCTGCGATCAGGGGTGTGGCCGTCACTACCCAGCGCGGCACGGTGATCAATCTCGACAGGCAAGGCAAGCCCTTGCGCCCTGCGATGGTCTGGCTCGACCAGCGCCGCACCGCAGAAGTGCCACCCATCCATCCCCTGTGGCGGCTGGCTTTCAAGCTCGCACGCGTGGAAAGCACGATCAATTTTTTTCGCGGCGAAGCCGAAGCCAACTGGATCAAGGCGCACCAGCCGGAGATCTGGGACAAGACCGACAAGTTCCTGCTGCTGTCGGGCTATCTGAACTACCGTCTCTGCGGCAGCTTCATCGATTCCATCGGCTCGCAGGTCGCCTACCTGCCCTTCGATTACAAGCGGCTGCGCTGGGCCGCTGCGCACGACTGGAAATGGCAGGCGCTGGCGGTCACGCGCGACATGCTGCCGGAACTGGTCCCGCCGGGCACCGTCATCGGCAAGATCGAGAAAGACGCGGCCGAGGCTACCGGCATCCCGTCCGGCACGCCGCTGGTGGCCGCCGCCGCCGACAAGGCCTGCGAAGTGATCGGCGCCGGCTGCCTCGATCCGCACATCGGCTGCCTCAGCTATGGCACGACCGCGACCATCAACACCACCAGCCGGAAATACCTGGAAGTCACGCCCTTCATCCCGCCTTATCCTGCCGCCATCCCGAATGCCTACAGCACCGAAGTGCAGATCTTCCGCGGCTACTGGATGGTGAACTGGTTCAAGGAACAGTTCGGTCATCATGAAAAGCTGCTGGCCGAGCAGCAGGGCGTGCTTCCCGAAGCATTATTCGACGAACTGGTGAATGCGGTGCCGCCGGGATCGATGGGATTGATGCTGCAACCCTACTGGACGCCGGGCATCAAGCAGCCGGGACCGGAAGCGAAAGGCGCGGTGATCGGCTTCGGCGACGTGCACAATCGCGCGCACCTCTACCGTGCCATCCTGGAAGGGCTGGCGTATGCGCTGCGCGAAGGAAAGGAACGCATCGAAAAGCGCAGTGGCGTGCCGATCACCTCGCTGCGCGTCTCCGGCGGCGGCTCGCAAAGCGATGCGGCGATGCAGCTGACCGCCGACATCTTCGGCTTGCCCACAGCACGGCCGCACATCTACGAAACCTCCGGCCTGGGCGCGGCAATCAATGCCGCGGTGGGCCTGGATCTGCACAGCGATTTCGATACCGCCATCCATGCGATGACGCGCATCGGCCGGGTGTTCGAGCCGCAGGCGCAGCATCGCCAGACTTACGACGCGCTGTATTCCCGGGTGTACAGGAAGATGTACGGGCAGCTGGCGCCGCTGTACCGGCAGATCCAGGAAATCACCGGGTATCCAAGCCTGAGCTGAGGCAGGTTCCCGGTGGTCGGATGGCGGAACATTACTTCGCCATCTCCTTCTCCTGCAGCGTGCGCCACATCACCTTGCCGGTCGCCGATTTCGGCAGGGCCTCGACGAACTCCACGATGCGCGGCACCTTGTAGGCGGCCATGTGCTCATGTGCCCACTGCGTGATGTCTTCCGCACTCGCTTCGGCGCCGGCCCGCTTGACGATCACCGCCTTCACCGTTTCGCCGCGATACGGATCGCGGGAAGCGATGATGCAGCATTCCTGTACCGCCGGATGCTTGTACATCATCGATTCCACTTCCGCCGGCCAGACCTTGAAGCCGCTGGCGTTGATCATGCGCTTCAGGCGGTCAGTAAAGAAGAAGAAGCCTTCCGGGTCCATGTAGCCGAGGTCGCCCGAGCGGAAGAAGCGCTTGCCGTCGAGTTCGGCAAAGGCTTCCTCGGTCTTTTTCGGATCGTTCCAGTAGCCCTGGAAGACCTGCGGACCATGGATCCAGATTTCGCCCTGCTCGCCCGGCGGCAATTCCTTCAGCGTGACCGGATCGACGATGCGCGAATCCACGTTGAAGTGCGGAATGCCGAGGCATTGCTGCTTCATCCGCTGCGGCGGATTGATGTGCGACGCGGCCATGGTCTCGGACAGGCCATAGCCTTCCATGTACTGCTGATTCGTCATGTCCAGCAGCTTCTGGGCGATCGCGGCCGGCATCGCAGCACCGCCGCCGGAAACCCGCTTCAGGCAGGAGATGTCGTATTCCGCCAGGCGCGGGTTGGACAGGAAGTCGATCATCATGGTCGGGATCAGCGTCCAGCTGGTGACCTTGTAGCGCGTGATCAGCTGACCGGCCGCGTCGCGGTCCCAGCGTGGCAGCACCACGATTGCGCCGCCGGAATAGATGGTCGCATTCATCACCGACTGCATGCCGGTGACGTGGAAGAAGGGCAGCACCGCGAGCGACACGGTGTCGGCAATCGTCGGCCCCGACCAGGTGGGGCTGGCGATCGAATTGAACATCACCGAGCGATGGGTATGGATGCAGCCCTTCGGCTTGCCGGTGGTACCGGAGGTATAGGGCATGCATGCGAGGTCATCCGGTCCTGCTATGTGCGGGCCCGGGACGTGGCGCGCGGCAACGGCATCGTGCCAGGCAACCACGCCTTCCATCGCCGGCACATTGCGCGGCGCGCGCACGAAATCCGGCACATTCAGTTCGGTGGGCGCGGTCAGGTAATCGGAGTAGGTTCCCACCACCACGCGCTTCAGGCCCGACTTGCCGACCAGCGGCGCAATGCGGCTGAAGATTTCCTGGGAAACGATGGCGACAGCCGACTGGCTGTCCTCCACGTAATGCTGCAATTCCTCGGTCATCAGCATCGGGTTGACCGGCACCACCATCGCGTCGGCGCGCAGGATGGCGAAATAGGCGATGATGAATTGCGGGCTGTTCTGCATGTCGAGCAGCACGCGGTCGCCGCGCTGCACGCCGCAGGCCTGGTGCAGATAGCCGGCGAGTGCCAGTACTTCCGCTTCCATCTGCGCATAGCTCAGGATCGAGTCGTAGAAAATGATCGCGGGCTTGTCCGGGTAACGCAGCGCCGAAACCTGGAGGTTGACGTAGACGCTGGTCTCGGGAGCGGTCAGGGTATAGGGCAGGCCGGCTGGCCAATGAGGGTAGTGGGTCGTGTTCATGTCTCCGCCTGTTGTTGTATCTGGCCTGTCGATTATAGAAGCGATGTGTCCGGCTTGCATTGGCAAATGACATCTTCTTGCGCGAAGCACAATTTTTTGCGCTGGGCTACCATCCATACTGCAGAAACATCGTCTTTCAGTGCCCCCTGACGGCACATCTGCACCGTGTTTTTTCAATAAAAGGACGCAAACATGAAACTCTATCTTTCCCCCGGCGCCTGCTCCCTGTCGCCGCATATCGTGCTGCTGGAAGCAGGGCTGAAATTCGAAACCGAAAAGGTCAGCCTGGCCGACAAGAAGACGGAAAGCGGCGCCGATTTCCGGAAGATCAACCCGAAAGGCTATGTGCCGGCGCTGCAGCTGGAAAATGGCGAAGTGCTGACCGAAGGCCCTGCCATCGTGCAATACCTGGCCGACAAGGCGCCGGAGAAGAAGCTCGTTCCCGAGCCCGGCAGCATGCAGCGCTACCGCCTGGCGGAATGGCTGAACTTCATTTCTACGGAATTGCACAAGACCTTCGGTTCCCTGTTCAACCCGCAGGCTTCCGAAGAGACCAAACAGGCGGCTCGTGACAGAATGGCAGCCCGCCTGGACCTGGTTGAACAGCAGCTGCAGAAGGCAAGCTACCTGATGGGTGAACAGTTCAGCGTCGCCGACGCCTATCTGTTCACGGTGCTGAACTGGAGCGGATTCCTGAAATTCCCGCTGGACCGCTGGCCGTCAGTGCAGCAATACCAGCAACGCGTCGCGGCTCGGCCCGCCGTCCGTGCGGCGCTGGTTGCGGAAGGCCTGATCAAGGGCTGAACCGGCATACACGACGCTCCCTCCATGCGGATTCGTTCTTTCCCCTCGTGAGCAAGCGACATGAGCGTGCGCATCGGCCTGATCTCCGACACCCATAACCTGCTGCGGCCGGAAGCGCGGCTTGCGCTGTCCGGCGTGAACCGCATCATCCACGCCGGTGACATCTGCAATGAAGCCGTGCTGCAGCAGCTTGCCGCCATCGCGCCGGTCGTCGCAGTGCGCGGCAACAATGACCGCGGCGACTGGGCGAATGTTCTCAGCGAGAGGGAGACCCTCGACATCGAGGGCGTGAAGATCCACGTGGTGCACGACCTGAAAGACCTGAAGGACGATCCGCAAGCCGCGGGATTTCGGGTCGTGGTGTCGGGGCACTCCCACAAGCCTTCGGTCAGGATGGAGGGCGGCGTGCTGTTCATCAACCCGGGCAGTGCCGGGCCGCGCCGCTTCAAGCTGCCGATCTCACTCGGCTTTCTCGAGATTACCGACGGCGAATGCAGGGCACGCCTGCAAACGCTGGAAGTGGATTAGCGCGGGGTTTCGCAAAGCACCGCTTTGCGCCGCGCTAATTCGAGCCGCCTGCAAGTGGCGACGTGGGCCGACCATGGCGGCAACGCGGTTCCACAAAACAAATGGAGCGCCCTGATTCGAGCTTCCAGCCGAAGGCGTGGTGAAAGAACCCTTTCCGCCCGCAGCTTGTTTTTGCGCTTGCCCTCAGTAAGTCTCCGGCCCCGGCTGCATCCCGCCATGCACATCCGTGCGACCGACCATGCTGAGCGCTACGGCTTCCGCCACCTTGATGCCATCCACTGCCGCCGACAGGATGCCGCCCGCGTAGCCGGCGCCTTCACCGGCCGGGAACAGGCCCTTCGTGTTCATGCTCTGGAAATTGTCCTGGCGCTTGACGCGCACTGGCGACGAGGTGCGGGTTTCGACACCGGTCAGCACCGCGTCGTGCATCGCATAGCCTTTGATCTGCTTGTCGAATTCCGGCAAGGCTTCGCGGATCGCCTCGATCGCATATTCCGGCAGGCTGGGTGCAAGGTCCGTCAGGTGCACGCCCGGCTTGTAGGAAGGCTGCACGGAACCAAATGCCGTAGATGCGCGCCCCGCGATGAAGTCACCCACCAGCTGCCCCGGCGCATCGTAGTTTTTCCCGCCCAGCACATAGGCGCGCGACTCCAGCTCGCGCTGGAAGTCGATGCCGGCCAGCGGATGCCCGGGAAAATCGGCCGGCGTGATGCCGACCACGATGCCGGAATTCGCATTGCGCTCGTTGCGCGAATACTGGCTCATGCCGTTGGTGACCACGCGCTCCGGCTCGGATGTCGCAGCCACTACGGTGCCGCCCGGGCACATGCAGAAGCTGTAGACGGAGCGGCCGTTCCTGCAGTGATGCACCAGCTTGTAGTCGGCAGCGCCGAGCAGCGGATGGCCGGCGAATTTGCCGAAGCGGGCGCGGTCGATCAGGGATTGCGGATGTTCGGCGCGAAAGCCGATCGAGAACGGCTTGGCTTCCACATACACACCGCGGTCATACAGCATCTGGAAGGTGTCGCGCGCGCTGTGGCCGACCGCCAGCACCACGTGGTCAGTCGCGATCCGTTCGCCGCTTTCCAGCACCACGCCGCGTATCTGCCCATGATCGATATCGAGATCGGTCACCCGGCTTTCGAAGCGGAATTCGCCGCCGAGCGACTCGATGGTGGCACGCATTTCCTCCACCATCTTCACCAGGCGGAAGGTGCCGATGTGGGGCTTGCTCACATACAGGATTTCCGGCGGCGCGAAGGCCTTGACGAATTCGGTCAGCACCTTGCGGCCGTAATGTTTCGGATCCTTGATCTGGCTGTGCAGCTTGCCGTCGGAAAAGGTGCCGGCGCCGCCCTCGCCGAATTGCACATTCGATTCCGGATGCAGTTCCCGCTTGCGCCACAGGCCCCAGGTATCCTTGGTGCGCTCGCGCACCTGCTTCCCGCGCTCGAGGATCAGCGGACGAAAACCCATCTGCGCCAGGATCAGCGCGGCGAAGATGCCGCAGGGGCCGAAGCCGATGATCACCGGCCGCGTCTTCAGGCCGGCGGGCGCCTGGGTGACGAAATGGTAGCTGGTGTCCGGCGCGGGCTTGACGTGCGTCGCGCCCTGCATGCGTTGCAGCACCGCGGCTTCATCCCTGACTTCGACATGCAGGGTGTACACCAGCATGATCGCGTTCTTCCTGCGCGCATCATAGCCGCGGCGGAAAATGGTGAATCCGATCAGGTCTTCGGCAGGTATGCCGAGCCGTGCGAGGATCGCGGCTTGCAGGTCGGTTTCGGGATGGTCGAGCGGAAGATGAAGGTCGGTCAGTCGCAGCATGCAGGATATTCCGGATAAAGCAGTCTGGGCGGGATGGGAAACTGGGTTGGAATCAGACGGCTCACGGAAACCATGCGGGCCATGGCCGGGGGCGAGAGCCGGCTGCTATTGTAACCGGCATGACCGCTAGCCGCAGGGAAATGGGGTAAAGGCATGCGGGCCGGCCGGCATGCCTGCAGCCGGCCCGCTGCCAATTGCAAGAACGTTCTTACTCAGCGGCCGGCCTGCTCCCGCAAGGCCTTGACCTGGTCATGGTTGTGCACCACGCCCTGATACTGGCGCTCGACCAGGGTGCGCACATCGACCGGCAGGTTCTTCGCCAGCGCCTTGCGGTAGCTGGCCACCGCCACATCTTCGCCGCGCTCGCACTCGGTCAGGATGGCCTTGTCATCTTTGCCAGTGACCAGGGATTTGATGTCCACCCAGCGCCGGTGCAGCGCGCCGCCGAGGCCACCGCTGGTCTCCGGGTCGCCGCCATAGCTGCGTACCAGTTCCTGCAACTGCGATACGGCGGTCGTGCATGCCTGGGCACGATTCAGGAAGAAGGTCTTGAGCTGCGGATTGCGGACATCCTCGGCGCAGGCGCGGAAGCCTTCCTCGCCATCCTTGCTGGTTTCGATCAGGTCGTTCAGTGTGGAAATCACTTCATCATTGTCCATATACCCTCCATGTCATCATCATTTGCCGCTGCTCTTGGAGCCGGAAGAAGAAGCGCCGCCGCCCTTGGTGCCGGACGCGCCGGTCGACGTGGTCTTGGCAGTCATTTCCTCGGCCATCTGCAAATGCTGATCAATGACGGGCTGGGTCTGGGTCACCAATGCCTTCAGGTCCGAATCCTTTGCCTTGGTTGCCGCGCGTTGCAGCATGCTGTGAGTCTTCTTGTGATCCTGCACGCCATCCTTTGACATGTACTGGCGGTCGAACGCCTCGCCTGACAGGGAGCTGAGCTTCTTGGCCATTTCCTGGTGCTTGCGGTCCGGCTCGGTTGGCAAGGTCACGCCCTTGGACTGGGCCAGCTGCTGCAACTGGTCCTGCGCCTTGGTATGGTCGTCGATCATCTTCTGTGCGAAATCGCGCACCTTGTCATCCTTCGATTGCTTCATGGCGATCTTGCCCATTTCAATCTCGGCCAGATTGGCCTGTGCCATTTCACGCATCGTGCTCTGGTCTGCCTTGCTGAGCGAACCGCTGGCGGAAGACTTGCCGCCGGAGCTGCTGGCGCTGGAGGAATTGCCCGCGCCGGAAGCCTGGCTGGATGGCTTGCTCGAAGAGGCAGCAGTGCTGCTCGATTGCGAATGGGCCGGCGCAGCACCGAACATCATCGCCAGCGCGGCCACACCCAGCGCCTGGCTGAATCCTGTACGTCTGAACATGAGTTTCTCCTTGAAACAGTAAATGGAACACCAGAATGCTTGCCCTGGTGGAAGTAAGGAGAAACGCAGGCAATCAACGTGCCAGTGCCGAAATGGCCTTGTTTGCGTTGAACTTGCTGTCGAGAGGGGGAATAGACTACAGGTGGCTTGCAAATATTACAGCAGCCGTAGTGGCTCGCCCTGTGACAGGCAAAGCAGGATGGATTCGGGAGAGAAAGAACGGCAGGCGGGCCAAGCCTGCCATCAGGAGGGAGAGAAACCAGGGCGAATTTCAATCTTCGATGGGGAACCAGGGTGCGCCGCGCGCACCCTGCCATCCCGGTGCATGCGGCGCACCCTGCTTTCTTGCCCTTTCAGGCTGGCGGAAACCGCTTCAGTGTTTCCGCTTCTCGCACTTGCATTCCAGCGTGCCGAGCACCGTGCCTTGCGGGTCGACTGTCTCCAGCTTTACATCGAAACCCCAGAGCCGGGCCACATGCTTCAGTACCTCGTCGGCCTGGTTGTTCAGCGGCCGGCGCTGGTATTGCAGGTGGCGCAGGGTGAGCGCGCGGTCGCCATGGGTATCGACCGACCAGACCTGGATGTTCGGCTCGCGGTTGTGCAGGTTGTACTGCGCAGCGAGCTGTTCGCGGATATGCCGGTAGCCTACCTCGTCATGGATGGCGGATACGCTGAGCCGCTCCTTGCTGTCGTCGTCGAGCACCGAAAAGAAATGGAAGTCGCGGATCAGCTTGGGCGACAGGTATTGCGAGATGAAGCTTTCATCCTTGAAGTTGCGCATCGCAAAGTCGAGCGTTTTGTTCCAGTCGCTGCCGGCAATGTCCGGAAACCATTGGCGATCTTCCTCGGTCGGGTCCTCGCAGATGCGGCGGAGGTCGCGGAACATCGCAAAGCCGAGCGCATACGGATTGATGCCGTTGTAGTAGCGGCTGGTGATCGGCGGCTGGTTCACCACATTGGTATGGCTCTGGAGGAATTCCATCATGAATCCGTTGCCGACCACGCCTTCGTCGTACAACTGGTTCAGGATGGTGTAATGCCAGAAGGTGGCCCAGCCTTCGTTCATCACCTGGGTCTGGCGCTGCGGATAAAAGTATTGCGAGATCTTGCGCACGATGCGCACGATCTCGCGCTGCCAGGGCTGCAGCAGCGGCGCATGCTTTTCGATGAAGTACAGCAGGTTTTCCTGCGGCTCGGCCGGGAAGCGATTCGCCTCCGCTTTCACCACCGGCTCCTCGTTGCGGCGCGGCAGGGTACGCCACAGGTCATTCACCTGCGACTGCAGGTATTCCTCGCGCTCGCGCTGGCGCTCGCGCTCCTTCGCCATCGACAGCTTCGCCGGGCGCTTGTAGCGGTCGACGCCGTAGTTTTGCAGGGCGTGGCAGGAATCGAGCAGCAGTTCCACCGCTTCGATGCCGTAGCGCTGCTCGCATTCAGCAATGTACTTCTTCGCGAACACCATGTAATCGATGATCGCTTCCGCATCGGTCCAGGTGCGGAACAGGTAATTGCCCTTGAAAAAGGAATTGTGGCCGTACGAGGCATGGGCGATCACCAGTGCCTGCATCGTCAGCGTGTTTTCTTCCATCAGGTAGGCGATGCAGGGATCGGAATTGATCACGATCTCGTAAGCCAGCCCCATGTGGCCGCGCCGGTAGCTCTTTTCCGTTGCCAGGAAATGCTTGCCGAAGGACCAGTGGGCATACGACACCGGCATGCCGACGGAGGCATAGGCATCCATCATTTGCTCGGCAGTGATGACTTCGAGCTGGTTCGGATAAGTGTCGAGACCGAAATTTTCCGCGACGCGGCGGATCTCGTCATGCGCCTGCTCGATGAGTTCGAACGTCCATTCGGACTGCTCTGGCAGGCGGCGCGGCTTGGCCGGCTTTTTCCTGGCGGCTGGCCGGGCCGGCTTTTTCGCCGCAGGCTTTTTCAAGGTGGCTGTCGTCATCACTTCACCTGTTTCTTGAACAGTTCGCGGAATACCGGATAGATATCCGCAGGCGATTCGATCTTCTGCATCGCGAAATGCGGATGCTGCGCCTGCACCTGGGTGTACTGGTGCCACAGGTTTTGCGGCTCGTCGTCGGTGATCTCGACATAGGCGTAATAGCGCACCATCGGCATGATGGTATTGATCAGCAGGTCGCGGCAGGTCACCGAATCGTTGTCCCAGTTGTCGCCATCCGATGCTTGTGCGACATACACGTTCCAGTCGGTATTCACATAGCGCTCGCGGATGATCTTGGTCAGCAGGTTCAGCGCCGACGACACCACCGTGCCCCCCGATTCGCGCGAATTGAAGAACGCATCCTCGTTGACTTCCGATGCCTGGGTGTGGTGGCGGATGAACACCACCTCGATCTTTTCGTAGGCGCGCGTCAGGAACAGGTAGAGCAGGATGAAGAAACGCTTGGCTGCATCCTTCTTCGCCTGGTCCATGGAACCGGACACATCCATCACGCAGAACATCACGGCCTGGCTGGTCGGCTTCGGCACCTTGATGCGATTGCTGTAGCGCAGGTCAATCGGATCGAGGAAGGGGATCGCTTCCAGCTTGATGCGCAGCTGGCGGATCTCCTTCTTCAGCGCGAGTATCCTGTGGTCATCTTCGAACTCGGTCCGGAGCAACTGCTCCAGTTCCGCCTCGGCCTCGCGCAGGCGCTTGCGCGACTTGGCGCCGACCGCGATACGGCGGCCGAGCGCTCCGCGCAGCGAGCGCAGGATATGGATGTTCGATGTCGTGCCGGACAACTTGAAGCCCGCTCTTTGCTGCTTGAACTCCGTTATCGAAGCGAGCTGGGTTTTTACCAGGTTGGGCAGCTCCAGGTCCTCGAAGAACACATTCATGAATTCTTCGCGCGACAGCTCGAAAGCGAAATCGTCTTCTGTTATTTCTTCGCTATTGCCGGCCTTCCCCTTGCCGGCACCGCCGCCACTCTTCGGACGCTGGAGCTGATCGCCCTTCTGGTACTCCTTGTTGCCCGGCCGTACAACCTCCCATACCCCGCCTTGCGCATGGCCAAAGCTGGGTTCGTTGATGTCCTTGACCGGAATTGAAACCTTTTCGCCTTTCTCGATCTCGGTGATCGAGCGGCCCTTTACCGCGCGTGCAACTGCATCCTTGATCTGCCCCTTGTAACGCCGCAAGAAGCGTTCGCGATTGACCGCGGACTTGTTCTTGCTCTGCAAACGCCGGTCGATGAGGTAAGCCAAAATGCCTCCTGCTGGTGGAACTGCCGTTGGCTGATTGCCTGCTTCAGTTCGCTTCAAATCCAAAATTCTGCGTGATACCCCTCACCGTCAAGGAAGGGTTGGGGGTGGAGATGGGTTGCGCTGTGCGCTAGTCTTTACAAAACCCATCCCCCACCCATCCTCCCCCTTGAAGGGGGAGGAGCATTGCCTTTGCTGCCATAGATACTTACGACGACTTCCGTACCCGCAGATACCATTCGCACAGCAGTCGCACCTGCTTGGCGGTATAGCCCTTCTCCACCATGCGCGAGACGAATTCCTGGTGCTTGTGCGCATCGTCGGCGCTCGCCTTCGCATTGAAGGAAATCACCGGAAGCAGGTCTTCGGTGTTCGAGAACATCTTCTTCTCGATCACCGTGCGCAGCTTCTGGTAGCTGGTCCAGGCCGGGTTCTTGCCGTGGTTCTGGGCCCGCGCGCGCAGCACGAAGTTGACGATCTCGTTGCGGAAGTCCTTCGGATTCGAAATGCCCGCCGGCTTCTCGATCTTTTCGAGTTCGCTGTTGAGCGAATCGCGGTCGAAGCTTTCGCCGGTATCCGGATCGCGGTATTCCTGGTCCTGGATCCAGTAATCGGCGAACGTCACGTAACGGTCGAAGATGTTCTGGCCGTACTCGGAATAGCTTTCCAGGTAAGCGGTCTGGATTTCCTTGCCGATGAACTCGACATAGCGCTGGGCGAGGTATTCCTTGATGTAGGCCAGGTACTTCTGTTCGACTTCCGGCGCGAACTGCTCGCGCTCGATCTGCTGTTCCAGCACATACAGCAGATGCACCGGGTTGGCCGCGACTTCGGTATTGTCGAAGTTGAAGACCTTGGACAGGATCTTGTAGGCGAAGCGGGTCGACAGGCCGTTCATGCCTTCATCCACACCTGCATAGTCGACATACTCCTGGCGCGACTTGGCCTTCGGGTCAGTGTCCTTCAGGTTTTCGCCGTCATACACCTGCATCTTGGAAAAGATGCTGGAGTTTTCCGGATCCTTCATGCGCGACAGCACCGCGAACTGCGCCATCATCTTCAGCGTTCCCGGCGCGCAGGGCGCATTGGCCAGCGAGGAACCCTTGATCAGCTTGTCGTAGATCTTGACCTCATCGCTCACACGCAGGCAGTACGGCACCTTGACGATATAGATACGGTCGAGGAAAGCTTCGTTGTTCTTGTTGTTGCGGAAGGCTTTCCACTCCGATTCATTCGAGTGCGCGAGCACCACGCCGTCAAACGGAATCGCACCGAAACCTTCGGTACCCTTGTAGTTGCCTTCCTGGGTCGCGGTCAGCAGCGGATGCAGCACCTTGATCGGCGCCTTGAACATTTCGACGAATTCCATCAAGCCCTGGTTCGACAGGCACAGGCCGCCGGAATAGCTGTAGGCATCCGGGTCGTCCTGGGAATAATCTTCCAGCTTGCGGATGTCGACCTTGCCCACCAGCGAAGAGATGTCCTGGTTGTTTTCGTCGCCCGGCTCGGTCTTCGAAATCGCGATCTGCTTCAGCACCGAGGGATAACGCTTGACCACGCGGAACTGGTTGATGTCGCCGTTGAACTCCTGCAGGCGCTTGACGGCCCACGGGCTCGGAATGGTTTTCAGGTAACGGCGCGGAATGCCGTAGTCTTCTTCGAGAATCGGCCCGTCTTCTTCTTCATTGAACAGGCCCAGTGGCGATTCATTGACGGGCGAACCCTTGATGGAATAGAAGGGCACGCTTTCCATCAGCTGCTTGAGCTTTTCAGCGATGGAGGATTTGCCGCCGCCCACCGGACCCAGCAGGTAGAGCACCTGCTTGCGTTCTTCCAGGCCCTGAGCCGCGTGACGAAAATAGGATACGACCTGCTCGATGACCTCTTCCATTCCGTAGAACTCGCGGAATGCGGGATATATTTTTATTACCTTGTTGGCGAAGATGCGCGACAGCCGCGGATCATGACGCGTGTCGAGCAGCTCCGGCTCGCCGATCGCTTCCAGCATGCGTTCGGCCGCAGAGGCATAAGCGAGTCGGTCACGCTTGCACAACTCCAGATATTCTTGCAGGGAGTATTCCTCTTCCCGAGTCCGCTCATACCGTGCTGCGTAGTTGTCAAAGATTTTCATGTAAGGTCCTTTGATGAAAGTCCAGCGGTCATTAGGTGTCGGATTGAGAGATAAGTTTCCACTCCGCAAGTCAAATATACGCCGCGTTTTCTCTAGGCGGGTGGAAATGTTGCGCAAAAAAACGCCTATTTTTTTCGAGCGGAAGAAGTTGAAAAATTGGCTTATCACTTCGTATTTTCAAAGCGATATTTCTTCCGCATTTATTTGCAAAATACGGGAGCCGGCGAGAAACTTTTCCGCGCGATGCTTGTCGTGTTTCGCCAATTTTTATTTATCGAACAAGCGTGCTGCGTATGCAAGACGAGCTTTATTTTTCTTTTAAGCGCTCGTCGGAAATGCAGGCGTAATGATCTTTATACGCCTGCCGCACAGATCGATGATTGAATGAATTGAATGTGAATCCGGACGCTGATCGGCCTTTGCGCAACGATGACTCGCGCTTGCGCCGAACAACGCCCATGATGCAGGATCGCGCGAAGCATCCTCCCATGACTGCGTCGCGCATTGAAGAAACGCGGCCGCGTGCATATTGGAGTCACGCAGCTGCGAGTGGATGCAACCAAGGCACTACTTGCGGAACAAACCCTTCAATTGTTCCTGCAGTTTTTCCTGCACCTTGCCTTTCTGGTCACCGAGCGCCTTCTGCGCTTTCGATTGCAATTCTTCCTTGCGCTCGTCGAGTTTCTGCTTCGCGAGTTCACTTGCCAGACCGGCAAAATCAACCCTCCAGCCTATCGCATCGAACGGTCCCGACAGCCGCACCGGCACCGTCACGCCCTTGAGCGCCTGCAGCTCCGGACCGCCCTGGCCTTGCAGCGACGATACCACGGTGGTGCGCACCAGGTAGTCGAGCTTGCTTTCGCCGATGTTGATGTCGCCCGCGCCGCCAATCCGGAACAAGGGTGACTTGAGGTTCAGGTCCTCGTTGTGGGCAACGCCGTTGGTGATGCGGAAACTGCCGCTGAATTCGCTGAAGTCGGTTTTTTCCGTCGCCGAGCCGGTACCGGTCTGCGGTGCTTCATTGCCGCGCAAGGCGCCAATCTTCGCTTTCGCGTTGCGGATGACTTGCGCGATATTCACGCCACGCACTGCACCATCGCGCAGCGAGAGGCTCGTGTTGCCGTTCAAGCCTTTCTTCATCTGGCTGACGGTCGCGCCGCTCGCCGTCACATCCAGCTGCACATTGCCCTTGCCTTCTATTTGCTCCTTGCCGATCGCATCCTTCAGCAAAGGACCGATGTTGATGCCGGACAGGTTCTGGCGCACGGCAATGCGCGGCGGCGTACTGGCCGTGGCCGACAGCGAACCGGCCACGCTGCCGCCATACAGATTCGCTGCGAGCGGATTAATGTCGGCCTTGCCATTGGCTGCATGCAGGTCGGCGCGCACATTCGCCATGCGGACATTCGCCGCCTTCAGCGCGCCGATGCGCAGCTTGCCCTCGGCTTGCAGCTTGTGCAAGGCCGACAAGTCCAGCGGCTGTTCCGGCGCCCCGCCCTTTGAAGTCTCCGTCTGAGGCGCCGCTGCGGCCGTCTTGCGCTTGTACCGGTCAAGGTCGATCTGGTCGATGCCGATGTCAAAGTTGTAGGCAGCAGGCGAGAATTTCGTCAGCCCGAGTTTCGCGTCGAAGTTGCTCTGATCGAGCTTGCCCTTGAGCACGGCTGCCAGCGTCTGCTTGTCGAGATTGGCATTGGCGTTGCCGTCGGCCTTGAAATCCAGCATGCCGCCGCCCGGATTCGGCAGCCTGAAAGCGGCGGCGATCTTCGGCAAGCTGATCGTCTTTGCGGTCATGTCGGCGGTGAACGGCGTGGTGAGCTCGCCGTCGAGCGCGGTATCGCTCTGTTTGCCGGACAGCGTGAGACGCAGCTGCGGCGACGAGAACAGCAGCTTGTCGATATTGCCTTCCAGCGCGGCGGCAAGTTTTGCCTTCGCGTCAAGCTTGTCTTCCCGTATCGCCACGTCGAGCGCGAGCGATGGAATCTTGAAGGCTTGCGGCGAGCCTTCGAACGAGGGTGCGCTGAAGTTCGCATTGATGGTGCGTGCGCCTTCACTCATCCGCGCGTCGCCGCTCAGCTTGCCGCCGCTGACCTGCTTGTCGGTGATGGCAAGCTTGGGCGCATCGAACTTTGCTTCGATCGATCGCCCCGCCTGCTTGCCGCTGATGCTGAACTGAATGCCGTCCAGGGCAAAACGCTTGTGCTCGGGATCGAGGTCGGCATCGCCGGCTGCCTTGAGCACCAGGTCGCTGAAGTCGGCCAGCCTGCCCTTGACTTGCGCATCCAGCCCCTTCAATGCGTATTGCTTTCTCACGGTATCCATGGTGAAGCCGGTTTTCACATCCACCCTGGCGTTGACGGCCGGCTTGTCGCCGCTGACATCGGCGCTCAGCTGCAGCTTGCTCGGCACGCCATTGGCAATCCGGCCAGTTTCCAGGTTCAGGTTGGCGAGTTCGATCTTGCGTTCCTGCTGCTGGTCGTCATACAGGATGCGGGAATTGGTAATGTCAATGCCGTCGATGTCGAGTCGGACCGGCTGCTGCTTTGACTGGTCAGCCTGCTCCGCCGGCTTTTCCTTATCCTTGGACAGCAGGTCGTCGAAATTGCTCGTCCCATCCTTGAAGCGCCGGATATTGGCTTGCAGCCCGTCGATCTGCACCTTGTCGACCACCACCTGCTTCGACAGCAAGGGAATCAGGGCCAGCGATACTTTCGCGCCGTCGATCGATGCGAACTCGGTGTTGCTGTTGTGTTCCGTGATGCTGGCCTTGCCGAGCTTGCCGCCAATCTTGGGAAAGAATGTGAGCTTGATGTCACCCGGGATGGCGAGCGTACGCTGCGTCTTTTCCTGCACCAGGCGAATGATCTGCGGCTTGTAGGCGTTGGGATCGAAGGTGGCGGCAATGATGGCCGCGCCGATCAGCAGCAGTACGATCAGCGAAGCAATGGCAATGGCGATGTATTTGACGATTTTCGGCATGTCATTCTCGTGAAGAAGTGCTCGGCGTCGCAATGTCGCCGCGACGATAAGCTTTTAGCAAAAAACGGGCCGGATCAAGCGCTTCGGCGAGCCGGCGTTCTATCGGCAAGGGTTCCGCATTCAGTTGGGCAGCCAGCAACTCGGCCGCAAAGGGTGCCCACACCAGCCCGCGCGAACCATAGGCCAGCAAGCCATGCAAGCCCGGCAGGCGCGGCACGTCACGCAGGCGACTGCCCGTGATCGCCTCGTCCGCAGCCGGCAGTGCGCCGACCAGCGGCAGGCGATCGGGCGCAACGGTGCGGAACCCGACGCGGCCGGCGAGTGGCGCTTGCGCATTCTGCTGCGCCGCATCCGGCAGGATGTGCGCCAGGCGCGCGAGGTTTTCCTGCTGACTGGCCTGCCGCAACTGCGGATCGCCATCGAAATCATAAGAGGCCCCGACACAGCAGATGCCTTGCGAAGGCCGGGTCACATACCCGTCGCCACATACTACCACCGGCAATTCGGGCAGAGCCGTCGCGGGCAGATGCATGACCTGGCCGCGCACTGCCTGCAGCGGCAGTTGCGCAGCCTGAGGAAAGAGCGCCGTGCTGGCGCCGGTTGCAAGGATCACGACCGGGGCCTGCGCAAGTACAGTGTCCCCGCCATCGCGCACCTGCCAGCATGCCCCGTCATGCTCAAGTTGCACGGCCGTATGCGCGAAACGGCGCTCGAGGCGGTCGCCGCAGGCCGCGAGCAGCGCTTCGCACAGGCTGGCGGGATATACCCAGCCGCCGCGGGGAAACAGCCAGCCACCCTGCTTCAGCGGCTGGCCCAGCAGGCTTGATGCGGCAGGACCGTCGAGCCATTGCGCGAATTCCGGCGGATAGCGGTGGCTGGCGTCGATCTGCCGTTGTACCTGCTCATCCGCGGCATCGTCCGCCAGCTGCAGCACGCCGCAGGCTTCACCGGAAAATGCGCGGCCAATGCCGCCGAGCTGCGACCAGCATTGCAGGGCAAACAGATAGGCGGCGCGTAGCAGTTGCGAGCTCGGATTGTCATCCTTCGAAATCAGCGGCTTCACAACGCCGGCGAGGTTGCCGGAAGCTTCCTGGGCCGGCGCTGCATGGCGCTCGATCAGCGTCAGGCGCCAGCCGCGCGCCGCCAGCCGCTCGCAGGCGGCGCTGCCGGCGAGGCCGGCGCCGATCACGATTGCGTGGCGGTCGGCCGGAACATCGCGGTGAGTGGTTTGCCAGCGCGGTGCAAAGCGGGCGCTCAGCATTTCCCGCTTGCGGCCGAAGCCCGGCGGCTTTTCGCAGGCGAAACCGGCTTGCGTCAGCGCCTTGCGAACCGGCGTCGACACGGTATAGGTGGCAAGCGTGGCCTCCTGTGCCGCCAGCCGGTTAAGGCGTTCCAGCAATTGCGGCGCCCACATGTCAGGATTTTTAGACGGCGAAAAGCCGTCGAGATAGAAGGCGTCGACGCTGGCATCGATTTGCGGAATGCAATCGCGCACGTCGCCGAACACCAGAGTCAGGATGATCCGCCCGCCATCGAGCAGCAGGCGGTGGAAGCCGGCGATCAGCGGCGGCCACGCGGCGCGCAATTCGGCGGACAGCGGCGCCAGCTCCGGCCAGCGGGCATGCAGGGTGGCGAGATCGGGCACGGCGAAGGGGTGCTTTTCCAGCGCAAGGTAATGCAGTTGCGCTGGCCGGGCCGGGTCTTCGCGCAGCGCTGCCCAGGTTGCAAGGAAATTCAGCCCCAGGCCGAAGCCGGTTTCCAGGATGGTGAAATGCTGCCTGGCGCGCCAGCGTTCCGGCAGCCGGTTCCCTTTCAGGAACACGTGCCGGGCCTGTCCGAGGCCGCCGTCGGCGGAGTGGTACACGTCGCCGAATGCGGCGGCATAGGGCACGTCTTCGACGAAGGCGAGCGTGGCTGGAACGAGAGGCGTGTGCAGCATGAATTCGTTGGCAGTCGGATAAGTCAAATGCGTAGTATCGAGGTACACTTGCGTCCCGAAAGAGGGGCGGGCAGGCAGAACGGCCGCGCATGCGATTGGCCTTGCTCAATCGGCAGGCGCATGGCCTTGAGATAATGAATCTTGCCTAGCGCCGGATACCATTCAAACATCAGCATTATCAAGCGAAATGAACCGTTCCAGAAACGCAGCAGCATCCAAGACAGCCTCCGATCGCCCGCCGTATGCGGTCCGCAATTCGAAAATCCACGGCAACGGCGTATTCGCCACGCGCAAGATCCCGGCCGGGACGTTCATTATCGAATATGCGGGCGAGCGCATCAGCTGGAAGGAAACGCTCAAGCGCGAGAATGCCAAGCCGGCCGATTGCTACCATACCTTTTTCTTCAGCCTGGACAACGGACGCATCATCGACGGCGGCAGCAACGGCAATGATGCGCGCTGGATCAATCATTCCTGCAATCCCAATTGCGAGGCGCGGGAAGAAGACGGCCGCATCTTGATCTACGCCCTGCGCGACATCAAGCGTGGCGAAGAACTGAACTACGACTACGGGCTGGTGCTCGAGGAGCGCCACACGCCCAAGCTCAAGCGCGCCTATGCCTGCCTGTGCGGCGCGGAAAACTGCCGCAAGACCATGCTCGCACCCAAGCGCTGAGCTTGCCCAGCCAAAGATGGCCGCTTAGAACGAATTTCAATATGCCATGGTGAAGCAGGGAGCGCCGTGCGCACCATGGAATCCCGGTGCGCACGGCGCTCCCTGCTTTCTTTCCCTTTCAGGCTTGTGGAAACCGCATTAGGCCAGCACACCGAAGCGCCAGGCAAAGAATACCGCGAGACCGACACCTATCGTCAGCAACTGGCGCCTCGTCGCGGCGGATACCGCGATCGCGACGATGGCGGCGACCAGCTGCGGATTGCGCCAGGTCAGCTCCATGTCCTTGCCCTGCGGTGCCAAAATCATCGGCACGATGATCGCCGTCAGTACGGTGACCGGCACAAAGCCCAGCGCCTCCTTCAATAACGGCGGAAATACGACGCGGTCGCCGAGCAGGAAGATCGCAGCCTTGATGAAGAAGGTCACGGCAGCCATGCCGGCCACCATCAGCAGGTAATTCATGCGCCGCCCTCCTGTTCGACTGCGCCGCGGGCTTGCCGGTGCAGCGTCAGGATGCCGGCCGCGACACCGGCCAAGACCGCCAGCAACAGCCCCAGCTTGTAGGGCAGATCCTTCCCCGCATAGGCGCAGGCGCCGGCCGCAAGCGCCGCAGCCAGCTGCGACCGCTGCCGCAATTGCGGCACCACGATGGCAATGAAGGTCACCACCATTGCAAAGTCCAGCCCGAGCGATTGCAGTTGGGGAAAGCCGGCGCCGAACAGCAGGCCCGCCAGCGTCCAGAACTGCCAGTTGCCGTACATCGCAAGGCCGGAACCGAGGAAATACCAGTGGCCAAGGGGCGCCGCAGCATGCCTCAGGTAATACGCATTCATCACCGCGAAGGTTTCATCCGTGAGCAGAAAGCCCAGGCCGAAACGCCAGCCCAGCGGCAGGTGCGTCACGCGCGGCAGCAGCGTCGCTGCATACAGCATGTGACGCAGGTTCACGATCAGGGTGGTGAGCCAGATCACCAGCAACCCGGCATTGGCGGCCACCAGGCCGACGGCGATGAACTGGCTGGAACCGGCATACACGCTCATCGACATCAATTGCCCATGCCATGGCGCAAGAGGCGTGGAACCGACAAGGGTGCCGAAGATGACGCCGAAGGGCGCGGCACCGACCAGCATGGGCAGCGTGTCGCACGCGCCGGCGGCGAAACTGGACAAGCGTGTGGAATGCGGCATGCGTTTTTCTATCCTGTCTGGCAAATTCATGAACACTTGGGGATCTCCGCGGCGGGCAGGATCCCGGCGAAAGCTCGCAATGGTAGCGCCGGCTGCTTGATCTTGCTTGAAGCGGGCCGGGCTGGGGCCGGCCGGAAAGGGGGGAAGGTGTGCGTCTGGGCAGCCGCGTATCAACGGGGCAGGCGGGAATGGATTGGACAATCCTTCAAGAATGCTTTCTTTGTAACAATTTATGCAACTTGATCCAAATCAACATAGATTGCCCTATATTAACAATAGGCCGCATTCCCACTACTTATGCGACCAAAGCAAAGACGGCGCGGGCGCGCAATTCGGGAGGTCGTATGGTCAAATTCCAGTTTTCTATACTGACGCAGAACAGGCTCAAGATCGACAACATCGCCATCATGGGCCGGAATCAGGAAGATGCGGAACGCAAGCTGCGCCAGATGTACCGCTACTGCGAAGTGCTGAGCTGCGAAGTGAAAGCGGGCGTGACGAAGGCAGAAAGCCTGAATTGCGACGTGAACCCGGGCTCGGCGAAGCCGGTGCAGAAAGCGCCCGTCGAAGACAAGACGTCGATGGAAGACATCCTGACGCTCATCTCGAACTAGCCTCGTCGGCATTCAGCCGATAAAACGCTCGGCCTGCAATTCATCCAGCAAAGCGGCATAGTCCTGAGCACCGCGGCTGTTCGGCGCATGCTCGAACACATTCTTGTTATAGGCCGGGCTCTCCGCAAGGCTGACGCTTTCCCTGATCTGCGTGCGGCAGACTTCATCGCCGAAGTGTTCTTCCAGCATGCGCTGCACATCGCGTTCCACCCGTCGCCCAGGATCGAAGCGCGTCAGCAGGTAGCGGCGCCTTACCCGGCGCTTCAGGACCGGCTCCAGCGCTTTCAGCGTCTTTTCGATCTGGAGCGCCCCCTTGTATGACAAATGATCGGCGGCGACCGGCACGAGCACGCAGTCGGCGGCGAAGATCGCATTCAGCGACAGCACGCCGATCATCGGACAGCAATCAACCACCACACGGGCACTCCCATCGAGGAATTTTTCCGTACGCAGGCTGGTGTTGAGACGGTTCACCACGTTATAGCCCTTGCCAAACATGGTATCCACCTTGGACAGCTCGAGATGCGCCGGGACGATGTGGATGTTGCTTGCGGTCGGGCGGACGAGCTCGCGCAAGGGGCGGTCGCGCTGGAACAGGCTGAGGATGGTCTCGTCGCCGGAGCCGGCGGTGACGCCGGCAATTGCGCTCAAGTGCGCTTGCGGATCGAGATCGATGCCGTAAACGGTCTGCCGGCCGCGCGCCATGGCGGCTGCAAGATTGAGCGCAGTGGTGGTCTTCCCTACCCCGCCCTTCTGGTTGAATACGGCAACGATGGTCATGGCTGGGCCTATTCTAATCGTGATCCCAGGGTTTGTGACAATTTGACACCGTGCCGGGCCTGCGTTTATGCGCGGCCTGCAACACCGCCCGCATCCAGACGGGCATTCATCCGCTCCCCGCAGCCTGTCCCTCTGACGGCGGCTGCTCTTATTCTTCCAGCCTGGCCTTCAGACTCAGCAAGTCCCGCTCGACCAGGTCGGCATCTTCCATGAAAGTCTGTGCCGACATGTCGGGTGCACGGAACAGCGTGAACAATACCTCGCTGCCCGATCCATTCGGGATCACCCGCATCGGAACGGCGATTTCAGCGCCCTGAGCAATCCCGACAAAATGGTCGAGCACGCCGCAGGGATTGTCCGGGCAAAAGCGGATCGTCACCGGCCCTTGCGGCGTCTCGGCTATCCAGCCTTTCTCCGTCTTGCGCACCGACTTGCAAAAGCCTTCTGCCCACTGCGGCAAATTGCGCGGGTCGCGGACGTAGGCATAGACGCGCGCAGGGTCGCAGGCAATCGAGATGCTCAGGGGCCGCGATGGAAAGAGAACGTCCATGATCATGCTCCTTGGAGTGGGGGCGAGATTTGCCCAACTATAAACCTACAGTCTGATCTGGTCCTTCAGGAAGTCGAACAGCAGCCTCACCCGCTGAAGGTGCCGGATATCGGGGTGCGCCAGGATCCACAAGCCGGTTTCCAGTTCCTCCACCGGACCGTCCAGCATGTCGACGTCCGGATGATCCCGCAGAAGGAACAGGGGAACGACACCCACGCCCAGTCCCCACACCACCGAACCCGCGACCGACAGCACGCTGTTGCAGCGGTAGCGCGGCACCAGCTTTGGATAATGCTGGCGCCGCCACTTGACCGAGGGATGGTCCGGGATCGATTCATCGAGCGCCACCCAGTCTGCCTCGGCCAGGCGCAGCTGCCCGGGCTGGCGTGCCAGGTAGGCGCGGCTGGCAAACACGCCCGCCGACAATGTGCCGAGCCTGGTTCCGACCAGGTGCTCCGGCGGCTTGCGCGTGGCGCGGATGGCGACATCCGCGTCTCGCCGGTTCAGGTTGGCTACGGCATTGGTGGCAACCAGCTCCAGTTCGATTCGCGGATACGCGGCGGAGAAGTGATGAAGCACCGGCAGCACCAGTCCATGCAGGATTGTGTCGGTGGTGGTGATGCGCAGGACGCCGGACGGCTCGTTTCCGTTCTTGAACGCGGCTTCCCGCGCCTCCTGCAATTGGGCCTCCATCCGCTCGGCATGGTGCGCCAGTTCCAGCGCCAGCTCGGTCGGCAGATAGCCTTGCCGGCTGCGCTCGAACAGGCGCTCGCCCAGATCCTTTTCAATCCGGCCAATAGTCCGGAACACCGTCGACGCATCGAGCTTCAGCCGCTCGGCCGCGCCTCCCAGGGTGCGCCCCCTGACTAGGGCCAGGACCATTTCCAGCTCACCGAAGCCGAGCTTCGATTGCATTCTTGCATAGGAAGATTTCATGAGCGCCTATTTTCATTGCTTTTTTGCCCACTTACATTAGCACCACCCCAACCACCCTGAAAGGAATTCATCATGATCGATCAACGTTTTGCCTCCCATGCGGCCCTGCTGTTGCGATTAGGCCTGGGGACGATGTGGATATCGCATGCACTGCTGAAGCTGCTGGTGTTCACGATGCCCGGCTTCGCCAGCTTTCTGGCCAGCCACGGCATGCCGGTCTTCATCGCCTGGCCGGTCGTGCTGCTCGAACTGGCGGGCGGCAGCCTGATCCTGCTGGGCTATTACGGTCGCATCGCTTCCCTGTTGCTGCTCCCCATCCTCCTTGGTGCCAGCGCCGCGCATCTTGGCAATGGCTGGGTGTTCAGCAATCCGAACGGCGGCTGGGAATATCCGGCATTCCTGATCCTCGCATCCGTCGTGCATGCCTTGCTGGGCGACGGTGCATATGCCTTGAAGTCCGCCAACAGCCCCGCTTCCATCCGGCTGAAGACAGCCTGAGTTTTCCACCCTCCCGACATGAAAGGATATCCCATGAAGCTTTATTACACTCCCGGCGTATGCTCTCTCGCCCCGCACATCGCCCTGCGCGAAGCCGGCCTCGAATTCACCCTGGAGAAGGTCGACGCGCAAACCAAGCGCACCGACGCCGGTTGCAATTTCCTTGAGGTCAATCCAAACGGCTATGTGCCCGCGCTCGAAATCAAGCCTGGCACGATCCTGACCGAAGGACCGGCAATCATGCAATACATCGCGGACCTCGCACCCTCCTCAGCACTGGTGCCGCAAGCCGGTTCCTTCGAGCGATACCGGCTGCAATCCTGGCTCAACTTCATCACCTCGGAAATTCACAAGGGCTTCTCCCCACTGTTCAAGGCCGAGATGCCGCCCGAGGCCAAACGGATTTTCCGGGACCAGCTCGCCAGACGTTTCGACCATGTCGAGCGGCACCTGTCGCAGCATGAACACTTGCTCGGGAGCGGCTTTTCCGTAGCGGATGCCTACCTGTTCGTGACCACCGGCTGGTCGCCTTTCGTCGGGATAGAACTGGAAAGATGGCCTGCGCTGCTCGCTTATCGCAAGCGGATTGGAGAGCGTCCGGCAGTAAAGGCGGCGATGCAGGCCGAAGGCCTCATCAAGTGACTGGCACGGCCAGTGGCATTACGGCTGAAGGCATAGTGCGTGCATCAGCGCCGGGATTTCCGCCGGAATCTCGCGCGCCAGGTAGCCGAGCGGGCCGAAGCGCTCTGCCAGGCGCTCGCCGGCACGCGCATGCAGCGCCACGCCCCATGCGGCCGCCTGCTCCAGCTGGGCACCGCGCGCGGACAGGCCGGCGATGATGCCGGACAGGGCATCGCCGGAGCCGGAGATCGCGAGGCCGATATTGCCGCCTTCATGCCGCCACACTTCGCCGCTCGGCGCGGCGATGATCGTGGTGGCGCCCTTCAGTGCCACCAGCGCATTCCAGCGCCGCGCCGCATGACGCGCGGCGGCGAGAGGATCGGCAAGCACGCCATGCTTGTCGCAGGCATTCAGGTGCGCCATTTCCCCCGCATGCGGGGTCAGCAAGACCGGCGTATCGAATTGCGAGACATAGCGCTGTTGCGGATGGCAGGTGGCATCGACCGCCTGCAACTGGCGCCGCACCACGTTCATCGCAGCCGCGTCCAGCACCAGCTTCGCGCCATTCAGATGGGGCAGCAGCGCCATCACGAAGGCGCAGCTGCCCTGCTCATCCTGCATTCCGGGGCCGATCAGGACCGTGTCGAACTTTGCCAGCATCCCGTTCAGGATATCTGCGGCGGCGGGCGCAATGGCGCCGGCATCGGTTTCCGGCAAGTCGACCACGCGCGCTTCCGGCATCGCCAGCGCGACCAGCGGTGCTGTGGCCGCGCTGGTCGCGATCGTCAGCTTGCCGGCGCCGGCCCGCAGGGCGGCGGTCGCGGCGAGGATGGCTGCGCCCGGCATCTGGCGCGAGCCGGCGATGACCAGCACGCTGCCACGCTGCTCCTTGTCGCCGTCCTCCGACGGCATCGGCAAGGGCCAGGCGCGCAGACCGTCATCATCGATGTCGTTGATGCGGTCGCTGGCAAACTCGTCACACATGCGGGCTCCTCAGGATTTCGGCGCGGCCTGCACGTCCGGCTCGTCGGTGACCGGCGTGCCGGAGTCGCGCAGAGGCGCCACGAAGTTGACGAGGTCGAGCACCAGCTTGCCATTCCTGCCGCGCGCCGGATCGAAGCGGTAGGATGTGACGGAGCAGTTGGGCACATCGCCGCTGCGGTCGATCTCCAGTATCTGCTGTTCATCCATGCGCTCCAGCAGATAGCGGAAGCAGTTCACGATCACCTGATGGCCGACGATCAGCACCCGCTCGCCACGGTATTCGCGGACGATGGTGTCGAGCACGCTGCGCAGGCGCAGGATCACGTCGCACCAGCTCTCGCCGCCGGGCGGGCGGAAATAGAACTTGCCGACATGCGTACGCTGCTCGCTCAGCTCCGGATATTTCTGCCGGATGCCGTGCCGGGTCAGGCGATCGAGAATGCCGAATTCCTTCTCGCGCAGGCGCTCGTCGGCAATCACCGAGACTTCATCGCGGTCAAGCCCGGCCGTCTCGAGGACGATCTGGGCCGTCATGCGCGCGCGAACGTAGGAAGAACAGAGGATGACATTCGGCCGCTCGGAAGGCGGCATGTCGCGGAACCAGTGTCCCAGGGCTTCCGCCTGGCGCCGCCCGAGGGCCGAGAGCGGGGTGTCAACGTCGCGGGTGGCGATATCGATCAGCGCCACCCCGGCAGCCTCGGCTGCATCGCGCGCGACATTGCCTGCGCTCTGCCCGTGGCGGACGATCCAGATTTGCTGGGGCCATTTCTGCTCTGCCATTGCTGCCTTCCCTGTTGAATGAAAGGAATGACAACTGCAGGGACGCGAAGTTTCCTGCCGGAGGCGCAGAGGAGGCAATGCGCAGGCGGCGAACACCGCCCGCATGAGGAAAAGAAACCTGCCTCAGTCGAAAGAGACTTTCCCGAACAGGAACAGGACGTCGCCGTTGCCCTTGTTTGACGACAGGCGCGGCACATAGGAAGCGAGCATTTTGAAATTTTGCGTGCCGACAGATGCAATCGGGAAAACAGCGGGGAAGGGAACGCCGCCGAAATAGTCACGGCGGCTTACCAGCATCGGTGCCAGACCGGCACCGACTTCGAGGCCGGATTGCCCGACCGACCACATCCATTGGTAAGCATAGCCCGCCATGATTTGCGGATAGCAATGCGAATCGGAAATGCCGATCAGGAAAATCGATTCTTCGTTGCCCTTGGCATTGCGGATGGACTTGCCGATACCGAGGCCCCAGGCTTCTTCGTTGAGTTCATGCAAGCGTTCCCGGGTATAGGTGCTGCGCCCGTGATAGGCATAGCCCGAGAAGTACACGTCGAGCTTGCCGGTATCGTAAATGTTCTCGACCCTCTCCCGCGCGCCCTGCCCCATATCCTGAACCGTCTGCCACCAGCCACGTTCGCCGGACTCCTGCGCTCCGGCCGAAGCCGCAGCCGTCAACAGCAAGGCGGACATACCCGTGCCAAGAACCTTGCTCAAACCAAAGAATTGCATGAACTACCCTTGTTGTTTGTTTGCCGCACCCTGCTGCAATGCGGACGCTCTTTACTGACTGACTTGAAACTGTCTTTCAACTATCCAAACCTGCGCTGCGCATCCAGCGCCAGCCCGGCGCCGATGCTGCCGAACAGGTCGCCCTCCACCCGCTGCGCGTCCGGCAGCAGCGAGGCAATCCGCTTGCGCAGCATATGCACGCCGCTCGAGCCGCCCGTGAAGAACACCGTATCGACCGCTTCCGCCGGTACGGCGGCATTCCGAAGCAGTTCGCCGACTGCGGCTTCAATCGCCATCACCAGGTGCGTAATCGCCGCATCGAAATGCTCGCGCTCGACCAGCACCGTCTGCGGCGGGGGCAGGCGCTCCAGCTGCAGGGCAGTGACCGTCGCTTCGGAGAGGGCAATCTTTCCTTCTTCCACCTTCAGCGCGAGCCAATGGCCGTCGCGCTGCTGCACCAGTTGCAGCAGCCGGTCCAGCTTGTCGCGCTCGCGCGCGTCGCGCCGGAGGTCTTGCAATTCTTCCCAAGCCTTGCGGGTATAGGCGAGATTGATCGTGTGCCAGGTCGCCAGGTTGAAATAATGGCTGGATGGCATTTCTGCATCGCTCGCCAGGCGCGAACCCATGCCGAGCCGGGGCATGACGGAAGACAGGCTGAGGTATTTGTCGAAATCGGTGCCGCCGATGTGCACGCCGGCGGTGGCGAGGATGTCGTCGCGACGGTCGGCTTTTTGGGCGCGCTGCGGAGACAGGCGCACGAGCGAAAAGTCGGAAGTGCCGCCACCGATATCGGCAATCAGCACCAGCTGCTCGCGTTCGATTTCCGATTCATAGTCGAAGGCGGCGGCAATCGGCTCGTACTGGAAGGCGACTTCGCGGAATCCGGCGGCCTGCGCGATCTGCAGCAGGCTGGCTTCCGCCTGCTGGTCGGCCTTGAGGTCGTCGTCGATGAAATGCACCGGGCGGCCGAACACCGCATGCTCGAAGCTGCGGCCGGCAGCCTGTTCGGCGCGGCGCTTTAATTCGCCGATGAATTGCGCCAGCAGCTGGCGAAACGGGATGGCGCGCCCCTGCACTTCCGTCTGTCCGTCGAGGAGACTGGTGCCGAGCAGGCTTTTGAGCGAGCGCATCAGGCGCCCTTCATGCCCGGCAAGATAATCAGCCAGCGCGCCGCGGCCGAAACTCCATCTGTCTTCTTCCGCGTTGAAGAACACGGCGGAAGGCAGGGTGGTCTTGCCTTCCTCGAGCGGGAGCAGAGAAGGATGGCCGGGCCGGCACCAGCCGACGGTGGAATTGGAGGTGCCGAAATCGACGCCGCAAGCTCTGGCCATCATTAAAAAACATTACCGTTTGGAAAGAGCGACATCATAGGGCAATGTGCCGCCGCTGTGTACAAGGACGGAGGGAATTGCACCGGAAAGTGGCGCGGATGATGCGGCATCCCATCGGTTTGCCGCATTTCCTTGCCTGTCTGTCAGCCTTATTTGTCGCTATTCCAGACCACGGCATTGTCGACCGCGTACAGCTTGCAGGGTGCCTGGCTGGTCTTCTGGCAGTCGGCCAGCACCTGGCTCGGCGGATCATCGCCATCTTCCGCCCAGCTCCATGCGCCGGAAGAAGACAGGGCGAAGGCGCGCGGCAGCGGCTTGCTCAGGAATTCCTTGTACTGCTGGCGGCCACGGTCCCGCAGGTAGGGAACGGCATCGACATTATCCAGCGACGCGTAGTTGGTCGCGGCGACCTGCGGCTCATCCGACAGTGCCACCACCTCTTCGGTCGGCATGCCGAGTTCCTTCAAAAACTTTTCGGTTTCCGGCCACCAGATCTGCACGCCGTCGCGGCTGCCGGCCATGCCGTGCGCATCGTTCTTGAACGCGCCGTAGGCGACCAGCTTCGCATGTCCGCCCGCGCTCACATAGGCGTCGCGCAGGCGCGCCGCCAGTTCGGGGCCGAAGTGCTGGTCGTTCTGGCCATAGAACCAGATGCTCGGCAGCGTCGTCTTCGCGCCGAAATCATTGAAGGCCTTCACCAGGGAATCCTGCCAGTCGCAACCGGCACCATGCATTTTCAGGCCGCCGGCGAAATTGATCAGGCCCTTGACACCCGGGATACTGCGCGTGCCGAAGGCGATCGTGGCCAGGCCGCCATAGGATTGGCCGGCCACGATGATGCGGTCCTTGTCGACCCAGGGCTGGGTACGCAGGTATTCGAGCACGCCCTGCAGGTCGTCGGCCTGCGTCTGGCCGTTGCCGATCATGTCGCAGCCATGCTCGACATATTCACCGGTCGACTCGGCAAACCCTTTGCGCATCGGCACGACGACAGCATAGCCGCGCTTGACGAATTCGCGGCTGATCACCACGAAGCGGTCGCGTCCCTGATTATGCGGATCGCCGAGAGCCTTGCCGTGGTTCATTACCACCAGCGGGAAGGGCCCCGGGCCGGGTGGCGTGAAGATGGTGGTTTCGAGTTGCACATTGTCACCGCCGGACACCACCGGCACCATGACAACTTGTTCATTCAGTGCGGTATTGAGGGTGACTGCCTGGCTGCGGTAGGGGGAGCCGACGAGACTCAATCCGAGAACGGCCATGGCGAGAAAGGTTGTGAGTTTCCTGCTTTTCTTTGCTTGAATTGGGGAAGAATTTGTCATACATCTGAAACTGGTTTGAACTGCACACAAACCGGCTCGCGATGCGAACCGCCGAGGGGCTTTGCTTCGTGCGGGCGGCGTGCTGGGAACAGCACCGCATGTCCAATGAGCAAGGGCACAAGCGAAGCGAGGACGGCGTGTAATCAGGATGATACTGGGCAACTCTTGATGACACGCAACGTTGCCCATTCTAAATATTGACTGGGGGCAGTCAATACTCGTTTATGCAATGGAGAAAGGTTTTTTTGAAGAAAGGTGTACGACAGGCAAGGAGATTGCGCGCGTCATTAGAGGAAGTGCAAGGAATGCGTGGATTTCCTTTGAACATTCCTTAACAGGAAGGTAGAAACTGAAATGTCCCGGACACGAGCGGGATCAATAAAAAAAGAGCGCACCTGCCTCGGCTGCAGCAGTGCGCTTTGTGGAGGAGACCCAGGCGCCGCATTTCAAAAAATGCGCGGGAGCGGATTTGTTTTTTCTAACCCTGCAACCTTCCCGTTACCTGCTGGTCAATGTGTCACCGAGTACTTGAAAGGAAGGACCTATGAAAGTTGACGTTTACAAGCGCCCGGAGAACGAAGGGAGATATTCCTATCTTGCCGTCCCTGAAGGGAGGCCCATTCCGGAGGAGGCTACGAGTATCGAGTGGGAGACCGCCGAGCAGAATATCGATCTCGATCCGAACAATGAACCCGTGCTTGGCCTGTCGCCGGAAGATGCGCTGCAGCAGATCGACGCGAAAGGCTATGCCATTTCACGAGTGCACGATAAGGTCTGGCTCGGGCCGAGCGTCTAAAAGCCTGCCCAAACACCATACGAAGCAAACCGATATTTGGCCGAGGCGCACGTCAGTACGAACGGTACTTCGAGCACCGCAGGCCGAATAGAGGCACGCACATCAAGTTTGCAAACAGGCTGAAACCCTTGCGCACGCTTTAGCCGGAGCATCCTCCGGCTTCTGCCGCCCCCGCATCCAGTGCTGCAGGGATCGCACCCGCGGTCCATCCCTCGACTGGATCAATTTCAGGCGGCAATCCGAAATGCGGCCGCTGCACCGCCCAGGCTGCGGCGACCGCGCACAACACCGCATCCAGCCAATCCGCCGTTCCATCTTCAATCATCCGTTGCCGCAATGACGGCACAGCATGCAGCCGTATGCCAAAAGGATGCGTGCCTGCCTCGAGCGCGTGCACGATCTCTTCACGCGCGGCTTGCCGCTGCAGTGTCTGTTTCGCACGCTCGTCGCTCTTGTAGGATGCACGTGTCACAGCCCGCGCCACCAGGCCGGGATAGCCTTCCAGCGCAATACGCTGCGGGTCGCCCGCATGCAAGCCATACACCGTCACGCCTGCGTCCAATAGGCGCGGCGTGCCTTCATGGAACATGTAGGCCACTGGCGGATTGACCCATTTCATTGAAGGACTGGAACCGGCGGGGCCATCGGTGACGCGGTGCGCGAACTTGTTGCCGACCGGTCGCGCGTCGCAAAAAGCCTTGAAGGTCTCGCGCAATGCAGCCCGCGGCATGGCAGCGCAATGCCGGACCAGTTCCGCCCAGGTCTGCGGCCAGCCGAGATGTTCGACCAGTTCACGCGACAGGCCGAAGGGAAAATCGAATGCGCCCACCCAGGGACCGGGCTGGCGCAGCCAGTCTTCATAGGACGTCCAGTCAGGATGTTCGGCGATGCGCTCGACATGCAAGACATTGCCGTCGCTGTGACCGTGCGCCACCGTGATCGGCTTGGCGCGGCGGGGAGAGGAAGTGAAATCGACACCGACGATATGCATGCCGGGAGTGTAGCGCCACTTTCCCAGTGCTGGTGTGCAAGGCTTGTTGCAACACAAGACATGGTTCGCTTCGGGAATTATCGATTGGAAAAGCCTCTCCAATGCAATATGTCTTTCATGCATTGCGAACTATGAAAGTCTTTTCTTCATGAAGCGCCGCTCCTGGCTGCATTTGCTGTCCGGTCTTGTGCTGAGGCACGGCTGGCCCCTGCTGCTTTTGCCGCTCGCTGCTTGCGCCACCCTGCCCGATGTCAGCTATCTGCGCGACGAAGAGCTGATACCGCGCAACCGGCCGCAGATCGCCGACGGGCAGGGTACCCTGCCTGCAGGAAAAAGCCAGGCACTGCTGAGCCGGCTGAAGGCGCAGGTCGATCCCACTGCCATCCTGACCCGGCACATCAAGGCGGAAGAAGCGATCAGCAACAAGCCGCTGGTGGCAGGCAACAAGGTGACGCTATTGGATGATGGTCCGCAGACCATGCGCGCCATGCTGGCTGCGATCCGCGAAGCGCGCAGGCACATCCACCTCGAGACTTATATCTTCGAAGACGATGAAGTGGGGCGCGCTCTCGCCGACCTGCTGATCAGGAAGCATGCGGAAGGTGTGCAGGTGAGCGTGATCTACGACAGCGTGGGAACGCTGGACACGCCGCGGGAATTCTTCGAGCGCCTGCGCGCGGCAGGCATCGGCTTGCTGGAATTCAATCCGGTCAACCCGATGCGCGCGCACGACGACTGGGAAATCAACCAGCGCGATCATCGCAAGATCCTGATCGTCGACGGACGCATCGCGTTTACCGGCGGCGTGAACATCAGCCGGGTGTATGGCAAGAGTGCGCTACTTGGCAGCAAGAGCGGCAAGCCGCCGAAGGACCCCAAGCAAGCCGTCTGGCGCGATACCCACATGCAGATCGAAGGGCCGGCGGTGGGGGAAATCCAGAAGCTGTTCCTGGAAACCTGGCGTCTGAAAACCGGCACCGCCTTGCCGGATGCAGACTTCTTCCCGCCCCTCAAGCCGCAGGGCCAGGCCCTGGTACGCGCCATCGGCAGCATCGCGGAGAAGGAGGATTACACGATCTACAAGACGTATATTTCCGCCTTCGCCAATGCCAGCAACTACATCCATCTCACCACCGCCTATTTTTCCCCCGACCGGCAGGTCGTCGATGCGCTGATCGATGCCGCCCATCGCGGAGTCGACGTGCAAATCGTGTTTCCCAGCTTTTCCGACAACAGCTTCATGGTCTACGCCAGCCGCTCCTACTACCAGGAATTGCTCGATGCCGGCATCCGCGTGTATGAGCGGCAAGGCGCCATGCTGCATGCCAAGACCGCCGTGATCGACGACGTGTGGTCGACGATCGGCTCCACCAATATCGACATCCGCAGCTTCCTCCACAATGACGAAGTCAATGCCGTGGTGCTCGATATCGGTTTCGCCCGGCAGATGGAAGCGCTGTTCCAGCGGGATGTCCGGGAATCGGTGGAAGTTTCCCGGGAACGCTGGGCGCAGCGCGGCGTGACGGAGCGCCTGCGCGAGTGGGGCGTGAGGATGTTCAACTACTGGCTGTAAGGGGCAGCCGCTGCAGGCGGGAAAAATTTCTGCCGCCGCTGCGCGGCAGGCAGCTTCCTCCGCGGCATGTGCAGTTCCCGCTCTCTTTTCCGAAAATTCCGGTCAATGCGGAACCAATGCCTGTTGTCCGGTGCCCGAATACAAACCGACGTATTCGAGACCACCAGGGAGGCGGCCAAGGCCATGGACCACCGCATCGAGGCAATCATGCCCCCCAACTACCGCTCCTTTCATTGGGCCGGCTATTGCATCGGCTTTGCCCTCGGCGGATTCTTCGATGGCATCCTGCTGCACCAGGTACTGCAGTGGCACCATTTCCTGAGCGGATGGACGCAAACGCCATTCAACGACCCGCGCATCCAGATCCTCGCGGATGGCCTGTTCCATGCGGCGATGTATGTCATTGCCGCCGTCGGCATCTGGAAGCTGGTGCGGGCGCGCCATGTATTTGCGCTGAAGGCGGCCAACCGGATGCTCGGAGCCAACGCGCTGATCGGCTTTGGCAGCTGGCATGTGCTCGACAGCGTGCTGTCGCACTGGATACTGGGCATCCATCATGTGCGCATGGATGTGCCGGACCGGCTGTTCTGGGATGTGCTGTGGTTCCTGCTGTTCGGTGTGCTGTTCGTGGCAGCCGGCATCCTGCTGCGCCGCTGGCGCGAACCGCCCCCGTCCGGGAAGGACCGGCGTGCCAGGTCGCGCTCCGCCATCGGCCCGGCACTTTGACTGCCGCGGCGCAGGCGAACGATACCCGCATGCCGACAGGGAAGCCAGCTAGAACAGGATGAGGAGCCCGATCCTGACATGGTCATGATCGTCTTCCGCGATCCGCCGTAATTGCTGCAGCTGCAATTCTATGGTGAGCGACTGCTGCCGCCATTGCTTCAAACGCTCTATCTGTCCACCTGAAGGAAATTCCCATTGCACCTGCCCGCGGATTTCCCCGGCAGGAAAGGCTGCGCTCTGCACCTCCAGGTAGAAATTCCCTGCCTGCAGCGATGAGAGCTGGGTGTGGGTAATGCCGGCGCGCGCGCTCCAGATGCCGGTGCCGCCGGTACTTGATTCGGAGGCGAGCGCCAGTACCAGCGGGCCATTGCTGCCCGGCCGCCCTTCCCGCAACTGCACGGCAGTGGCGGCGACACCATTGGCAATCACGCTGGCGGTCAGAGTGTGCGAGTCGGGCTCGTAAGTCAGCAGGCCGTCCGCACTCGCCGCGCTTCCCGTGGCCGGGACAACCTGGTTGCCCGTCAGCATGGTGCTGAAGGCCTGCGGCAGGTCGTCATGCCCGCCGCCGCATGCGGCAAGCAGCAGGACTGCGCCAAGCAGCAGCGAAAAGCACATGTACCGTGCGGCGCCGGCAAATTGCGCGGAAATCATGGCTTTCATTGGATCACCCGCCTTCTTCGTTTCGCCCTTGATGCAATCGGACTAACACAAGCATGCAAATTTGCTTTGACAAATTGCAATGAAATTGAACCAACATATCAAAAGACTATCTGATTTTTCCTTGCCTTTTTCTGCCTGTCCAGCAGGTGCCCCACGTCATGAAAACCGCGAAGAAAATATCATCGGGCCGTCTCCCGAAAGGTGCGCTGCTGACCATGTTATCCGCCTTCCTGTGCCTCGGCATGCTGGCTGCCTGCGGAGAGGGCGGTGGAGGCAGCAAAGCCTCGCCGAGCAGCGCCTCTTCCGCGAGCGCGCCGGCTGCAGCAAGCGTTCAGCAAACCCTGGAAGTACCGAGCACTCTGGCCAGCGGAACCTTCTCCAGCGCAAGGACGCTTAATGTGCCTCCCGGCATGGGCATCCGCCTGTGGGCACGGGTTGACAATGCCCGCTTCCTCGCACTTGCGCCGAATGGCGACGTGCTGGTGTCGATCCCGGATTCGGGCGAAGTGCGGCTCCTGCGCGAGCGGCCCGGCGATGTGCCGCAGGAATTCAGCTTCGCCACCGGCCTGCGCAATCCGCACGACATGGTGTTCCACACCATCGGCAACGTGACCTATCTCTATATTGCCGAATCCAACCGCGTCACGCGCTCGGTCTATCAGCCGGGCGACACGACCAGCGCCGCGCGCGAAGTGGTGGTGGACAATCTGCCGGATTCCTCGTCGCCGGAGCTCGGCGGCACTTACGGACACGAGCTGAAGAATATTGCGGTGGGGCCGGACCACAAGCTGTATGTGTCGATCGGTTCCAACTGCAATGCCTGCGTCGAAGATACCCAGGCCAACCCGGTGCGCGGCGCGATTTACCAGTATGACGCCGATGGCAGCAATGGCCGGCTGTTCGCGCGCGGCCTGCGCAATGCGGAAGGCCTTGACTTCCTGCCGGTCACCAATACCTTGTGGGTCACCGTCAACAACCGCGATGAAATCAAGTATCCCTTCGCCAATGACTTCGACGGCGATGGCAGCATCGACCTCGGAAAGATCATCGATGCCTTTGTCGATGACAATCCGCCGGACCTGTTCACGGCGGTAGGTGATGGTGCGAATTACGGCTGGCCATTCTGCAACAGCCTGCCCAATGCCAGCATGGCGAACCTGGAATTCGCGAACGACGCCGACCTCAATCTCAACGGCTCGAACTTCGATTGCGCACGCGCGACCCGCGCCTCCAAGGGGATCGCTGCGCATTCCGCGCCGCTCGGCTTCAGCTTCCTGCAAAACAGCAACGTTGCACCCGCATTCCGCCAGGGTGCGGTCGTTGCCTTGCATGGCTGCTGGAATTGCACCACGCTCAGCGCCGGCTACAAGGTCATGTTCTTTCCCTTCGATGGTGCCGGCAACGCGGGTGCGGGCATTGACCTGGTCAGCGGCTTCGTGATCGATCCGGTAGCACGCGACGTCTGGGGACGGCCGGTAGACGCCATCGCCGACGGCAAGGGCAATATCCTGATCTCGGACGATTTCGCGGGGGCGATTTACCAGCTGTACCAGAAGTAAGGCTTCCTGCCGCGCGAAACTGAACAGCACCGGCTTATCGCTGTCGAACCTGCGGAGGGTTCAACATGATGCCGATCTTATCCGAGCAAGAGCGGACACGCGTTGATGCGCTGCGCCAATACCATATTCTCGACACGCCAGCGGAATCGGAGTTCGACGACCTGACGGCGCTGGCCGCGACCATTTGCAAAACGCCGGTGGCCGTCATCAGCTTGCTGGACGAAAAAAGGCAGTGGTTCAAATCCAGCATCGGCCTGGATTTTTCGGAGACGTCAAAGGAACTTGCGTTTTGTGCACACACGGTGGAGCGGCGCGATTATCTCGAGGTAGTCGACACCTTGAACGATCCGTCGTTCTGCTCCCATGCGTTGATGCAAGCCGCTCCCTGGATACGATTTTATGCGGGGGTGCCGTTGATCACGCCGGAAGGCGTTGCACTCGGTGCCCTGTGCGTGATCGACCGGGTGCCGCGGCATTTGACGGAAGAGCAGAAGGATGGATTGTGGCGCCTGAGCCGCCAGGTGGTTTCGCTTCTGGAATTGCGGCGCTCCCTGGCGAGGCTGAACCAGACCGTGGCCGAGCGCGACGAGGCGCAAAAGGAATTGCACGGCATACAGCAAGACCTGGAAGCGCGGGTGGCGCAGCGCAGCGCGGAACTGCAGCGTGCAAACACGGCCTTGCAATCGGAAGTCGAGCAGCGCGTCGTCGAGCGCAATGTCTCCGATTTCCTCCTCAACAGCCTGCCGGACATATTTTACGTGCTCGACGAGGAAGGCCGGCTCCTGCGCTGGAATGAAAATTTCGCGCGGGTGACCGGATACAGCGCGAGCGAACTGGCGGGCGCGGACCCGCGCATGTTCTTCGACCGCACGCAGTACGACCTGTACGAGGAAAAGCGCCGGGAGCTGTATGCCCGCGGCAAGGCGCAGTTCGAGGCAGAAATCCTCACCAAGGATGGCAGGCACATCCCCTACCTGATGAGCGGCATGCGCACCCGGATCGGGGACAAGGCATACACCTCCGGCATGGGCATCGACATGACCGAGCGACGCAAGGCGGAATCGCAGCTGCGCCTGCTCAAGCGGGCCGTCGAGTCGAGCCTGAACGCAATCGTCATCGTCGACCTGCAGCAGCGCATCCAGTACGTGAACCCGAGCTTCGAGCAGATGACCGGCTATGCCAGGTCCGAGGTGCTCGGGTCGGATTTCCGGATGCTGTTCGCGGCTGACCAGGAGCAGCCGGAAATCGAAAACATCAACAAGGCAGTGCGCGAGCGCTGCGACGGACTCGCGCAGCTGCATGCCTACAAGAAGAATGGCGAGCGCCTGTGGATCGAGCTGGCATTTTCACCGGTGCACGGCACTGGTCACGCCTCCACCTATTTCGTGGCAGTGATCAACGACGTCACGGATGCCAAGCGCTACGAGGAACAGCTCGAATACCAGGCCAATTACGACGGGCTCACCGGCCTGGCCAACCGCAATCTGCTGCATGACCGTATCCACCAGGCGATCGCCTCCGCGCAGCGCCACGGCACCGAAGTGGCGATCATCTTCATCGATCTCGACAACTTCAAGTACGTCAACGACAGCCTCGGCCACAACATGGGCGACCTGCTGCTCAAGCAAGTTGCGGCGCGCCTGCAGAAATGCGTGCGCGAAGGCGACACCATCGCCCGCCATGGCGGCGATGAATTCGTGCTGGTGCTGGCCGGGCATCTGAACGCCGACAATTTTTCGATCTGGATGGATCGCCTGCTGAAGAATTTCAAACAACCCTTTTCCGTGGCCGACCATCAGCTGTTCGTCACCTGCAGCATCGGCGTCAGCTTGTATCCGAAGGATGGCCTGTCTGCCGACGCCCTGCTCAAGAGCGCCGACATTGCCATGTACCGCGCCAAGGAAACCGGGCGCAACAACTACAAGTTCTTCAGCTCTTCCATGAATGAACGCATGTCGCAGCGTTTGGGACTCGAAACCAGGCTGCGCCACGCGCTCGACCGCGACGAGTTCATCCTGTTCTACCAGCCGCAGGTCAGGGTGGATGACGGCAGGATCGTCGGCTTCGAAGCCTTGCTGCGCTGGCTCGATCCCGCCAAGGGCCTGGTCACCCCGGACGGATTCATCGAAGTCGCCGAAGAGACCGGGCTGATCGTGCCCATCGGGGAATGGGTGCTCGATACCGCATGCCGGCAACTGAAGGTCTTGCAGGCTGCGGGCGGCGCGGGCTGCTCGGTATCGGTCAACCTGTCGGCGCGGCAGTTCGATTCGGAATCGCTGCTGCATTCGGTACGGGCATCGCTGAGGAATTCGGGGATCAAGCCGCATGACCTGAAGCTGGAAGTCACTGAAAGCACGGTCATGAGCGACCCGGATGCGACCGACCTGATCCTGAGCGAGCTGAAGGAAATGGGCTGCCCGGTCGCGATCGACGATTTCGGCGTCGGCTATTCCAGCCTGAGCTATCTGCAGCGCTTCCCGGTGGACCAGCTGAAGATCGACCGCTCCTTCGTCCAGCACATCGGGGTCCGTCACGACGACGGCCTGATCGCGCAGGCCATCATCTCGCTCGGTCACAGCCTCGGCCTAACGGTGGTCGCGGAAGGCGTGTCCGACCCGCGCCAGTTCGCCTTCCTGCGCGAGAGCCATTGCGACGAATTCCAGGGCCACCTGTTCAGCGAGCCGGTCGGCATCGACGTCCTGCGCGACATGCTGGCAAGCGGGAAATCCCTGCAAGCCTGACCGGCAAGTGCATCCGGCCCCTCACCTCCCGGGCCGGCAGGACTCGCGAATGCACTATCTGGATGCCGGCCTGCCGCGGACGCCCTCGCCAGCCGCCATGTCGGCCAGCGAAATTTTTTTTATTAGATCTAAAGAAAGCAGCTCCGCTGCCGTTACCGGGATACCTCGTCCTGCATCCGGACGAATCCAACCTGGGGAAACACCTTGTCTTACCTGAGCGGCACTTACGAGAGCGGATTGGTCGTTCTGTCAATCATCGTCGCATCCCTTGCCGCCTATGCCGGCCTGGAACTGGCGCAGCGCGTCACGCTTGCGCGGGAACGGGCTGCCGGCCTCTGGCTGGCCGGCGGCGCATTCTCCATGGGCCTCGGCATCTGGTCGATGCACTTCGTCGGGATGCTCGCATTCAGCCTGCCGATCCGGATCAGTTACGACATCCTGCTCACCCTGCTTTCCCTGCTGATTTCGGTCGCGGTTTCCGGCTTCGCCTTATTCCTCGTGAGTCGGCCCCGGGTCGGCGCGGCAAGCCTTTGCGCCGGCGGCACGCTGATGGGCCTGGGCATCAGCGCGATGCACTATGCCGGCATGGCCGCCATGCGCATGCAGCCGGGCATTGCCTATGATCCGATGCTGTTCGCCGCATCGATCCTGGTTGCGATTGTGGTTTCCATCGCGGGGCTGTGGCTGGCGACCACGCTGAGGAAGGACGACTCGCGCATGGCACTGGCGAAAAAAGCCGGTAGCGCGGTCCTGATCGGGCTGGCGATCTGCGCCATGCACTATACCGGCATGGCCGCCGCCAATTTTGCCGACGGCAGCATCTGTACCGTCCAGGGCGGCGTCGACAGCACCTGGCTGGCCGTCACCATCAGCCTGGCGACCATCGGCATTCTCGTCATTACCCTGCTGCTGTCGGCGGCGGATTCTCGGCTCGCATCCCGCACTGCCGGGCTGACCCGTTCGCTGCGGCATGCGAATGAACGGCTGCATCATCTCGCGCTCCATGACGGCCTGACCAGGCTGCCGAACCGGACGCTGCTGGAAGACCGCATCATCCAGGCCATCTCATCCGCGCAACGCTCGGGAAAGCCCTTTTCGGTGATGTTCCTCGATCTCGACCGGTTCAAAACCATCAACGATTCGCTCGGCCACCATTACGGCGACAAGCTGCTGCAGGCGGTGGCGCAGCGCCTTACGGCCATTCTGCGCTCGGAAGACACGGTAGCCCGGATCGGCGGCGATGAATTCGTCGTGGTGCTCAGGGAAATGGCGGAGGCGCAGGCCGCCGCCCATATCGCGGAAAAGATCCTGACCGCCCTGGCACGGCCCTTCTCCATCGAAGGCCAGGAACAGAACATCAGCTCCAGCATCGGCATCAGCATCTATCCGGATGACGGAACGGACCTGCGCGCGCTCATGATGCATGCCGACAGCGCGATGTATCACGCCAAGAACATGGGGCGCAACAATTACCAGTTCTTTACAAAGGAGATGAATGCCGCTGCGGCCATGCGGCTGGAGATGGAGAAAAGCCTGCGTCACGCCCTCGAGAATGGCGAATTCGAGCTCCACTACCAGCCCAAGGTCAGCACCGCGTCCGGGGAAATCGTTGCAATGGAAGCGTTGGTGCGCTGGCGCCATCCGCAGAAGGGACTGGTGTCGCCGGCCGAATTCATTCCCCTGGCCGAAGACATGGGCCTGATCATTCCACTCGGTGCATGGGTGCTGTCGACCGCCTGCCGCCAGAACCGGCAATGGCAACTCTCCGGCCTGCCGCGCCTGCGCGTCGCGGTCAACCTGTCGGCAGTCCAGTTCCGGCAGAAAGACCTGGTCGAGTTCATTGCGCAGGTCCTGGAAGACACCGGGCTGGAAGCAAGCTGTCTGGAGCTTGAAGTGACCGAGAGCACCGTCATGCAGGATGCGGAAGAGGCGGCGCTGATCCTGGAGCGGCTGCACGCGAAGGGCATCCACATTTCCATCGACGATTTCGGCACCGGCTATTCCAGCCTGAGCTACCTGAAGCGCTTCCATCTCGACAGCCTGAAGATCGACCGCTCCTTCGTGCGCGACATCAGCTCGGATCCGGACGATGCCGCCATCGTCAAATCGGTGATTGCGCTTGCGCACAGCCTGAGGCTGCGGGTGATCGCGGAAGGAGTGGAAACCGGCGAACAACTCGCCTTCCTGCGCACGCTCGGATGCGACGAATACCAGGGCTATTACCGCAGCCGCCCGCTGCCCGCGCAGGAATTCGAGCGGCTGCTGCGGCAATCCATGGGCCTGGCGGCGGACACTCCGGATAGTCGACACATTGGGGCGCCGAGCCCTGCCTGACACGATCTGAGCTTGCGCAAACCGGGTGATCCGATTCCGGGCGGAATCCGGGGCCCTTTGCTAATCTGTGCCCTTATTCCCCACGACACAGAGACCAAAGGAGACCACCGTGACCAGCCTCGACTCGATCCAGGAATTGCTCGCCCCCCTGTTCCCCGGCATGCTCGGCATGCAGCTGACCGAAGCCACGCCCGAGCGCGTGAGCGCCACGCTCAAGGTACGGCCGGAATTGTGCACCGTCGGCGGCATCCTCCATGGCGGTGCCATCATGGCGTTCGCCGATACGCTGGGCGCGGTCGGCACCTTCGTGAATCTGCCGCAAGGGAAGCGCACCACCACCATCGAATCCAGCACCAAGTTCATGGGCGCCGCGCCCTCCGGTTCCACCGTCACCGGCGAGTCCATCGCCCTGCATCGCGGCCAGACCACCATGGTCTGGCAGACCTCCATCAAATCCGAATCGGGCAAGCTGTGCGCGGTCGTGACGCAGACCCAGCTGGTGCTCGGGAACTGACGCTCCGGGCGCGCATCAGTCCTGCGCCACCTTCAGTTCCGCCTCTTCCTGCGGCACTTTGACCGCCGCCAGGTAAGACCACAGGGAAGCCAGCGACACCACCAGCAGCATGGCCAGCAGCCAGCGCGGCGATGGCGTGGCTTCGACGAAGGCGGCGACCGCGAGCGGCCCGATCGCCTTGGCGGCCAGCGACGGTCCGGCGAGCGCGCCGGAAATCGCGCCATAGTTCTGGCGGCCGAACAGCGCCTGCGGCACGGTGCCGCGCACGATGGTCAGTACGCCATTGCTCACGCCGTACAGCATGCAGAACGCGGCCGCCGCCGCCTGATGCTGCCCCAGGAAAATCACGGTCAGCAGGGCCGCCGGCAGGATGGCAAAGGTCAACTTGCCCACGGCCTGCGGCCGCACGCGCGAGGCGAAAGCCATTTCGGCAATGCGCCCGGCCACCTGCATCGGCCCGATCAGGGTCGCCATGAACACCGACGCGGCAAGCGGATGGCCGAAGCGCTGCAGGGTCGGGATCAGGTGCACCGACAGCGCCGCGAAGATGAAGGTATTGGCGGCGAAGGCGAAGGCAAGCTTCCAGAAGACGGGATGACGGACCGCTTCCTGCAGGGTGTAGTTGCGCGCGATGGATTCCGCCGCGCGCGCGACGACCCTGCGTGCGCTGGCCGGCAGCAGTGCATGCAGCGGCGCGCACAGCAGCAGATGCGCGGCGGCGTAGATGAGGCAGGTCTCGCGCCAGCCGAAGTGATGCTTGAGCATCAGCGTCAGCGGCCAGAACACGGTGCTGGCGAGTCCGCCGGACAGGGTCACGATGGAAATGCCCTGGCGCGCATCGTGCACGAATTCACGGTTGATGGTGGCGAAGGCGGCTTCATACAGCACCATCGCCATGGCCAGGCCGAGCAGGGTCCATGCCGCGACATAGCCGGCAAGGGAATGCGTCATGCCGAGCGTGACCATCCCGGCGCCGGCCAGCAGGGAGCCGGTGCCCATCACCGGCCGCCCGCCGTAGCGGTCCAGCAGGATGCCGGCCGGCGTCGAAGCCAGCCCGGCGATCAGCAGGCTCCACGAAAACGCGCCGAAGATGACTTCGGTGCGCCAGCCGAATTCGCGCTGCATGTCGGCGGCAAGGAGAGCGAAGGCGTAATAAAGCGAACCCCAGGACACGACCTGGGTGAAGGAAAGAATGCCGATGATGCTGCGGCGCTGGGCGAGGCTCTGGCTGGGTGTATTCATGCAGGTGGGGCCGGCAGGATGCTACTGCATCCCGCCTTGGTTCATGGATCGGTCAGCCCTGGACGTATTCCGCCACTTCGATCAGGTTGCCGTCCGGGTCGCGGAAGTAGATGGAGCGCAGCGGCCCCAGCGCGCCGCGCCGCGGCACCGGGCCGGCTTCGATGGCAATGCCCTGCTCCTGCAGATGCGCCAGCACCTGGTCGACCGGCACCGACGCGATCAGGCAGAAATCGCCCGCACCGAAGGTGGGCGCGACCGCCTTGGTCGGCGTATCTGTGCCGCGGTCCTGCAGGTTGATCTTCTGGTTTCCAAACCGCAATGCATGCCGCGGCTGCCCTTCCGGTCCGCGGAAGAATTCGCGCTCGAAGCCGAGTGCCCGCTCGTAAAACACGGTCGTCGCTTCGATGTCCTTGACGGTCAGGACGATGTGATCCAGCCGGTCGGCCAGCAGTTTCGTTGCCATGCTTGTCATGCTCCTCGTTGATGGAGTCCGCCTTTGCCTGGTGTCCCGGCAGGCGCCTCTGGTGGTGAAAATTTTCGACCCGCCTGTTGCGATGCCGCTTCCCGGATGCGGACAGGAAAACGGAACAACTAACATATTGCCACTTTTGCCATTTTCCTACCGTTGTAGGAATTTTCCGAGTTTTTATTGCGCATGCTCAAGCATTGCCAGTCGGTTTTTTCCTACATTTACTCCAAGGAATTTCTTATTCAAGGGAGCGCACAAATGCAGAATGCACTGAACACCGAAGTCATGATTGAAGCCATGGTCGATGCCGCCTGCCCGGAGGATGCAAGCAGCCGCGAAAAGCATATCTACCGCCAGATGCTGATGAGCCTGGTCCGCCTTGCCAAGTCCGAGCATGCTGCGGAAATGAAGAAGCATGCCGAACGGCTTGTCAGCGTGGAAACGCCAGCGGCAATCGAAATGGCAGCCTGAGCGAGCCGGACCCGATGCCGCTCCTCCGCTCCGGCACGAGGGCAAAGCCTGTCAGAACATGCCGTGTTCATTGGGCGAGTTCTCGGGCAGCGCCTGCCCGACATCCCACATCTCGGCGATGCGTCCACCCTCGAAGCGGAACAGGTGCACCACCGCTGCGCCTCGGTCGGACGGGTTCTGCCTGACACGGGAATGCACCACCACCAGGCTGCCGTCCTGCAGCGCGCGCTGGACTTCGAAAGTCTTGCCCGGATTTTTCGCAGCGCTTTCCTCCATCGCCGCCATCAGCGATTCGGCATCCCCGGGGAAGTAGGGATTGTGATGGCGGAAGCCGGGGGCGATGTACTTGTCGTAGGCCTCGCGCACCTTACCGGAAGCGACGAGGCGGAGGAAAGTGATGGCGATGTCTTTGGGAATGGCGGGTTCGTTCATGAGCGCTCGCTTATTTGATTGGCAAAACCACGTCAGTATTGAGCGATGATCAAAAGGGTTGCGTCGAGCTTATCGTGTTCATCAGTAGCCTCTTTGATTGGCTCTGAAAAACAGTTTTGCTCCAGTGTAGGTTAAGCAGATTCCAGCCAAAGCAGCAGCGATGCCGATTTCAGTACAGTACCCATGAGATTGGAAGAACCTCGCAATCTCGTTTCGCAATCTGTACGGTCGGCTGGACAAAAAACCATCGCAGGAATTCGCTAGCGCTGCATGAATGCCTGCTTGCGCGATGAAAACGCCGGCGGAAACAGTGAGCAGGGTTACTCCGAAATCTCTGCATTTGGCATTAATGACGTTCCGCTCAAAATAGGCCCCGTACCAGATTAATAGAAGCCCGACGAGCGCAATATTAAATGCGGCTATCGCAGGAATTTTAGAAATCGGATTCGTCGTCATGGCTGCGATATTGATGAGTACGCCCATCAACGTGATGAAGGCGAGAAAAAGCCACTTCATTTCGTCGTGACTCTCATTATTTTTGACGCCTTGTTTGACCAACGAAGACGTCTGTGTCGAATGTTGTGTTAGAAGTCATCAAATTACATTCTCTCTTGCTTCGATGTTCTTGCTCATTCAACTATTCTTATTCAGTTCTTCAGCTCGCAACTTCTTCATTTCCCGCAAGCGGCTTTGAAATTCCGCATATCGCTCTGGATCACGCTCCCGGAATTGCGTCATATGCTGATCCTCAGAGGTCATGCACTTCACAAACTCAGAGAAATCATGTGCGATCAGGGTGAAAACGCCAGGTGCACTAGCTTCTTCATGGTCAAGAAAGTAAATCGCTCCAGCCCCTTCACCCTGAAGCTTTATAAGGAAGTGGTTGCCGAAGGCGTCATCACATATCCCTAAGTAATCAAGACTGAAGCTGGCCGATCTTTCTATGGAAAGTCTTGAATAAATAGGTCCTTTATGTAATCCATACATATGATGAATCCGGGTAGCATCGTCAGAAAGAGGAACGATGTCGTTCTTGAACTTCCCACCATTAAACCGCATAAGATAATCCCTATAGGACATGGGGAGTGGGCCGCCCAATGCTCTCTCAAATGCATCTAACTCGGCCATGTCCAATGCGCCATGTGGATTAGCTGTGACTACAACGTTTTCCATGCCATTTTTCCTTGCTGCATCCTCAATTCGCACCGCACTTCGTGTGACTTCTAACACCTGACATCAAGCGCCGCTGAAGACCGCCGCGTGGATGGAAATATCAGGCCTCAGGACGACTTCAGGTGGCACGCGGCCAATTGAAATTTCACCTCTTCTCTACTGCTTGCTGAAATAGCCGCGCTCGCACCAGTACCTGACGGTTACGCCCGGCTGAGCTTGAAACAAGGCTTTCGCTACTTCGCAGTTGTCTCTGTTGTATTCAGCTCCATCCGAGCTATCGAAGGTTGTGACATGCACGCGTCACTTTTCGCCACCCACAACTGCACTGCTTCTATAGAGCGTGTAAACAAACTTCGAATCAAGTCGAACCGATTCTGCGGCAATAGCTGACGCGGTTGTCACTGCCAATAACGCGCTTAAGGTACACCGCATATGCTCCCCTGTGGCCTAACTGTTTAGTTGCACGTCACCATCTGTACGGTATGCACGATACACTGTCCGGCACCAGTTAAGGACAGCCGACAATGCTCGCCCAAGTCACAACAACAAACGCTCACCGCGCAAACACCTTCCCATCAATCGCCGTCAGAATCGCATCCACTGCCGGATGCTTGATCTTGCGTTCGTTGGAAATCGCATAGAACTGTTCACGCACTTCCGCCAGTTCGCCCACGGGCACTGCGCCGAACTGTTCCTTGACGTCGTCGGCCAGCGCTGACGGCGCGGGAAAGAGGCCGAGGCCGCTTCTGCCGAAGGTGTTCAGCAGCGCGTTGTCATCGAACTCGCCGGCCACGTCGGGGCGGATGTCGTTGACTTCGAACCAGTGATCCAGCCGGCCGCGGATGGCGTTGTTGCGCGTGGGCAGGAGCACCGGGGCGCCGCGCAGGCTGGCGGGAAAGTCGGAGCGGTACTTCTTCGCCAGCTCCGGTACGCCGAACAGGGTGATTTCGCTTTCGCCCAGCAGGTGGCTGAATACCCGCAGGGTGGTGCCTGACGGTACGGGCCGGTCGGTCAGCACCACGTCAAGCTTGTGCACCGACAAGTCACCCAGCAGCGATTCGAAATCGTCTTCATAGCAGACCAGCTTGACCCGCTGCGGCAGTTGCAGCGCGGCGTACAGCAGGCGGGTGGCGATCAGTTTCGGCAGGGAATCGGAAATGCCGACCGTCAGGCGCATGGTCTGGCCGATATCGGTTTCCGACAGCACATCCTGCAACTGCTCGCCGAGCAGGAAGATCTGGTCGGCGTAGGCGAGCGCGACCCGGCCTGCCTCCGTCAGCACCAGGCGGCGGCCCTGCGGCGCGAACAGGGCCTTGCCTAGCGACTGCTCCAGCAGCGCGAGCTGGGCGCTGATGGTTTGCACGGCGACATCAAGGCGTTCGGCGGCGCGGGTGACGCTGCCTTCCTTGGCAACGACCCAGAAGTAGTAGAGATGGCGGAAATTGAGTCCCGAGGATTTCATCATCTTATTTTTCCGAACCAAAGTTCATATTATCTTCGCTTTTTACATGAATGCGAAGCGCTTACCATCTCATCATCTGCCGCAACGGCAGGTGTTCAATCAACAAAGGAGGTAAAGCATGAATGAACGTTATCAATCGTTGCGCGGCAACACCATGCGCTCCACGACTACCGTCATGGACGGCGCGGCGCACCGGGTATTGCGCAACACTTACATGTTGCTGTCGGCGACGCTGGCATTCAGCGCGCTCACCGCAGGCGTCTCGGCTGCGCTCAGGCTGCCGCATCCCGGCATCCTGATCACGCTGGTCGGCTACTTCGGCCTGCTATTTGCGATTACCAAGTATCGCAACAGCGGCGTCGGCGTGGGCCTGCTGTTCGCGCTGACCGGCTTCATGGGTTATACCTTGGGACCGGTGATCAGCCACTACCTGCACCTGCCGAATGGCACGCAGGTGGTCATGATGGCGCTGGGCGGCACGGCCGCGATCTTCCTGGGTCTGTCAGCCTACGCATTGACGACCAAGCGTGACCTGTCCTTCATGGGCGGCTTCCTCTTCGTCGGCGTGCTGGTTGCCTTCCTGGCCGGCCTGGCTGCGGTGTTCTTCAGCATCCCGGCCCTGTCGCTGACCGTCTCGGCGGTGTTCGTGCTGCTGATGTCCGGCATGATCCTGTACGAGACCAACAACATTGTACGCGGCGGTGAAACCAACTATGTGATGGCGACACTAAGCTTGTTCGTGTCGATCTTCAACCTGTTCACCAGCCTGCTGCACCTGCTCGGCTTTGCCAGCAAGGAATAAGCAAACCAGGACCTCGGCAGATTTCTGCCCGGTCGCTCGAAGGGCGCCATGTGTCATTACCTGGCGCCCTTTTTTGATCCGGCGGCAATGACTGTCGCCAAAGAGAACCTCAGTAGGGTGCGCCGTGCGCACCCTATCCCCCACGGCGAAATTGAAATTCGCTCGTAGAACAAGGACTTCATCATGCTGGAACTGCTCTCCGATCCCCAAGTCTGGATCGCCTTCGCCACCCTGACCGCACTGGAACTGGTGCTCGGGATCGACAACATCATCTTCATTTCCATCCTGGTCGACAAGCTGCCGCAGCATCAGCGCGAACTGACGCGCAGGCTCGGCCTGTTCATGGCGATGTTCATGCGTATCGGGCTGCTGCTGATCCTGTCGTGGATCGTCGGCATGACCGAACCGCTGTTCTCGATTCTGGGGAAAGGCTTTTCGGGGCGCGACCTGGTACTGGTCGCCGGCGGATTGTTCCTGCTCTGGAAGAGCGTGAGCGAAATCCATGAAACTTTCGAAGGCGCCGAGGGCAGCACGGGCGGCGCGGTCAAGGCCACGCTGGCGGGCGCGATCGTGCAGATCATGCTGATCGACCTGGTGTTCTCGCTCGACTCCATCATCACCGCAGTCGGCATGGTCGACGAGGTGGCCGTGATGATTGCCGCCGTCATCGCTTCGGTCGGCATGATGATGTTCTTCGCCGGCCCGATCGGCCGCTTCGTGTCGGCGCACCCGACCATCAAGATGCTGGCGCTGTCCTTCCTGGTCGTGGTGGCGGTGGTGCTGATCGCCGAGGGCTTCGGCCATCATGTGCCGAAAGGCTACATCTACAGCGCCATGGCCTTCTCGGTAGTGGTAGAGATGCTCAACATCAGGCTGCGCAAGCGCTCGACGCATCCGGTGCCAGTGCATTCGGTCTATGCACCGGACCATGAATCGCTCAAGCACTGAAGCCAGATGGAAACAGCCGGCATGCGCACGGAGCGCTGCCGGCCCCAGCCCGCAAGCAGCGGGATCAGTAGTCAGGCAGGCAGGAGCGCCGAGCGGCGCACGCCGAAATACCCCAGCTCGGCCAGCACGCCGACCGCCAGCGCCTGTGCAATGACGAAGGCATGGCCGAGCGCGTTCGGCGCCACCCAGCCCAGCACCAGCAGCATGATGCTTTCGATGGCCCACACGGCATTGGCGACGATGATCGTCCACACCGCCGCACGCGATACCTGCTGCCGCGTACCGACGTAGCCGACAAAAGCTGCAAACGGCAGCAGCACCAGCCCCGCATACCGCAGCAATCCTTCCGGCAAACCAAGCCAGCTCGACAAGGGCCCGGCGCCCAGCGCCATCAGCAGGCCGGTGGCTGCGCTGGCGGCGGCATCGGCCAGCAATACGCGACGCAGGAAGGGGGAAGCATCCAGCAAAGACATGGCAATCTCCTTATGGCGGCCGCGAGGCCGCAGTGGGTTGAGGAATACATCGGTGTTGGCCTTGGCCAGGAACCCGTCGCCTGAACCATGCATCGATTGCGTCGGGCTTGGATGCATGATTGCCCACGCCGCGCTTCGATTCAATTACGTCCGAGGTAATAGGAATGGCTGACGGTTGCGTTATCATCGCCTCATGATGCAATCCACCCGACCGATCGGCGAGTTGTTGCGCGAGTGGCGGCAGCGCCGCCGCCTGAGCCAGCTCGACCTTGCCTATGAAGCCGACATCTCGCCGCGGCACATGAGCTTCCTCGAAACAGGACGCTCCCAGCCGAGCCGCGAGATGCTGCTGCGTCTGGCCGAGCGGCTGGACATTCCTTTGAGGGAGCGCAATGCGCTGTTGCATGCCGCCGGTTATGCGCCGGTCTATCCCGAGCGCCCGCTGGCCGATCCGGCGCTGAATGCGGTGCGCAAGGCGATCGATCTGATCCTGGCCGGCCATGCGCCTTATCCGGCGCTGGCCGTCGACCGCCATTGGACGCTGGTCACCGCGAACGAGGCAGTGCCGCCACTAATGGCACAGGCCGATCCCGCGCTGCTGCAAGCGCCCGTCAATGTGCTTCGCCTGAGCCTGCATCCGAAAGGCCTGGCGCCGCACATCGCCAATCTCGCCGAATGGCGCGCGCACCTGCTGGACAGGCTGCGGCGCCAGGTCGAGGCGACCGCCGATCCGGTTCTGATTGAACTGCTGCGGGAATTGAGCGCCTATCCTGCGCCGGATGGACAGGCATTCGGCCCGGTGACGGTGGAACCGCATGCCGGCGTCGCCGTGCCCTTTCAGCTGAAGACCGAGGCCGGCATCCTGAGCTTCTTCAGCACCACGATGATATTCGGCACGCCGGTCGACATCACCCTGTCGGAACTGGCGATCGAATCCTTCTTCCCGGCGGACTCTGCGACCGCGGCGGCGCTGGCAGGCAGGGCGCAAACAGCGCAGACCGGGTGACGATCCCGCCTTTCCCTGCAAATCAACTTGTTGGAACCATCATGCACATACTGAACCCGGAGCAAACCGCGCAGGCGCTGCCCTATGCCGAACTCGTGCCCGCCATCGAACAGGCGGCGCTGCAATTCGCACGCGGCGAAATCCTTGCGCCGGAACGGCAGGTGGTACGCATCGATGCGTCCAGCGTGCTGCTCGGCATGCCGGCCATCGGCGCGGACATCAGCGCCACCAAGCAGATCACCGTACACGGCGACAATGCCCGGCATGGCCTGCCTGCGATCCAGGGGGAAGTCATCGTGTTCGACACCGCTACCGGACGCAGGCTGGCACTGCTCGACGGTCCCACTGTGACCGCGCGCCGCACCGCGGCCGTCACGCTGGCCGGCATCCGCAGGCTCGTGCCCGCCGCACCGGCCTCGGCCGTGCTGATCGGCACCGGCGTGCAGGCCGCGGCGCATGCGGATGCGCTGATCGAATTCCTCGGCCTGAGCCAACTCCGGATTGCCAGTCGCGATCGGGAATCCGCAAGCCGCTTTTGCGAGGCGGTGGCCCAGCGTTATCCGCAGGTGACGGCCACGCCGGTCACCCTGGCGGAACTGCCGGCGCATTGCCTGCAGGCCGACCTGGTGATTGCCCTCACGACTTCGAAGGCCCCTGTCATTCCCGAGCAGCTGCGGCCGGAAACGCTCGCCGTCGGTGTCGGCGCCTTCAAGCCGGACATGGCGGAATTGCCGGCGGCTCTCCTGCATGCGCGGCCCATCGTGGTCGATCATCTTGAAGGCGCGCGGCATGAAGCCGGCGACCTGCTTCGTGCCGGCATCGACTGGGACAAGGTGCGCGACCTGCCGCATGTCCTTGCCCATGGCATCGGCGAGTCAGCCGTGACACCCGTGCTGAAAACCGTCGGGCATGCAGCGTGGGACCTGGCAGCGGCACGGGTAGCGGTACGATTTATCAGGCCTGACTGATAGAGGAGTAGGGTGCGTCATGCGCACCTTGTGCTTCCGGTGCGCATGGCGCACCCTACTTCTTTCACTCTCCTTCAAGGGATGCGTAGCGTGGGAGCGGGTCAAGAATTTTGAAGGCATTGAAAGCCATCCCTATCCCAACCGTCCCACGTTTCGCCTTGCGAGGCGAAACGGTTCGCAAGCACGAAGCAGAGCTTCCGGTGCGCACTGCGCACCCTACTTCCTTTCCCTTTCAGCCGCATCCTGTGCAAGGAGATGGAGCAACAGCGGTTTCCCTTGCAGAGATGCCCTACTGCGCCACCCACTGCGCCTTGAGCTGCTCCACCAGGAAGTCGATGAAGATCCGCACCTTGGCTGACAGGTTGTGCCGGTCGGGATAGACCGCGTACAGGTCGGCCGGCGGCAAGGCATAGTCTTCCAGCACCAGCTGCAGGCGCCCGCTCTGCAGGTACTTGTTCAGGTCCCATTCCGAACGGATCACGATGCCGCGCCCATCGAGCGCCCATCCCAGCACCACGTCGCCGTCATTGCTGGAAAGCGTGCCGTGCACCTTGACCGATTCCACCTTGCGGCCCTTGGTCAGGCGCCAGACGCCATAGGCATCGTCGTTCTGCCGGTGGATGATGCAGGTATGCTGCGCCAGGTCCTGCGGCGCTTGCGGCACGCCCGCCTTTTTCAGGTAGGTGGGCGAGGCGCACAGGAAGCGCCGGTTCGACATGATCTTGCGCGCGGACAGGCGCGCGTCCGGCAGGCTGCCGAAGCGGATGCCGAGGTCGAAGGCTTCCTCCACCAGGTTGAGCGGGCGGTCGGTCAGTTGCAGCTGGACTTCCACATCCGGATATTCCCGGGAGAAGGTCGACACGATGGGGGCGATATAGGTGCGGCCGAAGCCGAGCGTGGCATTCACCCGCAGCAAGCCCTTGGGCGCATCGCGGCCGCCCGACACCATCTGCTCCATCGCTTCGATGTCGGCAAGGATGCGGGTTGCCTGCGCGAGGTAAAGCGCCCCCTCGTCGGTCAGGCTCATCTTGCGGGTGGTGCGATTGACGAGGCGCACGCCGAGGCGCTGCTCGAGCTGCATCAGGCGCTTGCTGACCGCGGGCGGGGTGACGTCGAGTTCTCTTGCCGTTTCGGAAAAACTGGCTTTTTTCGCCAGGAGTACAAAGAAGGCGAGTTCGGAAGATGCATCCATTATTAAATCAAAGGAAAGAATGGTATGAATTCTGGTAAAGCACGAGTTTATATTGAACCGGTAAAGTAATGACCGTACCGCCACCCCTATTTTTGCAAGGACTGCCCTCATGAAGATTGTCGACATCCGCGAAGTCACCAAGCCGATCAGCTCTCCTATCCGCAATGCCTACATCGATTTCAGCAAGATGACGCTGAGCCTCGTCGCCGTAATCACCGACGTGATCCGCGACGGCAAGCCCGTCGTCGGCTACGGCTTCAATTCCAACGGCCGCTACGGCCAGGGCCAGCTGATGCGCGAGCGCTTCATCCCGCGCATCCTGGAAGCGAAGCCGGAGTCCCTGCTCGACGCCAATGGCGTGATCGACCCGCACAAGGTGTGGGACACGATGTTCAAGAATGAAAAGCCGGGCGGCCACGGCGAGCGCTCGGTCGCGATCGGCACCATCGACATGGCGGTGTGGGACGCGGTCGCGAAGATCGAGAACAAGCCGCTGTTCCAGCTGCTGGCCGAGCGCTATGGCGACGGCAAGGCGAACCGCAAGGTGTTCGTCTATGCGGCTGGCGGCTACTACTATCCCGGCAAGGACGACGAGCAGCTGAAGAACGAGATGCGCAGTTACCTCGACCGCGGCTACTCTGTGGTGAAGATGAAGATCGGCGGCGCGCCGCTGTCCGAAGACCTGCGCCGCATCGAGTCGGTGCTGTCCATTCTCAAGGATGGCCAGCGCCTGTGCGTGGATGCCAACGGCCGCTTCGACATGGACACCGCGATTGCCTATGCCAAGGCGCTGTCCCAGTACAACCTGTTCTGGTACGAGGAAGCCGGCGATCCGCTGGACTACGAACTGCAGGCAGTGCTGCGCAGCTACTACAAGAACCCGATGGCCACCGGCGAGAACCTGTTCTCCATGCAGGATGCGCGCAACCTGATTCGCTACGGCGGCATGCGCGCCGACCGCGACTGGCTGCAGTTCGACTGCGCCCTGTCCTACGGTCTGGTCGAGTACCTGCGCACCCTGGAAATGCTGAAGCAGCACGGCTGGTCGCCCAGCCGCTGCATTCCGCACGGCGGCCACCAGATGTCCCTCAACATCGCGGCCGGCCTCGGTCTCGGCGGCAACGAGTCCTATCCGGACCTGTTCCAGCCCTACGGCGGCTTCCCGGACGGCGTGAAGGTCGAGAACAGCTATGTGACGATGCCGGACCTGCCGGGCATCGGCTTCGAAGGCAAGGCTGACCTGTACAAGGAAATGCAGGCGCTGAGTAACTAAGCACCGCCAGGCATTGATCGGCCGCTGGCTGCATGCATCGCAGCCAGCGGCCGATTGCATTTCAGAAGCACTGCATCCAGACACCGCTGCGCTGGCAGAGCCTGCCGCCGCCGTCGAGATAAGCCCCTCCCGCGCCGTTGTATCGTCCTCCGTTCGCATTCCAGCATCCGCCGGGATCGCAAGTCGTGACGGGCGCGGGCGGTGCAGGCATGGCCGGCGCCGGCGGCACTGCCGGCATGACCGGTGTGCGGGGAGGCGCCGCCGCGGCGGGCGGAGGAAGCCGCTGGATAGTCGTGGGGAGAATATAGGGCGTCGGGCGTGCCGGCTTGTCGTTGCGCGGCTTCGGTTCCTTCTGGCCACTCTCTTTCCGCACTTGCAGCTCTTGCGGTTGGCCTGAGGCGGGATCAGGCGCCGCGCAGCCCGGCAGTTGCAGGATGAAAATCACGGCGATGGGTAGCAAAAGATGTTGCATGGCGCGCTGAACATCCGGTCGTTCGACCCCTTGAAAAGTTGGATCGTTTTTTTCCTTTCGGGTTTGCATTGCAGCGTCTTTTTTATCGCGCTACCCGCTTCCTTGAGGTAGTGCAGTTTCTTCTGCACACCCGTGGCGGATTCGAGCCGGAGAACAGGATCGATTGCATCCAGGCCCGACATGAAGAGCTGCCAGCCATAAGCCGGAGTCCAGGATGTGACGAACCGATCACCGGTTACCGCTCTTCGGCTGGAACTGGTAACTCTCGCCATGCTTGAGGTAGGTGATCCGGCTCTGCAGTTCGGCGCGCCTCACTTCCTTTTCGAAATCGCTCAGGGGCGACTTGAACACATCGTAGTCGTTGAAGTGAATCGGGATCGCATGATGGGGTGCGATGATCTGCAACATCTTCACCCCGTCCTTGTCATCCATCGTCACCTTCATCACACCGAGGATGCGGGTGCCGCCCAGGTGCAGCAGCGCAAGGTCGATGTCCGGATAGCGCTTCGGAATGTCATGAATGTCGTCATACACCAGGGTGTCGCCGCTGATGTACATGCGATAGTCCGTCTGATTGCCCCTGGCGGAGAATTCCAGCATGGAGCCCATCACCTGCGGCAGCAGGCGGTACGCCACCGGCGGGCCGTGCCGCCCGGGCATTGCAGTGATCTTGAGGCTGGCATCGCCTTTCCTGACCTGCAGGGTTTCCCAGGTCGCGAGCGGATAGCGCGCCTTGAAACCCATGTCCGCCAGCTGCCCTGCGGCCTGAGGCGTAGTGACGATGGGGATGTTGCGGTCCAGCTTTTCCTGCACCAGCTGGTCGAAGTGGTCGCCATGCATGTGGGACAGCACGATCAGATCGATCGGCGGCAACTGGTCCAGGTCGATCGCGGGATTGGTGAGGCGTTTTGCCGTCAGCCCGTAGCCGAGATGCACATGGTCGCCCATGTGCAGGAAATTCGGATCGGTCAGGATGGTAAAGCCGGCATAGCGGATGATCACCGTAGCCGTGCCGATGAAAGTCACCGTGCCGGTCTCCGGCACCGCCTTCTGCGCCGGCGCTTGCAGGGTCAGTACCTGTTGTGCGCCGCCTGCCTGGCCTTCTTTCTGTTCCTGCCCGGATGCGCATCCGTGCAGCAGCATCGCCATCAGCACCGCAAGAATGCCCTTGCCCGCCATGGAAAAGTCCGGTTTCATGCCCGCCTCGCTCCTGTCCGTTCATCTGTTCAGAACTATCGCTCGGGCGCATGCAATTTTGATTCCCGGTCGAACCCGGCCCTGTCCCGGAGGTCACAGGAGCAGGAAAGTTTTACTGGAGCACGCTGATGAATACTTCCCCTCCCGATCCCGGCACCCCGGAAAGCCGGCGCAATCCGGGCGATGAAGCCGCACCGGGCAGCGAACAGACGGGCGAAATCACCTGCCCCGAGTGCAATGGCAGCGGCAGGCTGGCGGACCAGAAACCCTGCCCCAATTGCGGCGGCACCGGACTGGTCGTGAAGATTGTGGGAGATGCCTGAGCACGCACCGGGACGCGGCGCGCCTCGGAAGCATCTTTTGCAGAAATAGGAACGGAATGAAGGATGGAAGTCAGCCCGGCAAAATCCTGCTTCCGGGCCTGCTCCATGTCAGGAAGGGTTGAAGACACAGGCCCCGCTTACGGGCGCTTGTGCTCCCTGTCCTTCTCCAGCTTGCTCGGGTCGGGAATGGCGATCGGGTCGCTTGCGGGAAAGGTCATTTCGACGGCATCGTCCAGCAATTCCTCGACCTGTTCATCCACATCGTCCGAGGCGATCTTCCGTTCGGTAACGTCCTGGGAAGCAGCCGTGTCGGGCGGAACATCCTTCGGCGTCACCGATGCCGAATTCTTGCCATGCGACGATCCGGGCTCACTGGATTGTTTCCTCTTGTCGACTTCCTCGTTGCGGGTGGAATGGGCCATGTCATATCTCCGGTTGAATTCAAAGGCAGCCAATGCGCCGCCTCCTTGTATGCGATGCAGCAAATCCGGAAAAGTTTCCACAACTGCTATAGCAAAAATCAATTGGACCATACACAAAGGCAAGTTGCGTCCGGCCACACCGCCTCCACCGCATTGCTGTCAATAAACGCTACACTGTCGCCTTTGCCGCTCTTCTCTTTCCTGCAGGATTGCACTTCATTACGACCTTCTTATGACTTCCTTCCATACCGAAAACCTCAACGTCACCGCCTTCGATGCCATGCCCTCGCCGCAGGAATTGCATGCGCGCCTGCCCCTGAGCGACAAGGCCGCTGCTACCGTGGTGCAAGGCCGGGAAGCGCTCAAGAACATCCTCGACCGCAAGGATTCGCGCATGTTCGTCGTGGTCGGACCCTGCTCGATCCACGACCCGGTGGCGGGTCTCGACTATGCGCGCCGGCTGAACGCGCTACAGGAAGAAGTGAAGGACACGCTGCTGCTGGTGATGCGGGTGTATTTCGAGAAGCCGCGCACCACCACCGGCTGGAAGGGTTACATCAACGATCCGGACATGGATGACTCCTTCCATATCGAGCGCGGCATGGCGAATGCGCGCCAGTTCCTGCTCGACGTCTGCGAGCTCGGCTTGCCGACCGCCACCGAAGCGCTCGATCCGATCTCGCCGCAATACCTCGGCGACCTGATTGCCTGGACCGCGATCGGCGCGCGTACCACCGAATCGCAGACCCACCGCGAAATGGCTTCCGGCCTGTCGACCCCGGTCGGCTTCAAGAATGGTACCGACGGCGACATCGGCATTGCTGTCAATGCCATCCTGTCGGCATCGCATCCGCACTCCTTCCTCGGCATCAACAGCCAGGGCCGGGTCGCCATCGTGCGCACCGGCGGCAACCGCTACGGTCATGTCGTGCTGCGCGGCGGCGATGGCCGGCCCAACTATGACACCGTCTCGGTGGCGATGGCCGAACAGGCGCTGGCCAAGGCCAAGCTGCCGGCGAATATCGTGGTCGACTGCTCGCATGCCAACAGCTTCAAGAATCCGGAACTGCAGCCGCTGGTGATGGCCGACGTGGTCAACCAGGTGCGCTTCGGCAATAAGTCGCTGGTCGGCGTGATGATCGAATCGAACATCGTCGCCGGCAAGCAGAACATTCCCGCCGACCTGTCGCAATTGAAGTATGGCTGCTCGGTGACCGACGGCTGCGTCGGGTGGGATACCACGCAAACCATGATTCTGGATGCGGCGAGGATGCTGCGGGAGCGCAAGCAGTAATTTCCCGCTGCGAATACTGGCAGGGGCCCGGCATGCCGGGCCCTTTGCTTTTCAGCGCCTCGCGTCCGCGCGAAAGACTTTTCCGTGATCAAGCGGAATGCAACTTGCTTTGATTTCGCTCTCAGCCATTCATCATGGGGGCGTATCATGGATAAACTTTCCCGGCGGTCCTTTCTCAGGTTGGCCGGCGCGGCGGTCGCAACGAAGGCCGCGGACGTGGGCGCGGCCAGTCCGGCCAGTCAGCCGGCCGCACCTGCGCAGACCAGCTATATTTTCTTCAAGCCGGAAGAAGCCCGGTTCATCGAACCGGCAGTCGAACGCCTGATTCCCGCTGATGAAAACGGCCCGGGCGCGCTGGAGGCCGGCGTGCCGTCCTATCTCGACAAGCAGCTCGGCGGCGCATGGGGCGCGGGCGAGCGTCTGTACCGCAGCGGCCCCTGGCAGCAGGGCCAGCCTACCCAGGGTTACCAGCTGCCGTTCACCCCGGCAGAGTTGTTTCGCAACGCATTGCGTGCCATCAACGCGGACCTGAGCAAGCGCGGCAAGACGTCCTTCGCTTCCTACAGCGCGCAGGAACAGGATGCCTACCTGAAGTCGCTCCAGACCGGCAAGACCGACCTGAACGGCGTGCCCTCCAATGTCTTCTTCGAATCCCTGCTGTCCCTGACGATCGAAGGCTTTTTCGCCGACCCGGTCTATGGCGGCAACAAGGACATGGTCGCCTGGCGCATGATCGGCTTCCCCGGTGCCTATACCAATTTCTACGAACTCGTCGACAAGCACGGCATCGCCTATACGCGGGCGCCGATCAGCCAGGCGGAAGACAACCGCGGCGTGATCCACATCCACCCGAACATCCCGGCAAGCATGCAGCACGGAGGAAAATAACCATGGCAACTCGATTGGCAGAAGTTGATGCGGTCCTCCTGGGCGTGGGCCTGGTGGGAACCATGCTTGGACGCGAACTGACGCGCGCCGGCCTGAAGGTGGTCGGCCTGGAGCGCGGCGAACCGCGATTTACAGTCCCCGATTTCCAGGGACCGCAAATGCATGATGAACTGCGCTATTCCGTGCGCAAGGGACTGATGCAGGACAACACCAAGGAAGCGGTGACCTTCCGCAACCGGATCGACCAGACCGCCTTGCCGATCCGGCGCTGGGAAAGCTTCCTGCCGGGCACGGGCCTCGGCGGCGCGGCCGTACACTGGAATGGTCAAACTTACCGATTCCAGGACACGGATTTCAAATTGCGTTCGCGCACCATCGAGCGCTACGGCAAGAACTTCATCCCGGACGACCTGATCATCCAGGACTGGGGCGTGAACGCAACGGAACTGGAACCCTACTTCGACCGCTTCGAATACCTGCTCGGCACGTCCGGCCAGGCGGGCAATATCAAGGGCCAGAAGATTGCGGGCGGCAATCCCTTCGAGGATCCGCGTTCCCGCGGCTATCCGACGCCACCGATGAAGGAGCCTTACGGCTCGGCCCTGTTCCGCAAGGCCGCGGCCAGCCTTGGCTACCATCCCTTCCCGCAGCCGTCCTCGAACATGAGCCAGCCCTACACCAATCCGGAAGGGGTGAGCCTGCAGACCTGCATGTTCTGCGGCTACTGCGAGCGCTTCGCCTGCGAGCATTTCGCCAAGTCCTCGCCGCAGACCATCCTGCTGCCGGTGCTGCTCAAGGACAAGAATTTCACGCTGCGCACCCAGGCACAGGTGCTGCGCATCAATCTCGACAAATCCAAGAAGCATGCGACCGGCGTCACTTATGTGGATGCCGCCGGTCGCGAGTTCGAGCAACCGGCCAAGCTGATCATCGTCGGCACCTTCGCTCTCAACAATGTGCGCATGCTGCTGCTGTCGGGCATCGGCAAGCCTTACGACCCGAAGACCGGACAGGGCGTGGTCGGACGCAACTACGCCTACCAGACCATGAGCGCGGTGCAGGTCTTCTTCGATGAAAAGATCAACATCAATCCCTTCATGCGCTCCGGCGCGAACGGCACCGTCATCGCCGATTTCGTGAGCGACAATTTCGACCACGGGCCGCTCGGATTCATCGGCGGCGCCTATTTCGGCGAAGTCATGACGAATGGCCGGCCGATCGGCTTCCATCCGACGCCGCCCGGCACGCCAGCCTGGGGCGGGGAGTGGAAGAAGGCGGTGGTGCGGCATTACAACCATACTTCGGTCCTGAATGTGCACGGCAGCTCCGTATCGACCAAGGCCAATTACCTGGACCTTGATCCGACTTACAAGGATGCATGGGGACTGCCGCTGTTGCGCATGACCTTCGATTTTCCGGAAAACGACCTGAAGATGTCGGCCTACATCACGCAAAAGGCGCTGGAGGTCGGGAAGGCGATGGGTGGCCAGCAGGTATCGGGTGGCCCGCGCAAGGGGCCGTACACCGTCACGCAATACCAGACCACGCATAACACCGGCGGCACGGTGATGGGCACCGACCCGACTACCAGCACCGTGAACCGCTACCTGCAAAGCTGGGATGTGCCGAATGTATTCGTAATCGGCGCGTCGAATTTCCCGCAGAACGCTTCCTACAATCCGACCGATACCGTGGGCGCGCTGGCCTACTGGGCGGCCGATGCGATCGTGAAGCAGTACCTCAAATCCCCTGGCCCACTGGTGCGCACATGAATACCCCTTCCCCCATCTTACTGAAGCTGTCGCTTGCATTGCTGTGCGCAGGCGCGGCGGGTGCCCAGGCGCAGACGCAAGGCCAGGGCTCCGGCGGCCTCACCGGCATGCAGATCGCCAACAACGGCACGCCGAACGGCGTTGCGGCATGCGCGGGATGCCATGGCCAGAAAGGCGAAGGCAATGCCCAGGCCAACTTTCCCCGCATCGCCGGCCAGCCCCAGGTATACCTCGCAAAGCAGCTGATGAATTACGCTAACGGCAGCCGCAACAATGCAATCATGATGCCGATTGCAAAAGGGCTGACCCGGGAACAGATCGACGCGGTGTCCGCCTACTATGCGGTGATCGAAGCGCCGCCTGCAAGCCCCGCCGCGCAAGCGCCGGCCGCGCAGATGAAGCGGGGCGAGACGCTGGCCATGGTGGGCGACAACCAGCTGGGCGTGCAAGCCTGCGCCAATTGCCACGGTCCGGGCGGTGCCGGCGAACCGCCGACCTATCCGTATCTCGCCGGCCAGCACGCGTCCTACCTGACCACCGCCATGAAGGAATGGAAGAGCGGCGCGCGCAATACTGACCCGAGCAAGCAGATGCCGACCATCGCCAAGCGCCTCGGCGACAACGACATCTCGGCGCTGTCGGCCTACTTTGCTGCGCAGCCTGCGCCCGTGTCCGAAGCGCGGCGCACCAATATTCCGGTCGGTTCGACTGCCCGTCCCGCCACCGCGGTCAGCTCCGGCTCGAGCGGGCAAGGGACCACGGCGACCCAGGGTGTCGGCAGCGAAGGCGGCACGCCGACCACCGGCGGTGCCCAGGGAGTGGGCGGCGGCGGTGGCGCATCCGGCGCCGGGACATCGGGCAGTTCGGGCGGCGAGGCACCGTGAACCGGATGCGCGTCATGAACCGGGAGCGCAGCTGGCAGGCATGACGGCACTATTTGCGAGCCGATGCCGGCCGCCTGCCAATAAAGCGATCCATTTTTTTGTACAAGGAGATTTCCATGCAAAAGCAGCGCCGCAAGGTATTACGTTCGATCTCGACCATTGCCGTCGTATCGGCTGCAGGGATTCCGGTATCCGCGTTTTCCCAGCAACAGCTGAAGAAGATCGACCCGAAAGATCCGCAAGCCGTCAGCCTCGGATATGTCGACGACACGAAAACCGTGGACAGCAAGAAGTATCCCAAGCATGACAACTCGCAGGTATGCAGCGGCTGTCAGTTCTACACGACCGCGCAGGAACAGAAGAACATCGCGCCCTGCACCATCTTCGGCGGCAAGGCCGTCGCCGCCAATGGCTGGTGCAGCGCCTACGTGAAGAAGGCATCCTGATCAGCCGCCGCCGCTGCGCCCCAAGCGACGCAGATGGATGAGGCCAAACCGGCAGGTCACGCGTGCTGCCAGCGCGGCTGGTTCTGCTTGCTGCCTGCCGCGTTCGCGCGCGGCCTGCGGCAGGCGCACGGCATGCCGTTGCGAGAATTATTAGAATGGCCCTTCCGGCATTTCCCACTCCATTGAACAGGCTATGAGCACTCTTTTTTCCCCGATTTCACTTGGACAGCTCACATTGAAAAACCGGATCGCGATCGCGCCGATGTGCCAGTACTCCGCCCGCGATGGCGAAGCGACTTCCTGGCATCTCATGCATCTCGGCCACCTTGCCCTGTCGGGCGCGGGCCTGATGTTCATCGAGGCGACCGCAGTCGAACCGGAAGGGCGGATCACGCCGGCGGATCTCGGCTTGTGGTCGGATGCGACGGAGCAGGCACTGGGCAATGTGCTGCGCGCGGTGCGGGAGAATTCGCCGATGCCGATCGCAATTCAGCTCGCCCATGCCGGCAGAAAGGCTTCCACCCGGGCACCGTGGGAAGGCGGTGCGCAGATTCCTTCGCATGCTCCCGGCGGCTGGGTCACCGTCGCCCCTTCGGCCCTGCCCTTCACACCCGGCGATGAAGCGCCGATGGCGCTCGACAAGGCGGGGCTGGAACGCGTCCGCAATGCCTTCGTAGCGGCGGCAAAGCGCTCCGAGCGACTCGGACTGGACGGGATCGAATTGCATGGCGCGCACGGCTACCTGCTGCACCAGTTCCTGTCCCCTTTGTCGAACCGGCGCGACGATGAATACGGCGGCTCGCTCGCCAACCGCCTGCGCTTTCCGCTGGAAGTCTTCGACGCGGTGCGCGCGGCTTTCCCCGCTGCCAAGCCGGTCGGCATGCGCGTCTCCGCCACCGACTGGGTGGAAGGCGGCTGGGATATCGAGCAAACCGCAGCCTTCGCCCATGAACTGGAAAAACGCGACTGCGCATTCCTGCATGTCTCGAGCGGCGGCCTGTCGCCGAAACAGCATATTCCGGTGGGACCGAATTACCAGGTGCCGTTCGCGGCGCGCCTGAAACAGGAAGCCGGCATGCCCACCATCACGGTCGGTCTCATCACCGAGCCGGAACAGGCGGAAGCGATCGTCGCCACCGGACAGGCCGACATGGTGGCACTGGCGCGCGGCATCCTGTACGACCCGCGCTGGCCATGGCATGCAGCGGCAAAGCTGGGTGCCCAGGTCGACGCGCCGCCACAGTACTGGCGTTCGCAGCCGAGGCAATTCAAGGAGCTGTTCCGCGGCGCGCATCTCGGGCCGCGCTGACGCTTTCATCGCCCGCGTAATCAGACAGACGCATCCCGCCGGCCACCCCAGCCGGCGTAGTCGGACGCGCTCAACGCCGCTTTTTCCTGCGCTTGGGAAGCGGCGCTTGGGGTTCGGCAATCCAGAAGTCCGTCAATCGTTTCGTACCCTTTCTGATCACGGCTGCCGTCTGGCGCTTGCCCTCCGCCATGGCTTTGCCGCGTGCCGTGCCGAATACGGCATTGGCGCTGCTCAGCCACATGCTCAAAAAGGGATTTTTCCTGGTCCAGGGATTCTTCATTCTCGATTTCCGGTTTGCTGCAATTGATGCAGCGCATCATCCGTGCGTGGCGTTTTCTGGAACCGATTAGACAAACACTGCATGAAACATTCCCGCCCAATGCCGATATGAGGTACAGGAATTTCCTGCAAGACCTTTTCGACACATATAACCGCGCGTTATCGCAACTTTCAATAATGTAAATGGACAGGAATCGGTCACGGAGCCAGAATCGACAGCATACGGAGACTCCAGGGACAATAATGAAAACCTCTATCCCCGCACGCAGCACACGCCATTGCAGCAACCGCACTTCCCGCCATCGGGATGGCCGGCTTCCTTCTCCCTCCGGGCAGTAACAAGTACTTTTGGCAAACCGCCCGTGCATCGTGGCCGGGCCATGCACCGGCACCACCGGTCCCACCGATTCCTCTCCATCCAAACATGAATTACGAACTGCTTTTCCAGGACCTTGCCTCCCGCCGCATCCGCATCGCATTGACTGGCGCCAACGGAGGTTTTTCCCGCACCCTGCTGGTTCAGTGTCGCGCAGTGATGAATGTGGAAATCGCCGCGCTGTGCGACCTCGATGTCGAGAGCACCCAGGCCATGCTGAACGGACTGGGGTTCACTGCGGATGCGGTTCGCGTCTGCAAGACGAGGGAGGAAGCCCGGCGCGCCAGCCAGGAGGGCAAGATTGTGCTGGTCAGGGATCACTCCCTGCTGGCCGATGCGCCGCATGACATCCTGGTGGAAGCGACCGGCCAGCCGGAGGTGAGCGTGCAGGTCGCCATCGATGCGATCCAGCGCGGGGTGCATGTGGCGATGGTAACCAAGGAAACCGATTCCGTGGTTGGCCCCTACCTGAACCGGCTCGCTCTGGAGCATGGCGTGGTCTACACCACCGCAGACGGCGACCAGCCGAGCAACCTGATCGGGCTGGTCACCTGGGCCCGGGTCCTGGGTTTCGAGATCGTCGCCGCCGGCAAGTCCAGCGAATACGACTATGTCTATCACGCCGCTGCCGGCGACATCGAATATACCGGGCACCGGCACCCTGTCCCCGGGCTGGCCGGGCTGTGGGATCTGGGCGATGATGTTCCGTCGCGGCTCGCCCGGCGCAGCGCAGCCATCAAGGAACTGCCGCAAAGCGCGACCCCCGATTACTGCGAAATGAACGTGGTGGCCAATTCCACCGGCCTTCTGCCAGCCTGCGACGCATTGAGCTACCCGCTGTGCCGCATTCCGGAGTTGGCGGACATCTTCATTCCGAAGGAAGACGGCGGAATACTCGAACGCACCGGCGTGGTGGATGTCTTCAATTGCCTGCGCCGCCATGATGAAGCGAGCTTTGGCGGCGGCGTGTTCGTGGTTGTCAGATGCACCGATGACGATGTGTGGCGTCTGCTCCAGCAAAAAGGACATGTGGTTAGCCGCAGCCGCAAATACGCCTGCATCTATCTGCCTTACCACCTGATGGGACTGGAAAGCCTGATGAGCATCTTTTCCGCCGTGCTGCATCAGCGTCCTTCCGGCAGCAATACCCAGAAGGCGCATGCCGTCATGGCGGCCGTGGCACAGCGCGATATTAAGGCCGGTGAAATACTGCACATGGGCGGGCACCATCATGACATTCAGGGCATGAAGCCCGTGCTGTTGCCGGCCGCCCGGGCACGCGGCATGGCTCCCTTCTATCTCGCCGCAAACAAGCGCCTGCGCGCCGATGTTCCGTGCGGCGCAGCGATCTCCATCGACATGCTGGAACTCGAGCAATCCGTGCTGTACGCCGCCTGGCAAAAAATGACCGGCGATTCATGACCGGTTGATGTTCTTCATCAATAACAAGGAGACTGCAATGACAACTAAGGGAAACATGCTCAAGTGTGCCGCGCTGTTGAGCCTCGCGCTGCCACTGGTGGCCGGCAGTGCTTTCGCTGCGGACTGGAAGCCCACCAAATCCGTGGAATTCGTCGTGCCTTCCGGCGCGGGAGGCGGGACCGACCAGTTCGCGCGCCTGGTGCAATCCATCATCGTCAAGCACAAGCTGATGGACCAGAACATCGTGGTGCTCAACAAGGGCGGCGGTTCCGGCGCGGAAGGCTTCTTCGATGCCGCCACGGACAAGGGCAATGCGCACAAGATCGTGTTCGGCACCAACAATGCCTACCTGCTGCCCATGGTGCTGAAGGTTCCCTACAAGTTTGACCAGCTTACGCCGGTAGCGATGATGGCGCAGGACGAATTCCTGATCTGGGTGCAATCCGATGCGCCTTACAAGACGGCGAAGGAATATCTGGATGCGGTCAAGGCCAATCCCTCGAATTTCAAGATGGGTGGCTCGCAATCCAAGGATACCGATCAGACCCTGGTCGAACTGATCAACATGACGCACAACATCAAGCTGACCTACATTCCCTTCAAGAGCGGCGGCGAGGCGGCGACCCAGCTGGCCGGCAAGCATGTGACCTCGAATGTCAACAACCCGAACGAAAACATTTCGCAATGGCGCGCCGGCCAGGTCAAGCCCTTGTGTGTCTTCAGCCCGGAGCGCATGAAGTATCACGACAAGGTCACCGCCGAAGCGGGCTGGAGCGATATTCCTACCTGCAAGGAGCAGGGTGTGAACATCGATGAATACCGGATGCCGCGCACGGTCTACATGCCGGCAGGTGTGAAGCCGGAACAGGTCAGCTACTACGTGAATCTCTTGAAGAAAGTCAGCGAAACGCCGGAATGGAAAAGCTACCTGCAGACCAATGGCCTCAATGACAACTTCGCCAGCGGTGACGCTTTCAGGAAATACATCACGAAAGATGAGGAAACGGCACACAGAATCTTCAGCGATGCGGGCTGGTTGCTGAAGTAAATACCAGCCGCCTTTGCGGCACGTTCTTCAGTCTGATATCTCTTTGCCTCCGTCTTGGGAGGCTTTTTTATTGCCGACGCTTCAGGCAGGCCGAAGGGGCAGGCATGAAGCGCAGGAAGCAGAGGCCGCTCTGTCAACCCCCGATAAGCCGTCTTCACCACGGTGAAGAACTCCGCGGCATAGCTTCCCTGCTCGCGCGCGCCCTGCAAGGCGGGATGGAGGTCATTGCAACGACTGAAACCCATCCCCTTCCCGCCCCTTGAAGGGGAGGAAGCTAGCCCGCGCTCCGGATCAGAAATTTTTTGCGGGCTTGCCAAGGGTCTGCCATGCACTATTGATTCAGAGTGCCTGCACACCACCCGGCGGGACGGCATCCTTGCCCCGGCCGATTCCATTGATCAGCGGCATGCCGAATTCGGCAGCGTCGATTTCAAACTCGTCGCCCTCCTGCGTCTTCACGCCGTCGGCGAAGGACAGCGTCGCGGTGCCGAAGAAATGCACATGCACATCGCCTTCGCGCAGGAACTGGCTGTACTTGAAATGGTGGTATTCCAGGTTGGCGATCGTATGGCACATATTGCTTTCGCCGGACAGAAATTCCTTTTCCCAGATCACGCGGCCGTTGCGGCGGATGCGGCTCATGCCGGAAATGTGCGCCGGCAATTCGCCGGTGCGAAGCTCGGGACCGAACGAGCAGAAGCGCAGCTTGGAATGCGCGAGATACAAGTAGTTCTTGCGCTCCATCACGTGATCGGAAAACTCGTTGCCGAGCGCGAAGCCAAGACGATAGGGCCGGCCGCCCGGGCCAATCAGGTACAGGCCGGTCACTTCCGGCTCTTCGCCCCCATCGTCGGCAAACGCCGGCACGGGGAACGGCGTTCCCGGGCGCACCACGATGCTGCCGTTGCCCTTGTAAAACCACTCCGGCTGGACGCCGGATTCACCCGCTGCCGGCCTGCCGCCTTCGACGCCCCATTTGAACATGCGCATCGAATCGGTCATGTGCGATTCGTCTTCCTGCGCCTTCTGGTGCATCTTGTCGCGCGTGGCGGCACTGCCCAGGTGGGTGAGGCCGGTGCCGGTGACCAGCACGTGGGCCGGGTCTTCATGGTCGAGCGGCGCGAGCACGCGCTTCTCGGCGAGAAGTTCGGCGTAATCGAAGCTGTCTGCACAACCGGCGTGTTCGACCTGCTGCGACAGCGTACGCCCGGCGGCAATCGCCTGCAGCGCCAGCTCGCGCATGGTGGAAGCGCCCTTCACTGCGGCCACCTTGTCATCCGCGCGCACCATCCCGAGACGGCGTTCGCCGCTTGCAGTTTCAAATTGGATCAGTCGCATGGCCAGTTCTATTCGATCACGTTGAAGTCATGCAGGTGTTCGTCGGAAATTTCGAGTCCGAGGCCCGGCAGATTGTCGTCCAGCTGCAGGAAGCCCTTCACCGGCTGAGGCTCGCCCTTGAACACGTAGTAGAACAGTTCATTGCCGACTTCGACGTCGAACACCGGGAAGAACTCAGCCATCGGGCTGGCGGTCGATGCCATCGTCAGGTGGTAGTTGTGCATCTGCCCCGCATGCGGAATCACCGGCACGCTCCAGGCTTCCGCCATGGCATTGATCTTTTGCGCGGCGGTGATGCCGCCGACGCGGTTGGTGTCATACTGGATCACGTCGACCGCACGCTTTTCCAGCAAGTCCTTGAAGCCGTAGCTTGTGAATTCATGCTCACCGCCGGAAATCGGGAACGGGCTGATCTTCTTCAGTTCCGCATAGCCTTCGATGTCGTCGGCGATCACCGGCTCTTCCAGCCAGCGTGGATTGAATTCCGCCAGGCGCGGGATCATGCGGCGCGCGTATTCCAGGGTCCAACCCATGTAGCATTCGAGCATGATGTCCACGCCGTCGCCCACCAGCTCACGCAGGGCGCGCACCTGGGCGATGTTCTTTTGCATGCCGGCCGGGCCATCCTTCGGCCCGTAGCCGAAGCGCATCTTCATGCTGGTGAAGCCTTGCTCGAGATAGGTTCTTGCTTCCGCCAGGAAGACGTCGAGATCATCATTTGCATACAGCTTGGAGGCGTAGCACGGAATCCTTTCCTTGGTGCGGCCGCCCAGCAGCTTGAACACCGGGCGCTTGACCGCCTTGCCCATCAAATCCCAGAGCGCGATGTCGACTGCGGAGATTGCCGCCATGGTGATGCCCTTGCGCCCCCAGGCCATGGTACGGCGGTACATTTTCTGCCACAGGTATTCGTTGTCGAACGGGTCTTCGCCCGTCACGAGCGGAGCCAGGTACTGGTCGACGATCTGCTTGGCGATGCGCGGTGCGAGCGCGCAGTTGCCGATGCCGACCAGGCCGTTGTCGGTTTCGATTTCCACAACCAGCCAGCCGTGAAAGCGGAACGAGCCCATGGCATCGCCGCGTTCGAACAGGATATCGCTGGCGTTGGTGCAGAAGTGCGCCTGCGGCGGAACGACCTTGCCCTTCCATTCAAAGACGCGGGCGCGGACCTTGGTGATTTTCATGTCATGCTCCTGAAGAATTGATAATCCGTAGTCATGCGGCGGCGCGGCGCGAGACCCCCATGCGGCAGGCAATGCTGAATGCCTGCAAGGTGGCGCTGAGGTTGGCCACGCCCTTGGTGGCAATGTCGAAGGCGGTGCCATGCGCCGGTGTTGCGATCGGAATCGGCAAGCCACCCTGCACGGTGACGCCGCGCGAGAAGCCCATCAGCTTGAGCGCGATCTGCCCCTGGTCGTGGTACATGGTGACGATGGCGTCGTAATCGCGCCGCTCGCCCTGCACCTTCAGGAAGATGGTGTCGGCCGGGAACGGACCGTTGGCATCCATGCCCAGCGCGCGGGCGCGCTCCACCGCCGGCCCGATGATGTCGATTTCCTCGCGGCCGAAGGAGCCGTTGTCGCCGTTGTGGGGATTCAGGCCGCAGACTGCGATGCGCGGCCTGGCGACGCCGCTGCGCTTCAGTTCTGTATCGATCAGGCGGATCGCTTCGATCACGCCATCGCGGGTGATCGAGCTCGCCACTTCCTTCAAGGCGATATGCGAGGTCACGCGCGAGGTCCACAGGTTGTCGAGCACGTTGAATTCGCAGAAGGCGCCGGTGTGGCCGAGCTTTTCCGCGAACCAGTGCAATTCATCGTTGTGGCCCATGCCGGCCTGGTGCAGCGAATTCTTGTTGAGCGGACCGAACAGGATCGCGTCGGTAGTACCTTCCTGAGTCAGTTCCAGCGCCACCGACAGCGTGTCCAGGCTGTAGCGGCCGCCTTTCACGGTGGCGACGCTGCGCTCGAACGCGCCGGAAGTATTGCCCCGATAGTCATAGAACAGCGGCTTGCCAGCGGAGAATTCCGGATTGGCCAGCGAGGTGATCTGCGTGTAATCGACCTTGCGGCCGGCGACGCGCATGCCTTCCTCGAACTCACCCTTGTCGGCGATCAGCAGGATATCGGCCGCCTGCATGGTGGAGGGTTCGGCCAGCAGCTTGGCGATCAGTTCGGGGCCGATGCCGGCCGGGTCGCCGAGCACGACGGCGAGACGGGGTTTGGTTGATGAACGCATGTGGATCCCTTTGGGTGGTTGAGCGGGCTGGCTGAATTCAGGTGAGCTGGCTTTGCGTGCGCTGGCGCAGCAGGCCGAAAACACGCGTCAGGAAAGGCCAGAAGGCGAGCAGCAGGGCGAGCGTGGTGAGCGTGCCGACCAGCGGGTTGGACCAGAACACCGAGAGCTTGCCGTCCGAGAACAGCATCGACTGGCGGAACGCCGCTTCGGCCTTGTCGCCGAGCACGGCGGCCAGTACCAGCGGCGCGATCGGGTAGCCGAGCTTCTTGAACAGGTAACCGAGTGCACCGAAGAACAGCATCAGGCCGACATCGAACATCGACTGATGCACCGAATAGGCACCGATGGTGCACACCATCACGATCACCGGCGCGATCACCGAGAACGGAATGCGCAGGATGGCGGCGAAGAAGGGCACGGTGGACAGCACGACGAGCAGGCTGACGACGTTGCCGACATACATGCTGGCGATCAGGCTCCAGACAAAATCCTTCTGCTCAATGAACAGCATCGGTCCCGGCTGCAGCCCCCAGATCATCAGGCCGCCGAGCATCACCGCGGCGGTCGCCGATCCGGGAATGCCGAGCGTGAGCATCGGCAGGAGCGCACTGGTGCCGGCGGCATGGTCGGCCGTTTCCGGCGCGATCACGCCTTCCATCTCGCCTTTGCCGAAGCGCTCCTTGTTCTTCGACAGCTTCTTGGCAATGCTGTAGCTCATGAAGGAGGCGGCAGTCGGGCCGCCGGGCGTAATGCCCATCCAGCAGCCGATGGCTGCGCCGCGCAGCAGCGTCAGCCAGTATCTCGGCAGGCTTGCCCAGGTCCTGAACACGACTTTCGGGTTGATGCGCGCATGCTCGCCGCGGAATACCAGACCTTCCTCTACCGTCACGAGGATTTCGCCGATGCCGAACAAGCCAATCACCGCGATCTCGAAACTGATGCCTTTCAACAGGTCCGGCAAGTCGAAGGTCAGCCGCAGATTGCCGGAGATCGTGTCCATGCCGACCGCGGCCATTGCGAAGCCGATCATCATCGCGACCACTGTTTTCAGCGGCGGCGTCTTGCCCATGCCGATGAAGCTGCAGAAGGCCAGCAGGTAGACCGCGAAGAATTCGGGCGAGCTGAACTGCAGCGCGAAGTTGGCGATATACCCGGACAGGAAAGTGATCAGCAGCACGCCCGTCAGCGCGCCGACCAGCGCCGAGGTGAATGCGGCAGTCAGTGCTTCGGCGGCGTGCCCCTTCTTGGCGAGCGGATAGCCGTCGAAGGTGGTTGCGACCGACGAGGGCTCGCCCGGGATATTGAAGAGGATGGATGTGATCGAGCCGCCGAACAGCGCGCCCCAGTACATGCAGGACAGAAGGATGATCGCCGATGTCGGGTTCATCGAAAAGGTCAGCGGCAGCAGCAAGGTCACGCCGTTAGGCGCACCCAGCCCCGGCAGTACGCCGACGAGAATCCCGAGCAGCACCCCGGCGACCATCAGCAGCAGATGGTTGGGGGTGGCGACGATCGACATGCCGTGCAGCAGAAAGTCAAATTCTTGCATGGTGATCTCTTTGTGGAAGGTGGGTTAGCCGAGCCACTCGACAAGCATTCCGGTGTGCAGCGGCAGTTCGAACCAGCGCTCGAAGATCAGATAGCTGGCGAATACCGTGCCGGCCGATACCAGTGCTATCTTGAGCAGCCCGTACCGCCGACCTTCGCCACCTTCGCCGCGGTCGTGCCCCATGAACCAGGCGATGAACAATGCCGACGCGAGATACATGCCGAGAATGCGGATCGCCACGCCGTACACGCAGATCGGAATGAAGACGGCCATCACATGACGGAACGGGCCGCGTGCAATGAAGCCGGCGGCCAGCGTCCGCCATTGCTTCAATGCGATGATGATCGTGCCGCAACTGGCGGCGAGCATGATCAGGCCGATATAGAAGGGAAAGTAACCGGATTCCGGCCCCGTCTCGTTCCAGCCGATCCCCTGCTCGTAACTGCCGGCCATGACGAGTGCGCCGATGAAGGCTGTAAACAGCGCGACCGCGATTTCGACGATCCGGTGTGCCACGACCGGTGCAGCGTCCGCGCCGCTTTCGGCAGGGCCGTGATTGAAGTCGGACATGTTGTCTCCTTATTTGGAGCGTCTAACAAAATGAGCAAACCGTCAGGTTTGCGGTCGCTGGCAAGGCGAGCCGACGCAAACGATGTGCTTGGTACGGCAAGGAGACGCAACGCCGCCAGCGGCATTTTGTTAGACGCTCTTATTGTGGACACCAGTGTGCATCCGCCATCAATAACTGTCTAATCGAGATTTTGAAATCAGTGATATCTTTCAGTTATACCTATAAAAATTCTCGGGAGGAGCGCAATGATTCCGTCCGCCAAGGCTATCCAGAACCGGCTGCGCATGCGCCAGCTTGCATTGATCGCGGCACTCAGCGAGATGCGGTCCCTGCGCAAGGTAGCGGAGCACATGCATCTTTCCCAGCCGGCGGCGACCAAGATGCTGCACGAGATCGAGGAAACCCTGGGCGTAACCCTGTTCGAGCGCCTGCCACGCGGCATGCAGCCGACGACCTATGGCGAATCGGTGATCCGCTATGCCCAGATGCTGCTGTCCGACCTCGACAATCTGCGCAAGGATCTGGTCGCGCAGGAGGAAGGCGGGGTCGGGGAAATCCGTGTCGGCAGCATCATGGCACCCGCGCCCGGCCTGCTGATGCGTGCGATCGTTGATCTGAAGGAGCGTTTTCCCCACCTGAAGATCAGCATCCACATGGATACCAGCGATGTGCTGGCCCAAATGCTGGAGCAGGGCAGGCTCGACATCGTGCTGGGGCGCATCCCTTCGCCGGAGCACAGCGGGCTGAACTTCGAAGTGCTGGATAATGAATCGCTGTCGGTCATTGCCGGCAACCAGCATCCGCTGAGTCGCACGCGGCGCGTGGCGCTGGCCGATCTCGCCTCGATGACCTGGATCCTGCAACCGCCGACCTCGCCGATGCGGCAGCTGATGGAGCGCGCCTTCCAGGATGCGGGCATGAGCACGCCGGCGCAGCTGGTCGAAACCGCATCGATCCTCGCAACCACCACGCTGCTGCAGGAAACGGACATGGTGGCGGTGGTGCCGACTTCGATCGCGCGCCATTATGCGGTGGCGGGGATGATCTGCATCCTGCCGGTACGCCTGAAGTTCCAGCTGGAGCCTTACGGCATCATCACCCGCAAGGAACGCTTTCCCGCGCCCGCAGTGAAGCTGTTCCAGGAGACGCTGCGCCGCCTGTCTCTCCCGGATCGCATGCGGCCGCTGAAGAATGCGCGCACGGGCTGAGGTGGCGCGCGCGGGAACGTCCGCTTGCCGGACGTCGCCCTTCCCCGGCGCAGCGTTTGCGGGAATGACGGCGGGCTGAGCCTGCCGTCATGGAGCCGCCAGGGGCTACGCCCCGACGCGGCCCTTCAATTCATCGTCGATGTACGCCCGCACGATGTCATCGAAATTGGTATCGCGCTGAAAGCCCATGGCGTCGGCGCGGGCAGTCTCGAAATCACCCGGCCAGGTATTCACGATGCGCACGATGGCGGGATCGGATTCCCAGCGGATGCGCCGCGCGACTTCGCTGCCGGCAACCCGTTCCAGCGCGCCGACCATGTTCTTCACGCTCGTGGACAGTCCCGGCAGGCTGAGGGCACGGCTGCTGCCGAAGGCGCTGCCGTCGACTTCATGGCCATGGATCAGATTGCCGATTGCATGGCGCGGGGAAGTCAGCCATATCACCGTTTCGGGAGCAACCGGGCACACCGTTTCGATGCCGTTTAGCGGTTCGCGGATGATGCCGCTGGCGAAGCTGGAAGCGGCCCTGTTAGGCGCGCCGGGGCGCACACAGACAGTCGGCATGCGCAAGGCGCGCCCGTCGATGTAACCCTTGCGGCTGTAATCGTTGACCAGCAGCTCGCCCATGGCCTTTTGCGCACCGTACGAGCTTTGCGGCGTCAGGATTTGGGTGTCGGTCACCCTGGCCGGGAGATTGCCGCCGAACACCGCGACTGAACTGGTGAATACCATGCGCGGCTGATTGCCGTTCCGACGCGCCCGTTCCAGGATCAGGCGGGTGGCGTCGAAGTTGATGCGCATGCCGAGGTCGAAATCCGCCTCGGCCTGGCCGCTGACGATTGCCGCGAGGTGGAAGATTGAACGGGTGTCCGGGGTGAGGTTCGCATCGACGACCTTTTCATCGGCGATATCGCCGGTCACGATCCGGATGCGCGGGTCGTCGAAGCCTGTTGCCGGTACCACGTCCAGCAGCGTGATGCGGCTGATTGCCTGCTGCCGGCCATCCGCACCGGTCAGGGTGCCGCGTTGCAGAAGCTGCCGTGCCAGGCGCGCGCCGAGCAATCCTGCACCGCCCGTAATCAATACCTGCATATTCCCTCCCTTCGCTGGATTGCCGTGCAGGCCGGCGGCTCGCTCGCCTTGCCGGCGCTGGAAAAGTTCAGTTGTAGCATAGCTTACCAACTTGTATGATGACAATACAAATTGTTAATCAGGGACATGGCAAAATTCCGCAGGCTGAATGACGTCTCATTGCCGTACTTCATGTACTGTCTGTGTCGATGCACCGGCGACCGCAAACCCCATGGTTTGCTCATTTTGCCAGGCCCTCTTGATGCCTGATTCCTGAGCGTACACGCATGAGCAACACATCTGCATTCCGGGTGGAACCATTAATGGCATCCGCCAAGATGCCGGACCGGGTTACGGCTACCTTGAGCGAATTGATCCGCAGCGGCGAATATCCGGCGAAATCACGCCTGCCTTCCGAGATGGAAATGGCCAGGCAGTTCGGCGTGAGCCGGACGGTGATCCGCGAAGCGGTATCGCGCCTGAAATCCGAAGGACTGGTGGAGTCGCGCCAGGGCAGCGGCGTGTTCGTGCGCGAGATCGGGCCCGATACGCCGTTCCGGATCGACCCCGCCGTCGTGGAATCGATCCTGTCGGTGCTGCAGGTGGTCGAGTTGCGTCGCGGCCTGGAGGCAGAAATGGCGGCGCTGGCAGCCGAACGCGCCAGCAAGGTACAGATCGCCGCCATCGGCGTGAAACTGCGTGCGATCGACCGCGCCGTCGCGGCAGGCAAGGATGGAGTCGATGCCGACATGGAATTTCACCGCAGTATTGCGCGTGCCACCGGCAATCCGCATTTCCAGGCACTGTGGGATTTCCTGAGCCAGTTCCTGAAGAAGGCGATGACGATCACGCGCGCCTGGGAAGCGACCCGGGAAGAATCGAACGAGCAGGTCCGGGACGAACACCAGGCGATCTTCGATACGATTACCCGCCGCGATCCGGAAGCGGCAAGAAGCGCAGCACGGCATCACATGGAGATGTCTGCGCGCCGGATCCGCTCGATCGATGCAGACTTTGTCAGAGCACACAAATAAGCGAAAAGAGGCGACACATGGCGCAACATAAGGCTCTCCCGCTAGGCTGCATCGCGGACGATTTCACCGGCGCCACCGACCTGGCCGGCATGCTGGTCAGGGCCGGCATGCGCACCGTGCAAATGATCGGGGTGCCGCAGGCACCGCTTCCTCCCGGCATTGATGCCGTCGTGATCGCCCTGAAGTCGCGGACCACGCCGGCGGAGGACGCGGTCGCGGAATCGCTGGCGGCGCTGCAGTGGCTGCAGCAGGCCGGATGCCGCCAGTTCTATTTCAAATACTGCTCCACCTTCGACTCCACCGACCGCGGCAATATCGGGCCGGTGACGGATGCGCTGATGACGGCGCTGGACACGCGCTTCACCATCGCCTGCCCGGCCTTCCCGGAAAACAAGCGCACGATCTTCAAGGGTCACCTGTTCGTCGGCGATGTCCTGCTGAGCGACAGCGGCATGCGCCATCATCCCCTGACACCAATGACCGACGCCAACCTGGTGCGCGTACTGCAGCGCCAGACGCGGCGCAAGGTAGGCCTGATCAGCCAGGAAGTGGTCGGTGCGGGCGCGCCGGCCATCAAGGCGCATATCGAACAGCTGCGCGGTGAAGGCGTTGAAATCGCCATCGTCGATGCGATTTCGAACGAGGACCTGATGCAGATCGGCAGCGCCTGCGCAGACATGCCGCTGGTGACCGCCGGATCCGGCCTGGCCCTCGGCCTGCCGCAGAACTTCCGTGCACAGGGCTTGCTGGGCGCGCCCTCCGCTGCCGATGTGCTGCCGGCCGTCGCCGGCCAGCGCGCAGTCATTTCCGGCAGTTGCTCGGTCGCGACCAATGCCCAGGTCGCACATGCGATCGACGCGGGAATGCCGGCATTCGCCATCGACCCGCTCAGGCTGGCCGCCGGCGAGGATATGGTGCATGCGGCACTGACATGGGCCACACCGCTGCTGGCTGCCGGCCCCGTGCTGGTCTACGCCACCGCCAATCCCGCCAGCGTCGAGGCGACACAGGCACGTATCGGGGCGGCGCGCGCCGGCGCGCTGGTCGAGCAGGCGCTCTCGGCGATTGCCAGGGGCCTGGTCGAGCGCGGCGTGCGCCAGCTGCTGGTCGCCGGCGGCGAAACCTCCGGCGCGGTCGTCACTGCGCTGAATGTGAAGGGCTTGCGCATCGGCCCGCAGATCGATCCCGGTGTGCCCTGGACCGCGAGCCTCGGCGACCAGCCTCTGGCATTGGCGCTCAAGTCGGGCAACTTCGGCGCGGTCGATTTCTTTACCAAGGCATGGAGCGTCCTGCGATGAACGAGTCGGATCTGCGCGAGGAAATCTGCCGTTGCGGCAAATCGCTCTACGACCGCGGCCTGACTGCCGGCAGCAGCGGCAACATCAGCGTGCGGCTGGACGATGGCTGGCTGCTGACGCCGACCAATGCCTGTCTCGGCCGGCTCGATCCGGCGCGCCTGTCCAAGCTGGACTGGCAAGGCAACCTGATCTCCGGCGATCCGGCTTCCAAGGAAGCCTTCCTGCATCGCGCGATGTATGAAGAACGCAGCGGCGCAGGCGCGATCGTGCACTTGCATTCGACCCATTCCGCCGCGGTGTCCTGCATGTCGGGCCTCGATCCTTGCGATTGCATTCCACCCTTGACCGCCTATTTCGTCATGAAGATTGGCAAGCTGCCGCTGATCCCGTATCACCGCCCGGGCGATCCGAAACTTGGCGATGCGATCCGTGGCCTGGCGAAGAAACACATCGCCGTGCTGCTCGCCAACCATGGCCCGGTCGTCTCGGGCACCTCGCTGGAAGCGGCCATGTATGCGACGGAAGAACTGGAAGAAACTGCCAAGCTGTTCCTGCTGCTGCGCGGGCATGATCCGCGTGCGCTGAACGAAGAACAGGTCGCCGAGCTGAAGCGGGTGTTCAAGCTCGATCACGACTGAACGTTCGACATGTGATGGAGGCGCGCTATCCCCATCCCAACCGCCCCACCTCGCCGCTTGCAGGCGGCCCGGACGGTCGCGCGCAATGCCATGCCTTGCGAAACCGCGCGTCCATCCGCATGGAAGGGGAAGGGAACTTGCTGAAAGGACGTCCGCGCCGGCAGGCAAATCTCGGAAATAAAAAAACCGCTCGCGCTTGAGTGCGAGCGGTGTAAAAAGGGAGCGCGTAAGACCAGGGGTCGGGTCGGACTACGCTGCTGCCGCTGCCAGTGCCGTATGGGCAAGCACACTGGCAGGCGGCCTTGCTGCTCCCGAGGAGGTGAAAGAGTGCTTGCCTCTTAGTTGAGCTGCTGGATGCCCGCCAGCAGCCAGCCGCCCTGACCGGATACCGGCTTCGAGAGGTTCCAGACCTCGGTGAACGGCTGCGCCGGCGCGTTTTCCTCTTCCCGGATCATGCCGCTGAACTTCACGCTGGCAAGATAATCCGTGCCGACGGTTTCGACGCCGAGCATTTCCGCGTCGAGCGAGACCACGTCGGTGTGATTGGGCGAGGCACCGCGTTCCTGCAATTGCATCTTCAGCTCGGCAAACATTTCCGGCGTGGTGAATTCACGCAGATCATTGATGTCGGCCTTGTCCCATGCCGCCTGCAGGCGGATGAAGTAGACCTTGCCGTTGCGCAAAAAGCCTGCCGTGTCAAAATCCGCCGGCACGCCGAAGGGCGCATTCACACCTGCATCGCTGCCGGGCACCGGCGCGGCGGACTGCAGGGCCGCGGGCTGCACCGACTGCAGGCGCGAACCGATTTCCGGCGTCGCGCTGGAGGATGCGCCGGCATAGGCCGGGCGCATGCCGTTACCAGCCTGCGAGCTGTCCTTCTTCTGACGCAGCATGCGGTAGATGAACATCGCCGCCAGTGCCAGCAGGCCGATCATCAGCATCGTGCTGATCATGCTTGCCAAAGCGCCGCCGATGCCGAGATGGGACAGCAGCGCGCCCAGGCCGAGACCGAGCAGGGCGCCGCCCAGGATGCCTTTCCACGGGCTGGCTGGCTTGGGCGGCACGTTTTGCGGTGTCGTCGCCGGAGCGGCCGGCTTGGCCGCCTGCTGCTGCGCCGGTGCCTGCATCTGGCGGCTGACGCCTTGCGACTGCCGGCCGAACGAACCGCCGCCGCCCATGCGCTTGGCTTCGGCTTGCGGCACCACCACAGACAGCGCGCTGATGGCGAGCATCAGTGTCAACAGAAACTTCTTCATGCATTCTCCTCAAAATGAAAGCTGCGAGGCACGCCTCCGAAACTGGAGACAAAACCTTCACATGCGCGACATCCTACCCAGTTTCCTTCCGACGAAAAAGCGAAGTTAAATTGAAAACTTCTTCGTAAAAACGGAAGTCTTTCCGGGCAGCCGCTATCTTCCAACTCGTTTGCCGACGCAGGTATGGGGATTGCTTGCCGCAAGGCGGCAATCCGAACGCGGATCTCCCCGATCTGCTCGATCTCCCCATGCTCATGTCCGTTTGCAGGTGTCATCCATGACCAGAACCAACAAGCTGCTTTTCTTCCTGCTGCCCGGCATCTTCCTGCTGGTGGCAGGCTGTTCCCGTCAGGCTCCGGAAAAGGCGGCCCCGTCCGCCACCGCCCCGGCAACGCAGGCGCCGCAGGCGAGCCAGCCTGCTCCGGGTCAGACCGTCTCCTTGCCGAATTTCGTCGGCCTCGTCAAACAGGAAGGGCCGGCGGTGGTGAATATCAGCGCCACACGCGTGGAAGAGCGCCAGGGGAATTCGCCCATCCCGAGGGGCGATCCGCTCTACGAATTCTTCCGCCGCTTCGGCGCCATTCCCGACCCGGGCGAAGCGCTGGTGGCCAGCCTGGGCTCGGGCTTCCTCATCAGCCAGGATGGCTACATCCTGACCAACGCCCATGTGATCGCGAATACCGACGAGGTGCGCGTCCGGCTGACCAACAAGCGCGACTACAAGGCCAAGGTGATCGGCGCCGATCCCTATACCGATGTGGCCCTGCTGAAGATCGATGCGACCGGCCTGCCGGTGGTGAAGATCGGCGATCCGAACAAGCTGGAGCCGGGCGAATGGGTGGCGGCCATCGGCGCGCCCTTCGGCTTCGACAACAGCGTGACGGTGGGCGTGGTCAGCGCGAAAGGACGGATGCTGCCGAGCGGCAGCTATGTGCCCTTCATCCAGACCGATGTGGCGGTCAATCCCGGCAATTCCGGCGGGCCGCTGTTCAGCACGCGCGGCGAAGTAATTGGCATCAATTCCCAGATCTACAGCCAGACCGGCGGCTACATGGGCATTTCCTTCGCGATCCCGATCGACATCGCAATGGACATTTCAAAGCAGCTGCGCGAAAGCGGCAAGGTGGTGCGCGGCTATATCGGCGTGCAGTTGCAGGAGCTGAGCTATGACATCGCCACCTCGCTCGGCCTGAAGGAAGCGCGCGGCGCGCTGGTGGCCGCGGTGCAGCGAGGCGGCCCGGCGGCCAAGGCAGGGATCGAGCCGGGCGACGTCATCCGTGGCATCGGCGGGCAGCCGGTGGAAACCCTGGCCGACCTGGCACGCGTGGTCGGCAGCACCAAGCCCGGCACGACAGTGGATGCCGAAGTGTGGCGCAAGGGCGAGAAGAGGTCGGTGAAGATGACGGTAGCGACCCTGCCTGCTTAGTTGTTCGCTTGGCCCGGCGCCCATTGCGGTCCGGCAAGCGCGAGAACTTGCAGCAACACTTCATGTCCAATCGATAACATTGCCGGCCGATCATGCTGGCCGGCTTCCTGCTTTCGCCTGATGCGCGATTGCGCATTTGAACAGGCATCACATAAAGGAAGATTCCATGTCCCGTGCCATCTGGAAGGGAGCGGTCAGCTTCGGCCTGCTGCATGCGCCGGTCGCGCTGCATCCCGCCACCCAGCAGGATGAAATCGATTTCGCCTGGCTGCAGAAGGACACGCTGCAGCCGGTCGGCTACAAGCGGGTGGTGAAGGAGACCGGCGAGGAAATCGACCGCGACGACATCATCAAGGCGGTGAAATACAAGGACAAGTATGTGGTGCTGTCCGATGAGGAAATTCGCTCGGCCAACGTCAAGTCCACCCATGAAATCGAGATCGTGGCCTTCACCGATGCCGAGGACGTGAATTTCCTGTTCTTCGAAACGCCCTACTATCTCGCGCCCACCAAGGGTGGCGAAAAGGTATATGCCCTGCTGCGCGAAGCCCTGCTCGATGCAGGGAAGATCGGCATCGCGCTGGTGGTGCTGCACCAGAAGCAGCATCTCGCCGCCCTCATTCCCACCGCACAGGCGCTGGTGCTCAACACCCTGCGCTGGGCCACCGAAGTCCGGGATACCGATGGCCTCGAGCTGCCGCCGGCAGGAATGAAGGCAGCGGCAGTGAAGAAGAAGGAACTCGAGATGGCGACCCAGCTGATCGAGAGCATGTCGGAAGACTGGGACCCGACCGACTACAAGGACAGCTTCCGCGACGACATCATGGCCCTGGTAAAAAGGAAATACGACGAAGGCCAGGCCGAGCAGATATCAGAAGTGCAATTGGAAGAGCCGGAAGAAAGCGCAAGCGAAGCCGACCTGACCGAACTGCTGCGGCAAAGCCTGCAGGGCAGAACGCACCGCCCGGCACGCAGCCGCCCCCCGAGCAGGCAAGCGCCGCCGCATCTTCAGAAGACGAGGCATCGAGCCACCAAGGCAGTTCACTAAGGCGGCCTGCTGAGCAGATATCCATCGATCGACGAGGACATGCGCCATGCAGGACAAACTTGCCAACTACCACGCCAAGCGCAATTTCCGCATCACGCCCGAGCCTCATGGCGAGCTGGCCGCGCCCGGCGAACGGCTGCGCTTCGTGGTGCAAAGGCATGACGCGCGCAAGCTACATTACGACTTCCGGCTCGAGCTCGACGGCACGCTGAAAAGCTGGGCCGTGCCGAAAGGCCCGAGCCTGGATCCGGCGGAGAAGCGGCTCGCGGTGCAGGTGGAAGATCATCCGCTCGACTACATCGATTTCGAAGGCGACATTCCCGAACACCAGTACGGCGCCGGCCATGTCGATGTCTGGGACAGCGGCTACTGGGAACCGCAGGGCGATCCGGTCGCGGGCTACAAGGCCGGCAAGCTCAAGTTCCGCCTCGACGGCGAGCGGCTGCGCGGCGGCTGGGCCCTGGTGCGCACCCGCCTGCAGGCCGGCAAGCCGCAATGGCTTCTGATCAAGGAAAAGGACGAGGAAGCGCAGGCGCACGCGGCAGATGGCGATGCCAAGCCTGACGAGGCTCCGGCAGCGCCGGCAGCAAAGCGCAAGCGCACCACCCGAAAGGCCACGTCTTCAACCGCGCAGGAACAGCACGATGCGGCCGCCCCCACCGCGCTCAAGGGCGCGCGCAAGGCGGCGCTGCCAGAGACCATGAGCGCCCAGCTCGCCACCCTGGTCGACGCGGTGCCGCAGGAAGGTGACTGGCTGTATGAAATCAAGTACGACGGCTATCGCGTGCTGGCGCGCGTGGACGGAGACGAGGTCCGCCTGTTCACCCGCGACGGCAAGGACTGGACGGCGAAGCTGCCGCGCCAGGCGGAAGCTATCCGTGCGCTCGGCCTTCAAAGCGCGTGGCTCGACGGTGAAATCGTGGTGCTCGACAAGCAGGGCATTCCTTCCTTCCAGCTGCTGCAGAACGCCTTCGATGAAAAGCGCAGCGCGCAGATCCTGTATTACCTGTTCGACCTGCCCTACCTGAACGGCTACGACTTGCGCAAGACGCCGCTCGAAGCGCGGCGCGAGCTGCTCGGGCAGATGCTGGCCGGCGCGGAACAAGCTTCGCTGCGCTTCAGCGCTGCGCTCGACAAGCCGCCGCAGCAATTGCTCGACAGCGCCTGCGAACTGTCCATGGAAGGCATCATCGGCAAGCTCGCCGGCTCGCCCTATGTCGGCAAGCGCAGCACCGACTGGATCAAGCTCAAATGCCGCAAGCGCCAGGAATTCGTAATCGCCGGCTATACCGACCCGCAGGGCGCGCGCCAGTATTTCGGCTCACTGCTGCTCGGCGTGTATGGCGACGACGGCGTGCTGCGCTATGCAGGCCGCGTCGGTACCGGCTTCGACCGAACCACGCTGCAATCCACCTACCGGCAACTGAAGGCGCTGGAACAGAAGCCGAATCCCTTCGCCAAGCTGCCCGCCGGCGTCGGCCGCGCGCATGTGCACTGGATCAGGCCGCAACTGGCGGCGGAAGTGTCGTTTGCCGAATGGACCCGTGAAGGTCTGGTGAGGCAGGCGGTGTTCCACGGACTGCGGATCGACAAGCCGGCCGCGCAGATCCGGCGCGAACAGGCGGCGAGCACGCCGGCCAAGGCAGGCAAGGCCGGCAGCACCAAGTCTCGTAACGATACAAAAGAAGCCGCGGTCGCCGGCGTCCGCATCACCCATCCGGACCGCGTGATCGATCCCCGGAGCGGATTCACCAAGCTTGAACTGGCACGCTATTATGAACAGGTGGCGCCGCGCATCCTGCCCTTCCTGCAAAACCGCCCGGTCTACCTGCTGCGCTGCCCCGAAGGCATCGAAGGTGAAAAGTTTTTCCAGAAGCACCGCGGCCGCCTGCCGATTCCCGGCGTGCGCATGTTCGACCAGTCGCTCGATCCCGAGCATGCGCCGCTGATGGCGATCGAGTCGGCGGAAGCGCTGGCCGGTGCGGTGCAAATGGGCATGATCGAATTGCATGTCTGCGGCGCCACCGCCGACCGCATCGACCGGCCCGACTGCATGGTGTTCGACCTCGACCCCGACCCGGAGCTGCCATGGCACGCGGTGACGGAAGGCGCGCATCTTGTGAAAGTACTGCTCGACGAACTCGGCTTGCAGAGCTTCCTGAAAACCAGCGGCGGCAAGGGCCTGCACCTGGTGGTGCCGCTGGCGCGCCGGCACGAATGGGAAGACGTCACCGCCTTTTCCCAGGCGGTGGCACAGCACCTGGCACGCACCCTTCCCGCGCGCTTCAGCGCGAAGATGGGCGCGCAAAACCGGGCGGGAAAAATCTTCGTCGACTACATGCGCAACCAGCGCCAGGCGAGCGCCGTCTGTCCCTACTCGGTGCGCGCCCGGCCGGGATTGCCGGTGGCCACACCGATGACGTGGGAGGAGTTACCTGAGACGAACAGCGCTGCAATGTGGACGGTGGCGACGCTGCCGATGCGGCTGGCGCAGTTGAAAGAAGATCCTTGGGAGAATTACTTCAAGCTGCGGCAGGTGCTGACTGTCGGGATGAGGAGAAAGATTGGGGTGGAGTAGGACGTGCACAAAAGACGTGACTGTCTCGGCCTGTATAAGTTACTCATTGCTCAGGTAACCAACGGCCCTTGTTCTTGATACGAGAGCGAACCGAAACGACTAAGCCAACGCAGCAGAGTGCATGGAACGCCATTATTGTCCAATACCACCAAGCGCTCTCTGAAACACTCTTAGAGATGCTGCCATGTGTAGAGGGCAGGATGGTTTCACCCGTCACCAATCCAATACATAGCAGCACTGGAGCAGTGATATATAGAGCCCATTCAAGACCAGTACGGGCGGTGAAGAAGCGCCGAAACGATGCCATATCCATATGCGAAAGTCTAATCTATTGAGAGTTCATAAATGGTTGACGCGCAC
>NZ_HE978634.1:3018875-3023954 GCF_000312045.1 Noviherbaspirillum massiliense JC206
GGAAGGAGTTCAATCCCCTCCCCCGGGCAGGGGGAGGGCCAGGGTGGGGGTCGAATGCATCAATACGCGATGCTGTTATTTATTTATCGAACTTTTAATAGCCAGAACCCCACACTCACCCCGCCTTCCGCCCCAACCTCACATTCACCATCACCACCCCCAGCATCACCAGCGCTGCGCCTGCAGCGAAGCGCGCATCGATCGGATCATGCAGCAGCAGCACGCCGAAGCCCACGCCGAACAGCGGCGTCAGGAAGGAAAAGACCGACAGGCGCGAGGCGAGGTAGCGGCGCAGCATCCAGAACCAGACGAGGAAGCTGAAGAAGGCGACGAGGACTGCCTGGAAGAACAGGCTGATCCAGACTGCTCTGGTCATCACGATGTCGCTGGCCTGCCCGATTGCCGCAGCCACCGCCAGCATGATGAGGCCGCCGGTGCCGAGCTGGTACAGCAGGGTGGTGGTGGGCGGCGCTTCGGACAGGGCGGAGCCGCGGATCAGGACGGTGGTGGCCGCCCAGAACAGGCCGCCGAGCACGCCCAGCACATCGCCCAGCAGGATGTCGCCCCAGTCGCGCGACTGCTGGGCGAAGCCGTTGGAAAAGGCGACCGCAATGCCGGCGAAGGCGGCGATCACGCCCAGCCACTGCAGGCCACCCATGCGCTCGCCCGGCACGAAGAAATGCAGGCCGAGCACGGTGAAGATCGGCGCGGTGTAGAGGAAGACCGATATGTGCGAAGCGCTGGTGTGCTGCAGGCCGAGGGCGACGGCGATGAATTCCAGCGCGAACAGCACGCCGGCGCCGATGCCGGGCCAGAAGCTGCCGTCGCGCAGGGAAAACTTGTTGCCGCGAACGACGATCAGCACGCATACCAGCAGCGCGGCAATCACCGAGCGCGCACCGAGCTGCATGACCGGACCCATGCCGTGTGCCGCCATTTTGACTGCGACCTGCTGCAAGCCCCAGAGCAGGCAGAGCAGGATCATGATGAGGATGGCATTGGTATCCAGCGGCTTGCGAGGCGTCATCTTCTTGCTTTCATTCGGGAAAAAATGCAGAGCGGCTATTGTAAGCGGGGCATGCCCGGCTTTGTTCTGCCGTTGTTTATCGGCGTCAATTCCGCGGACGAGATGACATGAACCACTTGCCGCCGGACGCCTCTAACTTTCTGGATTAACCATTCCGGAGCACAACACGATGGCTGAAAAAGACATGGATGCAGTGGATCTGCTGGTCAGGCAGCACAGGACGCTGGAAGACTTGCTGAAGAAGGCGGTAAAAACGGATGGCGAGGAAGCAAGGAAAGCCCTGTTTGCGGAAGCGGGCGATCTGCTGACCGTGCATATCGAGTCGGAGGAAAAAATATTCTATCCGGCGGTCAATACCGCCTGCACCGAGAACGATTTGCTGGAAGAACTGGAAGAGCACCTGTCGCTCAAGCGCCTGCTGGCCGACCTGCTGGAACTGGATCCGGCCGACAAGACCTTCGAAGCGAAGCTCAAGGTATTGCGCGAGCAGGCGGAGCACCATCACAAGGAAGAGGAAGAGCATCTGTTCCCGGAAGCGAGGAAGCTGCTCGACGGCGCGCGGCGCCAGGAGATCGGCAAGGAAATGCTGTCGCTGCAGACCTGCATGAACCGCATGGGCGAGCCGCGCGAAGTGGTGGCGAACGAAACTTCGTCCGCGGCGCCGCTGCAGTAGGAAAGGAAATTCGGGGGGATTCGAGAATGTAATTTGGGGATGTGATCCTGCAAGGAGGATGAGCGATGAAGATGAAGCGCCATATCCTGCCCGTCCTGCCGGCTGCCCTGCTGGCAGCGGCGTGCGCATGGGGACAGGACACGATTCCGCGCAAGTCCGATCCCGGCATGAAAATCCCTTCCGATCCCGGCATGGCGCGCCCACGCGGCAGCTCGGAAAAGCCGGCGGCGCCGACCGGCAAGGTGGTGGTGCCGCCGGCAACGGACTCGGAAGCGGTGGCCAAGCCGCCGGAGAATGTCGATCCGGGCATCAAGGCGCAGCCGCCTGCGAACGACGGCAGTACTGGCAGCGACGAATCGCGCAAAGAGGATGCCGCGCCGGCGCAGCGCAAGTGAGACGCCTCTGCCGGACATCTGTCTGCACGCCCCATTCCGGCCATCCTGAACAGGACCGATGCCATGCCCTCCCTCTCGTCATCCCTTGCGCGGCGCGGGTCGTTGCCGGGTCTCGTCTTCTGCCTGCTTGCCGGCGGCCTACAGGCTGCGCCGCTCTCAGCCGGCGATGGCCAGGCGAGCGCACCTTCGCCCGACCTGGAACGCGAGGTGCGAACCTTCCTCGACCGCTTCGTCGATCCGCGCAAGTCGCCGGAGGAGCAGGCGGCCTTCTTCACCGAGGATGTCGAGTATTACGAGCAGGGAACGGTCGGCAAGGCGGCTATCGTGCAGGATGTGCGGCGCTTCCAGCGCCACTGGCCCTCCCGCATCTACCGTGTGCTGGACGTGTCCTACATTGTGCCGGACCCGGAATCGGATCGCCTGTTCGTCAGCTACACCATCGAATATGAAGTCGCCAACCGCAGCCGCTCCCTCAGCGGCAGGGCGAATTACGGCGCGGTAATCAGTCATCTCGGTGAAGCGCCGAAGATCGAATGGATCAGGGAAAGGATCACGCGGCGTAAGCCGGGTGTGGCACTGACCGAAACAAAGGATGAATGACGCCGGTCAGTAGAAAGTAGGGTGCGCCGTGCGCACCATGCGATTCCGGTGCGCATGGCGCACCCTACTTCCCTTTGCAGGCGCAACGTACAAGCCTGGTGCCGCGTCTATTCAAGCCAGTTCCCAGCAGCGAGGTGGTGCGGATGGGGTAGTCACGCCCTCATTTGCCGCGCCTTCAGTGGTCGCCGTAATCCCGCTCGACCTTGCAGATGCGGGTCTTGAAAGCGGAATACCAGGTTTCGCGTCCCAGCTTCTGCGCCTCGCGGTGTTCGGCATGGGCTTTCCAGTTGCGGATGGATTCGAGGTCCGCCCAGTAGGACACTGTGATGCCAATTCCGTCGCGCGCCGACTCCATGCCGAGAAAGCCGGGCTGTTTCGTGGCGAGTTCCACCATCCGGTTTGCCATGTCTTCGTAGCCCTTGTCGCCTTCAGTGCGCAGGCTGGTGAAGATGACCGCGTAGTAAGGCGGCTTCGGCGTGCGTGCGATTTCCGACATGCTTGCTCCCCTCAGTTTTGGCCGGTGTGTCGTCCGGCCACTTGTTCTGCGATCTCATCGACGCTGGCAAACACCAGCTCCGGCGCATGCGCGCGCAAGGCCTCGATCCGGGTATAGCCCCAGCCGACTGCGCCAAAGGCAAGGCGCTCGGCGCGCGCGGCTTCGATGTCCCGGATCTCGTCGCCCACGCACAGGACTTCATGCCGGGCAAAACCGCTGTCCGCAAGCAGGCGCCGCAGCTTGCGGTGCTTGCCGAACAGGGATACGCCGCATACATAGTGATGAATCAGGGAGGCATGTTCCGGGCCGAGGACGGCGCGCACATTTTCCTCCGAGTTCGAGCTGAGGATGGCCAGCTGCGTGCCCCGTTCCGCCAGGCGCTGCAGCATCTCGCCGGCCCCGTCGAACAGTGCAATGCGCCCGATATTATCCGCCATCAGTGCCTTGAAATGCATGGCTACGCGCGGCATTTTCCACAGGGGCATGTCGACATGGCGTATCAGCTCGCGGGCATCGCATCTGCGCAACTGATCCAGGCGGCTGCGGTCCAGCCGCTTGAACCCGTGGATATCGGCGAGCGTATCGAACACTTCCAGGAAAAAGGGGAAGGAATCGGCCAGGGTGCCGTCGAAGTCGAACACGACCAGTTTGTAACTCACGTCTTCTCCGTATCTGGCGTGCCGCTCGGATGCGCGATGCCCGCTTCCAGCTCCGTAATCCGCCTGCGCAATGCGCGTTCCTCGTTCCAGCGCTCGGTCTCGTCGCGGATGATGGCCGCGATGGAGCGCACCCGCCCGTCCGGCGCCTTGAGCAAGGCTACCGTGAAGGCGATCGACAGCCCCCGCCCGTCCTTGTGCATCGCAGGTACCCGCAGCACTTGCGAGCCGTAGCGGGTATGGCCGGTCTGCATCACGGTTTGGTAGCCGTCCCAGTGCCGCTGCTGCAGGCGCTGGGGAATGATGAGGTCGAGCGACTGGCCCAGCGCCTCGCTTTCGGCATGCCCGAACATGCGCTCGGCAGCGCGATTCCAGAACACAATGTGACCGCTCGTGTCGGCAGCGACAATGGCGTCGCCTGCCGCCTGCAACAGCGATTCCGCGTCGAATTGTTCCATGCTCAAGACAGTTCTGATAGGAATTCAGCAGCGGGTAGCCATCCGCGCACCCTTGCAAGCATAATAAAGGCCTTTACGCCATCCCGTTTGTCGGAATACAAACCATGATCACAGCGGCTGTCATCGACCCCAACGCCATTTCCCGCAACCTGCTGACCAGCGTGCTGATCAACGGCGGCTATGACGTGGTCGGCGATGCGAATCATAGCTCGGCGGGAATTGCGGGCATCGTGAAATTGCGGCCGCAACTCGTCTGCATCGATATCGGCCAGCCGGATGCGGAAGGCTTCGAGCGACTGGAACATTTGCGCCAGGCATTGCCGAAGGCGCTGGTCTTCATGGTGTCCGGCACCTTCGATGCCACCACCATCGAAGCCGGAGTGCAGCGCGGCGTGCTCGGCTTCATCGTCAAGCCCTTCAACGGAGTGGCGGTATTGAAGACCATACGCAACGCGGTGCTCAGGCTGGCGAAGCAGCACCGGGAGAAGGAAGAGCAGGGCGATAGCGAGGGCTAGACCGGATTCCGGTTTGCCACGGGGAAGCAGGGGACGTAGGGTGCGCCGTGCGCACCAGGATTGCTCCGCTGAATGTGGCGCACAGCATGCTTTGCGGGACCCGCCTCCATCCATCTGCAAGGGGGTTGAGGTAGGGCGCGGTGCGCACCATGCAATGCCGGTGCGCGTGGCGCACCCTACTTCGGCTGGACGACTTTTCCTTGACCGGGGTCCCTGCCCCCATTCCAACCATCCCACTTCTCCGTTTTCAAGCGGCTCG
>NZ_HE978634.1:3024118-3053610 GCF_000312045.1 Noviherbaspirillum massiliense JC206
ACGTTCTCCGTTTTCAAGCGGCTCGGATGGACACGGCCTCCATCCTCTGCAAGGGAGATGGAGGTAGGGTGCGCCATGCGCACCATGCAATGCCGGTGCGCGAGGCGCACCCGACTTTATGGAATCTGTTTTAGAAGCGGATCATGGAATTCGTGCAGCGTGCTGCACGAATTCCATGCTGAGCCAACAGTCACTCCGCCGCCCGCTTCGCAATATGCGCGAGCGCCTCTTCCACTTGATCGATCAGGATCAGGCAAAGGTCGCCGCTTGAGAGGCTGGCGAGCGCGGTATCGATGGCGAGAAATTCGCCGCGGATTTCCTTGATCGAGCTGGTGCGCTTCGCCTTCGCGAGCCCTTCGCGCAGCAGGGCGATCACTTCGCCGTCGGCGCGGCCGCGCTGGCACTGGTCTTCATACAGGACGACTTCGTCGAAGGCATCGCCGAGGATTTCGGTCTGGCGACGGATATCGATGTCGCGGCGGTCGCCGGCGCCGCTGATGACCACGCTGCGGCGTTTCGCCGGCATGCTCTCGACCGCGCGCACCAGGGCCGCGATGGCATCCGGATTGTGGCCGTAGTCGGCGATCAGCGTGGCGCCACGGTAGGAAAACAGGTTGAACCTGCCGGGGGCGGTGCTGGCATTGTTGACGAAGGTTTTCAGGCCGGCGTGCACGATGTCCCAGTCGATGCCGAGTCCCCATGCCGCGGCAATCGCAGCCATCGCATTCTCGACCTGGAAACCGATGGTGCCGTTGTGGGTCAGCGGTATGTCGGCCAGGCGGATGCGATGCGCGAATTTGCCTTCCTCGGCCACGATCGCATCGCCGTCCACGTACACCACCCGGCGGCCCTGGGCGCGGTGGGTGGTCAGCACCGGTTCATGCACATCCTTCGCGAAATACGTCACCGCGCCGGGGCAGACGGCGGCCATGCCGGCCACCATGGGATCGGCGGCGTTCAGCACCGCCATGCCGTTGGGCGCGACGTTCTGCACGATCACGCGCTTGACCACGGCGAGGTCTTCGACGGTGGTGATGTAGTTCAGGCCAAGATGGTCGCCCATGCCGATGTTGGTCACCACCGCCACATTGCAGCGGTCGAAGCCCAGGCCTTCGCGCAGCACGCCGCCGCGCGCGGTTTCGAACACGGCGGCATCGACCTCCGGATGCAGCAGCACATTGCGCGCGCTGCGCGGGCCGCTGCAGTCGCCGGTGTCGATGCGGCGGTTGTCGATGTAGACGCCGTCGGTGCCGGTCATGCCGACGCGGTACTTGTTGGTCTTGAGGATATGGGCGATCAGCCGGACGGTCGTGGTCTTGCCGTTGGTGCCGGCCACGGCCACCACCGGGATGCGGCCGTCGTCGCCGTCGGCAAACATGGTGGAAATGATGGCTTCGCCCACCGGACGACTCTTGCCGTAGGACGGCTGCAGGTGCATGCGCAGGCCTGGCGCAGCATTGACTTCGACGATGCCGCCGCCCTGTTCTTCCAGCGGCTTGATCACGGTCTCGCACACCATGTCGACGCCGCAGATGTCGAGCCCGACCATTTGCGCGGCTTCCACCGCGCGCGCCGCCACTTCCGGATGCACGTCGTCGGTGACGTCGGTGGCGGTGCCGCCGGTGCTGAGATTGGCGTTGTTGCGCAACACGACAATCGCGCCCTTGGGAGGAATGCTTTCCGGCGTATAGCCCTGCTTGGCCATCACGGCGCGAGCGATGTCGTCCAGCCGGATCTTGGTCAGCGAAGTCGCATGGCCATCGCCGCGGCGCGGATCGCGGTTGAGTTCCTCGATCAGCTCGGCGATGCTGTGCTTGCCGTCGCCGATGACTTGCGGCGGTGCCCGTCGCGCTGCAGCCACCAGATGCTTGCCCACCACCAGCAAACGGAAATCATGGCCGCTGATGTAGCGCTCGACGATTACGTCGGAGCTGATGGCATAGGCGACCTCGAAGGCCTTGAAGACTTCTTCCCGCGTCCGGATGTTGACGGCCACGCCCTTTCCCTGGTTGCCGTCGCGCGGCTTGACCACCACCGGCGCGCCGATCTCGCATGCTGCCTTCCAGGCTTCTTCCGGATCCGACACTGAGCGCCCCTGCGGCACCGGCACACCGGCTGCATGCAGCAGTGCCTTGGTGAGTTCCTTGTCCTGCGCAATCGATTCGGCGATCGCACCGGTATTGCTGGTTTCGGCGGCCTGGATGCGGCGCTGGCGGCTGCCCCAGCCGAATTGCACCATGCTGCCCTCGGTCAGGCGCCGGTAGGGAATGCCGCGCGCCACTGCCGCCTGGACGATCGCGCCCGTGCTCGGTCCGAGCCGGATATCCTCGTCCAGCTCGCGCAGCCGCGCCAGTGCCTGAGCGAGGTCGAAGGGCGTGTTGTCCAGCGCGCTGCGCACCAGCACCTCGGCCAGTTCGAAGGCGAGCCGGCCCACGGCTTCCTCAGTGTATTCCACCACCACCTGATAGGTGCCGCGCTCGACGGTTTCCACCGCGCGGCTGAAGGTCACCGGGCATCCCGCCTGTTTCTGCAGGCAGAGCGCGGCGGATTCCAGCACATGCGCCAGCGACAGCGGGTGCCCCGGGCTCGCGGGCTCGAGGAATTCGATTCCGGGAAAGCGCGCGCGCAGGCGCACTTCGAAATCGGGTAATGCGGCAATGTCGCGCGCCGCCTCGGAGCACGACACGATAGCTTCGATCGACGTGTGCCGACTCCAGAGATTGGGCCCGCGCAAGACGCGGATACGCGATACTTTCATGAAAACCTTCCCTTGTCTGCACGATGCGGGATCATTTTCCCTCCCCCTGCATGCGTGCCTGTGTTCTTTTCTGCCCGCCGCCCGGCGGCAGGCCGTTCATTCATTCCATTTCCGCAAGCGGCGCGATTTTCAGCAGGCATCGCCATAGACGAAAGTGCTGATGCCAGCCCGTATCAGATCGGTGTCGACGCCGAGCGCCCAGGCCGCGCCCACGGCGGCGAGAATGTTTTCCGTGACCTGGTCGGAACGGGCTTCGGGCGGCAGTACCGCCAGTCCGACCAGGACCGCTTCATCCTTGCCCGATGCCAGCACGATCTGCCCATCCCGCACGAATACCGCCCGTCCGCCGCCGGCACAATGCTGGTCCAGCGCGGGAAGCTCGGGCGTCATGCCGTAGAAGACGACGCTGCCATCGCACAGCGAAGCCATGGCGGCGACGCGGGCATCGGCAGCATTCAGCACTGCCGTGCCCTCGGGGAGCACCACGTCCACCTGGGTGCGCGCCACCTTCTCCATCTGTTCCGCGTCATTGACGTGCAGGTCCGGCAGGGTCGCGTCTGCAGCGATGCCGGTGACGATGCCGACCTGGCAGCGGTCATAGGCCAGTCCTTCGGCCAGGATGGAGCGATAGCCGTTTTCCAGCACCGCCGCATCCAGTGCGCGGTTGATGAGGATGCGATGCGCCGCCGCCCAGTTTGCCGCATCGTTCTGCTCGACCCGCCGCTGGCGCAGGTACAGGCCGTCACTGCAGGCCAGTCCGACCGCGGCACCGTTCAGCTCCATGAGCCGTGCCGTAAGGCGGGCCACCATGGTGGTGCCATGACTGCCGGTCACGCCGACGACGGGGATGCGGCCATTGTCCTGCTGCGGGAACAGGTGGTCGACGATCGCGCGCCCTACCGGCCGCGCCGGACCATCGGCCGGCTTCAAATGCATCAGCAGGCCCGGCCCGGCATTGACTTCGACGATCGCTCCGCCCTGCTCTTCGAGCGGACGCGAGATGTCTTCCGCCACCAGGTCGACGCCCGCGATATCCAGGCCGGTGACGCGCGCCGCCAGTACGGCAGCGGCAGCCACGTCCGGATGAACCAAGTCTGTCACATCGAAGGCCACATTGCCGTTGCGCTGGATCAGCACCTGTGTGCCGGCGGGCGGCACCGAATCCGGTTCGTATCCCTGACGCGCGATTTCCAGCCGCACCGCCGGGTCTTCATCGATCAGCACCAGGTTCAGCGGAAATTCTTCCGTGGTGCCTCGGCGCGGGTCGGTATTGATCTGGCTGTCGATCAGTTGCGTGATCGTCGCCACGCCGTCGCCGGTGACCCAGGCTTCCTGGCCGCGCGCAGCTGCCACCACCTTGCCGCCGACCACCAGCAGCCGGTGCTCGTTGCCGGAGATGAAATTCTCGACGATCACTTCACTGCCCTCTTCCTGCGCCAGCCGGTAGGCGGCTTCGACTTCGGCGCGGGTCTTCAGGTCGATCGAGACGCCGCGGCCATGATTGCCGTCGGAAGGCTTGACCACCACCGGAATGCCGATTTCCTCGGCCGCTTCCCAGGCGTCTTCCGGGCTGTTTACCACCCGGCCTTCCGGGACCGGCACGCCGCAGGAACCCAGCAGGCTCTTGGTCAGGTCCTTGTCGCTGGAGATGCTTTCCGCAATCGCGCTGGTGCGGTCGGTCTCCGCCGTCCAGATGCGGCGCGAACGCGCGCCATGGCCAAGCTGGACCAGGTTGCCGTCATTCAGGCGCAGGAAGGGAATGCCGCGCTCGGTCGCCGCTTCCACGATGCAGGCGGTGCTCGGCCCGAGGCTGACCCTGTCCAGGATATCGCGCAACTCTTCCACCGCCGCCGGCACGTCGAATGGCCGGCCTTCGATGGCGGCCATCACCAGGTCGCGCGCCTTGACGAGCGCCACCCGGCTTACCGCTTCATAACGGGCGCGCACTGCCACCTTGTACATGCCGCGGGTCGGGGTTTCGCGCGCCTTGCCGAAGCCGGTTTGCATGCCGGCCTGGTTCTGCAGCTCGATCATCACGTGTTCCATGATGTGCGCCGGCCAGGTGCCTTCGCGCAGGCGCTGCAGGAAGCCGCCGCGCTCGCCGATGCTGCAGCGGTGCTCGATCAGCGAGGGCAAGAGGCCCGTCAGGCGTTCATAAAAACCGGGAATCGTGTTGGAAGGGGAATCTTCTAGCTCGCCGATGTCTACCCAGGCCTCAAGGACCGGGCGGTATGTCCAGATGTTCGGTCCGTTCAGGAACAGAACATTGACAATTTCAATGGATTTTTTACTCATCTAATTCTTGGTTAAAGGCATGCGTTCGGCGCCGCCGGCCTGTTAATAACGCATGGCGCGGGCGCCAAGTTTACTGATTCTCGGGAAAAATATCCTGCAGAATCGCAATCGCAAGAAAACCCGGCCCGCTGTCGGTATACTTGGCGCCACATTACGCAGCATCGCTGCCCCTCAAATTTAATATTCTGCAAATGCACAAACAGAGCGCCATTGCAGAATCACCACCTTGATGAAAACCGAATCCGCATCCTTGCTATCACCCGCTTCTTCCCTGCCCGCCGCCTGGCAGCAGGCCATCCAGTCGCGGCTCGAACCGGATGAAATCGTCCTGGCTTCGCTTGAACTGGACCTCGACGCCAGCCTGCGCTTCATGTCCGGCATCGTGGCCGTCACCGACCGCCGCCTGCTGTCGGCGACATCCGGCAAGGGCGACTGGAAGGAATGGCCATACCGCGCCGACCTGCGCCTGCTCCACCATGACCATGCCGGCGTCGGCACGCTGGAATTGCATGATGACAATGCCCGCCTTGCGAACTGGCGCTATACCCTCGGTCACAACCCGGAAGCTTTGCGCCTGATTAAGCATTTCGACCAGCAGCGCGAGGCTGCGGTTTCCGGCATCCCGGCAATTGCGCCGCAGGAAGATGTCTGTGCCAGCTGCAAGGCCCCCCTGCCGCCGGACCAGGATGAATGCCCAATCTGCACCCGCGAACTGCAGACGCCGCCGACCACCTGGACCCTGTTCCGGCTGTGGCGCTTCGCCAAGCCGTACAAGGGGCAGTTGCTGGCCGGCTTCCTGCTGACCCTGGCCTCGACCGCTGCCACGCTGGTGCCGCCTTACCTCACCATGCCGCTGATGGACAATGTGCTGATTCCCTACCAGAACGGCGCCGCCATCGATGTCGGCCTGGTGGGCCTGTATCTCAGCGGCCTGCTCGGCGCGGCGCTGCTGGCCTGGATACTCGGCTGGGCGCGCACCTACATCCTCGCCCTGGTGTCGGAACGCATCGGCGCCGATCTGCGCACCAACACCTTCGAACACCTGATGCGGCTGTCGCTGGAATATTTCGGCGGCCGGCGCACCGGCGACCTGATGGCGCGCATCGGTTCCGAAACCGACCGCATCTGCGTCTTCCTGTCGCTGCACCTGCTCGACTTCGCCACCGACGTGCTGATGATCGTGATGACGTCGGCCATCCTGATATCGATCAATCCCTGGCTGGCGCTGGTCACTCTGCTGCCCCTGCCCTTCATCGCCTGGATGATCCACGTGGTGCGCGACCGGCTGCGCCACGGCTTCGAAAAGATCGACCGCGTCTGGGGCGAAGTCACCAATGTGCTGGCCGACACCATCCCCGGCATCCGCGTGGTCAAGGCCTTCGCTCAGGAAAAGAGGGAAGCGGCGCGCTTTCGCGAAGCCAACCGCCACAACCTCCTGATCAATGACCGCGTCAACAAGGTCTGGTCGCTGTTTTCGCCGACTGTCACCTTCCTGACCGAGATCGGCCTGCTGGTGGTCTGGGCCTTCGGCATCTGGCAGGTGTCGCAAGGCACGATCACCGTCGGCGTGCTGACCGCCTTCCTGGCCTACATCGGCCGCTTCTACACCCGCCTCGATTCCATGAGCCGCATCGTCTCGGTCACGCAAAAGGCGGCGGCCGGGGCCAAGCGCATCTTCGATATCCTCGACCATGTATCGAGCGTGCCGGAATCCACCAACCCGGTGCACCTGCCGCGCGTCGAAGGCCGCATCGACATCAGGGACATCGGTTTCCGTTACGGCAACCGCGCGGTGCTGCGTGGCGTCGATCTCTCGATCAAGCCGGGCGAATTCATCGGCCTGGTCGGCCACAGCGGTTCCGGCAAGAGCACGCTGGTCAACCTGATCTGCCGCTTCTACGACGTGTCGGAAGGCGCAATCCACGTCGACGGCGTCGACATCCGCTCGCTGCCGATCGCCGAATACCGGCGCCACATCGGCCTGGTGCTGCAGGAGCCCTTCCTGTTCTTCGGTACCATTGCGGAAAACATCGCCTACGGCAAGCCGGGCGCGACGCGCGAGGAAATCGTGGCCGCCGCCCGCGCCGCGAATGCGCATGAATTCATCCTGCGCCTGCCGCACGGCTACGATTCGATGGTGGGCGAGCGCGGCCAGACCCTGTCCGGCGGCGAGCGCCAGCGCATCTCGATTGCGCGCGCGCTGCTGATCGATCCGCATATCCTGATCCTCGACGAAGCCACCTCGTCGGTCGACACCGCCACCGAAAAGGAAATCCAGAAGGCACTCGACAACCTGGTGCACGGCCGCACCACGATCGCGATCGCGCACCGCCTGTCGACCCTGCGCCGCGCCGATCGCCTGGTCGTGCTCGACAAGGGCCAGATCGTGGAAGTCGGGCAGCATGAGGAATTGCTGGCGCGCGAAGGCGCCTACTACCGCCTGTACCAGGCGCAGCAGCGCCAGGCCGAACAGGATTTCCTGGAATCGCAGCCGCAATCGACGGAAGGTGTCGCATGAACAATTTCAACCTGACACGCGACGCCTTCGGCCGGCTGGTGTTTGCTTCTGCCGATAACGCCATCGTGGAGGAAGGCGTGGTGCCGGTGCGCGCCTTCCCGATCGGCGCGCCCGACAAGGGGATTGCCCTGGTCGATGCCGACGGCCATGAGCTGGCCTGGATCGACCAGTTGAGCGACCTGCCCGCCGACGTCCGCGCGCTGATCGAGGAAGAACTCGCGAACCGCGAATTCCTGCCGGAGATCCGCAGCATCCTGCGCGTGTCCACCTTCGCCGTGCCGAGCACTTGGGAAGTGGAAACCGACCGCGGCCCGGCCAGCCTGATCCTGAAAGGCGAGGAAGACATCCGCCGCATCGCCCAAACCACGCTGATGATCGCCGACAGCCATGGCGTGCAGTTCCTCATCCGCGACCTGGACAAGCTCGACAAGGCGAGCCGGAAGTTGCTGGATCGCTTCCTGTAACGCCCGTCCCGCCCGGCTCCGTCTTCGAGCCGGGCGTTTTGATTTCCAAAAGAAATTTGCATCGCCACCTGCGTTCGCGCGCCCTGCCCGCAGTCTTTGCCGGACAAGCTGCAACCTGTCTTTTCCTTCCCGCACAAGCTATAACTCAATCATCGGGAACCCTCCTCCCGCTCCCCGCCAGGAGAACAGCATGAAACACCACGACTACGATGTGCTCGACGTCGAGCAAGGCCGCCCGGTCAAGATGTGGACCAGGGGCGTGCCGGTGGAAGAGGATGCGAAGCGCCAGCTCGCCAACACTGCGAAGATGCCCTTCATCTACAATCACATCGCGGTGATGCCGGACGTGCATGTGGGCAAGGGCTCGACCATCGGCAGCGTGATCCCGACGCTCGGCGCGGTGATTCTGGCGGCGGTCGGCGTGGACATCGGCTGCGGCATGATGGCGGCCAAAACCACGCTCACCGCGAACGACCTGCCGGACAGCCTCGGCAAGCTGCGCAGCGCTATCGAAAAGGCGATCCCGCACGGCATGTCGCCCAAGACGCGCGGCCACAAGGGCCGTGACCAGGGTTCCTGGGACACTCCCCCGCACCCGGTGGACCAGGCATGGCTGCACCTGAAGGACGAATTCGACGCGATCTGCCGCAAGACGCCGAAGCTGCGCAACACCAACAACTACAAGCACCTCGGCACGCTCGGCTCTGGCAACCACTTCGTCGAGATCTGCCTGGATGAAACCAACTTCGTCTGGCTCATGCTGCACTCCGGCTCGCGCGGCGTGGGCAATGCCATCGGCTCGCACTTCATCGAACTCGCCAAGCAGGACATGCGCTCGCATTTTTCCAACCTGCCGGACCAGGACCTCGCCTATCTCTCCGAAGGCACGAAGCATTACGACGACTATGTGGAAGCGGTCGGCTGGGCGCAGAAATTCGCGCGACTGAATCGCGAAGTGATGATGCAGAACCTGATCGCCGCCGTGCGCAGCGTCATCGCCAAGCCATTCGAGACGCATGTGGAAGCAGTGAACTGCCATCACAACTATGTGCAGAAGGAAACCCACTTCGGCCGCGAAGTGCTGGTCACGCGCAAGGGCGCGGTCTCGGCGCGCGCCGGCGAACTCGGCATCATCCCCGGCTCGATGGGCGCGAAGAGCTACATCGTGCGCGGCAAGGGCAACCCGGAAAGTTTCCACAGCTGCAGCCACGGCGCAGGCCGCGTCATGAGCCGCACCGAAGCCAAGAAGCGCTTCACCATCGCCGACCAGGTCCAGGCCACGCGCGGCGTCGAATGCCGCAAGGACGCGAACGTGATTGATGAAATCCCGATGGCGTACAAGGATATCAATGCGGTGATGGAAGCACAGCGTGAACTGGTGGAGGTAGTGCACACGCTGAAGCAGGTGGTGTGTGTGAAGGGGTGAGAATTATCCGTAACGGAGACAATTTTTATCTTTGATATGCCACTGAGTTCCGTTCTAGAATCGAAAGGGTAAATTCATTTAAAGGAATCGGAATGGCTGCAACTTCAGAGCAACAAGCTCGATTAGCTGAGCTTCGTAAGCAGACCAAGGAATTAGGCATTCAAGGCTTATTCACTACTGTAGAAGGAGAAGGTCTGAGCTTGGACGAAATGGCGATCAAGATGTGGGAACTTGGTTACATTGAAGTGCCAACCCGAGCCGCATTACTTGATGCAATGGAGCGTGAAATGGAGTTGCGTAAACAGCGTGCAGCGAGTTTAGCTGATAGCGGCTCCGACCAATCAAAGCAAGTTCGTATGCTCATTAAGAGCCCGCGATACGAGTTTCAATGGAAGCATTTATTGCCTTTCATCGTACTCGCGGTTATCTCACTAGTCATACTCAAGACTGCTTTTGAGAATCCACGTTATCCGAGCCCACCATTTTTATCGTATTGGGAGGTTCTACTCGAAGCAGCGCAACGTTTTTCTATGGTGCTTGGACTTGGGGCACTCGCGATGTTCTGTCGTGGCTTAATACTTCCTGGCCCAAATGACTTCGATGAATATCAAGAAAGGAAATCGCGCGATATGAATTGGTGGTATTTCTTTGTCTCAATCGCAGTTACTTATTCTTCGTTGGCTTTTAATCGCGCTTCTTTAGCAATTGGATGGTAAATCAGCAGACTGCGAGAACCTTGATGGATTAACGCTGATAATCATTGACTTGACAAGAATTCTAAGGGCATCGTGATGCGTCGAGTGTGAAAAAACATTTGGAGCATCACGATGCTCTTTACAAAAAACCCTCCTCTACCCTCACATCCCCTGCCCCAACGCCTTCTCAATATCCCCCACCAGCTTCCTGTCTCCCGGCGTCACTTCACTTGGATAAGCAGCCACCACCTTGCCGCTGCGATCGATCAGGTATTTGTAGAAATTCCATTTCGGCGTAGTGCCAGTGATCTTTGCCAGCTCCGCATGCAGCGGGTTGGCCTCCGGGCCCTTGACCGAGGACTTGGAGAACATGGGGAATTTCACGCCGTAGGTGTTGTAGCAGAAGTCGGCGATCTGCTTGCTGTCGCCGGGCTCCTGGTTGCCGAAATCGTTCGAGGGGAAGCCGAGCACCACCAATCCCTTGTCGCGGTATTTCGCGTACAGGTCTTCGAGTCCCTCGTACTGCTTGGTGAAGCCGCAATAGCTTGCGGTGTTCACCACCAGCACCGCCTTGCCCGCGTACTGGCAGAGGTTTTGCGGGGCTTCATCCTGCAGGCGCTTGAAGGTCTGGTGAAGGATGGAAGGGCAGGATGCGGTGGAAGCAGCGGTGGAGGAAGCGGCAGGCGCGGAGGATTGCGCCCATGCCGGGGCGAGGATGCCGAAAAAGACTGCGGTCAGGGCGATGCTCTTCGGAATGATGCTTGTCGACATGTCGGCCTCCGGTTGAATGAAATGGCAATGCCATTCCATTCTAGGACAAAGCCAGCTTGCGCTACTGCGCGATGGCGGGCCGCTTGCGTCCGATGCCGGTGGCCTGCTCGAAGGCGTGCGCGATCTGCAGCAATTCGAATTCGCCGCGATGGCGGCCGACGATCTGCAGACCGACCGGCAGGCCGTCCTGCGTGAAGCCGGCGGGCACCGAGATGGCGGGATGGGTGGTGGCGCTGATGTAGTAGCAGGAGCGCATCCAGTCGATGTAGTTGTCCATCTTCACGCCGTCGATTTCGGTGACGTACTGCTGCTCGACCGGGAAGGGCGGCACCTGGTTGACCGGGAACACGATGTAGTCGTAGGACTGCATGAACTGATGCATGCGCTGGAACAGCGCGGTGCGCAGCTTTTCGGCGCGCGCAATCTGGGTGCCGGTCAGCTTGCGGCCGGCTTCGATGTTCCATACCACGGTGTCCTTGAGCACGCCGGGATGCTGATCCATCACCGCGCCGAGCTGCAGCTCGAAGTTGTAGGCGCGGATGGCCATGAAGACTTCATGCGCATCGCGGAAATCCGGGCAGGCTTCCTCGACGCGGCAGCCGAGCTGCTCGAATACCTTGCGCTGCGCATCGATCGCCTGGACCACCCGCCTGTCGACCGGCAGGCCGCCCATGTCGGGACTCCAGGCGATGCGCACGCCCCTGAAGTCGTGTGCCAGCGGCGCACGGAAGCGCGCGCCGTCTTCACTGATCGCAAGCGGGTCACGCGCATCCGGGCCGGCCATCACCGACAGGTGCAGGGCGAGGTCTTCGACCGTGCGCGCCAGCGGGCCGGATACCGAGAGATTTCCCCAGCCGTCGAGCGCCGGCACCTGCGGCACGCGGCCGACCGAGGGACGCAGGCCGACCACGTTGCAGTAGTTCGCCGGGCAGCGCAGCGAGCCGCCCATGTCGGTGCCGTCTGCCAGCGGCACCATGCCGGTGGCAAGCGCCACGGCCGAGCCGCCGGAAGAGCCGCCGCAGGTCTTGCTCAGGTCGTAGGGATTGCGCGTTACGCCGAACACCGCGTTGAAGGTTTGCGAGCCGGCGCCGAATTCCGGCGTGTTGGTCTTGCCAACGCTGATCGCGCCGGCCTGCTGCTGGCGCTCCACCACCAAGGCGCTCCGTGTCGGCACGAAATGCTCATGCACCTTGGAGCCGAAGGTGGTGCGCATGCCCTTGGTCAGCATCAGGTCCTTGTGCGCCACCGGCACGCCATGCAGCGGCCCGAGCGGCTCGCCGCGCGCCTGCGCTTCATCGGCCGCCTTCGCGGAAGCCATGGCCTGTTCGGCATGCAGGGTGACGATCGCATTGACCTGCGGATTGATGCGCTCGATCTGCGCCAGATGCGCGCTCATCACTTCGCGCGCCGACAGCTGGCCGGCGCGGATCTGGGCGGCCATCTCGGTCGCGGTCATGAAGCAGATGTCTTGGCTCATCGCGGGTGTTCCTTTCGAATTCGGTTTTGGCGGGACATGCTCGGGCGGCAGCTGCCCGGCCGGACGATTGCGGGAGAACCGACATGATAGTGCGAAATGCGCTCACGCTGCATGCCCAGCCCGCGCAGCCGGATGAAAGCAGCGGCGACCGGAAGATCAGTTGCCGCGATGGCGGCGCAGCGTGCCCATCCAGAGGACATTGACCAGGGCCGCGCAGGCAAGCACGCCGCCGCAGACCATCACCGCGCGCCGCGCATCGAGTGCATGGACCAGCACGCCCGCGTTCATGCCGGACGCCGCCGGCATGACCTGGGAAATGATGGTGTACATGCTCAGCACGCGGCCGCGCACCGCATCTTCCACGTTTTCCTGGATGCCGGCGACAATCAGGCCGATGGCGACACCGCCGAGCATGCCCACGCACGCCAGCAGCGCGAAGGCTGCGGCGGGTTGCTGCACGCTGGCCATCAGGGCAAACAGCAGGCCGGAGAGCATGAATGCGGCGAAGATGGTTTTCCCGTGCGGCAGGCGCTTGGCTGCCACCATGCACAGCAGGCCGCCGGCGATCAGCGAGGGCGCCAGCGTGCCGAGGAAGGCGCCGCGCTGCAATTCGCCCAGGCCGAGAGCACTGCGCGCCAGCTTGGGCAGGATCACCTGCATCGGCCCCATCAGCATATAGCCGAAGATGGCTGCAAGCAGCAGTTGCGCAACCAGCGGATTGGCGCGCACCGCGCGCAAGCCTTCGGCGACTTCCTGGATCACCGGACGGTGCGGCCTGAGCCCGGGCTTGGTCGACACGCCCAGCAGCAGGAGCGAGCCGGCGAGGAACAGGGCAGCGGCCAATCCGAACGCGGCATGCCAGCCGGACAGCAGCCGGCATGCCGAGATCGCCAGCGGCCCGAGTCCGAAGCCGAGCATCACCAGCAGGTTGAAGATCAGCGAAGCACGGCGCAGCGAGGCGGCGTCGACCAGCTGGCCGAGCGCAGTCATGCGTGCCGGCGCGACGAAGGACCAGCCGATGCCGGCGCACAGGGCCGCGCCAAGCAGGAAGGGCGCGCGCGCCTGCGGCTCGGCAATGAAACGGTCACCCGCGGCGAGCGCTAGCGCCGCAACGACGAACAGGATTTGCGCGACATGAATGATGCGCACCGGCGCGTAGCGGTCACACAGCACGCCGGCATACCAGCCGAGCAGCAGCGGCGGGCCGAAGCACAGGCCGAAGCCGATGCCGGCCAGCAGGTCCGAGCGCAGCGCTTCCTGCGCATAGATGATCACCGAGTAGTTGACGATATGGCCGCCGGTGAACGCCAGCAGGCAGGACAGGAAGAAGGGCCAGTGGCGGCGCATCATCGAATGCCCCTTCCGGCCGCGCCGTAAAGCTGCCTCATTTCATCTTCACCTGGATCAGGGTCGGCTGCCCATCCTCAATGTGCCAGCTCGGGAAATTGGAATTCGCGGTGTACACCGTGCCATCCTCGGCCACTTCCACGTCGCGCGTGAAGGTGGTGCGGCGCGGAAGCGGGATGGTGCGCCAGGTCTGGCTGGCGATGTCGAAACCGTAGAGCGCATCCGACTGGTTGCCGTTGACCCAGACGATGTTGCGCTTCTTGTCGACGTTCAGGCCGTAAGGTGTCTCGCTGCCCTTGGGCTGGACCGGCAGGTCGAACAGGGCAAACGTGCCGTCGGCCGGTGAATAGCGCGCGATCTTCGAATCGCCGAAGGCCACGATCCAGAGGTTGCCCTGCGCATCGGCACGCAAACGGCGCGGGCCGAGAATGGGCGTAGGAACCATCGTGATCTTTCCGGTGGCCGGATCGATGCTGCCGATCTCCCGGGTATGCAGGCGTGCGAACCAGACCTTGCCATCGGGGGTGATGTCGATGCCATAGGGCAGCGGCGTGCCGGACGAGGCCCAGTCCACCGGCATCCAGTTCGCCAAGGGCAGTCCCCAGCTCATCAGCTTGAACAGCACGTCGATGGAGGCAACTGTGAGCTTTTCCTTCAGGCCGCGGGTGGGCAGATCGTACAGCGTGAACTTTTGCGCTCGGCGATCGAACTTCGCGACCTGGTTCGACAGGGCCAGCGTGAACCAGACGTTGTCCTGCGCATCGACGCGGATGGTATGCGGATAGAAGCCGCCGTCCATCTCATGCAGGGTGAAGGCCTTGGTCACCGGATCGAATTCCACCAGGCGGCGCTGGGCCGAGGGCGTGATGAAGATGTGGCCGTCTTTCTGCGACTCCGCCAGGGAGTGCGCGTTCGAGGTGTCGTCGTGGCTGGGGAAGTCCTTCAGCCGTGCGGCGATCAGGCCGCCGGGCTTGTCGCCCGGTCGATGCGGAATCTTGTAGACGGTGACCGCATTCGACACCGGGTCGATCTCGTAAAGCCGATCCTGGATGTTGTCGGCGACATAGACCAGCTTGTTGGCGGCGATCAGCATGTCATGCGTCTGCGACATCGCATTGCCGATCGGCCATTCGGTGATCCTGATCCGCTCCAGCGTCGCTGCATCCCAGCTATTCCCGCCCTGCACCAGCGCGGGGTTCTCGCGCAGGTGGCGATAGCCGGCGGAGAGCTTCTCCGGCAGGCTCTTCTGCAGCTCGGTCGGCAGGCGTGAACCGTAGCGGATCATGCGGTCGATGGTCTTGTGCCAGTCTTCCGGCGAACGTTCGGCACGCGTGCCGGCGCTGCCCTGCTGGTGGCAGAAGCCGCATTGCATCTGGAAGTGGCGCTTGGCGTCGACCGAGCCGAGATCCAGCGCGCCCAGCCAGGCATTGGCCGGCTTCGCTTCAGCCAGCTTCAGGGGATCGGTTTCCACTTCCATGGTGGCGCGGATGGCTGCCTGCCCTTTCGGCGCGCGCACCGTCACCTCCTTGTAGCCGATCTTGCGCAGCCGGTAACTTGTCTCGCCGCTGCGGTCGGGCAGGTTCGCCGTGCCCAAGCTACCGGTAAAGGCGGTGATGTCGGTGTCCGCCACATGCGGCTTGCCCGGCTGCTGGTAGCCATTGTCGGATCGGTCCGCCGGAGCGGGATTGGCCATGGACTGCGTCACCATCACGGTCGGCAGCGGCTTGCCCTTCGAATCGACGACGGTGATGAGCGCAGCCTGTACCGTTGCGGCCATGCCGGCGGCAATCAAGGCGGGCAGGCAGAGCAGGGTGGTTGTGAAGCGTTTCTGTTTCATGAAGAGGTCCTCGATCTTTCCGGAATTGTCGATGGCGCGCATGTCAGCCCTTGTTCGCCTTCGCCTGCAGCCAGTAGTCGAATACCTGTTCCGAAGTCTTGGCCGGGATGTAGCCGAGTTCTTCCTTCAGCCGCCGGTTGTCGAGCACGGGGCGGTAGCGCAGGAAATTGACCTGCTCGGGGCCGTACTGGGTCAGCCCCAGCTTCTTCAGCACCGCCAGCGCCGCCGCGATCAGCCAGGCGGGCAGGGCGAGCACCGGCTTGCCGAGCCGCTTGCCGAGCGCGTGGATGGACAGCGCGCCGTCGCCTGCCAGGTTGTAGATGCCGGCGCGTCCCGAGGAAATGGCGAGCAGTATCGCGCCCACCACGTCCTGGTCCCAGATGAAGACGAAGGGGCTGTCGGAGCCGCGGATGCCGAGCAGGCGCGGCTTCTCGAACAGGGCGGTGATCTGGTTGTTGACCGAGTCGCCGAGGATGGTGCCGATGCGGAAGATGGTCTGCGCAAGCTCGGGGTGCCGCTTGCGGTAGCCGGCCAGAATTTCCTCCACCAGGCGCTTGTGCCAGGAATAGGCGAATTCTTCGTTTCCGCGGACCGGATGGCTTTCATTGAGCCAGGCCGGGTTGTCGGCATGGTAGCCATAGGCCGCGCCGCTGGACGAGATGATGATGTGGTGCACGCCGGCCGCCACGCAGGCATCCAGCACTTTCCGGGTGCCGTCGACATCCACGCTGTACTCGAAGGCGCGGTCGCTCTTCTTGCCCGGCGTGACGATGGAAGCCAGATGCACCACGGTGTCGACGCCGCGGCAGCGCAGTACCGCATCCAGCCCGGCATCGCGAATATCGTGGGTCAGGTAGATCACGCCCTCGAGCCGTTGCGATTGCGGTGTCTCCCGCACGTCGGCCGCGACCACCGTGGAAATGTCGCCGGCTGCGAGACGCGCCGCAAGCGCTGCCACGAGTTGACGGCCGAGGTAGCCGCCGGCGCCGGTGACCAGAATGGATTTGCCCGCCATGACTGTCATGCTCCTTTCCGCGCAGCCTGGCCCGGCAGCGGCTTTTTCATCCAGTAGGTCGACAGGGTCATGCCGGCAAAGATGTGCCAGATGCCCCACCAGGCGGTGACGATGGCCATGCCGCCCAGGCCGCCGAAGAAATTGAAGATCAGCACCAGGCCGAGGCCGGAATTCTGGATGCCCGTCTCGAAGGCAACCGCGCGGCAGTCTCGCTCGGCCAATCCGCTCAGGCGCGCCAGCGCATAGCCGCCGGACAGAGCACAGGCGTTGTGGATGAACACCAGGCCGACGACCATCGCGCCGAAGGCGATGAAGAATTTCCAGTTGGCCAGCAGGGCGCCGCTGACGAACACCGCGAACACCGCCAGCGAAAAGATGCGCATCGGCTTGAGCGCGCGCTTGGCCAGGGCGGGATAGCGGTGCGAGATGAACAATCCGAGCGCCAGCGGCAGGCCCAGCAGAATGCTGACGTCGACCAGCATCGATACCGGATCGAGCGAGAAGTCGCGCATGATGGCGCGCATGCCTTCATGGTGGCTGGCCCAGAAGGCGACGTTGAGCGGCATCATGAACACCGCGCCCACGGTCGACAGCGTGCTGATCGATACCGACAGCGCCGCATTACCGCCGGCGCGGTGGGTGAAGAAATTCGAGATGTGGCCGGCCGGGCAGGCGGACACCAGCAGCATGCCGAGCCCGATAGAAGGCAGCGGATCGAGCAGCAGGACCAGCAGGAAGGTCGCCGCCGGAAACAGGATGTGATGGCTGACCAGCCCGATCGCCAGTGCCTTCGGTGTCTTCAGCGCCTCGCGGAAGTCCGACAGCTTCAGGTCGAGCGCCACGCCGAACATGACCAGAGCCAGTGTCAGGTTCAGCGCCAGCAAGGCCTGCGGATTGAAATTCAGGTGCGCCTGGTCGATGTGCATCATGGCTGCATCGCCCGGAAGAAGGTTGGCATGGTCGGGTCTCCTCGGTTTTCTAGGTTAGGGATGCATTCTGCGTGAATGCGCGATGGTGAAACAGGTTGCCCGCGGTCAGATCCTGTTCAAAACGGACATGCAGGGAGCCGAAGCGGCCATCCCGCAGGGTGTGAAAAACGGACATGCCCGTGCTAGACTGCGGCCACAATCCGGCCCGCCGTCTTGCTGCGGGCAGCACACCACCAGGGGGACCAAGCGGCATGGACCGCGCATTTCCAGGCATCGACGACTGCATCGACCCGCCATACAAGATGGCGGTCTTGATCGACATCCTTGCCGAGGAAGGCATTCCGGCGTCGGCCGTGCTGGCCGGCAGCGGCGTCGGACCGGACGAGGTCCGCGTGCCCGCGACCCGCATTTCGGCGCGCCAGCTGCTGACGGTCTGCGCCAATGCACAACGGCTGTCGAAGGATCCGGGCATCGCGATCAAGGCGGGCAGGCGGATTCACATCACCCATTTCGGCCTGTACGGCTATGCGCTGCTGAGCAGTCCCACCCCGCGCGAAGCCATCGAGTTTGCGATCCGTTATCGGCCGCTGGCCGCACCGCTGATCGGCCTGCGCTTTCGCGAGGACGGCGGCGACCCGGCCTGGGAATTCGAGGACAGCCTTGGACTTGGGATACGCAGCGAGCTGTTCCGCTTCGTGCTGGAATTCCAGCTCGGCACCCAGCTGTCGCTGCACGGCGACATCCTGGGCAAGCCGGTCACGCCGCTGGAGATACGGATCGCCTACCCGGCGCCGCCGAATGCCGCCGTCTATGAAGAACTGCTCGGCTGTCCGGTGCGCTTCGGCCAGCCGGGCAACGAGCTGCGCCTGAGCCGTGCCTTGCTGCGGCAGGAGCTGGCCTATGCCAACCCGATCACGGCGGCGCTGGTGCGCGAAACCTGCGACCGGCTTCTGGCGGAACTGAAGATGTCGGCCGGGATCGCCGGCAAGGTATCCGCCATGCTGATGGCCCAGCCGGGGCGCTTTCCCGGCATCGAAGCCGTCGCCGACGCTCTCGGCATGACTTCGCGCACGCTGCGCCGCAAGCTGCAGGCGCAGGACACGTCCTACCAGGCCTTGCTGACCGACGTGCGCAAGCAGCTCGCCATCGATTACCTGCGCAAGACGCGCATGAACACGGAAGACATCGCGGCGGCGCTGGGCTTCAGCGACGCCGCCAACTTCCGCCACGCGTTCAAGAAATGGACCGGGAAGACGCCGAGCGACTTCCGCCCGGCGGCCGGCTGAGACGGGACGTCTGCAGCCGCCTGTCCTCAATACCCCAGTCGCTGCGGCAGCCACATTGCGAGCTGCGGAAAGGCCGTCACCAGCGCCAGCGCCAGCAGCATCGATCCCACCATCCACAGTGCCCAGCGCACGGTGGAATCCATCGACACACCGGCGATCCGCGTCGTCACCATCAGGTTGACCGCCATCGGCGGCGTGAACTGGCCGATCGCCATGTTCATCGTCATGATGATGCCGAACCAGACCGGGTCCCAGTGATAGACCTGGATGATCGGCAGCAGGATCGGCAGGAACACCAGGAAGATCGAGACGGCGTCGAGCAGCATGCCGGCGATCAGCAGCAGGATGGTGATCATCACCAGCATCAGGGCTTCATTGGTGGTGAAACCGAGCATCAGCTTGGCCAGACTGTCGAAGGCGCCGAGGGTGGAACCGGCATGCGCAAAAATCCCGGCGAGCGAAATGATCAGCAGCACCACGGCGGAAATCTCGGCCGACTCGACCAGCACTTCATAGATCTTGCGCAGCGTGAGCGTGCGGTACACGAACAGGCCGACGAAAAAGCCGTAGAAGGCCGCCACCACCGCCGCTTCGGTCGGCGTGAACAGGCCGGCGCGCAGGCCGCCGAGGATGATCACCGGTGCCAGCAGGCCCCAGATCGCTTCCTTGAAGCTGGCCCAGAAGCCGGGCGTTTCCTCGTCGGACGCCAGGCCCCAGCCATTCTTGTAGGAGAAGTACAGGGTCGGCAGGATCAGCGACAGACCGGCCAGGATGCCGGGCACCACGCCGCCCGCGAACAGGGCCGGCACCGAGGCGGTCGGCACCAGCACGCTGTAGACGATCAGCGCCACCGAGGGCGGGATCAGGATTGCGGTCGAACCGGCAGCGGCGATCAGCGTGGCCGAGAATTCGCGCGGATAGCCCTGCTTCCACATGGCCGGAATCATCACCATCGCCACGGCAGCGGCGTCGGCCGGGCCGGAACCGGAGATGCCACCCAGGAACATGCAGACCAGGATGGCGACGATGCCTTGCGCGCCGCGGCGCTTGCCGACGATCGCGGAAGCGAAGCGCACGATGCGCAGGGCCACGCCGGCGCGCTCGAAGATCATGCCGGCCAGCACGAAGACCGGCAGCGCCAGCAGCGGATACTTGGCGATACCGTTGTAGGCATTGGTCGGCACCGACATGATGCCCAGGCCTTCGGTCAGGATGACGGCGGTGCCGGTGATGCCGAGTGCGATCGCGAGCGGCGCGCCCAGCACCAGCAAAACGGCAAAGCCGAGGAAAAGAATCAGGCTGCCTTCGAGAATCATGCTTGCTCTCCCGGTGCCGGTTGACGGAAAAGGCGCCCGAGGCGTCCAAGGATGCGCAGGAAGATCACGACCGACAGCAGCGGCAGCCAGATGGTGTAAATCCATTGCGGAATGCCGATGCCGGGCGAGGTGGTGTCGTATTGCCAGTCGTCCCAGAACAGGTAGAAGCCGTACCAGGCCATGAGTGCGAACATCACGGCACTGAGCGCCATCACCAGGTATTCGACCTTGCGCGCCAGATTGCGCGGCAGGCGGTCGGTGACGAAGGTCATGCGGATGTGCTGGTCCTTGGCGAAGGCGGCGGCGCCACCGAACAGCGTGAGCACCACCATCAGGAAGATGGAGAACTCCTCGGTGAATGCGAAGGAGGCATCGGTGAAATAACGGACGATCACATTGGCGAAGGTAATGCAGCAGATCAGCGCCATCGCCATGGCGGCAAAGAATTCTTCGATCTTGACGGGAACGCGCGGGGGCGGTTCACCGCGGGATTCGGCGTCATCGGGGAGGTCATTCATTTAGATACTCTTTTGATACGGGGGACATGCCGCTTGCGGGAAGCGGCAGGCACAACGGGTGGAGATGCATATTCCTCTGTATTCCTTCCCCTTCAAGGGAAGGAATACAGAGGCGGAGCTACATAGCAGGCAATGCGTCGGCCAATGTTGGTCCCTCCCCCGCAAAGGAGAGGGCACTTTGCACATATGCCTTGACGCTTACTTGTGTGACGCTGCGATCTCCGCTTCTGCCTTCTTCACCAGATCGGTGCCGATGGTCTTGGCCCACTTCTCGCGCACCGGCTGGGTCAGTTTCTTGAACTGTTCCAGCTCGACCGCATTCGGGCGGGTCACCTTCACGTTCTGGGCTTCGACTTCCTTCCAGAGGGAATTGTCGGTCGCGGTCAGGCCCTTGCGTGCCAGTGCGATCTCTTCCTTGCCGGCCTGGATCGCGGCTTCGCGCACCGCATCCTGATCAGCCTTGCTCCAGCTTTCCCAGACCCGGCGGTTCACCACGAAGATCAGCGGATCGTTCATGTAGCCCCATTGGGTCAGGTATTTCTGGCCGACGGTGCTGATCTTGGCGCCGAGGAAGACCGAGATCGGGTTTTCCTGGCCGTCGACTGCGCCGGACGCCAGCGCCGGCTGGGCATCGGCCCAGCTCATCTGGGTCGGGTTCGCGCCGAGCGCAGTGAAGGTGTCGTTGAACAGCGGCGAGCCGACCACGCGGAACTTCATGCCTTTCATGTCGGCCGGGGTCTTGATCTCGTGCTTGGAATTGGAAATCTCGCGGAAGCCGTTTTCACCCCAGGCCAGCGGTACCACGCCGTTCTTCTCGATCGCCTTGAAGATCATCTTGCCGGTCTCGCCCTGGGTCAGCGCATCGGTCGCGCGGTAGTCGGGGACCAGGAAGGGCAGGGAGAACAGGTTGAGTTCCTTGACCTGCGGCGACCAGTTGATCGAGGAACCGACGGCCAGGTCGATCACGCCCTGGCGGATCGCGGTGAATTCGCGCGTCTGGTCGCCTGCGACCAGCGAAGTGCCGGGATACATCTTGATGTTGATGCGGCCCTGGGTTTTTTCCTTGACCAGTTCAGCCCAGCGTTCTCCGCCCTTGCCCCACGGGAAAGCGGTGCCGAGCACGGTCGACAGGCGGTACTCGGGCTGGTATTTCTGTTCTGCGACGGCGGGAGTAATGGACAGTGTGAGCGCGGCAGCGGCGGCCAGCGCGAATAGCGATTTTTGCAAGGGCTTCTCCTGAATGATCGCGCAGCCGGATGAACGACGGTTGCGCCTTGAAAATGCGGCGGGCGGGTGCGCCACGGATGCTGTCATTCGGTGCCTTGTTGGCAGCCGCTTCGCGCCGGATGCCCCGGGACGGCGGGTGGCCGTTGAGGGTGCAGCGCAGAAGACTTTTTACAGGATTCTGTGCCCCATAGCAACCTGAGCAGCCCGGAGCCGGGCTGCAGGTTTGGTGAATTGCTCCTTATGCCTGGCAATAATGGTAATACTCGCCCGTCGGCGGCACGGCAAGCAGCTTCATCGCTTCCTTGAACGGTTCAGGCGGCAGGTTCTGCAGCGAGGCCTTATGGGCATCGGCGCTGTCCCATACCTCCACGAGCACGATATGCGCCGGATTCTTTTCGCTTTGCAGCAGATGGCAGGCGAGGCAGCCATCCGAAGCCTCGATCATCGGCACGAAAGACCTGAGGCGCTCGCGCAAGGTGTCGCCGCCGCCTTCATGGGCCCGGAATTCATTGATGCGCATGATGCTCATGTCCGTCTCCTTTCGATTCGCGCCGGATGCGGTCCGGCTTTGCATAAGGTTTTGACGACGGCGAGCTGAACATGTTCGCGCCTTGCCCGAAGGCATTCCCGCCTGTGCGGGACGGCAGAAGGCTTATTCGCTCTTTGCATAAGCATAATTCTTAAAAATCGTTGCACTCTTGCCTGCCTCTGATTAAAGTCGCTTATTACTAAAAGTAATTGAGCAGGCCCCAAACCTTGCTCGGCACATCGAAAGCCGCCCCTCGCCGAGCCTCGCCACTGAAACTTCGGGCCCGCCTCTCACCCACGAGAAATGAATTCCGATGAAACTGTCCTTTAACAATATCGAAAAGCGTTTTTCCGGCCTGCAGGTCATCGACAATTTCAGCCGCGACTTCGAACAGGGTGAACTCGTGGCCCTGGTCGGTCCTTCCGGCTGCGGCAAATCGACCCTGTTGCATCTGGCAGCCGGACTGGAGCAGCCGAGCAGCGGCCGCATCCTGGCCGATGGCAGGCCGGTTGCCGGCCCTAATCCGGAACGCACCCTGATGTTCCAGGAAAACGCCCTGTATCCCTGGCTGACCCTGGCCCAGAACGTCGCGCTCGCCCTCGAATTCCAGAAAATCGACAAGCGCGAAGCCCACAAGCAGGCGCTGGGCTGGCTGGAAAAGGTCAACCTGAAGGGCTTTGAAAATTATTATCCGCACCAGGTATCGGGCGGCATGCGCCAGCGTGCAGCCCTGGCACGCGCCTTCATTGCCAATCCGAAGGTGCTGCTGCTGGACGAACCCTTCGGCGCGCTCGATGCCTTGACCCGCATGACCCTGCAGGATGTGCTGCTGCAGCTGATCCGGGAAATGAGCCCGACCGTGCTGCTGGTCACGCACGACGTCGACGAAGCCCTGTTCCTGGCGGACCGCATTCTGGTGTTCAGCCCGCGCCCGGCGAAGGTACTCAAGGAATTCAACCTCTCGCATCACGCGAAGTCGCACGACCTGTCGGAATTTGCCGGTATGCGCCGCGAGATCCTGGGACTGCTGGGCATTCATGCAGAACAAAACGATATTTCGAAATTACTCGAAGGAGCAGAAGTATGAAATTCACGAAATTCCTGATCCCGGCCCTGGCCGCATTCGCACTGGCCGGCCAGGCTATGGCGGCCGACAAGTTCAAGGTCGGCTACCTGCGCGTGATGGACGATGCGCAGGCGATTGCCGCCTATGAAGGCGGCTTCTACAAGAAGCATGGCCTGGATGTCGAACTGGTCGAGTTCAAGTCCGGCACCGACCTGATCAAGGCCATCGTCGGCGGCCAGCTCGACACCGGCGTGCTCGGCTTCACCAATGCGGTAGCCTGGGCATCCAAGGGGGCCGACCTCAAAGTCGTGGGCGGCGCGCAGACTGGCTACCATGCGATCCTGGCGCGCGATGATGCCGGCATCAAGAAGGTATCCGACCTGAAAGGCAAGACGCTCGCGTCGCAGGCCGAAGGCAGCACTGCCGACACCGTCCTGAAAGGCGTGGTATTGAAGGAAGCCGGCCTGAAGGCCGATGACGTGAACGTGATGGGCGTCAGCCCGCAAGTCGCGGTGCAATCGCTGGTCGGCAAGCGTGTCGATGCCGCCTTCCTGTTCGAGCCTCAGGCCAGCATCGCGAAGCTGATCGCACCGGTCAAGCAGGTCTACGAGATCGGCGAAGTCTGGCCCTTCCCCTGCATGGTGGTCATCACCTCCGGCGACACCCTGAACAAGAAGAAGGACGCCGTCTGGAAGTCGCTCGACGCGCAGCGCGAAGCGATCGACCTGCTGCAGAAGAAGCCGGCTGAAGCCTCGAAACTGATTGCCGGCTACTTCATTGCCGAGCCGACGCTCAAGACGCTCAAGCAGGGCGAGGTGCCGCGCGAAGCCGTGATCACCAGCGCCATCAAGAGCCAGACCTTCAGCGCCGCACTGACACCCAAGGAACAGGCGCGCATGCAGGAAATCGCCGGCATCATGCAGGAACAGGGCGCGCTCAAGACCCGCGACGGCAAGCCTTTCGAAGTCAAGAACATTCTTGACCTGAGCTGGCAGCAGGAACGCAAGCTGTAATATTCCCGCGCTTACGCGCGGCGGGCAGGGATTGCTATACTGCGGCATTTCCCCCCCAATCAAGGATGGCCGGCGAAAAAACCGGCCATCTGTCATTTTGAAGTCTTATGAGTACTCAGATTCGTCTCTCCGGTCTCCAGAAGAAACTCGCCATGGTTCTGGCGATCTTTCTGATTCTCCTGCTGTGGCAGGTCGCTGCCTGGTTCCTGCCGTCCTTCCTGATGCCGGGCGTGCCGACCGTGCTGGCGCGCCTGTGGGAAGAAATCCAGACGGCGGCCTTCCGCACCGCCCTGTGGGGCAGTCTCACGCGCCTCGGCTGGGGCTATGGCATTGCCCTGCTGTTCGGTATCGGCTTCGGCCTGATCGGCGGCGTGCTGTATTTCTTCCGTGAAGTGCTGAAGTCGGCCATCATCATCCTGCAGTCGATTCCTTCCATTGCCTGGGTGCCGCTGTTCCTGATCCTGATGGGCTTCGGCAACGTGCCGATCATCGTGGTGGTGGCGCTCGCCGCCTTCTTCCCGGCCGCCCTGTCGGTAATGAACGCCACCGAAAGCGTGCAGAAAGTCCAGATCTCGGCCGCGCGCGTGATGGGCGCAAGCCAGTGGGACATGCTCAAGCGGGTCTACCTGCCGGCCGTCATGCCGGAACTGATCACCGGCGCCCAGCTCGCCTTCGGCAATGCCTGGCGCGCGCTGATTTCCGCCGAAATGCTGGTCGGCTTCGGCAAGGGCCTGGGCCGTTCCCTGGCCTATGCCGGCGAGACCGCCGACATGGTGGGCGTGATGACCAACATCCTCACGATCGCCATCCTTGCCCCGCTGATCGACCAGCTGCTGCTGGAAAACCTGAAGCACCGGGTGTTGCGTTACCAGTACGTCTGAATCGGAAACACGTTTCACAGGAATACCACCATGCTGATCAAGCCGCCCTCTCTCCCGCACATCCTGGCCCTTGCAGCACTGACCTGCGCCAGCGCGGGGGCATCGGCCGACAGCTCGATCGATCGTGCCCGGCAGCGCGGCAGCCTGCTGGCCGGGGTCGATCATGTGGCTCCGGAGTACGTGGCAACCACCAAGTTCCGCACGCCGGAAAGCATTGCCACCGCATTGGTGCAGGATGTTTCGCGTCGCCTGCGGGTCAAACCCGCTCCCCTGCAAGCCGACGCGGCGAAGCGGCCCCAGCTTCTCGCCAGCGGCGATGCCGATGTCGTGCTGGCGGCGCCGCCCGGCAATGACCCGCTGCGGCGCACCGCTGTCATCGTCCCCACCGGCTATGCCGCTGCGCCGATGGCGATCATGCGCACCGACACCGACATCAAGAGCTGGGACCAGCTGAAAGGACGCACGGTTTGCCTGTCCGGGGATGGGCGCTATGCGGGCACCATCGCTGCCCAGTACGGCGCTGTCGAGAAAGTGTTCAAGGCGCCGGCCGATTCCCTGCTGGCGCTGCGTACCGGCAAATGCGATGCGGCGGTGCATGACGATGTGCTGCTGGAAGAGCTGCTCAAGCTGCCGGAATGGAAAAAATTCTCCGCCCGTCTTCCGGCCGGCCAGCGCACGCCCCTGGTCTTTGCCGTGCCTGCACGCGATCCCAAGGCCGAGGTTTACCTGAAACAGGTCGCGGCCGAATGGCAGGCCAGCGGCATGCTGGCGCAACTGGTGAACAAGCAGGCGCGCAGCATCGCGTTCGAGGTCTACCTCGACCAGGATGTTCCGGATTGCCACTGAGCGCAGCTCACGGCGCTAGCCATCCAGTTCCTTGTAATGCCGGAATATTCCCTCCTGGTTGAACGGCAGCCGCCGCTCTGATGCCAGGTAGGCGGCGACGCCCGGGCGCGCGGCAATGCGGTCATGCAGCGCAAGCAGCCGCGGATAATCCGGCTCCAGCTTCTTCATGGTGCGCGGGAAGGCATAGCGCAAGCCGGCGATCATCTGGAACATCGAGAGATCCGCGTAGGTGGCAGTCTTGCCCACCAGGTATTCATCGCCGCCCGGATTGCGCTCCATCACTGCTTCGAAATAGTCGAAGAATTTCGGCAGCCGCGCCGCGGTGAAGTCTGCTGCGCGGCGCAGGGCTTCCGGCTTCTGGTCCCTGTAATACAGGCCGCTTGCAATCGGATGATGGGTGTCATGCACTTCCGTCACCATGTCCGCGATGGTGAGCTGCAGCTGGTGCACCCACAGGCGTCCCGCCTCTTCCTTCGGCGTTAGCCCCAGCTTGGGCCCGAGGAACAGCAGGATATTGGCGGTCTGCCCGATCAGCTGCTCGCCGGCTTTCAGGAAGGGCGGCGCGAACGACGGATGGTTCACCTCCGCACCTTCCAGCAAATCCATCATCGCTTCCATGCCGGTATCGGTGCGCGCCACATCGATGTAGTCCGCGCCCGCATCTTCCAGCGCAAGACGGACGAATTCGCCGCGGCCTTGTATCGTCGGCCAGTAATAGAGTTCATAGCGCATGGGAAAGCTCTTTCCTGCTTGCATAGGCGGATGAGTCAACATGACTTTGGACCAGTATGGCATGCGGCGCATCCATACTGGTCTCTCCGAGGCAATCAGATGAGCTTTGTCAAAGAAGCGACCTTCTTCCGCCAGCCCTTAGACACCATGTTTCCCCAACTTGTCATTGCGCGGACCCATGGCATACATTGCGATCGCCAGCAGCGTCAGGCACCAGACGATCAGCGCACCCGATGGAAGATCGAACACCATGGAAATCAGCAGGCCGGCGACATAACCCCCGATGCCGGCCAAGTAAGCCAGCGGCAAGCGTCTGCGCTCCGGATAATTCCGGACCCCGAGGCTGGGAATGATCAGGCTGGCAAACACTAGGTAGACGCCGACCAGCTGCACCGAAATCGTGACCGCCAGGGCAAACAGCAGATAAAAGCCGAGGCGCCCCAGCTTCTCCCGGAACAGGATGCCCAGGGCGATCACGATCGTGCCGATCGCCGGTACCGGCAATTGCTCGTAACGCACCCACAGGATTTGCCCGGCAAGCAAGTCCCGCAAGTGCTCGCCGCCGTGGGGATTGTGCGCAAGCAGCAGCAGGCTGCCGGTTGCAGCCAGCACAAACAGCACGCCGATCTGCGCTTCCTGTACCTCCGGCCAGCGCTTCTCGGTCCAGGTCAGCAGGAAGGCGCCCAATACCGCGGCTGCGCCGGCGGCAAGCTGCACCAGCAAGCCCTGGTCCAGGTCTGCCATTCCAGCTACGATGACGCCGAGCGCAGCGATCTGGGCGATCGCCAGATCGATGAACACGATGCCGCGCTTTAGCACCTGGGCACCCAGCGGCACATGGGTGGCGAGCACCAGCAAGCCCGCCACGAAGGCAGGGACGATGATCATTAAGTCATTAGCACCGAGGTTCATTTAGCACCTTCCTGCAGGCGTTGCACGGTGTCGTCGAACAGGCTGAACAAGTCTTTCGCCTTATCGTCGCCGCCGACGGTAAACGGCAGCACCACTGCAGGAATATGGGCGTGCTCGGACAGCCATTGCGAGGCGTGCCCATCCTGATAGGCTGCGCGCAGGACCATCTTCGCCGGCTGCTGCTGGAGCTGGCTGATCAGTGCGGAAAGATGCGCACCGCTCGGTTCGACCCCGGGCTTGGGCTCCAGCGTTGCCACGCTGCGCATGCCGAGCCAGTTCAGGAGATACGCCATGTTCTTGTGATGTTCGACGACGGCGATGCCTTTCAAGGGCGCTGCCTGCTGCGTCCATTTCTGGATCGCAGCATTCCAGCGTGCGGAGAAATCCTTGTACCGAGCTTGGTAATAGGCGGCATTGCCGGCATCGATCTGGACCAGCCGTTGGACCAGCGCATCGGCCACGCGCGCGATATTGCGCGGATCCTGCTGGATATGCGGATTGCCTGCGGCGTGCACATCCCCTTCGCTGCGATCCAGTCGTGCCGGCACGTCAAGGCGCGGCACCAGCGAGCCGGCTTCAAGGTAGCCCGGCTGCCCCGGAACGATTTTTGGATTGCCGGACTGCTGCAGCAGGATCGGCAGCCAGCCCACTTCCAGCTCCAGCCCAGTGCACACCAGCAGGTCGGCATTGCGCGTCCTTGCAATCAGGCTGGGCCGCGCCTCGATCCGGTGCGGGTCCTGCAGGGCGGTGGTGGCGCTGGATGCTTTCACCTTATCGCCGCCGATTTCCGTTGCCAGCGCCGCCCATTCCGGTTCGCAGGCCAGCACGTTGACTGTCGCATGGGAAGATGCCGCTGCCAGCGCCGCCGCGGCTGCCGTCAAGGCCATAAAGAATTTTTTCATGTGGAACTCCTAGAAGGTATGTGCGCCATGAACGCCGAGGCTCATGATGTATTGGAGGAAGACCTGGTTGTCGGTCGCGCCTGGACGTGATTTGTCCTGCGCCAGCTGCAGGCGCAGACGGCTGAATTCGGACGGCGAATAATCGAACATCAGGCTGGTGCGGGAGGGATTGTAGGAAGCCAGCTGAGGAAAATCGGCAGCGCCGAGTGCGCCGTTGCCGACCAGCCCGATCTGCGGCGTGCCGGAATACAGCTTGTCGTAGCGCAACCCCATGCGCCAACGCGGCATGAATTGATAGACGCCCTGCACATACCAGCCGGATTGCGCCGACGCGTAACGTCCTGCCAGCGCCTGCCCGCTCGTATCAAAGGCGAGCGTGCCGTTTTCCCTGCGGCGGAAGTATTCGCCCTGCAGCTTGAAATTGGTCTGCGTGGCATTGCCGTTGGGTGCCCATTTGTAGACGGCATCGGCAATCCAGGTATTCGCATGCCCGCTGATCGCATTTGTCACGCCGGCACCAGCACTGTCCACATCCTCGTACGGCCGGTCGCTCGATCCGGTATGCAGGTAGGACAGGCCGGCACGCCAGCTCGCGCTTTCCCCGATATCGTCGCCGACATGGGCGAACAGCGCCACGGCGCCGATGCCGTTCCTGTTGCGGTCATTGCCGGGAAAGCTGCCGCCGTTACCGGCTTCCACGCCGAGCTCGAAGAAGCGCTCGGTCGGCGCCAG
>NZ_HE978634.1:3053837-3152253 GCF_000312045.1 Noviherbaspirillum massiliense JC206
CCATTTGAACTGCACGCCGTCAGTCTTGTATTGCCCGCCGAAAAATGCCTGATAGGCCAGCGGCGCATCGACGAAATCCCACGCATGCGCATGGATACTGTTGAGATAGCCGATCGAGGACAGCATGCGCCCGGCTGTCAGATTCAGGCCATTCGACAGGCCCTTGGCCTGGAAGAAGGCTTCCTCGACGCCGACGCTGTTGTCGGAACCGAGGGCAAAGGTCAGCTGGCCGGCGAACAGCGGATCGATATTCGCGCTGAGCGTGAGCTCCGACTCGCCGAGATTGAAGCTGCGGCTGCCCGGGCCGATCTCCTCGCCGCCCGGCACGAAGCCCTGGATGCGGAATTGTTTCGGGTCCTGCGACAGGTTGGCATAAGTGCCCCCCAAGATAGCGGAGATGGCGGGATTGAAGGCATTGGCAGATGCTGCGGCGACGGGAGAAGAAGGCACGGCTTCCTGCGCCATGGTGGTTGCTGCGGCCGGCTGTGCTGCTGCGGGCTGGGCGGGAGCGCTTACCTGGACTTCGGTTGCCTGGAGGCGCTGCTCGAGCGCTTGGATGCGCGCTTCATAGTCTTGCCTCATCTGCCGGATTTCTTCGCGCAGCTGCGCCAGTTCGCGCTCGTCCGCGGCATGCGCGGCGAAAGGCATGGCAAAGGCGGCCGCCAGCGCCGCCGCCAGAACGGTAGGTTTGAACACGATGGGTTCCTCGCTTGAAAGACGAAACGTAGCCAGCACAGCAGGCTGCGCCGGTTTGTGCGTGAACAGTAATCTTTAAGCGAGTACGGGTGGGGCGCGTGAATCGAATGCGCGAATCGTGGAAGGAAGCCGCCTTGCGGTCGGGGAAGCAATTGCCATTTCCCGGATGACCGGATCAGCGCGCCAGCTTGGCGGCGATCCGGTGAGCGCCGCGCCGATGGAGGCAAAGGCGGTGCACTGGTCGCAGTGCAGTTCACCCGGCAACTGCTTGCCGGGTGCGGTGCTCGAAGCGATATCCGTCGAAAGATGCGACACGGCGTGCGTCATCCCGAGTTGCTGAGACAGCAACAGGAACAGTGCCAGCACCAGGTGGATCGTAGTTTGGCGGAGTTTCACGGAGGGCGGCCTATAGGGAGCGGCGCAGGTTGGCGAAGCGCTGATATTAAATGCAAGCGGCCGAGGTTTGCAAATTCATGGTTGTCCGGAGTCACTCGTCAGGCTGTCGCGGACTTCCCGCGGGCTTCCGGAAAGTATTGGGCGGCACGCCGAACCAGCGGCGGAAAGTGCGGCTGAAGTTGGAGGTGTCGAGGTACCCCAGCCGTTCGGCGATCGATTCCACCGAATAGGTGGTGTGCGCCAGGTACCAGAGCGCCTGTTCCTTGCGCACTTCATCCAGCAGCGCCTGATAGCTGCTGCCGTGCTGCTTCAGCTTGCGGATCAGGGTGCGCGCCGACATGTGCAATTGCGCGGCCATGGCTTCGCAACCCGGATAGCTCTCGCCGCACATCCGCAGGCGCAGCCGCACCTGGCGCACCACATCCTGATCCGGAGCGAGCCGGGCGAGGGCATCTTCGCAATCGCGTTGTGCCGACAGGTAGGCGGCCGCATCGGAGGTCACGCAGGGCAGGGCCAGCAACTCGTCCGGCAGCCGGATCTCCATGCCGTCCGCATTGAAGCGGATCCTGCCCCTGAAGCGCGCGGTATATGCCGACTGCCAGGGCGGAGCGGCGTAGGGCAGGTGGAATTCCGCGTCCTCCGGCGCAAAGCCGAGCACGGCTTCGATCAATTGCATGACGCCCATCAGCACGGCTTCCAGGATCGGAATGCGCACATCGCCCAACGCGAACCGTTCATGCACCTGCAGGCGGAAATTCCCTTCGGCGCGGACTAGGCAAAAGTCGACGGCGCCGCTGCGCAGCCTGCCGTAACGGGCGATGCCTTCCAGCGCCTGCGCCAGGTTCCTGCTCGCCACGACTGCATTTCCGACCTGCCCATGGGCGGACACCGGCATGACGAGGCCCAATTGCATGCCCAGCCCGGGCGCGCCGCTCAGCTGGATGGCGGTGAGGATCAGACGGCGCATCTGGGCAAAGCTGACGTCGCGCCGGCCTTCCAGCAGGTCCGCCCATGCCAGTCCGGTACCGGCCAGGAGGCGCTGCGTCTCGATGCCTCGTCTGCGCAGGAGCGCGCACAGCACCCGGGCATAGGTGGGATGGAATACCGGTTCGGGCAATGGTAAAGCCGAGGCCATGTTTTCCTTCTGGAAAAGACAGTTGCATTGCCGGCGCAGCGCCTGCCGCTTGTCCGAAACCACGGACGCCATAATCAGGATATGGTCAGGCGCTCCTTGTCATCTTATGACGATAGATTGCCAGTTCTTTCGGTGTTCGGCGAAGCCATATCACGCCATTCTTTGCGCATCATCATGACAAGGAAGAGAACAACATGGAGACGATGCAACTGCCATCCACCCTCGGCGGCTATCGCGACCGCAAGCGCTACGCCTGGCTGATGTCGCTCGTGGTGCCCTGCCTGATCTGCACCGGACCGCTGCTGTACACCATGACGGGCCAGGCCCTGCTGCTGTGGACGCCGGTATTCCTGAATTACCTGGTGATTCCCTTCATCGACATCCTGCTCGGCGATGACCTCAGCAATCCGCCGGAAGACGTGGTGCCGGCACTGGAAGCCGACCGCTACTACCGCTATGTCACCTATGCGCTGGTACCGCTCCTGTGGGGCGGCTTCATCTTCGGCGTCTGGTTCTTCACCACCCATCCGCTGCCCTGGCATGCGATGGTCGCCGGCGTGATGACGACCGGCGGGGTGGGCGGCTTCGGCATCAACCTCGGCCATGAACTCGGGCACAAGCGCGGCCGGCTGGAACGCAACCTGGCAAAGGCGGTGCTGGCGATGACGGGCTACGGCCACTTCACCATTGAACACAATCGCGGCCATCACCGCGACGTGGCGACACCGGCCGATCCGGCTTCTTCCCGCATGGGCGAAAACATCTACCGCTTCCTGCTGCGCGAAATGCCGGGTGGCTTCAAGCGCGCCTGGCAACTGGAGAAACAGCGCCTGGCGCAGGAAGGCAAATCGGTATGGTCACTCCAGAATGAAATCCTGCAACCCCTGTTGCTGACGGTGATTTTCTTCGGCGCGATGACAGCCTGGCTCGGCTGGACCGCGCTTCCTTTCATGCTGCTCGCCGCCTTCTGGAGCAATTTCCAGCTGACTTCAGCCAACTACATCGAACACTACGGCCTGCTGCGCCAGAAGCTTCCCAGCGGCCGCTACGAGCCCTGCCAGCCGCGCCATTCCTGGAACAGCAACCAGCTGTTTTCCAACTGGGCGGTGTTCCACCTGCAGCGTCATTCCGATCATCACGCCCATCCGCTGCGGCGCTATCAATCGCTGCGCCACTTCGAGGATGTACCGCAGCTGCCGAACGGCTATTTCGGCATGTTCCCGATCTCTTACATTCCGCCGCTCTGGTTCCGGATGATGGACCGGCGTCTGGTCGAGGCCGTCAAGGGCGATCCGGAGCGGATCAATTTCGATCCGGCAAAGCGCGAGCGGCTGATGCGCCGTTATGGAATGCAGGTGAGGGCGGCCGAGGCTGCGGGCTGAAGGAGCGCCGACGAGAGGAAGGGAGTACCACCATCACAACGAGAAGTTACCGGCCCCGCGCCACCTTGATCGAGCGCTCCTGCAGGAATTCCGCCAGGTCCACCAGGCGGTTAATGTTCGACTGGGTCAAGGTGTGACCGGCAGCAAGCAGCAAGGGGCCTTCGCGGAAATAGATGTCTTCCGCCACCAGCATGTCGGGTTGCAGGTGGCGGATTTCGACCTGCTGCACCGGGTCATCGGCATGGCGCAGGATCCGGGCACCGGGCTGGCGACCGAAAGCCCGGGCGGGGGCAGAGCTGGTCGCATCGGTCGCTACGCCAAGATACGCCGCGGGCGGCCTGGCGGCAAAAGGCTCGTTGAGCGCCTGCTCGATCTTGCTCTGGGCGGTGCCGATGCGGATGGGCTTGACCAGGAAACCGTTGGCGTCGAGCGCGAGCGCGGCACTCAGGACTTCCACGTTGGAATATGAAGTGAGGATGACGGCGCGCAGATCCGGTGCGGCATGCGTCTGTCCGGTCCTGATGTGCTTGATGAGTTCCAGCCCGTTCATCTCAGGCATCTCCACGTCGGTCACGATCAGATCCCAGGGTTCGCGCTCGAACAAGGCCATTGCCGTTTTGCCGTTCGGCGCTTCCGCGAGCCGTAAAAAATGAAACGTCCGCAACACCTGAACGACGATTCTTCTGGTGAAGGCATCATCGTCCACCACCAGCACGCGGGTGTTTTGAAAAGAGCCAGGAGCGGGATTACTGTTCATGGATACGGCAGATGGACTTGACCGATGCGGATCTTGATCGTTGTGGAGAAGCTGCTCGCATCGAGCGCCCATTATGCGCTTGAACCTGCCCGTGATGGGCATGCCTGCCGCTCGCGCGCAACAATGCTGCGCATGCGGCGGACGCCATGTAACCGACTCTCTGATTGGAAAATTGACCGCAAATAGCACACGTGAGGGCGGACGTGTGCGCCACCCTCCTGCGCTATCTCGTCGACGGCACGAGGGATTGCATGGCCAGGCTGCGCCGAGGCTCATGGCTGGCGGCGAAATGCGAAACGATTTCCGAAGCCGGCATCGGTTTGCCCAGCAAGAAGCCTTGCATCACATCGCAGCCGGCCAGGCGCAGGAAGCGCGCCTGAGCTTCGGTTTCCACGCCTTCGCCCACCACCTTGAGCCGCATCTTGCGGGCAATCGCGATGATGGCTTCGGTGATCGCGATATCGTCCTGGTCGAGCGGGAGATTTTCCACGAAGCTGCGGTCGATTTTCAGGTTGTCGAGCGGGTAGTGCTTGAGGCTGTTGAGCGAGGAGTAACCGGTGCCGAAATCATCGATCGACAGCGATACACCCATTTTGCGGATGCGGTGCAGCAGGGTGACCGCTTCTTCCGGATCCTGCATGATCGTGCTCTCGGTAATTTCCAGCTCGAGCATCGATGGCGGAAAATCATGATCGTCGAGCGCGGCGCGGATGGTATCGAGCAGCCGGGAAGAAGAAAACTGCTGCGCCGACAGGTTGACCGCGATGCGCCCGAAGCGCCAGCCGGCGTCCAGCCAGGCGCGACCCTGGCGGCATGCCTCGTTCAGGGCCCAGGAACCGATCGGAACGATCAGGCCGTTCTGCTCGGCCAGGGTAATGAAGCTGGTGGGCAGCACCAGCCCATGCCCGGGGCGATGCCAGCGCAACAGCGCTTCCACACCGGTGATGGTGCCGCTCACGCTGGCAAACTGCGGCTGGTAGTACAGCTCGAATTCGCCGCGCTCGAGCGCATGGCGCAGGCTGTTTTCCAGCAGCATCTGGGCGATGGCCTGCGCCGTCATGTTGCTCTCGAAGAACTGGAAGGTGTTCTTGCCGCGCTGCTTGGCGCGATACATCGCCGCATCCGCATTCTTCAGCAGGGTTGCCGCATCCTGCCCGTCCATGGGATAGGAAGCGATGCCGATGCTGGCCGTCACGAACACTTCCTGGCCATCGATCACGAAGGGCTGCGCGATACAGGAAATCAGGCGCTCTGCCTGCTTGGCCGCGGCGCCGGAACCAGCCGGGTCGTCCAGCAGCACCGTGAATTCATCGCCCCCCAGCCGTCCGATCACGTCGCCGCCCTTGACCTGGTTGCGCATCCGTTCCGCCGCCGCGATCAGCAGCCGGTCGCCGGCGGCATGGCCGAGCGTGTCATTGACGGCCTTGAAGCGGTCGAGGTCGATGAACAGCAATGCCAGCTGCCGGTTCCAGGCGCGCGCCTGATCGATCTCGGTAGAAAAGCGCAGCATCAGGCCGCTGCGGTTCAGCATCCCGGTCAGGCTGTCATGGCTCGCAAGGTGCTGCAGCCGGTTCTCGGCTTCCTTGCGGCTGGTGTTGTCGCTGAACACGCCGACATAGTTCGTGATGTCGCCGTTCTCGTTGCGCACGGTCGAGATCGACAGCCAGGCGGGGTACCATTCGCCGGTCTTGCGCCGGTCCGGCATCTCTCCCTGCCAGCGGCCTTCCTGCGCCAGGTGCTCCAGCATGGCGCGGTTGATCTCGGCCTGCGCGCCGGGGCCGGTCATCATGCGCGAGAGCTTGCCGATCGCTTCGGCGGCGGGATAGCCGGTGATGCGGGTGAAGGCGGGATTGACGGCTTCGATGCGGCACTGGGCATCGGTAATGACGATGCCTTCGCCGGCTGATTCGAATACACGGTTGGACAGGCGCGATGCCTGTTCGAAGGCGACCTGCCGGCTCACATCGAGGGCCACGCCCATCACCGCCGGCTGGCCGTTGAATTCGCATACTGCGCCCTGCACCTCTGCCCACACCATGGAGCCGTCGCGCCGCACCGCGCGGTAGGTATAGCGGATGCTGGCGACTTCGCCGGACAAGCGGCGCCTGTGGTTTTCCAGCAGCAGGGGCAAGTCCTCGGGCGCGGTATGCGTCGCCACCGACAGGCCGATGAGCTGCGCCGGATCATCGTAGCCAAGCAGTTCCGCGGTCTTCTTGTTGACGTAGACGAAATTGCCATCCTGGACTACGTACAGGCCGACCAGCGACTGGTCGACGAAGCTGCGCAGCCTCAGCTCCGCTTCGCGCAGCACGATGTCGGCCTGGCGCACCGGCATGGTCACGGTGATCCAGGCAAAATACGCGAGCAGGCCGGCGATGACCATCACCAGCCAGTCCGGCAGCACGGTCGCCAGCAGGGCAAAGATGGCGATGCTTGCCCCCAATGCCGGCCCGGCCCAGCGGCGGTGCTTGCTGATCATGCGGATCAAAGCGTCCGGCTGTGTCAGGGGTTTGAACATCGGCCTGGGAATTGTCGTGAGTGGATGTCGCCGGACATACTAGCGGCATGTTTGCATTAGGGCAACTACGTTGTGAAGCTGCGGTGGCGCGCATCCTCCACTACTATGCGGGGGACATGTGACCCCACTCCATTTCCGAAAACCCATGACCGACCTTGATACCTTGCGCGACGCGCTCATCCGCTTCCGTGACGAGCGCAACTGGCAGCAATTCCATACCCTGAAGAATCTGATCGTCTCCGTCAGCCTGGAAGCATCCGAACTGCTGGAGCTGACGCAGTGGAAGACGGATGAAGAACTGGTGCAGCTGAAGGCGGACGAGAGCTTCCGGCAGCAGCTGAAGGATGAATGCGCCGACGTGCTCATGTACCTGCTGCTGGTCGCCAACGAGGCTGGCATCGACCTCGCCGCTGCCACGCGGGAAAAGATGGCCAGGAATGCGCAGCGCTATCCGGTGGAGGCATCGTATGGTTTGGCACGGAAATATATGGAGCGGGAGAGGAAGGACGGGCAGTCCTGAGCCGCACGCATGTGCATGGGCCGACACGGACTCTGACTCCTTGGAGCAGAGCTGAATATCTCGCGCGTCGTGCAAGCCGGTCGCATCACGGTGTGCATTCCACGGTGGCGTTGGCGCCGCTCGCTCGGTCGGACTGCTCCGGGTCCTCCAACGCGGTGGAGCATATTGAAATACACTAGCTTAGGCTCCACGTATTGCCGATATTGGCTGCTTTCCGGCACGTGCCTCATAGGCCAGATCAGGCTTTCTGCGCGGCCACACTCCGCACGACCAGATCCTAGGCATAACGCCCAGCCAATATAGTTCAGCTATTTGATTAATTAAATAAATCAAATTGCAAGAACAATAGATTTATTTAATAATTACACCTGTACCGTTCAACACCACAAAGAGAGGAAAAACATGTCTTTGATCAATACCACCGTTAAACCCTTCAACGCTACCGCCTACCACAACGGCAAGTTCGTGCCGGTATCCGATGCCGACCTGAAAGGCAAATGGTCCGTCGTGGTCTTCTATCCGGCCGACTTCACCTTCGTCTGCCCGACCGAACTCGGCGACCTGGCAGATCACTATGCCACCTTCAAGTCGCTCGGCGTGGAAATCTATGCTGTGTCGACCGACACCCATTTCACCCACAAGGCATGGCACGACACTTCGGACACGATCCGCAAGATCCAGTATCCGATGATCGGCGACCCGACCGGTGCCATCACCCGCAACTTCGACGTGATGATCGAAGAAGAAGGCCTGGCGCTGCGCGGTACCTTCGTGATCAATCCGGAAGGCCAGATCAAGCTGTGCGAAATCCATGACAACGGCATCGGCCGCGACGCCAAGGAACTGCTGCGCAAGGTACAGGCTGCCCAGTACGTCGCATCGCACCCGGGCGAAGTCTGCCCCGCCAAGTGGACTCCGGGCGCAGAAACCCTGGCTCCTTCGCTCGACCTCGTCGGCAAGATCTAAATCTAAACGCTGCGAACCTGCCGCATGCCTTTTCCTTCCCCGCAAGGGGAAGGAAACCGGCAAGCCGGCAACACCGCAGTACCACTCTCCGATCGGCATTTTCCTGATCCGGCAGCGAAAGGCTGATCCGGCAGTGGCACTGCACACCTGACAATCATCGACACCAGGAATGGGAGAACCATCATGCTGGATACCAACATCAAGAACCAACTGCAAGCCTATCTCGAAAAAGTCACGCAACCCATCGAGATCACCGCATCGCTCGACGACGGCGACAAGTCGCGCGAAATGCAAGCCCTGCTGAACGACATCGCCGCGCTGTCGAACCGCATCACGCTGATCGAACGGCGCGGCGACGGCGAACGCGCACCGTCGTTCGCGCTGAATCGCAGCGGCGCCGACCTCGGCATCCGCTTCGCCGGCATTCCGATGGGCCATGAATTCACCTCGCTGGTGCTGGCGCTCCTGCAGGTCGGCGGCCATCCGCCGAAAGCGGACGCCGATGTGCTGGAACAGATCCGCAACCTCGAAGGCGATTTCGTTTTCGAAACCTATGTGTCGCTGTCCTGCCAGAACTGCCCGGAAGTGGTGCAGGCGCTGAACCTAATGGCAGTGATCAATCCGCGCATCCGCCACGTCATGATCGACGGCGCCCTGTTCCAGGACGAAGTGAACGCGCGTCAGATCATGGCGGTGCCGACGATTTACCTGAACGGCCAGGTGTTCGGCCAGGGCCGCATGGGCCTGGAAGAGATTCTCGCCAAGCTCGATAGCGGCGCCGCGCAGCGCGAAGCAGCGAAGATCGCGCAGAAGGATGTGTTCGACCTGCTGGTGGTGGGCGGGGGCCCGGCCGGCGCGTCGGCGGCGATCTACTCGGCACGCAAGGGGATCCGCACCGGCGTGGTGGCGGAACGTTTCGGCGGCCAGGTGCTCGACACGCTGGGCATCGAAAACTTCATCTCGGTGAAGGAAACCGAGGGGCCGAAGCTGGCGGTCGCGCTGGAACAGCATGTGAAGGAATATGACGTCGATATCATGAACCTGCAGCGCGCTTCTGCACTGGTTCCCGGCGACGTCATTGAAATCAAGCTCGAAAGCGGCGCCAGCCTGAAGGCGAAGACCGTGGTGCTGGCCACCGGCGCGCGCTGGCGCGAGATGAACGTGCCGGGCGAGAAGGAATACCGCAATCGCGGCGTTGCCTACTGCCCGCACTGCGACGGTCCGCTGTTCAAGGGCAAGCGCGTGGCAGTGATCGGCGGCGGCAACTCCGGTGTGGAAGCGGCGATCGACCTCGCCGGCATCGTGGCCCATGTCACGCTGCTCGAATTCGGCAGCGAATTGCGCGCCGACGCAGTATTGCAGCGCAAGCTGCACAGCCTGCCGAACGTGACCGTGATCACGGATGCGCAGACCACCGCAGTCACCGGCGACGGCAACAAGGTGAACGGCTTGCGCTATACCGATCGCAAGAGCGGCCAGTCGCACGCCATCGAACTCGAAGGCATCTTCGTGCAGATCGGCTTGCTGCCGAACACCGACTGGCTCAAGGGCACGCTTGCGCTGTCGAATCGCGGCGAGATCGAAGTGGATGCGCGCGGACAGACCTCGGTGCCCGGCGTATTCGCTGCCGGCGACGTGACCACTGTGCCCTACAAGCAGATCATCATCGCAATGGGCGAGGGATCGAAAGCGGCGCTGAGCGCGTTCGACCACCTGATCCGCACCTCCGCGCCGGCGGAACAGCCGATCGCCGCTGTGGCATGACAAGAGTCCCGGCCCTGACGCACGTATGACAGGGCCGGGCTTTTGCATGACCTTTGCACGGGCGGCATTTCCTGAAGCCTCCCGGCGGCCGATGACACCGCGCCCCGCCCTTTCCTTTCATTGCGGTAACCCGGCAAGAAACAGCCGGTCCGCATCCACTGCCCTTCAGCCTCTGCAATCCCTGTCTTCATAATCTTCCCGCTTGACCGATGCGCTCAGCGCTTCATGAAGCGTGGCTCGTCAGTCGCGCAGGATCACGGACGCGGCATCGGTGTCGGCACTCCATCTGCGTAGGCGAATTGCTCGCTTCCAGCATCTATCGCGTCTTTCGGCGTTGCAAGGAACACTTTTTGCTCAAAGGACCGATGACGCTGGAATGAATTTCCCTATAACGCCTGCGTCTGATTCAGGGAAGGGCAAGCTGCGACAGCTGGTGTTGCACTTGCTCATGCTGCCGCGGTGTTTTTGCCGCTGGTCAAAAGAAACTGGAGCGCAGGAGAACCTTCATGCCCTTGTCTGAAAATCCCGCCGGAAGGCCGCTGGAGGATGGTTCGAAAGCCGGAATCCCCAAACCCGATGGCGAGGTCTTGCCGGTGACGGAGACGTGCCTGCGCGAGATCCTGGACAACCTGAATCCCTCTATCCTTGTCGCCCTGCTGACGGTGGATGGCAGGGTCACTTATGTGAACCAGACGGCACTGGAAATCGTTGACAGGGATCTCAAGGATGTCCTGTTCGAGCCCTTTCCCAGCACGCCGTGGTGGCAGTTTTCCGGCACTGCACGGGCCCGTCTGGCCGAGGCGATCAGGAAAGCTGGCACCGGCCAGTCCTCGCATTTTGAGCATATGCTGCGCGATCATGAAGGCAAGCCGCGCGCCATGGATTTCTGGCTGCATGCGCTGTTCAATCCGGAAGGTCGCGTCGTGGCTCTGGTGGCGTCGGCACAGGACATCACCGAGCGCATGCTGGCGGAGAATGCCTTGCGGCGCACGCAATTCGCGGTGGACCATGCGTATGGGGCGATGTTCGAGCTGGGAATGGACGGCCGGCTGCAGTATGCGAATGATGCGGCGTGCCGGCTGGTCGGCTATTCGCGGGAAGAATTGCTGAAGCTGTCGATCGGGCAGATCGACATTGAGCTGGAAGGCGCGAACTGGCAGTCCCGCTGGGACCGGCTGAAATCCGAAGGCAGCCTGCGCTTCGAATCGCGGTTCCGGCGGCGTGACGGGCGCGACATCCCGGTTGACGTGGCAACGGTCTATCTCGAGCACGAGGGACAGCAGTACGGCTTCGCCTATGTGGAAGACATCAGCGAGAGGAAGGCGGCACGCGAGCGGATCGAACACATCACCTACTACGACGCGCTGACCGGCTTGCCCAACCGGGCCCTGCTGAACGATCGCCTGCGCCAGGCAATCCAGTTCGCTGCGCTGCACCGGCTGCGGCCCGGCATCCTGTGCATCGGGCTGGACCGCTTCAAGCTGGTCAACGATACCCTCGGTTCGGCGCGCGGCGACGAGGTGCTGCGCATTGCCGCACGCAGGATCGCGGGCTGCGTGCGCTCGGTGGACACCGTGGCCCGCGCCGGTTCCGATGAATTCGTGATTCTGCTGGCTGACGGGCAGGAGGTGCGCTGCGACCCGGGCGCCACCGCCAGCTGCATCCTCGAAGCTTTCCAGGCGCCGATGGATGTGCCGGGGCACCAGCTGTTCGTCAGCTGCAGCATCGGCCTCGCACTCTATCCGGAAGGCGGGACCGACCCCGATGAATTGCTCAAGAATGCCTATGCCGCCATGCAGAGGGCAAAAGCCTATGGCGGCGGCTCCATGAGCACCTATTCATCCGCAACCAGCAGACGCGATACCGAACGGCTGGCGCTGGAAGCGGCATTGCGGCGCGCTTCGGAGCGCAGCGAACTGCGCCTGTTCTACCAGCCGCAGGTGGACCTCGACAGCGGCCGTATCGTCAGCGCGGAAGCGCTCCTGCGCTGGCATCCTCCGCACCGGGAAATGGTGGCACCGTCACGCTTCATTCCGATCGCGGAAGAAACCGGCCTGATCATCCCGATCGGCGAGTGGGCCTTGCGCTCTGCCTGCGGGCGTATCAAGGCCTGGTGCCAGCCGGGCTCGGCGCTGAAGCAGATCGCAGTCAACCTGTCCGCACGCCAGTTCCGGAACAGGAACCTGGTCAGGATGGTGGCAGGACTGCTGGAGGAATTCGGGATCGATCCCGGCTGCCTCGAACTCGAACTCACCGAAAGCATGCTGATGGAAGACATCGAAACGACAACGCGCACCATGGCCGAACTAAAAGACCTCGGCGTGCGCATGGCGCTCGACGACTTCGGAACCGGCTATTCCAGCCTGAGCTATCTGCGGCGCTTTCCGATCGATGCGCTCAAGATCGACCAGTCCTTCATCCGCGAGATCGCCACCGACCGGAACAGCGCGGCAATCTCCGAGGGCATTATCACCCTGGGTCGTTCGATGGGCCTGAGCGTCATCGCGGAAGGTGTGGAAAACGAGGATCAGTTCGCGGCGCTGCAGGCCAGTGGCTGCGATATCGGCCAGGGCAACCTGTTTTCGCGGCCCCTGCCGGCCGAGGAATTTTCCGGCCTGCTGGCGCAGGCGCCGCCCTTCGCGGGACATGCCGGCCGTGAAGGTGCGGCGGGCAGGCCGATGTAATTCGCATGCCGGCTGTGGCCAAGGGACCGGTCCGGCATGGAGCGGGCTTTTGCCTATTCGCTTTCCCGCACCCGCAAGAAGCTTGCAAACCTCGGCAAGCCGCTCGACGTCACGTCACGGTAGCGATAGGTGACGGTGCTGCCGATGGCCGGAGGCGTGCGGCGCATCGCGTCGCTGAAGCCGGTACCCAGCCGGAAGCGCCGGCCTTCCGGTGTCATCACGATGACGGCGCCCATCATGCCCTCGTATTTTCCCCGTCCTGCTTCATAGGCGACGACGACCGCCTCCGCATCCCGGTGGGGCTTCAGCTTCAGCAAGACATCCGAGCGCCCACTCTGCCACGATGCGTCGGCGCGATGCAGCATCAAGCCTTCGCCGCCCTCAGCCGTGACCTGCGCCAGCTTGCGCTTCAAGCCTGCCTTGTCGGCCACGCGCGTCTGCGGCAGCACCTGCAGCCAGGGCACGCCTGCTTGCGCGACACTCGTTTCCAGGGCGGCGATGCGCTCCCCAAAGCTGCCTGCTCCACCGGGCAATTCATAGACCTGGTAAGTGATGCCCTTCCACTCCGCATCGAGCGGCTCCTGCCTGCGCACCGCGGCCGACAGGCGATCGAAGCTGCGCCGCCCCATCCACAATTCCCCATCCAGTGCATGTGCCGGAAATTGCGCCGTGAACCAGGCGGGCGCATGGATAGGCTTGCCGCTGCGGAATTTCAGGCTGCTGCCATCCCAGTAGGCCCGCACGCCGTCGAGCTTTTCGCTGACCAGATACAGCGCGGGGTCGTGCCGGTCCGAATACTCCTGGGCGAGCAGGAGCGGCGGCGCCGAGAGGTCCACGCCAATCGGCGCATGTTCGGCGGAATGCGCCGGCAGGGTCGGCTGCAGGACGCCACTGAGAATCAGCAGGGCGAGCAAAGGATGCAGGGAAGGAAAGCGGATGGGCTTCATTGGGCTTGAAAGAGGTTGTTGGAATAAAAAGCCGGCTGCGCGGCCGGCTTTTTAATTATACATTTTGCAACTTTCCATCAGCCAGAAGACGCCCGTAATCCGGGTTCCTGCCCTTCGTCCTAATTGTGAAGATCCTTGAAGCTAGGCTGGCCGGCCACACGGAGGTAGCGCGCAACATCATGCTGGCACAGGCGAAACCGGCCTTCGCCGAATGGCCGGCATCGACAAATTCATCAACCTGCAGGAAAAGATGAGCTGCCTTCCAGACCAATATCTTGGCCTTGAATGCAGCGGTGGAAGCGGCGCGTGCCGGTAGAGAAGGGCGCGGCGAATGCCGCTTTCCTGCAAGATCAGGCCGCCATGCTTTCGCGGGCGGTGAGCGTGTTCAAGCTTTGAACTCAGTGGCGGCGCCGATGTGTCGGTGCCGGGCCGCGCTTTTCGAGGTGGCGGAAGGTAATGCGGCCCTTGGTGAGATCGTATGGCGACAGTTCCAGCGTCACCTTGTCACCCGCCAGGATGCGGATATGGTGCTGGCGCATCTTGCCGGCGCTATAGGCAACCAGCTGATGGCCATTCTCGAGGCTTACGCGATAACGGGAGTCCGGCAGGATTTCGGTAACCTGCCCCTGCATTTCAAGAAGTTCTTCTTTCATCATTCACACTTTCATGTCATGGGTCTGCGGTTGCATGAGCAACCGGCGGCAAGCCAACACGTGAAGCGGGCTTGCATGGGAACCCGGTTGGAGGACCGGCCTGCATGAGCGGTCGGACGGGAGTGCTGCCGTACAGTCTGTGTGCAGCGAACGAGCGAGGCGCCTCTGAAAGGTGCGTGGTCAGAATGCCATTGTGTGCATGGAACCAATGGGAGCCATCGTCATGCCGGAAGGGAGCGGAAGAGAAGGACGATGAAGGCCATCGAATCGGGGAGATCGTTCAGGCAGCTTGATATGGATATGGGGCCGTTCTTCCGGAACGCAAGACCTGATTTCGGGAGCAGCTCGATTCTTCGCCTCGATCACCCGCATGGTACTGCCATGGCACTTGTGTCATCGGGCGCAATCTGCAATCGGGACAGGACTGCTGCGGGAAAAGGGAACCGGCGGGGAACTGACAGGATGAGGAGCGGCTGATTCCGCATTTCTCTCGTGCTTGATCAGCACGTCATGTCTGTATCGCCATCGCAATGGAAGAACGGGTGGAGGGGAGATCGATCAGCCGTCGACGGGATGTTGAACGTCGATCATCATCCCGTCGATAAGCTGTCGGTCTTGCGTGCGATTTAGAGCGGATGCAGATCGCCGCGCAGATCCATCGACCATTTCGACCCGTCACCAAAAGTCAGGACACCGCTCGTCGCGTCGATGTGGGTCGGCTTCCCTGCCGGCTGTTTCTTGTCACCTCCGACTACACGGGCCATGGCCGATGCATCCATTTCTTCAGCGCGCTCCAGGTCAGCAATCTTCAGGGTTGTCATGGCAGTTCTCCTAAAAGTTGAATTAGCAAAAAGCTTCGGATTCATGATGAGCAAATACTGTTTCGCTCGTGAAGACATAGAGCATGGCGCGTGCCAGCCTCATCTTCGCGACTCGATGCCGATCCTAAGGGCCTGTAAACAAAGGAGATATCGATCGAGACCGGGAATTTTCAGTCCTTCTGAAGGAGGCGTGATGGTGGGTCAACTCCCAACAGTTCCCAAGCTGGTGTTGGTTGAGGCGCGACATGTTGAGGAATCTCCGCCAGTGAGCATGAATGCAGGCTTGCAGCGACGGCAAGCGAAGTGCGCGGCCCCCCACGGCAATTGCCATCAGCCGCAGAGTGGAGTCGGGGATTGCACTGTCGAAGCCGACAAGCCTTGTCAAACTGCGATGCAAGAAGTGAAAAGGCCGGCTGCCGCCGGCCCGAACTTGATCAGGTTGGTGCGCCTGTCAAAGCCGCGCCGCCAGTTCCGCGCCTTCGCGAATTGCACGCTTGGCATCCAGCTCCGCTGCCAGTGCCGCACCACCGATCAGATGAAAGCGCGGACTGCCCGCCTGCTGCTCCGCCGGCATCAGCTCCTTCAGTGAATCCTGCCCGGCGCAGATGATCACATTGTCCACTTCCAGCAGGCGCGCTTCGCCGCTTACCGTAATGTGCAGGCCCTGATCGTCGATCTTGCGATACTCGACGCCGGCGATCATCTGCACGCCCTTGCGCTGCAGCGTCGCGCGATGCACCCAGCCCGAGGTCTTGCCGAGACTGGCGCCCAGCTTGGACGCTGTCCTCTGCAGCAGATACACCTGGCGCACCGGTTGCTCGGGATGCGGCGGGCGCAGGCCGCCGGGCGTGCCGGCGTCGAGATCGACGCCCCACTCCGCCGTCCACGTCTGCACCGGAACCGGCAGCGGCACGTGCGGATCGTGCAGCAGGAATTCCCCGATGTCGAAGCCGATGCCGCCTGCGCCGACAATGGCAACGCGCCTGCCTACCGGCGCATTGTTCTTCAGCACGTCGAGGTAGGACAGCACCTTAGGATGATCGATGCCGTCGATGCGCGGCGTGCGCGGCAGGATGCCGGTGGCGACGATGATCTCGTCATTACCCTGCGCCAGCAGTTCCTCGCGCGTGACGCGCTTGTTGAGCAAGACTTCGACGCCGGTGAGATCCAGCTTGCGCCGGAAGTAGCGCAGGGTTTCGGCGAACTCTTCCTTGCCCGGAATGCGCATCGCCCAGTTGAACTGGCCGCCGATGCGGTCGCTTGCTTCAAAGAGCGTTACCTGATGACCGCGTTCGGCTGCAACGGTGGCTGCGGACAATCCCGCCGGGCCCGCGCCCACGACCGCAACGCGGCGCGGCTTGCCAGTCTTCAGGTACACCAGCTCGGTCTCGTAGCCGGCGCGCGGATTGACCAGGCAGCTCGCACGCTTGTTGGAGAAGGTGTGGTCGAGGCAGGCCTGGTTGCAAGCGATGCAGGTATTGATCTCGTCGGCGCGGCCCTGCGCCGCCTTGTTGACGAATTCCGGATCGGCAAGGAATGGCCGCGCCATCGACACCATGTCGGCGTCGCCGCTGGCGAGGATATCTTCCGCTTCCTGCGGCATGTTGATCCTGTTGGATGCCACGACCGGAATCGACACCTCCTTGCGCAAGCGCCCCGCAAGGCTGCGGAAAGCCGCGCGTGGCACCGAGGTCACGATGGTGGGCACGCGCGCTTCATGCCAGCCGATACCGGTGTTGATGATGCTGACGCCCGCCTGCTCCAGCGCCTTGGCCACAGCCACCACGTCATCCCAGGTATTGCCGCCTTCGACCAGGTCGAGCAGCGAATGGCGGTACATGATGATGAAGCGCTCGCCCACTGCCTGGCGCACGCGGCTGACGATTTCCACCGGCAGGCGCATGCGGTTTTCGATGCTGCCGCCCCAACGATCGGTGCGGCGGTTGGTGCGTGCGCAGAGGAACTGGTTGATCAGGTAGCCTTCACTACCCATGATTTCCACCCCGTCGTAGCCAGCCTGTTGCGCCAGCTTCGCGCTGCGCACGTAGGCGCGGATGGTTTTCTCGATGGCGGCTTCGTCGAGCGCACGCGGCTTGAATTTCGAGATCGGCGACTTGATGGCGGAGGCGGATACGACAAAGGGCTGGTAACCGTAACGGCCCGCATGCAGGATCTGCATCACGATCTTGCCGCCTTCCTCGTGGACCGCGTTCGTCACGCGCCGGTGGTTGGGCACGTCGAAGACGCTGTTCATCGTGCCGCCGAATGGCAGCAGCCAGCCTTCGCGATTCGGCGAGATGCCGCCGGTGACGATCAGGCCTACGCCGCCCCGCGCACGCTCACGGAAGTAGGCGGCGAGCTTGGGATAGTTCCAGAAACGGTCTTCAAGGCCGGTATGCATCGAGCCCATGATCACGCGGTTCTTCAGCGTGGTGAAGCCGAGGTCGAGCGGTGCGAGCAGGTGCGGGAATGCGGGCGTGGTCGTCATGGTCATGCGGTCCTTCCTGTCTGTCTTGTATGCGGCCGGAGTCTACCCAATGCGCCGGCATTAGTGCCTAGTGCCCTTGCTCTAATCGACTTGCCGAAACGCCATTGGATTACGCCTGTCGTTGGCAGCGCTGCGTGAATGCATACTTGTACACGCTATGGTTCGGTGTATCTGGAAACAATGCATGATCGCCAATCCATCATGCAACCCATGCAATCATTCCGCCCACACTCTTTGCAGAACAACATCGGAAAGCTTTCCTTTATGCCGTCTCGTGTCGCATAACGGCCAATCCCCATCGGTAAGCAAAGCTGCTGCGTGATAACATTGGCCCACGGAAATATCTCAACCAATCCTCCACGTACGACTTCTCCCTTGCAGTAACCACAGCCCGATCGGCTGCCATTGCTTATCCAACATGCTTCTCAAGTTCATGCCGTCCGCACGTCTCAGGCGAGCGGGTGCGCGCAACCCCATAGGGATGCGCAACATCTTCCTACCCAAACCGGATGGTCTCTACTTCAACATGTGGCGCTATGCGTCAGGCGCACGGCTCAAGCTGGCTTTCGCATGGCTGCTGCTGATTGGCGCTGCCTTGATGGAGTTGCTGTCTCCATGGCTGGGCGCGCAGGCGCTCAACGTGCTGCAGAAGGAAGGTACACAGGCACTCTCGACTGCCGCCTGGTATGGCGCTGCCATTCTGCTTGCCGCAGTGGTCGCCTGGTCCCTGCATGGCCCTGGCCGGGTGGGCGAGCGCAGGATTGCCCTGCTCGTTCGAAGAAACTTCAGCAACGCGCTGTATGCAAAACTGATGCGTCTTCCCATGGCGTGGCATGACCGTCACCATTCGGGCGAAGTGCAGCAGCGCATCAGCCAGGCATCGCTGGCCTTGCACAACTTCACGCAGAACCAGTTCCAGTACCTCAAGGCCACGGTCCACTTCCTCGGCGCTGCCATTGCCATCATGCTGTTTTCCCCGCTGCTCGGATTGGTCGCCATGCTTGGATACAGCCTGGTCGGCATTGTGATGATGCGCTTCGATGTGGTCCTGATGCAGCTGGCCAGGGAAGAAAACGCCGCCGAGCGCAAGTACCAGGCCAAGCTGCTGGATTTTCTGGGCAATATCGCCACTGTCATGGCGTTCCGCATGCAGGACAGTTCGGGGCGCCAGGTCGACGAAAGACTCGGCAAGGTCTTTGTCCCGGCCAGGAAAGCGATCACGCTGGTGGAGGTCAAGTGGTGCATCGCCGACCTCTTCAGCGTGGCGCTCACCTGGGGACTGGTGGGCGCAGCGGTATGGATGAGCAAGCGCAACGGGACCATTCTGATCGGCGGGATCTTCCTCGTTCATCAGTATGCGCAGCAGGCACGGACAGTCGTCCTCGGCCTGGCGGACAAATTTCAGACAGTGGCGCGCTCGCGCACCGACCTGGCCAGCGCGGATGCGATCTGGACTGCAGCCGAGCGGCCCGAATCGGGCGCGGCGATCGCGCCGGAGTGGCAGCGCATCGAGGTGAGCAATCTGCACTACGACCACAGCGCAGCCGGTGCATCGGATTTGCACGCCGACAGCGGAAGCAAGACCGCCCCTGCAGGTGCCGGCCTGAAGAAAGTCGCGATCACGCTCGAACGCGGCGACCGCATCGCGCTGGTCGGCCCCAGTGGCGCCGGGAAAAGCACCCTCATGCGTGTACTGGCCGGGCATTACAGCGCGCATGGCCAGCACATTGCTGTCGACGGAAATCAGGTCCCGGCCGCGCTCCACCTTGGCAGCATTGCCACGCTCATTCCCCAGGAAGCCGATGTGTTCGAAGCTTCCATCCGGGACAACATCTCGCTGTCAGGTGATCATGGCGACAACGAGATCGGCGAGGCCATTCATGTCAGCGCATTCGCCGCCGTCATGGCCGACATGGCCCTGGGGCTGGATACGCCGCTGTCGGAACGTGGCTGCAATCTATCGGGCGGCCAGCGTCAGCGGCTGTGCCTCGCACGCGGTCTGCTCGCCGCGCGTGGCAACTCTCTCATCTTCCTGGATGAGCCGACCAGCGCGCTCGACCCGGTCACCGAGGAAACCGTGTTCGCGCGCATCACGGCGGCCTTGCCCGACGCCTGCATCGTGGCATCCGTGCACCGCATGAACCTTCTGCGTCACTTCAACAAGGTGGTGCTGATGGCAAACGGCGAGGTTCAGGATATCGGCACCATGGGCGAATTGTTGAGTCGCCAGCCCGCATTCCGGGAAATGCTGGCGCAGCACGGGAGCGAGGACGGCATATCTGCGGTGCCATCCATGGAACAGATCGACCGCTGAGCACAACGGCGCAGGCCGCGATTCAATTTCGCGGTCCGGAAGAAAAAGGCCAGCCGAATCCGGCTGGCCTTTTTCTGTTTCAGGTATCGCAGTCACTTCTTCACAGCTGATCCGGCAACGAAGCGCACCAGCGCCAGCAGGGGAAACAGGCTGCCGGCGAGCGCTATCCACTGCCATCCGCCGTGGCTGTACAGAGGGCTCGCCACGCTCGAGCCTATGGCGCCGCCGATGAAAATGCTGGTCATGTACAGGGCGTTCAGTCGGCTGCGGCTTGCCGGATCCAGCGAATAGATTTCGCGCTGCCCCAGCACCATATTCATCTGCACGCAAAAATCCAGCACGATCGCGGCGAAGGCCAGTCCGATGAAGCCCCACTGCGGATGGACCAAACCCGGCAGGTAACTCAGCACGCCGCCAAGAAGCGCTGCCAGCGTGGCAACCTGTGTGTGACCGGCATCTGCCAGGCGCCCGCTGATGGGTGCCGCGATCGCACCGATGGCACCGACCAGGCAGAAGATGGCAATCTGCGACTGCGAGAATCCATGCACCCGCACCAGTTCCAGTGGAGCGGCCGTCCAGAACAGGCTGAACGTGGCAAACATGCAGGCCTGGAAAAAGGCGCGCTGACGCAAGGCCGGAAAGCGCAGCATCAGCGTGCCGAGCGAACGCAGCAGTTCACCGTACGTTGCCTTGTGATCGGGCTCGCGCTTCGGCATCTTGGCGAACAGCATGGTGAAACCGGCCATCAATACTGCTGCAATGCCGAACACGGCGCGCCAGCTCAGATGGCCGGCAATGAAACTCGACAGCGGCCGTGCCAGCAGGATGCCCAACACCAGACCGCTCATGACGGCACCCACGACGCGTCCGCGCGAGGCCTCCGGCGCGAGATGCGCAGCCAGCGGAATCATGATCTGCACCGACACCGAACTGAACCCGATGAGCAGCGACAGCACCAGGAAGATGTTTGCCGACGAGGTCATGGCCGCCGCGGCCAGACTCAGGATGGAAACCGAGGTCGTGAGCATCATGAGCCGCCGGTTTTCCACCAGGTCGCCCAGGGGCACCAGAAAGAACAAGCCGAGCGCATAGCCGATCTGGGTCAGCGACACGATCAGACTGGCCAGGAAGGGCGACATGTGAATGTCCGGCGCAATCAGGCCGATGATGGGTTGGGCGTAGTACAGATTCGCGACGATCGCTCCGCAGCAGAACGCGAACAGCCCGATCGTGCCACTTGTCATGGTCGCAGCGGGCGTTCCCGCAGAAGCAATGCCTTGACGCATTTGCATGATTCCATCCTTTTCAATCTTTTCAACAGCTGCCGGCTGGCGGCAAAAGCCGTGCATGATGCCAGCAAGTTGGAATTCGTGCTTCACGAGGCAGCAATAGAAGGCAGTCGGAAGGATGGATGGCCGAGCGACCGGGGGATCACCGGGAGCAGGATGTCGAACCGCCTCGCGTAGCGTGGTCGCCTTACTGAGCGCCGGCAGCAGCGACGCTTAGTCGCCTCACTGGAACCGATCTTGCTGGTCCCGGATGCTTTCGCGGATGATCACGTGCAGCCTCTCGCAGGCAGGGGTCAGTGCGGACTCGGCGCGATGAATTGCCAGCTCCATGCTCGGCAGAGGTGGCAGCCCCAGCTCCCCGTCTGCCATCACACGCAGGCTGGCCGTCATGCCGAAGCGGCTGCGCACCGTCACCCCCAGTCCTGCAGCCACTGCCGCCCAGACGCCACCCAGGCTCGGACTGGTAAAGACCAGCCGCCAGGGAATGCCGGCATGGTCGAGGGCCTCGGTGGCGAATGTGCGCATGACACATGGAGCATCGAATGCCACCAGCGGAATCGGCTCGCGCTTTTCCTGCCAGCGCAGGAGCGACCGGTCGGCCGGCCCGATCCACTGCAGGGCATACGTGCCGATGGTTTCCATGTGCGGCGTACCACTCCCCGCGTTCCAGGCAAGCGCGAGGTCGAGATGTGCCGCTTGCACCTGGGAGATGAGTTCCGCATTGCGCGCCACCCTGGCCTCGATCCGGACGGATGGATGGGTGCGCGCAAATCGCCCCAGCATCTCGGATAAGAGCTGTTCTCCGAAATCTTCCTGCAGGCCGAGCCTGACCCTGCCTTCGAGGCCCGCACCGCCCAGCGCCATGCATGCTTCGTCGTTCAATTCCAGAATCCGGCGCGCATAACTGAGCAGCAGCTCTCCGGCGTCGGTGAGCATCAGGCCGCGCCCGGACTTGCGCACGATCGCCGTGCCTGCCTGCTCTTCCAGCTTCTTCAGCTGCGCGCTCACCGCCGAGGTCGAGCGGCCGAGCCGGTCGGCGGCCTTGGCGAAACTGCCCAGTTCCACGCCCGCGCTGAAAGTGCGCATGGCATCCAGATCGAAATTGATTTTGCGCATTCAATCGTCCTGATTTTCAGGATCATGGGTTCAAAACTTTCTGATTTTCCAAACGATGATCCGGAAATATCATGAGCCTGTCAATTTAACCCGAAAGGAAAATCACGATGAGCACATCGACAGGAAATGGACAGAAGGCGCTGGGCGCAATCGCACCGAAGCTGGCCGAGGTGACGGATAAGGTGCTGTTCGGAGATATCTGGGAACGCACCGAGCTTTCCAGCCGGGAGCGCAGCCTGATTACGGTAGCGGCCCTCATCGCGCTGTATCGGCTGGAGCAATTGCCTTTTCATCTCGCCAAAGCCGTCGAAAACGACATATCGCGGGAAGAACTCGCCGAAGTCGCTACTCACCTCGCCTTCTATGCCGGGTGGCCTTGCGCGGCAAGCGCGGTGAAGCTGCTGCAGAACCTCGAACCCGCAGCCCGCGCCGCCTGAAGGGGAGGGCCGCTCCATGCCCTATGTTCGCATCACGCTTCTACGGGGAAAACCGCCATCGTTTCTGAAGGTGCTTTCGGACAGCGTGCACCGCGCGCTGGTCGAGGACTTCGAAGTGCCTGTTGCGGATCGCTTTCAGATCATCCACCAATGTGAACCGAGTGAACTGGTCTTTGACCGGCATTACCTGTGCGGGCCGCGTTCGGACGACTTCGTGCTGATCAACGTTACGGCCGGCCGGCCGCGCACGGATGAGGTCAAGCAGGCGTTCTATCGGCGTCTTGTGGAGTTTCTCGGCGCTGCACCCGGCATGCGGCCGCAGGACGTGATGGTGGTCATCCAGACCACGGAGGCGGTGGACTGGTCCTTCGGCGAAGGAATTGCCGCCATTCAGAAAATTCCACTCGAAAGGGATGCACGATGATCGCAATGCAATACAGCTTTGTTTTACCGGCGGACTATGACATGTCGATTATCGATCGACGCATCGCCGAGAAAGGCCGCTTCACCGACGGCCTGACGGGCCTCGTGTTCAAAGCCTACCTGAGCACCCGCAAGGCAGTTGCGCAGGGGCCGGAAAGCGAGAACCGCTATGCGCCCTTTTACCTGTGGGAGTCTTCGGCAGGAATGAACGACTTCCTGAGCGGTCCAGGCTTCGTCGCCGTGTCGCAGTCCTTCGGCTGGCCTTCGGTGAAGACCTGGTCGGTGTGGCATGCGGAAGTGTCAGAGTTCATTGCGAACGCCCGCTTTGCCAGCCGCGAAGTGATTCCCATCCGTCCCCATGCGCGGCTGGATGAGTTGCGCGGCAGGGAAACCCGGTACGCGCGGGAATTCGTGGAACAGCATGGCGCATTGGCCGCGGTGGCCGGCTTTGAACCGACGACCTGGAGCATCGTCCGCTTTCAGTTGTGGAAGGAGACTCCGCCAGCCGCCTTGGTTGCGGATGACTGCATTTATGCTGTCGGGCATATCTCGAGACGATAAGCCGAGCAAATCCTATCGTGCAAATGCCGCGGCTCGAATACCCGCCGGTGCAAAGAGCGAACCCTCAAGCCTCACGCCGTGCCAGCGCCAGGTAGGCACCCAGTCCCAGCATTGTGATGCCTGACGCCTTAGTGAGCAGTCGAGCGCGTGCGGCACGCGCGACGCCCGACTTGAGCAAGCGCGCAGCTGCGAAAACCGCAACGACATCGACGAGCGTATTGAGGGCAACACAGATGCTTCCAAGCAGCACCAGTTGCGGAATCAAGGGCTCGCCCGGCGAGACAAACTGTGGCAGGAACGCCAGAAAGAACAGTGCGGTCTTGACGTTGAAGGCTTCAACGACGATTCCCTCCAAAAAAGCGCGATGCGCTCCTTGCGAAGCGACAGGTTCGAATGAGAGCGCCTGATCCTTGCGCAGAAGCAGGCGGATGCCCATGTAGAGGAGATAAGCAGCGCCGAGGTACTTGACCAGGTTGAAGGCCAGGGCAGACTGGGCAACGATCAGCGACAAGCCGAGTGCCGACGCGAGAACGTGGAGCATTCCACCAATTCCGGTACCAAAGCACGAGGCCAAACCTTCTGCGCGACCACAGGCGACCGTACGAGCGACAACATAGGCAATGCCTGGACCAGGGGTGATGGCAAGGACGGCGGCGGCGATGACGAAGGTCAGGAATGACATGGTCTTGGTGGCATTCAGGATATGGGCCAGTACCATCCGGCGTCGAGCTTCGGATCGGTAAGCACCAGGAGCCGGACATTGTCACACTCATACTGGTGTTGCAAGCCAGAACAAAGGGCTGCCCGGATGGCCAGCCCTGCATTCCTCAATGTGCTTCAATCCAAGCCACATTTGATGCAATCAGCCAATTGTAGCGTCAAATATATTGCAGTCATAAACATCCGGCCTTCAGCTGAGTATCTGCTTGCTGTCCGCATTTGCGCGCCGCTTCGTGAACTACGGGTTTATTGGAGCTGCCTGGGCGGCTGGAACGCCTTCTTCATACCTTGCCTTCCCATTGGGTCGCAAAAAAGAGCGGAGCATGTCACATTTCTAAATTCCCATTCGTCTTTGCATCAGGAAGGAATTTTTGACGAAAGGAGCAAACATGAAAGCAAGACTGGACCCCTTTGCCGTAGCCCCTCAGATGATGCAAGCGATGCTCAAGCTTGAAAATGCCGTGCGGGAAAGCGGCCTGGAACAGAGCCTGGTGGAACTGGTCAAGATCCGGGCTTCGCAGATCAACGGATGCGCCTATTGCCTGCATATGCATACCCGCGACGCACGCTCTTACGGCGAGTCGGAGGAGCGACTATACTTGCTCAACGGCTGGCGCGAATCGCCTCTGTATAGCCCGAAGGAACGCGCGGCGCTCGCATGGACCGAGGCCCTGACCCTGATCGCACAAACCCAGGCGCCGGACGAGGTCTATGCCGGGCTGGATGCCCACTTCGACGACACGGAGAAGGTGAAGCTGACCTTGCTGATCATGACCATCAATGCCTGGAACCGCCTGGCGGTCGGCTTCCGCGCGGTCCACCCCCATTGACATGGCTGCCCTCCCATCAAACAGTGCCGAAAGCTTCATGCGGATCAGGCCGCGCCTGGTCCGCATTGCCTATCGCATGCTCGGCTCCGTGGCGGAAGCGGAAGATGTCGTGCAAGACGCGTATTTGCGCTGGCATCGTACTGACCATGACGCGATTGAAAGCCATGATGCGTTTCTGGTCAGGATGGTGACGAGGCTTTGCCTGGATGTGCTGAAATCCGCGCGGGTTCAGCGTGAAGAGTACATTGGCTCCTGGCTGCCCGAGCCCTTTATCGATACGGAAGAAAGCCGCAGCGACGACATTACGCTGTCCCTGATGATGGTGCTGGAAAGGCTGTCGCCGCTGGAGCGTGCCGCCTTTCTTTTGTACGATGTCTTCGGGCTGGACTTCGAAGAAGTTGCACGAGCGGTGGAACGCGACGCGTCCACTTGCCGCAAGTTGGCCAGCCGGGCTCGGGAGCATGTACAGCAGGCGCGCCCGCGTTACCCGGTGCCGCCTGAGCTCGGCAAGAAAATGGCTGCCGCTTTCTTTGCGGCTTCTCGGGAGGGAAATCTTCAGGTTCTTGAAACGCTGCTTGCCGCCGATGTGACGCTTTATTCCGATGGAGGAGGGAAGCGCGTGGCCACCATCAAGCCGGTTTACGGTTCTCAGAAGGTAATCCGGTTTTTCATAGGCCTGTCTCAAAAGCCTGACTATGTGGCAGGGCGATTGCTGGCGGAATGCCTGATTGATGGCTTGCCGGGATATGTCACGCTGGAGCGGGACGACATCGTGCAGACCACCGCGCTGTCGATTGAAGCCGACAAGATCACGGGTATTTACGTGGTACGCAATCCCGACAAACTCAAGCATGTCCTTTCTTTCATCTAGTGCTCTTTGAGTGATGGCAATGGGTCACCAAACATGGTGCAATCGTCCGCTTATGTGAGTCGATCACTTGCAAAGGATTGCGTCAAAGTGCGGAATCGGCCCAAGCCCGGCTTGATGCAGTGGATCTGATTTAGTGCTTGTCTATTGCAAGCGTGAATTCACCTGCGTAGTGCAGCACCGGCCGCCAGAAGCCCCCATTCTTTCCTCGGGCATAATCACATTGTTTCGGCGCCGGGCAGGCGCCGCCATGCAGGCGGTATTTGCCTTGCAGAGCCCCAATCATTTTCAGGCATTGAGAAGTAATGCGTAAACCTATACTGGACGGCATGTCGGTCCGCCATTTGTTGCTCCTGGTATTTACCCTGATCGTCCTTCCCTTAAGCGGCACCTCGATCCATGCGCTTTTCACATTGGAGCGCCTGGTCGAGGACAGCCGGGAAGCGACGTATGACGCCATTCGCCTGACGGAAGATGTGCAGCGTTTAAGCGGAAGAACCATTGCAATGGAACGCAGCGCGCGCCAGTACCTGATTCTGAACGACCAGACTTTCGAGGCGCTTTACGAGGACGCATGGAAGGATGCGCAGGAACTGCTTGGTTCGCTGTCTGTCGCCTTACCCGGCATGGCGCCCAAGGCGTTTGAACAATGGCGTAACGAAAGCACGGCGGCATGGGGCATTCTGCAGCATCACTCACAGTACCTGCCCGCCACCAATGCAGCGAACCTGAGCCAGATTTTTTCGCGGCTTGCGCAGATCAACAACCAGCTCGCGGCGGAAAGCAAGAATGAAGTCGAGCGGCAGAATCAGCGGCTGCTGGCGGATCTCAAGCAGCGGCAGAACGTGCTGGCCTGGATGGTCATTTCCATGGTGCTGCTAGCGGCAGGACTGGCATCCGTTTTCGGTATATGGCTGTCGCGCTCGCTCGCGCAGATCGAGTCCGCCATCGGCGATCTCGGCAAAAACCGCCTGGACCAGCCGATAGAAGTGAAGGGGCCTGCCGACCTGCGGCAATTGGGCCTGCAATTGAACTGGCTGCGGCAGCGGCTGGGCGACCTGGAAAACGACAAGGCGCGCTTCCTGAGGCATATCTCGCATGAATTGAAAACACCGCTGGCGGCCCTGTCCGAAGGCGTTGCGCTGTTGGGCGAGGAGGTGGTCGGCGGACTCACGCAGCGCCAGCATGAAGTCGTGCGCATCCTGCGCCAGAACACTTCCGCCTTGCACGGGCAGATCGAGGATCTGCTGCGCTACAACGCTGCCGCTTTCGACGTGCAGCATCTCAAGCTGCAGCCGGTTGACCTTGAAGCGCTGTTGCATCAGGTGATAGACAGCCAGCGCCTGCAATGGCAGGCGCGCTCCTTATGCGTAAAGTTAGCGGGTTCCGCCAAACCGGTCATGGCCGACAGTGACAAGTTTTCCATTGTCTTCGGGAACCTGCTGTCGAACGCCATTCGCTTCAGTCCCGATGGTGGTACCATTCAGTTCACTTTGTCGGATGGACACGAGCATGTCCATATCGACTGCGCCGACGAAGGGCCGGGCGTGGCGACTGCGGACGTAACGCGCATTTTCGAGCCCTTCTATCAGGGCATCCATCAGCCCGCAGGGGCCCGCCGCGGCAGCGGCATCGGCCTTTCCATCGTGCGCGAATACGTCGAAGCACACCGTGGTACCGTTCAATTGCTGCCCAGCGAGAGGGGAGCTCACTTCCGTATCGAATTAGCCAATGAGAATTAAATACCTGGCATGCTTGCTTACCGTGCTGATCACCGGATGCGCTGCGCAGCCTCCAGCGCCGCTTCCGCCGGAGCCACAGGAAGTCATGATCGTTTCCCGTCCCAGCGAAGTGGAGGAATTGCTTTCATATCATCAGTCCCTGCTGATCCTCCCGCGCGCCGAAATCACCAGGGAACTCGAGAAACTGGATGTCCAGCCGAAAAGCCCGAAGCTTGCTATCCAAAAGGCAATGGCCCTGGCGCTGCTGGGCCGCAAGGCAGACCTCGCGCTCGCCCAGACGCATCTTCAGGGCGTAATAAATACCGACGACACGGTGCCGCTGAATCTCCGTGCATTCGCGCAGATGCTGTCGTCGAATGTTGCAAGCTCCCAGCGGCTGGCCGAACAACTCGACAAGACGGAACGGCAACTCGCTGAAAGCCAGCGCAACGCGGAACACTTCCACAGAATGCTGGATCAACTCAAGGCGATCGAGAGCACGCTGCCGGCTCGCCGCAGCAATTCGCCCTTGATCAGGCAGGACGGAACACGATGAACGATTTGCATATTCTGCTGGTAGACGACGATCCCGACCTGCTGCGCCTGTTGTCCATGCGGCTGACGGCTGCCGGCTATCGCGTTACCGAGGCCGCCAGCGCGGAAGCGGCCCAGCTGCAGCTGGCATTGGGCCGCCCTTCGCTGGTCATCACCGATGTGCGCCTTCCGGGCCGCGACGGACTGGCACTCTTTGACGACATCCGCACCCAGTATGCCGGCCTGCCGGTCATCCTGCTGACCGCGCACGGCACGATTCCGGATGCGGTCGATGCCATCGCACGTGGCGCGTTCGCCTATCTGACCAAACCTTTCGACGGCAAGGTGCTGCTGGATAAAGTATCGCAGGCGCTCAGCCTGGCCATGCCTGTGGCGCCGCATGCCCACGGCGACGAATCATGGCGGGCTGATATCGTCAGCCGCAGCCATTGCATGGAAGAACTGCTGGCCGAGGCCAAGCTGGTGGCCGGATCGGATGCCAGCATCCTGATTCGCGGCGAAAGCGGCACCGGCAAGGAAATGCTGGCGCGCGCCATCCACCGCGCCAGCCCGCGCGCGCAGGCACCTTTCGTTGCCATCAATTGCGGCGCGATTCCCGAACACCTGCTCGAGTCCGAGCTGTTCGGCCACATGAAAGGCGCGTTTACCGGTGCCGCGCAGAACCGGCGCGGCCTGCTGCAGGCGGCCGATGGCGGAACCCTCTTTCTCGACGAGATCGGCGACATGCCGCTTGTGCTGCAGGTGAAGCTGCTGCGCGTGCTGCAGGAACGCATGGTGCGGCCCCTGGGCTCGGACGTCGCGACGCCGATCGATGTGCGCATTCTGTCGGCAACCCACCGCGACCTGGACAAGGCCATGGCCGAAGGCCAGTTCCGCGACGACCTGTATTACCGGCTGAATGTGGTGACCTTGTGGATGCCGTCGCTGAATGAACGGCGCGAAGACATCGCGCCGCTTGCCAAGCATTTCATCCGCCTGCTCGCGGCCAAGTACCAGAAATCGGTCAACGGCTTCGCCCCCGATGCGCTGGAAGCCCTGGTGTCCGCCTCCTGGCCCGGCAACGTGCGCCAGCTGTACAACGTGGTGGAACAGCTTTGCGCGCTGGCCATCACGCCGCTCATCCCCCTTTCCCTCGTGCAGAGGGCGTTGCGGGTGCCCTCGCTGGAAGTATTGAGCTACGCCGAAGCGAAGCTGCGCTTTGAACGCAACTATCTGATCCACCTCTTGAAGCTCACCGACGGCAATGTCTCGGATGCGGCCCGGCTCGCCGAGCGCAACCGTACCGAGTTCTATCGCCTGCTGCAAAAACACGAGCTCACGCCCAACCTGTTCCGGCAGGATGGCGATCCTGTCGCCGAATAGCGACAGGAACAAACCCTTTCGAATCAATCACTTGCCATAAGCAGATAGCAACCGTGTCGCCATACAGCGACAAGCTCGGCTGCTTCCGGCCGGCACGGCATGTCTTCTTTTCATTTAAGTCGCTGAATTCATTCACCTTTTCCTGAGTGGCACAGGCCTTGCTCTAAGCAAGGCATTGTTCATCTGCCCATGGCAGCAAAGAGTAAAGGTAAGAAATGAAAATAGAGGCATGGCAGCTGGCGAACCCGCAATCCGACGAGATGCCGCTTTCCCCGGAGAAGGAAAAGGCGCGCATCGACATCCTCAGGACATTTTTCCTGCGCGGCCCCAGCATCTGGACTTACCGTCCCATCCTGGAAGCATGGATCGACATCGGCCATCTTGAAGAACGGCCTTCCAATACCATCCCGGGCCTGTACGAGCGCCTGTGCGCCTGGCTGCCCGGACTGATCGAGCACCACTGCGGCGTCGGCACGCGCGGCGGTTTCCTGGAACGGCTGCGCGACGGGACATGGGCCGGCCATATCCTCGAACACCTCATGATCGAGCTGCAGATGCTGGCCGGCATTCCGACCGGCTTCGGCAGGGCGCGGGAAAGCTCCAGGCGCGGCGTCTATAAAGTCGTGGTCAGAACGCCCGACGAGAAAATCGGTCTGGCAGCGCTGCACGCAGCGCGCGACCTGCTGATTGCAGCGATCGAAGGCGACGCATTCGACGTCGACGCAGCTGTCCTGCGTCTGCGCGGCATGTTGTCGGAAAGCGGGCTCGATCCCAATACGCTCTGCCTGCTTGAAGCAGCCACGGAGCGGCGCATCCCCGCCATCCGCCTGAATGATGGCGGGCTGCTGCAGCTCGGCTACGGCAAGAACCAGCGGCGCGTCTGGATGAACAAGGTGCCGCAGGGCGGCGCGATTGGCCAGAGCATCGCCGACGACCCCATGCTGGCGCGTGGCCTGCTCCAATCATGCGGCATACCGGTGCCTTACATGGAGCGGGTGGAAAGCGCAGAGGAAGCCTGGGCGCTGCGGCAGGACCGGGAGCGGCCGCTGGTGATCACGCCGGCGAATGCCGATGGCCGCAATGCCGCGCGCCAGGCAGCGGATACCCGCGAACAGATTGAAGCGGCATACCGCGCCGCCCGCGAAGAAGACAGCGAGGTGCTGGCCGAGGATTACCTTGCCGGAAACGACTATCGGCTGCTGATCGTCGGCAACCGGATTGCCGCCGCCGCTCAGTGCAACGCGGCCGATGGCACGAGTATGGCGCAGATCGCGGTCGCTGCTATCCACCCGGAGTTCGATGCAATGGCTACCCTGGCGCTGCGTGTCGTAGGACTGGACATCGCGGAAGTGCGCCTTGTCGCGGCCAACCTTTCCCGGCCGCTTTCCGAGCAGGACGGCTGCAAGGCTTGCATCACCCGCATCAACCCCTTGCCTGACCTGCAACACTACGGCAGCCGGGAACAGGGCAGCCTGCGTCCGATAGGACTGGCGATCGTCGATCACCTGATGGGGCACGTCAAGGAAGATCCGCTGCCCATCGTCGGCGTCAGCGGAAGCAGAGGAAAAACGGCAGTGGCGCGCCTGGTGGCAAAGCTGCTGCAGGACAGGTACAAGAAAGTCGGCTTGGCATGCGCGGACGGTCTTTACCTTGGATCACGACAGGTCGAGCGCGGCAATCAGGCTGGCTGGCACGCCGCGCAGCGCGTATTGCGCAATTCGCACATCGATGCCGCGGTGTTCGAACACGGCTGGCAGGAAATCCTCTCCGAAGGCCTCGGGTACGAACGCTGCATGATCGCCGTCGTCACGGGCTGGGACAGCCGGGATACCGTGCCCGAATACGACATGCGCAATGCGGAGCAGATGAAGAAAGTGATCCGTACGCCGGTTGACGTGGTGCTGCCCGAGGGCGCGGCTGTGCTCAATGCCGACGATCCTGCGGTCGCCTCCCTAGCGGACTATGCAGACGGCGAAGTGATTTTCTTCAGCCGTAGCGGCGAGGCGCCGTGCCTGGCCGAGCACCGGAACAAGGGCGGCCGCGCCGTGTTCCTGCGCAACGGGGATATCGTCTTCGCCGTAGGGCGGCACACCATCGCCATCCAGCTCGCTGCGGTGCAAGCTTCCGCACACAGCGCGGACAACATGCTCGCCGCCGCTGCCGCCGCCTGGGCGCTGGGCATGTCTCCTTCATCCATCTGCACCACGCTGAAAGCCGTTCACACGCAGCCTTCCGTGGCCGCACTTACCGCTGAATAAGGAAAAAGGGCGCCCTTCCAGGGGCGCACAAGCAGTTATGGAAATAACACGCATCAAGGCCTTGCGCGGGCCAAACCGCTGGAGCAGGAAAACCGCCATCGAAGCGACGGTCACCTGTCTGCCGCATGAACGGAACATCGACGGCATTGCCCGCTTCCTGGACCGGCTGAACACGCTGGCATCGCCGGAATCCATCCTGCAGAAGAAGGAAGACGGCACGCTGACGCTTGCGCACATTCTGGGCTCGGCCGCCCTGCATCTGCAGCGGCGCGCCGGATGCGAGATCAGCACATGCGTCGTTACGCGCACCTCGGACCCGGCAGTACTGCAGGTAGTCGTCGAGTATGCGGAAGAACCGGTAGGCCGGCTGGCCTTCGACATGGCCGCCGCGCTCTGCAATGCGCTGATGGAAGGCGCGGCATACGATATGCCGGCCGCCGTTGCACAATTACACGAGCTGTATGAAGACGTGCGCCTGGGCCCGAGCACCGGAGCGATCGTCGACGCAGCGGTCAGGCGCGGCATTCCCTATCACCGTTTGACCGAAGGCAGCATGGTGCAGTTCGGCTGGGGCAAGCGCCAGCGCCGCATCCAGGCAGCCGAGATGGACCGTACCGAAGCGATCGCCGAAGCGATTGCACAGGACAAGGACCTGACCAAGAGCCTGTTGCGCGATGCCGGTGTCCCGGTGCCGCAAGGGCAGGTTGTTTCCAGCGCGGAAGCGGCATGGGAAGCGGCGCGCGCGCTGGGCGGCCGGGTCGTCGTCAAGCCGCGCGACGGCAATCAGGGCAAGGGCGTGGCGGCCGGCATCAGCACATGCGAAGAAGTGATGGCAGCTTGCGTGCGTGCACAGGAAATCGATAGCGACGTCATTGTGGAGCGCTATCTTCCCGGCCGCGATTTCCGCCTGCTCGTAGTGGATGGAAAGCTGGTTGCTGCAGCCCGTCGGGACCCTCCGCAGGTGCGGGGCGACGGCAAACGCAGCATCCGTGAACTGGTGGAGCACATCAACCAGGACCCGCGCCGCGGCGACGGGCATGCCACGCCACTGACCCGCATCCGTCTCGACAAGCTGGCGATCGCCACTCTTGAAAACCAGGGCTTTGGTCCGGACAGCGTGCCTCCTGCGGGCGTGACGGTGCTGCTGCGTAACAATGCCAACCTTAGCACCGGCGGCAGCGCGACCGACGTCACGGACGAAGTGCATCCCGAACTGGCGGCGCGTGCGGTTGAAGCAGCATTGATGGTCGGCATCGACATCTGCGGCGTCGATGTCGTCTGCGAAACCGTCAGCAAGCCATTGGAAGAACAGGGCGGCGGCATCGTCGAGGTGAATGCTGCGCCGGGTTTGCGCATGCATCTGCAACCTTCTTTCGGCGCCGGGCGCCCGGTGGGCGAAGCCATCATTTCAGCCATGTTCGAAGACGGTGACAACGGCCGCATTCCCATAGTGGCAGTCACCGGCAACAATGGCAAGACCACGACGGCTCGCCTGATTACGCATGTGCTAAAGCAAACCGGGAGGCATGTCGGCATGACCAATACCGACGGCATCTACATCGACGGCCAGCGCATCGATTCCGGCGACTGCAGCGGCCCCAAGAGCGCGCGCAACGTGCTGCTGCATCCGGACGTGGACGCTGCCGTATTCGAGACGGCGCGCGGCGGCATCCTGCGCGAAGGACTGGGCTTCGATTATTGCGACGTGGCAGTCGTCACCAATCTGGGCGACGGCGATCATCTGGGCATGAATTACATCGATACGGTGGAGCAGCTTGCCGAGGTCAAGCGCGTGATCGTGCAGAGCGTATCGCCTTCCGGCATGGCCGTGCTGAATGCGGCCGATCCTCTCGTGGCCGCCATGGCCGATCATTGCGCCGGGAATATCACTTATTTTGCGCACGACCCGGACCATCCGGTCATGCTTGCGCACGCCAAAGCCGGCGGGCGCATCGTGTACCGCGACGGCGACAGGATCGTTGCTTGCGAAGGGCAATTCCGGCATGCCATTCCGCTGTCCAAGATTCCATTGACCATGCGCGGTGCGCTCGGCTTCCAGGTCGACAACGCGATGGCGGCCATCGCCGCCGCCTGGGCGCTGGGCATTGCATGGGACGACATGGCTGCCGCGCTGGCCCGCTTTGCCAGCGATGCGCAGACCGTGCCCGGCCGGTTCAACCGCTTCGACTGGCGCGGTGCAACCATCATTGCCGATTACGGCCACAATCCGGATGCGATGAAGGCATTGGTCCAGGCAGTCGGCAATCTGCCCGCACGGCGGCGCACGGTCGTCATCAGCGGCGCCGGCGACCGCCGCGACGAAGACCTTCGCCGCCAGACCGAGATCGTGGGCGACTTGTTCGACCGCGTAATCCTGTATGAAGACCAGTGCCAGCGCGGGCGTGCCGACGGCGAAGTGATCGCGCTGCTGAAGCAGGGACTGTCGTCAGTCGGCCGAGTATCCGAGGTGCAGGAAATCCATGGCGAAATGGCAGCGATCGATGCAGCGCTGAGTGGACTGCACGCAGGCGACTTGTGTCTCGTTCTGGTCGACCAGGTGGAAGAGGCGCTTGCCCATATCGGCCGGCGCACCACGGAGGCGCCTGATGCATGTAACGGGACGGTGGTACACGAGGCTGTGGCATGACGAGGCGCACCTGGCGCTCTTTCTAGGAGAGGAAAGATTGGCGCGGCAGGGGATAGCACCTGGAGCGGTCGTGCGATCGCGCGGAACATTTCGTGAGCCGGCACGACCGCGCGGGCATGGTGAAGCTGCATGAACAGGATAGGCGGGTCGCCGCCTGAATTTAATCGAGTGCTTTGCCCGCACGCGCGACACAACCGGCCGTCGCGTAAGCCCACTACCCGCACTTCAAAACGGCGCTGGCATCTCCTTCCTGCGAGAAATGCGGGGTTTGCGATGCCGCGGCGGGTTTCATGAGCAGCTCGCACATTTTGACTGACAATAAAAAAGACCCATAAATTTTCCAATTTATGGGTCGGCTTTTCTCAGATTATCCGTCTATCTACACGGAGGCCACCAAAGTTATAGCAATCGCGGGAGCGGGGGAGGACATAAATCAACGGCTTAGGGATCTCTGCTTCAACACGCAGCCTGGCGGGTGGGCAGAGTTAATGCAATTTGCCTACTTCCGCACCATAGTTGTTGCAATGAGCCTATTGAGAGATACCGACCCTGTAGGATCGCGAGCAACCCTCTGGGAGGCCCTTAAGATTTCTGATCCGGACCAGTAGCGTCTTCAGTTCGGTCCACTTGTGGGCACTTACCGGATACAGCAAGAGCATGGGTGTACGCCGCCTGTCGATCCACAACGGACGTTCGTCTTGCTCCGAAGCGGGCGTGCAATGTTCACAATGACCGACCCAGAAGCGTTCGGTGTCGATTGAATCGGCAAGAGTCGTCACCTTATTTCTGGCGTGCTATTTTCCCATTCGCCCAGCGGTATCGTTTGACCCTTTGTTTCTGACCTGTGCCATACGGCGATCTTAGCTCGATGACCGCGCCCGTTGACAGATACTTTGCGCCGACTAACTCGTTGCACTCGCCGAACGGCTTTGAGAACTTTACCGCTGTCGCCGACGTAATCTCCAGTACAGCAAATTCATGTCTGCAATGTAAGCCGTTAGTGCCTATATCAACGATTAGGTATTCGGAATCGCCTTTAGGAATTATTCGATATAGATCGATCCCATTACCGTCATACCTGGCAATTTCCTTCCCATTAAAGAAGACGGCGTAGCTGCCTGCTTCTTCTCGTACTTCGGCCGCCCCGTAATGTGTTTCGACCGGACCGCAATAGGCGGTTGCGGCATGCAACGAGAACAGCAGGAGACACGAGCGAAAGAGCGACATTAGTCTCATCAACGGACCCGCTTAACGATATAGGTTGACCAGCGCGGAGCGCCAGCATTGAACCGCGAGTTAAACCAGCTATTCACCAAAATCCCCTTCCAGGACAACTGTTCCTAATCCGTCTAGCCTACCCTGAGCCGGTTCACTGCACTTTTTTGAAGACACAATGCCCTCAGAAGTCACATTGACGCCGTGTCGATATGCAGGCCGCTTGTCATCGGTACCATGGTCCTCAATGGAGTAGACGCTGTACACGAACTTTCCGGCTTTAAACGTGAGCCAAGTATCAAATACTTCAGCATGAGAGTTCGCTTTTAGCCTAAAAGCTCGTTGCGTCCCAATCTTTGAAGCGGGATATGTCATTTCAATAGCACCTAGCCGACCGTAGCGATATTGCATATATCCTGTGGTGGCGGCCAGTGGTTTTGAGCTGCAAATTGAAAGTATTTTGTCCGACTTCTCAATCCGGCAACTTAGAACGATCTCTTCATTTGAGGCGCATAACGTAACGCCTAACGCGTCTGTTGAGGTGCAAAGCCCTGCCGCGATCGCCCAAGTTATGCGCTTCGTCAGCTTCTTCATGTTGTTTAACGTGCGCAATTCCTGGAGCGCGTAAGCGCGTCCGCGTTGATTGAAACGTTGAACTTAGTCATTGTCGATAGACTTGACTGGTAGGCTTTTTCGATATTGATCGATGCTGACGAGGATAGCGCGGTCGCCTTTGATAAATCTGCCCGTACAGACCGCGTTATATCCGTCTCCGCAGAGCACTTCTGGATATTGACCATACGTCAGCTTTTGATGCACTCCGGAGCGGCCCCATTCAGAATCGAGTTTCCAACCTTGACGAAGCAATCTGGCGCGAGCGTTCGCGTAACCTTCACCCTCCTTATGCGTCGGCTTGACGTCGCCAGCAATAGCCAGGCCACTAAAGATAAGAAACGTTACGAGCAATAGTACAGCAGAGATTCGGCTAACCGGACGTATGCGGATTGCAGCAGAATACTGAAGACAACATGGGCATGGATGGCAACGTCCATTAACAAGGTTAAATTGGCCTAACATCTGCGGCTGATGGAAGTATGGATGATTAGTGATAGGGCATTTCAACCTAGTGTGCAAAACTCATCCCGTCAACGTGTTTGGGACAAAACGGAGATACCCGGCAATATCGGGACGGCTGCCGACAGCTTTGTCTTTAGGATGAGTTCGGCCTTCATTAACGGGGACCTCAGTGAAGTCAAATGGGCTTATGCCTTCCACGCATACTGCATTTATGCCGTACTGATTCGGGTTGGAGCGGCGCCGATGGTAGGTATAGATCCGGCACTCCGAACAAATTTGGTTCAACGACTTACTTTGCCAATGCGTTCTTTATAACAACCGACCCTAACCTTGGGTCCAGGCTTTTTAGCTCTCGCACATCTCGGTCGAAATCGTTTTTGACCGACATGTTGATGTAGCTCGGAACGAACTCCCCGCCATACTTGTTAGCCCGAGCATCAAACATCACCCCATAAGACATCTGGATGCTGCCGATATACGTCACCTGACCCGCGACGACCTCGAATTCCCTTGGGTTCGTTATGTTCTTTTCCTTGAGGAGAAACGATCTGTTTGACGCCATTGGCGTGACATCGCCCTGCGTCAAGCGGTACTTGCCCGGCTTGACGACGGCGAGGAGAAGTTTGGCATAGTCTTCGTCAGGCAGTGCGCGCGGGTCCTTGGACCAAAAATAGCGGTTGTCCGACCTGTTCAGCAGCCATTCCTCGCCCTGCCCATCCGTCGGCCCATAACGGAGGTGGAAGTTGAAATGCAACGTCGTAGGAGCAGGGTGCGGAGTCGCAAAATAGACGGTTGCCGCCACCAGGCCCGAACCTTCGGGCATCAATGGCTGGGTGGTGTCGCCAATCTTAGTTTGGGTGGCGCAAGCGGCTAAGCTAAGGAGAATTGCCGAAATCAGAAGACGGCGGCCAGCGTTAATAAATTGCATATCGTTTCTTCATGAAGGTAAAAGACAGCTGGAGCGTTCTCTCGAATGCGCTATATTGCCAATAAGCAATATACTGTTGCAACAGTTAAAGTTGTGTCAAGTAGGCTACCGTCTTTTCGCCAATAGCTTTAATTTCGGATGTGCAGGACTCGCTCTGACATCCCGATGTAGCGACTAATATGATTTGTGCTCACGCGCTTTTTCGAGATGTCCAAGGGGTCGTATGCCCGCCCGACCGGATTGGATGCAGCCAGTCCGGGTTTCGATGTCCGCTTTCGGGCATTGAACAGATGCTATGGGTGTCTGCAATTGGCCGGCTGTCGACATACACATCGCCTGTCGCTTTGACCAATTAGTGCCTGCAAGCGGACATAGCTGCCATCACTACTGTTCCCGCATCAGAAATGAAAAGGGCCAACCAAATGGTCAGCCCTCTACTCCCGAAACTACTCATTCCATCTTGTAGGCCAGTTGCATTAACTAGCACCCGCTAGTTGCACTTCTGTGGCGCCAGCTGCAATTACTTTGGCGGCCTCGCTACACAAAAGCTTAGACGTCAATATTCCCCGCCTGCAGCGCGTTCAATTCAATGAACGCGCGGCGCGGCTCGACATCGTCACCCATCAGCGTCGTGAAGATCTGGTCCGCGGCAATCGCGTCTTCGATCTGCACTTTCAGGAGACGGCGCACGTTCGGATCCATTGTGGTTTCCCACAGCTGTTCCGGGTTCATTTCGCCTAGGCCCTTGTAGCGCTGCTTGGACACGCCGCGCTCGGCTTCATCGCGCAGCCAGTCCATCGCTTGGCGGAAGTTGGCGATCGCGATTTCCTTGGCCTTGTCGCCCTGCCCGCGGCGCACCAGGGCACCCGGGCCGATCAAGCCCTTGAAGGTGGAGGCGGCGGACGACAGTGCCAGGTAGTCCGGGCTGTGCATGAAGTCGGCATCGATCACACTGACCTTCAGGTTGCCGAAGTGGCGACGCTGGATCTTCAGGGCGTGCTTGTCCGACAGTTCATCGGACGTGACGACGACTTCGACGGTCGGGTCGTTGATCGCCTTGGTGAGCGTCTGCGCGGAGGTTTCGGCGCTGGCCGTGGTGTCCAGGTTCAGTTGCGCACCGGTCGCGATTGCAATCAGGGCCGCTTCGTCAATCGCGCGCGACAGGCGCATGATGATGGCGTTGGCGGTGTTGTACTGGCGGACCAGTTCGGCCAGCGCATCGCCGGCAATCGGCTGCGCGCCTTCCTGCGGGATCAGTTCGGCGTCGTGCAGCGCGATCTGCATCATGTACTGCGATTCCTCGACGTCATCCTTGAGATAGCGCTCGTCCTTGCCATGCTTGACCTTGTACAGCGGCGGCTGCGCGATGTAGACATGGCCGCGCTCGACCAGCTGCGGCATCTGGCGATACAGCAGGGTCAGGAGCAGTGTGCGGATGTGGGCGCCGTCGACGTCGGCGTCGGTCATGATGATGATGCGGTGATAGCGCAGCTTGTCGACGTTGAATTCATCCGGGCCGATCGACGTGCCGAGGGTAGCGATCAAGGTCGTGATCTGCTCGGAGGACAGCATCTTTTCGAAGCGGGCCTTTTCCACGTTCAGCACCTTGCCGCGCAGCGGCAGGATCGCCTGGAACTTGCGGTCGCGGCCCTGCTTGGCGGAGCCGCCTGCGGAGTCACCCTCGACGATGTAAAGCTCGCACAGGGCCGGGTCCTTTTCCTGGCAGTCGGCCAGCTTGGCGGACAGGCCGAGGCCATCCATCACGCCCTTGCGGCGGGTAAGTTCGCGCGCCTTGCGCGCGGCTTCGCGGGCGCGCGCGGCTTCGACGATCTTGCCGCAGATGATCTTGGCGTCGTTCGGCTTCTCGTTCAGGTAATCGGTCAGCGTCTTGGCGACGATTTCTTCGACCGGGCCGCGCACTTCGGACGACACCAGCTTGTCCTTGGTCTGCGAGCTGAATTTCGGCTCCGGCACCTTGACCGACAGCACGCAGGTCAGGCCCTCGCGCATGTCGTCGCCGGAAATCTCAACCTTCGCCTTCTTGGCGAGCTCGTTTTCCTCGATGTACTTGTTGATGACGCGGGTCATCGCAGCGCGCAGGCCAGTGAGGTGAGTGCCGCCGTCGCGCTGCGGGATATTGTTGGTGAAGCACAGCACCTGTTCATTGAAGGCGTCGTTCCATTGCATGGAAACGTCGACGCCGATCATCGTGCCCTGCTCGGACACCTTCTCGCCGGTGGCCTGGAAGACGGTGGGGTGCAGCACGTTCTTGTTCTTGTTGATGTATTCGACGAAGCCGCGGGTGCCGCCTTCGAAGGCGAAATCCTCTTCCTTGCCGGTGCGCTGATCGGTCAGCTTGATGTGCACGCCATTGTTCAGGAAGGACAGTTCGCGGATGCGCTTGGCCAGGATGTCGTAATGGAATTCGACATGGCTGAAGATTTCCTCATCCGCCCAGAAGTGGACTTCGGTGCCGCGCTTGTCGGTCTCGCCGATGACCTTGATCGGGGAGACGACCACGCCGTCCTGGGTTTCCAGTTCGCGGTTCTGCACCACGCCCTTGGCGAATTCCATCGTATGTACCTTGCCGTCGCGACGGATGGTGAGCTTGAGCTTCTTGGAAAGCGCGTTCACGCAGGACACGCCCACGCCGTGCAGGCCGCCGGAAACCTTGTAGGAATTCTGGTCGAACTTGCCGCCGGCATGCAGCTCGGTCATCACGATCTCGGCCGCGCTGCGCTTCGGATCATGCTTGTCGTCCCACTTGATGCCGGTCGGGATGCCGCGGCCATTGTCGGTAATGGAAATCGAGTTGTCGGCGTGGATGGTGACGTGGATTTCGGTGCAGTAGCCGGCCAGCGCTTCGTCGATCGAGTTGTCCAGCACTTCGAATACGAGGTGATGCAAGCCAGTGCCGTCCGACGTGTCGCCAATGTACATGCCGGGACGCTTGCGCACTGCCTCCAGGCCTTCGAGGATCTGGATCGAGGATGCGCCGTACTGGTTCTGTTGCGCCTGGCTGGGAGTGGGTTGAGGGATTGCGGACATGGCTGCTTTCTGAAAGAACGATAACTACTGGGACATCAATATTTCTGCAATCGGCAAAGGGGCCGCATCCACTGCTGCGAGCCTCCCTTTGCCGTATTGTTTGCGAGCGATATCAAATGCGCATCGGCATCACGACATACTTGAAATCAGCATTGTCGGGCACCGTGATCAGCGCGGATGAGTTGGCGTCGCCAAGCGCGATGTTGATCTGGTCGCACTTGAGGTTGTTTAACACGTCGAGCAGGTAGGTGACATTGAAGCCGATATCGATGCTGTCGCCGCCGTAGTCGATTTCGATTTCCTCCACGGCCTCTTCCTGGTCGGCATTGGTGGAACTGATCTTCAGGCTGCCGGGGCTGATGATGCAGCGCACGCCCTTGAATTTGTCGCTGGTCATGATGGCGGCGCGCTGCAGAGAGCGCAGCAGCTGCTCGCGGCTCATCGTGAAATTGTTCTTGTATCCCTTCGGGACCACCCGGGTGTAATCCGGGAACTTGCCTTCGACCAGCTTCGAGATCAGTTCGATGTCGGCGAAGGTGAGCTTGACCTGGTTGTTGGCGATTTCCACGTCGACCGGATTGTCGTTTTCTTCCAGCAGGCGCTGCAGTTCCAGGATGGTCTTGCGCGGGATGATCACTTCCTGGCGCGCGAATTCCTGTTCCGCCTCGACTTGGCAGAAGGCGAGGCGGTGGCCGTCGGTCGCAACCGCAATCACGTTCTTGCCGTCAACTACCAGCAGCAGGCCGTTCAGGTAATAGCGGATGTCCTGCTGGGCCATGGCGAAATGGACCATGTTGAACAGGTGCTTCAGGGTCTTTTGCGGCAGTGTCACTTTCGCGTTGTACTGCTCGGCCTGCGCCACCGTCGGGAATTCCTCGGCAGCCAGGGTCTGCAGGGCGAAGCGCGACTTGCCGCTCTGCACCGTCATGCGCTTGTTGGCCAGGGACAGCGACACGTCGCCGGAATCGGGCAGGGCGCGCAGGATGTCGAGCAGCTTGCGCGCGGCGACGGTCGTGGCGGCGACATCACCGCCGGTGCCGACTTGCGCATGCGTCGTGATCTGCACTTCGATGTCGGTCGACAGGAAGGACACCTTTTCGCCGTCCTTGCGAATGAGGATATTGGCCAGAATCGGCAAAGTGTGCCGACGCTCGACAATACCGCTCACAATCTGCAGAGGCCGGAGTAGCGTGTCTCTCTGGGCTTTAACCAATTGCATGCTTTTATCCTTGTATGAGTGTGACGGTGAGGTTGATAAATGAAGTTAATAAGATGAGGCAAAATTCCGATAAATCAATTGCTTACCACGTGAATCCGGCGCAAAAACATCCTCTATTTTGACAGAAAGATTGCCGCCAAAAAACCGGCAGTTTTGCGGATCATTGCCTGTTTGCACATGCAAACTTATCCACAGGCTGCCGGGCAGCAGTTCATCCCTTCAAGGTTTGCTCCAGCACGTGCAGTTCATGATTGAGTTCGGGGTTCTTGGTACGGTCGGCGGCAATCTTGCGCACGGCATGTAGCACGGTCGTGTGGTCGCGGCCACCGAACAATTCGCCGATTTCCGGCAAGCTCTTCTGGGTCAGCTCCTTGGCCAGGTACATCGCAATCTGGCGCGGCCGCGCGATATTGGCCGGCCGCTTCTTCGAATACATGTCGGCCACCTTGATATTGAAGAAATCGGCGACCGTCTTCTGGATGTTTTCCACTGAAATCTGGCGGTTCTGCACCGACAGCAAATCCTTCAGCGCTTCCTTGACCACGTCGATGGTGATGTCCTTGCCGTGAAAGCGCGAGTACGCAAGGATCTTGCGCAGAGCACCTTCGAGTTCGCGCACGTTCGAGCGCAGGTGCTTGGCCACGAAAAACGCCACATCGTCGGACAGGCCCACGCCTTCCTGCGACGCTTTCTTGAGCAGGATCGCCACCCGCATTTCCAGCTCCGGCGGTTCGACCGCGACCGTGAGGCCGGAATCGAAGCGGGAAATCAGGCGGTCATCCATGCCGCTGATTTCCTTCGGATACGTATCGCTGGTGATGATGATCTGCTTCTTGGCGGCGATCAGGGCTTCGAAAGCGTAGAAGAATTCTTCCTGGGTGCGGCTCTTGCCGGCGAAGAACTGGATATCGTCGATCAGCAGCAGGTCGAGCGAGTGGTAATAGCGCTTGAAGTCATCGAAACCCTTGCGCTGGTAAGCAGTCACTACGTCGCGAACATATTGTTCCGCGTGAATGTAGCGAATCCTGGCGCTCGGATTTTCCTCCAGCACCTGATTCCCGATTGCATGGATCAGGTGGGTCTTGCCGAGACCGACACCGCCGTACAGAAACAGGGGGTTATACGAAACACCGGGATTGCTGGCAACCTGCACGGCGGCCGCGCGTGCCAGCTGGTTGGCCTTACCGGTCACGAAGCTTTCGAAGGTCAGCGCAGGATTGATCTTGCTCTGCTCGCGCCGCGGACTGCTGTCGATGACTATGTCCGGCCGCTCGTTGATTTCGCCGATATCCGGCACAGCATGGGGGGTGGCAGCGGCAGGAGTGGGTGCCGATTTTCTGGCACCGCCGGCTTTCGGGTCGAGCACGAACAGCACCTCGATCGGTGCATCCCAGTACTGGCTTGCAAGTGTGGTGATGCGGCTGGCGAACTGGGTCTTCACCCAGTCCAGCTTGAAACGGTTCGGCGCGGCAATGCGCAGGCGGCCATCTTCGAAATCAAGCGGCGCCAGTGGCTTGATCCAGGCACTGAACTGCTGCGGCGTGAGCTCCTGCTCCAGCATTGCGGAGCAGGTCTGCCAAAAATTTTCCATGAAACGTCTAAAGAAAGGGTGCGGAATAACGGGTCGCTTTTGCCCTTGAGTCGATCAACAGAACTCCCTCACTTCCTTCGCCCATCTTTTTATCAGGATATGCGAGCGTCTGGAAAATGAACTGTTTATCAACAAGAATGCGCCATACGATCCCGCTATTTTACCCTTCCCGAGGAAAGTTATCCACAGGCTGCACTGCTTTTCGGACGCATCCGCTTCCAGGCCGCACTTGACAAATCCGGCTAAGTGATTGACAGAGAAGCAGAAAATGCTGTCTAATTCAGGGTTCCCCGCTCGTTGCCTTGGCTTGCCCTGTGGCCGGCTGGCATCCGACACGCAAACAGGGCGAGGGGCTTCCTTCCCGTTTATTTTGCTGAATAGCGAGACCAATAATGAAACGTACTTACCAACCTTCCGTCGTTCGCCGCAAGCGCACCCATGGTTTTCGCGTGCGCATGGCAACCCGCAGTGGCCGCGCCGTACTGAACGCACGCCGCGCCAAAGGCCGCAAGCGCCTCGCCGTCTAAGCAGGCGCGGCATTGCTGTTCAAGCTGCTGGCGTGAGCGAAGATTATTCACGCGCTCGGCGCATCATCAAAACGGATGAGTTTTCATCCGTTTTTCGTTTGCGGCCCGTGCGGCGGACAGCGCATTTCGTGCTCTATGCCCGCAGCAATGCTTTGACACATGCGCGCCTGGGCATTGTCGCCGCCAAGCGCTTCGCCCCACGGGCAGTCACCCGCAACACCATCAAGCGCGTCACCCGTGAATTGTTCCGGCAGGCGTCCCTGCCTTCGACCGACTATGTTGTCCGGCTGTCCAGTCCGGTGAACGCCAGGACCGGCCCGGCGACTTCTTCACGCCTGAAAGCCGAGTTGCGCGTAGAATTGGCGCGCCTGCTGCTATCGCAGGGCAGGACGGAGACGGCATCATGAAGACGGTGCTGTTGCTGCTGTTGCGTGCTTATCAATTGGGAATCAGCCCCTTCCTCGGACAGAGGTGCCGCTTTTACCCGAGCTGCTCCAGTTATGCCGCAGACGCAATCCGCGAACATGGCGCTCTGAAGGGCAGCGTGCTCGCAACCAGGCGCTTGTGCAAATGCCATCCCTGGCATCCGGGCGGCTTCGATCCGGTGCCGAAAAAATCCTGCGACCATCCGGCCGACACCGCCCGCGGTTGAAGCCGTTCCGAATCCGGGATTACTTTTTTTAAATACATTTATGGATATTAAACGTACCGTCCTGTGGGTTGTGTTCTCGTTGTCCCTGCTTCTGCTTTGGGATAACTGGATGCGCTATAACGGCAAGCCTTCGATGTTTTTCCCGACTGCGACGCAGCAGCAGGCCAAGCCGGCAGCAGGTGCAGGCGCGCCGGCCGGCAATGTCAACCCGGATGTGCCGCAAGCGAGCGCCGCAGCCCCGACTACGCCCGCCGTCGTGCCCGGCACGAGTGCCGCAGCGCAAGGCGAGCGCATCACCATTACGACCGATGTGATCAAGGCGGATATCGATACGCTCGGCGGCGAACTGGTACGACTGGAACTGCTCAAGCAGAAGGACACGCTCGATCCGAGCAAGAACGTGGTGCTGTTCGATTCGAGCGCGCAGCGTACCTACCTTGCCCAGACCGGCCTGATCGGCGGTCCGTTCCCGAACCACAAGTCGAACTTTGTCGCCAAGCCCGGCCCGCGCTCGCTCGACGGCCGCAATGACGTGCAACTGGTGCTGGAGTCGGAGCAGAACGGCGTCAAGCTGACCAAGACCTATACCTTCCAGCGTGGCAGCTACACGATCGACCTCAAGCACGAGGTCGCGAACCAGAGCGGCGCGCCGGTCAATCCCTCGCTCTACCTGCAGCTGGTGCGCGACGGCAGCAAGCCGGAAGGCGAATCCCGCTTCTACAGCACCTTCACCGGTCCGGCGATCTACACCGATGCCGAGAAATTCCAGAAGCTGGATTTCAAGAAGATCGAAGAAGGCAAGGCCGAGCATGCGACCAAGGCCGACAATGGCTGGTTCGCGCTGGTGCAGCACTATTTCGTCTCGGCCTTCATCCCGCCGCAGAATGTGGCGCGCGAGATCTACACCAAGAAGGTTGGTAACAACCTGTATGCGGTCGGCGAAATCCTGCCGCTGGGCACGGTCGCACCGGGCGCCACCGCAACGATGGATACGCACCTGTATTCCGGCCCGCAGGAATCGGCCGTGCTGGAAAAGATCGCTCCGGGCCTGGAACTGGTCAAGGACTATGGCTGGCTGACGATCGTGGCCAAGCCGATCTTCTGGCTGATGACCCAGATCCACAAGCTGCTCGGCAACTGGGGCTGGACCATCATCGTGCTGACCATCCTGATCAAGCTGGCCTTCTTCCCGCTGTCGGCTGCCAGCTATCGCAGCATGGCGAAGATGAAAACGGTTACGCCGCGCATGCAAGCGATCCGCGAGCGCTACAAGTCCGATCCGCAAAAGATGAACCAGGCGATGATGGAACTGTACAAGACCGAGAAGATCAACCCGCTCGGCGGCTGCCTGCCGATCGTGGTCCAGATCCCGGTGTTCATCGCGCTGTACTGGGTGCTGCTGGCATCCGTGGAAATGCGCGGCGCGCCGTGGCTCGGCTGGATCCATGACCTGACCGCGCCCGACCCGTTCTACATCCTGCCCATCCTGATGGCCGTGTCGATGTTCATCCAGACCAAGCTGAACCCGACGCCGCCGGATCCGGTGCAGGCCAAGGTGATGATGTTCATGCCGATCGTGTTCTCAGTCATGTTCTTCTTCTTCCCGGCCGGCCTGGTGCTGTACTGGGTGGTGAACAATGTCCTGTCGATCGCCCAGCAATGGGTCATCACCAGGAACATGGCAGGCAGCAAGACCGCCTGATGCATAGTGCCCGGCACCGATGCCGGGCTGCCTAAGAAGAAAAAGGCCCGTGAATCGTATTCACGGGCTTTTTTCTTGGTTTGAAAAATCGTGGGTTGCCGCATCATCTGGTCGACATACCATCGGCAACCATGTCACTTCGCCGCTTGCAAGCGGCTCGGATGGTCGCGCCGCAAAGCAATGCTATGCGAAACCCCGCCTCCATTCCTCGCTACAATCACATCCATGAACTACGACTCTTCTCCCATCGCTGCAATCGCCACTGCACCTGGACGCGGCGGCATTGGCGTCGTGCGCATCTCCGGCAAGGATCTGACATCCGTGATTCAGTCAGTGTGCGGGCCGCAGGTGCAGCTCCAGCCGCGTCATGCGACTTATCTGCCGTTCAGGGATGCCGACGGCAGCGCGATCGACCAGGGCATCGCCATCTATTTCAAGGCGCCGCACTCCTATACCGGCGAGGATGTGCTGGAATTGCAAGGGCATGGTGGTCCGGTGGTAATGCAGATGCTGCTGACGCGCTGCCTGCAGGCTGGAAAGGAGATCGGGCTGCGGCTGGCACAACCGGGCGAATTCACGCATCGCGCCTTCCTGAATGACAAGCTCGATCTCGCACAGGCGGAAGCGGTGGCGGACCTGATCGAGGCTTCGACCGAAGCCGCGGCGAAATCGGCCTCGCAATCCCTGTCCGGCGTGTTTTCAAAAACGATCCACGAACTGGTCGACAAGGTGATTCACCTGCGCATGCTGGTCGAAGCCACGCTCGATTTTCCGGAAGAGGAAATCGACTTTCTGGAAAAGTCCGATGCACGCGGACAGCTTGAACGCATCCGCACCAGCCTTGATGCCATCTTTGCACAGGCATCGCAGGGCGCGCTGCTGCGTGAAGGATTGAACGTGGTGCTCGCCGGCCAGCCGAATGTCGGCAAGTCGTCGCTGCTCAATGCCCTGGCGGGCGCCGAAGTCGCCATCGTCACGCCGATTGCCGGCACCACCCGCGACAAGGTGACCGAAACCATCCAGATGGAAGGCATCCCGTTGCACATCATCGATACCGCCGGAATACGGGATGCACTCGATGCCAGCGACGAAGTCGAGCGCATCGGCATCGAGCGTACCTGGGGCGAAGTGCGCAAGGCCGATGTGATCCTGCACCTGCTCGACGCCACCCGCGGGCCGACACGCGGCGACGAAGACATCGTCGCGCGCCTGCCCGACAACGTACCGGTGCTGCGGGTATGGAACAAGATCGACCTGTCGGGACACAAGGCGGAGGTCGAACGCCTGCCGGAAGCAACGCACATCTACCTGTCGGCGACCGAGCGGCTCGGCATGGACCTGCTGCGCACGGAATTATTGCGGGTGGCAGGCTGGCAGCAGACAGGTGAATCACGCTTCCTCGCACGCGAGCGCCACTTGCTGGCGCTGAAAGCGGCGCGTGATCATCTCGACATCGCAGCCGAGTATGCGCAGAACAATAATCAGGTCAACGACCAGGCGCTGGACCTGCTGGCGGAGGAATTGCGGCTGGCGCAGGAACGCCTGAACAGCATCACTGGGGAATTCACGTCGGATGATTTGCTGGGGGTGATCTTCAGCCGCTTCTGCATCGGGAAATAGCGGGACCGCTTGAGCACGGCCGCATTCGGGCAATGCGGCACATGCCTGACGATGGGGCGCGGCTGATTACCAGCCGGTTCCAATGCCGATGCCGGCTCCGCCGCCATGGCCCCAGCTGCCGATCCCGAGGCCGAGGCCGATGTTCGGCGCAACGCTGCCGTGGTAAGGCGCAATCGGCCTGCCGTCCATGTCGGTCATCTGCTGCGTTTCGCGCAGGCCTTCATGTTCATAACCGGGACTTGCACATCCGGCAAGCATTGATGCGAGTGCCAATGGAAGAAACAGGCGTTTCATCTGCGGCGTCCTCATCGAAGGGATGAATATTCTTTCGACAGAATCTCGCCTGAGGGGTTCTGGATGCGCCGGGTTCCGGCGCAATGGGAGGGCGGCTTAGGACAGGGAGGCAGGCTGATCAGGATTGGTTGTATCCGGAGTACCGGCGAGCATCTCCTGCAATCGCCCGGCCATCCGATTCAGGTTGCGCAGCCTCGAATGATCAGTGTAGTAGCTGTCGCACAAGGGAGATGCCGTTGCCTTCTTGAGAGCATCGATCTCCGCATTAATCCTGTTGAGTTTCCACTTATAAAACCATTTCATTGCATTTCCCCTTTTGTTGCCAAACACGTGGCATTAGCGGATAGACCAATCCGCTCTCTATTTGTTCCCTTGGAGAAAAATGTTTTTGTCACTTCCGGCCAGGTCTCGTAAAGCAAGCGCAGGCAGGGTGGATGCTACGTCGGCCACATGCCGCGCGTGATGGCATTCGGCTTCAGCGCGATCATTCTCGCGCAGGCTGCCGGGCCTCCTGATGCAAGTCTGCTTGCCAATGCATCGCCAGGCGAACACTCAAGGCCTTTGCTATACCTCAATGACGGATTCGGCCTGCGGACTACCATTGGTCCTGTACACGGATTGCCGGCTTAGCTCATCGGGTAGAGCAGTTGATTTGTAATCATCAGGTGGGAGGTTCGAGTCCTTCAGCTGGCACCATCCTCAACACTCTCTGGCATCGCAGTTCCACCATCAACCGCGCGGATTGGCATTGCATCAACGTGCATGACCGCCGCTTCTGCGGGATGGATGCTCATCACGCTGAACCGGGACCGGTTTTATTTGTTCCTCTCCATACCGGATTGAAAGAGCGGCCATGAGCAACACTTCCATCGGAAAAACCGTCGAGCAGTTGGAGAACAGCTTCTCCTTCAGGGATGATCAGGTCAGACGCCTGGCGATCGTGATGTCGCATTTCCTGAAAATCCGGGAAGAACTGATTGCCGAGGGCATTACCGCCAATACCGATGAAATCGCAGCGCAGCTGACCCGGGCTGCCTTGTCCCTTCCGTCCGAATAATCCTGACCGGCATTGCTCCCCTGTGGCGGGACGCGCCAGCCGCTATAGCCTCAAGCGGTTGAGCACCCTCTGCTGTTCTTCCATTCCGCTCAATTCCGCCGGTTCCGCGTCGGGCACCGCAGCGCCGAAGCGGCTTGTCACATAAGCACGCATGGCCGCTTCCAGCATGGTGCTGCCATCGGACTTGATCTCGGGCGGATGCAGCTTCCTGGCATGCCAGACTTCACCTTGCTTCGACAGCTCGATGCATTCGCGCTCGATGATCGGGCCGCCCTGCGACCAGTCGGTCGAAGGCCGGTAATCGGTCCACCAGCCGTCGTCATCGGGAGCATAGTAATGATGGATGTACTGGCACCATTCCCTTTGTTCGCCGCTTGCGGTGACAATGTGGGCCACTTCCGGCTTTTCCAGGTGTTCGGCTCGCGCCACCCAATAATCCAGCAATGCGCCGTGCAGCTCCGCTGCTTTCATGATCAGGCCTCCGATTGGCTGTGCTCTCCCCGGATTGCCGTCGCTGCGCGGCCTACATCATCGATCACGCTTAGCGCGCCGCTGCCGTGGTGAAGGACCAGGAGCGGCTCACCGGCGCCTTGTCGAGCGTGCCGCTGAAACTGACGTCGTAGGTCGTGGCAGGCTTCAATACATCCAGGGGAATGATGGCTGCCGCCGACAAGGGCGTGTGCTCGGCATCATTGGAACCGGTCAGCAATTGCACCGGCAGGGTCGCGCCGCCGCGCTCCTGTACGGTAAAGCTGCGCACCGTGAGAATGGCAATACCATCCGCATGCACGCTGATCGGATAGCCGACGGCATTCTTGGAGGGCACAGGGTCGGGCACTTCATTGTCACTCAGGAAGCCGATCGGCACCAGCTGCTGGTCGGGATAGGGATAAGTGACGATCTTTGCATCCGCCAGCTGGCGCTGCAATCCCTTGCCGGACTCCGCCAGGACGGCGAAATTGGCAGTGAAAAATGTCTCGCCCCGAGCAGAAATGCTGCTGCCGGCACCAGCATCCCGGTACATCGGTTCGAACGCCACGAAGCGATGGTAGATCGCGGCAATCAATCCTTCTGCCGCATTGAAGCCCGAAGGATCGCTGGTCATCGAAATGACTTCGCCGATCGCATAGCCTTCCGCCGGTACCGCATAATCCGCCGCACGCAAGCGGTCTATCAGCGTCGCGCCGGTAAAGCCAGGCTTGCCGGCCGTCTCGTCATGGGAGATTCCGTTAAGCACCTGATAATCCGAATGGGCCTTGGCAGCCACATCGATCTTGGCATTGCGTTCGACGGCTTGCAAACCCATTTTCTGGCGACGGAAATTGAACCAGGCAAGCCCGTCGGTCGCGGTATCGCCTGTTGCCTGCGGCGCGCTCGGGTCCGAAGCGGTAACGGCATTCGCGGGCTGCAATGCCACGCTGCGGTTACCGCCGCCGCCGTCGCTTCCGCCACCGCATGCGGTCAGCAAAAGTGAAGTCAAGAGCGTTGACAGCAGCAGAGCCGCGCGTATCGATCGCACCATCCGCATTTCCTCGAAATGAAAAGTTAAACAGGTATTGGTTTAATTGCACCGGGCTACCAGGCGCTTTGTATCGCGACGGATAATCCCCCAGTCCCGGCCGACGCATGCAGGTTCGCCATGAGCGTGCAGGCCAGGGATGGGAGTTCCGCACGACACCAACCCGCGCCCGCAGCAAGGCTGCGTAAGAATCTGCGTTCGCACGGGAAGGGCATTCCTGGCAGGCCAGACCTGACGTACGGCATGAACTGCAAGCCGCAATTTTTCCTTTGATGCCCACGCAAGAAGACGGTTGCAGATTCGCTGAAAATTTTTTCGCTGAACAGGCATGATTGCGCGCCGGGTTTGCGGTTTGTCACGAAGGGAGGCGCAAACCGGAAGTGATGAGGTGGGCAGCTTATACCGGCGGGAAGCAAACAGTCACACGCAAACCAGCGCCGTCTGTTCCTTCTGACAAGTTGACCTGTGCTTCATGCAGGTCTGCGATGTCGCGCACGATGGTCAGTCCCAAGCCGGTACCGCCGGCATTCATTGTCAGTGCGGAAGCGACGCGATAGAAGGGTGCAAATACCTTTTCCCGCTCGCCGGCCGGAATGCCCGGTCCGGTGTCTTCCACCTGCAAGACCGGTTTCCCGTCATGCAATACGCGCAGAATGACTCTGCCGCCAGCAGGCGTATAGCGAATGGCGTTGTCCACCAGATTGACGATCAGCTCATGCAGCAGCAGGGCATGGCCGATCACCTTCACCTCGGCCTCTGCTTCCAGAGACAGGTCCAGGCCTTTCTTCACCGCTTCCTGCGCCAGCTCCAGTCCCACCTGACGCGCGGCATCAACCAGTGACAGCACCCGCATCTCGCTGTCGTTTCCATGCTCTGCCCTCGCCAGTGTCAACAGGCGATTGGCCAGGTGTACGGTCGCGTCGGTTGTCCTTGCGATGCTTTCCACGATTTCGCGCATCGCCTGTGCATCATTGGCCCGCAGTGCAAGTTCGGACTGGGTCTTCAGCACCGTCAGCGGCGTGCGCAGCTGGTGCGAGGCATCGGCAATGAAGCGGCGCTGGCCGGCCATCAACGCCTGCAGCCTTGCCATATAGCCATTCATCGCTTCCACTAGCGGCCGCACCTCCTTGTGTACCAGCGCCGCATCGAACCCGGACAAGTCGGTCGGCGCACGCGATGCCACATCGGCACGCAGCCGCATCAGCGGCCGCAGCCCGAAGCGCACCGCAACCCACACCAGCAGTGCCGCGGCCAGCACCAGGGCTGCCTGGCGCGCGAGCGTATCGAACAGGATCTTGCGCGACAGGCCGTGCCGCGCTTCGTAAGACTCGCCCACCTGAATCAAGGCGATGCCGCGCATGGAGTCGTCGTAGACCGGCTGGTACAGCGCGGCGATGCGCACCGGTTCGCCGTGGTAGTCAGCATGATAGAAATACACGAGAGCAGGATAGGCGTCGGAGCGCTTTACCTTGGCGGGCAGGGGCGGCAGATCGTCATAACCGGACACGAATTCGCCATGGATGCCCGTGACCTTGTAATAGATGCGGCCGAGGGTATCGGTCTCGAAACTGTCGAGGGCAACATAAGGCACATCGGCCACGACCCTGCCGTGGTCGATCGATACCCGTTCGGCAAGGGCGCGGGTCGAGGCGAGCAGCGAGCGGTCATAGGCGAGATCGGCCACTTCCAGAGCATGCCGGTAGACCGAAACGGCATTGATGGCCACCAGTACGGCCAGCGGGATCAGCAGCCAGCGCAGCAGCTGGTTGCGCAGGCTGCCGACCGGCTTGCCGGCAACCGGCCTTTCCGCTTGTTGCATCATCGCGTCTCCGGCGCTTCCAGGAGGTAACCGAGCCCGCGCAGGGTCGTGATCACCACCCTGCCCTGCTCGGCGCGCTCGAGCTTCTTGCGCAGGCGATGAATGTAAATCTCGATCGCATCGAGGTTGGCATCGTCATCCAGGGCGAACACTTCGTCGAACAGCTTTTCCTTGGACACTGCGCGGCCGGCGCGGGTGAGCAAGGCTTCCAGCACCGCATGCTCGCGCGGAGTCAGGGCCAGCGGCTCGCCGCCATAGGTGAACATGCGCGACACCGTATCGAAGGACAGGGCGCCGCAGGACTGGGTGACGGCTTCATTGCCCTGCGAACGCCGCAGCAGGGCCTTGACGCGCGCCTCGAGCTCGGCCAGTTCGAAAGGCTTGGAGAGATAGTCGTCGGCGCCGAGGTTCAATCCCTGCACCCGCTCATGCAAGCCGCCGCGCGCCGTCAATACCAGCACCGGCGTCTTGCTGCCGCGTGCGCGCAGCCGCTTGAGCACGTCGAGACCGTCCATCTTCGGCAGAGTCAGGTCGAGAATCACCAGCGCATACTCCTGGGTATGCAGCAGCGCATCGGCATCCGCGCCGTTCATCACGCATTCCACCGGAAGGCGTGCATCATGCAGCGCCCTCGCAATCCAGCGCGAGAGTTCGGCATGGTCTTCTACCAGCAGGATACGCATGAGGACAGGTGTCTAAAACGATTGGGTTCCGAATTCCGAGTATGGTGCGTCCGAGAAAAACAGACAAGGGGATGCTGTTTCGGCTTTTTTACGTATTTCGGATTCCTTAGGGCAAAACATCATGCACGATTTTTTCCCTCCTGCCTGCCGGATGGTGGTCCGGAATGAAAGCAAAATGAAAGAAAGGGCATTTACTATGTCCTGAGCTGACCCGGGACTTGGCAGGATGGCATGAGAATCAAGATAGCGATGATGCGGGCTGGACTGCTGCTGAGTGCCGCGATGACATGCGTACATGCAGTCGCGACGCCGCAATGCATCGTGCCCGCGAAGCCGGGCGGTGGCATGGATTTGACCTGCAAGCTGACGCGTCAGGGCTTGCAGCAGGAGACGCGGGATGCGGGCAAGGATGCGGAACTGCGCATCAGTTATATGCCCGGGGGGATCGGTGCCGTCGCATGGAATTCGGTGCTGTCGCAGAGGCGGGCGGAGCCCGATACCCTGATCGCCTTTTCCGGCGGCTCACTGTTCAACCTGGCCGAAGGCAAATACGGCAGGGTGTCTGCCTCGGACGTGCGCTGGGTGGCGGCGATCGGCATCGATTACGGCATGATCGCCGTGCGCAGCGATTCGCCCTACAAGAACTTGCGCGACCTGGTGGAAGCACTCAGGCGCGACCCGGAGAAAGTAAGCTTTGGCGCCAGCGGCACCGTGGGCAGCCAGGACTGGCTGAAAGTCGCGTTGATCGCCAAGCAGGGCGGTGTCGATCCCAAGTCCCTGCGGCCGGTGGCATTCGAAGGCGGAGGGGAATCGTTCACCGCCTTGCTTGCCGGTTACGTGCAAGCGGTATCCGGCGATGCATCGGAAGCGACCCTGCATGCGCTTGACGGCAAGATCCGGGTGCTGGCGGTGCTGTCGGATGCGCGCCTGAGCGGGGCATTGGCGAATGTGCCCACCGCGCGCGAACAAGGCTTCGATGTTACCTGGCCGATCATCCGCGGCCTGTACATGGGGCCGCAGGTGGGCGAGGCCGATTACCGGAAGTGGGTCAAGACCTTTGACCGCATGATGGCCAAGCCGGAATTCGATCGGATGCGCGCGGCCCATGGCCTGTATCCGTTTGCGATGACGGGCGCTGCGCTGACTGATTACATCAAGAAGACCGTGGACAACTACGGCAAGCAGGCCAAAGAGTTTGGCTTGGTTCGATAAGCCGACCTCTTTTCCCCAATGGGCGGGCGCATGCCTTTCCATCGGCGAAATATATTCTCAACAACAAGGAGCAGACAAATGTTTCCCAAGAAAACCATTGCCGCCGCATTTGCCACAGCCTTTGCCGCTGTTGCACTCCAAGCTTCCGCACAGGTGCCGGCCGGCTATCCTGCCGACTACGCCAAGATCGTCGATGGCGCAAAGAAGGAAGGCAAGCTGGTGATTTATTCGGCAACCGATACCAAGGCGGCCGAACCGCTGGTGCGGGATTTCAATGCGCTCTATCCGGGCGTCAGCGTCGAGTACAACGACATGAACTCGACCGAGATCTACAACCGCTACATTTCCGAAGCCGCGGCCGGCGGCGCAAGCGCCGACGTGCTGTGGTCGTCGGCGATGGATTTGCAGATCAAGCTGGTGCAAGACGGCTACGCCATGAAATACAAGTCGCCGGAAGCGGGCGCGCTGCCGAAATGGGCGGCGATGAACGACACTGCGTATGGCACCACCTTCGAGCCGGCAGTCTTCATCTACAACAAGCGCCAGGTGACGGGCGATGAAATCCCGAAGACGCATGACGATTTCGCCAAGCTGCTGACCACCAAGACCGACAAGTACCAGGGCAAGGTGATCAGCTATGACATCGAGAAATCCGGCGTCGGCTTCATGTTCATCACCCAGGACCTGGCCAACTACAAGAATTTCTGGAACCTGGCCAAGGCCTTCGGCGCGGTCAACCTGCGGGTGCAGTCCTCGACCGGCACCATGCTGGAGCGCGTCTCGTCCGGTGAGAACCTGCTGGGCTACAACATCCTCGGCTCCTACGCCCTGGTACGCGCCAAGAAGGATCCCAACATCGGCGTCGTGATCCCGAAGGATTACACACTGGTGCTGTCGAGGGTGCAGTTCATCAGCAAGAACACCAAGCATCCGAATGCGGCCAAGCTGTGGGTGGATTACATCCTGTCCAAGCGCGGACAGACCATGATCGCCAACGAAGCCAAGCTGTATGCAATTCGCAGCGACGTGACCGGCGAAACCACCTCGGCCGAGCTCATCAAGGAAATCGGTGACGGCTTGAAGCCGCTGCCGGTAGATGCGTCCCTGCTGCAGTATCTGGACCAGTCCAAGCGTCTGGCTTTCCTGAAGCAGTGGAAGGACGCGGCTTCCCGCAAGTAAGCGACTGATGCACCGGCGGAGGCTGCGCCGGCTCCCCGTGCCTCCCGCGGCCGGGGAGCCGGCTTCCTCCGCGGCCTGGCTGCCGTATGCCGCATTCCGCAGCCATACCACCTCACATCGAGATTTCCATGGAAACCCTGACTCTCCCCCATGCCGCTTCAGCGCGCCCCAGGTCTTGGTTGGCGCGGCTGAACTGGCCGCGCGGCATCGTCGTGACGCTCACGGCACTGGCGATCTTCCTGCCGCTGCTCCTGATCTTCTACCAGAGCTTCCTGTCCGCGCCGTTCTTCGTGCCGTCCAAGACTCTTGGCCTGGATTCCTATCGCTTCATCTTCGACGATCCAGATTTCCGCCAGTCCTTTACCAATGCCATGATCCTTGCCGGAGGCCTGACCTTGATCGCCGTGCCGCTGGGTGCCATGCTGGCTTTCCTGATGGTGCGCACCGACCTGCCGGGCCGCGGCTGGATCGGCCCTCTGCTGCTGGTGCCGGTCTTCGTGTCGCCGATGGTGATCGCCTTCGGTTACGTGGTCGCCATGGGGCCGGTCGGTTTCTATACGCTGTGGGTCAAGCAGCTGATCGGTGTGGAGCCATGGAACATCTATTCCTTCACCAGTATCGTGATCATTGCCGGCCTCACCCATGTGCCGCATGTCTATCTCTACTCCTCCTCGGCGCTGAAGAGCCTGGGCTCTGACGTGGAAGAAGCGGCGCGCGTGGCGGGTGCATCGCCGCTGCAGGTCGCACTGAACGTGTCGCTGCCGATGATCATGCCGGCGCTCGCCTATGCGGCAGTGCTGGTGTTTTTCCTCGGCTTCGAAGTATTCGGCCTGGTGCTGGTACTGGGCGATCCGGAAGGACACCTCGTGGTGTCAACTTATCTGTACAAGCTGACTAACAAGCTGGGCACGCCCTCCTACCACCTGATGGCGGCAGTGGCGGTGTGCCTGGTGGCAGTGACGATGCCGCTGGTGCTGCTGCAGCGCTGGCTGCTGAAATCGGCGAACAAGTATGTCTCCATCAAGGGCAAGGGCGCACGCCAGAAGCCACTTCCCCTGGGCAAATGGAAATGGCTGGCGTTCGCATTCATCACCGCCTGGCTGATCTTTACGGTATTCGTGCCGCTGTCCGGCGTTGCGCTGCGCTCCTTCGTGTCCTACTGGGGTGAGGGCGTGAAGCTGTCGGAAGCCTTCACCACCCAGCATTTCCGCGACATCCTCGAACAGCCTTCGCTGGTACGCGGCATCGTCAACACGGTGCTGATCGGCGTGGTCGGCGGCGCGATCGCGGTCGCCTGCTATGCTGCGATTGCACTGGCCGGTCACCGCAAGCAGGATGGCATCACCCGCTTCCTCGACTATAGCGTGCTGATTCCGCGCGCCGTGCCGGGGCTGCTGGCTGGCCTGGCCTTCCTCTGGGTGTTCCTGTTCGTGCCGGCCGCCTTGGAAAACCTGCTGCAATCCTTTGACAACAGCATTGCCCAATGGCTGGTCGATAACCTGATCCCGCAGATGCGCGCGCTGCGCTCGACCATCTTCTCGGTATGGCTGGCGTATTCGGTAGTGTGGCTGGCTTACGGCCTGCGCCTGATCTCGGCTTCTCTGCTGCAGGTGGGACCGGAACTGGAAGAGGCCGCACGCGCGGTCGGTGCCCGGCGCGGGCAGGTGACGCGCGATGTGACGCTGCCGCTGGTGCGCTTCGGCATGCTCGGCGCCTGGCTGATGGTATTCCTGATCTTCGAACGCGAATACTCGACCGGCGTCTACCTGCTGTCGCCCGGCACCGAAGTGATCGGCGCCATGCTGGTTTCGATGTGGGCCTCCGGCGCGGTCGACCTGGTGTCGGCGCTGTCGTTCATCAACATCGTGCTGGTGGCGATCGGCCTGGGCATCGCCCTGCGTTTCGGCATCAAGCTCCACGACTGAATGATTGAATAATTGATGAGGCCGCGGTGCCATGATGGCTGCCGCGGCGCACGAAGGGAAATGAACATGTCCGAACTTACCGTCAACAACCTGTACCTCGACTACGGCAGTGGTGCCAGTGCCAACCCCATCCTGAAAGGCGTGTCGATGGAATTGCAGCGCGGGGAAGTGGTCGCGCTGCTCGGCCCGTCCGGCAGCGGCAAGACCACGCTGCTGCGCGCCGTCGCCGGCCTGGAAAGCCCGAAGGCCGGCACGATCCGCATTGGCGATCGTGTCGTGTATGAGGGCGAACGCGGACTGGAACTGCCGGCCGAAGAACGCAACCTCGGCCTCGTGTTCCAGTCGTATGCGCTGTGGCCGCACAAGACCGTGTTCGACAACGTGGCCTACGGCCTGAAGCTGCGCAAGATGAGTGGCAGCGAGATTTCTGAACGGGTGAAGAAGGTCCTGCTGCAACTCGGCCTTGGCCATCTTGCGGACCGCTTTCCGCACCAGCTGTCCGGCGGTCAGCAGCAGCGTGTCGCGATTGCGCGCGCCCTCGTCTACAACCCCCCGGTGATCCTGCTGGACGAACCCTTGTCCAACCTCGACGCCAAGTTGCGCGAAGAAGCGCGCGCCTTCCTGCGTGAACTGATCGTGCGCCTCGGCCTGTCGGCGCTGATGGTGACGCATGACCAGAGCGAGGCGATGGCGATCTCCGACCGCATCCTCCTGCTCAACAATGGCAAGATCGAGCAGCAGGGTGTGCCGCAGGCCATGTATGAGGCGCCGGATACCTTGTTTACCGCGGAATTCATGGGTAGCAACAACCGCCTGCCGGGCCAGGTGCTGCGGCGCGACGGACAGCGCGTGACGCTGCAGGTCAATGGCACGACGATGTATGGCACGGCACGCGGCAGCAACCTGAATACCGATATCACCACCATCATCCGCCTCGAACAGGTGCGGGTATCGGATACAGAGACTGCGAATGCGATCAGGCTGCCGCTGTCGACCTGCATGTATCTGGGCGACCGCTGGGAATGCCTGTTCCATAGCGGTGCTGGCGCCGATATCAGCCTGCGCGCCTATACGCCGTTCAGGCTGCAGCCCGGGGAATACTGGCTGCATCTGCCGGAGGAGAAATTGTGGGTGTTTTAATCCATTGACAACACAAGAGAAGGCATCCTTCCCCGCCTGATGCCTTCCATCCCTCCATCCCTTGCGTTTCCCATCGAGGCTGGTAAGCCGGTAACGGCAGCCTCGATCCCCGGCTTTCCCCCGGATGAGGAGGACGTCCGGGCGACGCTTGCCGTAGCGGCGTATCCCGAGACGCAAGCTTGCCGTAGCGGCGTATCCCGAGACGCAACAGTGTTGTCGAAAATGCTGCCGGCCTGTTCGCTGTTTTCAAAACGAGGCGATAATGCTTGCCTCCGTGTCAAATTCAGTTGCAACCCGGCTTTCATGCAATTTCTGAAACGATCCAATCTGCTTCCGGTCCTCGAAACCTTGTCCCTGGGACTGGTCGCAGCCCTAATCTGCGTCTGGCTCAATACACCCCTGCCCTGGATGATCGGTCCGCTGTTCTTCACTGCGGCGGCACGCATGGCGGGCAAGAATCTGCGCAGTCCGGTGAAGCTGCGCGAAGCCGGGCAATGGGCAATCGGCACCGCGCTCGGCCTGTATTTCACGCCTCAGGTGATTACCGTGGTGGCACACAATGTCGGCTTTATCGCGGCCGGCGTGGTATTTGCCATTCTGCTCGGCGCCCTGTGCGCATGGGTGCTGCACAAGCTGTCGGGTGTGGACAAGACCACGGCGTTTTTTGCGATGGCGATCGGCGGGGCTTCCGAGATGGCGACCCAGGGCGAACGGCATGGCGCGCGCGTGGACCGGGTTGCGGCCTCGCACAGCCTGCGCATCATGATGGTGGTGGCGATCATCCCCTTTGCCTTCAAGTTTTCCAATGTCCATGGACTGGACGCCTATGTTCCGGCTGCGCGCGTCGTTCACTATGGCGGACTGGCACTCCTGATCGTGCTGACATCGATCTGCGCGATGATCTTTAAGCGGATGGATGTGCCGAATGCCTGGGTGATCGGGCCGCTGGTGGTGACCATCGCGCTGACTGCCTCCAGCATCACGCTGTCGGCGCTGCCCGAGTGGATGGTGCATCTCGGCCAGTTGCTCATCGGCGTGTCGCTCGGCACGCGCTTCACGCCGGAGTTCCTGCACACTGCGCCGCGCTACCTGATCAGCGTTGCAATTTGCACGCTGCTGGCGATGCTGCTGGCGGCCGGCTTCGGCCTGGCATTGGCTGCGGTGAGCGGCATTCACCCGGCGACGGCCATGCTGGCGACTTCACCGGGCGGCATCGCGGAAATGAGCCTGACAGCCAAGACCCTGCAGCTTGGGGTGCCGATCGTGACCGCCTTCCACGTCTCGCGCCTAGTCATCCTGGTGCTGGTCATCGGTCAGGTGTTCAAGCTAGGCAAAGGCTGGCGCAGCCGCAGCAAGGCGGCAAACCTGTAAGGGCGAAGTTCGCCTTTACGAGTTACTAGTCCACGCAATTTACGTACGGGCAACATTGCCGGGCTCGATTGCCGACGAATTTCCGCTTTTTTTCGCCCCGGCTTGCGGCAGAACGAAAAACGCGCGACCATGCGGCCTTCGCTGGCCCGGATTGCGGCTACACTTTCTCAAAGAGTTCGTTTGCAAGTGCTTCGCTTGAAAACGCATTGCCCGGGACGAAACCCATCATTCGCGATAAAAGACGTCTGCTTCGATGCGCACCGGGTTTGATTTCGGCCGCGTCTTGCGCGAAGCCTTTTTCAGACATCGCCAACGAACGCATTTTTCATCGAACTCGCTGAAACCCCGAGCGCTGAAAACAGTCATACGGGACCTGTCTATCGATTTGCATTTGCCAATGAAACCAGTTGCCCCCGGCACCATCGTCTTCCACCGCCATCGCGGCTATGGCGTGATCACCGCCGTCAATTTGCTGACCGGTTGGGTATCCGCGCGCTTCGGCAGCGAGGTGCGCACGCTCGATCTGAATCTTTCATCCGACGAACTGCAGCATGCCGATGGCGAACCAATCCGCTTTCGGCGCACGCCGCCGGACCGCATGCCTCATGCGCGTCTGATGGCCATGGTGCGCGAGCTGCATCGTGCCGGCTATGAGCGGCTCTATCTCTACAGCTGGCCCAAGCCTTCCGGCCTGCACTGGCGCTGGCATTTATTCACCGGGCCGCGCAACTGGATCGAACGTCCCTGGCGCGAAGGCTGGTATGGCTCGGGCGCCGATTACAATTTCAATCCGGTGATGGGCTGGGGCGATGCGCCCGGTATGTCGGCGCAGGAGCTGGCGGGCATGTTGGCCCAATTCGATCCGCAGGGCCTGGCCCATGCGCTCGGGCGCGACGAGGACCATACCCGCTGGTTCGATGAAGTATGCGAAGCCTTGCTGCCGAATTATGCGTACACGATAGGCTGGGATTTCCGCGACGGGCCGACGCCCGAGTTTCTGCCGGTGATCCCGGTACGGCGCGGCGTGCCTGCGTATGCCGGCCCGCCCTTGCCCTGGCCACCAGGCTGGACCAAGCTGTGGACCGGCCGGCACACTACGCTCAGAACAAATCCCTCTGGCGTCCCATACGACGCCGTTCGTTGATCTGCACGAGCGCCACTTCGCGCGGGCCGGGTACCAGCTCGATGGCGTCGCCGGCGCGTACTGCGCCGGTCTCTACCACGCTCAGGTAAAAGCCGCTGATCCCGCCCTGCAGCATCAGTTTTGCGGCATGGGAAAATCCCATCTTTGCATTGAACTTGAAGCAGGGCTGGCGCGGCTCGGTGACTTCCAGGATGGCGCTGCCGATCAGAAGCCGGTCACCGACCCAGACATCTTTTTCCAGCAATCCCTGCAGCGTCAGGTTTTCCCCCATCGATCCGGGCGGCAGGGCTTCTTCCCGCTTGAGGGCGGCCAGGCGCTGCGCCATCCAGAACGGGTAATGCTCCGAGGGATAGGCGTACACCGCCTTGCGCAATCCGCCGTGGACAGTCAGGTCAGCCTGCTCGTCACCTGCCAGTCCCAGCTTTCCGACCGCTACGGGCCCTTCGACCGGGCGCTTATGAATGCCGGTCACGATGCGATGGGTATGGCTGGACTGGGTGATGAACAGTTCGCCGACGGAAGCGGTGTTCACGCTGAGGACTTTCATGCCACCTCCGCCACGGTCTGCCTGGCCGACCTGTGGGCCGCTGCGCGCGAGACCAGCATGGCCGCAGCCATGAAGGCTGCGCCGATGTAGGACAGCCCGGCCGGCCCCTGGGCAGACACGACCAGGCCGCCGACGAAGGCGCCCGCAGCCTGCCCGAGATAGATCGCCGACGAATTCAGGGACACCGACGCCGAAGCCAGCGAAGGCGCCATCGCGACCAGGCGCGCCTGCTGCGAACTGTTCACCGAAAAGCAGCCGAGGCCCCACAACAGGATCAGCAGCACCGTCAGCAGCAGCGAGCCGCGGGTGAACGGCCACAATGCAATGGCGGCGAACATGCAGGCCATCGCGATCATGCCGACCCGTACCGGGCCGATGCGGTCCATCATGCGCGCGCCGGCGAGATTGCCGATCACGCCGGTGCTGCCGAAGCAGAGGAAGACCAGGCTGATGGTGGTGGGCGTGGCACCGATGAACTGCTTCAGGATCAGCGCCATGTAGGAAAACACGGTGAACATGCCGATGGCCTGGATGGCGGTTACCGAAATGGCCAGCAGCAGGGACCGGTTGTCGAACAGGGTTTTCCAGGCGGCGCGGTTCATCGGCGCGATATGCAGGCCGGCTGGAATCTGGCGCCATACGGCCACGGCGAACAGCGCTGACAGCACGCCCACCAGCCCCGTGGTCGGGCGCCATCCGATATGTGCGCCGAGATAGGCGCCGAGCGGCGTGCCGGCCACGGCGGCGATCGACCAGCCGAGGAAGACCATGCCGATCGCCTTGCCCCGCGCTTCCGGCGTCACTATCAGTCCGGCAGTGGCTGCAGCCTGGGCGGTAAACAGGGCAGCGCCGATGGCGGTCACCATACGGACCACCAGCAGGCTCTGGTAACCCGGAGCGAGCGCCGCCAGCACATGCGTTACCGCATAGAGCGCTAATGCGGCAGTAAGCAGCTTGCGGCGATCGACAGCGCTGGTCCAGCTAGCGAGGAAGGGCCCGCCGATGCAGACGGTCATAGCGAAGGCGGAGATCAGCATGCCGATCTGCGCCGGCGATGCTTCCAGACTGGCGCTAAGTTCGTTCAGCATGCCGGGCACGATCATCGCGCCCGTGCCGATGGCGAAATTACCGAGTGTCAGGGACCACAGTCTGGGCTGCATGAACGCTCCTTGAAGGTATTACTGGCCATTTGGCAAGGAGCGGCTAGTGTAGTGCCTGTGCGGAATTGTTGCTGGCGGCATGCAAAACCGGCAATGCCGTCCAGCACCAAATGCTACTTCAGCGCCTCTGGGTTCAGAATGTTTTTCGGCGCGCCGTTGGCGAAGTCGACCACGTTCTGGAAGGCGGCGCGGAAGTAGAGTTCATAGCTGTCCTGTTCCACGTAGCCGAGGTGCGGTGTCGCGAGCACGTTCTCCATCTGCAGCAAGGGCGAATCGGCGGGCAGTGGTTCGGTTTCGAACACGTCGAGCGCCGCGCGGCCGGGACGCCCCTGGCGCAGGGCAGCTTCGAGCGCGCCGGCTTCCACCAATTCGGCGCGGCTGGTATTGACGAACAGGGCGGACGGCTTCATGCGTGCGAGGTCGGCTGCGGTGACGATGCCGCGTGTCGCGTCGTTCAGGCGCAGGTGCAGGGACAGCACGTCGGCCTGCGCAAAGAATTCCTCCTTTGATGCCGCCGCCTGGTAGCCATCCTGCTGCGCCTTTTCCCGGCTCGGCTCGCGCCCCCAGACCAGGACTTTCATCCCGAATGTCTTGCCGTAGCCGGCCACCATACGCCCGATCTTGCCATAGCCCCAGATGCCGAGCGTCCTGCCCTTCACCACATTGCCGAGGAGATTATGTTCCGGCAGGAGCGAGGAAGCCTGCCAGGCGCCTTGCTTGAGGTTGGCCGCATAGGGGACAATGCGCCGGCTGGCGGCCATGATCAGGGCCCAGGTGAGTTCAGCCGGGGCGGTGGGGTCGCCCACGCCTTCCGCGATCGCGATGCCGTGTTCGGTCGCGGCCGCGACATCGATATGCCCGCTGACCTTGCCGGTCTGCGACAGCAGTTTCAGATTCGGCAGTTTGGCGAGCAGGTCGCGGGAAAAGGCGGTGCGCTCCCGGATCAGCACCAGCGCTTCATAGTCGCGCAGGCGCACGGCGAGCTGGCCAACGCCACGTGCCGAACTGGTCAATACCTTGACCTCGTGGCCTTGCAATAATCGAAAGCAGTCCAGATGGCGGACGCTGTCCTGGTAGTCATCGAGAATGGCGATTTTCATGGGCGTTTGTTTGTTTATGGCAACTTCAGTAAAAAAAGGACGTGTGTGCTAATAAACGGAATTCCCTACTACAAAACTCAACTATTTTCACTACATTTTTGTTACAAATCATTGAGATAGGGTAGTGCGACGTGTACAATCGGCCCCTTCTTCTCGCATTTTTTTGCAGGATTGCGAGCCCATTGGCCCTGAGCATTATCCATTTATCGGGCCTCGCGGTCACCACATCTGACCGCCTATCGACATGACCGCCGTACCGCTGGCGACGCGCCAGACGCATTTGACGACGATCCTGCCGTGCCGGGACAAGAGCAGAATTCTTTATTGGCATTGGAGGTAGTATGAATCAGCCCCTTATGGGTGGTGTTGCAGCAGTGAACCCACCTTCCTACGTTAAACAGCAAAAACTGATCAACTGGGTAGGCGAAATCGCCGCGCTTACCAAGCCGGACCGCATCTACTGGTGTGACGGCTCCCAGGAAGAATACGATCGCCTGTGTGCCCAGATGGTCGCTGCAGGCACCATGAAAAAGCTGAACGAAGCCAAGCGCCCGAACAGCTATCTCGCCTGCTCCGACCCGTCCGACGTCGCACGCGTGGAAGACCGCACCTTCATCTGCTCGCAAAAGCAGGAAGACGCCGGCCCGACCAACAACTGGATGGCTCCGGCCGAAATGCGCGCCACCCTGAACGGCCTGTTCGACGGCTGCATGCGCGGCCGCACCATGTATGTGGTGCCGTTCTCCATGGGCCCGCTCGGCTCGCCGATCGCCCACATCGGCGTCGAGCTGTCCGACTCCCCCTACGTCGCCGTCAACATGCGCATCATGACCCGCATGGGCAAGGCTGTGTATGACGTGCTCGGCACCGACGGTGAATTCGTCCCCTGTGTGCACACGGTCGGCAAGCCGCTGGCTGCCGGCGAGAAGGATGTGGCTTGGCCGTGCAATCCGACCAAGTACATCGTCCACTATCCCGAAACCCGCGAAATCTGGTCCTTCGGTTCCGGTTACGGCGGCAATGCGCTGCTCGGCAAGAAATGCTTCGCGCTGCGCATCGCTTCCACCATGGGCCGCGATCAGGGCTGGCTGGCCGAGCACATGCTGATCCTCGGTGTCGAGTCTCCGGAAGGCAAGAAGCACTATGTCGCCGCCGCTTTCCCGTCCGCCTGCGGCAAGACCAACTTCGCGATGCTGATCCCGCCGAAAGCCTTCAACGGCTGGAAAGTCACCACCATCGGCGACGACATCGCCTGGATCAAGCCTGGCAAGGATGGCCGCCTGTATGCGATCAACCCGGAAGCCGGCTACTTCGGCGTGGCCCCCGGCACCAATACCGCGACCAACTCCAACTGCATGGCTTCGCTCGGCGCCAACACCATCTTCACCAACGTCGCGCTGACCGACGACGGCGATGTCTGGTGGGAAGGCATGACCAAGGAAGCCCCGGCACACCTGATCGACTGGCAGGGCAAGGACTGGACGCCGCAGATCGCCAAGGAAACCGGCCGCAAAGCCGCGCACCCGAACGCCCGCTTCACCGTGGCCGCAACCCAGAACCCGGTAATCGATCCGGCCTGGGACGATCCGGCCGGCGTGCCGATTTCGGCCTTCATCTTCGGTGGCCGCCGCTCCACCACCGTGCCGCTGGTGACCGAGGCGCGCAACTGGGTCGAAGGCGTCTACATGGCTGCGACCATGGGCTCCGAGACGACTGCCGCCGCAACCGGCCAGCAGGGTGTGGTACGCCGCGACCCGTTCGCGATGCTGCCCTTTACCGGCTACAACATGAGCGATTACTTCCAGCACTGGCTCAACATGGGCAAGAAGATCGCCGCCTCATCCGCTGAATTGCCGAAGATCTATTGCGTGAACTGGTTCCGCACGGATGAAAACGGCAAGTTCGTCTGGCCGGGTTTCGGCGACAACATGCGCGTGCTGAAGTGGATGCTGGACCGCATCGAAGGCAAGGCTGGCGGTGTCGAGCATGTGTTCGGCATCACCCCGCGCTTCGAAGACCTGAAGTGGGATGGCATCGACTTCACCCGCGAACAGTTCGACCGGATCACGTCCATCGACAAGGCAGCGTGGCAGGCGGAACTGAAACTGCATGCGGAACTGTTCGACAAGCTGAAACACAACCTGCCGACGGAACTGGTATCGACCAAGGCGGAACTGGAGAAGCGACTGGCAGCCTGATGCAGGAACGCGCCTCCGCGCATTGCAGCACGGGGGTGGAGGAGACAATATAAAAAAGCGCGGCAGGGCAACCTGACCGCGCTTTTCATTTTCCGGCCGGCCGAAGCAGAGTGTAGGCTACCTCTGCCACGGACAGCGCCGGCTCACCGGTACAGGACTTCAGGCAGCCACAGGCCGATTCCCGGGAACATGTAGAGCAATACCAGTGCAATGATCTGGATCGCCATGAAGGGCATCATGCCGACAAAGATCTGGTTCAGCGTCACATGCGGCGGCGCCACGCCTTTCAGGTAAAAGGCCGACATCGCCACCGGTGGCGACAGGAAAGCGGTCTGCAGGTTGAGCGCCACCAGCAGGCCGAAGAACAGCGGGTCGATGTTGAAGTGGGCCAGCAGCGGCACGAAGATCGGCATGAAGATCACGATGATCTCGGTCCACTCCAACGGCCAGCCGAGCAGGAAGATGATGACCTGGGCCAGGATCATGAACTGCACCGGCGTCAGCTCCATCGACTTTACCCATGCGTTGACGATTTCCTGGCCGCCAAGCAGGGCAAAGGCGGCGGAGAAAATGCTCGAGCCGACGAACAGCCAGCACACCATGGCGCTGGTTTTTGCCGTCAGCAGCACCGATTCCTTCAGCACTGAGTAATTCAGCCTGCGGTAGGCCGCAGCCAGCAGCAGTCCGCCGAGCGAGCCCATCGCCGCCGCTTCGCTCGGCGTGGCAAGGCCGAACACGATCGTGCCGAGCACCGCGAGTATCAGCAGGGCAAGCGGGAAGAACGAACCAAGCAGCATCTTGAATACCTCGAGCCGCGCGAAACTGAGGAAGGCATAGAGAACCAGGAGGGCGGCCAGCCCGATGCCGAAGGCGATCCAGTAGGCTTGCGGCGCAGGCTGAGCATTTGCTGCCGCCTCCGGTGCGCCGGCAGCGGCCCCGCTCGGATCCTTGCCGTCGGATGTCTGCTCCGTTGCGGCATCGGCCTTCGCTGAACCTTCAGCGGGAGGCTCGGCCAGGCCCCCGCCTTCTGCCGGAGGTTCCGCCAAGCTGCCATCGGCCGGTGGCTCGGATAGTCCGCCATCCTGCTGCGCATCCGGCTCCTGTGCCCCGACACCCATTTCCACCAGACCGCTTTCCGCATGTTCCGCAGGTGCGGTCACGATGCGGTAAGTGAACCCCATCACGAGTGCAAATGCGAGTGCCGGCAGCAGCGCGATGCCGAGCTGGGACAGCAGGGTGGGCATCGGTACCGCGGCATTGCGTCGGCCCTTGAGGGCGCCGAGCAGGCCGGCGACGGCGTTGCGGCTGCCGCCACTGCGCATGATCGTATCGGCATGGGTTGGCAGCTTCACTTCCCGTTCCGCGGCGGAAAGCGGCGGCGCGGCCTCGGGCTTGAGCTTGGTGACGATGATGACATAGGCGACATACAGCGCCGCCAGCATGATGCCCGGGAAGAATGCGCCCGCATACAGCTTCACTACCGACACGCCGGCAGTGGCGCCATAGACGATGAGCAGCACCGAGGGCGGGATGAGGATGCCGAGGCAGCCGCCGGCGGTAATCGCGCCGGCCGACAGCCGGATGCTGTAGCCGGCCTTCAGCATGGCGGGAAAGGCAAGCAGGCCCATCAGCGTGACGACGGCGCCGACGATGCCGGTGGCAGTGGCAAAGATGGCGCAGGTGACGATGGTGGCGACGGCCAGCGAGCCGGGCATCCTCGCCATCGCCAGGTGCAGGCTCTTGAACAGCCGGTCGATCAGGTTGGCGCGTTCGACCAGGTAGCCCATGAAGACGAACAGCGGCACCGAGATCAGCACATCGTTGGACATGACCGAATATGCACGCTGCACCATCAGGTCGAGCGTCTGCTGCACCGCGATGTCGGGATTGACGCTGCGGTAGGCGAACCAGGTAAACATGACGCCCATGCCCATCAGCGTGAACGCGGTCGGAAAGCCGAGCATGATGGCCACCACGATCAGCGCCAGCATCAAGAGGCCGAGGTGGCCGTTGGTCATCTCCGAAGGCGACGGCATCAGCACGAACAGCCCGATCACGATCAGGACCATGATGCTCAGCCCGAACCAGACTTCCTTTCTCATTTTTTGCCCCCTGTCTTTGTCTGCCACGAGCCGGTCGAGCCGGGCGATATCCTCATCCTTCACGTGCACCATCTCCTTGAGCTTGTCGACGTCCACTTCCTCGACGTCTTCCTCGCGCGAAGGCCAGTAGCCCTGCTTCAGGCAGATGATGCAGCGCACGATCTCGACCAATCCCTGCAGCAGCAGGATGGCGCCGGCGATCGGGATGATCGTCTTGAACGGGTAGATGGGCGGGCCGTCGGCGGTGATGTTGGAATGCTCGTTGATGGCCCAGGATTCGGCGGCGTACTGATAGCCCGCCCATACCAAGGCAACCACGCCGGGAATGAAGAACAGGATGTAGAGGGCAAGGTCGAGCCCTGCCTGCAGGCGTGCCGGGAAAAAGCCGTACAGCACGTCGCCGCGCACATGGCCATTTTTCGAGAGTGTATAGGCGCCGGCCATCATGAACAGTGTCCCGTACAGCATGATCATGGCGTCGAATGCCCACGGATGGGGATTGTTGAGCGCATAGCGCGAAAACACTTCCCATGACACGAGGAAGGTGAGCGCCACGATCAGCCAGGAAAAGACACGGCCGACCGCAGTGCTGAGTTTGTCGATGAACAGCAAGAGCTTTTGCATGATGGAAGATCCCCTGGATTGATACGAGGCGGCATGCCGGCCGCCGTATCGACATGGCTGTCTGTCGGCATTGCGGCATTCATGCTCTGCGCGGCCTGTTTCCGCCTCCAAAAAAACACCATCCAGGGTGGCTGGATGGTGTGTCTTCTTCCGCTATCCTTTTCCGCGTCAGGCTTTCTTCGGGGAAGTCTTCTTGCTGCCGAAATAGTGGTTGTAGGCCATGCGGCGGTTGACGTTCGTATCCATGTCCCAGCGGGTGGCGCGTTCGGCAAAGCGGCGCTGCGATTCCAGGATTTCCTTGAACAGCGGATTTTCCTCCGCCTTCTTCTGCACCACCTGGTCGTAAGCTTCGAGCTGCTTTTGCAGCACCGCATCCGGGGTCTTGTAGAACTTCACATTGTCCTTGGTCTGCATCTCGAGGTAATCCTTCGAGTAGCGGTCGATCGCTTTCCAGGCCATGTCGGCGGACGCGGCTTCGGCGGCGTTATCCAGAATGGCGCGCAGCTTGCCCGGCAGGGCGTCGTACTTGGCCTTGTTGTACAAGACCTCGAACTGTTCCGCGTTCTGGTGATAGCTCTGCAGCATGCATACCTTGGACACGTCAGGGAAGCCGAGCACGCGATCGGAACTGGCATTATTGAATTCCGCCGCGTCGAGCAGGCCGCGGTCCATCGCCGGCACGATTTCGCCGCCGGGCAGCGCATTCACTGCCGCGCCCAGGCCGGTGAATACGTCGATCGAGATGCCTACGGTACGGAACTTGAGGCCCTTCATGTCTTCGGGCTTGGTGATCGGCTTCTTGAACCAGCCCAGCGGCTGGGTCGGCATCGGCCCATACGGGAAGGACACGACATTGGCGCCGATCGCCTGATAGACCTTCTGCAGCAATTCCTTTCCGCCGCCATACTTGTGCCAGGCCAGCAGCATGTTGGCATCCATGCCAAAGCCCGGGCCCGATCCCCACAGGGCAAGCGCTTGGTTCTTGCCATAGTGGTACACCATCACCCCATGACCGCCGTCCAGCGTGCCTTTCGAAACCGCTTCCAGCAGCCCGAAAGCCGGCACCACGGCGCCGGCCGGCAATACCTCGATCTTGAGTTCGCCGCCGGTCATGTCATTGACCTTCTTCGCGTAGTCGAGCGCGTATTCGTGGAAGATATCCTTGCTGGGCCAAGTGCTCTGGAAGCGCAACTGGGTCGGGGTCTGCGCGGTCGCAATCATCGGGAAGCTCAGCGCCGTGGCCGTGCCGGCGGCAGCCTTGCCGATAAAGCGTCGGCGGGAAGGGGCGGGGCGCTCGCTTGCGCGGTCCGCGGCTTTTCCAGTCTTTTTCATCATTTGTCTCCTAGTATGGTTTTGATAGTTTGATTATCGTCGTCCGTTTAAATGCACCTTCTTTTGATGGATGACAAAAGGACAACGTTGCAAGAATGCGCTTCTGGTTTTTCAAGTCAAGCCGCGGCGCAGCATTTTGGTGCAGGCACCGATATTGCTCGAAGGACAGGAAGAAAGGGCAGGAAACGGGGAGCGGGCAAGCAAGGAATTCGTACGCCTGCCGCCTGTTTTTATGCAATATAAAAAAGAAGTGGATACTTACAGCAGAGTGGCTTACCTGCGTTCGCATGAAATGCGTCGGGATGACGGCTGCCGGTCAAATAACGCTCCGGCATCCCGGCCAATGTCAGCGCAGCCCCCAAAGGTGCGCTTGCCAGCCAATGCCATTTTGTCTACCGTTCTCAATTTTTACGAGGAAGCTCTTATGGCCGCAAGCAGCCTGTTGGCGCTGATCGATGACATCGCAAGCCTCCTGGACGATGTTTCCGTGCTGACCAAGGTCGCCGCCAAGAAAACCACCGGCGTCCTTGGCGACGATCTTGCCCTGAATGCGCAACAGGTGACGGGCGTGCAGGCCGACCGTGAATTGCCGGTGGTGCTGGCGGTCGCCAAAGGCTCCCTCAAGAACAAGCTGATTCTCGTGCCGGCGGCGCTTGCCATCAGCGCCTTTGCCCCGTGGGCGGTAACGCCGCTGCTGATGCTGGGCGGCGCCTTCCTCTGCTACGAAGGCTTTGAAAAGCTGGCGCACAAGTTTTTGCACAATCAGGAAGACGATGAAACGCGCCATGTCGAGCGGGTGGAAGCGCTGGCCGACCCCAAGGTCGACGTGCTCGCCTTCGAACAGGAGAAGGTGAAGGGCGCCATCCGCACCGACTTCATCCTGTCCGCCGAAATCATCGCCATCACCCTGGGCGCCGTGGCGAACGCATCCTTTGCTGTTCAGGTCGCGGTCATGGCGGGTGTCGCCCTGCTCATGACGATTGGCGTCTACGGCGTGGTAGCCGGCATCGTCAAACTGGATGACGCCGGCCTTTACCTGAGCCGCAAGGAGGGCCGCGTCCAGCGCAGCCTCGGCAGAGCCATCCTGCGCGCCGCGCCTTACATGATGAAGAGCCTGTCCGTCCTGGGCACGGCAGCGATGTTCATGGTGGGCGGCGGCATCCTGATGCATGGCATACCCGCCGCCCATGAATTCCCCGAACACCTGGCGCAGGAAGCCGCCGCCATTCCGGGCATCGGCGGCATGCTGCACGCCCTGGCGCCGGTACTGCTCAATGCCGTCGCCGGCATTGTCGCCGGCGCACTGGTGTTGGCGGGCGTAAGCATCGTCGGCCGCGTTTTCCGGGCGGTGAGAGCACAGTCATGAAAGGCGCGGACAAGCTGTTCCGTCATCCCTTGCCGGGAATTCCGAAAAAAAAAGCGCGCCAAGGCGCGTTTTTTGCCTAGGCCGGCCCCGGTCAGAACCGGTATTTCACGCCGACCGAGACATTGGTCGACCGGTAATTCTCGTCCAGCATGTCATAGCGATAACGCTCGACTTCGCCGCGCAGCATGAGATTGCGCTGAATTTCATAGTCGAAGCCCATGCCGAAGAACGCCCCGGCCGCGCGCTCGCCCCGGCCCCGGGCATCGGCATCCGCGCCGGCAAGGTTCAGCCCGAAACGCGCGAAGCCCGACCAATCCTTGGCAAAAGGCAGGAAGCCGAGCGCATGCAGCCCGACGCCGCCCCTGATGCCGGTTGAGAAAACGCCTGCCGAATACGGATCGGCCCGGCCTAGGTCGAAATACACCATTTCGGTGGCAAAACTGGGGGTGAAGCGGTATCCGGCGTGTACCTTGAACCCGGTACTGTTGCCGCTGCAGTGAGGCATGCCGGCGCAATCCGAAAAGACGTTGCGGCCCATGGAAGCGCCGGCGTAGTAAGCCTGTGCGAAGGATGCGGAAGACGCGGCGAACAGGGCAGCGCCGAAGAGGAATTTTTTCATGATGGTTCAGGAAAAAAATGCTGCGCCGGAGAACGGCCGGTTGTCGGTAATTCAATTATAGGGAGGCAAAAAGGCCGCAATCCTATTTGTCCCAACATTTCGGATAAAAATCTTTCAAGTGAGGGCTTGCTAGGACGCCGGGCGCGATAAGTTCGAGAATCGGGTGTTGTATTCCGGTGTCGGTTTCATGTCAGAGCAGGGCCGACGCCGACGCCGAAAAATGTTGAGCGGATTCGTTGCGGACTGGTACCATACACGTCCATTGAAAACATTTGCCGGCGGTTGCCAACAAATTGGCGCAACAACCGCCTGTTTTCATTCCCATAGCAAGCAAACAACATGAAGTCTGAAAATACAGCGGTATATGATCTGGGCCTGCAGAAAGAGGTCGCGGAACTGATTGTGCAGGCGCTCAATCTGGACGTGGAGCCGGACGCCATCAATCCGGATGATCCGCTATACGGCGACGGTTTGGGGCTGGACTCGATCGACGTACTTGAGGTTGCATTGATGGTATCCAAGCGTTATGGCTTGCAGCTGAAGGCCAACAACGAAGACAACCATCGCATTTTCAGCTCGCTGCGCAGCCTCACCGAATACATCAGCGCGCAGAGATCCGCCTGATGTCGCAGGTGTTTCGGTCCGGCCGGTGGATCGCCGGCATGACGCTGGCAGTCGCTTATGCGCTGCTTGCGCACTACACCAACATCGCGCAAACCGAAACCCTGGGCACCGCCGTCGCACTCGCGCCGATCGTGCTGGCCGCGCTTTCGATGGCCTGGCATGCGCGCCACCGGGGCGTCATGCTGTTCCTGTTCCTCCTCGCCTGCGTTGCCCTGCTGCTCGCATGGCATCCACTGGAACATCATTTCAACCAGATTTACTGGATGGAGCATGCGGGAACGCAGCTCTTCCTCTGCACCCTGTTCGGACGCACCTTGGGTCCGGGCCGGGAACCGTTGTGCACCAGCTTCGCGAAAACAGTGCATGGCCCGCTCACGCCGGCGCTCGAACGCTATACCCGGCAGGTGACGAAGGCATGGGTGGTGTTTTTCAGCCTCATGTCAGCGACCTCGACCGCCATCTTCTTCCTGGCGTCGCTTTCGACCTGGTCGGCCTTTGCCAATTTCTTCACCGCTCCGCTGATCGGCCTGATGTTCGTCGGCGAGTACCTGGTGAGGCGTCGCCGGCATCCGCACATGCGGCATGCGCACATCCTGGACGGAGTAAAAGCCTTCTGGAAAGCATCTGCCGGTTAAGCCCGCGTAGCCGCGAATCAAGTCCTCATCATGCCCACTTTTCCCCTGATTACCCATGAGCACGCCGACAGCGTGTTCGCCTGGCGCGACGGCCATCCGCTCAGCGCGGCGCGCTTCCTGTCCGATGTGATGCAGCTTTCCCGGCAATTGCCCGCGGGCCGGCACATGCTCAATGCCTGCCAGGACCGCTACCGGTTCACGGTGGGACTGGCGACAGCCCTGGTCGGCAACAAGGTCAGCCTGCTGCCGTCGACGCAGACGCCGGAAATGATCCGGCAACTGTCGCAGTTTGCGCCGGATGCGTTCTGCCTGACCGATAGCCGCGACTGTGCGATCGCGCTGCCGCAAGTCCATTTTCCGGACTTCAGCGAGCAGGACAATAGGAGTACGGAATTCAGCGTGCCGCACATCGACGCCGATCAGCTGGTCGCCTATGTCTTCACTTCCGGCTCCACCGGCACGCCGGTCCCGCACCGGAAAACCTGGGGCGCGCTGGTGCGCAATGTGCAGTCCGAAGCCCAGCTGTGCGGCGTGAACGATGGCCGCCCGCATGCGGTGATCGGCACCGTGCCCGCACAGCACATGTACGGCTTCGAATCGACGGTATTGATGGTGATGCAAAGCGCGAATGCGCTGGTGGCCGGGCAATTCTTCTATCCGGCCGACATCTGCAGCCTGATCGCTTCCGTGCCGCACCCGCGCGTCCTGGTGTCGACGCCGGTCCATATGCGCTCGCTGATCAGCGCCGGGCTGGATGTACCGACCGTGGATCTGATCCTGTCGGCGACCGCCCCCTTGTCCCTGCCGCTGGCGCAGGAGCTGGAAGCGAAACTCCAGGCCCCGTTGCTGGAAATCTACGGCAGCACCGAAACCGGCCAGATCGCCGTCCGCAATTCCACCCGCACTCAGGAATGGACCCTGTTTTCCGGCGTGCGCATGCGCCAGGAAGGCGAAGTGACCTGGGCTTTTGGCGGCCACGTGGAACAGCCGACGCCGATGAATGACGTGATCGAGATGGTCGGCGATGACCGCTTCCTGCTGCACGGACGCATGGCCGACCTCATCAATATCGCCGGCAAGCGCAATTCGCTGGCTTACCTGAACCTGCAACTGAATTCGATTCCCGGCGTGCTCGATGGCGCCTTCTTCATGCCGGATGAAACGGCGCCCGATGGCGTGACGCGCCTGACCGCCTTCGTGGTGGCACCGCAACTGACAGCGCCAGCACTGATGGCAGCCTTGCGCGAGCGCATCGATCCCGTCTTCCTGCCGCGGCCCCTGCACTTCGTCGATGCGCTGCCGCGCAATGCCACCGGCAAGCTCCCGCGCGAAGCCTTGCAGGCGCTGGCCTTTTCCCGGGCCGGACAAGCCACGGAAGGGAATGCGGCATGAGTCCTGCGATGACTCGCGGCCAGGCCATGCTCCCGATTGCGCCGGAGCATCCGGCCTACGCCGGCCATTTCCCGGGCATGCCCATTCTTCCGGGCGTGGTTCTGCTGGATGAAGCACTGCACGCGGTCGGTGCGCTGATCGGCGCGGACTTGTCGGCCTGCGAGCTGGGCAGCGTGAAGTTCCTCAGTGCGGTCAGGCCGGGCGAACCGCTCGCAGTGCGCCACGAGATGCAACACAGCGGCACTATCCGCTTCGACATCTTCAGCGGGGAACGCAAGGTGGCAAGCGGTGCCATTCGCACTGCCTGTGCCGGATAGACAGCAATGATTTCTTCCGACCGGAACAGCGCCGCCTGGCTGCAGCGTCCCGAACGCAGCAACATGCTGATGCTGCGCATCATGACCTGGATTTCGCTGCGCCTCGGCCGGCGCGCCGGCCGCACGGTGCTGCATCTGATCGCCGGTTATTTCCTGCTGTTCGCCCCGGCCAGCCGCGCCGCCTCGCGCCACTACCTGCGCCGCATCCTGCAGCGCCCGGTGCGCTGGCAGGATATCTACAAACATTTCTTCTGGTTCGCATCCACCATCCACGACCGGGTGTACCTGCTCAATCAGCGCTTCGATCTGTTCGACATCAGGGTGCATGGCGAAGACCTGATGCGACAGGCCGTAGCGAGCGGCCAGGGCCTGTTCCTGTTCGGGGCGCACATGGGGAGTTTCGAAGTGATCCGCGCCATAGGCCGGCGTCATGCCGGACTGCGTGTGGCGATGGCGATGTATGAAGAGAATGCGCGCAAGATCAATGACATGCTGGCGGCGATCAACCCCGACGCGAAACAGGATGTGATCGGCCTTGGCCACATCGATTCGATGCTGAAAGTCAGCGAGCAGATGGAGCGCGGCACGCTGGTCGGCATGCTGGCCGACCGCAGCCTGGGCAATGATGCGATGCTGCCGGTGTCGCTGCTCGGCAGCTCCGCGCAGCTGCCGCTGGGGCCGTTCCGCATGGCGGCGATCCTGCGCAAGCCGGTGATCTTCATGACTGGCCTGTACCTCGGCGAGAATCGCTACGAAATCCATTTCGAACAACTTGCCGATTTCTCCGCGATCCCGCCGGGACAGCGCCAGACGGAAATCCGGCGCGCCATGACGCGCTATGCGGAATTGCTCGAACAATACTGCAGGCAGGCGCCTTGCAACTGGTTCAACTTCTTCGATTTCTGGCAAACTGCGCCTACCACCGGCAAAGAGGATTGACATGATTGCTGCATCATTGCGGCCGGGCCTGCAGCGCAGGCTGGCTTCCCTGGCATTGTCGCTGGCCGTGCTCGCGCCTGGCCTGGCCCTGGCTGCCGACTGGGATATCGACCAGCTGATGCAGTCGCTGGCCAGGACCAGGTCAGGGCGCGCCGGCTTCACCGAGAAGAAATATCTTTCCATGCTCGACCGGCCGGTCGAGTCCTCCGGCGAGCTGACCTATATGGCACCCGACCACCTCGAACGCCGCACCCTCAAGCCGCGGCCGGAAAACATGATCATCGACGGCAATGTGCTGGTCATCGAGCGCGGGAAGCAAAGGCATACGGTGCAGATGCAGGACTATCCGGAGCTGGCGGGATTCATCGACAGCATTCGCGGCACCCTGGCCGGCGACCGCAAGGCCCTTGAGCGTTCGTTCAGATTGAAACTGGAAGGCCCGGCGGAACGCTGGACGCTGTCGCTGACGCCGGTTGACGCCAGGCTCGGAACCAGCATCCACCTGATCCGCATCACGGGCAACCGCGACAATGTGCGCAGCATGGAAATCATCCAGACCGACGGCGACCGCTCGGTCATGACGATCGAACGGATCGCATCCCAATGAAGCAGCCCGGTTCGCAAGGGCGCCGGCTGCCCATCGCGCTCTGGCTGGCCGGCGTCATCATCTGCTGCATCGTCATCGCGCGCACCACCTTCACCGCCGACCTGTCGGCCTTCCTGCCGCAGACGCCAAGCAAGGAACAGCAGGTCTTGCTCGACCAGTTGCGCGACGGCGTGGTATCGCGCCTGATCCTGATCGGCATCGAAGGCAGCGATGCAGCCAAACGCGCCGCGTTGTCGAAGGACATGGCAAAGCGCCTGCGCGGCAGTTCCGCCTTCGTAACCATCAACAACGGCGAGCCGGTCAATAACGAGCGCGATCAGGCTTACCTGTTCGGCAACCGCTACCTGCTCAGTCCCGTCGTGACGCCGCAGCATTTCACCGTGGACGGGTTGAATGAAGCCATCGGCAATACCATCGACCTGCTGGCCTCACCGGCCGGCATGCTGATCAAGCCGCTGCTGCCGCGCGACCCGACCGGCGAAACCATCGAGCTGTTCAACCGGATGAATGGCGGCAACCGCCCGCAGATGAACAACGGCGTCTGGGCTTCGCGCGACGGCACGCGCGCGGTGCTGCTGGCCCAGGCCCGCGCCGCCGGTGCCGATACCGACGGCCAGCAGCAGGCGATGCAGGAAATCCGGCAAGCCTTCGAGGCCGCCGTGCGCGAGCAGGGCGCAGCCGATGCACGTCTGATGATGACCGGGCCCGGCGTGTTCTCGGTCCAGTCGCGGCAGACGATAGAGAGTGAAGTGACGCGCCTGTCGATCATCAGCACACTCATCATCGTCAGCCTCCTGCTCATGGTGTACCGCTCCTTCACCGCCCTGGCGCTCGGACTGCTGCCGGTCGTCTCCGGTGCGCTGGCGGGCGTGGTCGCGGTCAGCCTCGGCTTCGGCCTGGTGCATGGCATTACGCTCGGCTTCGGCACCACACTGATCGGGGAAGCAGTCGACTATTCGATCTACCTGTTCGTCCAGTCACGGCAGAAGACAGGCGCCGCGGACGCAGCGGGCGCAACGGGGAACTGGGTCGCGCAGTTCTGGCCGACCATTCGCCTCGGCGTCCTGACTTCCATCGTCGGATTTTCCTCGCTGCTGCTGTCGAGCTTTCCCGGGCTGGCGCAGCTCGGCCTGTATTCGATCGCCGGCCTGGTGGCCGCCGCCACCGTCACCCGTTTCGTGCTGCCTTACCTGCTGCCGGACGGCTTCCGCATCCGCGACGTCTCCGCCATGGGCCGGCGCCTGTCCGGCATTGCGCGCCGCATGCCGGCATTGCGCTGGCCCCTGATCGTGGTGGCGCTGGCGGCCTGCGTGGTGCTGGCACAGCACCACGCCACGCTGTGGAATACCGAACTGTCATCACTGAGCCCGGTGTCGCAGGCCGATCAGGCCATCGACGCAAAGCTGCGTGCCGACATGGGTGCGCCGGACGTGCGCTACATGATCGCGATCTCCGGTCCGAGCCGCGAAGCCGTGCTGCAATCGGCCGAGCAGGTCACGGCGCAGTTGCAGCCGCTGGTGGAGAAGGGCATGCTGGCCGGCTTCGAGAGCCCCAGCCTTTATCTGCCAAGCATCGCTACCCAAAAGGCGCGCCAGGCCAGCCTGCCGCCGGCCGGCGAGCTGGAGCAGCACCTGCAGCAGGCGGTCTCCGGCCTGCCGGTACGCGCCGGCCTGTTCCAGCCCTTCCTCGCCGATGTCGCCGCCGCCAAGGCCCGCGCGCCGCTGCAGCGCGCCGACCTCGACCGGACCTCGCTGGCGCTGGCCGTCGATTCACTGCTGTTCCAGCGCGGCACGCGCTGGAATGCGCTGCTGCCGCTGACCGCGCCGCCCCAGTCTGCAAGCCTCGCCGTCGAGCCGGTGCGTGCCGCGCTGAGCGCAGCTGGTCAGCCGAACGCCTTGTTCGTCGACCTGAAGGCGGAATCCGACAACCTGTATTCCGGCTATCTGCGCGAAGCGATCATCTACTCGCTCGGCGGCCTGGCCGGCATCGTGGCGCTGCTCCTGCTCGCCCTGCGCTCGCCGCGCAAGGTGGCGCACGTGTTGCTGCCTCTGTTTGCCACCGTGGTCACGGTGGTGGCAATCCTGGCATTGTCCGGCCAGCGCCTGACCATCCTGCACCTGATCGGCCTGCTGCTGATCGTGGCAGTCGGCTCCAACTATGCGCTGTTCTTCAGCGGCGGGGACGATTCCTCCGCGGAGATTCTGCCGCAGACCCTGACTTCGCTGGTGTTTGCCAACCTGACCACGGTGGCCGGTTTCGGTATCCTCGGCTTTTCCCAGGTGCCGGTCCTGAATGCAATCGGCAGCACCGTCGGACCCGGCGCGGTGCTGGCGCTGGTGTTTGCGGCGAGCTTCGGCGGCAAACGATCCGCTCCCGGGGCGGGCCACTGAGCGATGCGCATCCTGCATAACTTCGCCGGCCTGGAGGGGCGCGCAGCGACGCTCGCGATCCTGCTGCCGGGCGCGCTGCAGCAGCCGGAAGATCTGGTGGAGGCCGGCTTCATCGATGCAGTGCGGCGGCGCGGGCTGGAGCTGGACCTCGCGCTGGCCGACCTCGGCATCCGCTATATCGGCGAGACCACCGATGGCACGGCCCTGCAGCGGCTGCATGAGGAAGCGGTGCTGCCGGCGCGATCGCAAGGCTATGACGCCGTCTGGCTGGCCGGCATTTCCATCGGCGGCTTCATGGCGATGGCTTATGCCGACCGCCATCCTGGCATGGTCGACGGCTTGTGCCTGCTCGCGGCCTACCCGGGCAACCGCATCCTGACGCGGGCCATCCGGGAAGCCGGCGGGATCGAACAATGGCAAGCCGGTACGGACGAGGGCGAGGATGGCGAAGTCCAGGTCTGGCGGTGGATCAAGGCGATACGGGGAGCATCGACGCCGCAGATCTTCTTCGGCTATGGCCGGGAAGACCGCTTCGCCTCGGGCCAGGAACTGATGGCCGAGTCCCTGGCATTCGCGCATGTGGATGTGGTCGCGGGCGGGCATGACTGGCCGGCCTGGCAACAACTATGGAACGATTTTCTCGACCGCATCGCAGCATCCAGAAACAAGGACACCAGGCAATGACACCCGATCAAGCGCTGCGCTGGCGCATGCCCCTGCTGCTGCGCATCAGTCTTGTCCTGCATGTATCCATGCTGATTGCCGTCCTGGTCGATCCGGGTTGGTGGCGCTGGGTACTGGCAGCTTTCCTTGCCAATCATGCAGTGATCACGCTGGTTGGCTTGTGGCCACGCAGCACCTGGCTCGGCGCCAACTGGACGAGATTGCCGCCTGCTGCGGCAGCGCGCGGTGAAATCGCACTGACGATCGACGACGGGCCGGACCCGGAAGTGACGCCGCAGGTGCTCGAGCTGCTGGATGCGCATGGCGTGAAGGCGACATTCTTTTGCATCGGCGATAAGGCTGCGCGCCATCCCGACCTGTGCGAGGCGATCGTCATGCGCGGCCATGCGGTGGAAAACCACAGCCAGCATCACTACCATCATTTTTCCCTGCTCGGCATGGACGGCCTGAAGCGCGAGGTCCAGGCCGCCCAGGACACCCTTACGGCGATCACCGGCCGCCGCCCGCAGTTCTTCCGTGCCCCGGCCGGCTTGCGCAATCCCTTCCTCGATCCGGTGCTGGCCCGCCTCGGGCTGCGCCTTGCTGCCTGGACACGGCGCGGCTATGATACGCGCACCCCGGATCCGGCCCTCGTGAGCCGCAGGCTGATGCGCGATGTGAAAGCCGGTGCCATCCTGCTGCTGCATGATGGCAATTGCGCACGTACTGCAGACGGGGCTCCCGTGATCCTTGCCGTGTTGCCAAACCTGTTTGAAGCCGCTCACAAGTCCGGCCTGCGTTTCGTCACCCTGTCTTCCGCTTTGTCTTCCGCCCATCCATGACCAAACAATTCGTCAAAAGCCTGATCGATAACGCCACCGCGCCTTACCGTTCCGCCGGCCGCTTCGCCTGGCATTTCGCCCGCGGCAAGCTCGGCGGCGACCCGGTATTTGCCGGATTGCTCGAGCATGGATTGATTCCGGACCGCGCCCGCATCCTCGACATCGGCTGCGGCCAGGGCTTGCTCGCTTCCTGGCTGCTCACGGCCAAGGCCATGCATGAGCAGGGCAACTGGCCGGCGCACTGGCCGAAGGCGCCCAACCCGACATCGATCCACGGCATCGAACTCATGCCGCGCGATGTGGAGCGGGCGCAGCGCGCGCTGGGCGATGCCGCGACCTTCACCGTCGGCGACATGTGCAAGACGGATTTCGGCAAGGCCGATGCAGTCGTGATCCTCGATGTCCTGCATTACGTGAGCTACGAAGCGCAGAATGATGTCCTGCGCCGGGTGCGCGATGCGCTCGCGCCTTCGGGCACCCTGATCCTGCGCGTGGGCGATGCAAATGGCGGCCTGCCGTTCAAGTTCAGCGTGTGGGTCGATCACCTCGTCACGTTCGTGCGCGGACACCGCAACAGCCGCCTGTACTGCCGGCCGCTGGCGGAATGGCGACTTGCCTTGTTGGGCCTCGGATTCAACGTCGAAACACTTCCGATGAACCAAGGCACGCCGTTTGCCAATATCTTGCTGATTGCAAAACTCGGCGGAAAAGCCGTCGTCCAGGCAGCCTGAGGCGCATGGCAGCAAACCTGGACAGAACGGCACGAACAGCAGGCAGGAACGTCTGCCGGCGGTTCCGCCGTGATGACAATGGCCCGTCTGGCAAGGGTATTGCGGACAACAGCAGCGTTTTGCCCGGCACCCTGAGTTTGTTAAAATCGGTCGGCTACGATAACCCTTTGTAAGTTCTGACTTGAAACCGCTCCTCCTCTCGCATTTCACCGCGGCCAGCTGCATCGGCCTCGGTCTCTCCCCAACCCTGGAGGCGCTGCGGCAACGCAAGAGCGGCTTGAAGCATTGCGATTTCGACACGGTCGACCTCGATACGTATATCGGCGAAGTCGATGGTGTCGACGAGGTCGCGGTACGACCGGACCTGCAAGCCTACGATTGCCGCAACAACCGTCTGCTGCAGCTGGCGCTGGAGCAGGATGGCTTCGCCGAAGCAGTAGAAGCCGCCGCCGCGAAGCATGGCGCCGACCGCATCGGCGTATTCCTCGGCACCAGCACTGCCGGCATCCTGCAGACCGAGCTGGCGTACCGGCAACGTGACGCATCCGGCGCACTGCCTTCCAGCTTCATCTACGGCACGACCCACAACACCTTCTCCGCCGCCGATTTCGCACACCGCTACTTCCGCCTGACCGGACCGGCCGCCGCCATTTCCTCGGCCTGTTCTTCCAGCGCCAAGGTATTTGCTTCCGCGCGGCGCATGATCGAAGCCGGCCTGATCGATGCCGCCGTGGTCGGCGGCGTGGACACGCTGTGTCTGACGACGCTGTACGGATTCAATTCCCTCGGCCTGACCTCGCCCTGGCCCTGCCGTCCCTTTGATGCGGAACGCAGCGGCATTTCGATCGGCGAAGCAGCCGCGGTGGTGCTGCTGGAACGCATGCCGGACAGCGCGGATGCCGACGCGGTGCTGTTGCTCGGCATCGGCGAATCGAGCGATGCCTACCATATGTCCTCGCCGCATCCGGAAGGGCTGGGCGCGCAGATCGCGATGCAGAATGCGCTGGCCACGGCGCAGCTTGCGCCGGAACAGATCGATTACATCAACCTGCATGGCACCGCCACCGTCAGCAATGACGCCTCCGAAGGCAAGGCAGTGGCGGCGCTGTTCGGTTCTTCCACGCCGTGCAGTTCGACCAAGGGCGCAACCGGCCATACTCTGGGCGCGGCCGGCGGCCTCGAAGCCATCATTTGCGCACTCGCCCTGCGCCACGGCCTGATGCCGGGCGGACTCAACACCACGCACCTCGATCCGGAGCTGCATGTGAATTACCTGCTCGACAACCGCACGCAGCGCATCGAACGGGCGCTCAGCAATTCCTTCGGGTTCGGCGGCACCAATTGCAGCCTCATCTTCGGCCGCGCATCATGACCACTCTTAGTGCTTATATCGAAGGCATCGGCCTGATCGGGCCCGGATTGTCGGGCTGGGAAAGCAGCCGCGGCGTGCTTGCGGGGAAAGCCGACTACGCCTATCAAAAGGCCGTGCTGCCGGCACCGGCCTCGCTGCCGCCCGCGGAACGACGCCGCTGCGGCCCGATCGTCAAGCTGTCGCTGGCGGTCGGCCAAGAAGCCGCGGCCATGGCCGGGCTCGATGTGAAAAGCCTGCAGGCGGTGTTTGCCGCTTCCGGCGGCGATGGCGCCAATTGCCATGAAATCTGCGAAATGCTCGCTTCCGACGACCGCCAGATTTCGCCAACCCGCTTTCACAATTCCGTACATAACGCCGCGGCCGGCTACTGGAGCATTGCCACCGGCGCGATGGCTTCTTCCTCGGTCCTGTGCGGCTACGACGCCAGCTTCGGTGCCGGCCTGCTGGAAGCAATGACACAGGTGGCGGTCGACCGCACGCACTCGCTGCTGATTGCCTGCGACACCACGTATCCCGAACCCCTGCATGCAGCCCGGCCCATCCCCGACGAGTTCGGTATCGGCCTCGCACTGGCGCCGCAACCCAGCGCCCGATCACTGGCAGAGATTCGCGTCGCGCTCACCAGCTCGCCCGCCGAACGGATGGCCGATGCCGGGCTGGAAAGCATGCGGACCGCCATCCCCGCGGCGCGCAGCCTGCCGCTGCTGCGCGCGCTTGCACGACATGAAACAGCGAAGCTGGTGATCGATTACCTGGACGGCACACGCCTGTCAGTGGAAGTGATGCCGTGCTAGACCGCGCCTGGATCGCCGCCCGCATCCCGCATCAGGACAGCATGTGTCTGCTGGATGCGGTGGAAGAGTGGAGCGATGAGCACGTGCGCTGCCGCGCGAGCAGCCACCGCGCAGCCGACAATCCCTTGCGTGCCCATGACAGGCTGGCCGCCGCATGCGGGATCGAATATGCGGCGCAGGCGATGGCAGTGCACGGCGCGCTGACAGCGCAGCAGGATGCTCGACCGCGCGCCGGCTTCCTGGCCAGCCTGCGCGGCGTGAAGCTGCACGTCGGCCGACTGGACAACATCGCCGCCGACCTGATGATCGAAGTGCGGCGTTTCAGCGGTGACGGCAACAATGTCCTGTACGATTTTTCGATCCTCTCCGAAGGACGCATGCTGCTGGAAGGCCGGGCAGCGGTGATCATCAATGCCGATGCGGCCAGCGTCCTGTAAGCAGCACACATCTCAAACACCATGGCAAATCCAGCGAAAATCTCCGGCGCCGGCAGCAATACATCCGTCAAGAAGCGCGCCCTCGTCACCGGCGGCAGCGGCGCCATCGGCGCTGCAATCTGCCGCAGCCTGGCAGCCGATGGCCATCATGTCCTCATTCATGCGAACCGGCGGCGCGAGGCGGCACAGGCAGTCGCCGACGAAATCGTCGCGCAGGGCGGGAGCGCGGAAGTGCTGGTGTTCGACGTGACCGATGCGCATGCGGTGACCTCGGTACTGCAGCCATTGGTCGACGATGAGCCTATCCAGATCTTGGTCAACAATGCCGGCATCCATGACGACGCGGTGTTTCCCGGTATGCAGCCGGAGCAATGGCATCGCGTGATCGACGTCTCGCTCAACGGCTTCTACAACGTTACCCACGCGCTGATGATGCCCATGATCCGCAGCCGCTGGGGCCGCATCATCAACATGTCCTCGGTGTCCGGCCTCACCGGCAACCGCGGCCAGGTGAATTACTCCGCCGCCAAGGGCGCACTGAACGCCGCCACCAAGTCGCTGGCCCTGGAAGTCGCCAGCCGCGGCATCACAGTCAATGCGATTGCCCCGGGCATCATCGAGAGCGAAATGACCGAAGGCGCGTTCGATGCGCAGACGATCAATCAAATGGTGCCGATGAAGCGCGCCGGCAAACCGGAAGAAGTCGCCGACCTCGTCAGCTTCCTCGCCTCGCCGCGCGCGGCGTACATCACCGGGCAGATCATTTCGATTAACGGCGGGTTGATTTAGGGCGCAGCAATCCTGCTTCCTTTAGCGTTTCAAGGCTTTTTGCTCTTAATCCGCTTCTGACGCTGCCGAAAAAGCAGGTGGCAAATCGGATCAAGAAGCGAACGTTGTCTGAGCGAAGCGAGCTTCGTTCGCTTCCCGATTTGTCGATTGCTTTTTCGGAAACCCGAAGGGCAGCGGCTGCGCGGTCGCCTTTCTTTGCTTACTTTCTTTGGCGAAGCAAAGAAAGTGAGTGGCCGCCGGGCCACCCCCGGCAAGTCTCCATGAAGAGGCACCTGCGCTATGCAACGAACGTCACTGGGTTCCCCCTTGCAGGGCGCGTTTGCGCTTGCAAGCGCAAACCGTTCCGCAAGCGGGCAGCATGCTGTCCGAATTCCCTGCGAAACCCTACGCGGGAACGACAGGCAAGTTTTGTTTGTATAAGGGGATTTACTCCGCCTGCACCACCTTACTTCTCCCCGCCACCGCCTCCTGAATCTCCTCCAGCCTCCTGCCTCGCGTATCAACCCCGCTACGCACCAGCATGATGGCCGACACCGCCATCGGCACCGCAATGAACAGCGCGGAGAAAGCAAGATCGCTGAACAGCCCGAGCACGCCGCAGGCCGCGCCAAGAATTCCGCCCATCTTGGAACCGGCAGCAATCACGCCCGATCCGGTCGCACGCAAATGCACCGGATAGATTTCCGCTGCGTAGGGAATCAGCATTGCAATCACGCCGCTGGCGCTGATCAGCAGCAGTACGGTTGCAGTCGCCATTGCCGCCGCGGAGTTCAGATGAAGCAGACCGAGCAGCAGGAAGGCCAGCAGCGACAGGGTGGTAAGCACGATGAACAGCACCAGGGCCTTGATGCTGCTCCAGCGGTGATAGAGCCAGATGACCAGCGCGATGCCGGGCAAGGCGAGGAAAGCGGAGCGTGCCAGCAGCGCACTGGCTGCGCTGGCATCCATGCCCATGCTGCGCAGATTGGTCGGCAGCCACAGCAGGAAACCGAAATTCACCAGGCCCCAAGCGACGCCGCACACCAGGAGACCCCAGGTGAGGTTGGCATAGGCGCCGCGCAGGAGTTGCAGGAATCCGGCCTTGTCCTTCGCCATGCCGGCTTCCGGCGCATGGGTGGCATCGCCGTCGTCGCTGTCGAGCACGCCGGCGAATTTCGCCAGCACCGCGCGCGCTTCATTCTTCAGCCCGGCATTCGCGAGGAAGCGCGGCGACTCGGGAATATAGCGGTCGAGGAAAATGATCAGCGCGCCGGTCGGCAAGCCCAGCAGCCACAGCACGCGCCAGCTGAACAGCGGCTCGATCAGGCTGGCCGCGCCAGCAGCGACGAGATAGCCGGCGGACGTGCCGACACCGCCCAGCGCCACCAGCAGCCAGCCGCGGTGAGTGGCGGGAATCATCTCTGCCATCAGGGTGAAGGTAATCGGCAGCAGGCCGCCTGCGGATGCGCCCATCAGGAAGCACATCACCAGGTTCCATTCGAAGGAAGGCATGGCACCGCAGATCGCAGTGCCGATGAACATCAGCGCCGACAGCAGGATCGCCGCACGCCGGCCGAAGGAGTCGGCCAGCCGACCCCAGAGGATGGAGCCGACGGTGGTACCGGTCAGCGCCACCAGTGCCAGGAAGCCGGCGGTCTCCTTGCTGATTTCATATTCCTTCGTCACGCCGGGCATCACGAAGCCGAGCGTGGCCGGCTTCATCACATCGACGGTCAGGGCCACGACCAGCACCAGCACCAGCTTCCAGTGCTCGCGGTTGAGCGCCGCGCCATCGGCAATATGGAAGTGCAACTGGTGGCCGCATTGCAGGTTTTGCCGCATCTGATCGATCCTCGGCATGAGGCCGTATGCAGCGAGCAGGAGTCCGACCGGGATCACCACCATGCCCGCCAGCATCGCCGGGTCCATCGGCATGCCCACCATCTGGTAATCCATGTAAGAGGCATGGATGAACATCGGTATGTGCGCCAGCACGCCGGCGACCAGCGCCGCGCAGCCAAGCCAGAAAGCGACGGGATGGTGGAAGGAGAGGCCGTTGGATTTCATGGTGTGCTCGTGTCGTTATTGCCGTTCATTCGGTCTATGCCAGCAAGATGCGCCTTGTGCATGCTGCGTTGGCAAGCGCGGCGCGCACGCGGCGGAACCTGGTTCGTCCTCCGGATTGTTTGCTCGGATGTTTGCTCAGGCCAGCTTGCGCACCAGCAGCAGCGGCAGGCGCAGGACGAAACCGAGGAAGAGGCGGGTATGCATCCAGGTGAGCAGGGTGTTGTCCCGCAGATAGCGGAAGTGCGACACGCCGCCTTCTTCCGGGCTGAAATACCGCACCGGCGCCGGCAGGTTGACTGGCCGCACGCCGCGCCAGCACAGGCGCACCACCGCTTCCGGATCGAAGTCAAAGCGGCGCATCCAGCGCTGGCGCCGCATCACTGTGCGCAGCGGCTCGATCGGATAGACGCGAAATCCGAACAGCGAATCGCCGATGCCGGCCCATAGGGTTTCCAGGTTGGCCCACCAGTTCGAGACTTGCCGGCCCTTGACGCGCAGGCTGGGCGCGCTGGCATCAAAGACCGGCAGGCCGAGCACCATGCAGCCCGGCTTGCGATTCGACTCTTTCATGAAGTCCGGGATCAGCTGGGCCGGATGCTGGCCATCCGAATCCATGGTCAGCGCATGGGTAAAGCCTTGCGCCGCGGCCTGGTCGAGGCCATGCAATACCGCCGCGCCCTTTCCCATGTTGGCCGGCAGGGCGATCACCTTCAGGCCGGGATCGTCCGCAGCCATGTGTTCCAGGCCTTCCCTGGTGCCGTCGGTGCTGCCGTCGACCACTACCCATACCGGGTTCCAGTACTGGCGTGCGGCGCGTACGGTTTCATACACTTTCGGGCCGGGGTTATAGCTGGGGATCAGCACCAGATGCGTGGGGGAAGGAGAATTCATCAAGCGTTTCGGAAAAATTGGAAGTGAGTCAGCCGACCGTTTGCGGCTCCCGCGCCCGCGCCGGCTCGGCATGGTCGCCCAGCTCGCTGACGAAGTACTGTTCCAGCTCGGTCATGAAGGCAGCGCTGTCGGCGGGCGCTTCGAAGCGGCGGCCGAGCCGAACCCGGTAGTACATCGGCAGGACGGGCTTCTTGTAGACGGGCCAGCCCTTGGTGAGGAAGCGGGAATCGGTTTCGATGAACACAGTCTGCACCTGGGCTTTCGCGCGGTTCGCGATCACGCCGATGCTGCCCTTGAGCGGACCGATCGGCTGGCGCACGGTACGGGTGCCTTCCGGGAACAGCAGCAGGTGGCTGCCGCGCTGCAGGTCCTGCACCGCCAGCATGATCATGCGCCGCAGCGATTCATTGCGGATGTAACGCGCCAGCCGGGCGCCCGCGCCAAGGAAGATATTGTTGATGACCGTGGCTTTCATGATGCATGCCACGTCAGGCAGGCGCGACACGATCAGTACCGCGTCCCAAAGCGATGGATGATTGGGCGCGATGATCAGCGATTTTTCATGACGCAGCGCGTCGAGCTCCTTGAGATCGAAGCGGAAGCGGCCCGACAGCTTGAGGCAGCCGAGGAAAAAGCGGAATCCCGCCATGATGACGAAGCGGCCCAGCGGCCGGCCCACCTCACGTGGCAGCAAGGGCTGCAGGACCACGGCAAACAGTGTCCACAGCAGGGAAAGCAGGCCGAACCAGAACAGGCCGAGGTAGAAGACCGCGTATCCGTATACCGACAGGACAATACGCAAAAAAGATTTCATGATGTCATTACCACACTTCCGTTAAACCGCCGCCGCCATGTCTGCATGCCTTCGTCGGCAATGGCAGCGGCGGGAAAGCATGATAAAGGAAGCCGTGCCGCTTGGCGCTGTCTAAATCGCAATGCAGGCGGATCGCCGCTTATTTGCCGATTGCAAACTCCAGGGGATGGCCGGCGGTCGCTTCCACTTCCACCAGCAGGTCCTGGCGGCAGATGTCGGCCTTCAGGAACATGAGGCGCGCGGATTCGCCCAATGCGCGGCGCAACTCGCCGTGAATTGCCGGCACATCTTTCGGATGCCGCACATACACCTTGTAGCACAGGTCGCCCAGCGAAAATTCCGCATCCGGCGCAACGCGGTTGGCCTCGCCCACCATGGCGGTGATGTTGGCCAGCGTCTCGCGCGTCTGTGCCAGCACATCGCCCACATGCATGCTGCGATGGCCGACGATGCTCGCGGTGCCCGACAGGAACAGGACATTGTCGTCGCCCAGGCGTGCAACGCTGGCGCGGGAAAAGGTCGGGCTGCGCGGGCCGTATTCCTGCGGATACTTGTAGGCGCTGACCTGGCGCGGATTTTCGATCGCGACCGGCGCCTCGCCACGGCCGGCGAGGAAATAGATGGTGAGCGGCCCCTGCTCGTATCCGACGGCGGACGCGGCCGGCACGCTGCCCATCACCTTGCGTCCGCTCGCGAGGAAGCCGTCCTGACGGCCCATGTTGAACTGGCGATAACGCTCCAGGCCGTGGCTTTCTCCGGTGATGTTGGCGATGTAATTCCAGAAGCGCAGGATGTGCGGAAATTGCAAGGCATCGAGCAGGCCGAAGATTTCCAGGTAAGCCGTCTCGGATGCCTGCTGCAGCGGCGTCTTGCCCGCGGCGCGCACGCTGGCATTGTCAAACTGCGCATCGTCGAGCTGGATCGCGCCGAACAGGATCTCGTCATTGTGGCCGTAGCGCACGCCCTTGCGCAGGCCGTAGGTGAAGCTGCCTTTGCCGCTCCACACTTCGCAGGCCGAGCCGACCTCGCCATTCAAGTCGAGCGCCGGCATCAGCACCTGCGCAAATGGCAGGTTTTCCATTGCCGGAGCTGGGTTCTGCCCACGGGGAGTGAAACTGATCGTTCCGAGCATGCGGTCTTTCCATTCCCGCATGCTGTATTTCTCAATCGGCAAGTAGGCGCATTGCAGACTGGATGTATCAAGCTCTATCAATTCGTCATCCCGCCCACGGCATCAACACTACGAATATTGTTCTTGCGATCGCGCCACGCCATCAGCGTGCGCTTGAAGTTCAGCAGCGATATCCCGTAATACAGGCCCTTGAAGGCCAGCAGGGAAGGGCCGATCGGCGTCTTGCCGAACACGTCGCCGGCCAGGACCGACAGCAGGGCCTCCTGCATGCGCAAGAGGTTGCGCGGGCCCATGAACAGATTGCGCATGGTCGGATTGGTAATCCTGTAGATGAACCAGGAGAACTGCTTCGGCCCGACACGCATGCTCCGGTCGAAACGCTTCAGCGCGGCCGCGGCCTCGCCGGGACGACGCAGGCAGCAGTCGACGGTATCGGCACCCACGAATGCGCTTTGCATTGCCAGCATCACGCCGGAAGAAAACACGGGATCGATGAAGGCATAGGCATCGCCGAGCAGCAGATAGTTCCGGCCATGCGTCTGCGTGCAGGTATAGGAATAATTGCCGGTGGCTTCCGGCTCGGTCACCATCTGCGCGCCTTTCAGGCGCTCCTGCAAGGCGGGGCAGAGGGCGATGGTGTCCATCAGGAATTCAGTGAGCGGCTTCTTGTTGCGGGTCTTGAGGTAATACGGCCAGGTCACTGCGCCGATGCTGGTATTCCCGTTTGCCAGCGGGATGAACCAGAACCAGCCGTGGTCGAACCAGAAGATCGTGATATTGCCTGCAGCCTTGCCCTCATTGCGCTGCACATTCGCGAAATGCGCAAAGATGGCGGTGCTGTTGTGCTTTTCGTTGCGCTGCTTGACCTTGAAGCGGTTGGCGAGGAAGGTGTCGCGGCCGGAGGCATCGAGCACGAAACGCGCGCGCCAGGACTGGTCAGCGCCGTCCTCGGTGCGCGCATGGATGAGTGCGCCTTCGTCGCCGGGCAGGAAGGCCACGTCATGGACGCGGCAGCCCTCGATCACTTCGGCACCCTTGCGCCTTGCATTGCGGATCAGGATCTCGTCGAACTCGGCGCGCTGTACCTGATAGGCGTGGGGCATGGACTTGTCCCAGGCATCGGCGAAGTGAAAGACCTGCTTGTGGTCATGCCAGGGCGAGACGAATTCCGCCGCCCACTTTTCCATGCCTATGGCCTTCACTTCGTCGGCCACACCAAGTTTTTCCAGGAGCGGAAGATTGGCCGGCAACAGGGATTCGCCGATATGGAAGCGCGGATGCCGGTCCTTCTCGATGAGGGTGACGCGATGGCCCCTCTCGGCAAGCAGAGCCGCCGCCGTGGAACCCGCCGGACCGCCTCCTATGACAAGAACATCGCACTCTCTCATGTCGGAAGGCGTGTCTACGTTGGGTTTCATTGTGACTATCTCTTACAGGATTGAACCGGAACGGAACTTTAACATCATTTTTTCGCGCCGTAGAGTGCTGGTTCGCCACATCGTTGCGCGATGAAGCCGCGCAGTTGCAAGACATTGCCGACGAAGCCACGTTTGGTTTACCGTATCGGGATTCGCACGCTGCCGGGCAAGCGATCGCCTGTCCCTTGCCCGCCGAGCCGCTGCCAGACCAACATTAAAAACAAGCCGATTTGCTGTCGCTGGCATGATGACAGCCACGCGTCCCACTGGAGCCAACATGGAAAGACAAGCGCCTTCCTGCCCCGATTGCCAACTGCTGCGGCAGCAACTGACCGAGCAGGAGAGGGAGATCGAAGACTTGCGCGCGCAAATCGCGGAGCTGACCCGCCACGACCGGCTGACCGGCGCGCTCAACCGCCGCAGCCTGGTCGAGTTGCTCGAAGCGGAACTGCAGCGCGCGCGCCGCACTGGCCATCCCTTCTGTTTCGCGGTGATCGGACTGGACCGGTTCGGGCAGATAAACGATCGCTACGGACATGCGGCCGGCGACAGGGTGTTGAAGACGGTGTCGGATAGTGCGGTTGCGCTGCTGCGCGTGCTGGATCGCTTCGGCCGCCTTGGCGGTGACGAGTTCGGTGTCCTGCTGCCGACGACCTGGCTCGATCAGGGCATGATCGCGATGACCCGGCTGCGCAAGGCGATCGACGGCTGTGACTGGCAATCGATCGCGCCCGGCCTCGTGCCGGGCTTTTCGGTCGGGATTACCACTAATTCGGTCAAGGATACGGCGGAGTCGATGCTGGAACGCGCTGCCAAAGCGCTCGCCCAGGCCAAGCAGGAAGGCGGCAATCGCACTGTGCAGATCGAGGAAGATCTGCCGGACATGCCGCCGCTCCCGGAGGACTGAGTTCTTCAGGGATGTCCGGGCAAGTTCTTGATGACGGTGTACGCCCCCAGCAGCAGGAGCCCGACCAGGAACAGCTGGCGAAATCCCTGTTCGCTCACCCGCACCCGCATCCATTCTCCTGCCAGCATGCCGAGCATCGCGGGCAGCAAGGCGAGTAGCGAAGCACCAGCCACCTGCATGCCGAATGCACCCTGAATGAAGAGAGCGAGGCTGAGGGCCAGGGTGGATATGGTGAAGGACAGGCCCAGCGATTGCACCAGCTCGTCCTTGCCAAGTCCCAGCGCGTTAAGGTAGGGCACTGCTGGAATGGCGAACACGCCGGTGGCGCCGGTCAGCAAACCGGTGACAAAGCCGATCACCGGTGACAGCCACCATTCCTTTTCCGGCGGCACGCGAAAGCGCACCTTGACGAGCCCGAGCAAGGCATACAGCACTAGCACGGCGCCGAGGATGAAGGCTGCCAGCTTCGCATTGCTGCCGGCGAGAGCACCGAAGCCGAGCCAGGTCCCGACACAGATCGCCACCATCATCGCCCACAGCCTTCGCACCAATGCCCCGAAGGCGGGCCCGGTGAACAGCTGCCACAGGTTGGTGACGGTGGATGGTACGACCAGGATGGCGGCCGCCTGCGCCGGGGGCATGACCACGGACAGCACGCCCATTGCCACTACCTGCATGCCCATGCCGGAAATACCCTTGACGAAGCCGGCCAGCAGGAGCGTGCCCATCACGGCGCTCAGTACGAGTGCAGATTCGAATCCGAACATTGGAATACCTGAAAATTGATGCGGCCCTCAGTTTGCCTGATAAAAAGCAAAAGCGTGAGGGAGAGCAACATGGGCTTGCCGCATCAATTCTTTTGCTTCCTCAAGCGGCAAGCTGCGAAAAAAGCCGAAACTGGAATAGTATTGAGGCAATTCGCGAGGCAGGCCAGCCCATGCCTCGCCGGCTTTCCACTTGATCATCCATCTCGCATGCCTGCAACTGAACTGACGATTGAAGACATTCTCAATCAGCGCTTCGACACCCTTCCCAACCTGATCCGCCTGCATGCCGCCTCCGGCCCGCGCCACCCCGCGCTGGTCCAGGACAAGCGCGTGCTCGATTATGCAGCGCTTGACGCCCTGATGGACCGGGTAGCAGCGGCGCTGCAAAGAGAAGGGCTGAAGGGCGGGGACGCCATCGCCATCTGTGCCGCGACCTCGATCGAATATGCCGCCGTCTTCCTCGGCAGCCTGCGTGCCGGCGTCGCGGTCGCGCCGCTCGCGCCTTCTTCCTCGCCCGAGAGCCTGGCGTCGATGATCCGCGATGCCGATGCACGCCTACTTTTCCTCGATCAGTCGGTTGTGCAAGCCCTGGCTCCTATCCGCGAAGCGCTCGCCATCCCGGCGATTGCAATGGATGACAGCGCCGAGGAACAAGCGCTGTCCGGCTGGCTTGCCGCGGCCGATGCAAAGCCGGCACCGGTGGCCATCCAGCCGGACTGGCCATTCAACATCATCTATTCCTCCGGCACCACCGGCACGCCCAAAGGCATCGTGCAGCCGCATTCGATGCGCTGGACCCATGTGCAGCGCGGCCGCAGCAACGGCTATGGTCCCGATGCGGTCACGCTGGTGTCGACGCCGCTGTATTCCAATACGACGCTGGTGAGCTTTTTCCCGGCCATCGGCCTGGGCGGCACGGTGGTGCTGATGGCGAAATTCGATGCCGGTGTCTGGCTGGCGCTGGCGCAGCAGCATCGCGTCACGCACGCCATGCTGGTGCCGGTGCAGTACCAGCGCATCATGGCGCGCGAGGATTTCGGGCAATACGACCTGTCGTCATTCCGGATGAAGTTTTGCACCAGCGCGCCGTTTTCCGCTGCGCTGAAGGCGGACATCCTGCGGCGCTGGCCGGGTGGGTTGATCGAGTACTACGGCATGACCGAAGGCGGCGGCACCTGCATCCTGAAGGCACATGAGCATCCGGACAAGTTGCACACCGTCGGCCAACCGGCGCCCGGGCATGACATCCGTCTGATCGACGACGAGGGAAGGGAAGCGACTCCGGGCGGCACCGGCGAAGTGGTCGGACATTCCCCGGCAATGATGGCGGGCTACCACAAGCAGCCGGCCAAGACGGCAGAAGCCGAATGGCATGATCCGACCGGCAAACGCTTCATCCGCACCGGCGACATCGGCCGCTTTGATGCGGACGGCTTTCTGACGCTGCTCGACCGCAAGAAGGACATGATCATTTCCGGCGGCTTCAACATCTATCCCAGCGACCTGGAAACAGTTCTACTACAGCATGAAGCGATTGCCGAAGCCTCGGTGGTGGGCGTGCCTTCCGAGCGCTGGGGCGAAACGCCGGCGGCCTTCGTGGTGCCTAAAGCGGGCGCGCAGCTTGAAGCCGATGAACTGCTCGCATGGGCGAACGCGCGTCTGGGCAAGACGCAGCGACTGGCTGCCGTCGACATCGTACCAGCCTTGCCGCGCAGCGCGATCGGCAAGGTGCTCAAGCGCGAATTGCGGGACCGTTTTCTTGCAAAGAATGGCAAGACTGCGCCGCGCTAAGGTTTCTTTTCATTTCCCTTCTCATTTCTTTTGATCAGGCATGACTATCATGGTGGATGACACCCTCTACAACACCGAAGAAATCCTGCAGCTGCTCAAGCTGGAACAGATCGGCCCGGACCGCTTCCGCGGCCAGAGCCATTTCATGGGCAGCCCGAATGTATTCGGCGGACAAGCCCTGGGCCAGGCGCTGTATGCCGCGACCATGACTGTGGAAGGGCGGCGCCCGCATTCCCTGCATTCCCTGTTCATCCTTCCCGGCAACCACCGCCTGCCGATCGAGTATGAAGTCGAGCGCGTGCGCGACGGCGGCTCCTTTACCACGCGCCGGGTAGTGGCGTTCCAGGAAGGCCGCAAGATTTTCGTCATGTCAGCGTCCTTCCAGGTCGCGGAAGAAGGCTTGTCGCACCAGAAACCGGCACCGGCCAGCCCCGATCCGGAATCCCTGCCTTCCAGCATCGCCTTGTGGAAACAGCACGGCGGCAGCCCGAAGCGGCCGTTCCGCCCGGTACCGGTGGATTTCCGGTCAGAGCAGGCGACCGATATTTTCGGCAGTAACGGAGGCAAGCCGAACCGGCTTGTCTGGACCCGCGCTCCGATGCAACTGCCGGACGATCCGCTGGTGCACGAAACCCTGTTCGCCTATGTATCGGATTACGGCTTGCTGTGGACATCCCTGCAACCGCATGGCGTGCGCATGGGCGATCCGCGCCTGCAGATCGCCAGCCTGGACCACACGATCTGGTTCCATCGGCCGATTCGCATGGACGAGTGGCTGCTGTTTGCCATGGAAAGCCCGAACGCTTCGGGCGGCCGCGGCTTGTGCTTTGCGCATGTCTACAACCGCAAAGGGGAACTGCTGGCGACATTGGCGCAGGAAGGCCTAATCCGTTTGCGCGAACCGAAGCCTTGAGCGAAGCGGCCGGCGCCGCTTATTGGAGCTGTTCCGGCCGGTTGAATAAATCTTTCCTATGAGCTGCCTTGGTTTTATCAATTTGATCTATTAAATGAGAATGATTACCATCTATCTCATCGATATAAGATCAAACAGACAAGCCAAGGAGCAAGATCATGGTCACCGCTGCAAGAACAATCAGTCAAATCAGCCTCCACATGGGCGTGGCTTTCGGCCTGATGTACTGGCTGACCGGGTCGCTCACCTTCGGCGGCGCGGCTGCCATCCTTGAACCGATCTGCAATGTCATCCTGATGCCCTTGCACGACAGGATGTGGGAAAGGATCCGCCAGAAGCTTGAGGCCAAAAAAGCCAGGGCCACGGAAAATCTTCCGGCCGGCTCTGTGGCTTCCGCCGGGTAACAGGGATGCGCGCCTTAGCGCGCGCTTCCTCCGCGGATGTCCCTCTCATTCGTGATTCCTCCTTCGTGATTCCTCCTCCTCCCTTCTTTTTTCCCTTCCTTCCAAAGCGCTCGCTTCCCCGAAACACATACAATCCGGTATCCGGACCAATCTTCGAGGCAAGCCATGAGCGACTTTCGCAGCGACACTGTCACCCGCCCCACCGCAGCCATGAAACAGGCCATGTTCGACGCGCCGCTGGGCGACGACGTATTCGGCGACGACCCGACAGTCAACCGGCTGCAGGACATGGCCGCAGAGATGCTCGGCTTCGAAGCGGCACTATTTGCACCGAGCGGCACGCAAACCAATCTCATCGCCCTGATGACGCATTGCCAGCGCGGCGATGAAGCGATCGTCGGCCAGCAATGGCATACCTATCGCTGGGAAGCCGGCGGCATGGCGGTGCTCGGCTCGATCCAGCCCCAGCCGCTCGCGCATCAGCCGGACGGCACGATTGCGCTGGACGACATCGAAAGCACGATCAAGCCGGACGATCAGCACTTTGCGCGGACCCGGCTGATCGTGATGGAAAACACCACCGGCGGCAAGGTGCTGCCGATCGCCTACATGCAAGCCGTGCGCGAACTCGCCCGGCGCCATGGACTGCGCACGCATATCGATGGCGCACGCCTGTTCAATGCCGCGGTGGCGCTGGCCACGGAAAGCGGCGGCGACGCGCTGGCCCAGGCGCGCAAGATCTGCGCATCCTACGATTCCCTGTCGCTCTGCCTGTCCAAAGGACTCGGTGCACCGGTCGGCTCGCTGCTGCTTGGTTCAGCTTCATTCGTTCAGCAGGCAAAGCGCCATCGCAAAATGCTGGGCGGCGCGATGCGGCAGGCCGGCATGCTGGCCGCCGCCGGCATCCATGCGCTGCAGCATCATGTCGAGCGGCTGGCGCAGGACCATGCGCATGCGGCCCTGCTCGCGGACACCTTGACCAAGGCCGTCGCCAGCCGTCCGCGGCTGGCCGGACAGATCGTCGTTCATCCCGCGCAAACCAATATGGTGTTCACGGATGTTGCGGGTGAAGTAGCAGACGAATTCCTTGCTCATCTTGCCGCCCGCAATGTCCAAGTCACGAGCGGTCCGCCGCGCAAGCATGCCGGCAAGACGATCCGCTGGGTGACGCACCTCGATGTCGGGTTGGCTGATATCGAGCATGTGCGCGGAGTCATCGCTGCTTTCTGAAACGCGGCGTGGCTGTCGAATGACAGGCCAGATGAACAATGCCGCGCCGCTTACCAAGCCGTTTAAACATCAAGCGGTGATGCGGAAGCCTGCACGCAAGACTAATCCCGTAGTTATAGGCCGTTGCTAACAAAGTGCGTGGTTTGCCGGTTTTGTTAAACCTGTGTGCTAACACAGCACGAGCGCCGCAAGGCGAGTATTCATGCGGCTTTCGAGGGAAATTGCATTCCATGTTAAACGACAACCCGCCGTGTTAAATTAGTGTTTTGCGATTTATAACAAGTTAAGTGTATAGAGGGACGGCATGCCAGCGAATGCGACAATATATCTACCTGTCGAAGACGTAGACCTTGGAAAGATATTTGAATCGGCTAAAAGCAAGAAAACCTTTTTTAAAAGGGAGCGTTACTTTGAGGTTGACGTAGCTGGAGACTTGGTTCGATTCAACGTAATGCCTACTGAACAGCTCGGATCACATTTAAATGGATTTGTGGGATATATCTCCTCTTTGCACGATGACGATCATCGCAAGCAAGAGGCAACCTCGTTTGTGCGCCAATCAAGAATCGTTCTAGGTCTAGTGACGAAGAAAGAATTTTATGAAAATGAAGCGCTTATCTCATGTCTGTTCGAAATAGCGGAAGCTTACGGCGGAATTGTATTTACGCAGAATAGCGTTATAAAGTTTGATGGAAATGTCCTTGTAGGGCCGCTATATGGAAACACTTAACTCATCGCTCGACACGGACAGCTGCGCTGCCGGTCAGCTTTAT
>NZ_HE978635.1:0-1406 GCF_000312045.1 Noviherbaspirillum massiliense JC206
CGTAACTATGTATTGGGTACCAACCGGTTCCAGGCGGAGATTGAAAGAATGGTGGGGCGGCGAGTGGTAAAGGGAAAGGCGGGCCGACCTAGGGAGCGACAGCACCAAAAAGAATAATCGTGGTCTGTCCCCTATTTACAGCGGCCGACAAACAAATCACTGGCTATATTCTCGCAGCATCTACTCCTGGTGAATCATATAGTCGAGGCGATCCAACGGAGCTAGTGGAATATATTAAAGGTGGCGTAAAGGCAGGAGTTTTTTGGGGCCAAAATGGTAAGGAGCTTGAAGTGCGACTTTATCCTGGTGAGCGTGATTCAGGTCTATTTTTCTATACGTTGAAAGAGACAGGCCGAACACGAATGGACGAGGTTAAAGATACAGTTAGCGAAGGCCTAAATACGCTTGGTAAAGCATTGAAGCAGGCGCTGACACATGGCCCTTTCGCGCCACCGATGCCGACTCCACCAAGAGGGCCAGCCCTTGACTAAATTGCTCATGGAAGAGCTAATGGTTATGAGTGAGTCGATTAAACAATTGATCGAATTCGATGCCGAGGTAGACCGTCGGATTCGGAAAAAGATTGCTGAAATAGTGGAGATGACCGTTCGCGGAATTTCTCCATTTGATCGGTTACCCCAATATTTGCCTTTGAATTGTAACCGCGAGTTTTTGCTCAATTACACAGAGCAGGACAAGCGCGAATTAGTTGAAAGTTTTGTTGCTTTCAAAAAGTTTGCTGTTGCTGGCGAGTTGTTCCGTGATGAACCAGCATGGAACAGAGTTAAGCAATTAGGAAGAGAGAAGGAGCGAATTTTGCGTGCACGTTTCGTTCCTATATCCTCCGAAAAAAGGGATCAGCTGAGACGATTTTTAATGAAAGACCGAAAAAAACTTGTGCAAACTATTGTCGCCAAGCGTTTTCCCGATTTCCATCTAGATAAAAATGTAAAAACTATCATAGGAAATAAACGTGTAAATGCAATTATTGGCACGGTAATCTATTCGAAACCTGTACTCGAAAATAACAAGCTCTTGATGTCATTCGACTTGGGCAGTGGCAAAACCGATGGGATGTTTGATGCGTACATCGGTGTAGAGAAACCGCTATACACAGTAAGAGCAACGAATTTTTTTGCAGGAAGATATGGGAGTTTTTATTACACTCCTGATGAACTTAACATCCTCATGGATGAGTGTCTCGACTTACTTGAAGTGCTGATACCTATTTTCGAACAGAAAGTAAAAGAAGCTCTTGTTGTCCCACCTAAGCAAGCGTAGGGTGCGTTCCACGCACCATTCCACCTTTAAACACGGTACACCTCCATAAAAAAAATCAGCTCGTCGAATCGGAAGTCGGAGTAAGAACAGCATGGGTAATAGGGGACAGACCACGATTAGCAAGC
>NZ_HE978635.1:2750-32248 GCF_000312045.1 Noviherbaspirillum massiliense JC206
TGGGGCGAGCAGACAGGAAGCCTATCGCGGCCTGTTCAAGGCGCATATGGATGATGAGATCCTGAAGCAAATTCGCAGCGCGACCAATGGTAACTATGTATTGGGTACCAACCGGTTCCAGGCGGAGATTGAAAGAATGGTGGGGCGGCGAGTGGTAAAGGGAAAGGCGGGCCGACCTAGGGAGCGACAGCACCAAAAAGAATAATCGTGGTCTGTCCCCTATTTAACGGTGCAGGTAAATGACATAAGTGATTGGGGCACTAAACATGGAATTTCAATTACGGATATCGGGCAGAAAGCTAAGGATTCTTTGACAGTTACTAAAGACGGAAAAAATGTAACCGTCAGAAGTGAACGTATTCACTACGGCGGACCGTTTGGTTCTGAAGCTTGTCTTACTAGCGTTGATTCAAATTTTATTGGTGCAAGCGGTAAGAAAGGATTCGAAAACTTTATTAGAGAGCAGTTGCCTAGCTTGAATAGTGGAGGAAAAGAAGGGACCTTTATTCAGTTACCCGCACGCGATTGGTGGCCCTATTACAACGACAAGAACAATTAAGTAAAAACAGATTAAGAGGTTTGAAAATAATGATAAATATTCGAATGTGTTGCCGTGTAGTCCTACCGGCATTGATTTGTTTATTGGTGATGGCCAATAATGCTTTTACGAAACCGCGAGTGGAGTGGCCATCTGCTATTTCGAACTTAAATGGATGGAACGGATTTAAGCTTGTTAAAGGAGTGCGGTGCCGAGTCTGCTATTCGCTAGTCATCCCAAAAACGTTTGGCCTCAAGAACGAGGAGGAACTTCGCTTATTAGTAGAGATACCTGACAAGCGAAATGAAATGAAATATGACCTAGATGGCCCTCTATTCGACGACAGAGACGTATTAGATCATCTTTTGCATTTGGCTCTTGACAACGGCGACGTTGCCGCAGGTCGTGTTGTTTTGAATCCCAAAAAATACGGCATGCTGATTGGCGCGGAAACGTCAGAGGATATCGCAGGTACGTACATTATTCCCTTAATTAGAGGTTATAAGGACCTACAGGCTTTGATAGACGCGCCCGATTATAAAAATTTAGCTCAACGCATCTGTAGTTGGTCAGCAGAGGAGCACGATTTTCGCGCTGCAAATGACCTAATTTTGGAACTGACCCGTCATAAAAATCTTCCATTCGCATCGAGCCTGTCCACAAAGTGTAGAGCAGAGAAGCAATTAATGAAAAAGCATGGCGAAGAATTCACTGAGTAAGGGCGACATTGAGCACATTGCATTCAAATTTGGAAGCTCGGGCCCACATTCCCCGATATGGCCGTACTAGTGAGATATACGTAAAGCAGGGAATCTCGAAGTTCGTCAGCCCATTGTTTTGCACATCGTAGGCCGAACGCGACAGCAAGTGTGGGGTGCGTTCCACGCACCGTTCGACCATTAAATGCAATACGCCTTCATAACAAATTCGTCTCGTCGAATCGATGATTGGATTAAGAGCAGGGACAGGTATCGCCGTTCACTTGACGTAGGAGGAGACTATCCAAGATGGCGATTGTGGTCCCTGTCGGGGTGCATGATCCGCGCGTAGCCAGCTGATCGTGATCATGGAAATAGAAGCCGAATCTTGCCTCCCATTTACATTGAACTGCCTATTTGCTGTTGACTAAGCGAGAAAGAGCAGGCGTTCCCAGAGAAACAAGCATCAAATTCAAACTAACTAGGCGAAAGGGAAATTCGCACAATGGTATCCATCAAGCGGCTGGCTGCATTGGCATCTTGCCTGGCTATTGCCCTCTCGATAGCGGGCTGTGAAACCGTCAAACCCGAAGCCAACAGCTGGCGCCTGCCCAGGAAGGAAGGGGCCGACACGGGCATGATCATCGGCCGGCTGGAATACCCGGGCGATCCCGCCCTCAACCCGGAAAAACTGGTGCTAAATCTACGCAACGTGGAATTCCGGAATGAGGCGCAAGCGGTGCGTTTCGGGAATGTAGGCGAGAAAAGCTACATCCTGGACAACAATTATTTTGTGGTCCCGAACCTGAAGCCCGGCACTTACCGTCTGGTCTCGTTCCGCGTCGGCCAGCTGTTCCATGGCTTGCACCGCGAAGAAGGTTTTACCTATGAAGTCAAGCCGGGCCAGATCAAATACATCGGCAGCCTGGAATATTCCCAGTACCAGCAAAGCTTGTTGCAAAAGATGGGCAAGACGCTGAACTACAGCGTCACCAGGGTGCAGCACCCGACCGAGCTGGACATGCTGCAGTGGCTGAACAAGGCCAGCGCCGGCAGCGGCTGGGAGCCCGCGATCAGGAAGCGCATGCTTGAGTTGGGGCGGTGGCCGCAGTAAGTGCCGGGCACGGAGCCGATCCGCCGAAAAAGCCCGTAATGTGACGGCGGCTGAATTACGAGCGACAATCGCTTCTTTCTCACTGCAAGACAAGGATCACCATGAAACCTCGCCTGCTGCAGCATGGCCGCCTGTTGTCTTCTCTTGAAGCGGCGATCGCCGCCGAATTCGATGTCCACCCTCTGTGGAAGGAAGCCGACCCGCAAGCCTTTCTCGCGCGGCATGGAAGCGAATTTTCAGGACTGGTGACTTCCGCCCGCGTCGGCGCCGATGCGGCGCTGATCGAGGCGCTGCCGGCGCTGAAGGTCATCGCGAGCTTCGGGGTCGGCTACGAGACGCTGGATCTGGAATCGGCACGGCGGCGCGGCGTGGTGGTCAGCAATACGCCGGATGTGCTGAACGATTGCGTGGCCGACCTGGCCTTCGGCTTGCTGATCGATGTGGCGCGCGGCATTTCGGCAGCCGACCGCTTCGTGCGCCGCGGCGACTGGGAACGGGGCATCTTCCCGCTTACCACGCGGGTATCCGGCAAACGCCTGGGCATACTCGGGCTCGGGCGCATCGGACAGACGATCGCGCGGCGCTCGGCCGGGTTCGAGATGGACGTACGCTACCACTCGCGCCGGCCGGTGCCGGATGTTCCCTGGACTTACGAGGCTTCGGCTGCGTCGCTCGCCGAGTGGGCGGATTTTCTGGTGGTGGCATGCGCCGGCGGCGCGGCAACCCGGCACCTCGTATCGGCGGAAGTGCTGCAGTCGCTCGGGCCGGATGGCTTCCTGATCAATATCGCGCGCGGCAGCGTGGTCGACGAGCGGGCGCTGGTTTCTGCCCTGAGCGAGCGGCGCATCGCCGGCGCGGCGCTGGACGTGTTCGAGAATGAGCCGCAGGTGCCGCAGGAATTGCTGGCTCTGGACAACGTCGTGCTGCTGCCGCATATCGCCAGCGGCACGCGCGAGACGCGGCAGGCGATGGCCGACCTGGTACTGGCCAACCTGCGCAGCTATTTCACGAAGGGGCGGCTGGAAACGCCGATTGCCTGACGCGGGCGCGGGCAGTCCTGCCTGCATCCGTCAGCCGCGACCGATGAATGGCATCTTGGTCGCCATCACGGTCATGAACTGCACATTGGCTTCAAGCGGCAGGCTGGCCATGTGGACGACCGAATCGGCGACATGCTTCACATCCATCACCGGCTCGACCCTGATTTCGCCGTCGGCTTGCGGCACGCCTTTCGCCATGCGTCCGCCCATGTCGGTCAGCGCATTGCCGATATCGATCTGGCCGACGGCAATGTCATGCTTGCGGCCATCCAGCGAGGCGGATTTCGTCAACCCGGTAATCGCGTGCTTGGTGGCGGTATAGGCAACCGAACCGGGGCGCGGAGCATGCGCCGAGATCGAACCATTGTTGATGATCCTGCCGCCGCGCGGCGTTTGCGTCTTCATCAGCCGGAACGCGGCCTGGGTGCAGAGGAAGGCGCCGGTGAGGTTGATGTCGACCACGGCTTGCCAGCGCTCCAGCGGCAGTTCATCCAGTTCCACGCCGGGCGCATTGATGCCGGCGTTGTTGAACAGGAGGTCGAGCCGGCCGAAGCTGTCCTGCGTCTTCGCGAACAGCTGCGCGACGGAGTCGGCCTTGCTGACATCCGCGGGTATGGCAAGCGCGCGCATGCCGATGTCGCCGAACGGATCGCCCGCCGTGCGGATTGATTCCTCCAGAACTTCGGCACGCCGGCCGGCAAACACGACACGCCAGCCGGCCGCCAGCAAGGCATGGGCAGTCGCCCGGCCGATGCCGGAACCTGCGCCGGTAACGAGGGCAATCCTGTTGTGAGGGTGATTGGAGGCCATGGTTGGTTCCCGTAAGGATAGGTTGGTCGAAGAAGAAAGAATCACCAGCATAACCTTGGTCCGGTCACGCCGAGCCACGCGGAAGTCAATTGATGCCCGCAAGAATGTGGTCTGCACGAACACGGGCCATGGATCGCGGCAAGTCGGCTGAAACCGGCCTTCATAAAGCAGGTCGAATGGTTCATTACCAATATGAACGCAATAGCTCAGTTCCGAAATGCTGGCAGACATGAAAATAACCGAACCATGAGGAAATCTTTCAATAGTCTTTGTCTATAAATTTTGAAGGCAAATCCGATTTCAGATGCTTGAGGGATTTCAGTAAACTGTCAGCTCTTGTTTGCATGTCAACCACCTGAAAAGGAGTGTGAAATGAAAACAGTAGGCGACAAACTCGAAGCATTCAGCGTTACCGGCGTGAAGCCCGGCTTCAACAATCACGAAGAAAAAGGCCAGTCCGCCTTCGAAACCATTACCGAAAAGTCCTTCCCCGGAAAATGGAAGATCATTTACTTCTATCCGAAAGATTTCACCTTCGTCTGCCCGACCGAAATCGTCGGGTTCGCGCAGCTGGCCAAAGACTTTGAGGACCGCGATGCCGTGCTCATGGGCGGCAACACCGACAACGAATTCTCGAAGCTCGGCTGGCGCCGCGAGCACAAGGACCTGAGCGGCCTGAACCACTGGCAGTTCGGCGATACCACGGGTTCGCTGATCGACCAGCTCGGCGTGCGCGAAAAATCTTCCGGCGTCGCATTGCGCGCCACCTTCATCGTGGATCCGGACAACACCATCCAGCACGTCTCGGTCAACAACCTGAACGTCGGCCGCAGCCCGCAAGAAATCCTGCGCCTGCTGGACGGCCTGCAAACCGACGAGCTCTGCCCCTGCAATCGTGCAGTCGGCGGCGAAACCCTGTAAATCCGAACGCTGGCAAGCGGCAGCCGCGGCTCGCGCTGCCGCTTGCGCTGCACTGAAGAGGACGAAAGATGGAATTTCTGAACTCGATCAAGGAGCAGATTCCCGACTATGCGAAGGACATCCGGCTGAACCTGGACTCCGTGGTTGCGCGTTCGAGCCTCGATCCGGCCGACGCGCTTGGCGCCATGCTCGCCGCCGCCGTTTCGGCCAAGTCGAAAGTGCTGGTGGATGCAGTCCGCAACTCGGGCCAGCTGAATGACACCGACATCCATGCTGCGCTGACCGCGGCCGCACTGATGGGCATGAACAATGTCTGGTATCCGTATGTCGAGATGGCCGAAGACAACGACCTGAAGACGCAGCGTCCGGAATTGCGGATGAATGCCTATGCCACGCACGGCGGCGTCGAGCGCCGGCGCTTCGAGCTGTTCGCCCTGGCGTCCAGCATCATCGGCAAATGCCACTTCTGCATCCAGTCGCATTACAAGCTGCTGAAAGAGACGGGCATGACGGCGACCCAGCTGCGCGACGTGGGCCGCATTGCCGCTGTCGTATCCGCTGCCGCGCACGTGCTCGCGGCGGAAGGCAAGTAATTCCCTGCAGCGTCGCTGGCAAGACGGATCGAACCGGTTGCGCAAGGCAATCGGCCGCTTCGGAAATGCCGGCAATGTGTTGCCGGCATTGCGTTGCCCTCCGGCTGCAAGCTTGCTTCAGACAGCAGGGTTACCCGGGATGCCAGTGCTTCCTGCTTGTTCGACGCGGACGCCAAATTCATGACCCAGTCACCAGATTCCCTGCCCGATATGTCGGCCTTCGCCGCGTTCGACATGCGCGAAGTGGACAACGGCTCCATCGATGCAGCGATTGCCGCAGCGGGCGACCGGCTGGTCTGCGTGTTTTTCTGGGGAGTCGATTGCTTCAATTGCGAAGTGGCCAAGAAAGCCATGCTGGCCAACCCGGATCCGGTTCGCGCACTTGGCCTCAGCTGGCTGCATGCGAATGTCTATGCTCATCCCGAACTGGGGCGCCGCTTCGGCTTGCACGGCATTCCCGTCTTCATGTTCTTCCAGAACGGCAAGAAGCTTGGCCGCGCCACCGGCTGGCATGGTCATGCGCAGTTCGAAGCGGCCGTGGCCAACGCGCGCCTGAAAGCCGCGGGCAAGCCGCTGGCCTGAGCAGCGCGCGCTGCAAGCCATTCGGCGATTCCCGTGGGCGCATGATGGCTGGCGCGGGAACGAGTCGCCGGTATGCGCGGTCCATGGCGACCGCGTCCCGGCCCTCACTACTTCTTGCGTGCGATAAAGCCGCCGATTCCGGTTGCGCCCTCGGCATTCGACAGCGAGAAAGCACCGCCGATTTCGGCCGGCCCGCTTCCGCTCGTTCCCGTGGACACCACCGGTCCGAAATAGCGGCTGCTCAGTCCTCCCGACATGCTGGCATTCCCGGCGGCCCCCGTCAGGTAATTGGAAGCAGCGCCGGTCTTGATCGTCGCTGTCAGCGCGGCAGGCACGGTGACGGCGGACCCGTCGTCGGCGATGGTGTTCTGGATCGTCACGAGTGCTTCGCCCGAGGCGAAATCCGCGCTGATCAGGGCCGTGCCATGGAAGCGCACCGGATCGTCGCCGGCGCTGCGGGCATACCAGCCGTAGACGACACCGGAATACGACGCCGCGCCGGAATCCGGAACCTGTCCGGCTCCGGTGACATCGCCGTATGCCACGATGCCGCGGCGATTCTGGTTATGCTCATCCCTGCCGTTCCATTCGTAGATCGAGACCGTGTCCAGGGTGTACCAGGCCGCCAGGTTGGCATATTCGAAGCTCCAGCCATCGAAACTCCTTTCGCCCTTCGAGCCCGGATGCGGGACGCCGTAACCGTCGCCCCCCGGCAGAATGGTCGGGTTGCCGTTCGCATCGGGCGGCCCGTCACCGGCATGGATGTCGCCATCCTCGTGAAGACGATAGGCGCTCACGATGTCCGGCGTGGTTCCACCGGACCGCCAGTTGCCCGCGCTGGATTGCAGCCCCGTCGTTTCATAGTTCGGGCAGGGAGCGCCCGCTGCACAGCGCGGCGGATTGCCGTCGCGCGGGAAATAACGGTTGTTGGCATAGTGCAGCTGCGTGCCTGCGGCCCTCTTGCTTGCCCAGTCGTAGAACACGAGATCCGAACTCGGCGGAAGCGGCTCCGGGACGATCGTGCCATTTGAGCCGAGCCTGATGCGGCCTTGCGTATTCTGGAACGTCTCGACGATGGGAGGGCGCTCGGTCTTGTCGTCCCAGGAAATGCCGAGCTGGCGCAATATCAGGGCCAGGCGAGTGACGCCGCCATTGCCATCCTTGTCGACCCTGACTTCCGTGATGCCGCCAGACGCCAGGGCAAGGCCGTGCGCGTTCGTCTTGTCAATGATCGGATTAGCCAGGTCGCTCGTGGATATGCCATACACCTGAACGCCGGAACTCGTCAGCGCGACACCATTGTCGACGCGGATGACGCTGCCTCCGCTGCACTGTGTCGCATCGATGCACGACATCGTCATTTGGGGCAAATCTTTTGTCTCGCCGGAGGGACTGGTAAAGGAACCGTCGCCGGAACTGGAGCCGCCGCCTCCGCCTCCACCTCCACAGGAAGACAGCATGCTGATGGCGATCAGGGCCGGCGCAAGCCGACTGGCACGAAAACGGAGCGGCATCATGCGGATTCCTCCGCATGGAATTCGATAAGGCTCTTCATTGGGGATTAGTCGTTTCTTTGTTATGGATTGTCGATGCGGTTGCTGGCCGCAAGCCGTAACCAGCGCTTCATCCAATCTGTAAAAAGCGGATGGATGCGGCGAGGCCATGGATTGGATTTTCCGACGTCTGCCTATCCACGTTATTGATCACCAATAAGCTTCAGCAGGCACCGGATGAAGATCGCTTCAAATGCGACACTGCATGGCAGAGACACGTTTGGAATACGACAGATGTGTGCTGCCGCTGCAGAGCGCGGATTGAATTCGGCAGTGATTCAAATGGATGAGGCGCGCGATGCCTTGGCGCGGCGAGAGCTTCGCATCTATGCGTGCATGAGGTGAACGCACGCATCGACTGCGTCTTTTCCGGTATCCCAATCGATGGGACTCGGCGTGGACTGAAGAACAAACCAAAGAAGAGGGCGAGGCTGGCCTTCGGGGGCTGCCAGGACAGCCGAAGCGATCACGACCTTGTCGGTCGCATGCACATACACATGCACATGCACGCATGCGCGTGCCGCCTCTTGCGCATCAAGGGATGAGGCGCGATTGATGTGAACCGTCACGCGTTCACAGCTTAATGAGGAATAAGGAAGGCAGCGGTGATCGTTGCAATCACCAGTGCAACGAAACATCCTACCAATATCGAATCAGCGCGTTCCATGGAATCCCTCCTTGCTCTGCCAATGACTGTAGCGCGCGCAGGGAAACAGATTTTGAGATAGGTAAAACCCGCGTGCTTCCGGCAGCGGAATCTGTTACGACTTGACACATTCATTCCACTTTCGGCATGGACGCAACGCCAAAGCGTTGCGACTTGTAACTCCCGTTGTTCGTGCCAATCCGGCATGCTTGAATCCCTGCAGCTTGGTAACTTTCGCGGGAATCATCATGGACGACCGATACAAACAGTCAGGGAAAGCCGGCTCCGGAAATCCTGCCGCTCCGGCTTTTGTGTTGCAGGTGGGTGCTCCGATTTCCGGCAGGCTGGGGCATCGCAGTCTGCCGGACGGCGCCTCCTTGCTGCTTCGAATGCACAAGCTTTCCGATGTCTGCATGCGCGACCTGCGCGGCGTGGCGGCAGAGAAGCCGGAAAAAACTGGCTGACGAAGCAGCTCGGCCCGGATTCAGCCGCTTCCGGCTTCCGCGCGCAACCCCGCGTCGCTGCTGCAGAAATGGATTTATTCCGGCATGAGGCCAGGTGGGTGAAAGACCCATCACACTCTCCGCGCTTTGGGCGTATCCTATCCGGTCCTGCAAGGAATCACGGAGCAATACGATGCGCGATACCGATCCGAGCCAGCCGGACGAAACCGACCAGCCTCCCGAGCGGCCCTGGATCGTCCTCAAAACGACCTATGATGTCGAAGCCTGGATCGACAATTACAACCGCGAACTCCAGCGCACCGTCAAGAATGTGAATGCGCCGGGCTACGGCATCTGCTTTGCGCTTGCCGAGGGCGGCGAGATTTACATGCACACTACGCCGGAAGGCGAGATCCTGCTCGATGTGACACCGGAAGCGGAATGGGTGACGCCGCTGATCATGGCGGCGACCAGGATGGAAGCGCCGGCTTCCCGCATCTGGTCCTTGCCCGGCCATACCATGACACAGCTGATACTGGGCTTGAGCAGCCTGATCGCGTCCACCCGCATCGTGCTGCGGCACGATTTCAGGATCAGGAAGTACTGAGTCCCGCCATCCTCACGGCTGTTGCGGCAGCGCGGCATTCCCCGCGCCTGCGGGAGCAGGCAGGCGCGACAGGAAGGTTTCCAGATCATCGATCGAAAGCGGCTTCGCAAACAGATAGCCCTGGGCTTCATCGCATGCGGATACGCGCAGGAATTGCAGGGTATCGACGCTTTCCACGCCTTCGGCCACGACCGAGAGATTGAGCGCATGGGCCATGTCGATGAAGGCCTTGATGAACCTGAAATTCCTGCTGCCGTCGACCTGCTGTTCGACGAAGCTGCGGTCGAGTTTCAGGATATCGAGCGGGAAGCGCTGCAGGTAGGCCAGGCCCGAGTAGCCGGTGCCGAAGTCGTCGACGGACAGCACCACGCCGAGTTCCTTCAATTCCTTGAGCACCCCGGCAGACAGTTCGATGTCTTCGATCAGGGCGCTTTCGGTAAGCTCCAGTTCCAGCAGGTGGGGTGGAAGATTCACGCTCTTGAGGACCGACTTCACCTGCTCGCGCAGGCTGGTGCTCTTCAGCTGGCGTGCCGAGAGATTGACCGAGATGCGCAGGGGACGGCCGAACTTGCCCATCAGGCGTCGGGTCTGGGCGCAGGCTTCCTGCAGCACCCACAGCCCGATCGGCTCGATCAGGCCGCGCTCTTCCGCGATCGGGATGAATTCCAGCGGCGAGACGCGGCCGAGGCTGGGATGATTCCAGCGTATCAGCGCTTCCATTCCGACCACGGCCATGCTTTTGAGGCTCATCCGCGGCTGGTAGTGCAGCTCGAATTCGTTGCGTTCGAGGGCGCGGCGCAGCGAATGTTCCAGTGCCATTCTGGTCTTGGCGGCAGCGCTCATTTCCGCCTCGAAGAAGCGGAAGCCGTTGCGCCCGGCCGCCTTGGCGCGATACATGGCGGTATCGGCGCTCTGGAACAGCAGCTCCTTGCTTGTCCCGTCCTGCGGGTACAGGCTGATGCCGATGGAGGCGCTGACGAAGATTTCCTGCCCGCCGATATCGACCGGCACGGCGAGCGACGCCAGCAGTTTGTCCGCGATCGCCGCTGCTGACTCCGGCCCTTCGGAGCAGTGGGCCGCCACCACGAATTCATCGCCGCCCAGGCGCGCCACTACATCGCTCGGGCGCATGTTGCGGTGCAGACGGGCAGCGACTTCGCACAGCAGTACATCGCCGCAGTCATGTCCCATCGAATCATTGACTTCCTTGAAGCGGTCGAGGTCGATGAACATCACGGCTACCGAACTGCCGCGCGGAGCGCGATCGAGCATCTGCTGCAGGCGATCGTTGAGCAGCACCCGGTTGGGCAGGTTGGTGAGGGTGTCGTGGGTGGCGAGCTGTTCCAGCCGCGCTTCCGAATGCTTGCGCTCGGTAATGTCGGTGATGAAAGCGGTGAGCGAGATGGCATTGCCGTCGGCATCGCGCTTGATGCTGGCATTGACCAGCACGTAGACGTGCTTGCCGTCCTTGTGCACGAGTACGAGTTCCTTGTCCTGCACCGATGTCGCGCCGTGCCGGATGGCGAGGGCGCCGCCGCAGGGGGATTCCGTGAATAGTTGCGTCATGCTGCGGCCGGTCAGCTCGTCCTCGCCATATCCGGAGATGCGGCACAGCGCGGGGTTGGCATGCCGGAGCACGCCTTCTGCATCGGCCAGGACGTAACCGACCGGCGTCATCTCGATTACCTCGCGGTAGCGGCTTTCGCTTTCCCTGATCGCAGCTTCCGCTTCGCGCCGCGAGCTGATGTCGTGGAAGAAGACCGCGAGCCCGTCGTCGTTCGGATACACGCGTACTTCGAGCCAGGCGCTCGCGGGTTCGTAATAGGTCTCGAAGAACACCCGCTTGCGGCTTGTCATCGCTTCCTGGTAATACGGTGCCACGGAAGAGGCGACGACCTCCGGCACGGCTTCCCAGATCCGGTTGCCGACCAGGTCTTCGCGCTTGCGGCCGATGAATTCCGCGGTTTTTTGATTGACATAAGTGACGCGCCAGTGCTGGTCGACGGCGAAGAATGCATCGCTGATGCTTTCCAGGACGGACGACAACTGGTCCCGCGATTTCCTCAGTTCTTCCTTGACCTGGCGCTCAAGGGTGATGTCGCGGGACACGGCAACGATCCCGCTGCGCTGTTTGGTCTGCGGATCAACCAGTACGCGCGCCAGCGTTCCCATCCAGATGTAATGGCCGTCCTTGTGGCGCTTGCGCAATTCGATCAGGCCGCCTTCCCCGCCATCCCGCAGCTGCCGGAATATTTCCTGCTGAATAGCGGGCACATCATCCGGATGCAAATGGTCATATACCCTGGTGCCGACCAGGTCCGATGGCTGGTAGCCCAGCAGCCGGGTGTACGAAGGCGAGACATAGAGGACGATGCCGCTCGGATCGTAATGGCTGATCAGGTCGAAGCTGTTTTCGGTGAGCAGGCGATGCCTGGCCTCGCTCTTGGACAGGCGCTCCACCAGTTCATGCCTGCTGGTGACATCCTGGACGAAACCGTTATAGCCGAGATACTCGCCGGCGTCCGAAAAGCGCGGCGCCGCCGAGCCCATCATCCAGCGCACCGTGCCGTCGCTTTTGACGATGCGGTATTCGATCTGGTATTCCCCGCGTGCCGCCCTTGCCTGCTGCACGATCGGCTGGACTCGCGGGAGATCGTCGGGATGGACATACTTGTTCCACTCCGAGATATGCATTTCCTCCGTTTGCCCGATCAGCGCCGAAGCACTCTGGTTCAGGTAAATCACCTTGTCCTCGGCATTCGTCATCCATATCAGCAGGCGTGCCGTATCGGCAAGCATGGTCGCGGCCTGCTTCGGCATGTCCGGATCGGGCGGTAAGGGTTTATTCATGACCTAGAGTGCTTGCTTTCAACCGGCGACGGCTTCAGGCAGGGAATGCCGGAACACGTCAAAGTTGGGGAATGATGTCGCGCCAGCGGCAAGCCTTGTTCACGGTATTTGCCGGACTGGCACGGAAAGTTGCCGGCCGAGTCACGGCATGTGTCCAGGCGGGGCAGCCGTATTGCAAGGGGGAAACTTTAAAGCAATTCAGGACGAAACTCCAGTGCGCGCGAGACACATGGCAGGACGATAAGCCCATTGGCTGACAGGGAACCATGGCCGTGTGCGTCTTTTCTGATATCTATTTCGCATAGACAGTACGGCGAACGGAGGACAGATGGCGGCATGGTGGATGGAAGTGCGCATGACCCTGCAGGAAGAATTTTCCGACCTGCCGGATGTTGCGCAAGTCACCCGGGTGTGCGTGCGGCTCCTGGTCGCGGTCGCGCTGGGAAGCCTGCTCGGCTACGAGCGCGAACTCAGGGGCACGTCGGCCGGCTTGCGCACCCATATGCTGGTCGCCCTGGGCGCGGCGCTATTCGTGCTGGTACCCATCCAAATGGGCATGTCGGTCGCCGACATGAGCCGGGTGCTGCAGGGCGTGGTCTCGGGTATCGGCTTTCTTGGCGCGGGCGCCATCATCAAGCTGTCGGAAGAGCGCGAAATCCGTGGACTTACCACGGCGGCGAGCATCTGGCTGACTGCCGCCATCGGCATCGCCGCCGGGATGGGCCGGGAAATGACGGCCATCCTCAGTACGATTCTGGCCTTGCTGATCCTGGCGGCAATCAGACACAAGCCGTGACCGCCGGCGCTTCCGCTTCCGCATGGGCGGGCAGGCCGAGCATGGCGCGGGCTTCGGCCGGCGTCGCCGGGCGTGCATCGTAGCGGGCGCACAGTTCAGCGGCGATCTGCACCAGTTCCGCATTGTTCTTCGCCAGCCTGTCCTTGCTGACGCGGATATTGTCTTCCAGTCCGGTGCGGATCGCATCGCCCTTGCGCTTGAGGACTGCTTCGATCATTTCGGCCTGGTGACGCCCGATGCCGGCAGCGGTCCAGGTCGCCTGCGGCAGGACGCGCTTGAGTTCTCCGAGCAGGAGGTCGATCAGGGGTTCTTCCGCCGGCATCGCATTCTTGATGCCCGTGACGAATTGCACATGCGGGCGTTCGCTGATCAAGCCCAGCTCAACCAGGCGACGCATCGCATGGATGTGGGACAGGTCGAAGATCTCGATTTCCGGCAGGATGCCGAGCTCCTTCATGCGCCGCGCGAGATCCTCCACCAGCGCCGGCGGGTTTTCATAAATGATGCTCGGGAAATTCACCGATCCGGTAGCGAGCGATGCCATGTCCGGCTTGAGGTACAAGGCAGCGCCGCGCGCATTCTGGTCGCGGCCGCGGCCGCCGGTGGAGAATTGCACGATCATGCCCGGGCAATGCTTGCGCACGCCGTCCTGCACCGCTGCAAACAGCTCCGGATCGGATGACGGGCTTTCATCCGGATTGCGCACATGGATATGGACCAGGGACGCGCCTGCCTCGAAGGCTTCATGGGTGGATTCGATTTGCTCGGAAACGGTGACCGGAATGGCGGGCGTGTCCTTCTTGCGCGGCACCGAACCGGTGATGGCAACTGCAATGGTGACTGGCCTCATGAGACCTCCTTGTGATGACAGCAGACTGTTCAAGTGCATGCACGACTCCGGCGGACGATCGGAGTCAGGGAAGGAGGTCTCTCGTCACTGTCGCAACAGGCGTTGCGACATCTCGGCAATCAAGGCAATTTCCCTGGCGGTGAAATATCCCTCCAGGAAAATCGTGCCATCCGGTTGCGGGTCGACTTCATTGATGCCGAAGGTTTCCGCGCCGACGATTTTCCGGATGTCATGGCTCTGGTTGTCGTCCAGCTTGTCGAGAAACAGCATTTCGCACCCTCCTTGCTCAGTCCAGTATATGGAGCCGCGAGCGCGAAGCGGTGATCTCCATCAAGCCGTGGAGGGTTTGCGAGTGCGGGCGGCTTGCCGCTGCGACTCGCTTGTGAAGCGCATGTCAGGTCTGCGGCGCAGCCTGATCGAAGGCGAGTTCCACTTCGCCCAGTCCGGGGAAGACTGCCCGGATGCGGGTGCCGGGGTCGGCCAACAGCAGGCCGGTGCAGGAGCCGGTCGTGATGATCTGGCCGGCACGCAAGCCATCGCACCACTCGGCAACGTGGTTGGCCAGCCAGGCAAGCAGGGGCCAGATGTCGCCGGCCGGATTGCCGCCGACAGCCGCTGCAACTTTGCGGTCATCGAAATACAGCTCGACTGCCTGTGTGGTCTGGTCGATGGCAAGCTGCGTGCTGCGGCCCTCGCCATAAACGAAACCGCCATTGCTCAGGGAGTCGGCCAGGCCGGCCAGCGGATCGGCCTGCGCGGAGAAGCGGGAAGTGACGATTTCGATTGCCGGATGGATGCTGCCCACTGACGCCATCACTTCATCCACGCTGTAAGGCTCGTCGCGCGGCGGCAGGTCGCGGTCGAGGCGGACGGCGATTTCCGCCTCGATGCCGCGCATGCCATAGGCGTGCGCAGAAAGCGAGGCGCGACTGCGGTACATCAACGCTGCCGGCAGGGACGCGCAGCTCGGCGGCATGCCCGGACCCTTTGCGCCGACCTTCCAGCCGCCGACCGGCCCGAGCGCTTCGGCCACGTATTCCTGGATCTCGTAAGCCTCCGCCCCGTCCACCGGCATGTACTCTTCCGGCAGCGAGGGAATCGGCGCGCCGCTCTTGCGGGCAGCCAGGAGAAGCTGTGCCGCGGCAGCTGTTTTCGGCAGTTTCATCTTTGCATCCTTCACGTGGAAACGGGCATGCGCCGTTCAGGCACATGCCTCCTTTATCTGCGGCGCCCATATCACGGTATTGCGGCCGGCCGCCTTGGCCTCGTACAGGGCGGCATCGGCCCGGTGCATCAGTTCCGCCAGGCTTTCCGAAGCTTCGAGCGTGGCCACGCCTATGCTTACCGAGTAAGCCATGGGCGGGATTGTCCCGGCCTTTTCATTGCCGTGGGCTTCCGCGCGATGCAAGGCTGCGCGCAGGCGCTCGGCGACGATCAGGCCGGCGGCGCGGTCCGCTTCCGGCAGCAGCACTGCGAATTCCTCGCCGCCGATGCGCGCGAAATAATCGATATTGCGCACCACGGCTGCGGCACGGCCGCCGATGTCGGCGAGCACCCGGTCGCCGGCCGCATGGCCATAGGTGTCGTTGATGCTCTTGAAGTGATCGACATCGAATACGAGGAGCGAGAGCTTGCGCCCGGCACGCTGCGCGCGCTGGACCTCGCGCTCGGCGAACTCGAAGAAGGCACGGCGCGACCATGCCCCGGTCAGGAAATCACGGTTGGCTGCATGCTCGGCCTTGGCCATCATCCTGTCGTGCGCCATCATCACGCCTCCCAGGATCAGGACTGGTATGACGGTGGTGCCGGCGGACACGAAGACAAGGTTCCAGGGCGAAGGCTGGAGCAGGGAACTGATCTCGCCGGAGTTCTTCATGTACACGAGGCAGCGAATCAGGTGGCCGAGCGCGACCACCAGGGCGATCGCCGCAGTGAACACGTAGGGATAGCGCGAGCGCCAGGACCGGCGCGACTGCAGGACGGCCAGTGCGATGGCGAGGCAGACCGCGCCCTGAAAAACCGCCACGGTGACCGTGCGCAGCACGTATGAATCGAAGCGGTAATGGAAGAGCGCAATCGCGATGGTGTGGCTGGCAAGTCCGACCCCCAGCAAGATCCAGGGCACGTTGCGACCGACGAAGCGCCGGAAGCCGGCGAGCACGGCAGCGCCGGCCACGGCATAGACGGTATTGGCGGCTTCATACGCGAGGAACGGCGGCAGCGCGCGCCCATAGGCATAGAGCACATAGGCCGCAATGCCGATCACGCTGGCCGCTGACCATTCCCGGATGCCCGGGATGCCGCTGCGCAGAAGGGAACTCAGAACAAGCAGCGGAACGACGCAAAACAGCGCCCCAAGCATAAAGATGCTGAATGCACTCAACATAGGCGCGCGAATCGGCCGGCGGTTATCAAAGGAGAAAGGAGAGAAGTGTAAAGCAAAGCGGTAAGCAGCGGAGGGCGTCGTTCAGCGCACATTCCCGCCTCCGGCCGCGGCCTTCCTGTGCCGGCGGAATCCGGAATGCGGTGCAGCCGGGACCGGGCGGAGCAAAAAGTGCCAAGTCCAAAAAACAAGCCGGGGAGTGGTCAGAACCATCTCCCCGGCTTGTCACGAAAAAGCTTTGGAAAAATCAGTAGCGATACGGATTGTTCGGGCGGCGATCGTAACGGTTGGGAACGCCATCACCATCGCGGTCGAAGCGGGCGGGATGCGCGCCACGCCAGTGGCGCTCGTGCCAGTGACGGCGCTCGATCACGACCGGTTCCGGCTGTACATAGACTGGCCGCGGCTGCACGTAAACCGGCGCAGGCTGCACATACACCGGCCTGGGTTCGACATACACCGGGCGCGGTTCGACGTAGACCGGTGCCGGCTGTACATACACGCCGGGAACGCCGATGTTGAGGTCGACATTCACGCGTGCCATTGCAGGCGCCGCGGCGAACATGAATGTGGCGCCTGTGATCAGTCCGGCTGCAAGGGTAAGCAGTTTTTTCATGGTGTTCTCCTTAGTAACGACCTCATTAAATACCATGGCCATATTTTTGAATAGAGTCGGTGCGTAAGGAGGGTTACAAAATGTTTCCGATTCAGAATGCCGCGTTGATACAGGCGCAAACACGCCGGCAACAGCCACCGCAGCTCTTGCCGGTCAGCAGCGAAAAAACTATTTGCCCGCTCGAATGCCCGGACGTCGGGCTTGCGCCTCAGCTCTGGTTGTGGCCCTGTGGCTGGCCCTGGCCTTGGCCTTGGGCCTGGTTCTGTCCCTGTGCCTGAGTTTGAGCCTGGGCCTGGCTTGGAATTGCACCCTGGTTCTCCTCGTCCGCAGTCTTGGGCTTGCCATGGGCATCGCTGAAGCGGAATTTTTCGCGCCGGTCGCCCATCAGGTCGCGCAATTCCCGGATCGACAGGTCGGTGACCTCATGCATGCGGATCAGGATGGAGGCGCCTACCGGCAACTTCTTGTGGCGCAGCTTGCTGATCACCGGCGGCTGCACTTCCAGAGCGCGAGAAAGCGCAGCATCATTCTTCAGGTTCAGCTTCTCGAGAATTGCATCGAGCAGGCGGTTGGGATCGTAAGTGGGTTGGGAACTTAAACCATGTTCAGACATAGCCATTCATCCTTTCAAATGGTCCTTAACAAATAGCAATATGACCAATTGATTGGCCGCATGTTCCGCAAATTAATAAATTTATTTTCTGGACTGATACGATTGCGGGATTGGCAAGGGTGCGACCGAACTTCGGCTTTCCCGATCCGTCCAATAAAGGGAACACATGCACGAGCATGCCGGACGACCAAGCTCTCCGGAAGAATGCCGGAATCAATCAGGACAATCCTCATGCAGCGCGAACCGCAGCCCGAGACAACATTGCCGATCCAGCCGAGGACGGAAGTGCCTGGGCAGGATCCGCTGGTCAATCCCGGTTACCAGCCGGTGCCGCAGGATTTGCCACCGGCACAGGAACCTTCCCAGCCCGACCACGAGAACGAGCCGCATCCCGACCGGCCGTCCACTCCGCACCCGGAAAAGAGCCGGACGCCCTGACCTTGTCCGCCAGCCGGTGGCGCGCGGCAACCTCATGCCGTTTCCACTCCCGCATCCTTGCAGCAAGTGAAATCTGTCAGTGCAAGTGTCGCTTCCGCGCCTCGCCCTGCGCTTGTCCAGGAAATTTTGTTTTCAACGGGCGCGCCCAAGGTGCCGGCGCAATGGCAAAATGAGCCGGCGCTGCATCCGGCAAATCACTTGGACGGGAGATGGGCATGGGTTACTGGGCAAACACCACTTACATCAATCATGGCAGCGTCGCGGACGTGGCGGACGTCCTGACAGCCATGTTCGCGCAGGAAGGCATGGAACCGGTCCCCGCTCCCGTGCAGAGGAGCAGGGCGCTGGTGGAGCCGATGCAGTATGAACCCGCCCTGAAGAACGACTTGTGGGGCCTTGCCATCTTTCCCGGCGCGCCGTCCTGGACGGTCATCCAGACCGCTCCGCTGGAGCTCCTGGCCGAGCGCGCGACCGGAGCGGCAAAGATGCGCCTGGCCGAACTCTGCCGGCGACTGTCGGCGCCCGCCTTCCAACTGCATATCTATGACAGCAGCAGCACGGTGCTGGTCGAAGCATCGGAAGTGGGGGAGATTGCCCTCTCGGGCTTCAACATGGAAAGCGCCGAATCCGACCCGCTCGAATGGAATGGGGAGCAACTGAGCGAACAGCATCTCGAAGCCTGTTTCCGCATGCATCCGTTCCAGCAGGTGATCGCGGATGCAGCCTTCGGAGACCAAAGGGCGCACGCCCTGGCGAAGCGCTTCGGCGCGCAGAATGCCGGCTTCTGCGACAACCTGGTTTCCGTTGACACCCTGATCTGTCACAAGCCACTGGCGGCCGCCAGCGGGATGGCGCTTTACTTTCGCTGGAAGGGGGCGTCGCGGCAGCGCTATGCGTCGCTCGATTCCTGGGATGAATATAGGGTGATGGCGACGCACGGGAATTAGGTGCGTTTATTTTGATAAGTAGTACGCTGTCCAGCTGATCCCGTGTCCGAGGCCCCGTCCGGCCGTCTGCATTCGCGCTTCGCCTCATTTCACGACGCCGATCATCGGTTCATCGGCGACTCGCTTGTCCAGCCTGTTTCGCAAGTACAGGCGCTGCATCGATCCGAAATACTTCTGAGCAGCAGAACAAGGCAGCGCTTCGCTTGCATGTCCTGCATGTAATAAGAGAATCAAGCTGTGTTACCATCCCGGGCCTTAAAAATGCAAGTTTTGCAATGACCTGAAGGGATGTGTCCAAAAATGCGCTTGATCAGTTCTCTTGTCTCCCTGTCTGTTTTCGGAATGCTCGTTGCCTGCGGCGGAGGCTTCGGCGACGACGATAGTTCGAATAACGATGTTTCATCCCTGTTCAGTGTCACTGCCTCCGGTATTCCCGTTCAGGAGCATTCGACGACCACACCATTTGCAACGAGCTCTACAACGGAATTCCTGGCTTTTGGCGCAACGTGCTCAAGGCAGCCAGGAACCTACAACGTCAAGGAAACGGCCAATGCAATTGTTTACAATGCGGACTCCGTTCCAAGCTCGGTATTGAGTTCGATTGCGCAGTACGCGGACGCATCCATCCAAACCCTGCGCGCGCGCTATTCCTTTCCTGGCCCGGCCGGTTTTGATGGAACCAAGGTTCGGGTATGTGCCTCGGTGAATAATGGAACCAATGGTTCTGCCGGTATCAATACCCTCTATGTCGGAACGAAAAATACGGGAAGGATGCTGGCCCAGCTCGTTCATCACGAGATGACCCATCTGGTTCAGGCTCAGGCATTGCAGTGCAGGACGGACCAATACCGGTTTGAACGCTGGCTGGCGGAAGGGATGGCTTTGCATATGGGGCAGCAAGACATGCCGCGGTTCTCGCAACTCAGCAATCTGCGGGCTCAGTTCGCTACTGTTAATACAGGAACGCCGTTCGGCGACACCGACAACACGACGTATCCGGTGACGGCCCGCTATCCCGGGTATCGCCTGGCTTTCGATACCTTCCTCGGCGAGTACAAGAGAACTGACATTGATGTCGTCGACTTCTTGAAGTCATACGGAGCTGCTCATCATTGTCCTAGTGACCCGAATGGGAATTGGAAGGTTGAATTTGATGCTCGATTCGGGACTGACCTGCGAGGCGCTGGCGTACTCGGAACCACATTCTGGTTTGCGGCCAAGACTTACGCACAATAAGCTGAGCACCGATCCCAAGGGAGGGGATAAGGTGCGGCGGCCTTCAAAGCCGTGCAGTAATCCTGTGTAGAATCGGTCGTGTGCAGATCGAACCGAATTGCCCCGCATTCGCGGGGCAATGTTTTTTCCGGCTCGTGGTCGCTTTCCCGGTTCGGCCCAAGTTACATGAATCAGAAACAATGCAAGAAATCAGATTGATGCATCAGGATGACATTCCCTCCGTCCTCCTGATCCAGGAAGAGTGCTATCCGCCGGCCATGGTGGAAGCGGAAGCAGTAATCCGCTCACGGCTTGCCGCCTCACCGGATACGTCGTGGGTGGCTCAGGACGCAGACGGAATCTGCGCTTACCTGTTTGCCTACCGCTCCCTGCTCGGCAAAGTGACGCCCCTGGGCGGACAGTTTCATGCGGCGGACAATGCCGACAGTCTTTACCTGCACGATCTTGCAGTGGCGAAGCGCGCCAATGGACGCGGGATCGGCCCGGCGCTGGTGGTGTTTGCACTGGAGAGCGCTAGGCGGGAAGGATTGGCCTGTTCGTCGCTGGTGTCGGTGCAGGATACCCGCGGGTTCTGGCAGCGGCAGGGGTATGCGGAGTATGAGAACGCGGATGCGGAGCAGAGGGCCAGGCTTGCGAGCTATCCAGGGCCGTGCTGCTACATGGTGAAGTGCTTCGCCTGAAACGGTTCCCGTGATTCTTTAAGAGACAGGAAGCAGGGTGCGCCGCGCGCACCGGCATTGCGTGGTGCGCGCGGCGCACTCTACTCCTCCATGGCAGTTATTTCGTCCCGAACAGCCGGTCTCCCGCATCGCCCAGGCCCGGCACGATGTAGGCATGCTCGTCCAGGTGCGAATCCAGGGATGCGACATAGACCGGCACATCCGGGTGCGCCTTCTGGAACACTTCCGCGCCTTCCGGCGCGGCGACCAGGGCCATGAACACGATCTGGTCGGCTTTCACATTGCGCTTCTTCAGCACGTCCACCGCGTGCACCGCGGAATTGCCGGTGGCAAGCATCGGGTCGCACAGGATGAAGGTGCGCTCGGCCAGGTCCGGCAGGCGCACCAGGTATTCCACCGGTTGCAGTGTCTTCGGGTCGCGGTAGACGCCGATATGGCCGACCCGCGCCGAGGGCACCAGTTCCAGCAAGCCGTCGCTCATGCCGATGCCGGCACGCAGCACCGGCACCACCACCAGCTTCTTGCCGGCGATGACCGGCGCATCCATGGTCTGCAGCGGCGTGTCGATGCGCATCGTGGTCAGCGGCAGGTTGCGGGTGATTTCATAGCCCATCAGCAGCGTAATCTCCCGCAGCAGCTCGCGGAAGGTGCGCGTCGACGTGTCCTTGTCGCGCATATGGGTAAGCTTGTGCTGGATCAGCGGATGGTCGAGGATGTGCAGGTTGGGAAAGCGCGGATCTTGTTTCATGAGTGGTTTCGGGATGTGGCGGTTCTCGGTGCGGCTCGTGGTCTGCTCTGGAGCGGCTGATGACAAATCGACATATTAAAGCTTTTCGGAGCGCTTGGATTTCCGTCACGCGCGAACGCCGCCGCAAGATCAGGCCGCGACCAGCGCCCGGTTCTCGATGAGGGCCGGGATTTCGCTCGCCGGCACCGGGCGCGACACGTAATAGCCCTGGATTTCGTCGCAGGCGAGCCGCTTCAGGATGTCCACCTGCTGCCGGGTCTCGACGCCTTCCGCGACCACCCGCATGCCGAGCGCGTGCGCCATGGTGACGATGGCGGTGAAGAACACTTCGCCCTCGGGCGACTTGCCAAGCTCGGCGGTGAACGCGCGGTCGATCTTCAGTCCGTCCATGTCGAGTTTCTGCAGCTGCGACAGGGAAGAGTAGCCGGTGCCGAAATCGTCCACCAGCAGCTTCACGCCTATGGCCCGCAGCGATTCCATCTCCATCGAGACTTCCGAGGTTTCACCCATCATGGAACTCTCGGTGACCTCGATCTCGACCAGTTCCGGCGCAATGCCATGCCGGGCGAGCCGGCTGGCAAGCAGATCTTTCAGGTTGCCTTCGTGGAACTGGCGTGGCGAGACATTGATCGAGACCGGCACGCATTCCTTTTCGCGCGCGCGCCAGTCGGCGAGCTGGGCGCACACCTTTTCCATGGCGTGCATGCCGAGGTTCTGGATCAAGCCGGTCTCCTCCGCAACATGGATGAAGCGCAAGGGCTCGACCAGTCCTTCCTGCGGATGGCGCCAGCGGATCAGCGCCTCCAGCCCGCAGATGCGGCCGGAGGCCATGTCGACGCGCGGCTGATAGAACATCTCGAACTGGTCGAGGTCGAGCGCCTCGCGCAGCTTGCGCTCGATATCGAGCCGTGCCCGCAGCCTGTCGAAGAACACCGGGTCGTAGAAGCGGTACTGCCCCTTGCCGCTCTGCTTCGCGGAGTACATGGCGATGTCGGCATTCTGCAGCAGCGTCTTGGCATCCTTGCCGTCGTCCGGGAACAGGCTGATGCCCACGGAAACGCCGACCGTATGCAGGCCCTGCTGCAGCCGGAATTTTTCGCCGAACATTTCCAGTATCCGGTGCGCGATGTGGGCCGCATCATCCCGCTGTTCGATGGCTTCGAGGACGATCAGGAATTCATCGCCCCCCAGGCGCACCACCTTGTCCTCCGGCCGCACCACGGAGTGCAGGCGTTGCGCGGCCAGGCGCAGCAGCTCATCGCCGGCCGCGTGGCCCATCGAATCGTTGACTGCCTTGAAGCCGTCGATGTCGATGAACAGCAGGGCCAGCATCTTGCCGTCCCTTGTCGCCTCGTCCAGTGCCGCCGGCAGGAAGGAGTGCAGCCAGTGCCGGTTGTGCAGCGAAGTCAGCGCATCCTCGTTTCCCCGGCGTTCAAGTTCTTCCACATGCTGCTTGGCTTCGCTGATGTCGCGCACGGTGACCGCCACGCTGTTTCCGGAACGGATCAGCTTCCTGTGTATCCAGCGGGCCTTCATGCGGCTGCCGCTGCCGAGCCGGTGCTCTTCCTCATACGTGCCCAGAGCCATCGTCTTCCTGCCCAGCTCGAGGAGCTTGTCGAGGAAGGGTTGCGGGTACAGGTCCGAAATCCGCATGCCCAGCAAGTCTTCCCGGCGTCGCGCGATCATTTCCGCGCCGCGCTGGTTGCAGTCGACCAGTACGAAGTCGACGATTCTTGCATCCTTGTCATACACCGCCTGGCAGATGTAAAAGCCGTCATTGCCGATTTCAGTTGCCAGGCGATAGGCATGACGCACCACCTCGGCCTGGCGCTTCGTCAGGGCAAACCGCGCGGCCGCCACCATCGCAAACAGCGCAATCACCAGAGCCGCGACGGAGGCAATGATCGCGAGCCGGATCGTTGCGGCGCGGCTTGCAAGGTATGGCGCCATGATTTCCTGTTCGTCCAGGCCGACCATGGCCACGAACGGTTGGCTCTTGAGGGTTTGCCAGCCGACGAAGCGGTTTCGTCCATCGGCGAACCAGGTCCCGCCTTGCAGCAGCATGCTGCCGTGCGGCTGCCTGAAGTCCGGTACCTTGTTCAGGACAGGCGACTGCGGCGGGACGGGCATGTTTCCGACGCGGGAAACCCGGGTCTGCCCGTCTTCCCCCATCAGGGTCAGCAGGCCCTTCATGCCGAGGCTGCTGACATCGAAGGAGTGCACGAAGTAGGCGGGATTGACGGAAACCACGACGACGCCGCCAAACGTCCCGTCGGGATTGGCGAGCCTGCGCGAGAACTGGATGGACGGCCGGCCTGAAACCCTTCCTGTCACTATCTTGCTGATGAACAGGAAATCGGTGGGACGATTCTTGTGGACCTTGAAATGCTCCCGATCGGCGAGGCTGACCTGCTTGTCCAGCGGGAGGGTGCTCGTCACCGGCATGCCATTTGCGTCGACAATCGTGACCAGGACCAGCTCGGAAGCAGGGAACAAGCCTCTTTCCCGGATGGTTTCAAGCCGCAGCCTCCCCCCGGACAATTCCCATTCGAATTTCACATGAAGCGCGATCTGGTCGATCGAGTCGAACGCGCGTTCCAGGTGGCCGGCATAGGCTTGCGCCAGGGTCGCGCTTTCCTTCAGCGCGAAGCGCTCGACATCCTTGCGGTCCGCTTCGAGGCGCAGGCCGAGCCCGATCCAGCTGATGATTGTCAGGACTGCAATGATCGCCGGCCAGATCAGGATGGAGCGCCAGCTCCCCCTGAAATCGGCCAGTCCTGCGGGCAGCGTTCTGAAATGGTCGGCAATCCTGTCAATTCCTGTCGAAAGTCTTCCTGATACCAATTCTGTTCTCCGAAGGCTTCTGGTGCTTCCTCCATGTCGGATTGATCCGGAATCACGGATGTCGAGGTGAAGCAGGGGAGCCGGGCGTTCAGCGCGCAGCTTGTTCGAGCCTGCATGGACCTGATGAAGGCGGCTCCCTTTGCCGGCCGGCATGCTGCTGATGGACATGAAGCGCAGCAAGGCAATGGGTTCTTTTCTGTCGCCATGGATTCGATGGCGCTTCGGTGCCGGCGCGGCAACGCAGGTATGATCCGGCAAAAGGTATTTGGTTTAATCGCTGTGGCAGTCCGCTGAGTTGCCGCGCTTCGGGACCTGGCTGCAGCCCGGCGGCATGTTGGCGGCACCTTGCCCCGACAGGAAGCGGCGTGTGAAGGCCTGGCCGGGGCCGTTTCAGTCCCTGTCTTGTTCGGAATCGGCCGGCGGAGGTTTGCGCTGCTCGGGCCTGTCTTCCCTGGCCGGGTCGGCCCGCCGGTCTCCGGTATCGCGGATCATGAACCGGCGATCGGCCATGCGCCGCTCCCTGAATTTCTTCAAGTCATAACTTGCCGCTTCGTAGGGATCGTCAGGGCGGGGCATGACCGGCATCCTGATTCGCTGATGATTCGAGTGCGTCGCGCGCCCGGTGCTGGCGCTCTCAAAGTGTAGGTCGCAAAGTCGAACCGGATTTGAGCTTGACCAAAGCCGCTGTCACGCCGCTCGCCTTTGTGCTGATTGATGCAGGACAAGCAACTGTTTCACCGCCAATTCTTTTTCCCGCCACTGCTTTACCCTGCCAGTCAACAGGTCCGGCGTGCCGCACTGTTGCACGGAATAAGTATTTTTGTTTTTCGAGGGGTGAATCGATTGAATCTGCAGGGCCGGCGGAGATACAGTTTCGTCTGCTGCGAAAAATCGTTCAGAACTTTTCTGACAGACCGATGCAGCAAGAGGATCAACAGGTATTTAGGAAAAAAGATGCAACCGAAGTTAGCACACAGGGATGAGTCCGCCTGGGAACTGGGCGATATGGCGTATGAACTCGGCGATACGCTGGAAACCGGCATCATCAAGGCGGCGCAGGAAGGAATCAAGCCGGGTTCGAATGGCTATGCCGCGTTCATTACCGCATTTTCGAGGCGCGTGCGCAGTCGGCAGGTCTCGCCGGCCAGAGCAGTCTTGCAGATGAGTCAACAGGCATCGCAGGGTGGCTCGGCAGTGGTATTGACGCCCGATTTTTCACGGACAACATCGTAAGCACGAGGCGCATTGATGCCGGCAACGGCATCAATGCGCGATCGGAGCCGGCATGGCCGGCCCCTTTCTTCCCCGCCCTGCTTCTCTGCAGGCGCAGTTCCTCCCGGCCTCAGGCAGCGTATGGCTCCGCGGATTCCTGCAGTGCCACCCAGGCTGCCATGCCTTTCGCGATTTCCCGTTCGCCCATGATGATGTGAGTTGCGCCGTGCTTCTCCAGGTGTGTCTGTTCGCTGAACGAATGGGCCCGCGCGACAACTTCGATCTGCGGGTTGAGTGCACGTGCATGCTCGATGATCTGGCCCGCCTCCAGCGCATTCGGGATGGCCACCAGCAGGCAGCGTGCCGTGGCGATGTCGGCCGCCTCCATCATGCCGGCGGCGGCTGCATTGCCGTACAGGGCAGGAATGCCATCGGCGCGCAGCGCCTTGACCACGTCCGGCTGGTCTTCGATGACGATGAACGGCTGCTTCTGCTCCAGCAGCGACATGGCCACGAGGTGCCCGACCCGGCCGAACCCCACCAGCACGACGTGGGAATGCAGCGGCGCGTGGGAAGGCGCTTCTCCGGCGACGGGGCGCAGGCCCGCGGCCTGGCCTTCACTTTCTTCCAAAGCGGGGATCCGCCTGTCCAGGCTGCGGAACAGCAGCGGATTGATCAGGATGGACAGGATGGCACCGGCCAGAATCAGGTCGCGCCCGGTAGTCGGCAGCAAGCCGAGGGAAAGACCGAGCGTCACGAGGATGAAGGAGAATTCGCCGATCTGCGCCAGGCTTGCCGAGATCGTGAGCGCGGTGCTGCGCGGATGGCGGAAGACAAGCACGATGGCGTAGGCGGCGAGCGATTTGCCGACGACGATGATCAGCAGCGTCGCCAGCACCAGCACGGGTTCGCGGATCAGGATGGACGGGTCGAACAGCATGCCGACCGAGACGAAAAACAGCACGGAGAAGGCATCGCGCAGGGGCAGGGATTCTTCCGCCGCCCGATGGCTCAGGTCCGACTCGTTCAGTACCATGCCGGCAAAGAATGCGCCGAGGGCGAAGGATACGTCGAACACATAGGCGGCGCCGAGGGCGAAGCCGAGCGCAATGGCGAGCACGGCAAGCCGGAACAGTTCGCGCGACCCGGTATCGGCAATCCGCTCGAGTACCCAGGGAATGATGCGGCGGCCGGCGATCAGCATCACGGCGACGAAGGCCGCGACCTTGCCCAGGGTAAGGCCCACCGCCATGAGCAGCGGGCCGGCGGACAAGCTTGCGCCCTGTCCGCTCAGAAGGCCGCTCAACGCGGGAATCAGCACCAGCGCCAGGACCATCGCGATATCTTCGACGATCAGCCAGCCGACCGCGATGCGGCCGCGTTCGGTTTCGACCAGCCTGCGTTCCTCCAGCGCGGTCAGCAGCACTACCGTGCTGGCGCAGGAAAGCGCCAGGCCAAAGAGCAGGCCCGCACCGGGTTCCCAGCCGATCGCCCAGGCGAGCCCCATGCCCATCAGCGTGGCAATGGAGATCTGCGCGACTGCGCCGGGCAGGGCGATCCACTTCACGGCCAGCAAATCCTTCAGCGAGAAATGCAGCCCCACTCCGAACATCAGCAGGATCACGCCGATCTCGGCGAGTTCCTGCGCGAGATTCGTATCTCCCACAAAGCCCGGCGTGAACGGCCCCATCGCAATGCCGGCCATCAGGTATCCGATCAGGGGAGGCATGCGCAAGCGGTGCGCCAGTGTGCCAAACAGGAATGCCAGTACGAAGCCTCCAACAATGGTGGAAATGAGTGGCGAGTGATGAGGCATCGTCGAAGGCTTCCTTTCAATAGAGTGGACAGGGGGTGGCGTGAGTGCCCGCACGAGACGTCGGGCAGGGCGGTGCAAAGCGCAATTCCTGCCATGAGGAAAAAACTGCACCGGCATGATTTTATAGGCACACCGGCCCATGTGCCCAGAATAACGGGTGTTTTCCGGCAAGCTGAGCAGTGCACGGGTGCTCGGTGTCGCCAGCGGTGAGGGGCGGCGCCGCAGGAATCAGTGCGTATCACTTGCTGCCTGTTTCCAGGGTGGATGAATCCGGGTTTCCGGCTTCTTCTTCCCATTCCCGCTCGATGCGCCGCCTCGCCGCCTCCGGCGGTTCGCCGACAATCCGGCCATTTTCCATTGCCCAGAACGTACCGTCTCCCAGGCCGCGCCGGATGGCGGCATCGATCTCGTCCTTGCCGAACGCCGCTCTCAGTGCATCGATCCATGCCGTCACGACCGGCATGTCATCCCGGGCCCGTCCCGGCGCTTTGCCTGCTGCTTCATTCTTGTCCATGCATTCCAGCCTATCGCGATTCCTGCAAGCTTCAAGACCTATCGTAATTCGCGCTTTCGTTCCCGGGAGCCTTATCTGTCGGAACCCGGACAGGTGCGCCAGACCGGGCTTGCAAAACTGCCATTGCTAAAACGATATGGATCAAGGGCTGTTACAAAAATTCACTAAAGTAACAAAAAATTTTGTCGTAACTGTGACTGAGCCCCTTCTTGCCTGTCCTTTGCAGGCGGTCGGCGCTATTTCATTCACTCTCTCGACGCAGGCAAAAGATGCAAATGCAACAAGAACAGACCCATCTGGTGGAAGCCCTTGACTTCACCCTGGGCAAGGAAGAATACGGGGATGGACATCCTGAAGGAGCAGGAAATCCGGAATACGAAGCGATGTCCTGAAGCAATCATTGCTTCGGCACGGGAAGAACCGAATATTTAGGCACGGCTAACGTCTGCTACAGAAAAATCAAGGACATGAATGTGAGTTACTTAAGAAAGATCGGCATCGGACAACGGCTGTTTGCCGGCTTCACGGTTGTGCTGGGTTTGTGCATTCTCATCGCCGGACTCAGTATCTGGCGACTTCAAATCATCGACCGTGAAACGAGGGATCTGCTGAGCATCCCGCTATCAAAAGAGCGCCTGATCAGCGATCTATCGTCCAACGTAACGGGTGGCGTGCGCCGCACACTGGCGATTGTCAAAAGCAGCGACCCAAGTCTGGCAACCTTTTTCGCAACCGACACTGCCGAGTTCACTAAAGGCGGCAATGAGATCCTGAAAAAACTGGAAGCTTTGGTCGATACGGCGGAAGAAAAGGCAGCATTCGAACGAATCATTAGCGCGCGCAAAGAATATATATCCATGCGTGACGCCATCATGAAAGAAAAAGCTTCTGGCAATGTCGAGGCCACCAATAAGCTGTTCGATGAAAAATTCAACCCTAGCGTGAATGCCTATCAAGCATCTCTGCGGGACATGCTCAAGTTTCAGCGTGACACCATGGACAAAATTGGAGAGCACATCAGTGCTGTATCGGCGCAAAGCCGTACGCTGATTTCCCTCTTCGCGCTGTTCATGATTGCATTCGGTGCAATGTGGGCATGGGTCCTCACCAGGAGCATTACCATACCGTTGAAATCTGCGCTGAAGGTCGTTGAAACGGTTGCTCGGGGAGACTTGACAGCCAAAGTCGACGCACAGGAGCGAGATGAAGTGGGGCGGTTACTGCATGCAATGCAGAACATGAATGACAACCTCGTTAACATGATCAAGGAAGTGCGCATCGGCACGGACACCATTGCCACGGCGTCGGACCAGATTGCCGCAGGCAACATGGATCTGTCGTCGCGCACCGAGCAGCAAGCCAGTTCGCTGGAAGAAACCGCGTCGTCGATGGAAGAGCTGACCTCGACCG
>NZ_HE978635.1:33176-34735 GCF_000312045.1 Noviherbaspirillum massiliense JC206
TTGACCCGGGCCACGGCCACGGCCGGCGACGACTGGGAAGAGTTTTGATCCATCTGCATCGCCCGCCGGGCGCTAATACTGCACCCGCCCTTGTTCCTCCAGCCCGCCTGGCGGGAGGAGTCGCCGCCCCTTTTTTCGAGATCAGCACATGAACATGCCACTGCAGCAAGAACAAGCCAATCTGGTGGAAGCCCTGGCCTTCACCCTGGGCAAGGAAGAATACGGGATCGACATCCTGAAGGTGCAGGAAATCCGCGGCTATGAAGCGGTGACCCGGATTGCCAACGCGCCGGACTATATCAAGGGCGTGATCAACCTGCGCGGGGTGATCGTGCCGATCGTCGACATGCGCATCAAGTTCAATCTCGGCACGCCTACCTATGACCAGTTCACGGTGGTCATCATCCTCAACCTGGGCAGCCGGGTGGTGGGCATGGTGGTCGACAGTGTCTCGGACGTGATCACCCTGAGCCCGGAGCAAGTCAAGCCGGCACCGGCCATGGGCACGGCGCTCAACACCGATTATTTGGTGGGGCTGGGCACGATCGACGAGCGCATGCTGATCCTGGTCGACATCGACAAGCTGATGGCGAGCGAGGAGATGGGATTGATTGAAAAACTGGCGGCCTGAGCAGCCGACCGACTGCTGCACCACCACGAACAAGACTTACCAGAATTGAAGTGCCATGAAACTGACTTTTCGCCAGAAACTCTTTTTGCCCCTGATTATCAGCTGGCTCTGCCTGACCGGGATTACGGTCGCCGATGCGCTTTCCATCAAAGCCAGGCGTTTCGAAGAACGGCAAATCGCATTGAAATTCGCGACCGACGTGGGCATGTCCACCGTGAAGGAATATGCGGACCTGGCCGCGTCCGGCGCATTGCCGCTCGAAGAAGCAAAGAAACAGGCGCTCGCGCGCCTGAAAGCCATGCGCTATGGGAAGGATGGCTATTACACCGTCATCGATTCGCATCCGACCGTGGTCATGCATCCGATGAAGGCTGAGCTGATCGGCAAGGATGCGACCGATTTCAAGGATGCGTATGGCCAGTACTTCTACAGAAACGTCGCTTCGATCGCGAAAGGCAGCGGAGAAGGCTGGATCGAATATGTCTGGCCGAAACCCGGCGCAGCCGATCAGAGCAAGGTTTATCCCAAGGGTGCCTACGTCCTGACTTACAAGCCATGGGACTGGACGTTCATCACCGGCCAGTATCTGGATGATCTGAGCGACGCGTTCATGCAGGACGTATGGAAAGGAGCCCTGCTGCTGGCCATGATCGGTATCGTCCTGACTGGCATCATGCTCTTCGTGATCCGCAGCATCGAGCGCTCCATCGGCGGCGATCCGGAATATGCGACCAGGGTTGCTGCCGATATCGCCCAGGGCAACCTTGCAGCGCGCGTGGACGTCAAGAGGGGGGACGAGTCCAGTCTGCTCTTTGCAATGAAAACCATGCGCGACAGCCTGTTCAAGATCGTGAGCGAAGTGCGCACCGGCACGGACACCATTGCCACGGCGTCGGACCAGATTGCCGCCGGCAACATGGATCTGTCG
>NZ_HE978635.1:34755-126341 GCF_000312045.1 Noviherbaspirillum massiliense JC206
GGTTGTTCAGCCCGAGGATATTGCCGACATTGTCGTAGCGGTAGGCCAGGTTTTGCAGCGTGCGGCCCTGCCCGCTGGCTTCCAGGCTGTTCAACCGGCGGTTTTGCGGGTGGTAGGTGTACTGGGTGCGGATGCCGTTGCCATACGCCATGTACGCGCGCTGCTCGAACTTGTCGTATTCCAGGCGCGTCAGGTACGTGAACAGCTGGCCCTGTTTCTGGCCCTGGGCAAACTGCACGTTGCCGCCGGCGTCATACGCAAAGCTCAAGACTTCCCCATCCGGGTAGACCAGGCGCTGCAAGCGGCCAAAGGTGTCGAACAGGTAATCGGTGGTCCAGACTTCCGGGCTGTTGGGGCTGTTGCCCTGGGTCTTGGAGGCGACGATGTAGTCGACCGCTTCATTGAAGACGCCAGCTTGGCCGAAGCCAATCAAATTGTTAAAGAACGGAGCGGATGGCAGGCGATGAAACTATGCCGCGTTTGATCCTATATGTTTGCCTTGGACGAAAGGTAAGACCTGGCCCTGATATTCCGAATAAATGTTAATCGTGGTTTGTCCCCTATTAGCCTTTGGACGGGACAGACAACTTTAAAAAAACCTGGGTGGCCATCCCTTACCAAAGATCAGGATTGGTACAACAGTAATCAGTACCAAGATAGAGGAAACGGAAGAAGTAATTATTTCTAACTTAAATGGAACACTAACCCCTTTCTTTATCATCACGAATGAAAAAATTAATATGGCGATCCAGAGCAGCAGAATTAATCTAGAAGACAGAACGATTAATCCTGACGCCTTTTTATAGGCGTCGTAATACTGCTTAACTTTATTAGGGTCGTTATACGTATTCTTTTTTTCAAATATTAGTTCTTTATCGTGTCCCTTCACGAAAAAGATGACTTTATCGATAGAAAAAGCTACCGGAATACTTATATAGAAAAACACGATAGCAACAATATAAAAGTTCCTTATATTCATATTCATTACTTCCATGTTCAGTCGTACTACATTAAAGGAACGGCTTAAGGAGCTGGCATATCTGATGGTTTAACGTCGTACCCCATGTTTCTCATTCCATAGTTCCACCTATCTGCTGGCTTACTAATGTCCCCCTTGAAAGGAGGGAGTCCCATTAAAGAACCTGGAACGCTGTAGATAGGGCTGGACTGTTTTGCTGAAGATTCAATAAAGCCGAAGAACCCTCCTTTTTTAGCTGCCTCATAAAGAGGTTGTACCAAATGCTGCTCTTGCGAAAGGGTTTTCGCGTCCCACTTAAATGCATCGTCACCTTTTAAGGTTGGTCCGTTATATAGAGCTCTGAGCTTTGGGAGAGCATCTTCAAAGATAGATCGGTTTCCGTCATTAGCAAAATTACGAATGTTAGAGCTAAAGTCACCTATTGTTTGTGCCATTACATCAACGCCGCGAGCAACATTAGACGCCGCACCAGGCCACTTCGTCTCAAATCCCTTTTGATCCGTAGCGCTTTGGAACCATGCGTAAAAATCTTGGCGTTGCCCAATAGTAGAGTATTCCTTTGCACCGTTTGCTTGTTGTAAGTTATAAGCGTTTGCGGATTTCCATGTATCCATGTTGAAAATCCGATGATATGGATGCCAGTCCCCGGGGCCTAAATCTTTACCAACTGATAGTTCAGCATTTCCATCTGGATCAATGAATTTCAACGGATTGTGACTCGTGTATGTGTACAGTGCTAATCGAGTGGACTTAAATGTTCCTCCATTTCTCTTTCCGTCTAAATATGCAGCCAATATCGGATCCGGGCTCTGCCACACGCTGGTCCTTGGGTCGTAATACCGCGCCCCGAAGTAATACAGCCCCGTCTCTTCATCCAGTTCCTTGCCGGTAAACAGGTACGGCGTGCGCTGGGTATTGCTGCTTTCCTGCACCCAGGTTTCGCCAAACGGGAAGTATTCCAGGTGTTCATACGGCCGCCCGCTCACATCGGTCACATAGCTCGATGAACCGAGATGGTCGGGATGGTAGAAGTACAGGAAGTTGTCCTGGTTGGTGGCCGTGCCGGCGCCCGGGGTCGCCGGTGCCGGGTTGGCATAGTGCGGGTTCTTTTCCAGGTTGCGCGCGCGCTGCGCCGCCACCGCACTGCGCTGCTGGATGCCCATGGCATTCAGGATGCCCGAGGCGCGCTGGGCCGGCGCCGGCAAGCGGCTGCTGGTGCCGTTGTTGCCCGTGCCACTGGGCTCCGTGCCGCCATTGAGCGCTTTCACCCCCGGCACCAGGGCCGTGGCTATTCTTGTCGTGCCAATGAACACGTGCTTGGATGCCACTTCGCGGTTCCTGACCGTGAACCACTGGTTCACGTACACGGTCTCGCCTTGCGGCCCGCGCTTGATCACCCGCTCACCCTGGTCGTCGTAGACATAGCTCTTTTCATGGCCATTGTCGAAGAGTGACTGGATGCGGTTTTCATCATCCCAGATGATGGTGCGGCGGGTGCCATTCCTGTCATGGTCCCAGCCGGTCTGGTTGCCATTGGCATCGTAGCGGCAGGCGAGCTTATCAAAGGTATGCCGAACCAGGCCCGCGGTTCATGAATTACAGGTGCTTGCCTGCCTCTACTGATTGACACTGGAATCCGAGAGTTGGGATGCCGAGCAAGTTAGCGCTCAGTGGATGGCCGAAAAGAGGACAAAAAGAGAACTGCGATCATTTTGTGTGATGGCTTAGGAAGAATGAAACGCGATGCTTAATCCCGGGAGAAAATGCGTCGAATCTACGCCGTGTTCTGATCCACTCCGCACACCGCCGCCGTTGGCGTCGCCTGCGCCGCATCCTTGGCCGCCTGCACCCGCACCGCCTCAGGCAAGACAACGCCGTTCTTCACGGCGGTCAGTTCGGCCAGGATGGAGATGGCGATTTCCGCCGGCGTCTTGCTGCCGATGTACAAGCCGATCGGGCCGTGCAGGCGCGCGATCTGTTCTTCGGTCAGGTCGAATTCCTTCAGGCGTTCGCGCCGCTTGGCATTGTTGGCGCGCGAGCCGATGGCGCCGACGTAGAAGGCCTCGGACTTCAGGGCTTCCATCAGCGCGAGGTCGTCCAGCTTGGGGTCGTGCGTGAGCGCCACCACCGCGCTGCGCCTGTCGAGACGCATTTCCAGCACGAGGTCGTCCGGCATGGCATGCACCAGGTCGGCGCCCTCCACCTGCCAGCCCTGGCGATATTCCTCGCGCGGATCACAGACGGTGACGTGGTAATCCATGCCCAGCGCGATCTGGGCGAGGAAACGCGACAATTGCCCGGCGCCGATGATCAGGAGCCGCCAGCGCGGCCCGTGTATCGTGGTCAATGCCGAGGCCGATACCTGCAGGCTCATGCCGCAGTTTGCGGGCCCCAGGCTCACTTCTCCCGAAAACAGGTCGAGCCGGCGCGCCACCAGTTCGCGCCGGGCCAGCCGCTGCAGCAGCTCCGCGATGCGGCTGCGTTCCGACAAAGGCTCAATCGCGAGCTGGATGGTTCCGCCGCAGGGCAGGCCGAAGCGGTGCGCTTCATCCGCGGTGATCCCGTAGGTCACGATTTCCGGGCTGGCGCGCGTGATGCCTTCGCTGCGCACGCGGGCGACCAGGTCATCCTCGATGCAGCCGCCGGACACCGAACCGACCACCTGCCCGTCTTCGCCGATCGCGAGCATCGCGCCTTCCGGCCGCGGGCTGGAACCCCAGGTCTTGATCACGGTGACCAGTTCGCATTTGCGTCCGTCATCCAGCCAGTTCGCGCATGTCTTCAGCACTTCGAGGTCGATCGTGTCCATGTTTGCCTCTTCCTGGTCAGGTACCCGGCAGGCGCGCCGCGATTGCGCGTGCAGCTCACAGATGTTTCTTCACGGCTTCAATCGTGTTGCCGCGCCACGAACCGGTGCAACTGACAGTAGCGTTCTTGCCGATAACGGCATTTGAGTTTGCACAAACAGTTTTCTACGTATGGCGGTACGGTTGCCCTTAGAACTCATTTAATTATCGCGATCACATCCCGCGCCGAAGCCCCATTCGGATTAATACGCAGCAAGCCCACAAGAGGAGACAGAAATGGCCGTCAACCTATCCCTGACCGTCAACGGCAGGCCAGTGCGCGCGGATGTGGATCCGCGTACCCTGCTCGTGCAGTTCATCCGCGACAACCTGCAACTGACCGGCACGCATGTCGGCTGCGACACCAGCCAGTGCGGCGCGTGCACCGTGATCGTCAACGGCAATGCCGTGAAATCCTGCTCCGCCCTGGCCGCGCAATTCCAGGGGGCGCAAATCACCACCATCGAAGGCATCAGCGGCCCGAATGGCGAACTGCATCCGATGCAGGCGGCGTTCAAGGAATGCCACGGCCTGCAATGCGGCTTTTGCACGCCGGGCATGGTGATGAATGCCATCGATGTGGCGCAGCACTATGCGGCACCGGACGAGGCGGTGATCCGCGATCAGCTCGACGGCAACATGTGCCGCTGCACCGGTTACCACAACATCGTGAAAGCGGTGCAGGCAGGCGCCGCCGGCATGAGAGGAGCCTGACATGAATGCACCCGTTGTTGACGCCGGCACCGGCATCGGTGCTTCCGTGCGCCGCAAGGAAGATTACCGCTTCACTACCGGCAGCGGCAAATATACCGACGATGTGCAGATGGTCGGCCAGACCTATGCCTGTTTCCTGCGCTCGCCGCATGCCCATGCGGCGATCAGAAGCATCGACAAGGAGCAGGCGTTGCAGGCGCCGGGCGTGGTGGCCGTGCTGACCGGCGAAGACCTGGCGGCCGACAAGGTCGGCGGCCTGCCCTGCGGCTGGCTGATCACCGACGTCAACGGCCAGCCGATGAAGGAGCCGCCGCATCCGGCGCTGGCGCAGGGCAAGGTGCGCTATGTGGGCGACCCGGTGGCAGTGGTGATTGCCGACAGCTACCTGCAGGCCCGGGACGCAGCCGAGCTGATCGACGTGGATTATGAAGTGCTGCCGGCGGTGGTCGATGGACGTGCAGCGCTGCAGCCGGGCGCGCCGGCACTGCATGAGCTCGCACCCGACAACAAGTGCTACACCTGGTCGATTGGCGACAAGGCGGCTGTGGATGAAGCATTCCGCCGAGCCCATCATGTGACAAAGCTCGACATCCACAACAACCGGCTGGTGCCGAATGCGATCGAGCCGCGCGCCGCGCTCGGCCATTACAACCGCGCCGACGACAGCTATACCCTGTACGTGGCGAACCAGAACCCGCATGTGGAGCGCCTGCTGCTGACCGCCTTCGTGCTCGGCCTGCCGGAACACAAGGTGCGCGTGATTGCGCCGGACGTCGGCGGCGGCTTCGGCTCGAAAATTTTCCTGTACGGAGAAGAAGTGGTCGTGACCTGGGCTTCGAAGAAAGTCAACCGCCCGGTCAAGTGGACGGCCGACCGCTCCGAAGCCTTCCTCGCCGATGCGCACGGGCGCGACCACGCAACGCAAGCCGAACTGGCGCTCGACCAGGACGGCAAGTTCCTGGCGATGCGGGTGCATACCGTGGCCAACCTCGGCGCCTATCTCTCGACCTTCGCGCCATCGATCCCGACCATCCTCTACGCCACGCTGCTGGCAGGCCAGTACACCACACCGGCGATTTACTGCGAAGTGGATGGGGTGTTCACCAATACCACGCCGGTCGATGCCTATCGCGGCGCGGGGCGCCCGGAGGCAGCCTATGTGGTCGAGCGGCTGGTATCGGCCGCGGCGCGCGAGATGAACATCGACCAGGCGGACATCCGCCGCCGCAACTTCATTACCGAATTCCCGTACCAGACCCCGGTGGCGCTCCAATACGATACCGGCGACTTCCATGCCTGCCTCGACGGCGCAATGGAACTGGCCGATGTGGCCGGCTTCCCGGCCCGGCGCGCGGAAGCGGAACGGCGCGGCAAGCTGCGCGGCCTCGGCTATTCCACCTATATCGAAGCCTGCGGGCTGGCGCCGTCCAACATCGCGGGCGCGCTCGGCGCGCGTGCCGGCCTGTACGAGGTGGGCGAGATCCGGGTGCATCCGACCGGCAGCGTGACGGTGTTCACCGGCTCGCACAGCCACGGCCAGGGGCATGAAACCACATTCGCGCAAATCGTCGCCACGCGCCTCGGCGTGCCCTTCGAGCAGGTCGACATCGTGCACGGCGATACCGGCCGCGTTCCCTTCGGCATGGGCACCTATGGTTCACGCTCGCTGGCGGTCGGCGGCTCGGCCATCATGAAGGCGCTGGACAAGATCGAGGCCAAGGGCAAGAAGATCGCGGCGCACCTGCTGGAAGCGGCGGACAGCGACATCGAGTTCAAGGATGGCCAGTTCACCGTCGCCGGCACCGACCGCAGCGTGCCGTTCGCGCAGGTGGCGTTCTCCGCCTATGTGCCGCACAACTATCCGCTCGACAAGCTGGAGCCCGGGCTGAACGAGACCGCCTTCTACGACCCGACCAATTTCACTTATCCGGGCGGCGCGCATATCTGCGAAGTGGAAGTCGACCCCGAGACCGGCGCAGTCCAGATCGTCGGCATGACGGCGGTGGACGACTTCGGCAAGATCGTCAATCCCATGATCGTCGAAGGCCAGGTGCATGGCGGGCTCGCGCAAGGCATCGGCCAGGCGCTGGTGGAAAACTGCGTGTACGACCCGGAAAGCGGGCAGCTGCTGTCCGGCAGCTACATGGATTACGCCATGCCGCGCGCCGGCGACCTGCCGAGCTTCAAGGTCGGCAATCGCGTCACGCCCTGCACCCACAATCCGCTCGGCGCCAAGGGTTGCGGGGAGGCCGGCGCGATCGGCTCGCCGCCCGCAGTCATCAATGCCGTCATCGATGCGCTCGCGCCGCTTGGCGTGACCGATATCGACATGCCGGCGACGCCGGAACGGGTCTGGCGCGCCATCCAGTCCGCGCGGCCAGCCGCACAACAAGCTGCATGAGGAGGAGATCAGCATGTATGCATTCCAACTGCACCAGCCGAAGAGTCTGAGCGAAGTCGCCGCCCTGCTCGCCGATCCGGATGCGCAACCGCTCGCCGGCGGCCAGAGCCTGGTGGCTGCAATGAAGCTGCGCCTCGCTTCGCCCGGCAGCCTAGTCGATCTCGGCGGCATTCCGGAGCTGCGCGGCATCCGCCGCGAAGGCGATGCGATCCTAATCGGTGCCATGACCCGGCATGCCGAAGTGGCCGCGTCCGAGGAAGTGCGGCAGGCGATTCCTGCCCTGGCTTACCTCGCGGGCGACATCGGCGACCGTCAGGTGCGCAACATGGGCACCATTGGCGGCTCGCTCGCCAACAATGATCCGGCGGCCTGCTACCCCGCCGCAGTGCTGGCACTGGGCGCCACGATCCGGACCAGCAGCCGGGAGATCGCGGCCGACGATTTCTTCCTGGGCATGTATGAAACCGCGCTGACGCATGATGAAATCATCTCCGCCGTCAGCTTCCCGATTCCGCGCAGGGCGGCTTACATGAAATTCATCAATCCGGCCTCCCGGTTTGCCCTGGTCGGCGTGTTCGTCAGTCAGGACACGGCCGGTGCGGTACGGGTGGCGGTAACGGGCTGCGCCGGCTGCGCTTTCCGCGCTACCGAACTGGAACAGGCGCTGTCCGCGGACTTTTCGCCGGAAGCGGCAAAGTCGGTCAGGATTGCTCCCGGTGGACTGAACTCCGACCTCCACGCCAGCGCGGAATATCGCGCCCATCTGATTCCCGTGCTGGCTGGTCGTGCGGTGGCGAGGGCGCTGGAGTAGAGCGTGGACCTCCTTCCCCTGCAAGGGGAAGGAGAGAATGACCTTCTTCAATTCCCACAGGCGATACCGAGAGCACCTCGTATCCATACCTATCCAGCCCAACCCCATGCCTGTCACTCCGCTCCCCTCTTCCGTCGATGAAGTCATGCAACTCCTGTCGGCGCAAGACTATGTCGGCGAGCGGCATCTGGCTACCACGCTTTACCTCGCGATGACCATGGGCCGGCCGCTGTTCCTCGAAGGCGAGGCTGGCGTGGGCAAGACCGAAATCGCCAAGGTGCTGGCGAGCGGCCTGAAGCGCAGATTGGTGCGCCTGCAATGCTATGAAGGACTGGATATCGCGAGCGCGGTGTACGAATGGAATTACCCGCGCCAGATGATCGAGATCCGGCTGGCGGAAGCGGCGGGGCAGGCATCGAAAGATGTGCTGGCAAACGACATCTTCAGCGAGCGCTTCCTGGTCCGGCGGCCCCTGCTGCAGGCACTGGAAGCTTCGGAGAACGGGCCGCCGGTCCTGCTGATCGACGAGCTCGATCGCACCGATGAACCCTTCGAAGCCTACCTGCTGGAAGTGCTCGCGGAATACCAGGTGAGCATTCCGGAAATCGGCACCATCAAGGCGGAAGAGCCGCCACTGGTCGTCATCACGTCCAATCGCACGCGGGAAATCCATGATGCGGTCAAGCGCCGCTGCTTCTACCACTGGGTCGATTACCCGGACAAGGCGCGCGAGTTCGAGATCATCCGGCGCAAGGCGCCCCAAGCCGCGGAGACCTTGAGCCGCGAAGTCGTCGCCTTCATTGCCAAGCTGCGGCAGATGGAACTGTACAAGGCGCCGGGGGTGGCCGAGTCGATCGACTGGGCGGCGGCGCTGGCCGCGCTCGACCGGGTCAGCCTCGACCCGGAAGCAGTCGGCGCCACGCTCGGCATCGTGCTGAAATATCAGGACGACATCGGCAAGTTCGACAGCGCGACGGTCGCGCAACTGGTGGAGCAGGCGCGCAGCGATGCTTCCGGCTTCCAATCATGAGCGCCGCCACAAGTCCCGACACCATGAAGCTGGCGGAAAATGTCATGCATTTCGCCCGCGTGCTGCGGCGTGCCGGCCTGCCGATCGGCCCGGCGAAAGTGGTGGATGCGCTGCAAGCCCTGCAGGCGGTGGGCGTGGAAAGGCGCGACGATTTCTATTTCGCACTCTCTGCCGTGCTGGTCAACCGGCATGAACACCAGGCCGTGTTCGACCAGGCCTTCCGGCTGTTCTGGCGCGAGCCGTATCACATCGACACCCAGCTGGAAGAGTTGCTGCGCCTGCTGCGCGGGGTGCGCCGGCCTGCCCGCAGCGAGGCTGCGCTCGCCCAGCGCGTCGCCCATGCCCTGCTGCCGAACGCGCCCGCGCCACGTCCGCGCGAGGATCTGCCGCCCGACCTCAGCATCGATGCGACGCTCACCGTGTCCTCGCGCGAATTGCTGCAGAAAAAGGACTTCGCCACAATGACGCCGCAGGAACTGGCGGACGCCCGGCGCATGATCGCCCGCATGCGCCTGCCGCTGCCCGAGCTGCCGAGCCGCCGCTCGCTGCCGCGCGCGCACGGCGGACAGGTCGACTTGCGCAACACCATGAAGCAGATGATGCGGGAAGCCGGCGGCATCGTCGAACTGCGCCGCAAGGCGCCGCGCCGGCGTCCTCCGGCCCTGGTGATCCTGTGCGACATCTCGGGCTCGATGGACAGCTACACCCGCATGCTGCTGCACTTTGCCCATGCGATCACCAATGACCGCGACCGCGTGCACACCTTCCTGTTCGGCACCCGGCTCTCCAACATCACCCGCGCCTTGCGCGACCGCGACGTGGACCTGGCGCTCGATGCAGTATCGCGCCAGGTGGCGGACTGGTCCGGCGGCACCCGCATCGGCGCCTGCCTGCATGCGTTCAACCAGCGCTGGGCGCGCCGGCTGATGGGCCAGGGCGCCGTGGTGCTGCTGATCAGCGACGGGCTCGACAGCGATGCCGCCGCAGGGCTGGGAAAGGAAATGGAGCAGCTGAAGCTCGCCAGCCGCCGGCTGATCTGGCTCAATCCGCTCTTGCGCTATGCCCGGTTCGAGGCGAAGCCGGCAGGAATCCGCGCCATGCTGCCGCATGTCGATCTGTTCCTACCGGTGCACAACCTTGCCAGCCTGAGCCAGCTGGGCGAGGCGCTGCGGGAATGGGACGCGCGGCGCGCGAATGACAGACGATTATTATCACCACCCCAATCATCAGGAGAATGACATGGACATGTCGGGTTCGCATTTCATCCCCGCGCCCCAGGAGCGGGTATGGGCTGCCCTCAACGATCCGGAATTGCTCAAAGCCTGCATCACGGGCTGCGAACAGTTTGAAGCGGACGGTGAACATTCCTACAAGCTTCTGATGGCGGTGAAGATCGGTCCGGTGCGCGCCCGGTTTACCGGCAAGATGGACCTGTGCGACCTGAACCCGCCGAATGCGTATGCGCTCGGTTTTGAAGGCCAGGGCGGCGTCGCCGGCTTTGCCAAGGGCAAGTCGGATGTAACCCTATCCCCCGAAGGTGAAGGCACCCGTCTGGCTTATACCGCACGCGCGCAGATTGGCGGCAAGCTCGCGCAAATCGGTTCCCGGCTGGTTGACGGCGCGGCAAGGAAAATGGCTGATGATTTCTTTGCCGCGTTTGTCCAAAAACTCGGCGGTACGACAGAACAGGCCGGCATGTCGGCAACTGCGCCACAATAGCCGATTCTCGCTCACATCCAGGCACCTGGACCTGCCTGACAGCACGATGCGGGCGTGCTTCCGGCGACGAACTTTCCCTGCCTGTGCGCGGACTGGAACATTTGTTCGGGAATGCAATCGAATTGTCGGTGTTTCCCAGTTTCCACAGGCGTGCACAATGAATACCAGCGGCCATGATCCGGCTTACAACTCAGATGCCTCCAGGCAGGCGGCTCCAGAAAATCGCGAATTCAATCTCGAGCGCATACATCGCCTCGTTCATGACCTGGAGCAAGAACTGGCGCACACGGATATTCCCCAGGCTGACGATCTGAGGAGGGAAATCAATACGCTCAAGCAGATGCTGGAGGGCCCCGATGAACAGGACCCGAGAGTGCGGCAAAGGCTGCACGGCGTACACAACACGCTGCAGGATGTGACCGCAACTGTGGAGGGAGAAGTATTGAGGGACAGTCCGTATATCGCCGAGCTGGGACGAATACTGGGGCTGGTGTAGAACTCGCCCACGGTCGAGAACTGGCTGGCGAGCCGCCTGTATTGCTTGCCGCCCACGCCGCCCCACACCAAGGCTGGACGAACCTCATGACAATTGGCAGCAACAAGCAGGAAAACGAACAAAAACCTCTGGATGAACAAGGCGGCGGACAAAGCGCTGGCGCACCGGCGGCCGGCGAGCTGGAAGGCAGCAGCTATTCGCCCCTTGGCAATCCCGGAGTCCGGCACTGGCAGTCCAGCTATATTTCCGAGCCCGGACTGGATGAACGGGACAATGTGTTTTTCGCGGCAGTGCAGATGACGCGCATGCCGATGGCAGTGACCGATCCGAATCAGCCGGACAATCCGATCGTGTTTGTCAATCGCGCTTTCCTCGATCTGACGGAGTATGCGGAAGAACAGGTTCTTGGTCGCAATTGCCGCTTTCTGCAAGGGAAAGACACCGATCGCCAAACCGTGGATGAAGTCCGCCATGCACTACAGGAACAGCGTGCCGTCGCAGTCGACATCCTGAACTACAAGGCGAGCGGCAAGCCCTTCTGGAATGCGCTGTTCATCGGCCCGGTGTTCGACAAGGACGGCCAGCTCCTGTACTACTTTTCGTCGCAACTGGACATCACCAGCCGGCGCGTGTCGGAACAGGCCTATCTGCAGGCGCAGAAAATGGAAGCGATCGGCCAGCTGACGGCAGGCGTGGCGCACGACTTCAACAACCTGCTGCAGGTGATCGCCGGCAACCATGAACTGGCCCTCGGCATGCTGGGGAAAAATGAACAGATCGCGAATGTCATCGCCCGGGCGCAGCAGGCGACCAGCAGGGCATCAAAGCTTACCCAGCAATTGCTGACCTTCGCCCGCAAACAGCGGCTGGAGCCGAAACGCGTCAACCTGAATACGCTGATCGTCGAATTCAGCGAGATGCTGGTACGCACGCTGGGCGACAAGGTGGATTTGCACCTGGACCTGAAGCCGGGCGTGCCCTCGTGCATTCTCGATCCTATCCATCTTGAGATGGCTCTGCTGAATGTGCTGATCAATGCGCGCGACGCCATGCCGCATGGCGGCAAGGTGACAGTTGGGACATCGATTCTCAGCGACAAGGACCGCGTCGAATCGCATCATCTGCCGCCCGGCATCTATGTCGTCATGTGCGTCATCGACGAAGGGGAAGGCATGACGCCCGAGGTATTGCGGCGGGCCACCGAACCCTTCTTTACCACCAAGGGACCGGGGACGGGCTTGGGGCTGGCGATGGTCCACGGCTTTGTCAGCCAATCGCACGGTCACCTTGAAATCGACAGCGCGCCGGGCAAGGGAACCACGATCCGGATGATTTTCCCGGTGGCCGAACCCTCGGTGCAGCAAGCACATCCCGCACCCTCTGCCGGTTTGCCCGAAGCCACCCCTGCCCTGAACTGGAGTGCGGAAGCCATCCTGGGCCGCAAGACCATTCTCGTCGTCGACGACAGCCAGGATGTGCGCGAACTGACGGAAGGCTTTCTGCAGTCGCAAGGCTATCGCGTCATCACCGCGCAGAGCGGCGAGGATGCCTTGCGCATGCTGGACCGTTACGGCGATATCGACCTGCTGTTTACCGATGTCATCATGCCTGGCGGGATGAATGGATTGCAGCTGGCCGAACATGTACGGACGCGACAACCGGCTATTCCGGTACTGCTTGCCACCGGATACATGGAAGAATTGCAGAGCCGGGGCCAGCAGGGTTCCCAGTTCAATATCCTGGCCAAGCCGTTCAGGCTGGCGGAACTCGCGGACAAGGTGCGAAAGGCACTGGAAAAGCCGCGCGAGCAGCATTCGGCCGAAGCTTTCAGGCATGAAGGCTGACAATGATCGTCACGGAGTCCGCCACGGGTCGAACCTGCGCCTGTCCTTAGCGTCAAAACCTGTTTCGCGTTCCTGATCCGGCAATCAATCCTGCCGGATTGAAAGAAGGAAATCCAATGCTCACCCAGAAAACCAAGGACACGGTCAAAGCGACCGCGCCCGTCCTTGCCCAGCACGGCTACGACATCATCAAGCATTTTTATCGCAACCTGCTGAGTACCCATCCGGAGTTGAAGAATGTCTTCAACATGCGCCACCAGGAGCGCGGCGAACAGCAGCAGGCACTGGCCCGCGCGGTATATGCCTATGCCGCCAACATCGAGGATCCGCAATCGCTCGAAGCCGTGCTGAAAAACATCGCGAACAAGCATGTCAGCCTCGATGTGCGGCCGGACCAGTATCCGATCGTCGGCGAACATCTGCTGGCGGCAATCAAGGCAGTGCTGGGAGATGCCGCGACCGACGACATCATTTCGGCCTGGGCACAGGCCTATGGCAACCTGGCCGACATCCTGATGGGAATGGAAAGCGAATTACGGGAGGACGCCAGCGACAGGCCGGGCGGATGGGTGAGCTGGCGTGATTTTGTGGTGCGCGCCAAGCAGCCCGAGAGCGATGTCATCACCTCTTTCGTGCTTGAACCGGCGGATGGCAAGCCGGTGATGGATTTCGAACCGGGCCAATACATCAGCGTCGCCGTGCAAGTGCCGCGTCTGGGCCTGCAGCAGATCCGCCAGTACAGCCTGTCGGATGCGCCGAACGGCCGCACCTACCGGATCTCGGTCAAGCGCGAGGGCGGGACCGATCCGGCACAGGCGGGCTATGTATCGACTCTTCTGCATGACCAGGTCCAGCCGGGCGATACCATCAAGGTCGCAGCGCCGCACGGCACGTTCTACGTCGACGTCAATGCACGCACGCCGGTGGTGCTCATCAGCGGCGGTGTCGGACTCACGCCGATGATCAGCATGCTGAAGCGCATACTGCAGTCGCCGGGGCGGGACGTGGTATTCGTCCATGGCGCGCGCAACAGCGCAGTCCATGCCATGAAAGACCGCCTGCGCCAGGCGGCGCAGCAGCATCCGCATTTCAAGACGATCATTTTCTACAGTGAGCCCTTGCCTGGTGATCAGGAAGGCAAGGACTACGACTACCCGGGCCTGGTGGATATCGACCGCATCGCAAACCAGATACTGATTCCCGATGCCGATTACTACATCTGCGGCCCGCTTCCCTTCATGCGCATGCAGCATGATGCCTTGCTCGGCAAGGGAATCAGGGAAGCGAAAATCCACTACGAAGTCTTCGGCCCCGACCTGTTCGCCGAGTGATCGGCCTCCGCGGCTTCATTACCGCCCCGGGCAGGGGAGCATCGGGGTCGAGCGATCAGCAGTCCGCAAGCCCTTGCGCGGGCTTGCTCCGACCCTTCAGTGCGCCTGTGGCGGTTCGGCCCGCCTGCATGCCTCGACCTTGCTGGCTGGCTGGTGGGCCGAGTGGATCGCAAGCGAATTGCGTGACATGGCGGTGACATGCTTCGCATCGGTGGCGGCGGCCAGATAGCCGACGTAGGCGACATTCGGCGAGCGCCCCGGCAGCAGCAGCCAGTAATCGAAGCCGCGCTCGAGCGCGACTTTCCGCAAGGCGCAATACAGGAATTGCGAATAGCCAGGATCGCTGGTTTTGCCGAGGTCGGTTATCTTGTAATCCTTCTCCGACAGCTTGACCAGCGACACCTGGCGGATGGTCTTGCCATCGTCCAGTCCGAGCTGCGTCGAGTCGATATGGATGGCGGGCGGTCCCACCTCCTGCACGATCTGTTCCTGCACGTCGCCCTCGGCGGCGAAAGCAGCTGCGATGCCAAGCACCCAGGCCGACAGGACAAGCGCGGTCTTCTTCAACATGTATCCTCCCTTGGTTGTTGTCATGCAGCGGTTCAGGCAATGATGCCCTTTGCTTTCAATGCAGCGATCTGGTCTGCCGTGAGGCCGGCATCCTTCAGCACCTGCTCGGTGTGTTCGCCGAGCACCGGGGCACGGAAGCGGATCGCGCCCGGATTTTCCGACAGCTTGGGCATGATGCCCGGGACGTCCACTTCCAGTCCGTCGGCGCTGCGCACTTTTTCGATCACGCCGCGCGCGCGGTAATGCTCGTCTTCGGCGATGTCCTTGGCGGAATAGATGCGGCCGGAAGGAACGGCCGCTTTCCTCAGCTGCTCCAGCGCCGTGCCGCTGTCGAGCGCGCCGCTCCAGGCGCCGATGGCGGCGTCGAGTTCCTCGGCCCGCCGTGCACGGCCGTCGTTCTGCGCCAGCGTCGGATCTTCCGCAAGGTCGGCGCGGCCGATGAGCTGCATCAGGCGCTTGAAGATGGAGTCGCCATTGCCGGCGATCAGGATGTATTCGCCATCGCCGCAGCGGTAGGCATTCGAAGGCGCGATGCCCGGCAGCGCGCCACCCGCCGGTTTGCGGATCGTGCCGAATGCGGAATATTCCGGCAGCAGGCTTTCTGTCAGGTTGAATACCGATTCATACAGCGCCACGTCGATCATCTGCCCGGTGCCGCCGCGCGCGTCGCGCTGGTAAAGCGCCAGCAGCACGCCCAGCGCCCCGTGCAGCCCCGCGATGGTGTCGCCGAGGGAGACGCCCGCGCGCACCGGCACCCGGCCCGGCTCGCCCGTGATGTAGCGCAGGCCGGCCATGGCTTCACCGATGGCGGCAAAGCCGGGCTCGTCGCGCCTCGGGCCATCCTGGCCGTACCCGGAGACGCGCAGCATGATCAGGCGCGGGTTCGCCGCATGCAGCTGCTCCCAGCCCAGGCCCCATTTTTCGAGCGTGCCGGGCCGGAAATTCTCGATTATCACATCGGCGGTTTCGGCCAGCCGCCGCACCAGCTGCTGCCCTTCTTGCTGGCGCAGGTCGATGCAGACGGATTGCTTGTTGCGCGACTGCGCCTGCCACCAGACCGAGGTGCCCTTGTGCAGCTGGCGCCATTTGCGCAGCGGGTCGCCGTCGCCCGGGGTTTCGACCTTGATGATTTCGGCCCCGAAGTCTGCCAATGTTTTCGAGGCGAAGGGGCCGGCGATGAGTTGACCGAGTTCGAGGACCCGGATACCGGAGAGAATCTGCTTGTTCATGACTGGTCTGGACTGGATGGGATGGCGAATCCGGCGGCTGTTCGATGGCGTCCCAGGGCAATGCGCCGCATACGTCCGCCACCCGCGGGTAGCCTGGGAGCCGCCATTTAATCACAACTGGCAATGGAAGAGGGCCGGGCAGCTCGCCGCCGCGGCCTGCGGGCGGGCTCACCAGCCTGGCCTTGCCTGCGGCAAAAACAGGCTGGCTGCGCGGGGAAAGTATCCCTCGCCCGGCGTATGGGGTATATTCGGTACGCTGCACGAGGGGAAGCCTTCTGTGCCTGCCATAAAAAGCGGTGAATCAGCCGCACCGCAGGCGGCTTTCCAAGGGGTTATTTGCTTCAAATCCTGCTTAAACCTGAACAAAGGAGCGAGACACATGAAACCGAAGTTTTTGTACTCCCTGGCCGCGATCGCACTGGCCGCAAGCACGACCGCCTATGCGCAGTCTGCCTATCCGACCAAGACCATCACCATGATCGTGCCGTTCTCGGCAGGCGGACCAACCGATACCGTCGCCCGCCTGATCGCGCAGTCGATGGGCAAGACCCTCAATCAGCAAGTGATCGTCGAAAACGCCGTGGGCGCAGGCGGCACCATCGGCGCCGGGCGCGCGGCAAGAGCGGAACCGGATGGCTATACCCTGCTGCTGCACCATATCGGCCAGTCCACCGCCCCTACCCTGTACCGCAAGCTGACCTTCAATCCGGTTACCGATTTCGAGCCGGTCGGACTGGTGACTGACGTGCCGATGACGCTGGTGGCGCGCAAGGATTTTCCGGCGAAGGACATGAAGGAGCTGATCACCTATCTCAAGACCCACAAGGACAAGGTCACCTATGCCAATGCCGGCGTCGGATCGGCCTCGCACCTGTGCGGCATGCTGTTCATGAGCGCGATCGAAACCGAACTCACCACGGTGCCCTACAAGGGGACCGGCCCGGCGATGAATGACTTGCTGGGCGGCCAGGTGGACACGATGTGCGACCAGACGACCAACACCACCAGCCAGATCAAGAGCGGCAAGATCAAGGTCTATGCCGTCACAACCCCGAATCGCGTTCCTTCCCTGTCGAATGTGCCGACCACGAGCGAAGCCGGCCTGCCGAACTTCCAGGTCGCGGTCTGGCACGGCCTGTACGCGCCCAAGGGCACGCCGAAACCGGTCATCGACAAGCTGGCCAATGCCTTGCAGGTTGCGTTGAAGGATCAGACCGTCAAGCAGCGCTTCGCGGAACTGGGTACCGAGCCGGTGCCGGCCGACCGCGCCACCCCGGAAGCCCTGCGGTCCCACCTCAAGGCCGAGGTCGACAAATGGGCGCCGATCATCAAGAAGGCAGGCGTATACGCCGACTGAGCGCCGGCTGAAGCTGTCCATCGCTTGCGCGGGAACATGGCGGGGAAATTCCCCGCCATGTTCATTTCCGGGCCCAGTTCGCCTTCCACGCGCGCCATGATGGGCATGATGGACAGCGGGCGGGCAAGCGACTATTCCAGCTGGATTTCCCCGTCGATACTGAACTTGAGCTTCAGTGCCGCGATTTCCACGGTCGCTGTCGCTGGAAAGCTTTCATTGCCGGTGATTTCGCCGCGCACAAGCGCCTGCGCGACGGCCTGTTCGATTTCCCTCTGAGAACGGACTCCGACCGTCTTCAGGAATTTGCGAATGCTGAGGTTGAAGGTTTCTTCATTCATTACGGCCTCCCGGCAGGAATGCAGTGTCTTCTCGGTGATTCCATGCGGCTTTCCTCCGATGCCACCATCCCGCGCAGCGCCAGCCCGAGCCCGAACGCGGCATAAACCACAAACAGCGACCGACGCGGCAGCCTTTGCTCGAACCCCGGCCGCAGCCGCCGCGGTGTCAGGGTGTAATCGACGAAGCAAGCGAGTCCGGCAATGGCAGTGCCGCCGGCGAACGCGGGGACAAGCGATTTTTGTTCCGCATGTTCGCCCAGCCATTTTTCATAGATTACTGCCCAAAAGGTGGACGAAGCATGATGGATCGCATATCCGAGCGCGGTATAGCGCATGCTCGGGCCGTCGCGCTGCGTCGCCCGCCTACCCCAGAACCAGTGGCTGATGGCATTCGTGGGCCCGTAAGGCGTTCCATCTTCCTGTTCCCCGTAAGCACTAAGCGCTGCCGTGGACAGGACGCTTGCCACGCTGCCACTCACTGCGCCATCACGCAAGGCTTGCCGCCAGCTTTTCATGCACGCTCCCTTGGGAATGAACTTGCCGCTTCTGCAATCATCATAGTTGTGACGAATCAAGGCCGGGCAGGTTCCCGCGAAGGAGGCAAATTGGTGGTGTTGCTGACAGGAGCGAGCGGATTCATCGGGCGCCGGCTCGCCGATGCCCTCGCCATGGCCCAGCACAAGGTGGTATGCGCCGTGCGCGATCCATCCAGGATGACGGACCAGCGTTTCCGTTGCGTGGCGGCGGATTACACCCGCGACTTCAGCGCGGAAGACTGGCTGCCGCGCCTGGCCGGAATCGATGTCGTCATCAATGCAGTCGGCATCATCCGCGAACACGGCTCCCAGACCTTCGATGCGATTCACAGCCGCGCGCCGCGCGCCCTGTTTGCCGCCTGTGCCGCCGCCCAGGTAAAGCAGGTGATCCAGATTTCCGCGCTGGGCGCGGACGCGCAGGCACAGAGCCGCTACCACCTCAGCAAGAAGGAAGCCGATGATTTCCTGGCCAGCCTGCCGCTCGCATCCGCCATCGTCCAGCCTTCCATCGTGTACGGACCGGGCGGCACCAGCGCGCAGCTGTTCACCACGCTTGCAAGCCTGCCGCTGATTGGCCTGCCCGGGCGCGGACTGCAGCAGATCCAGCCGGTGCATGTGGATGATGTGGTGGCAGCGATTCTCGCGCTGCTGGGCCGGCCGGTCGGCCGCGGCATCCGCATCCCGGTCGTCGGCCCGCAAGCCTTGGCGCTGCGCGCGCTTCTTGCAAGCTTGCGCCAGGCGATGGGCCTGGGCCAGGCGCATTTCCTGCCGTTGCCGATGCCTTTGATGCAGCTTGCCGCAGCAGTAGGCAAGGTACTGCCCGGCAGCCTGCTCGATGCAGACACGCTGCAAATGCTCGGGCGCGGCAACACTGCGGATGCGGCGCCAACGCGCACGCTGCTCGGGCGTGAACCTCGCGCGGCAACGGAATTCATTCCGAAGGCGCAAGCGCAGACGGTGCGGACGCAGGCCCTGCTCAATTGGCTGCTGCCGATGCTGCGTATCAGCATTGCCCTGGTCTGGATCGTGACGGGGATCGTATCGCTCGGCCTGTATCCGGTGGCCGACAGTTATGCGCTGCTGGCGCGCGTCGGCATTCACGGCGCACTGGCAACGGTCATGCTGTACGGCGCGGCCCTGCTCGACCTCGGCTTTGGCCTGGGCATCCTGCTGCTGCGCCGGCGGCGCTGGCTGTGGCTGGCGCAGATGGCGCTGATCCTGTTTTATACGGCAATCATCAGCTGGAAGCTGCCCGAGTTCTGGCTGCACCCCTACGGTCCCTTGCTCAAGAACCTGCCGATGCTTGCCGCAATCTGGCTCCTGCTCGAACTGGAGAAGCGCTGATGGATTACCTGACCGTGAAATGGCTGCACATCCTGTCCTCGACCTTCCTGTTCGGGACCGGCATCGGCTCCGCCTTCTATATGCTGTTTGCCAGCCTCAGCCGCGACGTGCGCGCGATTGCCGTCGTCGTGCGCTATGTGGTGCTGGCCGACTGGCTGTTTACGACCACCACCATCATCATCCAGCCGCTGACCGGGTTTTACCTGATCCATCTGGCCGGCTTTCCCCTGACGAGCAAGTGGATTGTCTGGTCGATCGCGCTGTATTTCCTTGCCGGCGCCTGCTGGCTGCCGGTGGTCTGGCTGCAGATCCGGATGCGCCGTCTCGCGCGCGAAGCGGCGGAGAAGGATGTCCCTCTCCCCGCTGTCTACTGGCGCTATCTGCGGATCTGGGTGATCCTGGGCATCCCCGCCTTCTTTTCCCTGGTAGTGGTGTTTTACCTGATGGTGGCCAAGCCGGCGTGAAGGCACGCCACCGACTTGGCCGCACGTGGCCGGCGGCTCAGGCTTGCGCCACGCAGGCCGAAGCCGCGAGCACCGGCGCTGCCGCCATCTGGAAGAAGCGGCTGCGCAGGAAAGCGGCGATCCGCTTCTGGGTTTCCGGAAGATACGGAATGTTGTAGTGATCCGAATCGGGGACGATTTCATCCTGCGCGAGCGTGGCAAGCTTCGATACCAGCTGGTCGGTATGCAGGTGCGGCACCACATCATCGGTCTGGGCGCGCAGCACCAGTACCGGCGCCGCCACCTTTTCCGCGTACTTGACCGACTCGAAGCGGTGTTTCAGCAAAAGCGATACCGGCAAGGGCTTGAAGTGGCGCTTGGCGATCGCGAGGATGGAATCGTAGGGAGTGATCAGCGCCAGCGCAGCCACCGGCCGGTGCGCCGCAAGCTGGACTGCCACGCCCGAACCCAGGCTGCGGCCGACCACTGCGATCCGGGCAGCGTCCACTTGCTGGTGCGCGGCCAGCCAGTCGAACAGCATCTGGCCGTCTTCGATCATCTGGCGCTCTCCCGGCACCCCGTGGGAATCCCCGTAGCCGCGGTAATTCATCACGAGCACTGTCATTCCGGGAAACATAGTGCCTGCATCGCGCGCTACCCAGGACACCTCTTCCGAGCGGCCGCCGAAATAAATGACGGCGGGGTGCCGGCCGAGCCCGACCGGCGACAGCAGCCACCCGGAAAGACGGGTGCCGTCGGTGCTGCGCAAGACCACCGGCCGGGTCCGATGGCCGCTGCTGCGCGGACGGTCGACTTCCTTGACGCGGATCGGATTGAACACAAGCTGCTGCTGCCTTGAAGCAATGGTGGCCATCAGGCCGATCCAGACTGTACCGGCCAAGCCGGCAAAGCCGGAAAGCATGAGTTTGGTTTTGGGTTCCATGGTGCCGAGTGCTGGTGAGAGAAGAGAGAAGGGCTGGAACAAGCATATCTCTGTGGTAATAAAGGCCATTGCGGTTCCGCAATCAACTTTCTTCTCCTTTCCCCGGGGATACAATGTTATGATGCTAAAATTGCAATTGTGAAAGTAGCATCTACAGGGAGGGGCTATTTCTGCAGTGGATCAGCAATAAGTGAAGGCAGTCAGTGCTGGCTGAGCCTTGCCGAAGGCGCCAGCCATTTCCTTTTCCAATCCATGTGCTGCAGCGGCTTGAGCCATGCACCAGTCCGACGCCGACATCTACCAACGCTTGTCTGCCGCGCACTTGCCGACGCTGCCGCAAGTGCTCGCCAGGCTGGTCAGCCATTGCGAGGCAGATGCCATCGATCGGACAGGCTTGGCTGAGCTGATCGCCATGGATCCCGCGATGACGGCAAAGGTCCTGGCAGCCGCCAGCGCCATCCCGGCATTTCACCGCCCCGGCCTCCCCGCCAGCCTTCGCCATGCCCTCACTGTCCTCGATCCCGGCCTGGTCAAAACCCTGATCGTTGCCGAGTCGGTGCGCCATGCCTTCGACCTGCATCCGCCGGCAGATGCCGCCAGCCTGCTACGCTTCTGGAAGGATTCCTTGCTTGCCGCGCATGCCGCGCGGATGCTGGCGGAGAGGATCGGCTATGGGCACGGGGAGGAATCCTATCTTGCGGGGCTGCTGCACGAGATCGGGCACCTCGCGCTCTCTTGCGTCACGCCTGCAGGAATGCCGAAGGTTTCCCCGGGAAGCAGCGAGGGCCCGGCGGACCTTCACGCGCGAATTTCGCAGGCCGGAGCGGCACTGATCCGGCGCTGGAACGGTGATCCATTCCTCGCCGACAGCGTGCTGTACCGGCTGGGACCCGCCGCCCGCCTGGAGCATGCCCACCCCCTGATCCGCATCGTGTTCGCGGCACGCCTGCTCGCCAATGGAGCGAGCCATGCTGCTTCGGGGCTGGATGGCGCCGCTGCTCTGCTTGGCATGGACGTGCAGGAACTGGCAGGCCTGCAGGAGCAAGCGAGCGAGGAGGTCGGCAGAGCAGCCGCCAGCCTCGGGATCGATCTCGCTACCACTGACGGCAAGGCCCCGGCTAAGGCTTCCCGACCGCCCGGCATGGGCCCGGATGCGGCCAGGGAAAAATTATCAGCGCATGTGCGCAGCCTCGCCCTGTTCTCCGAAACAGGCCGCTGTTTTGCGAAGCAGCGTGATCGCAAATCCTTGCTCGACATGGTTTCGCGCTCAGCGCGCATCCTGTTCGATTTCCGGGATGACGCGGTTCTCATGCTGGATCACGGCAAGCATGTTCTCTCCGTTCTCCCGGGAAGCGGCCGGCACCAGCGCCTGGCGGAGCTGTGCGTGCCGCTCATCAGTGCCGGCCCGCTTGCCGAGGCGGCAACGGAACGGCGCGTCACCTTCATGCTCCACGATGGAAGCACGCTCGGCATACACGAAGAGCAGTTGCTGCGCATTTTTGGCAGTGAATGCCTGGTGTGCCTGCCGCTCGTGGCACAGGATCGCTGCCTCGGCGTCTTCGTGGGCGTGGCGGAATCATGGCAGCTGGAGGCACTGCGGGCGTCGGACCGGCTGCTTCACGCCTTCGGCCTGCAAGCCGCAGCCGCCCTCGATGCGCTATTGAGCGAGCGCTCCGAAACCGAGCGCCAGGCTGCATTCGCCGCCGGGGAATTCAGGAACGTGGCGCAGCGCGTGGCTCATGAAGTCAACAATCCGCTCGCCATCATCCGGAATTATCTGAGCGTGCTCGACCGCAAGCTGATCAAGCAGGAACCGGTAAACACCGACATATCCATCCTGATCGAGGAAATCGACCGGGTCGGACAAATCATGAATGGATTGACCCGGCTGCAGACGCCGGCGCCGGGCAGTGCCGCGGAAATCAACCGTGTCATCCATGACGTGGTACGCCTGTTCCGGGATATGGAATATGCGCCGCCATCCGTGCAGATCGCAGTCCGCACGCCGGACGAGCCGTTCATGCTCGACTGCGATCCGAATCTCGTCAAGCAAATCCTGGTGAACCTGGTCAAGAACGCGGTCGAGGCCATGCCGAACGGCGGCGAGATCAAGATCCAGAACAACGGCTTCGTCAACCAGGATGGCGCGCTGTATGTCGGTCTGTGGATCAGGGATACGGGGCCCGGCATCCCGAAAGACATGATGGCAAATCTGTTTACGCAGGTGCGCAGCACCAAAGGCAACGGCCACAGGGGGCTGGGCTTGAGCATCGTGCATGGCCTCGTCCAGGACATGCAGGGCAGGATTACCTGCCACAGCAACAAGAAAGGGACGGCGTTCGAGATCCTGCTGCCCGTCTCCGGTCTCGCCGGGCCGGCAGCAAACCCCGGGCCAAACAACGGGCATTACGTCTGAGGTGATGATGAAGCTGATAACTTCCTACGATTCGACTGCCATGCACATGGCCTTGAACAGCCTGGGCCTGATGCCAGGCATGGACCAGGGAGCCGTGCCGCGTTTGCTGCTGGTTGATGACGAGCCGCGGCTGCTCTCCAGCCTGCATGACCTGCTCAAGGATTCGGGCTATCAGCTCGTGACCGCCACCTGCGGCAGCGAAGCAGTCGCGCAGCTCATGAAACAACGCTTTGACCTGATCCTGCTGGATCTGAGACTGCCCGACCTCAGCGGACACGAGATCATGGATTTCATCAATGCGAAAGGCATCGATGCGAGCGTCATCGTGCTGAGCGGCGACACCGACATCGATGCCGCGATCGGCGCCCTCCGGCGTGGGGCCTACGGCTATCTGCGCAAGCCTTATCCGCACGAAGAATTGCTCAAGACGGTCGACAATGCGCTTCAGAAACGCCAGCTGGAAGCCGAGAATCGCCAGATTTCCTGGCGTCTGGCCTGCTCGGAAAAGCTTTACCGCTATCTGGTGGACAGCTCGCCCGACATCATCTACACCCTGAACCCTGAAGGGCAGTTCACCTTCGTCAATGACCGTGTCCAGCAGCTGCTCGGCGTTCCGCGCGAAGAACTGATCGGCAAGCATTACTCTTCCCTGGTCCACGAGGAAGACCTGGAGCGTGCCCATTACGTTTTCATGGAGCGCCGCGTCGGCGACCGCGCGTCACGCAATGTGGAGCTGCGCCTGAAGTGCGTCCGCCATGGCCGCGTGGAACGCGCCTTCGAACATACTCTGATGACGGTGTCCTTCAATTCGATGGGCATGTATTCCGCCGAGAAGAGCAGCGGGAGCAAGCAGTTTTTCGGGACTTATGGCGTTGCGCGCGACATCACCGAGCGCAAGCGTGCCGAAGAACAAATCTCCTACCAGGCCTATCACGACATCCTCACCGGATTGCCGAATCGCGTGCTGTTCCGGGACCGCCTCGAGCAGGCACTGATCCAGGCCAAGCGGGATGCGACCGAGCTGGCGGTCATGTTTGTCGACCTCGACCGGTTCAAGCTGGTCAACGATACCCTGGGCCATGTCAAGGGCGATTCGCTGCTCCAGCAGGTGACGGCGCGCCTGAAGGCGAGCCTGCGGCGGGGCGATACCCTGGCACGGATCGGCGGCGACGAATTCACGGTGCTCCTGCCCGAACTGAGGGACAGGCGCGATGCCGGCGTGATCGCCGACAAATTCCTCAAGTGCCTGGACCAGCCCTTCTATCTTGATGGCCATGAATTGCATGTATCGGCGAGCATCGGCATTGCCGTGTATCCGGATGACGGCAACGCCATAGACGACCTGATCCGGCATGCCGACATTGCCATGTACCAGGTCAAGGCGATCGGCAAGAACGGCTACAGCTTTTACGACAATTCGATGCTGGATGCGTCGGGTCAGAAAATCATTCTGGAAAACAGCCTGCGCCGGGCGCTGGAGCAGCATGAGCTCGAAATGTATTACCAGCCGCTGGTGGATGTGAAGACCGGCAGGATCATCGGCGCCGAAGGGCTGATGCGCTGGAACCATCCGGATCGCGGCTTGCTGGCGGCGGGAGAGTTTCTTCCCTTTGCGGAGGAAAACGGATTGATGATTCCGATCACCGACTGGATGATAGGCGCATTGTGCCGCGACGGCAGGGAATGGAACGCGGTGAGCGACCGGGCGATCCGCCTTTCGCTGAACATTTCTCCACAATATCTGGATCGCGGCAATTTCAGCAAGAAGCTCCAGGAATCGCTGGCCACCTATGGCCTGTCACCGACGCAGATCGAAGTCGAAATCACCGAGAACATCTGCATCCGCAAGCCGCAATACGCCATCGAGCAGCTCAACAGATTGTGCGACCTGGGAGTCAGCGTGGCGATCGACGATTTCGGCACCGGCTATTCATCCCTGTCCTACCTGCATCGCTTTCCGATCCACACGATCAAGATCGACCAGTCCTTTGTCCGGGAAATCGTGAGCGATAACGGCCATTATCCCGTGGTGCTGGCCATCATCTCGATCGCACGAGGCCTTGGGCTCAACCTCGTGGCCGAGGGCGTGGAGACGCAAGTCCAGGCCCGCTACCTGGAACGGGCGGGCTGCACCACGATGCAGGGATATTATTTCCACAGCCCGCTGACCCGAAGCGAATTCATTCGGGCCCTGAAGGCGCAATCCCCCGTTCTGGCGGCACGCTGACTGACCAACCTGCTTGTCTTGGAGGAAGTCGGGTTCGCCATCCCGCCGCAAGGTCAATCCTCAAGGGACGACTGCAATTCTGCGAGCGCCGCCCGAATCGCGCTGCCGGAAAAACCCCGGCTGGAGAGATGACGGTAGATCTTCTGCCTGAGTTCGGGTGTCAGACCAGCGGCAGCCGCCATCTTTTTGAATTTTTCCACTGAGTGCCTGGCGCGGTCTTCTTCCGGGTCCAACGTCGCAATCTGTTCGCGCGCCACTTTTTCGCTGACGCCCTTGCTGCGCAGGACAAGTTCGATCTTCCGGTTGCCAGCGCGTGACTGACGCGCCCTTGCCTTGCTCTCGGCATACCTCTCATCCGACTGGTAGCCGCGCTCGGTAACAAATGCCATCGCGGCGTCGGCTTCTTCGGCACTGTAGCCGCGCTGGATCAGTTTGGCACGCAAATTGACAGCACTGTACTCGTAGCGGCTCAACAGGAACATGGCATATTGCGGGCTGCTCATCTTCGGCTTCTGCCTGGGCTCGCCGGGACGTTTGCGTTGCCTGGTCTTGTCGGAGGTTCGGGTGTATTCGATGGATTTCGTCATGGGAAAAGCGCATCCTCGGCAATGCTTTCGGACTCGCTTTCCGCATTATCCGGCATGAAGCTGATTGGCGCATCCCTCACCGCAGCGGTCGGGCTGGTTCTCCCCGGCGCGGCCAGCCAATCTCTAGCGGGATCCGGCCTTGGATTCAGATATCCAAGGGCTGGCCAGCCGCCATTTGTTCGATAAGCTGGCGCATTTTTTTGAGTCCCTCGGCTTCGCCGGTTTCCATGTTCAGGCGGTAAAGATCGACGAATCCCGCGGCGCCCAATGCCATGCTCGCGATCTTTACTCCTTCGTAGAGAGTCCGGTCCAGTGCGCCCCCCACCGCTCGCACACACAAGAAAGGAATATCCCGCGTCTGCAGCGTCGATTTCGCGTAGCGGAGCAGATCGAACATGCGGCAGCCGTCAAAATGCGCGCCGCACACGATGACGTCGAATCGGCTACTGTCGAGCAAGGACTGGGCCTCGTTCAACGACGTGGTGAACGTCATGTCAAAGCTGCCCGGCACTACTTGCGATATGGGCTGGATGTACTCCGGCATCAGTGCCACCAGCACTTTGGTCGTGGCTTGCATTTAACCCTGTCTCCCACGGGCACGGCCCCGCTGTGCTTTGTTGTTTAACGAATGTCAAACTTTAAAAGAGTTTGTTAATTTGCAACTTTGACTTAGATCAAAAATTCGTAATTGAACAAAACTGGCAGGACGCCAATTCGGTGCTTAGTAAGGCAGCCTTGCCCTTTTGCTTATTCAAAAAGAAAGTTTTCGTATTTCCCGTCTGTATAATTCCTGTCGGAAATGCTTTTATTGCATTATTCCCGCCACTCTAATCTGACAGGAGTCCCTATGCTCGTTCGTTTTGCAATGTGCGGCGCTTTGCTCGCTGCATCGATTTCTGCCTCATGGGCGCAATCCCTGCCGCAAGGCTATCTGTGCTGCAACATGCGTACGGATGGCAGCTGGATCAGCGATGCGAACTATGCCGAAAACGGGAAGCGTGTCATTGCAGTTGGTACGCCTGTCAAGGCAACGGGATACGGGCGGTACCGGGTTTATGTGGAAATTGGTGGCGGCAAGCAAGCCATTGGCAACGATTACAGCCGCGATCTGCAATTGGAAGCTTTCGCGAAACGCTATATCGTGGAGGCGGATCCCAAGGCCAAACTGGCAACTTACCCGGCGAGAATCCGCAACGCCATCACGAGTGCCCGTCTCGTCCCGGGCATGACCCGTGAGCAGGTCTTGATGGCGGTGGGTTATCCCATGAGCAGTGAAAATCCCAACCTTGATGCCAAAATCTGGCGCTACTGGCTGACCAGCTTTGCCGAGTTTCAGGTCGTTTTTGACGGTAACGGACGGGTGAAGGAAATCACTACCGATCCACAGACGCGCAATCTGGTAGTGATGGATTAAGCGGTTCCGGGCAGGCAAACGGCCGTGTTGCCGCATTCGGGCAACACGGCCGTTCTTATTTGTAGGTTTATCGTCAGGACCAGAAGTGTGCAGCAAACTTCAGGTCAAGATATCAGTCCACTGCGGGGTTGTGCCAAACATGCTCGCAGGCAAGGCACACCATGCTCGGCACGCTTACGTCATTGTGCACGGATGTCCATTCGTCCTGTTTCCTGCGATCCTGCAGCTGCCTCCTGTCCCGCAAATAGGGGGTGGCATTGGCTGCATTCTTGCGCCGATCGGTCTGTCCGGATCGTTCATCAAGCGGTTGAATGTGGACAGATTCCACTCCCTGGAATTTGCCGCACTCCGGACACTGCTGGTTCGTCTCGACTAATGGCATCAGCATTTTAGGTCTCTTCCACGCATCGCACGGGACTCGGGTTTAACACGCAAAGCGGCATTTTGTTGCCGCATTGACAAGAGAATATGCCGTCCGGATACAGATGTCTAGGTCTTAGGCTTCCAATGACAAGAATTCGTCCTGGACAGCCTGCAATTGGGGCAGCCTGCGAACTTCAGCCATTCCGCAGTCAGGTCCCCAGAACGCTTTTTGCAGTATCGATGATCTTCTGGGTATGGGGGGGCTTCAAGGCCGCGCCGAGCGCTTTTTCTACTGCGCCATATAAGGACTCGAGTTCCGGACGCGAGCTGCAGCCGACCAATTGCTGCTTGAGAATATAACTCTGGAAGCCGACATGTTCATCGAGCGCGCTCGCCAGATGAGCGCGTGCGCCCAAAAGCTTGAGATCCACTCCCGAGGCAGATGTTGCGCTCCTTTGCCCGCCTGCCTGATTCGGCATCGAAGCAGGTTTTACGGCTGAAGCGGGCTTGTTGTCCTCTTTCGGCTTCGCCGCTGCGGTTCCGCCGGAATCGGCACTGGGCATTTTCCCGTCTTGCGACAGCACCGGTAGCTCTGGCACGGGTGCCGGACTGGTTGGCTCAGGCGTGGCAACCTTCCTCGATGGCGTTGGGGTTTCTGCCGGCTGCCTGGACTGCGGTGCCCGGACCGGCGCTGCTTCCTGCACAGGCCAGGACGCATGCTCGAGCACAGGCTCGACCGATGGTTCCGATTCCAACGTTGGCAAGGCCTCCCGCGAGGCAACCGGGGCAGGCGCCGCGGCTGGAGCTTGAACAGGCTCCTCCGCGGGAATGGCGATCAAACCTTTTTCGAAGAGCGTTTCCAGCGCCCCGGCGTGCGCTCCGGCTGCATCCATCACACGCCTGAGTTCGCCAACGGTTTTTAACCCATCCACCAGAAGCAGGGCAGTTCGCATTCGTGGAGAGAGGCCCAAAGTGCGCGTCTTCATCTCCGCCAGGCCTTCGCTGGTTTTTACCGGAATGTCGTCATCTTTCATTCATCCTCCCTTTTGCCATACAGGCAACCGGATCATCCAATACATGCGTCAAGCCGCCAATTTGCCTTCACAGCCGAGTAACTGACAAATGCAGCGATGCAGCCGCCCCGGCCTGGTGCACCAAACAGACGCGGCACGGCCACGCCATGTCGTCCCTCGCGCCAACAACGCCGCTGATAAAAATCCTTCCGGATTGACGCCCCGGTTAAAGACTAATTCCCGGGCGTCGCACGAAGTCCGGAACGATTCTGGCTGTCCAAGCGAGTCGCGAATTCCCGAACCTGCCGGCGCAATATTAGCAAAGATCGCTTCCTTTCCGGCATCGGCAATCATCATCCTCCGACTATCGCAGGCCGAATCGGGCGCCGGGGTTCGGAGCTGGAAAGTTAAAGGCGCAAGCGCCATGCGTTGCCCGCCCCGACTCGGTTCACGAAGCGGAATGCGATCCGTCGGATATCCTTCGGCGTCTGCCCAGCGAGCAGAGCATTGCGGTGTTCGGTATCATTCGTGTTTCAACGATCCAAATAATCATCATGAGCGCAATCAACCCCAAATCGAGTTCCGCTGCCGAGGCGGACCGTCCCTCGCGCGAGGAAGCGGAAGAAGCTGTCCGGACATTGATACGATGGGCCGGCGACGATCCGGCCAGGGAAGGCTTGCTCGATACGCCTTCCAGAGTGGTCCGGTCGTACGAAGAATTCTTTTCCGGTTATCAAGAAGATCCGGCGCAAATTCTGGCCCGCACCTTTTCCGAGGTCGAGGGCTACGATGAAATGATCGTGCTCACCGATATCCGCTTCGAGAGCCATTGCGAACACCATATGGTGCCGATTATCGGCAAGGCACATATTGCTTACATGCCGGAGCGCCGTGTCGTCGGCATTTCCAAGCTGGCCCGGCTGGTCGAAGTCTATGCCAAGCGTCTGCAAATCCAGGAAAAGATGACCGCGCAAATTGCGGATACGCTCAATGACATCCTGCAACCGAACGGCGTTGCAGTGGTGATCGAAGCCTCGCACCAATGCATGACGACCCGCGGCGTGCACAAGCCCGGGGTGGCCATGGTCACGAGCCGCATGCTGGGAACATTCCGGGAAAATCTCTCGACCCGGCAAGAATTCCTGGCGATGATTGGCCGGCCGCACAACGGCAATGCCCTGACCTGAAGGCCTTGAATGCAAACTGCGGGCACCGCCGGTCCTGCAGTTTGTGACCTGATGCTGATGCAGGCCGATCACGCTTGCATCGGACCTGACCGCATCGACAGACAGCTGTGTTTGGCAATGGCCCTAGGCAGCACAGCTGATCTGCCGACACTTTCCGAAACCTGTCAATGCAAGCGAACGAATCCGCACCCGCGCTTTCACCCATCCCCGTCGTCGCAGTTCCATTACTTTCCCTGGCTGCATTTGGAAGCGGCGTGTCGCTACGGGTTACCGATCCACTGCTGCCGCACTTCGCGTCCGAATTCCATGTGTCGCTCGGGGATGCGTCCAATGTGATCACGTTCTTCGCGATTGCGTATGGACTGTCGCAACTGTTCTTTGGTCCGGTCGGCGACCGCTACGGTAAATACTTTGTCGTTGCCTGCGCCAGCATTGCCTGCGCCATCACTGCGGGATTATGTGCCGTGGCGCTGACTTTCCCCCTCCTGCTGCTTGCGCGCCTGCTGGCGGGTGCGACTGCTGCGGCAATCATTCCCCTCTCGATGGCATGGATCGGAGACGTCGTGCCCTATCATGAACGCCAACCGGTGCTGGCGCGATTTCTGATCGGGCAGATCCTTGGTCTTTCAACGGGTGTGTTGTGCGGGGGACTGGCAGCGGACCGGCTCAGCTGGCGCGTCCCGTTTTTCGGGGTCGCACTGGCTTTCCTGTTGATCGGCATCGCGCTGTTGACATTGAACCGCCGGCTTCCGGAGTACGCAAGAAAATTACACAAGGCAAAAGGCTCGGCTGTGCGCCGCATGACCGGGGAGTTTCGGCAGGTGCTCGCCCGCCCGTGGGCGCGGATTGTCTTGCTGACCGTATTCCTCGAAGGCGCATTTCTTTACGGTTCCTTCGCATTCATTGCCTCCCACGTACATCGCACGTTTGGCATGTCCTTGAGCGGCGCGGGCGCGTTGGTGATGCTGTTCGGATTCGGCGGACTGCTGTTCGCGATCGCGTCCGCGAAGCTGGTGCGTCGGCTGGGCGAGACCGGCCTTGCACTTTGGGGAGGATGTTTTGTTTCCGCTTCCCTGCTCGCGATCGGGCTCGCGCCTGCCTGGTGGTGGGCAGTACCCGGCTGCTTCATCGCGGGCCTCGGGTTTTACATGCTCCATAACACCTTGCAAATCAATGCCACCCAGATGGCGCCGGAACGGCGTGGCGCAGCGGTGTCCGGATTTGCATCCTGCTTCTTCCTCGGCCAATCTGTAGGCGTAGCATGCGCAGGCAGGATGGTCGAGCATGTCGGCACTTCGGGCGTATTGGCTATCGGTGCGGCGGGGGTGTTCCTGGTGGCGTTAAACTTCAGTTATCGGTTGAAGTCGAAGCTGCCGGACTAGGCATTTCCTCTGGTTCCCTTGTGTGCATATCCAGTCTTACCGTGAAAGGTGTCGGACATGTTCAAAGCAATCTTGATCGAGAATGAGCAGCGCAACTCGCCGCCGCAGGTCGTAGAACTTGACGAATCCCGGTTGCCGGAAGGGGACGTGAGCGTGGCCGTGGAATATTCCACGCTGAACTACAAGGATGCCTTGGCCATTACCGGCAAGGCGCCCATCGTCCGCCATTACCCGATGATCCCGGGCATTGATCTGGCTGGCGTAGTGCGCGAGAGTTCGGTGCCGGAGTTCAAGGCAGGCGATGCCGTGTTGGTCAACGGCTGGGGACTTGGGGAGCTGCATTGGGGCGGCTTGACGCAGGCGGCGCGTCTGAAGGCGCAGTGGCTGCAAAAGATACCGGCGCCGCTCACTGCCCGTCAGGCGATGGCAATCGGCACGGCGGGGTACACGGCGATGCTCTGCGTGCTCGCGCTCGAAGCCGACGGCGTCACGCCCGGCAACGGCCCAGTTCTCGTCACTGGCGCCTCGGGCGGCGTAGGCAGTTTTGCCGTCGCTTTGCTCGGCCGGCTTGGATATGAAGTGATCGCATCGACCGGGAGACCGGAAGAGGCTGACTATCTGAAAGCCTTGGGGGCGAGCGAGATCTGCGACCGGGCGCAGTTTTCCAGTCCGGGCAAGCCTCTTGCGAAAGAGCGCTTTGCCGCTGCCATCGATTGCATCGGAAGCCATACCCTGGCAAATGTCTGCGCCTCCTTGCGCTATGGCGGCACGGTGGCCGCGTGCGGCATGGCGCAAGGGCTCGATTTCCCCGCGTCAGTCGCGCCGTTCATTCTTCGCGGTATTACTCTGCGCGGCGTAGATAGCGTTTACTGTCCGATGGACATCAGGAAGCAGGCGTGGTCACGTCTGGCAGAGCTGGTTTTGCCGGCAACCATTGATGCGGTGCTGCACGAAATCGGACTGAATGAGGCGATTGGCCGAGCTCCGGAAGTGCTCGCCGGGAAAATTCGTGGCCGTCTGCTCGTCAATGTAAACCGATAGATTGCGCTTCGCGATTCCGAGTTTCGCCGGTTTCGCAGCAGCGCGGCTGCTTTTTGCCGGGCCGCGCTTCCGCATGGCATTGGTACCTTTCCGCGTTTCGCAGATAATGAGAAGATTTCCTGTGGGAATTGAGCGAAATCAACTTTGAGGCCCTTTCGCAGCTTAATTTGTTGCATACTAGCTAAAAACCCGGAAAATACCCATGTGCAATATTTCTGTTGCACCAAGCTTTCCTTCCCACCCCATTCAGCGGTAGCGCGACATATCCTCGTCGGAGCCACTGCTTCGGATGACTCTAGCATCGACGGCAATGAATTCTCTTTCCCCGCCGGAATGCTATTGCTTTTGATAGATGTTTTTGATGCAAAACCCTTCGCTCAAGATTCTCGTCGTAGAAGACAATGCTCGCTTTCGTGATCTCCTGTGCGAAATGCTCTCCATCCTCGGTCATGCCGCTATTGCTGCAGGGAGTGCCGAGGATTGCCTGGAGCTGATGCGATCGCAGCATATCGATGTGCTGCTTGCCGATATCAATCTGCCGGGCATGTCGGGCATCGAGCTCGCGGGCATTGCCGTCAAGGCGATTCCGGGAATCCGTATCATCTTTGCGTCCGGCTATGGCTATCTGGTCGCCGACAAAACCGATTTCGATTTCATTCTGCTGCCCAAGCCTTACGGCCTCAGCCAGTTGAAAGAGGCTCTCGAACAGATATCAACGAGGCAACCGGAAGCCTCCGGGTCACAGCAAGATAGTTCGAAATGAGGCACGAGCCTACGGCGCTTCTGTCCCAGCCGATCCTGGCGTATTCACACCCGCACTAATAGAGTGTATTTTTACCGGTCACTCGCAACCTTTGTTGGGCCGCCCGTTCGCTGCGCGAGGGATCATATTCGCAGGCGAGCCGCAATTTCCAGATTGCCGATGCAGCTTCAGTCGATCTCGATCGGCACACCGACAATCCGTCGGTAGCGTGCCATTCCGCTTACATCCAGAAGCCCCAGCCACTTGGCCACCTCGTCATCCGGTCGGCCTTCCGCAAGATGCCGCAGTGCGAAGGTGTGACGAAGCCTGAACAAGCCTCCCGCAGCACTTGGGATACCGGCGTTTTCGAGTACGGCTTTGCACGCTTCGAAACAGCGACTATGCGACCAGGCTCGTCCTGCCGCCGTGGACGGGAATACGAAATCCCCTTGGATATGCTGGCGTTGGCGTATCGTCAGCCATGCCGCCAACTGTCTCGCCGCCCATTCCGATAAGGGCGTTTCGCGTGCGGGACCATTGCCATTCGCGGGCAAGGAAAGCTTCCAGCCTTGATCCGATTCGGGATTCACCCTCAGCACGCCTGCCAGTGTCAGCGCCCGCACATCACCGGGAGCCAGGCCGCCTCCGAGCATCACCGCCACTGCCGCCCGGTCACGCACCTCCTTCCAATGCATGCCTGCGTTCGCACCGTCCACTGCACTCGATGCCGTTACATGCTCTATGATCTGGCGCACTTCGGCGTCAGACAGATAGTCGGGCAAGGGATCCTTGTGTGCCGCTTCGGCATACCGGTACTCGGGGCGCTGCAGCAAATCATATGCAGCTCGATTCGCCCTGATGCCCTGCTTGCCTGCTTCAAATCGCGTGATGCGATCAATCAGGGTCAAGAACCGTCTCACATAGCGGGCAGACAGTTCCTTCCCCCTGGCAGCGCCCCACGTTCGTCGTGGATTGTCGGCTTCACTGCGACTTGCCAGAAAGTCTTCGAGATCGCCCACCCGGATCTCGGCCAAGTGCAAACCTCGCTCCGCGCAATACATCGCGAATGCGTTCCACATTTCCTGGTAGACGGCAACGGTTTTCTGGGTCAAGCCACGCTCGCTCCGATTTTTCGACCGGGAAGACGCGCGGTGCTCCACCCAGCTGGTGAAGGTGAGAGAAAATTTTTCCTCCAGCACGCCGCGCTCCATGGGCTCAAGCGGTTCATAAGCCATTCTTCAAATCTCCTTCAATCAGCCCGTTTCGGCGAAACCCCGGACTTGCCTTAAGGACGTCCCACCTAAAATCGAACTATCGGCACACACTTAACTATTAAGAGCAAGAGCCAGCAAGATGCCACGCCGGCTGTGCCGATAGTTCGAATTATTGGGAAAGAAAATTTGAGCTTTCGCTCAGAGATATCGGTGCAGCGTGGTACTAAGAAACCGCACGAAAATCGCAGTCGATCCGGGCTGGCTTGGGCTTTATAGTCAGAACGGACCCGCATGCAGCAAATTTCTTACTGGCTTTCCTGCGCCACGACAGCCCATTGTGGAAGGTTTGCAGGCCCTTCCACAATGGGAGCAGATTTGCTCTGGCTTGTTCTCAGCGAGAGGCGCGGGCCCGTCGCTTCGTAATCCAAAAACCGACGACGACCAGCAAAGCCGCACTCACCAGCCCGGGAATGCTCATCTGGACAGATGCGCCCGGAACGACGAAATCATGGTGCGGCAACGCGGCATGCGCCCAAGGTTCAATCGCCGCATCGGTAATCATCATGTCTCCGGCAAGATAGCCGAGCAATGCAGCACCGAGCACGATGATGACCGGGAAGCGCTCGAGCAGCTTGAGGATGAGGGTGCTGCCGAAAATGATCAGCGGAATACTGATGGCCAGTCCCAGCACGAGCAGAACGATGCTGCCTTTGGCGGCCGCCGCCACGCCCAGCACATTGTCCAGGCTCATCACCAGGTCCGCGATCAAAATGGTTTTGACAGCAGCTCCCAGGGTAGCGTGGCTCTGCACATTGTCTTCCTCTTCTTCGTCGGTCATGAGCTGGACGCCGATATAGAACAGCAACACGGCACCGACGATTTTCAGATAAGGCAAGGCCAGCAATTTCAAGGCGAAGAGCGTGAGCACGATGCGCATGACAATTGCGGCTGTGCTGCCGTAAATGATTGCCTTCTTCTGTTGCGCCGGCGGCAGCGAGCGGGCAGCGAGTGCGATCACGACCGCGTTATCGCCAGACAGCAGGATGTTCACAACAATGATGTTGCCGAGAGCAGCCCAGAAAATGGGGGAGGAAAAAAAGTCCATGAATTTTCGCTGAGACAGTGTGTTGCTGGAGAATCGCGTGAACGGAAAAAGACAGCAGACGCGCGCCCGGAGGTCTAATCAGCTGCTGCCGCGCGCGGCATGTGGAAGATCCGCATGCCGCGCTTTTCCAACGCAGCCTTTATTCTACGAATGCTTCGTCCCGTTTTTTGCGCAGGGATGGCAACAGAACTACAGCCAATGCGATAACCGAGATGGCCAGCATGGTCGCGCTGATCGGGCGCTGCAGGAAAATCATCGGATCACTGCGCGACAGCAGGAGAGCACGACGCAGATACTCTTCCATCATCGGCCCGATAATGAAGCCCAGCAGCATCGGCGCGGGCTCGCATCCGAGCTTGGCGCAGATATAACCGAATACGCCGAAGGCAGCCATCAGGAACACGTCGAATTCTGTGTTGGACAGGCTGAACACACCGATGGCACAGAACACCAGGATTCCCGGGTACAGGAAGTGGTAAGGCACCATGATCATGCGCACCCACATGCCGATCAGCGGCAGGTTCAGCACGACCAGGAAGAAATTACCGATCCACATCGATGCGATGATGCCCCAGAACAGCGCTGGCTGTTCCGTCATCACCGCCGGTCCCGGCTGGATGCCCTGGATGATCATCGCACCAATCATCAGCGCCATGACAGGGTTGGACGGAATGCCCAGCGTCAGCATCGGGATGAAGGATGTCTGGGCGCCGGCATTATTGGCCGATTCGGGCGCAGCCACGCCTTCGATCGCGCCTTTCCCGAACTCCGCGGAATTCTTCGATACCTTCTTCTCGAGCGAATAGGCGGCGAATGAAGACAGCATGGCACCACCGCCCGGCAGAATGCCGAGCGCCGAACCCAGGACGGTGCCGCGCAAGACCGGCGCCACCATGCGCTTGAAGTCATCCTTGCTAGGCCATAGGCGTCCGACCTTCGCCAGCACCGAGCGGCTTTCTTCCTGCTCGAGGTTGGAAATGATCTCACCCAGGCCGAACATGCCCATGGCGACGACGACGAAATTGATGCCATCGGCCAGTTCCGGCAGGTCGAAGGTATAGCGTGGCGTGCCCGAGTTGACGTCGGTGCCGATCAATCCGAGCAGGAGGCCGACGATGATCATGCCGATGGCGCGCAGCAGCGAGCCATGTGCCAGCACCACCGAAGCGACCAGGCCGAGGACCATCAAGGAAAAGTATTCCGCCGGACCGAAGCGCAGCGCGATGTCCGCCAACGGCGGCGCAAACAGTGCAAGGATCACCGTTGCCACGCAACCTGCAAAGAAGGATCCGAGAGCGGCGGTCGCCAGTGCGACGCCCGCGCGGCCATTACGCGCCATCTTGTAGCCGTCGATGGCGGTGACCACAGATGATGATTCGCCCGGCAGGTTGACCAGGATGGCAGTGGTCGAGCCACCGTATTGCGCGCCATAGTAAATACCCGACAACATGATCAGCGAGGACACCGGCGGCAGCGTGAAGGTCGCCGGCAGGAGCATCGCGATGGTGGCCGTCGGTCCGAGACCGGGCAAAACCCCGATGGCGGTGCCGAGAAACACGCCAATCAGGCAGTACAACATATTGGTCAGGTTCAGTGCCGTATCGAACCCGACCGCGAGGTTACTTAAGATTTCCATTGACCTTCCCCTTTAGAAACCGAACCAGGAGCCGAACATCGGCATCGGCAAGCTCAGTCCCTTGACGAACACCAGCACGCTGAATACCGCCATGAATACCGCAACCGCCAGGAAGGGCAGCACCTTGAACCTGCTGCTTGCAAAGCCGCTCACCATGACGAGCACGATCACGGACAGGAACAGGCCGGCCCCACGCAAGAGAAAGCCGAACAGGACGACCGACAGCGTCACCAGGGCGATGTTCTTGAAGACCAGTTTTTCCACCGGCTCGCCCTGCAATACAAAGGAACGGATGACGGATACTGCGCCGATGATCCCGAGCAGGCCGCCGAGGATTGTCGGGAAATAGGCCGGGCCCATGCGAGCCGCCGAACCCATTGAATAGTCGCGACCGACGAAAATCGCGACCAGGGCGAAAGCAATGAAGATGACCCCCGACCAGAAGTCCTTCGGATTACGTATGAATGCAGGCACGTTAATCTCCTAAGTTGCTGCTTTGTTCAGATGATGTCTTCGCCGTGCCTTGCCGGCATCCGACTGCTGCTGCAGCCAAGGGCTGGAAAAGCAGCCGCGCGAATTTATTGTGGGGTGGAGATAGTACAACGTATTGTTGCAACTGAGCAATGCCAAGGCAAATGACTTTCATTTTCCCACTGAGCCGCCTCGTCAAGACAGACGGCGGCAACGGGACTGGAGGTGGCTCAAGGCAGGTGCCGGCTGCGGGCAGTGTTGCAGAGGCCTCGCCCGCGGCATGTTTTGCGGCTCTCCCCTGCATCGCTTCTGGATGCGGCGATTGCCGCATCCAGAGAGGCACCGGCCTGTCCGTCAGTCGAGCGTGATATTGCCCTTTTCGATGACGGACCTCCAGCGCGCCAATTCCTGTGCCTGGAATTTCGCGAACTGCTCCGGCGTATTGGCGACGATCTCGAACCCCTCGCCCTGGAGGCGGTTCTTGATTTGCGGATCCTGCAGTGCATGTACGGTCGCGTCAAACAGCTTCTTCTTGATATCCGCCGGCAAGCCCTTGGGCGCGGCCACGCCCTGCCAGGAATAGACATCCACGCCGCTTACGCCGGCTTCGGCCAGGGTGGGAACCTGGGGCAGCACTTCCGCGCGCTTGTCACCGGTAATCGCCAGCGCCTTCAGCTTGCCAGCCTTGATATGGCTGAGCACCGCATTGATGTTCTGGAATGAGACATCGGCGTGACCGCCAATCAGGTCCGTGATGGCGGGCGCGCCCCCTTTGTACGGGACATGCAATCCGCTGGTTCCGGATTTTTGCCAGAACAATGCCGCGGTCAGATGATCGGAACTGCCCGAGCCGGAAGATGCGAAGGAAACCTTGTCGGGATTTTTCTTGAGATAAGCGATCAGTTCAGCGACGTTATTGGCCGGGAACTGCGGATTGGCGACCAGCACGTTGGGGGCGCGTACGGCGACCGTCAGCAAGTCGAAATCCTTTGAAGGATCATAGGCCAGCTTCTTTTGCAGGACGGGATTGACGGAATAGACGCCGATGGATGCCACCATGAAGGTATAGCCATCCGGAGCCGCATTCTTGACAAAGCCGGCGCCGATCGCGCCGGTTGCGCCGGCACGGTTTTCGACCACGATCGGCTGACCGAGCTGCTCCTGCATCTTGGGAGCGAGCGCGCGCGTGAGGGCATCGGTCGATCCGCCCGGCGGGAAGGGGACAACGGCGGTAATCGGTTTCGACGGCCACTTGTCCTGGCCGACGGCGGGCAGGGCGATCGCTGCAAGGGAAAGGGCCGCAGCCAGGATGGCAGTTCTGCGATGCATGGTCATGATGTCTTCTCCATATCGTTTAAAGAAAGGGATGCGGTTCTCCGACCGCTTCTACAGATATTTTTTGTCAGGCAAAGGTATAGGCGGTCTTTACCTGCGTATAGAATTCCGCCGCATACCTGCCCTGCTCGCGCGGCCCGTAGCTTGAGCCTTTGCGGCCGCCAAAGGGCACGTGGTAATCGACGCCGGCCGTGGGCAGGTTGACCATCACCATGCCGGCTTCCGCATTGCGCTTGAAATGGCTCGCATATTTCAGGCTGGTGGTTGCGATGCCGGACGCCAGGCCGAACGGTGTGTCGTTGGCGGCAAGCAGGGCTTCTTCATAATTCCTGACCCGCATGACGGCGACCACCGGGCCAAAGATTTCTTCACGATAGATGCGCATGTCACGGCCGACGTCGGTAAACAAGGCCGGCGCGAGATAGAAACCGGGGTTGTCGCGTTTGAGGATTTCGCCGCCGGCTGCCAGAATCGCGCCTTCCGCCTTGCCGATTTCAATGTAGGAAAGGTCTTGCTCGAACTGGTTCTTGTCGACCACCGGGCCGATCTGCGTGCCCGGCTTGAGCGCGTCGTCGATCACCAGCGTCTTCATGCGCTCCGTCATCGCACGAACGAATTTGTCGTGGATGCCCTCGGTCACAATGACGCGCGATGAGGCTGTGCAGCGCTGACCGGTGGAAAAGAAGCCACTGTTGATTGCGCATTCGACTGCGACATTGATGTCCGCATCATCCAGCACGACGAAGGGATTCTTGCCGCCCATCTCGAGTTGAAACTTTTTCATGCTGCCGATGCAGGCTGCCGCCACCTTGCGTCCTGTCGCCACGGAGCCGGTGAAGGTGACCGCTGCAACATCCGGGTGCTCAAGGATGGTTTGTCCGACTTCCCCGCCCCGGCCGTTGACCAGGTTGAATACGCCGGCAGGCACACCGGCGCGGACAATGATTTCCGACAGAGCATGGGCCATGGCCGGCACCAGGTCGGCCGGCTTGAACACCACGCAATTGCCATAGGCGAGTGCCGGCGCAATTTTCCATGCCGGAATCGCGATCGGAAAATTCCAGGGCGTGATGATGCCGATCACGCCCATCGGTTCGCGCGTGATTTCGATATCGATGTTGGGGCGCACGGATGGCAGCTTTTCCCCGGCAAGCCGCACGCACTCCGCGGCGAAGAAGAGGAAGATTTGCGCCGCACGCACTGTTTCGCCTATTCCTTCGGCCAGCGTCTTGCCTTCTTCGCGCGACAGCAGGCGTCCGAGCTCGTCCTTGCGCGCGAGAATTTCGTCGCCGATGCGCTTCAGGATGTCATGCCGCTCCTGTACCGAGGAGCGCGACCATGCGGGAAATGCCGCCTTGGCCGCCTGGATGGCACGTTCGGTGTCGGCCTTGCTGGCACGAGGGAAGCGGCCAATGACGTCATTGGTGTTCGACGGATTGATATCGTCCGCCGCGTCGGTCGCGTCGACCCACTCGCCGGCAATATAGTTTTTCGGGTTGCTCATCGCACTACTCCATGTCCTTGGGATGATAGTCGGGCCTCAGCGGCCCTTCTCCTTGCGCCATGCCGCGAAGTCGACGCGAGTCTGCTCGTCGGTCGGCGGATACAGGCCGAGGATGGAACGGCCCTTCAGCACTTCTTCGGTGACGAAATCTTCGAACGCCGTCATCTCCACCGCTTCATCTGCGATTTCATCTGCAATATGCGCCGGGATCACGATCACGCCCTCGCCGTCGCCGACGACGACATCGCCCGGAAACACCGGCACGTCGCCGCAGCCGATTGGCACATTGATATCGAGTGCCTGGTGCAGCGTCAGGTTGGTCGGGGCAGAAGGGCGATTGTGGTAAGCGGGGATCGCCAGCCTGGCGATCTCCGGCGAATCGCGGAAGCCGCCATCGGTGACGACACCAGCGACGCCGCGCACCATCAGGCGCGATACCAGGATCGACCCTGCCGAGGCGGCACGCGCATCCTTGCGGCTGTCAATCACCAGCACGGCGCCGGGCGGGCATTCTTCGACCGCCTTGCGCTGCGGGTGGGCGCGATCCTGGAACACGGTGATCGGATTCAGATCTTCGCGTGCCGGGATGTAGCGCAAGGTGTACGCTTCGCCGACCATCGTGCCTGCTTGCGGATTGAGCGGGCGAACATCCTGGATGAACTGATTGCGCAGTCCGCGCTTGTACAGCGCGGTGCACAGGGTGGCAGTGCTGACTGTTTTGAGCTTGTCGCGGGTCGCCTGGGTAAGCCGGGTCATGCTGGTTCCAATCCTTAAAAGATGTCTGGTTCGCCGACGGGCGCGCCAAAATCGGTTTGCAAAAAGTCGAAGTCGCAGCCCTCATTGGCCTGCTTGATGTGCCGCGAAAACATCCAGCCGTAGCCGCGCTCGAAGCGTGGCGGCGGCGCTACCCACTCCGCCTTGCGCCGGGCAAGGTCCTCGTCCGAGACCTCGAGATTGATGCTGCGGGCATCGATGTCGATGGAGATGAGGTCGCCGGTGCGCACCAGGGCCAGCGGCCCGCCGATATAGGCTTCCGGAGACACATGCAGGATGCAGGCGCCATAGCTGGTTCCGCTCATGCGGGCATCCGACATGCGCAGCATGTCGCGTACGCCTGCCTTGACGAGCTTTTTCGGGATCGGCAGCATGCCCCATTCCGGCATGCCCGGACCGCCCTGCGGGCCGGCGTTGCGCAGAATCAGGATATGGTCGGCAGTGACGTCCAGATCGTCGCTCTCGACCGCCGTCTTCATCGAGGGGTAATCGTCGAACACGAGCGCCGGTCCGGTATGCTTGAAGAAGCGCTTGTCGCAGGCGCTTGGCTTGATGACGCAGCCGTCCGGCGCAATATTGCCTTTCAATACCGCGAGCGCGCCTTCGTTGTACAGCGCATTGTCCAGCGTGCGGATCACATCGTCGTTGTAGACTTCCGCCCCCGCGATGTTTTCGCCCAGCGTCTTGCCCGTGACAGTCAGTACATCGAGGCGGAGCTTGTTACGCAGGCGGCCCATCAGGGCTGGAAGACCGCCGGCGTAATAGAAGTCTTCCATCAGGTACTTGTCGCCGCTCGGACGAATGTTGGCGATCACCGGTACCTTGCGGCTGGCAATATCGAAATCTTCCAGTCCGATATCGCAGCCGGCACGACGCGCCATGGCGATCAGATGGATGATGGCATTCGTGGAGCAACCCATCGCCATGGCCACCGCGATGGCGTTTTCAAAGGAGGCGCGCGTCTGAATCCTGGCAGGAGTCAGGTCTTCCCACACCATCTCGACGATGCGCCGGCCCGCTTCCGCGGACATGCGGATATGATTCGAGTCTGCAGCAGGGATGGAGGAAGCGCCGGGCAGGGTCATGCCGATGGATTCGGCAATCGCTGTCATGGTGCTGGCTGTGCCCATCGTCATGCAAGTACCGTAACTGCGGGCAATGCCGCCCTCCACGCCTATCCATTCTTCCCTCGTGATCTTGCCCGCACGCCGCTCATCCCAGAATTTCCAGGCATCCGAACCGGAGCCGAGCACCTTCCCCTTCCAGTTCCCGCGCAGCATTGGCCCCGCAGGTACATAGATCGCGGGGAGGCCGGCGCTGGTTGCGCCCATCAGCAAGCCGGGCGTGGTCTTGTCGCAGCCACCCATCAGCACCGCGCCATCGACCGGATGCGAACGCAGCAGCTCTTCCGTTTCCATAGCGAGGAAATTCCGGTACATCATCGTCGTCGGCTTGACGAAGTTTTCCGAGAGCGAAATGGCAGGCAATTCGATGGGAAAGCCGCCGGCCTGAAAGATACCGCGCTTGACGTCTTCAACCCGTTGCTTGAAGTGTGCGTGACAGGGATTGATGTCGGACCACGTGTTGACGATGCCGATGATCGGGCGATCGACCCAGTCTTCGGGTGCATACCCCATCTGCATGATGCGCGAGCGATGTCCGAAGGACCGCAGGTCGTCGGGAGCAAACCATTTGGCGCTGCGCAGTTCGGCTGGCGTTTTTCTGCGGGAAGTCATAAAGCCTTTTTTACTGGCATTAAGTAATGGAGTTAATAGAGCAAAAATTTTGTTGCTCGGGAAAATTAAAACACTAATATATTAGTGTGTCAACCGAAGCTCAATTGCTTTATGATTCACGCTATGCTTGCTTGCGTCTTCACCAGGCAAGGCCGCATACACTTCCACTCTTCATCTGCATGAGCGCCATCCCCCAACCCGCTTCCTACCGCCTCGACCGTTCCCGACACGCAGCCCCCCAGGTATTCGAGCATTTGCGCGAACTGATCATTTCGATGACGCTGGCACCGGGCACGGTACTGTCCCGTGCCGAACTGGCGAATCAGTATGGAATCAGCCAGACCCCCGTGCGCGACGCGCTGATCCGGCTGGGCGAAGAGCATCTCGTGGATATTTTTCCCCAGCATGCAACCGTGGTAAGCCGCATCGACATCGCCCTGGCGCGGCAGGCGCATTTCCTGCGGCGCTCGGTGGAACTCGAAGTGGTGCTGACGCTGGCAAAGAATACCGATCCGGCGCTCGTCGAGCGCCTGCGCTTGAGCCTGGCGCGACAGCGCGCCATGCTGGAAGCGGAGGATTTCCCGGAATTCTCGGTAAACGACCAGGCGTTCCACAAGCTGATGTATGAAGCCGCGCAAGTGCCGGACCTGTGGCCGCTCGTGCGCCGCCAAAGCGGCCACCTCGACCGCCTGCGGCGCCTGCACCTGCCGATTCCGGGCAAGGCGAAGGCCATCCTGCAAGACCATACCGCGATCGTCGAGGCGATCGCAAAAGGGGACCCGGTCGAAGCGCAGGAATGCCTGCGCAGGCATTTGTCCGGAACGCTCTCGAATCTGGAAGAAATCCGCGCCCGCTTTCCGGATTATCTCAAGGCCTAGCAATCCGTCTTTAAGCAGCAAACCTTACGCCTTGCTGCCCCTGCTCCTGGCGTGCGTCTCGCAATAGAGGCCGTTCGGCCCATGGCCGCGCGGACGGTTGCATTGGAGCGTGACCAGGGTGGCCCGGCCAGTCTGGATAATTGGCTGAACGCAGCAGCGCTTGTTTTCGGGAATAGTGCCATTGTCGCCGCCGACGCCGTACCGGCGTTCCTTGCTCGTAGATTCCATCTTGCCCTCCCTGGCTGACGGTTATCGCATGCTTGTAATAACGAGATGGTAAACCGGCCCTCGCAGTGCGTGAATCTTTTTTCATGCAGGCCAGTGCACTGCTGGTACCAATGCAACGTGGATGTCGCGGCTATCGGCACGGCAGCCGCGACAATAAAAAAGGGCCTGCGCACCGCAAGCCCTTGCACGTATTTCGATTTCGCGCCCGACAGGCGCCTGGCATCATTTGCCCGGCAGCTTGCCCTGCACGCCTTCGACGTAATAATCCATCTTGTTCAGAGCATCATCGCTCAGCACGCCTTTCTCGAGCCGCACCTTGCCTTCATTGTCCCTGACCGGTCCAGCGAACGGCGCCAGGGTGCCAGCGATCATTTCCTTCTCCTTGGCCTGCACCAGCTGCTTCACATCCGCCGGAACGGCCGGACCGAAACCCTCGAGCTTGACCATGCCTTCCTTGATGCCGCCCCAGACGCTGGTCGGCTTCCATGTTCCGTTCAGGACTGACTCGGCTGCCTTGGTGTAGTAATCGCCCCAGTGGTGGGTAACTGCTGCCAGCTGCGCCTTCGGCCCGTATTTCTTCATGTCGGAATGGTACGCGATGGCATACTTGCCCTTCTCTTCCGCTGCCTGCACCACCGCGTGCGAATCGGTGTGATGGGTGATGACATCGGCGCCCTGGCCCATCAGCGTCAGAGCCGCATCGCGCTCCTTGCCCGGATCGAACCAGCTGTTGGCCCAGATGACTTTCACTTCCGCCTTCGGATTCACGCTGCGCATGCCGCGGGTGAAGGCATTGATCCCCTGCAGCACTTCCGGAATCGGGAATGCGCCGACATAGCCGGCGACATTGGTCTTGGTCATTTTCCCGGCCAGCACGCCCGCTAGGTAACGGCCTTCATAGAAGCGGGCATTCACGCTCGCCATGTTGGGAGCGGTCTTGTAGCCGGTCACATGCACGAATTTCACGTCCGGGAATTGCTTGGCCACCTTCAGCGTCGGGTTCATGTAGCCGAAGGAAGTCGTGACGATCAGCTTGTTGCCCTGTTGCGCAAGATCGCGAATCACGCGCTCGGCGTCCGCGCCTTCCGGCACATTCTCGACATACTTGGATGTCACTTTGCCGCCCAGGCTCTTTTCCATCTGCTTGCGGCTGATGTCATGCTGCCAGGTCCAGCCGGCATCGCCGATCGGGCTGACGTACACGAAACCGACAGAAAGGGGAGCGGGATCGGCGGCGGATGCTGCGGGAGCAAGCGCCACGGCAGGCAGCATGGCCAGTGCGGACAATGCGCGCATGAAGCTTTTCGTCATGGTTTTCCTCTAGGTGTGGCTCCCGCTTATCTACCGATGGACACGCCGAGCGGGAAAAACAGCGCAATGCTTGAACATCGCCGTGCGACATCCGATCCGGGCTCAAACCGATGCAAGCCCGACCGGAACCGGCAACATTCCGGCGGCATTATCGCACGCGCCTGTTTGCGAATAAACCAAGCCTGCTCGCCATTCCTCTGTTGAAAATCGGTGTTCAGCCCGGATTGAAGTTTTTCCCCAGGGAGGCCGGCATGTTCAGCCGAATCCAGCTGGCATTGCTCGATATCAGCACCAGCACGATGATCGTTGCGACATAAGGGAGCATCGACAGCCATTGGGAAGCGATTGCGACACCAAGGCCCTGGATATAGAAGGCGAGAATGGTGATGCCGCCGAACAGATAGGCGCCGATCAGTACCCGCGCCGGCCGCCAGGTAGCGAAGGTGGTCAGGGCCAGCGCGATCCAGCCGCGCCCGCCCACCATGCCTTCGACCCACATCGGCGTATATACCAGCGACATGAAGGCGCCCGCCAGCCCGCAGCAGGCGCCACCGAAGAGCAGGGCTGCCAGGCGGATCCTGCGCACGTTATAACCGAGCGCATGGGCGGAGGCCGGCGATTCGCCGACCGCGCGCAGCACCAGGCCGGCCCGGGTTCGATACAGGAACCAGGTGATGGCTGCGCACAGGAGCAGCGACAGGTACACCATTGGATGATGCCGGAACAAGGCCTGCCCGAGGAACGGAATGTCGGCCAGGAAGGGAAGCGCGAATTTCGCGCTTTCCAGGCTGTGGCTCACGTAGTCGATTCCGATATAGGCGGACGCGCCGCTGCCAAACAATGCCAGGGCCAGTCCGGTTGCATACTGGTTCGTGCCCAGCCAGACGGTCAGCAATGCGAAGAACGCAGCCAGCAGCATGCCCGAGCCGGCGCCGGCGAGGAAGCCAAACGTCGCGCTGCCGGTCTTGACGGCAGTCGCAAAGCCGACGATTGCCGCCACCAGCATCATGCCCTCGGCGCCAAGATTGACGACGCCGGACTTTTCATTGACCAGCAGGCCGAGCGCCGCCAGCATCAGCGGCGTGCCGGCCACGATAGCCGCGGCGATCAGCGGCGCCATGGAAGACAGGAAGCTCTCCATCATTTCCCCCAGCGTAATTTGTAGTGGATCAGCACATCGCAGGCCAGGAGCGAAAACAGCAGGATGCCCTGGAAGACGCCGGTGATCGCATTCGGCATGCCAAGTCGTGATTGCGACAGTTCGCCGCCGATGTAGAACAGCGCCATGATGAAACTGGAAAACACCACGCCGACCGGATGCAGCCGGCCGACAAAAGCCACGATGATGGCCGCGAATCCATAGCCGGGCGAAACCGAGGGCGTCAGCTGGCCGATCGGCCCCATCACTTCCGCCACGCCAGCGAGCCCGGCCAGCGCGCCGCACACCAGCATCGACATCCACAGCGACTTGCGCGCGGAAAAGCCGGCATAGCGCGCCGCTGCCGGCGCCATGCCGCCGACCTGCAGGCGGAAGCCGGCAAAGCTCCTGGACAGGAACAGCCAACCGAGCACGGAAGTGATCAAGGCGAACACGATGCCCAGGTGCAGGCGCGTGCCGGGCAGGACAATAGGCAGCAGGAAGCCTTCGGACAGCATGCGCGATTGCGGAAAATTGAAGCCTTCCGGATCGCGCAGCGGACCGTGCACCAGCAGGCTGAGCAGAAGCTGCGCGACATACACCAGCATCAGCGACACCAGGATTTCATTCGCATTGAAACGGTCGCGCAGCCAGGCGGTGATCGCCGCCCACGCCATGCCGCCCAGCATGCCGGCCACCAGGACCGTGATGATCATCAGCGCACCGCCGCGCTCGCCCTGGTCGAAGAACAGCGCAGCCGCGCCGCCGGTGATTGCACCCAGTACCAGCTGCCCTTCGGCGCCGATGTTGAACACATTCGCGCGAAAACAGATTGCCAGGCCGACGGCTATCAGCAACAGCGGCGCCACCTTGATGCCGACTTCCGACCAGCCGCGCACATCCTTGATCGGTTCGATGAAAAATACCGACAGGCCGGCCAGCGGATCTTTTCCCAATGCCGCAAACAGGATCGCGCCGCATGCCACCGTCAACAGCACCGCCAGCACGGGTGACATCCAGGACATCAGGACCGATGGGTTCGGCCTGCGCTCGAGCTTAAGCATTTGCCGCCTCCTGCGATGCGCCCTCGTCCTTCCACAATCCGCTCATCCATTGGCCGATGAGCCCGATCGTCGCTTCCGAGCGCTTGATGGCGGGCGACACCCGTCCTTTCGCAATCACCATCAACCGATCCGAGATTTCAAACAATTCATCCAGCTCCTCCGAGATGACCAGCAAGGCACAGCCGGCATCGCGCAAAGCCACCAGTTCGGCGCGGATCTGGGCCGAAGCGCCGACATCCACGCCCCAGGTCGGTTGCGCCACGATCAATACCTTCGGGTTGCGCATGACTTCGCGTCCGACGATGTATTTCTGCAGATTGCCCCCGGAAAGACTGCCTGCGGTGGCCGCGGGGCCGGCTGCCTTGACCTTGAAGCGCTTGATGATGTCTCCCGCGATCCGGGTGAGCGCGGCGGTTTTCACCATGCCGTATTCGACTGTCGCGGAGGTCTGGTGCGACAGCAGGATATTCTTGGCCAGCGACAGGTCCGGCACCGCGCCGCGCCCCAGCCGCTCCTCCGGCACGAATCCGAGCCCGTGCGCGCGCCGCTGCGCGGCATTGAGCCGGCCGACCGGCACGCCCTCGAGAGAAATCGCGTCAGCCACTGCGCGCGTGTCTTCGCCGGACAGCGCTGCCAGCAATTCCTGCTGGCCGTTGCCGGATACGCCGGCCAGGCCCAGGATTTCCCCGGCATGCAAATCGAAACTGATATCGTCAAGCGCGGTCGCGAACGGATGGCTTTTTGGCAGCGACAGGCTGCGCACCACAAGTTTCTTTTCGCCCGGCACCCGCTCGCTGGCATGGATGGCCGGCGGCTCCGCACCCGTCATCATGCGCGACAGGCTGGCAGCGGTTTCCTGGCGCGGATCGCAAACGCCGGTGACCTTGCCGGCGCGCAGCACGGTGCAGCTGTGGCACAGGGCGCGGATTTCATCGAGCTTGTGGCTGATGTAAAGAATGCTGCAGCCTTCGGCTGCCAGCTTGCGCAGGGTCTCGAACAGCTTCTCGACCGCCTGCGGCGTCAGGACCGAAGTCGGTTCATCCAGAATCAAGAGCTGCGGCCTGGCGAGCAGTGCACGCACGATTTCCACCCGCTGGCATTCCCCGACCGACAGAGTATGCACATGCCGCTGCGGTTCCAGGTCCAGGCCATACTGGCGCGCCATGGAAGTGATGCGCTGGCCGAGTTCGTCGAGCCGGGTGTTGCGCGGCAGGCCGAGGGCGATGTTTTCCGCCACGGTCAGGGTATCGAACAGGGAAAAATGCTGGAACACCATCGCGATGCCCAGTTGCCGGGCGGCGGCAGGATTGGCGATATGTACTTCCTGGCCATTCCAGAACACCTTGCCTGCGTCCGGCTTGACCGCGCCGTAAATGATCTTCATCAGGGTCGACTTGCCGGCACCGTTTTCGCCGAGCACGGCATGGATTTCACCCGGACGCACGTCCAGGTCAATGCCGTCGTTGGCCACCACCGATGGATAAGTCTTTGTGATCTTGCTCAGTCTTAGGCGGATATCCATTCTTCGTTCAGGTCAAGTTTACTGAGCAGAAACATGCAGCAGCGGCACAGGCAAGAATACCGGGCCCGGGAGCATGTTCTCCTTGTCTTCTCGCCGTTCTCGAGAAGGCGTTCTGTACCGCGGAGGAAAGTTGCAGATTGTAGGCGAATTATCATTGCCGCAAAACAAATCTTGCATTGACAATTTTTCAAATGCCGAAGCCGCCATCATTCCGGTTTTCATGGGTCTCGATGTATACGAAATTTGATATACCAAGTATGCCTGTGGCGAACTGACGCCCGAGAATGCTTCTTGCATGATTCACCAATAAAGCCGAAATGCACCGGCCGTGCACGCACGTGCATTCCGACCCGGTATGCGCATGACCGGCGATCGTAGGCCAGCCCGGCCCTCCGGTGATATAGGCAACCGCCAGACCCGCCACCCAGGCACCATCACGCAACGCAAAGGACAAGCATGTCTGAACCGATTCGTTTCTATTACCGCGGCGCGGTCCAGTCCGTGGCCGACGCTTCGCCCACGCAAACCATACTCCAGTTTGTCCGGGAAAACATGCATTGCACCGGCACCAAGGAAGGCTGCGCCGAGGGCGATTGCGGCGCCTGCACCGTGGTCATCGGCGAAGCCAAGGATGGCAATACCGAACTAAAGGCGGTGAATTCCTGCATCCAGTTCCTGCCGACGCTGGACGGGAAAGCCCTGTTCACCGTGGAAGATCTGAAGCAGCCCGATGGTGAACTGCATCCGGTGCAGCAGGCCATGGTCGAATGCCACGGATCGCAGTGCGGGTTCTGCACGCCGGGCTTTGTAATGTCGCTGTGGGCGCTGTACCTGAAGCAGGAAGGCCGGCAGGAACCTCTTTCGCGCAAGGAAATCGACGATGCCCTGTCCGGCAACCTGTGCCGCTGCACCGGCTACCGTCCAATCATCGATGCCGCTCAGCGCATGTGCGAGCTGCCAAAAGCAGGCTTCGACCGGGAAGCCGTCAGCCAAGCCTTGCAGGCCTTGCAGCGCAAGGAAATGTTTGTCTACCGCCAGGGCGGCCAAACTTTTTATGCCCCGCTCACCCTGGAGCAACTGACCAAGGTGCGTGCCGAACATCCGGACGCCGTGATCCTGTCCGGCTCCACCGATGTCGGCCTCTGGGTCACCAAGCAGATGCGCAATCTGGGCGACATCATCTATATCGGACAGGTCGCGGAACTGAAAACCGTCACCGAGAAAGATGGCAAGCTGGAAATCGGCGCCGGCGTACCGCTGGAAGAAGCGTACAACCTTCTGTGCCGCCATCATGAAAAGGAGCTGGCGGAACTGCGTCAGCGCTTCGCTTCGCTGCCGATCCGCAATGCCGGCACGCTCGGCGGCAATGTCGCCAACGGTTCCCCGATCGGCGATTCCGCGCCCTGGCTGATCGCGCTCGGCGCGGAAGTGGTCTTGCGCAGCAGCGCGGGACGGCGAGTCCTGCCGCTGGAAGATTTCTACCTGGGGTACCAGAAGAAGGATTTGCAGCCGGGCGAATTCGTCGAAGCGGTAAGCGTGCCCCTGCCCCGTCCGGGACTTCGCTTCCGCACCTACAAGCTGGCCAAGCGCTTCGACCAGGATATTTCCGCGGTATGCGCCGCCTTCGCCATCACGCTGGAAGGCAATGTCATCCAGAGCGCCCGAATTGCCTACGGCGGTATGGCGGCGACATCGAAGCGCGCAAGCAAGGCGGAAGCGGCACTGACCGGCCGCGAATGGAATGAAGCCACCCTGAATGCGGCGGCCCAGATGCTGGAACAGGATTACGCGCCGCTCACCGACATGCGGGCCAGCAGCGCCTACCGGATGAAAACGGCGCAAAACCTGCTGCGCCGCTTTTGGCTGGAAACCCGCAACGATGCGCCGCTGTCTACCGAAGCGGTCAACGTGTTTGCCTGCGCCTAGCCACCGGAGTCCCTCATGAATACACAGACCGAATCCTTCCTGAAGCAAGCGGCCGGCTCCTGGGCAGAAGTCGGGCAGTCGCATCCGCATGAATCCGCCGTGCTGCATGTGCTCGGCGAAGCGATCTACACCGATGACATCCCGGAACTGCAGGGCACCCTGCATGCCGCACTCGGCCTGTCGGCGAAAGCGCACGCGAACATCCGCGCCATCGATCTCGAAGCCGTCCGCGAGGCGCCGGGCGTGGTCGCGGTCTACATCGCAAAGGACATTCCGGGCGTCAACGATTGCGGCCCCATCATCCACGACGACCCGATCCTGGCGGACGGCGTGGTGCAGTATGTCGGGCAGCCAATTTTCATCGTGGTGGCCGACAGCCACGACAATGCACGGCGTGCGGCACGCCTAGCCAAGGTCGATTACGAGGAATTGCCAGCCATCCTGACCCCGCAGGAAGCCAAGCGCGCCCAGTCCTTCGTGCTGCCGCCGATGCATCTGGCGCGCGGCAACTTCGAGCGCGCCATCAGCCAGGCGCCGCACAAAGTCAAGGGCGAACTCTACGTCGGCGGGCAGGAACAGTTTTACCTGGAAGGCCAGATTTCCTATGCAGTGCCGAAGGAAGCGCAGGGCATGCTGGTCTATTGCTCAACCCAGCATCCGTCCGAGATGCAGCACGTGGTCGCCCATGCACTAGGCGTACATTCGCATCATGTGGTGGTGGAGTGCCGGCGCATGGGCGGTGGCTTCGGCGGCAAGGAATCGCAATCCGCGCTATGGGCTGCGGCCGCCGCCGTATGCGCCGCGCGCCTGAAGCGTCCGGTGAAGCTGCGCGCCGACCGCGATGACGACATGCTGGTCACCGGCAAGCGCCACTGCTTCCACTATGAATACGAATACGGCTACGACAGCGAAGGCCGCATCACCGCAGCCAAGGTCGAGATGGTGTCGCGCGCCGGCTTTTCCGCCGACCTGTCCGGCCCGGTGGCCACGCGCGCAGTCTGCCATGTCGACAATGCCTATTACTTGTCGGATGTCGACATCCGCGCGATGTGCGGCAAGACCAATACCCAGTCGAACACCGCCTTTCGCGGCTTCGGCGGTCCGCAGGGCGCGATCGTCACCGAATACGTGATCGATGAAATCGCGCGCAAGCTCGACAAGGATCCGCTCGACGTACGCCGGATCAATTTCTACGGCAGGAATGACGAAGAAGGCCGCAACGTCACGCAGTACGGCCAGAAGGTGAAAGACAATGTCATCCATGAGCTGGTGGATGAGATCGAAGCCAGCAGCGAATACCGGCAGCGCCGCACCGCAGTGCGGGCCTTCAACGAGAGCAGCCCGGTGCTGAAGAAAGGCATTGCGATCACGCCGGTCAAGTTCGGCATCGCCTTCAATGTCAGCCACCTGAACCAGGCCGGCGCTCTGGTGCATGTGTATGTCGACGGTTCGGTCCTGGTCAACCACGGCGGCACCGAAATGGGACAGGGCGTCAACACCAAGGTGGCGCAAGTGGTCGCGCATGAACTCGGCATCGAGCTCGCCCAAGTACGTGTGACTGCCACCGACACCAGCAAGGTCGCCAACACCTCGGCCACTGCGGCGTCCACCGGCGCCGACCTGAACGGCAAGGCGGCGCAGGATGCGGCGCGCCAGATTCGCGAGCGGCTGGCGGCATTTGCGGCAAAGATGTACAACGTGCCTGCCGAGTCGGTACGCTTCGCCGCCGGCATGGTGGAAGTGGCCGGCCGCGCCATTCCTTTTACCGACCTGGTGTCCGAAGCCTATACCGCGCGCGTGCAGCTGTGGTCAGACGGCTTTTATGCGACGCCCGGTCTGCACTGGGATTCCAAGACCATGACCGGCAGTCCGTTCTTCTACTTTGCCTATGGAGCGGCGGTGTCCGAGGTGGTGGTCGACACGCTCACCGGCGAATGGAAGCTGCTGCGGGCCGACGCGCTGTACGACGCCGGCAATTCGCTCAATCCGGCAATCGATATCGGCCAGGTCGAAGGCGGCTTCATCCAGGGCATGGGCTGGCTGACCACGGAAGAACTGTGGTGGAACGACCAGGGCAAGCTGATGACGCATGCGCCGTCGACCTACAAGATTCCGGCGGTGTCCGATTGTCCGCGCGACTTCCGCGTGCGGCTGTTCAACAACAGCAACGCCTCGGACAGCATCCACCGTTCCAAGGCGGTGGGCGAGCCGCCCCTGCTGCTGCCATTCTCGGTATTCTTCGCGATTCGCGATGCGATCGCGAGCGTCGGCAACTATCGCGTCAACCCGCCACTGAATGCGCCTGCGACCGCGGAAGAAATTCTGAATGCGGTGGATGCGGTGCGCGCCGCGGCCTGAACGATCAAACTGGATGCCGCCATGTCCGACTGGCTCTCTGCGCTCACCTTCCTCTGCGATGATGCCGTCCCGGCAGTGCTGGTGACGGTCATCGGCGTCGAAGGATCGAGTCCGCGCGAAGCCGGGGCGAAAATGGTGTTCACCCGCGACCGGCAATTCGACACCATCGGCGGCGGCCATCTCGAGTTGCGCGCCACGGAAGTTGCGCGCGAGATGCTGGCAAGCGCCGCGCCGGAGTACGAGCGGCGCATTCAGCGCTTTGCCCTCGGCCCCAGCCTCGGCCAGTGCTGCGGCGGCGTGGTGCACCTTTTGTTCGAGCCCATCGCTCCTGCCTCGCGCGAGTGGATCCGGCGCCTGCATGAGCGCCGCGCCGGCGGCCAGGATAGCTGGCGGCTGGTGGCCCTTGATGCCGCTGACGCGCCTGCCCTGCCCGCAGTGCTTGATGACGGCGGCAAAAGCCTGACCAACCAGGCAGCCGCGGTCGGCTTCGACCCGGAACAGCCCTGCCATATCGTGCAGGACAGCGCGGGGCGGCGCTGGCTGGTCGATCCCTGCCTTGCGCATCGTTCGCGCTTGTATCTGTTCGGCGCCGGCCATGTCGGCGCGGCGATCGTCCGCGCGCTAGCTGATCTGCCTTGCCAGGTGACCTGGGTCGACGAGCGCGAAGATATCTTTCCGGCGCAGGTGCCGCCCAACGTGAAGATCGAAGCAACCGATACGCCGGAAGCCGTGGTCGATGCGGCGCCCGCCGGCGCCAGCTACCTCGTGATGACGCACAGCCACGCGCTCGACCAGCGCCTGGCGGAAACCATCCTGTGCCGGCAGGATGTGGGCTGGTTCGGGCTGATCGGTTCGCAAACCAAGCGCACGCAATTCGAGCGCCGCCTGCGCGAGCGCGGGATTGCGCCGCAACGCCTGGCGGACATGACTTGCCCGATCGGCATCCCGGGCATCACCGGCAAGGCGCCGGCGGTCATCGCCGCCTCGGTATGCGCCCAGTTGCTGCTCCTGTGGGAAGCACAGGAGCGGGAGCGCCAAACCGCCAGCGACCGTATCCGGGCCATCGGCTGACTGCCGCCGGTTCGGAATCGACGAAAATCTCATTTTGAAAACTCAGGAAAGTCTTTGACGATGTCCGCTCCTTCGCCCTCCCGCGTCCAGGCCTATCGCGCCAGCATCCTGCACTTCCGCGCAGACCCCGCCTTCGACACCGATTCCCATGCCTGGCATGAAGACGGCCTGCTTATCGTCGAGGACGGACGGGTGCAGGCGGCCGGCGACTACGCGCAGCTGCGCCATACGCTGGCCGCGGATGTGCCGGTGCATGATTGCCGCGGCAAGCTGATCGTGCCCGGCTTCATCGACACGCATGTTCATTACCCGCAGACCGACATCATCGCCTCGCCCGCGCCCGGCCTTTTGCCTTGGCTCGAGACGTATACCTTCCCGGCGGAGCGCAAGTTTGCCGATCCGGGACATGCGCGCGAAGTGGCACGCTTTTTCCTGGACGAGCTGCTCCGCTGCGGTACCACCACCGCGATGGTCTATTGCACCGTGCATCCGGAATCGGTGGATGCGTTTTTTGCGGAAAGCGAAGCGCGCAAGCTGCGCATGGTGGCGGGCAAGATCATGATGGACAGGAATTGCCCGGAATTCCTGCGCGATACCGCGGAGGGCGGCGCGCGCGACAGTGAAGAACTGATCCGCAAATGGCACAAGCGCGGCCGTCAGCTGTATGCCCTCACGCCGCGCTTTGCGCCGACGTCCACCGAAGCCCAGCTGCAACTCACGGGCGAACTGGCGCGCCGCTATCCCGATACCTTCCTGCAGACCCATGTTGCGGAAAACACCGACGAAGTCGCCTGGGTCAAATCCCTGTTCCCGGCCTCGCGCAGCTACCTCGATGTCTACGACCATTACGGCATGCTGCGTCCGCGCGCCATGTTTGCGCACTGCATCTGGCTGGACGACCACGACCGGGCGCGCCTGCACGAAACCCGGGCCGCCGCTTCCATCTGCCCGACTTCCAACTTGTTCCTCGGCAGCGGCCTGTTCGACTTCGCCAGGGCGGATGCTGCGCGGGTGCCGCTGGCGCTGGCGACCGACGTCGGCGGCGGCACCTCGTTTTCCATGCTGCAGACGATGAACGAGGTGTACAAGGTGGCACGCATGGGCGGCACCTACCTGCCCGCCCTGCGCATGTTTTACCTGGCCACCCTGGGCAACGCGCGCAGCATGCAGCTCGAAGGCACGATCGGCAATTTCGCTCCCGGCACGGAAGCGGATTTTGTTGTTCTGGACCCACAGGCCACACCCCTGCTGAAGCGCCGGACGAGCCGCGCCAACGAGCTCGAGGAACTGCTGTTTGCACTGGCGCTGCTGGGGGACGACCGCACGGTAGCGGCCACTTACAGCGCCGGCCGCCGGGTGCATTTGCGGGCAGGTTCGGAGCACGCGGAGTTTGCCTCTTAGCAATAGATTTCGGTATCATCCGGTTCGCCTCGCATTAACAAGCCTCTAACAAAATGCCGCCGCTGGCCGCACCTACTCGGCCGCTCGCCCGTTTGCTGGACGCGCTGAAACCGGATTACAACCACAGGGAGAAGTCATGCAAGAAAAAAACCTCAGCGTCAAAAAACTGCTGCTGTCGGCGGCCTTCGCTGCCGTCGCCGCCCCAAGCTTCGCGCAAACCAATGTCACGGTCAGCGGCCTGATCGACAACTATGTCGGCACGATGCACATGGCGGGCGAATCCGACCGGAGGGCTGTGCTCAACAGCGGCGGGATGACCACTTCCTGGATCGGTTTCAAGGGCACCGAAGACCTGGGCGGCGGCCTCAAGGCCAACTTCGCGCTGACCAGCTTCATTCAGGCCGATAACGGCGTGTATGGCCGCTTCACCGGCGACACCCTGTTCTCGCGCGATGCCCACGTCGGCCTGGCCGGCAGCTTCGGTTCCGTGTCGCTCGGCCGCGATCTCGCGCCGAACTTCCTGCCCACCATCCTGTTCAACCCCTTCGGCGATTCCTTCCAGTTCTCGCCGCTGATCCTGCAAGCGGACGTTCCCGTGGCTTTCAACTCGACCGCTCGCACCGGCTGGACCAATTCCCTCGCCGGCGACACCGGCTGGAGCAACGAGATCCTGTACACCACGCCGAACTTCGGCGGCCTGACCGCGAACGTGCATTACCAGTTCGGCGAAGTCGCGGGCGATACCGGCAAGCGCAACTTCGGCGCCAACGTGCTGTATTTCGGCGGCCCGCTCGCCTTGACCGCGTTCTATCACAATGTGAAGGTCAACAATCCGCTCGCCGCTCCGCCGGGCAATGTCCAGCCAGGCCCGAACTCGTTCACCTTCGACTTGCCCTCCGGACTGGAAGCAGCGCGCCAGACCGCCTGGATGGTCGGCGGCAGCTACGACCTGACGGCAGTCAAACTGTTCGCCACTTATGGCCGCACCACGCATGACATCGATCTGAGCGACAAGACCCTGTCCCTCGGCGCCAGCGTGCCGGTTGGCGGCGGCAAGGTGCTGGCTGCATGGGCCCAGACCAGGCGTGACGGCGCTGCCTTCGGCGACGAAGCCAAGCGCAATACTGCATCCGTCGGCTACGACTACGACCTGTCCAAGCGCACCGACGTATATGCGATCTACATGAACGATCGCATCACCGATCAGGACAGCGGCAACAGCTTCGGCGTCGGCATCCGTCACCGTTTCTGAACCGTACCGCATAGAAAAATGGCGCCGCAAGGCGCCATTTTTTTGCGTGCAGCGATCCTTCAAGATGCCGCGCACCATTTCTTCCCTTTCGGCATTCCTGTCGCGGCATGGCTTTGTACATGTGCCGGTCTTGCCGTAGCCCAAATCGCGGAACTCCTTTCAAGAAACAAAATCAAGATTCCATGGTCCCTGGCACACAGGGAACACTGCCATCCCGCCATGGATGCAAGCAGAAAAAGCAAGGCTCACCTTTCGACACATCCTGCTGTTCATGACTAAATCATTCGCATACGGGCCCGGTCTTTTCCCTCCCGTGAAAGCATTGCCATGACAGGCGCGGTGCCTGACTGGACCCAGACCACCTTTTACGCGGTCATGCCGTGGATCGTGATCCTTAACCGGGCACCGTGGGTCTGGATCGTCCTCGAGATACTTGTCACCCTGCTGCTGCTGCTCTTCCTGCACCGCAGGGTGACGATTATCTTGCTGCGGATCACCGCCAGCCTGCCATACTCGCACCGGGTAGTCGCCTATGGCCACCGGGCCGGCGGTATCGCCGCCTTTCTGATCATGGTGCAAATCATCCTGCGCCACAATGAGTCACTCGTCGGTCCGGACTCGGCCTGGCTGCATCTGAACGTGCTGGTGCTGATCGGCGCGCTGACTTGGCTGGGCGTGCGCTGCGTGCGAGCGATTGCCGACACCATCGTGGATCTGAATCCGGTGCATCTGGCCGATAACCTGCAGGCGCGGCGCATCCAGACCCAGACCAAGGTGCTGGCACGCTCGGTCATGGTCGTCATTGTCGTGATCGGCACCGGCTCGGCACTCATGACCTTGCCGATGCTGCGCCAGATCGGCACCAGCCTGCTGGCATCGGCCGGTGCCGCCGGCCTGGTCGTCGGCTTTGCCGCCAAGCCGGTGCTGAGCAACCTGCTGGCCGGCTTGCAGATCGCGCTCACTCAGCCGATCCGCCTGGATGATGTGGTGATCGTGCAAAACGAATGGGGCGTGATCGAGGAGATCACCGGGACGTATGTGGTGATCCGCATCTGGGACCAGCGCCGCCTGATCGTGCCCCTGCAATGGTTTATCGAAAATCCGTTCCAGAACTGGACCCGGACCAGTGCCGACATACTCGGCACTGTCTTGATCTGGGTCGACTACCGGCTGCCGATCGAACCAATCCGCCAGGAAGCGGAACGCATCTGCCGCAATGCACCCGAGTGGGATGGGCGCCTGGTCGAGACCCAGGTGGTGGAAACCAGCGAGCGCGCGATGCAGGTGCGGGTGCTGGTGAGCGCGCGCGACTCCGGCATGGCCTGGCATCTGCGCTGCCGCGTGCGCGAAGAGCTGATCGATTTCATTCAGCGCAACTATCCGGATAGTCTGCCGCGCACGCGCGCCGAAGTCTGGGACAAGGATGCCGGCGGCGCCGAGCAGCCGGCAGGAAGTTCCCTGCCGCCGCAGCGGTGAAACAGTGAAGGCGCAAAACGATCAGCCCAGCTTTGCCGCCAGAGGAACATCGATGACCACATCGGCTTCCGGATGGGCGACGCAGGGAAGAATCCAGCCTTCCGCCTTTTCTTCCCGGGTCAGCCCCGGCCACTCGATGCGGTAACTGACCTGCCCGCTGTCGAGCCGGCACATGCATGCACGGCACGTTCCGTTCCTGCATGAACTCGGTAATTTGATGCCGGAGAGGCTGGCGGCTTCCAGCAGCGGCATTGCATCGGAAACCTCGCACTCCCAGCCGTGCGGCGCGATCACTGCGCGCAACATCCTGCCCGTGATACTCATGGCCCCGCTCAGCGCTCGATGCGCAGTTTCATCGTCACCGGAAATCCTTCCCGACCGGGGTAGGCCGGCGGCTTCGGATAGGTGCCTGCCGCAAAGCCTTCGGCAAAGCACTCGGCCACGTTCGTCGCCGGTTCCACCGCAACTGCACTCGCCTTCCCTTCGGGCGTGATGTCGGCTACCAGCACGAAAGCCTTGTGCTCGGGCGCCGGCTTGAGCCGGGCGCAGGAACGCATGGTCCGCGCGAAGCGGCGCCCGCCCTTGCGGAACAGCGCCGCCGGATATTGCTTCAGCTCGGGTGCGGCTTCGGCTTCCCTCGCGAGTTTCACCCGCTCTTCCACCGTTTCCGCATGGGCCAGGGAGATCAGGAGAAAGAGCAGTAATGGTGCAGTTCTTTTCATGTATTTCTTGTAGAGTGGATTGCCGTTGGCGTGAAGGATCGGGTTAAGAGAATTCAGAGTCTTATTTCTTGCGGCCATCGCGGATCAGCATGCCCTTGTCGCGCCGGTCGATCTCGAACAGGCCGATGGCTGCAGCCAGTTCGCTCAGCTTCGAGTAGCCGTAATTTCTCGGGTCGAAATCCGGCGCCTGCTTGACGATGTTGCTGCCGACGCCTCCCAGATGGGCCCAGCCGTTTTCATCTGATGCGGCTTCGATAGCCAGGCGAAACAGGCTCAGGAGCTTGCTGTCGCCGCGCAATTCCTTGGCGCTGCGCTGCTTTAATTCCGGCTCCGCGCCGGCGGATGCGGAAAGGACTTCGGTGTATACGAAGCGATCGCAGGCCGACACGAATGCCCTCGGCGTTTTCTGTTCGCCGAATCCATAGACCCGCTTGCCGGATTCGCGTATGCGCGAAGCGAGCCGGGTGAAATCGCTGTCGCTGGAGACGAGGCAAAAGCCGGCAAAAGGACCGGTGTACAAGAGATCCATCGCATCGATGATCATCGCGCTGTCCGTCGCATTCTTGCCGGTGGTATAGCGGAATTGCTGGATCGGCTGGATCGAATGCTCGAGCAGGACGGTTTTCCACTGACCGAGATTCGGCGTTGTCCAGTCGCCATAGATGCGCTTGACGCTGGCGATGCCCAGCTTGGCGACTTCCGCCAGTAAGCCTTCGATGATGGCCGGGCTGGCATTGTCGGCGTCGATCAGCACTGCCAATGCTGCATTGTTTTCTCCGGAAACTGCCATGTCCTTGAACCTCATGCTTGTTGCGAGCCTGTGCTGCTGAGCTTCAGAGTCTAAGCACACACCGTTCATATGTCCATCGGGTAAGGCCATTGCGATTGATCGAAGCAGCATTCACCGCAGCAGAACCATATTGGGCTTGCATCTGCGTGAAAAACACCACAGTTGCTGTTGCATAATCCCTAATCGCTGGCTTACACTTGCTCCGCAGAAATTGATCCGCCCGGCAGGGCATTTTTAAAAGGGAAGACAGTGAAAAAATCCGAAATGATCGATGCAATCGCCGAGAAGACCGGTGTCTCCAAGGTCCAAGCCAAGGCATCCATGGACCTGCTGGTTGACTTCATCAAGACCGGCCTGCGCAAGGATGGCCGCTTTGCTGTTTCCGGCCTGGGCACCTTCTCGGTCGGCAAGCGCGCCGCACGCGTTGGCCGCAATCCGGCTACCGGCGAAAAGCTGAAGATCAAGGCGACCAAGACTGCAAAGTTCAAGGCTGCGCCGGACCTGAAAGAAGCTGCAAACAAGTTCAAGGGCTGATACCAGCGCCGGAACCAAAAACAAGGGGCGGGAATTTCCCGCCCTTTGTTTTTTTGTGCCTCACTTCGCGTCGCACCTGAATTCGCAACGCGGTCCGCTTCGCCCCACCCATTTCCCGTCCGGGCATTGCATCGCATCCTGGATGCACACCGTATGCCGCTCCTGCTGCATCGCCTCTTCTTCTTCGCGCTGCCCGCCTGTGGCGCATGCGGCGAGAAGGCAGGAAAGCATGAGCGTCATTGCCGGTCCCTTTGCCCTCAAGGCAACGCGCAAAGGCAAGGCTCGCATATCAAGTGAGGAGCCCGGCACTGCGCAGTATGTTGAGCGTGTTCTCGATATGCGTGGAAAAATACACAGGCCCATACTTCTGCGCCAGCAAGCGTGCCTTGCCTTCGGCCGACGGGCTCAGGAAACTGCCAAACCGCGATGCGAGCGGAGTCAGGTCGGCCGGCGCCATGTCGCGCGCCACTTCCTGGTAAGCCTCCAGCCGCGAGCAGAATACGCGAAACAGTGCCGCCGTCGTGGCATTTTCCGACGCCTGGCTCTTGAATGCTTCCAGGTAGCCGTCGCGCACTTCCTGGCTTGCGGCGGAATCGCCGAGTGCAGCGGCAACCGCATGGAACACCGCAAAGCCGCACAGGAAATACAGCTCACTGAAATAGAGATGGCTGTTCACACTGGCATTCTGGGCTTCCTGCAATTCCGTGGCACCCGGATTGACGGAGTCAGCCAGCCGCGAGGCGAGGGCCCGTCCCAGTTCCTTGTGCGTAAGTGTTGCGTAGTCTGGTTCCATATTGGCCAACTGTTTGCTGACATGCCGCTTCTGTCTGATTAACGCGGGCCCCGTTCCGGAAAACAGGGCGGTCGGGATTTTCAACTTCCACTTCGACATACATTGATAAGGCCATCGGGCTGATCCGGTCCTCCTTCCCGCGAGGTGCACCATGCGGCCGGAAAGTGCGGCAAGGACAGCACAGCCAGGACGGCCATTCGGTCAAAGCCTGAGAGGATATATGACTACGGGACAAAATGGTATATCGGAGCCGGCTGCAGGCGGCTATGAAGTTGACCAGCGTCAAGGCCATGCGTTTCCAAGCGGCTCCGCTCATGGCAGAATGGCAACCGGTATTTTTGCGCCTCCCTGTCGTGCTCTGCGTACTCTCCGTCGCCGCACCGGTGCACATGCCAGCGACTGCAAGCCCGCGGGTTTGCTCAATGTTTTGGATGCTCTCTCACATTTCACAGGACACCCATGAAAATCGAAACGCTCGCCGTCCATGCCGGTTATTCCCCGGATCCCACCACCAAAGCGGTTGCCGTACCGATTTACCAGACCGTCGCCTATGCCTTCGACAATGCGCAGCATGGCGCCGACCTGTTCGACCTGAAGGTGCCGGGCAATATCTACACCCGCATCATGAACCCGACGCAGGACATCCTGGAAAAGCGCATTGCAGCGCTGGAAGGCGGTATCGGGGCGCTCGCGCTGGCGTCCGGCATGGCTGCGATCACCTATGCGATCCAGACCATTGCCGAAGCGGGCGACAACATCATTTCCGCCAGCCAGCTGTATGGCGGCACCTACAACCTGTTTGCACACACGCTGCCGCAGCTCGGCATCGAGGTGCGCTTCGCCGATGCGCGCCGGCCGGAAAGCTTCGCCGCGCTCATCGATGGCCGCACCAAGGCCATCTTCTGCGAATCGATCGGCAACCCGCTCGGCAATGTCACGGACTTCGCCAAGCTCGCCGACGTCGCGCACGCGCACGGCATTCCGCTGATCGTCGACAATACCGTTCCCAGCCCTTACCTGTGCCGCCCGATCGAACATGGCGCCGACATCGTCGTGCATGCACTGACCAAATATCTCGGCGGCCATGGCAATAGCATGGGCGGGGCCATCGTCGACAGCGGCAAATTCCCCTGGGCCAAGCACAAGGAACGCTTCAAGCGCCTGAACGAGCCCGACGTGTCTTATCACGGCGTGGTCTATACCGAAGCGCTCGGTGAAGCTGCCTACATCGGCCGCGCCCGCGTGGTCCCGCTGCGCAACATGGGCGCGGCGATTGCGCCGATGAATGCCTTCCTGATCCTGCAAGGCGTCGAAACCCTGCCGCTGCGCATGGACCGCATCTGCGAGAACACGCTCGCCATCGCGCGTCACCTGAAGCAGCATCCGAAAGTGGCATGGGTCAATTACGCCGGCGTGGAAGATCACCCGGACCATGGGCTGGTGCGCAAGTACATGGGCGGGCGCGCGTCCGGCATCCTGTCCTTCGGCCTCAAGGCCAGCAGCCAGGGTGATGTCCGCGCCGCCGGGGCACGCGTGCTCGATGCATTGAAGCTGTTTACCCGCCTGGTGAATATCGGCGACGCCAAATCGCTGGCCACGCATCCGGCCTCGACCACCCATCGCCAGCTCAACGAAGCCGAGCTGGCACAGGCGGGCGTGTCGGAAGACATGCTGCGGCTGTCGATCGGTATCGAGCATATCGACGACCTGCTCGCCGATCTCGATCAGGCGCTGGCCGCGGCATAACGCGGCTGCCGGCAGTGGCGGGCCTGTGCTGGCCCGTCACTGCCCTCCAGCACCTGTCTTCACGCCGCATCGCATGCGGCACCTTCCCCGCAACAAGGATTCCCGCTTGGCCAGGGTGCACCGGCCAGCTGCAACAACACCATGTCTTTTTCCGCCAGCCTGCAATCCCGTTCTCCCCGCTCCCTGGGCCTGTTCTGCCTGATGATCACGTCGCTTGGCTGGGGCATCAACTGGCCGGCCATGAAATTCCTGCTGCGCGAGTGGCCGCCCCTGTTTGCGCGCGGCGTGGCCGGCGTGGCAGCCGCCTGTCTGCTGGCTGCGATTGCAGCAGCGGCCGGGCAAAGGCTTCGGGTGCCACGTGAATTGCTGGGCCGGCTGACCCTCGGCGCTTTCACCAATGTCTTTGCCTGGATGGGATTTTCCACGCTGTCGCTGCGCTGGCTGAATGTCGGACAGGCAGCCCTGCTGGTCTATACCATGCCGCTCTGGGCGACCTTGCTGGCCTGGCCGCTGCTCGGCAAGCGGCCGAGCCTGCGCGACAGCATGGGGCTGGCGCTGTGCATTGCGGGCGTGGCCCTGCTGTTTGGCGGCCCGGATGCGTCGCTAGGCACGGACCAGCTGGCCGGCGCGCTGTTTGCGCTTGGCGCGGCTTTTTTCTTTGCCCTTGGAACAGTCGCCCTGAAACCAACGCCCCTACCACCGTTTACCGCGCTTGCCTGGCAAGTCGGCATTGGCTGCGCGCCCATGCTGGTGCTGGGCCTGCTGTTTGAGCAGCCGGATTTCCACGCACTGAGTGCCGGCGGGTGGGGAGTGATGGCTTACATGACTGTCATGCCCATGGGCATCTGCTATCTGACGTGGTTTGCGGCGCTGCGCCGGCTGCCGCCGGCAACGGCGTCGATCGCGACACTGCTCACGCCCATCATCGGCGTGACCGCGGCGGCACTCTCCCTGGGCGAACCCCTCGGCCTCCGGCAGTTGCTGGCCATGGCCCTGACGATAGGCGGCGTGGCATTTGTGCTGCGCAAGGCCTGAGACGGCAGCTTGCTTCGATGCCGGGCGCTGCAGTTACCCCTGCCCGGTATCGATCATTCCGTGCAGTTCGGCGGCCGCGATCTGGATCGAATAATACTGGGCTTCGCTCGCCCGGCTTTCGACCGCCAGAACTCCGCAGCGGTGCACGTTCTTGAAATCCCCGTACGGGAACTTGTACTTGCCTATTTCTTCTTCACTGTCGTCGATGCCCAGGAACCACTTGGCGTATTCCTCGACGCCGTGCCGGTGCAGAAAGGCTTCCTCCTGCTCGGGCGAAGGCTTGTGGTCGTGCCAGGCAGTATGCTCGTCGGTGATGACATGTCTTTCCCTGAGCAATTGCCGCGCGTGGTCGAATGCTTCCAGATTCAGCTTGACTGCCATGGCCCGGGCGTCCCTCGTTACGTTGGCATTCGCGCAGACCGCGCCTCAAGCGCGCAGTTCCGGCAGTTTTTCATTTTCCGGCACGAAGCGCAGCGCCAGGCCGTTGTTGCAATAGCGTAGCCCGGTCGGTTTCGGGCCGTCTTCAAACACGTGGCCCTGGTGGCCGCCGCAGCGCGCACAATGGTATTCGGTGCGCGGCAAGACCAGCTTGTAATCCGTCTTCATCGCGACGCTGTCCGGGAGATGGTCATAAAAGCTGGGCCAGCCGGTGCCGCTTTCGAATTTGGTCGAGCTGGCGAACAAGGGCAGGCTGCAGGCGGCACAGACGAAAGTGCCTGCGCGCTTTTCTTCATTCAATGGACTGGAGCCAGGCGGCTCGGTGTCTTCTTCGAACAGCACGCGATAGCTATTTGCCGGCAACAGTGCTTTCCATTCAGACTTTGGCTTTGCGAGCGGAGTCACAACATTTCCCTCCTTGGCAATGGCCGGCAGCCAGCTGTATGCAAGCATTCCCGACAGACTGGTCAAGAATCGGCGGCGGTTCATGATAGGCCTCCTGCGCCAGTACGCCCGGATGATTCCGAGGCGACTCACTTTTGACATCGTCGTCCTGCCAACATTCCCGAAGATTGTGCATGCTCAATCCCGTTTATGGCTGTGAAGGAACCCAGTATCCGGCTTGCTGCCAAATCTCTATTGCATTGCAGCTCTTTGCCTGACACCCATGTTAAAGCCTGGCACTACTTCGGAATCGCAAGCGGCGACGGAGGCTGTTCCTCTCCCCTCCCCTCCTCAGCCGGAGGCACGCCGGCAGATTGCTCCCGGCGTCACGACGGCCAGCATCGTGCTGCTGACGATCGCGGCGCTGTACTTTGGCCGGGACATCTTCCTGCCCTTCACGCTGGCCGTGCTGCTGAGCTTCCTGCTCGCGCCCCTGGTGGCGGGGCTGCGCCACCTGCATGTGCCGCGCGTGGCCGCGGTGGTCATGGTCGTCGCCTTCGCTGTGGCGCTGATCGGCGGCCTGTCGGTTCTGGTCGGCAGCCAGATGGTCAATATCGCGAACAACCTGCCATCCTATCAGAAGACGATGCAGGAAAAGGTGCGGGCGATCCGGTCTGCTGCGCCCGGCGGCGGTGCAATCGACCGCACCACGCAGGTGATCCAGGCGCTCGGCCGCGAACTGTCGGAATCTTCCGGCACCAGCGCGGAGGGCAGGAGCGCGGACAGCGCGCGCGCGAAAAAGGAACCGATCCCGGTTCGGATCGAGCACGGCGTCGACGAACCGATGACCCTGTTCCAGAATGTCATCAGCCCGGTGCTGGGGCCGATCGGCACGGCCGGCCTGGTCATCGTTTTCATTTTCTTTGTCCTGCTGGAGCCGAGCGACCTGCGCGACCGCTTCATCCGGCTGGCGGGCAGCGACCTGCATCGCACCACAGAAGCGCTGAGCGAAGCCGCCGAGCGCGTCAGCCGCTACCTGCTGATGCAACTGGTGGTGAACGTCACCTATGGCTTGCCGATCGGGCTCGGCCTCTACCTGATCGGCGTGCCCGGCGCCTTCCTGTGGGGCTTGCTGGCCACGGTGCTGCGCTTCATTCCCTATCTCGGCCCGGTGATTGCAGCCGTGCCGCCGATCGTGCTGTCCTTCGCCGTCGATCCGGGCTGGAGCATGCTGCTCTGGACCGCGGCGCTGTTCCTGGTGGTGGAACTGATCAGCAATAACGTCGTCGAGCCGTGGCTGTACGGATCGAGCACCGGCATGAGCCCGGTCGCCGTAATCCTCTCGGCGATCTTCTGGACCATGCTGTGGGGGCCGGTCGGCCTGATGCTGGCCACGCCGCTCACGGTGTGCCTGGTCGTGATGGGACGTTACGTGCCGCAACTGCAGTTTCTCGACGTGCTGCTCGGCAGCGAACCGGTGCTGGCGCCGGAAGAGCGGCTGTACCAGCGCCTGCTTGCTGGCAATGTGGAAGAAGCCATCGAAATCGCAGAGACGCAAATGGCGGAAACCGGCATGCTGGCCTTCTATTCAGAGACTGGCCTGCCGGCCTTGCGCCTGGCAGAAAATGCGCGCGAGCGCGGCGCTTCGGACGAAGACCGGACAAAGGTGGCCGAGGGCATGCTCGCGGTGCTGTTCGACGTGAAGGACCAGGTCGACAGGAAAGACGACTCAGAGAATGCGCCGAGCCGCTGGCTGGGCACACCGGTGCTGTCGATTGCCGGCCGCGGGCAGCTCGACGCGGCCGGCGCCGAAATGCTGGTACAAGCCCTCGCCGGCCAGGGCATAGGCGCGAATCTTCTGCCGGCCATCGCCGTCACGCTCGACCATATCGGCAATATCGACCTGGCCGGCATCGAAGTGGTCTGCCTGTCCTACTTCAGCCCGCGTCCCAAGGCTTATGCCCGGTTCGTCTGCCGCCGTCTCAAGCGCCGCCTGCCACGCCTGAAGATCGTGCTCGGCGCCTGGAACCTGGCCTCCGAGGCGGGTCCGCCGGAACAGCTCGCCGCCGACTCCGGTGCCGATGCCGTCGCCACCACCCTGGAAGAAGCGGTGCGCCGTATCGAAGAGATGGTGGACCAGGCGGTGGCGCAGCCTTCCGTGCCGCCGCCCTTGCCGGCCGAGGAACAGGCCCGCATCGAAGCGCTGCATTCGAGCGGGGCACTGGCCGCAAGCAACAGCGCCCATCTCGACCGCGTCGCGCGCGAAGTGGCGGAAGCCTTCGATGCCCCGATCGCGCTGGTGTCGCTGATCGATGACAGTTGCCAGTTGTGGAAGGGTGCGCACGGCTTGCCGGAGCGGCTCAACCAGGCCCGCCAGGGTACGCGCGAAACCGCGATATGCACGCATGTGGTGGCATCAAAAGCGCCGCTGGTGGTGGAAGATACCGCGCGCGACGCACGCTTTGCGCACAACCCCTTCCTGCGCGAGCACGGCTTTCGCTTCTATGCCGGCGTGCCGCTGCGCACATCCTCCGGCCATGTCATCGGCTCGCTGTGCGTGATCGACCTGAAACCGCGCACGCTTACACCGCGCGAACTCAAGCTGCTGCAGGTGGTTGCCGATGAATTGATGGCCGAACTTGCCCAGCGTGCTTCTGCGCCCCATGTTTCCGAAGAAAAGCCGGAGTGCACGGATGTGCAGCTCGGCATGCAGCGGGCGTCGGCGGCCGGAAGTTAGCAAGTCTCACACATTGCTTTTGCAGATGGAGCATCGTCTCGGTCGCTTCGGGAATCTGTGCAAACCGTCGTCGGCCGCCATCAGCGTGTCCCGCAAGCCGCGATTCGTCACTTTATCGCACCAACAGTAAAGCCCGCGACGAAACGATCCACGAAGAAGTTGTACAGCACTGCGATCGGGATGCTGACGATCAGGCAGGCGCCCATGAGCGAGCCCCAGAAATACACGTCGCCGCGCACGAGGAAGGTCGGCACGCCCACGCTCACCGTGTAATGCGACGAACTGGTGATGAAGGTCAGGGCGTAGATGAATTCCTGCATTACCAGGGTGAGGCTGAAGATGATGACCGTCAGGATTCCCGCCGAGGAGAGCGGCACGACCACTTTCAGAAAGGCGCCGAAGCGGCTCAGTCCGTCCATCATGGCCGCTTCCTCGATGTCGCGCGGCACGGCTTTGAAGAAACCCATCATCAGCCAAGTGCAGAACGGGACCGTGAAGCTCGGGTATACCAGCACCAGCGACCATAGCGAATCCTGGATACCCAGTGAGCCAACGATGCGGGAGAACGGAATGAACAGGATGGTGGGCGGTATCAGGTAGGTCAGGAAAATGCCGACCGCAAGCTGGGTCCCGAGGCGGCCGGGCAGGCGCGCAAGGCTGTAACCCGCCGGCACGGCGAGCAGCAGCGTGATGGCGACGACCGCGACGCCGACCAATAGCGTGTTCAGCAGCCACTGCGGATATTGGGTGTCGAAGAACAGCACCCGCAAATTCTCCAGCGTCGGCGGGCTGTTGAAGAGGAAAGGATTGTTGGCAGTGTTGACCAGGTCGAGGATGTCCTTGAACGTGGTGATCAGCATCCAGTAGAAGGGAAAGGCGCTGAACGCCGCGAATGCGGCAATGATGCCGAACCGGGTGGCGTTTGTGCCACGGCGCCGCCAGCGTATCGATGCCGCATGCATCTCAGGTCACCTCCGTGCGGCGGGCGACCGTCAGAAGCGCGATCACCACCGCCACCAACAGCGGGAACAGGAACAGCGAAATCGCCGCTCCCTCGGCCAGGTCGCCGCCCTGTATGCCGGTAAAGAACGCCAGGCTGGCCAGCACCTGGGTCGTGTCATACGGCCCGCCGCGCGTCAGCACGTAGATGATGATCATGTCGGTGAAGGTGAACACGATGCCGAACAGCAGCGCCACCAGCATGACGGGCATCACCAGCGGGATATTGATGCGGAACAGGCGGCGCCAGAAGCCGGCACCGTCCATGGCGGCGGCGTCGTGGATGTCCTGTGGAATGCCGGCAAGGCCCGCCAGGATGATCACCGTAGCCAGCGGCAGCAAGCGCCACACGTCCACGATGATGATCGATGCCATCGCCAGGTCCGGCTGGCCGAGCCAGATCGGCCAGCTTCCCGGGGACAGCAGGCCGAGCGCTTTCAGTGTCCAGTTGATGATGCTGTACACCGGATCGAAGATCCACAGCCAGCCTATGGTGCCAAGCGAGATCGGCGCCACCCACGGCAGCAGGATCAGAAAACGGACCAGCCACTTGCCGCGGAAATCGCCATACAGCGCCACTGCCAGGATCTTTGCCAGCACCACCACCAGGAACTGCGACACGAGCGTGAACACCAGGCTGTTGCGCAATGAGCGCCAGAAAGTGCCGCTGTCGAACACGCGCCGGAAATTGTCCAGGCCGGTGAAATGCAGCACCTGGCTGCCGACGGTGGCATCGGACAGGCTGTAATAGATCGACAGCAGGAAGGGAAAGGCGACCAGCAGCGTGATATAGATCACTGCCGGGGCCAGCATGAAGAGGCCGAGCCGGGTATCGTCGTCCTGCACCCGGCGGCGCGCCGGGTGCCGTTCGATCATCGCGGTCGGGGCAGTGGCACTCATGATCAATGCGTTTCGTGCCTGCGCCCCGACTGCGGATCGAAATGACGCAGGTCGCGGCTGCGCACCACGAAGCCGTAGCGTGCGCCGGCCTCGATGGGCACCGTCACCGTACAGGGGATGCGCGATATTGCCTTCACTGGCGGCAGCGGCGGTTCCAGCACGCCATACACCAGCCGGTCCGAGCCGAGGTTTTCGATGCGCGTCACCTGCAGCGGGAAGCTTGTCACGGCCTCGTCCGCGGGATAGGCTTCGCGCGGCAGGAAGTGCTCGGGACGAAAGCCGGTGACCAGTCCATGCTGCTCCATCATGTTCATCGGTGGCGAACCGATAAAGGTGGCGACGAACATGTCTGCCGGATGTTCGTACACTTCCTTCGGCGTGCCGATCTGGTGGATATGGCCGTGGTTGAGGATCACGATGCGGTCGCCCAGGCCCAGCGCTTCGATCTGATCGTGCGTGACATAGATGGTCGTGGTCGCCAGCCGCCGCTGGAATTGCTGCAGTTCGTCGCGCGCCGAGGTCCGGAGCTTGGCGTCGAGGTTGGACAAGGGTTCATCCAGCAGGAACACGACGGGCTGACGCACGACCGCCCGCGCCAGGGCGACCCGCTGGCGCTCGCCGCCGGAGAGCTGGCGCGGCTTGCGCATCAGCAGATGATCGATGCCGAACAGCTTCGCCGCCCAGCCCACCTTCTCGGCGACCTGGTCGTGCGGCATGCGCTGGCCTTCGAGCGGAAAAGCAATATTGCCGAATACGGTGAGGTGCGGATACAGCGCATAGCTCTGGAACACCATGGCCATGTTGCGCTCGCGCGGCGGCAACTCGGTCACGTCGCGGCCATCCACCAGGATGGCGCCGGAACTCGGCGTCTCCAGTCCCGCAATCATCCGCAACAGCGTGGTCTTCCCGGAACCGGACGGTCCGAGCAGCACCAGGAATTCCGCTTCGCGCACGGCAAGGTCGATCCCATCCACCGCGTTTCCGCCGTCGAAACGCTTGGTAATGGCGCGTGTCTCTACCGTAGCCATGGCGCTTGCCTGCAACTCCGCATCCCGCGCATCACACCATGCCTCGTTCGCGCCATTTCGCGAAGATGCGCTTGCATGCGGCATCCGCCTGCGCGACCGCGTTCTCCGGTGTCTCTGTACCGGTGGCCGCCTTGCCGAACATGGTGTTGAGCACCCAGGTGTTGAAGATTTCGTCGATGGCGGCGTTGGCATATCCGGGATAGCCGACATTCGTCGCCTGCGTCATCAGCGTGCCGAGCACCTTGTACTTGTCGTGCGGCGTGGCCTTGGGATCGTCGGCGATCATCTTCTGCAGGTCGGGCACGGTGCTGTTGAAGCAGGGGAAGTTGTAGTACTCGCTTCCCACGAAGCCCTGCCGGAAATTGTCGATGTAGTCCACCAGGAATTTCTTCGCGCCGTCGATGTTCTCCGCGAATTTCCAGATCACGTAGCAATCCATCACGTGCTCCATGCCGATGCGGCGCACCGGGCCCTGCAGTGCCTGAGTCAGCCAGATATTGGGCGTGACCGGAATCCGCTTGTTCTCCCCTTCGCGGGTGACGGAAATTGCATTCAGGCAGAGCGAGATCTTGCCGGCGAGCATAGCGCGATTGTTCGAAGACGCATCCCATGCCATCACTTCCGGCGTCATGGTTTCCTGATACAGAGTCTTGACGAACTTCACCGCTTCCACCGTGCTCTTCGAGTTCAGCACCACTTCGCCGTCTTCGTTCTGGACCGATCCACCGAAGGCAAATAGTATGGTGCGCATGGCCATCGCAGTGTCGAGCTCGGAAGACAGGCCGATGCCCACGGGAATATTGCGTTTCTGCTTGATCTGGCGCCCCGCGTTAAGCACGTCTTCCCAGGTATCCGGCGCCTTGGCGCCGATCTCGTCCCAGAGATCCTTGCGATAGTTGATCGGATCGGGAACGAAGCTGTCGGAAAACGCGAAATACTTCTTCGTCTTCGGGTTATAGGTGCTCTTGATGGCAAGGTCGACCGGCTTGCCGTGCTTGCGCTGGCATTCCTCGTAGATTTCGCGGTGGTTGATGACCTGATCCTCATACACTGGCGGCGGCGACAGGAACATGAACAAGTCATGCCCCTTCTGCGCCGACACTTCCGCGGCGGCACGCGTAGCGAGCGCCGGAATGCCGACATGGTCGACAATCACATCGGTGTCGTTCTTCTGCCCCCACTCCTTCACGTAAGTGCCGTCGAACCACTTGTCATAACCGGGCACGAAATGATTCCACTGCAAAATCTTCAGTGTCCGCTTCGCTGCATGGGCATTGATAAAAGGCGCAGCTCCGGCCACAAGACCTGCCGCACCGGCCGCCTGGATGATCCGGCGTCGCCGGATATTGGTGCCGGAAGCAAACGTGGTGGGCGCATTTTGCCGGCAGCCATCATTGCTGGTCTGATTTGTCATCGCTGTCTCCTCGGTGAGAAAAATCTTGTTTTCCCTCCCTGAGCGGACTGACCAAATCTGTACTTTTAAATATAAACTGCCAGGCAAATAACGCAACATATTCCCTGCCTCAACAGGGAATGCTTCCATGCCGATTCCGGGATGTCCGCTTGAATGACTGCCACGCAAAACGCTCGGCATCTTTGCATAAGCGCATCGCCGTGGCGCTCAGTGCGATGTTCCGGGTAGTAAGAATCGCGGCCAGGTCTTGCCTCGTTCATCGTGAGCAGTTGATTACTGCTCAGCACCTGCAAGCAAGCAGCGGGCTCTACACATCCTTTGCCTTCGGTGCGTGGTTTGAACTGGCACCGGAGATATCCGGATTTCGCGATCAAGGCTCTCAGGTGACTTCGCCCCGTTCAAACCGGCGCACGATATCGGCATAGACCTCGGGCGGAAACTGGGCGAAGTCGAACAGCATGAATAATGGCTCGGCAATGCGCTGCACATGTTCGGCCAGCGCTTCCCGGATGGAACCGAGAACCACGACGATGTCCACCTGCGATTCATCGTCATGTGCAGTGCGGGGAAAGATGTGGCGGCTGGAGCTCGAACTGCCGAGCTTTCGTCCGGCGAGTCCGCGATGCGTGACGCGCACGCTCAGCCGGGTCGCGGGATCCACGCCGAGATGCCTGTACAGATTCGCTGCAAACAGCAAGGCTTCTGCCATCCGCATGATGCGGATATTGAAGAAGAAGGCATTCTCTGCACGCTGGTCTTCAAACAGGCACTGGCGCAGGAAGAAGTCGGCGTTGGAACGCAAGGCCCAGTAGTCATAGGATGTGCGTCCGGACAGCGAATCGGTTTCGGTGAAGATCTCGGCCCGGATGCCATCGCCATACGGGTGAGGGCGGAATTTGTCGTGATGGTCGAGGGTGATGCCGATCGGCCAGCCGAAGGTATGGATTTCCGACTTGCGCACGCTGGTTACAAGTTCGAGCTGCGATTTGCTGATGTCGGCGTGCAGGCCGAAGCGCAGCTCCATGTAAGCGTGGATGCCCAGCGCCTTCAAGCGTTTCGCCGTCGCCTTCGCTTCGGTATTGAACCAGGCATCGTCCAGCAGCTTGATGCCGCTGGCCATCACGCCGGAATTGCTGGCATGGCGGGCCGGCGCTGTGGACCGGACGGGGTCGGATGAAAAGGGATTTTCTCCGAGCGGCGGCTTGACCACTGCCGGCGCGCCAAGCAATTCCCGGAGCAGCTCTTCCCTTTTTTCCCGATAGTGACCGGCTTCGGAAAAGTCGATGTACAGGCGCGGACCGAGAAAGCGTGGCACCTTGCGGGTCGACGCATTGTTGCGGATCAGCGGGATGAATTTTTTGGTGTCGATGCTGTGCACCATGTCGGCGGTAATGATCAGGCGTTCATAGCCGACGCCGCTTGAGCCAGCTTCCGACCTGGCGACATAGTTTTCGGAACACACCAGCAACACCCGGTCCGATTCGGTGATCCCTTTCTGCATGAAGGCGGCGACATCCTGGCCCGGAACGAGATCCCACTGATCGAGCGATGCATCGACACCATGAACGCGCAAGTCCGTGGCCAGCTGGAGCACCCAAGCCTTGTGTGCAACCGAGTCGTGGGAATAAGAGATGAAGACTTTCGGCACGCTCATAAGCACCTCCCGGCGGCTTCCGATGCCAAGCCCTGTTGCTCCAACCCGCCGCATGCCAGCCCGTGAAGCACGATCGGGATGTCGATGGCAGGTGTCCCGAACAACCGTCGATCACGTCGCATCCGGTTCATGCGTGGTACGTCGACAGGAGGCGAGGCGAGACGATTTCAGTATAGGAATGCGTGAATTGCATGTCCACCCGATAATTCTTTTGTTACATGCAAAGCAGTGCGGATTGGATGGGCAAGGGTATTGTGGATGGTTTTTGATCCGTCCGCTTCCCATGGACATGGGAAGCGATGGAAAGCCGACGCGGCGCGGTCGAAGAGGGAGTGCCCACTTGCCGGCACTCCCATGCGACAGCCGACGTGGTTTAGAGCGGCTTGATTTGCACTTTGCGGAACTTGATGGCGCCGCCGGCATACTGCAGCGCGATCGGCCCACTCTTGTGCCTGCTGTCATCGACGTCAACCGTGCGTACGCCATTCAAGGCCACGGTCAGGTGCGTACCCTTGACCGTGATGTCATAAGTATTCCATTTTCCGCCAGCTTTCGGCATCGGCACCACCTTGGCGACGTGGACGATTGCCCCCGTGCCGTAGGTGGGATCGGGACGCTGATCGAAAATGTTCGCTTCATAGCAGGTCTTGTCCGCGATATTGGACAGATCTTCGCAACGCATGAAGATGCCGCTGTTGGCATCGTCGCTGGCCCAGAATTCCGCCCGGATCTGGAAGTCGGTATAAGAATTCCTCGTCAGCAGAAAACTATGGTCCTTGCTGGTTTTCTTGTCCGCCTGGATGACGCCGTCAGCTGCATTCCAGTTGGCGTCGCCGACAATTTTCCAGTTATCCAGCCCCTTGGCGCCATCGATCAGCGTGACCCATCCGGAATCCGCTTGAGTAGAAGCTTTGCTGGCACAGCCGGCGACGAGCATGGCAACGCCGAGCAGACTGAGAATGGTGGACAACAATCGGTTCATGGTGGACTCCCCTCTTTCATTAAAATTTGTTTTTCAGGTTGCGCCGCTTTCGGAGCAGAACTGCATGACCGGCATGGACCTTCGATGCCGGAACCTGATGAAAGCGAAGCGCAGTACAGCGCGGTGCGGATTCAGGCAGTGAGCGAATACGCATCCGGCAATATCTTCTGTGCCAAGCGGGCTGTCAATGCGATTCTCCCGCGCTCACTCGTTCTTTGCGCGGTTTGCCACAACGGGGAATTCGGGCAAGGGGGAGCAGCTGAGCTCGGTACAAGATTTGCGCGGCTTATCCTGAAAGCGAGCATACGCTCCCCTGCAACAATGCGTATCAAGTATATTTGACGTACTTATAACGATATAGAGCCAAGCATGTCGGGATTGCCAGACCATCTGGATCTTCATCTGATCCGCATTCTGTATCTGCTCCTTACCGAAAAAAACGTGTCGCGCGTCGCTCTCAAGCTGAACCAGCCGCAGCCTTCCATTTCGGCGGCACTGCGCAAGCTCCGGCAGCTGACTGGCGACCCGCTGCTGGTGCGCGGCGCTCGCGGGATGGTGGCGACTCAGCATGGCGAAAGCCTGTTGAAGCCGGCGAAGCGAATCCTGGATGAGACGGCAAAGCTGTTCGTGCAAAAGGCGCCATTCGCCGCCCAGCATGAAGCGCGCACTTTCCATATCGCTGCACCCGACTACCTGGACAGCCAGTTTCTGCCGAATGTCGTGGCGGGCGTGCGGCGCGAGTCGCCGAAGAGCCGACTGGTGATTCACAACCTGGGCACGGAAATGGATTACGTGAAGCTGCTGTCGGATGGCGAGCTCGATCTCGTGATCGCCAACTGGGAAGAGCCGCCCGCGCACCTGCATTTGTCCAAGCTGTTCGAAGATGAAATCGCCTGCATGATGCGTGCCGACTCTGCCTACGCGCTGCGCACCGGTTCGGATGAAATGACGGTCGAGGATTATTTGTCGCTCCCGCATGTGGCGCCGTCGCCGATGATGCCCGGCTATTCCGGGGTGATCGAGTCCTATCTGGCGCGGCAACACCTGCAGCGCAATGTGGTGGTGGAGTCCGCGTATTTCGGGCTGATCCCCTACATGCTTACCCGGTCCGACCTGGTGCTGACGACCGGGCGGCAATTCATGCGCTTTTATGAAAAGAGCCTGCCGCTGAAGATCTTTACGGTGCCGATCAAATTTCCCAAGATGCGTTTTTATCAGTTGTGGCATGACCGTGTGCATCACGCTTCCGAACACAAGTGGCTGCGCGAGTTGATTGCAACGACGGCGCGGTCGCTATCGCCGCTTTGAGTCTTGTCGTTTGACGGAGTAGTCGAAGCTGCGGATGGGGGCACGTGGTGTGGCGGAGCTGGGACCGGCTTTTTCGCATACGCAGCCGCCCAGGGGCGCTTGTCGGAGCAGGCGCGATAGCTGCCAGCAAGGGGCGCGGTCAATGGAGTTTATGTCTTAACTCGTAGATCGCGTCGTGGGCTTGCTGGAGATAATTCTTGAGGTGCCGGTCGATCCCGCTGTCCATGCTGGCGAACAGCACCCGGTCCCCTGCCCTTTGCAGGTTTTCCAGATACTGCTCCACGTCTTCATACTGCTGGTCCTGCTCGATGGTGAGCCTGGCGAGTGCGGCTTCGCGCTCCAGTTCAGTCAATACCTTGCGCATTTCGTCCGGCACATCCGAGGCGGTTTCGCAGGCATAGAGCGCGCTATCGATGCATTGTTGAATGCGTAGAAAGCATTCATTGATCCGACCTTGCTGCATATGGCCTCCTTTGCATTTTGTCCGTCTCCCGCTTCTTGGTCCCTGCTGACGCCGGGTTAGTTCCAACCTCGGGTGGCGGGCCAATGTGCCGCGGCGGATCTCGAAACTGCATGCGGTCATCGGGATGAGATCAATCCCGCGTTGATGCAGCTTGCTCACCGCCGCTATCGGTCTGATGACACTCAATCCTGTTTCTGCCGGTGCGCCGAAATATAATCAATTGTGTTATTTTTCGGCCGTTTTTTGATACCATTAAGAAAGACTCTTTTCTTTTTGCTTTGATTTCAATTACTTAGAGCCATCTTGTCAGCAAGCCGCATTCATAAGGGTACGGTGCTAACCCGTATCGGCACGCATCACTTCGCTTTCCTGCGCGGTTATCTGGAAGGTTTGGATCTGGCATTGCTCGCAAAGCGCTATCTGGAAACGGCTGACGATACGGATGCTGAACAAAAGGCAGCGAAGGCAGCCCTGAAATGGATCCGGCAGCAACTCATGGTGGCGGCGCGACGCCGGGGCCATTTTCCCGAGGCGCGCTTGATCCTGATTGATCCGGGCAAGCTGGACAGTCCGCAACATGCCGCGATTCCGACTCTGGCGGAATTCAGAGAGGAACGCGATCCGCACGAGATGTATTCGGAAGCGGAATTGCTGGCGCTGTTCCATGAAGAGTTCGGCGAGCTGAAGTCCGCGGATCGGCGCGCTTTGCGCAATGAACGTTTGCGCCGGCGCCAATTGGCGGCCCTTGCCGAACTCGAAGGCTTGCTGGACACGACACCGCAGGACACGGATGAAGTAGGCGGCTGGCTGGATACGCCGGTGGCCGGGCGGCTGCAGGCAGCCGGCATCCGCACGCTCGCCGATTTGGTCGGCACCATCAATGCACGTGGTTACCGCTGGTGGACGCAGGTGCCGCGCCTGGGCGAAAAGACGGCTGCGCAAATTGTGGCATGGTTGCGGACTGAGCCGGTTGCGCAGGCGCTCGGGATGCCATTGCGAATTCAAGCCGGCGTGAAAGAACGGCAGATCCCTCCTCCCCTGTTGCTGGCAAGCCGACCGAAGGAGTTTGGCATTGTCCCGCTTGAATATTTGCTGTTGCCGCCCGAGCTCGACGGCAGAAACGGGACCAATCGGGGAAGTACTTGCCTGATCACGGCGTCATCGGATCCGGAAGCGATCGCGGCATGGCTGGCGACGAAGAAGGAGAACCCCAGCACTTGGCGCTCCTATCGGAAGGAAGCGGAGCGATTCCTGCTATGGGCGGTCATGGAGCGCCGACGGGCGCTGTCGTCGCTTACCCAGGAAGACGTGATTGCATACCGGGAATTTCTTGCTCGACTGGATGAAAGCGCGAGTTCGGCTTGGCCGTTCTCCTTGCCGCGCTCTGCCTGGATCGGCGTGCGAGGAACCGATCGGTGGAGTGCGCTATGGCGCCCATTTGATGGCCCGCTTTCTCCAGGGAGTCAGGCTTTGGCCATCACGATTGTGGCTGGCATGTTTCGCTGGCTGACCACGCAGGGATATCTGGCATTCAACCCTTGGAAGGGATTGACTGGAAAATCCTTGAAGCGCTCAGGCACTACTGTCTCGTAAATTCACGGCACATTGTTTCCACACTTTGCCGTCACCTAATTCGCCGCACCCGCTCGGGAAGACCTAATTGGCCGCCCCCGGTCAGAATGCAAGCTAGGCCGGATATTGATTCGCCGATCCGGTCTTCCGCCCTATCCTTTCAAAGATTGCCCTCGGCATCCAATCAAAACTGAGGGTGAGAACTTTTGGGAAGTTGACGAAGGAAGAGAATAGGGGATTTTTAGGCCATCTCTCGAACTAGTCACCCTGGTCGAAGATTAGTTGTGGTTCGGCCTGGGCTGGACCACCTCCTGAAGTGACTTCAAGCAAGTCCTTGTTTTGTCTGGGGTCTTGGAATCCAAAAAAACTTGTACGGTACAACCTCCCTTCTCCCTTTGATCGGATCCAGGTGAGAGCTTTTGGGACGGAGCTGGCGAAGGGGTCTGAAGAAGCGCTGGCCAAAGGCCCGTAGTGCGAGAGGTGAGAACTTTTGGGAGGGCTGGCTGATGACAGAGATGCTTTAAGACCTATCGTTGCAAAGTTGTACCGTACAACCAGTTCAGGATAGAACCATGGAGGTTCCGTTGCCTGTACTTTGCCCTGCTGCCGCTCTCAACCCACAGGTAAATCACAAACCATTCCAACAAGAGATCCGGTGTTGCTAAAAATCTCTGCTCAATATCCACAGAATGAAACTGGGGAACAGTGCCGCTGAAGCCGCCCAGTAGCGCTAATGCTATGAAGGCCGCCTTGTGAACGGCACAGGAAAGGTAATTTGGGGTCCCGTCACCTCAAGCCGAACTGCTGCCAAAGCAGTTCGCTTTGCGGAAGAACGTTCTGCCAAATTCATTCAGAAAAACAAAAAGGGGAGTTGTACCGTACAACTCCCCTTTTCCCTATGCGCCGCTTTTCAGCGTTTCATCCATTCTTCAATCCAACTTCGCAGTTCAGCCAAGCGTGCGTCATTCAAAAAGCCTTTATCGAATTGCAGCGTCACCCGGTCTCCATCCTGCACCAGCGATACACTGCCAGTCGCCGTTACTGAAGAAACGCTTTTTCCCGTTTCCTTACTGCCAGTGCCGAGCAAGAATTCGACGACTTGTTTCGGCGTCGATGCAATCGAGCGATCGTTCTTCAACTGTGCTGCGCGCTCAAGGACACCTTCTGCGTCATTTCGCATCGCATCGCTCAAGGGCTTTGCCCAGCGATACTGCAGATCGAGAGGCGAGGAAAATGCCTCGATCAATCGCTGATCCAAGTCCGCCAAGCGCAAGGCTTTGCTCAGGTTGCCGGCGTCAACACCCAATTCACGCGCCATTTGTTCCTGGGAAGTGAACAGTTTTTCCTGCAAGGCGCGCCGGTACATCATGCCCTGCTCCCAGGGTGAAAGGTCGAGCCGGGTGCGGTTTTCGCGATCCATTTCCTTGAACAGGCTGACATCGCTTACCTCTTCCACCATTGCCAGCACTGGCAATCCGAGTTCCTGACACGCGCGATGGCGCCGGTGGCCAAACACGATTTCATATGCATCCTGCTGTCCATCGACCGGACGCACCTTTATCGGCTGCACATTGCCGCCGGCTTCCCGGATTTCCTCGACCAACTGCTTGAATTCCGCCGACTCGAAATTTTGCTGCGTGCGATTGGCCCACTTCGATTGAACGATCAGCGCCGGGTCGATCAGCTTTACCGGCAACACGCCTTCAAACTGCTTCAACCTCTCTTCCAGCTGCGCGACCTTTTCATTGTTTTCCTTCATCAGACTATTGACCATCAACATCTGCCCTGGCCCGGTACGCAAAGGTGGCGCGCCGGCCGCCCCTTCCACTTTCTTGGTCGGAACAAGCAAGCCTTCCGTTTTTTTGCTCAGGCGGTCTTTCATCGACATGTCATTCTCCTTCGCTCAATTGGGCCATCCAGGAATTGCGAATCGATACTTCCACCAAATCAATCACCCGATCGTAGGCGTCTCTTGCCCTACTATAAGTCTTGGCACTGCCCTCATAACGATTCACGTCATACACGGTGCCAAATTCCGCCGAGCTGGAAGAGGTCACCGTGGTTTTCGGAATTTCGATCGGCAAGACCTTTTCCGCATAAGTCGCTGAAATCCAGGAGCGCACCACGTCGCTTGCCACATCCGCCGAATCGACGCGAGCCAGCAGGACATGAATGAAATCGAACGTCTTGGTAATGCCGGCGTTTTCCACCAGATTTGAAGCGAGGTCGCTGAACAAGCTCCAGAACTGGGCCGAGCTTGCGAAGTCCAGGGCGTTCGGCGGCAGGGGAACGATCATCGCATCGGATGCCATGAAGGCATTGATGGTGACGTACGACAGGGAAGGCGGGGTATCAATAATGATGACATCGTATTCATCCCGCACATCTTCCAAACCCAGGTTGATGACATCCCAGAACTGAAATTCCGGATCCTTGATTTGGCGGGAAGGCAGGACGAACTCTGCCGAAAACAAAGTGGAAGACGCTGCCACCAGATCCACCCCATTCCAGTAAGTAGACTGGATCGAAGGCCGGATCGATGTGGTGTCACCATATACGAGGGGCGCGATGGTTTGCTGTTCCGAGACTTCCGTATCCGGCATGATCCCGAACAGTGTCGTCAGCGAGCCTTGAGGATCTGCATCGATCACCAGCACCTTGTGACCGCGCAAGCTGAGACCCTGGGCCAAGACCATTGCCGTCGTGGTTTTGCTCACGCCTCCCTTGAAGTTACCAATGGAAATCGTGATTGCTCGTGCGCCTTCCGGGCGCAGATGTTCTGCGCGATAATGCTGAACCCAGATACGGGCTTCTTCCAGCGTAAATTCCCGGCGCGATCCTTTTTCATTCAATTGCCCTGCCGGAAGATCTCCCTTGCTGATCCGATAGGACACTTGACCTTTGTCAATCCCGCACAGGGATGCGAGCTGGGTCAAAGTAAACAGCGGCGTACTCTTCGCTGCATTCGGCGCCAGCATGCGCGAGCGAATCTGGTTCACCATCTGAGTAGCGCGTTCGGCCTGCTCGACAATGTCGCTGATCTGGATTTTTTGTGACGCCTTTACTGCGTTTTTCATTTCTTCTCCTTGGTTCTACAGATGGGATGCATTTTACGCCATTAACTGTATTGGCAAAAAACGAAATTTTTATGGAAATCTAAAATTTCACACAATTCCGTAAAACTTTGAGCGCAGTTTTTTGCTGTGAGGTACCTTTCCACCTGTTCCGACGCTAAAAATAATAAAAAATCTATAACTTCTATAATAACTAAAGCGCCGCATTTACCCTTTATTTTCAAAGGCTTAAGTCATGTCAGGTGAGAGCTTATAGGGACTTGGGTGAGAGGTTTTGGGGCTTTGCGCGAGAGGTTTTGGGAAGCTGGGTGAGTCGCCTTAGGAACTTGCGTGAGTTGATATGGGATAACAATAGCGTTTGCAATTCCACAATTTCCTGTCCGATTAAACCCCGAAAATTGGCAGCCCGCGAGCAAATCGTCCCGATGCAGGCCAAATTCGGTAGCGGCGAAAGGTGAGTAAATTTGGGAGGTGAGGGTAAACAGCAGCAGCGCGGTGGAGAATTTCACCCTAAAAAAGAAAGGTGAGTTTGATTTTAAAATACACTCACTGTAGACTGCCGTTAACCGACTAACAAGAACATGCCGGCACATGAAACAATCCACCCGCACTGCGAAAGCTGGAAAGCAAGCCGTCACGAGCGAGGTGGACTTTCCGCTTCGCAAGCCGGTCAATACCTTGGCCATCGTGCCCAAGTCGGAAAAGATCACTGTCACCGCCCGCAAGATCTACAACGTGATGTTGCACTATGCGCAGCGCCAAGGCGTGGGCAAGGATCGCTACCAGGTGCGGCTGGCTGACATCGCCACCGGTATCGATTTCAATTCGAACAACACGGAATTGATCAAGCAGTATTTCCGCCAGATGGCCACGACCGGGGTGGAGTGGCAGTCGCCCACCATCGGCGAGGGTGCGCGCTGGAGCGTGTCAGCCCTGATCGCCCATGCCGACTTGATCCAGCGCGATGGCGAATTGATCCTCGAATGGAGCTACGCGCCGAACATCAAGCAGGAATTGCTGGATCCGCAGCGCTTCGCCAAGATGTCGCTGCAAGTGCAGGCTTCGCTGAATACCATGGCTTCGCTGGTGCTGTATGAAATCTGTTGCCGGTATGCCGACAACCCGGGCGGCTTGACCGCGCGTCAGCCCTGGGCCTGGTGGCGACCGGTATTGACCGGCGCTCCCGACAGCCCGACCAGCGCCTACCAGGAATACAAGATCTTCAACCGCGACGTCTTGAAAAAGGCGATCAAGAAAGTCAATGAAGTCTCCGACCTGGAAATCGAATTGGTCGAGCACCGGCAGGGGCGCTCGATCCAGGATCTGCAATTCCGCGTGCGGCGCAAGGCCCCCCTGTTGCCGCCTGCCGAAAAATCGATCGAACCGGTCGATTTGAAAACGATCGGCGAAGCGATCAAGGCCGGGATACCGCAGGAGAGGGCGGAAAAGCATTTGCTGAAATACGGCGCCAAGGCGATGGATGAAGCGCTGCGCCTGATGAACGAGCGCAAGAACCGTCCCAACATGGAACCGGTGCGCAGCCCGGAAAAATATCTCGCGACCCTGCTGCAATCCGGGCAGTTCGGCGAACGCAAGGAAACCGACGCTACGCCGCGCAAGGTATTCGATACCAAGGCCGAACGCCTGAAGCTGATCGAGCGCTACATGACGATGAAACGCGCCGAATTGAACGAGATGTTCCAGGAAATGCCGGAACAGGACCAGCAAAACTGGATCCGCAAGTTTGAAGCGGAGGCGTTGCCCGCCAGCGAAGTGGTACGCAAGGCATTTCAGACCAAGGGGATCGCCAGCCCGATCGTGCGCCCGGTCTTCCTCAAGTTCCTCGGCAACTCGGTATGGGAAGAGGGCTGGGAAAAGCCGTCCGACTCCGACCTGGTCGATATCGCCATCCTGACGAAAGAAGAAAGCCAGCAGGGGAGGGAACAGGCCGCAGTGAAAAAGCGCGGCCTGGTCACCGGCTTGAGAAAGGGGCAGACCGAAAGCGCATGACATGCATGCGGCTGCTACTTGACGCACCAAAGAAAAAGGCCCGGAATATCCGGGCCTTTTTCTTTAGATTGGTTGGCAGGGATGCGATTACTTCGAAGTCTTGTTGAGGGCATCCTTGAACGCTTTGCCCGCGGTGAATTTCACGGTCTTGACCGCAGCAATCTTGATCTCTTCTCCGGTGCGCGGATTGCGACCGGTACGCGCTGCGCGCTCGCCGGCGCCAAAGGAGCCAAAGCCTACCAGTTGCACCGAATCGCCCTTCATGACGGCATTGACGATATTGTCGATCATGGATTCCAGCGCGCGCTGCGCCGATGCTTTCGAAATGTCGCAGTCAGCGGCGATGGCATCCACCAAATCAGTTTTGTTCATTGAACCTCCTGTAAAAAGTGCGAAGCATTTTAGCACCAGATTTCTCGCGGGCACTAACGGAAAAGCAATGAAGCCGGCCTCACCATGCGGGTTGACAGCCGCGCCGATCATGCCAACCAAGGAAAAAAGTGCAGAAAAAAGGTGGTATCGGTGAAGGAATGCGCGCAATTCGCAGCGGCTGCCGCGGCCGAAAAAAAGAAAATTGCAGGAGCCGCTGTCGCATTCCTGCACACATGTGCGCAGGAATGGTGAGCGCGCTTTCGCGCGCGCCATGAAAAATTGCCGGGTGCCGGAACTGATTGCCTTTCATCCTGACCAATCGACAAAAGGCCGGCGCAGTATCCCGCGCACTCTCACGCGCGTCCGGCTTGCCCATCGAGCCGCCCTTTCAAATGCGGACGGTGCAACCATTTGCAGGAACAGGATATGGCCTTGTCTGAACCTCTTGTACAGGAAGAGTTGAGCGGTCCCTTGCTGCAGCGCGCTCCAGTCAGGACCCTCGTCGTATTTCGCGCCCTCCAGCTGGGCGACATGCTGTGCGCGGTGCCGGCGCTGCGCGCCTTGCGAGCGGCGCTCCCGCACACGCACATCTGCCTGGTCGGCTTGCCGTGGGCAGCGCAATTTGCCGACCGCTTTACGCATTACATTGATGAATTCATTGCCTTTCCGGGGCATCCTGCCTTTCCCGAGCAGGCGGTCCAGGAACACTTCATTCCCGGATTTTACGAAGCGCTGCGGGCGCGCCAGTTCGACCTCGCCATTCAAATGCATGGCAGCGGCCAGATCAGCAATCGCGTCGTGAACGACTTCGGTGCGCGCCTGATGGCCGGCTATGTGAGCACGGATGCTGCACAAGCCGATCCACTATGCTTTCTCGCCTATCCGGAAACCGGTGCGGAACCGCTGCGCCTGCTCGCGCTGGCGGAATTTCTTGGCGCGCCTTCCTGCGGCAGCGAACTGGAATTTCCCCTGACGGATCAGGATGAAGAAGAATTGCGCGCCAGCCGGATTGCGGCCGAACTGACACCCGGTGCCTATATCTGCATTCACCCGGGTGCGCGCATGCGCGACAAGTGCTGGCCGCCGCAACGCTTTGCCGAAGTCGCGGACCGGCTGGCCCGCGAGTTCGGCTTTCCTGTCGTGCTGACGGGGTCTGCCAAGGAAGCCGATCTGACGGCAGCCGTGGCGCAACACATGCAGACCCGGGCGATCGATGCGGCAGCCCCGATCTCGATCGGCGCGATGGCAGCGCTCATGAGCCGCGCCCGGCTACTGGTGTGCAACGATACCGGTGTGTCGCACATCGCTGCCGGATTGAAGCTGCCCAGTGTGGTCATCTTCAGCAAGGCCGACATCGAACGCTGGGCGCCGCTGGACCGGGATCTGCACCGCTGCATCTGGGATCCGCAAGGACAGGAGCTCGCCTCGGTTCTGGAACAGGCGCGCCTGCTGCTACAGCGCACAGCATGACCTGTCCTCGCGGGCGCGGAACAGATCCAGCGCCAGCGCGATGACTTCTTCGAGCGTCACGTCGTCCACGAAACTCGCGTCATGCGCGCAACGGGTCCGCAAGTTTTCCGCTCCGCATACCGGGCAGTGGATGCGGGTCGACAGCGCAGCGCGATGCCTGTCCTGGCACAGCGGTCCGGACTCGATCAAATTGCTCAGCCAGTAAATGCCGACGCCGGGCGTGCCGATGGCCAGCGCGAGATGCAGCGGGCCGGTGTCGTTCGACACCAGCAATGCAGTCCTTTCCAGCACGCCGCACAAGCCCGCCAACGACAGCTTGCCACTCAAGTCCAGCGCGGGATGACGCATGTGCCCGATCACTTCGCGTACCACCGGCGCTTCCTGCGCCGTGCCATTGACCGCGATTGCTGCACCTTGCTCTGCCAGCGCATCCCCGACGGCAGCAAAGCGCCGTGCCGGCCAGTGACGCCGACTGTCGCTGGCGCCGGGTTGCAGTACGACCAGCGGTCGTGCACCCAGATCGGGCAGGATGCACGCGGCTTCCCTGCGATCACGCTCCGTCACCTGCAGTTCGGGTTGCCGGGTGAGGCGCAGCAAGTCCGCTCCCGCCAGTGCTGCCGCTTCCAGCAACAGGAGGCGCCGGTTCTGCCGTTCCCGATAAGCGATATGCCGGTCGAGCGGCGGCGCGCCGTCTGCACGCAGGCCCAAAGTCAGGTCCGCGCCGAATTGCATGATGAAGGGATTGGAATAGTGACCGCCGCCATACAGCTGCAGCGCCAGGTCGAAGCGCTCTTCCCGCATGGCAGCGATGAATGCTTGAAGCGGTCCTTGCTCGACGTGCGCATCCGGCGGCAGGCCCACGCCAGGGCAGGGCGGCAGTACCGCTACGTCGTCGACCGGACCCGGCCGGTCTCGCAGAAAATCGGCATGCCATGCCTTGCCGATATAGACGATGCGCGCCCCTGGATAGGCGGCACGCAGCGCATGCAAGGCAGGCAGCGCAAACACGAAATCGCCGACTGCGTTGGGCCGCAGTACCGCGATTTTTCTTACGTCGGAAATCGTCGCCGGTTCAGGCATGGATATCTCGCGCGCACACGCCCTTCATGACATGTTCAGTCTCGTCGCCTGCGCCGTGCCTGCAGCGACAGTTGCGCTCACAGGCAGGACCCTTGGCGCATCGATCTCGCGCGCCGGAATGGTGGTCGGCAATTCCATGTGGTAAGCGCCGGAAGGAATGATGGCGCAGCCGCCGTAACGCTCCATGACCCGCAATTGCGCGAGCACGTCTTCGCCGCAATGTGCGGCAGGCAGCTCCTGCCAGAAATCGAAACCGCCGGCAGCGCGCAGTTTGGCGGTATCGAAGAGTACGCAGCCCCCGACCCATGCGACCCGGTACAGGCGCGTGGTGCTGCGGTCCAATCCCAGTCTGGCCTGCACATGGAGCAGGTTGGCCGCGCTGTGCACATGATGGCGCGCCCATTCCGCGCTGCCCGGCGTCACCCGCTCGGGCTCGACCTTGCCGTCCCAGAATTCGATGTGCTGCTGGTGCGGCCGCACATCGCCGATGAAGCTCAGGCCATGCAGGGCGCTGCCGACAAAGCCGCATCCCTGCTCACTGATCGCATGGTGCAGACGCTCGACCAGATCGCGCTCCAGCATCACGTCGTCATCGAGGAACAGGCAATAGGGTGCTCTGGCATGGGCGAGCAGGAAGGCACGCTGCTGGGCCATGCCGCGGCGCGGCAGGTTGCGCAGGGTGTGCAGCTCGCGCCCTTGCCCGCGCAGGAAGCGCAGTACTGCTGCCACTTCCGGCTGGACGAAGGCGCCTTCGCCATCCGACTGGTCGGAGATGATGATGCGCAGTCCCGCATGCGTCTGGCTTGCCAGCGACATCAGCGTGACCGCAAGCGCACCCGGGCGGTTGCAAGTCGGGATCAGCACATCGATGGCGGGACCGGCACTCATGCTGCTGGCGCGGATGGTCGGCCCGCGCGGCCATAGAGATAGGGATTCAGCGTGGGGTCGTTGTACATCTTGAATTGCCGGTAAACCTTGAAATAGGCGCGCCCTTGCCGCGTTTCTTCCAGCAGGCTATCGAAGCAGGACGCCAGATCCTCGCGCTGGATGCGCAGACGCTGCAGTTTTTCCCGGCACCTGGCGATGTGCTCCGCGCTCGCGTCCCCTCGCTGCGTTTGCAATCCCATGTGGTAAATCTTCAGCGCAAGAATGGACAGGCGATCGACCATCGCACCGGCCGTTTCACTGTTCAGGCGCGCATCGCTTGCGGGCGGCAGCTGGCCGAGTTCCGTCAGCAGCGTTTCGTCGATCGCCTCCACTGCATCATTGCGCTGCTGGTTGTACTGGTCGATCAGGCGCTTGCAAGCGGCGATCTCGCGGGCATCCACATCGGTGCGCCGGGCCTTGTCTTCTTCCTTCCACAGCAGGCTGTTGTAGCGGTGGTTCGCTTCGATCCAGCGCCAGATGTCCGCTGGCGCTTCCATGCCGTCAGGTGTGCGCCATTCCGGCCCGGACAAAAACTGATCGTGAAATTGCGTGATGGAGCGTGCGTCGATTTGCAGCGGCATAGCTTTCCTTTTCATGCGCCGGCTTCATGCCGGCGGCGTGCATCAAACAAGGTGAACTTGCATCGGGAAAATTGTGAAAGCCGAGCGAGCAAAAATCATGCGCGCATGCGCCACCAGCCGTGGTACAGGACTTGCGATCACCGCCCGACCATTTGGCGTCCCTGCAGAAGCGGGAGCGCTGTCACCCTGCACGGCGCGCGTGCCGGCAGTTCTGCAATCGATGGCCTATGGCCTACTGTCATCCAAATGTCGTCACCGGAGAACATCATGCAACATGTCAACCCCATCCAGATTCAGAAATTCCTGAAAGGCGTCGATTACCCTGCCAGCAAGGCAGCCTTGATTGAAAACGCGAAAAAAATGGGCGCTGATGAAAACGTCTGCGCATCGCTCGAGCAATTGCCGGACCAGGATTTTGAAGCCCCCGTCGATGTCAGCCAGGCGCTGGCGAAGCATCATTGAACATGATGAAGGAAAGTTTCCTTCCTTCATTGCTTGTCGGCAGCATCGGCAAGCACGCGTTCGGCGGCCGGTTCCGATGCCATACCGGCCTGCAACGCAGCTTAATTACAAGCCCTTGTAAAAAACATAGACGGAGCACATCTTTCTAATGGGCCTCTTCGTCTCAAGCGCTTCTCTTTCTTTCTTCTCCGAAAGAATTTGCTTCGCAGCATGATCTTTAGCAATAAAAAAGATGCCACTCAGATAGATAATCGGGAACGCCGATTCATTTCCATGTTCTAACGAAGCGTCTTGAATTCCTTGAAGAAAAATCGGGCGCGCAGCGTTCCAGCGGAATTTGCTCTGCATTAACGCTTTCATCTAAGCAATCACCCGCGCCCGATCCAGCGCAACATCCCGGAATTCCATGAATCGCTTTCCTTCGTGAGGAAGCCCCATTCCATATCTCATTCATTAATGCATACAGAACTCGCTCCGTCACTCGTCCAGTCAGATAACAAACTCAAGCTGATGAAACCAAAAATCCTCATCGTGAACGACCATCTCCCGACGCTGACGGCCTTGAAAACCCTGCTGACCCGCACGCCTTCCGATGTCGGCTACGAAGTCATTACCGCAAGCTCCGGCGAAGAAGCCTTGCGCAAAATCCTCGATCACCAGTTCGCCGTCATCCTGCTCGATGTCAGTATGCCGGGCATGGATGGTTTCGAAACTGCGGAAATCATCCACTCCCATCCGCGCTCCGCATCGATCCCGATCATTTTCGTCACTGCGCATTACGCCGACGAGATGAACCGGCTCAAGGGTTATCAGCGCGGTGCGGTCGATTACCTGATCACGCCAGTGATCCCGCAGATCCTGCAAACCAAGATTGCCGTCTTCATCGAGCTAGCCAAGAAGAACATGCTGCTCGAAGACAAGACCCGGGAATTGGCAGAACTGAACAAGAACCTGCAGGTCAAGCAGATGCAAGCCTTGAAGCGGATGAACGCGACGCTGGAAGCCGAGGTCATCGTGCGCCGCCAGGCCGAACAAAGGGCGCATGAACTCGCCACGCGCGATCCGCTCACCGGCCTGCTGAACCGACGCGAGCTGGTCGAGCGCCTGGAAAACGCCATCGCGCGCGCCACGCGCCGCAACGAGCGCCTCGCCTTGCTGTTTCTCGACATGGACCGCTTCAAGTCCATCAACGATATGCTCGGGCATGACACCGGCGATGAATTGCTGCGCCAGGTGGCGGCACGCATCAGTGCATCGGTGCGTGAATCGGATGTGGTCGCCAGGCTGGGCGGCGACGAATTCGTGGTCCTGATGGAAGGCTTGCCGGACTATGCCGACGCTGCCCAGGTGGCCAAGAAGATCGTGCATGCGACCGGCGAAGTGTTCCAGGTCGGGCCGCACAAGCTCAAGAGCACAGTCAGCGTCGGCATCGGTCTCTATCCGCAGGATGGCAAATCGGCGCAGGCCTTGATGAAAAATGCCGACCTCGCGATGTACCATGCCAAGCAGGAGCGGCGCGGCACGATCCAGTTCTTCCATGAGGAATTCAATGCGCGCCTGCTCGAACGCATCCGGCTCGAACATGAATTGCAGGAAGCGCTGGAGCGCAACGAATTCGAACTGTATTACCAGCCCAAAGTCGACGTCCACAGCGGCCAGGTGGCAGGCGTGGAAGCGCTGCTGCGCTGGAATCATCCGCGCCTCGGTTTGCTGAGCGGCGCACAATTCATCCCGGCCGCATCGGAGTGCGGCCTGATCGTTCCCATCGGCGAATGGGTGATCTCGCAAGCCTGCGCCCAGGCCAGGCGCTGGCAGGAAGCGTCGAACGGCTTGCCGACGCTGCCGATTGCCGTCAACATCGCTATTCCCCAAATCCACGCCGAACTGCCCGGCGCGATCCAGCGCGCCTTGCAGGCACACGAGATCGATCCCTCCTGGCTGCAGCTGGAAATCACCGAATCCCTGCTCATTCGGGACCTGGAAAAAGCCACCTCGGTCCTGCGGGAAATCAGCCAGAGCGGCATCACGATTGCGATCGATGATTTCGGCACCGGCTATTCTTCCCTGTCCGTCCTGAAGGCGCTGCCGATCGACGTGCTCAAGATCGACAAGTCCTTCGTGCGCGACCTGGGCAAGGATGTGGAAGACCGCGCGATCGTCGCCGCAGTGGTCAACATGGCGCGCGCCCTGACGCTCAAGGTCGTTGCCGAAGGCGTGGAAACGCCGGAACAGCTGGCGATCCTGAAAGAGCTGGGATGCGACGAACATCAGGGCTATCTCTACAGCCGCCCGCTCCCGGCGGAAAAGCTGGTGTCGCGCGTCCTGCAGACAGCGTAAGGCTGGCCTCTACTTTTCTGCCGGCAGCCGGCCAGTCCGCCTGCCGGCGCCTTTTTGAATATCCCATGGACATGATGAGCGATAACACGATCGAAGAGATGGATGCCAAGCTGGTGCTTCGGGTACTGGCGGCATTGAAGAAAGGCGACTTTTCGGCGCGCATGCCGTCCGACTGGACAGGACTGGCGGGCAAGATCGCCGATACCGTCAATGACATCCTCGAAACCAATGAACAGATGGCCCGGGAAATTACCGAGGTCAGCCGGGTCGTCGGGCGCGAAGGCCACCTGACCCAGCGTGCCTCCCTGGCAAATACCTCCGGCGGCTGGGCCACGATCGTCAAGTCGGTGAATACACTGATCGACGACCTGGTGCGCCCGACGACCGAGATGGCGCGCGTCATCGGCGCGGTTGCGAAAGGCGACTTGTCGCAGCGCATGGCGCTGGATGTGGACGGGCGGCCGCTGAAGGGACAATTCCTGCGCTCGGCTTTCACGGCAAACACGATGGTGGACCAGCTTTCGTCGTTTGCGTCGGAAGTGACGCGGGTGGCGCGCGAGGTCGGTACCGAAGGCCGCCTCGGAGGTCAGGCGAACGTGCCGGGGGTGGCGGGCACCTGGAAAGACTTGACCGACTCGGTGAATTCGATGGCGGGCAACCTGACCGGACAAGTGCGCAACATTGCAGAAGTGACGACGGCGGTGGCCAATGGCGACTTGTCGAAAAAGATCACGGTGGACGTGCGCGGGGAAATCCTGCAGCTGAAAGACACGATCAACACCATGGTGGACCAGTTGCGCTCGTTTGCATCGGAAGTGACGCGGGTGGCACGGGAAGTGGGTACCGAAGGTAAATTGGGCGGCCAGGCCCACGTGCCGGGCGTGGGCGGTACCTGGAAGGACTTGACGGATAACGTCAATTTCATGGCTTCGAACCTGACCGGCCAGGTGCGCAACATCGCGGAAGTGACGACGGCGGTGGCCCGCGGCGACTTGTCGAAGAAAATCACGGTGGACGTGAAAGGCGAAATCCTGGAACTGAAGAACACCATCAATGTGATGGTGGACCAGC
>NZ_HE978635.1:126673-610123 GCF_000312045.1 Noviherbaspirillum massiliense JC206
AGGCGAAATCCTGGAACTGAAGAACACCATCAATGTGATGGTGGACCAGCTTTCGTCGTTTGCGTCAGAAGTGACGCGGGTGGCGCGCGAAGTGGGCACCGAAGGCCGCCTCGGTGGCCAGGCCCACGTGCCGGGCGTGGGCGGCACCTGGAAGGACTTGACGGACAACGTCAACTTCATGGCGTCGAACCTGACAGGACAAGTGCGCAATATCGCGGAAGTGACGACGGCGGTGGCCCGCGGCGACCTGTCGAAAAAGATCACGGTGGATGTGAAGGGCGAAATCCTGGAATTGAAGAATACCATCAACGTGATGGTGGACCAGCTGTCCTCGTTCGCTTCGGAGGTGACGCGGGTGGCGCGCGAAGTGGGTACCGAAGGCAAGCTCGGTGGCCAGGCGCAGGTGAAGGGCGTGGGCGGCACCTGGAAAGACTTGACGGAAAACGTCAACCAGCTGGCGGCCAATCTCACGACCCAGGTGCGGGCGATTGCGGAAGTGGCGACTGCGGTGACGCGCGGCGACTTGTCGCGCTCGATCCAGGTGGAAGCGCGCGGCGAGGTGGCGGACCTGAAGGACAACATCAATGAAATGATCCGCAACCTGAAGGAAACCACGCAAAAGAATGCCCAGCAGGACTGGCTGAAAACCAACCTGGCGCGCTTTACCCGCCTGCTGCAGGGCCAGCGCGACCTGTCGACGGTGACCGCGCTGATCCTGTCGGAACTGGCGCCGCTGGTGTCGGCGCACCACGGCATGTTTTACATGATGGATTCGGCCGGCGAGGAATCGCGGCTGAACATGGTTGCAAGCTATGGCTATCGTCCGCTCAACCAGTTCTCAACCTCGTTCGCGCCGGGTGAAGGCCTGGTCGGGCAGTGCGCGCTGGAAAAGCAGCGCGTCTGGCTGACCGACGTGCCGCGCGATTACATCATGGTGTCCTCCGGCCTGGGCGCGGCACCACCCACCAATATCGTGGTACTGCCCATCCTGTTCGAGCAGCAGGTGAAAGCCGTGATCGAAATCGCTTCGCTCGACCGTTTCACCGAGACCCACCTGTCTTTCCTCGACCAGTTGATGGAATCGATCGGCGTGGTGCTGAACACCATCGAAGCCAACAGCCGTACGGAAAGCCTGCTGACCCAGTCGCAATCTCTTGCGCAGGAACTGCAGCAGACCAACCTGGAGCTGGCGGAAAAGGCGCGCCTGCTGTCGGACCAGAATATCGAAGTCGAGCGCAAGAACCGGGAAGTGGAGCAAGCCAAGCGGGCGCTGGAAGAAAAGGCGACCCAGCTGGCCCTGTCGTCCAAGTACAAGTCGGAATTCCTGGCCAACATGTCGCATGAATTGCGCACGCCGCTCAACAGCTTGCTGATCCTGGCCCAGCAATTGAGCGACAACCCGGAACACAATCTGTCCGAGACGGAGGTGGAATTCGCCAAAACCATCTATTCCTCCGGCAGCGACTTGCTGATGCTCATCAACGACATCCTCGACTTGTCGAAGATCGAGTCCGGCACGGTGACGCTGGAAATCAGCGAGTACCGCTTTGCGAATTTGCGCGACTATGTCGAGCGCACTTTCCGCCACATGGCAGCGGACAAGAATATCGATTTCCGCATCGAACTCGCGGACTCCCTGCCCGAGTCCATGATGACCGATACCCTTCGCCTGCAGCAGATCCTGAAAAACTTGCTGTCGAACGCCTTCAAGTTCACGCCTCAGGGTGAGGTATCGCTTCGCATCGGAGTCGCCGAATCGGGCTGGACACCGGGGCATGCACACCTGAACGAAGCCGATGCGGTACTGGCCTTTGCCGTGACCGATACCGGCGTGGGCATCGCCTCCGACAAGCTGCAACTGATCTTCGAAGCCTTCCAGCAAGCCGACGGCAGCACTGCCCGCAAATATGGCGGCACCGGGCTGGGCCTGTCGATCAGCCGCGAACTGGCGCGCTTGCTCGGCGGCGAGATCCGGGTGGAGAGCGTCATTGGTATCGGCAGCACCTTCACGCTGTACCTGCCATATAACGGCAAGGCATTCATCGACCACGACCTGTCACGGGAATGGGGCCGTCACATGCCGGCGGCCACGGCCAATGTCATTCACCCGGACGAGGACTCGCACGTGAATGCACGGATGCCGCGGCAGGAAGCCGAGGCCGCCGGCGCGGCGCAGGCGGAAGGAGAAGTCAGCCTGGACGACCGGACCCTGGTGGCCACGGGCGATCCCTCGGTGCTGATCATCGAACCGGACAGTCAGCTGGCAGCGGCCTTGCTGGACTATGCACGGGAAAAGAATTTCAAGGGCATTGTCACGCCGAGCGGGGAATCGGCGCTGACCCTGGCGCGCGACTATGCGCCGACGGCCATCCTCCTGGACCTCGATGAACTCGAACCGGATGGCTGGACGGTGCTGGAACGACTGAAGCGCGATCCGGACACCCGCCATATTCCGGTGCATGTGCTTTCGGCTTCGCCGCAGCGCGAGCGTGCATTGCGCCAGGGCGTGCTGTCCTGGCTGCCCAAGCCGATCGATCAGGCAAGCCTGGACGAAGAGTTCAACCGCATCCAGCACTTCCTGAAAGGGGAAGAGCGCAGCCTGCTGGTGGTGGAAAACGATTTGATGCAGCGCGATGCCGTCGTCAAGCTGATTGGCGGCAGCGACGTGAACATCGTCGCGGTGGACAGCGGGCAGGCGGCGCTGGAAGCCCTGGAAGGCAGGCACTTCGATTGCATGGTGCTCGACCCCGAACTGCCCGACATGGAATGCCGCGAACTGCTGGAAAGGATCGCGCGCAATCCGGCCCTGCATGAATTGCCGGTGGTGACCTATGCCGCGCAGTCGACGGCACCGACGGAGGTTCAACGCGAAGGCATGGCCGGGCCGGTCGTGCTCAAGGATGCGCGCTCGCCGGAAAGCCTGCTCGACGAGACGGCGCTGTTCCTGCATCGCGCACCGGCCAGCCTGCCGGAGATGCAGCGCCGCATGCTGGAAGAGATGCGCGCGGCTGAAGGGGCGCTCGAAGGCCGCACCGTGTTGATCGTCGACGATGATCTGCGCAATATCTTTGCGCTGAGCTCGGTGCTGGAGCGGCACGGCATGACCACGCTGTATGCGGAAAACGGCAGGGATGGCATCGAAGTCCTGAAAAACCACCCCGGCATCGAAATCGTCCTGATGGACATCATGATGCCCGAGATGGATGGCTATGACACGATGCGTGCGATCCGGGACATTCCGGAATTCAAGTCACTGCCCATCATCACCCTGACCGCGAAAGCAATGAAGGGCGACCGCGACAAGTGCATCGCGGCGGGAGCCTCGGATTACATCACCAAGCCGGTCGATGTGGCCCGTCTGCTGTCCCTGCTGCGGGTCTGGCTGCATCGATGAGCAGATTGTGACGCAGACTTGCGCCGTGCCAAGGCGGAGTGTCTGTCGCTATGGCATTACTGTTGCCTGGCTTGCCGGAACCAGGCACAGAGGAAACGCCATGGCGGCCGGTGTCCGTTGGGGGCAGGCCATGATCGGTGTTGACACCCGATCAAACTCCGCTAATGTTGTATTGTCAGGGTTTGAAAGTCATGCTCCAACTCATCCGTCCCCAGTCCGCTTTTGAAGCCGAGGTGCGAGAACGGCTGGGCCTGCTGCCGAACTTTTTCCGGCATGGGCCGGAATCAGCCGCCATCGTTCAGCAAATGTGGATGCTGGCCCAGGCAGCCTATCTCGACAACCCGCTTCCCAGCTTATTCAAGGAAAGGTTGCTGACTTATCTCGCGCGCCTTTCCTCGGCTCCCTACTGGCGTGCGCGCCATGCCGGCTTTTTAACGGGACGCGGATTTCCGGCAGGCGATGCCGCGGCCGACCCGCAGACTGTGCAGGAAGCCATTGCCTTGCTGCAGATGCCCCTGGCGTCGCCGGAGCGGATCCAGGCCGCCGCCACGCGCCTGCTCGCGCAACCGGTACCGCTTGCAGCCCTGCCTGCACCGGGAGAGGATGAGGAACTTGCATTGTTTCATGCAGCCGGCGCAATCCTGCTGGCTCCGGACGCAAGCGAATTGCCGCGCAAGGCATTGCATCATGCGCTGGGCAGTGAAAGGGCGGAGTCGCTGCTCGGCCTGATCACCTTTGCCCACGCTGCGCAGATGTGGGCCAGCGTCCATCCGGATATTGCAATCGAAGACGACATGCAGGACGTGTTGCGGCAGCAGCCGGAACTCTCTGCCCTGGTCCATCTTCCGCCGCCGAGTGCAGGCGCGCCCGGAAGCATGCGCTCCGGCGGCCCGGCTCTGCGCAGCGAGCGTGACAGCGAGCAGGACGACTTCCTGATGCTGGTGGGGCATGATTTGCGCAATCCGCTGGCGGCAATGAGCGCGGCAGTGGAAGTCCTGCAGTTAACGGGATCGCCAGACCCGAGGCTGCACAAGGCGAGCAACATCCTGAGTCGCCAGACCGAAGCGATGGGGCACATGCTGGATGAACTGGTGGATCTGGCGCAACTGTCGCGCGGCCAGATTTCTCTCAACAAAGAGTTGCTGGCAATTGATGACGTATTGCGGGAGGCAGTGCGTGGACGCCAGGCATCGCTGCAGGAAGCCGGCATCACGGTAAGGCTGGACTTGCCGCTCACGCATACCTATGTGCTGGCCGACCGCAGCCGGCTCGGCCAGATTTTCAGCAATCTCTTGTCTGGCGCGCAGCGCTTCATGAGAGGACCTGGCCAGATCGTGGTGAACATGAGCACCACGGCCGAGCGGGTCTTGATCAGCCTGGGTGAAGCCGGTTCGGCCAGCCTGCCCGGCCCTCCATCGCGGCTTCCGGCCCAAGGCCAACGGAGGCAGGCGCCGAACCTCGGGCTGGCGATCGCCGTCAGACTTGCCGAGCTGCACGGTGCCTTGCTTGAAATCGGCGCGCCATCACAGGGAGCGGGATTCAAGTTTTCCATGCCCGTGAAGCAGCAGGCAACGCCGCCCGCGGAAACCGATTCCGCAAGCGAGCCTGCGTCCGAGGCCGTCAAGGTGCTCGTGATCGAAGACAACCGCGACCTGGCCAAGCTGTTTTGCGATTTGCTGGAAGTGATGGGGTGTACCACGGAAGTCGCACTCAATGCCCGGGCCGGGCTGGAGCGTGCGCGGAAACGCGCGCCTGACATCGTGTTTTGCGACCTTGCGCTGCCCGGCGAGAAAAACGGCTTCGATTTCGCCCACGACTTGCGCGCCGATCCACAACTGGGACGCATTCCGCTGATCGCCGTCACTGGGCACAGCGGCGACCAAGACCGGCAGCGCGCGCTTGGCGCCGGCTTCGACCGGGTGTTTGCCAAGCCGATCAAATTCGCGGAAATTCAGGAAGTCCTGCATGCCTTCCAGAGGCAGGCGCGCTAGTAGGCATAATACGGGCCGGTCCCGCCGGGCGTGCTCTTGCCCTCGATCGCGGTGAATACGCTCCTGCCAAAGAAAAACGGCAGTCCCCAATCAAATTCCGCAGCAGACGCATTGTAATAGCCGAGGCCATCGAAAACGGCCAGGCCGGGATTGAGGCGCACTAATGCTTCCACATTATCCAGGTGAAAGGCGGTCGCGATCGCCGCACCGTTGCTTCCCTGGTTGAACGCGCCGAGAACCTGCGGCATGGCCGGGCAATACGAGCCGGTACTGCATACCGGGAGTTCCGTGTCCGAAAAAAATATTCCGTTCGAGCCGCTGTCGATAAAGCCTTTGACGCGAGCTACACCCTTGTAAAAGGTGGTGAAGTAGCCGGCGGGATTCACCGCCAGAACGCTTGCCGCACCGAGCGTATTGTTGGCTTGCGTGCCGATGCCGAACACAAGTTCGCCTGTGGCGGACGCAAGCCCGTGGGCAGCGGCGGGAGGCAGCTTGATCACGACGCCATTGTTATCGGCGGGGAAAAACGGGACCGGATGCTGCACCTGCCGCTCCAGCGGCGCGAGCGCCGGCTGGCAACCGGCCGGCGCACAGGCGTAATAAAAGCCCAGACTGGCGGTCTGGGCGCAAGGCAGGCCGCAGTCCTGAATGAACACGCCCACGCCCAGCAAGCCATTGGCGCGCAGGGATTGCACCCCGTCCACCAGCGGCGCAACGCCGGCGCAGTCGGCCGGCACATTCGGAAATTCGGCGCCGCCTATGAGCTGGATCGGTATGGCGCTCGCCTGTTCGCCGGCCAGGCGCACATCCGCCTGCTTGACCGGTCCCCAGGCGACATGGGTCAGGAACTGGGTGCATTCCACCAGTGCGCTGCCGTCGGCCAGCGTTTGCTGGGGCAGCGGCAGGTCGAGGGCCGAGGCAAGAATCCGCAAGCCGGATGAACCGGTATCGACCATGACATGGTCGATAGTACGGCAATCGGTGCGGCTGCCCGGCATGCAGACGGTGACGCTGACGAAAGGCCGGTTGATGCTCGCATTGACCGGTCCGGCATCGATCGTGATGGGAAGCACATTTGCATTCGCGCTGGCCGGAGTCTGAGCGCTCGCGGCGTGCCACGGCAAGAAATTCAAGCAGGACAGCAGGAGGATCAGGAAGGCGCGCATGCTTGCCTCACTGCAGGTCTTCGGCCGCGACGCCTTGGGGCAGCAAGTCGGGCAGGTATGCCTTTCCGGAAAAGGTGCGCATATGGCCGCTCGATTGCAGCACGAAGCCGGGCTGCCGGATCATTGCCTGCCTTTGTCCCGCTGGAACTTCCTGCGCTGCTTCGCTGTATTGATCGAAGTAAGGGCCGAGGAGCTGGTCCAGTTTTGGTTGTGCCGGGCCTTCCCAGGTCACGGCAAACACCTTGCCGTTGGCGCCCGCATATTCCCGGACGACGGTGCCCGAAGGCATGCGCATTTCATGCACGGTGTAATCGCTGCCCGCGCTGGCATCGGTGCGCGTGGCCTGCATGCGCAGGCGGTCAGCCTGGATGGACTGGATATCGCCGCCCAGTTCTGCCCGGGCGGGAAGAGTCATGTATGCGGCAATCAGGGCAATGCTTGCCGGCCAGATTGCAGGCTTCATTGCATTCTCCCGTCAATCCCAGCATAGACTCTTTGACAAGCATGATAGTTCTGCCGGGACGATCGCGAGGGCGATGCGCTATCATGCCGCCCGGATAAGACACCGGCCTGACAACTCATTACCATGTGCCATTTCCGATGCCCGGAGCAGGAAGATGAAGAAAATAATTGACCAGCCTGATTCCCGCGGGGTTTTGCGTGAGCGGCTCGCCATCTTGACGGACAGGATGCAAGCCGATATCGATGCCGGCCGGATTCCCGGTGCGGCCATGCTGATTGCCCGGGAAGGCGACGTCGTGTACGAGCAAGCCGTGGGTGTGCAGGATCCGGCCACCGGCGCGCCGATGACGCTCGATACCATTTTCCGCATTTATTCCATGACCAAGCCGATCGTATCGGTGGCGGTGATGATGCAGGTGGAGCGGGGCCGCCTCTTGCTCAGCGACCCGGTGGCGCAGTATCTGCCGGAACTGGCCAATCTCAAGGTCGGCATCGAAACCGTGGACGCGGACGGCCAGCCGGCACTGGAACTGGTCGAGGCGAGGCAGGCCATCACGGTGCAGGATCTGCTGCGCCATACTTCGGGCTTCACCTACGGAATCTTTGGCGAATCGCTGGTCAAGAAGGCGTACCTGAAGGCCGGCATCGGACATCCGAAAAGCACGAGCGAGGAATTCATCCGTGCCCTGGCCGGAGTGCCGCTCGCCTATCAGCCGGGAAGCACCTGGGAATACGGCGTGTCGACCGATGTGCTCGGCGTGCTGCTGGAAAGACTGTCGGGCAAGCCGCTGGATGCCTTCCTGGAACAGGAGATTTTCCAGCCGCTGGGGATGCGGGAAAGCGGGTTCTGGGTCGAGCCCCGGAACCAGCACCGGATCGCGGAACCGTTCGCGGCCGATCCGGTCACGGGCGCCGCGGTAAAGCTGCGCCAGGCGCAGACCAGGCCCAACTTCCTGTCCGGCGGCGGTGGCATGGTATCGACCATGCGCGACTACCGGCGGTTTGCACAAATGCTGCTGAATGAAGGCGAACTGGACGGCGTGCGCCTGCTGTCGCCCAAGACGCTGCGTTACATGACCAGCGACCACCTTGGCGACCTGCCGCAGGCGAAAGGCGGCGCTGCCTTCCTGCCGGGACCCGGTTATGGCTTCGGGCTGGGATTTGCGGTCCGCACCAGCATGGGCGGCCCGGTCATTCCCGGCACGCCCGGCGATTACACCTGGAGCGGTCTGGCCGGCACTTATTTCTGGGTCGATCCTCAGGAAAGGATGCTGGCGATTTTCATGATGCAGGCGCCGGAGCAGCGGGACCGTTACCGCCAGCTGTTTCGCCACCTGGTGTATGCCGCGCTCAGGTGATGCCGGCGGCTGCGGCCGGGTCGGGGCGCCTCTTTTCCCCGGGGCTGCCACTAAAGAGGTGTATGTCGACTTTAAGCAACACTCTCTGCTCGCGGGAGAGAGGACCTGTAGTACCTTCTACCGGTATTGCCACTTTGATTGCGGATTGGCGTCGGACTACAAACAGATACTTTGACAAGCATGCAAAACCAGAATCAATTCGCAAATGCCGGCCTTTACCGCTTTCCCGAGAAAGCCCGCAAGCTGTTCAAGCCTTTCGAGCGGCGTTTCGTGGGCCGGCTCGACAGCGAACATGAGCAGGCTTTCGTCAGGCTTTGCGTCGGCATCGTCCTTGGTTGTTATTTTTCCTATTTCGCCTACCAGCATCCCGACAGCGGCCAGATGCTGAATACGCTTACCGTAAGCGTCATGGCGGTGTTCATTCTCGCTTCGGCGGCGCTCATCATCCACATTGCCCTCTATCCGGAGATTTCGGTCAGCAGGAGGATGATCGGCGCAGCGCTCGACTCGGGCACGACCACCTATTTCGCCTTTACCCTGCCGGAATTCGCGGCACCCCTGTACAGCCTGTACCTCTGGCTCATTTTCGGCCACGGATTCCGCTTTGGCCGGCGCTACCTGTTCTTTACCCTGGCGCTGTCGCTGGTCGGCTTCGGCGCGGCGGTCGCCTATGTGCCGTATTGGGCCGACAAGACTTTCCTCGGGGTTGGCCTCTGGGTGGGGATGTTGCTCATTTCCTGCTATCTCAGCACGCTGGTCAATCGCCTCATGAAGGCGCTCGAACATGCGGAGGCGGCAAACCTTGCCAAGCGCAGGTTCGTCTCCTCGATCAGTCATGAAATGCGCACGCCGCTGAATGCGGTGATCGGCATGGCCGATCTCCTGCAAAGCACGGACCTGAACAAGGATCAGGAAGAGATGGTGCGCAGCATGGACAGCGCATCCCGGCTGATGCTGTCGCTGATCGAGGATGTGCTGGACTTTTCCAAGATCGAGGCCGGCAAGCTGGTGGTGGAGAACACGCCGTTCAACCTGCATCAGTTGATCCATGAAACCGCCAAGCTGTTCAAGTACCAGGCTGCCGCGAAAAACCTGGCCCTGCAGGTTGACCTCCATCCGGACGTGCCCGAACCGGTAATCGGCGACCCGACCCATCTGCGCCAGGTCCTTTCCAATCTCTTGTCCAACGCCCTGAAGTTCACCGAGAAGGGCAGGGTGGTCCTGCGCACCCGTGCGCTGGGCGTGGATACGAAGGCTGCGCGCCTGCGCTTCGAGATCGAAGACACCGGCATCGGCATTGCTCCGGACGCGCAAGCCCACATCTTTGAAAGCTTCACGCAGGCCGACGCCTCCACCACCCGGCAGTATGGCGGCACCGGCCTGGGCACGACCATATCCAAGCAACTCGCCGAACTGATGGGCGGCCGCCTGGGTTTTTACAGCGAAGCCGGCAAGGGCAGCACTTTCTGGCTCGAGCTGAAGCTCCCGCTCCAGCCTGCAGTTCCGGCTGCCGCGCCTGCACCCGTCATGCACGGTCCGCAAAAGGCCCAGCTGCCACCGCCTCGGCAGAATCAGGACATATCGGTGCAGCGCCAGTACAGGATTCTGGTCGCCGAGGACAATTCCCTGAATCGCAAGGTCATCGAAAAAATGCTGGCGCGTGCAGGACATGTCTGCACACTCGCTACCAACGGGGAAGAGGCGCTCGATTTGCTGACGCAGTCAAGTTTCGATGCAGTGATCCTGGACATGAACATGCCGGAAATGAGCGGACTGGAAGTGATCAAGGCCTACCGCTACATGCACGGTGCCAAGCCGCGCTTTCCGTTCGTGATGCTTTCCGCCGACGTGACGCAGGAATTGCAAACCGAATGCCTGGCTTCAGGCTTCGATGAATTCCTGCCGAAGCCAATCCAGATCGCCCAATTGCTGACCACGATAGACCGACTGGTCGAGCAATACCAGAGCATCTCGAGTCCGGACGAAGGCAGCGGGGGCAGCCCGGCATCCGCAGCGGAGACAGGGATGGCGAAGGAAGACTCCAGCTTGCTCAATTATGAAATCCTGCATGAGCTGGATGAGATCACGAGCGACAATGCCTTTTTGAACGGCCTGATTGATGAATTTGCCACAAGTACGCAAGCGTTGACCGACAAGCTGGAAAGGGCGTTGCACATGCAGCAGATGAGCGACTGCAGGAATATCCTGCATGCGATCAAGGGGTCGGCGCTCGGAATCGGCGCGGTTTCGCTGCAGGCCACCTGCGAGGAATTTGAACGCACGTCCCAGCAGAAACTGCAAAGCGATCCGCAATTCGTGGTGGCTGCAGTGCGCAACAGCTACCGGCTGACGCAGCAGGCCCTTGAGAATTACCGCAGACGCCGGCAGCGGCCGCGCGCGGCGATGAACGCAACCAATTGAAGAAAAAATCAAAACAAGGAAGCTACATGTCATTTTTTATCCGTCTCATCGAGTCCACCGATAACAGCCGCCGCGAATTGGAAGCGCTCCCCAAGGTGCAGGACATGTTGAACAGCAGGATGTCGCGGGAAACCTACCAGGCGTTTTTGATGGATCTCTACCATATCGTGTGGCACTTCTGCCCGATCATGGCGGCGGCGGCAAGCCATTGTCCCGACGAGTTCCGGGATGTGCGCTATCACCTCTACAACAACATCAATGAAGAAAAGGGACATGAATCGCTGGTGCTGAACGACCTGGCAGTGTTCGGCGTCAGTGCGCAACAAGTGGCCGCAGCGCCGCCGACTTATCCGGTACAGGCCATGATTGCCTATAACTACCATGCGGCGGAACGCATCCATCCCTGCGCGGCACTCGGCATGCTGTATGTGCTGGAAATCATTTCATCGGTGTATGGCGGCCAGGTGGCGACATCCATCTCCCGGGGCTTGAACATGGAACTGCCGGACGGCTTTACCTTCCTGGAATCGCATGCGTCGATGGACATGGACCACATGGCGAAGCTGCGGGCGCTGCTGCAGAAGATCACGGATGAAGAGGTGCAGGATATCGTCATCAATGCGATCCACATGAATTTTTATCTCTTCATCAAATTCCTGTCCCAGTAGGAGACGGAATCTTGCTTCCGCGGGGCGCCAGGCATCGATGCAGGCCGACGGCATGCGCGTGCCTCATTCAGCATGGATTTGGGCTAGAGTAGCGGATCCGCGAATGAACCGCGCTGTGACTGCGCCGACCAGACATTACATAACAAGGTTCGAAGTACTGTCCGGCGGCGGGCAAACCCGTACCGGTTCGGCCAGCAATTTCCAATCGCAGCGCAATCCTAGGGAGTATGAAAATGAATGCATTGACAGGGCCGCAGCACCTGAGATTTCCGGTTAGCCCTGAAACTGCAGGGGGCAAGAAATTCAGCCAGATCGATGTCGAATACGATCCGGCCACGCGCTCGGTCTGGACTTTTCTGAAGCCGTCCGGCACGGCCTGCTTCAACCTGGGCATCCTGCAGGATTTGCACAACAACCATGAGTTCTTCAAGAAGAACGGCGGCAAGGCCTGGCATGCCGGCGACCTGTGCCCGGTGGATTATTTCGTCGTTGCTTCCAGGGTCGAGCACATCTTCAATTACGGCGGCGACCTTGCGCTGTTCGTCCTGCTGATCAAGTCGCGCGACCGCGAGGCGCTGCTGCATTACGCCAGGCTGTGCATTGACTGCATCTATGCGCGCATCAGGAATTACGACACCAATGCCCTGACCATTTCACTGGTGCAGGGCGATGCCCTAGGCGGCGGTTTCGAAACGGCATTGACCAGCAACGTGGTCATTGCGGAAGAATCTGCGCGCATGGGCTTTCCTGAAATCCTGTTCAACCTGTTTCCGGGCATGGGCTGCTACAGCCTGCTGGCGCGCCGCCTGGGCCCGAGGAAGACGGAAGAGATGATCTTGAGCGGCAAGATCTACTCCGCCGCCGAGCTGCATGAGATGGGTCTGGTCGACGTCCTGGTGCCGGCGGGGCAGGGGGAACAGGCGGTGTATGACTTCATGCGTCAGAGCGGCAAGCGCCTGAACGGCATGCGCGCCATGTATGAATGCCGGCACCACACCTTCCCGGTCTCGTATGAAGAATTGATGAGCATTACCGAAGTGTGGGTGGATGCGGCGCTGCGCCTGCAGGACAAGGACTTGAAAATGATGGGGCGGCTGGTGCGTTCCCAGATGCGCCAGCAGGAGTTGCGCAAGAACGGCTTGCCGGTGGATCCGGACGGCGACTGCATCGATTGAGCGCGGAACGGCGACGCTTTTTACACTGTCCCGTCCCGCCCGCGCCGCCGTCTGCTGGCTAATGCGGAATGCCCGACTGCCGCCAGAGAATCAGCCTTTCAGTTCAGGCTGCCGAACACCTTGCCGATGATTTTGCTGCCGGTACCGATCGGGTCGCGCCGGATCGCCTTTTCTTCCTCGCCGATCATGTAAAACAGCCCGTCCAGCGCGCGCTGCGTCACATAAGCTTCCACCGTCGCCTGCTGCTCCGGTACCAGGTTCAGTGACGAGACCTGGGCCATGGCGGCGTTGTATCGCGTGGCAAGGCCGGAGCGATCAGTCACGGCCTTCACCAGCGGCAGGAATTTCACGGCCAGCGGAGCGGTGGTCTTTTCCCTGAAAAAATCGGTGACGGAAGTCTCGCCACCCGTAAGAATTCTTTTTGCATCGGCCACCGACATCGATTTCACCGCATCGAGCAGCAAGGGCTTTGCCATCGGAATGGCGGACTCGGCGGCCCGGTTCATCGCCACCTCCAGCTCATCCAGGCGCTTGCCATGTCCCGTGATCTTCAGCAGCGGTTTCGCCCGTTCGAGCATGTCCGGCAGCGTGATGCGTACCTTGTCGTTCTTCAGAAAGCCATCCTCGATACCGAGTTTGGATACGGCCGCAAGCGAGCCCGTTTCCAGCGCCGCCTTCAATCCACTGGCGGCGTCACGGTTCGACAAATCCGACAGGGACAGCGCGAAGGCGCTCGAAGCGATTGCGATGGACAGCAGGAACGATGACAGTTTGAAGACTTTGAAGCCGGACATGAAGTTTCGATGCATGGAACGGACAGGGCGCTTAGTGTAACCGGAACGGGAGGGGGACAGGCATTTGAAACAGACATTTTCAACCGCTAGCCGAATTGACATAAATCAATCAGTTCTCCGCCGGTTTTGAGAACCTTAGCGCTTCACGAACTCGCCATGCCTCCATGCGCCTGCGCTCCCGTCTTCTGATCCTGATTACGATCGTCTTGCTGCCGACGGTGCTGGGCGCGGTATTCGCCATCAGCTACGTCTATCAGGAGCAGCAGAAGGCTTACCGGCGCAGCATTCAGGAACTGGCCCGGGCCATGGCCATTGTGCTCGACAAGGAAATTCGCGAACGCGAATCCCTCCTCAAGTTGCTGGCAGCATCGCCTGCCCTGAAAACTGGCGACCTTGAATCGTTTTATGTCCATGCGACCGCCCTGGCGAGCTCATGGGATACCACCATCATCTTGTCCGACCTCTCCGGCCAGCAATTGCTCAATACCCGGGTACCCCTGGGCACGAAGGATTTGCCGCACTCCAGGCCCTTGATGCCGCTGCGCGAGCGTCTCGGGCCGGAAGCAAGTGTGGTTTCGGACGTGTACTTTGCGCCGATCGGCAAAAGTCACAGTTTCGCCATGCAGATCCCGGTGAAAATAAACGGCGAACTGAAGTACTACCTTGCGATCGGATCATTCACCAGCCATTTGCAGGACGTTTTCAAAGGCCAGCAGATGATGCCGGGCTGGGTGACGGCGATCATCGACCGAAACGGTACTGTCGCCGCACGTTCGCATGAGCCGGAAAAATTCGTCGGGAAGCAGGTAAGTCCGGGATTGCGCAACGCCTTCGCCCAACAGAACGAGGGGTTTTACGAAGGGACTGGTTTGACGGGCATTCCGGTCACCGCGTTCTTCAGCCGTGCTCCCACTGCAGGCTGGGGATTCGTCGTGGCTGTGCCGCGGGCGCAGCTGCAGCAGACCGCCGTTCACGCCATGCTGCTGATGAGCGGCGTATTCATCCTCATGCTCATACTGGCGATCGCCGCCGCCGTGCTGGTCGGACGCAAGATCGCCAAACCCATGGAATCTCTGCGCCGCGCGGCAGGAAGGATGGGGCAAGGGGAAGCCGTCGCCGCGCGCCAGACGGGCATTCTCGAGATCGATTCCGTCAACCTCGAGATGGCGCGCGCGAGCGAGCAGATCCGCAATACCAGGGCCGAACTCGAACATCGGGTCGCCGAAGCGGTGGCGGCCGCCGAGCGTTCGCATCGCGCGCTTTTGCAAGGCCAAAAACTGGAGGCGCTCGGGCGGCTGACCGGCGGTATCGCACATGATTTCAATAATGTCCTGCAAACCCTGACGACCGGTCTGCAGGTGGTTCTTATGCGCTCCCAAGAACCTGGCGTCAGGAAGGCAATCGAGTCGTGCCAGCGCGCGGTGCAGCGTGCGGCGGAGCTGGTGAGGCAGCTCATGGCTTTTGGCAGGGTGCAGGAAGCCCACTTGTCGACCATCGACCTCGGCAGGCAAATCGAGGAAATCCTCCCGATGCTGAAAAGCGGCCTGCGCAGCGATATCGACTTGCAGGTCGAGGTGGAAGCCGGCTTGTGGCCAGTGACGATCGATGCTCTGCTATTCGAGCTTGCCATGCTGAACCTGACGATCAATGCACGGGATGCCATGGCCTCGGGCGGCATGCTGAGGATAGCCATGTGCAATCGAGCGCTGGATCAGCTCCCCGACAACCTCCCGCCGGGAGATTATGTGCAGATTGCCGTCGCCGATACCGGGGCAGGCATGGAGGAGGAAGTGCTTGGGCGCGCCCTGGAGCCCTATTTCACGACCAAGAAGCTTGGTCACGGCTCCGGCATGGGCTTGTCGCAGGTATATGGATTTGTGAAGCAGGCCGGAGGCGCCCTCTCGATCGACAGCGATCCGGGCAAGGGGACCGTCGTTACGCTCTATCTGCCGAGGGCAGCAGCCTGCGTGGCAACCGCTCCTTCCAGCCAGGCAAGGCTGGTGCCCGGACCTGTGAGCGGAAAGGTATTGCTGGTCGAGGACGATCCGCTGGTGTCGGTTGTCGTCCGCCCCGCCCTTGAAGCAGCAGGACTTGATGTGCGGGTGGCAATGAATGGCGACGAAGCATTGGCCATCCTGGCCGGGAATGAAAGCTTCGACGTCGTGTTTTCCGATGTCGTGATGCCGGGTATGACGAGTGGCATCGAGCTTGCACACCTTATCCGGGAGCAGCATCCGGACACCGCCATCGTCCTGGCAACCGGTTATTCCGAACAGCGCATCAGCCTTCCGCATGTAAGAGTTCTCGCCAAGCCGTATGAAACGGCAGACGTGGTGCAGGTGCTGCGCGGCGAACTGACCAGGAAGAGGGAACATGCCGCGGCTAGGCACGGCCTTTAGATTAATCGGCCTGCGGGCCGGCTTCCACGCCTCTGTCCTCGGACTCCAATCGCATTTCCCTCAGGGGAACGAGCCAGGCATCCAGCCTTGCGAACGCGAACATATCCACGCGGGCAGGGTCTAAACGGCGGCCTGAATTTCTTGCCGTATCTCTCTTCCGGAGCTTTGGATGTTCGATGTGGTCGTCATCGGCGGCGGACTCGCCGGGCTTGCCTGCGGGGTAGCACTTGCGGACAGCGGTGTGCGCGTCGCCGTGATCGAGCGCGACGGGCGTCTTGGCGGGCGTGCGGGCAGCTGGGCGCACAGCGGGACCGGCGACATGGTCGATGTCGGGCCGCATGTGGTGCATACCGAGTATCGCGACATGCTGGCACTGTTGGAGCGCCTGGGCACGCGCGACCTCATTACCTGGCACATGGACAAGGTGCTGACGATCGCGAGCAAGCCGCGGCCCGTCGTGTTGCGGCACTGGCCCCTGCCGCCACCCTTCAGCCTCTTCCCCAGTCTGCTCGGCGCGCCGGGCCTGACGATTCGCGACTGTCTTTCCATGAGAGCGACGACCTGGAAAACCATGCAGTTCGGCGAGGAACAGGTGCCAGCGCTCGATCGCATGAGCGCGCTCGACTTCCTGCGCGCGCAAGGCGTGAGCCAGCCGATGATCGACTGGTGGTGGAAATTTGCTGCAATGGTGGTCACGAATGTGCCGCTTGAACACTGCTCGGCAGCGGCGCTCATGCGCATTCATGCTCAGCTGAGCGGCCATCGCCGCCTGCATTTCGGTTTCGCGGCGGTCGGTCTGGCGGAGCTTTTTGCACAGCAGGCTTCGCAGGCTATCGAAGCCGCAGGCGGCCGCGTCCTGACGGGCAGGGAAGTGCGTGCCTTCATCGGAAGCGACAGGGTGGAGGGCGTGGTCCTGGACGAGGGCACCCGGCTGCAGGCCGCGCATTGCGTCAGCGCCGTGCCGCCGCAAGAACTTGCGCCATTGGTGCCGGATGCATGGAAGAGCCGGCAGCCGTTCGATGCGCTGGCCGCCTTCGAGCCCAGCCCCTATGTCTCCTGCTATCTCTGGTTCGATCGCCAAGTCCTGAACGAGCGCTTCTTTGCGCACCTGTGGTCGCCGACGCGCCTCAACTACGATTTTTACGATCTCTCCAGGATTCGCCGCGGCTGGGCCGACAGGCCATCGGTCATCGCCAGCAATATCATCTACAGCCACCGGGCGCATGGCATGAGCGACGAAGATATCGTGCAGGCGACGGTGCGCGAGCTTGCCGAATTCGCGCCGGAAGCGGCCAATGCACAGGTGCTGCATGCCGACGTGCACCACATTCCGATGGCCATTCCCTGTCCGACGCCGGGCACCGAGCGCAAGCGGCCACATACGCGCACGCCCATCCCCGGCCTGGTGCTTGCAGGCGATTGGGTGCAGACCCATCTGCCCTGCTCGATGGAGAGTGCGGTGCGATCAGGCTGGCTGGCCGCGGAACAGGTGCTCGCCGAGCGCGGCTCGCCGCGGCAAATCGCACTGCCCCAGCGACCGTATGACGGGCTTGCCGGGCTGGTGCGCCGGGCAACCTGCTGGTATCGCGGGCGCACGGCAGCGGGCAAGACTGACCCCTAATCGGCAAGGGCGCAGAGGCGCGATGGCCGGCATGGCATGTTCGTTCAAAGGGAAGGCCGGGATCGGATGCCGCCGGCCGCCTGCGGGAAGATGGCATAGAATCGGGCCACCGGCTTGCGGGCCGGCAGGAGGATGGAGCGGAGCATCGTCATGAAAAGTTATCGCAAGGAACTCTGGTTCAACATACCCACGCGCCGCGCCTTCATCAATATCACGCAGCAAGTCGAGGCAGCGCTGGAAGAGAGCGGCATCCGGGAAGGGCTGGTGCTCGTCAATGCCATGCATATTTCGGCGTCGGTGTTCATCAATGATGACGAACCGGGACTCCACCATGACTATGAAGTCTGGCTGGAAAAGCTGGCGCCGCATGAACCCGTTGACCAGTACCGCCACAACGATACCGGCGAAGATAATGCCGATGCCCACATCAAGCGCCAGGTCATGGGACGCGAAGTGGTGGTCGCAGTCACTGAGGGCCGGCTCGATTTCGGGCCATGGGAGCAGATCTTCTATGGCGAATTCGATGGCATGCGCAGAAAGCGCGTGCTCATCAAGATCATCGGTGAATGAGGGGATGTTCCTCCGCGCCGGACAAGGAAAGAAGTGTTGTCATGTCCTATCGTCTTCCGGTCGAACTATCCAAATGCTATCGCCTGCTCAATCACGGACCGACCGTCCTGGTCAGCAGCGCGCATGGAACGACTGTCAATGTGATGGCGGCGGCGTGGTCGATGCCGCTCGATTTTTCGCCGCCCAAGGTGGCGGTCGTGATCGACCGCAATACGCTGACGCGGCAACTGGTTGAAGGCTCGGGCGAGTTTGCCCTGAACATTCCTTCGCGGGAAATGGCAAAGGCAACGCTGGCGGCAGGCTCGGTCTCCGGTCGCGAATTGGACAAGTTCCGCGCGCATGGATTGCAAACCTTTGCCGCCGACAAGATCGGCGCACCCTTGCTCGATGGCTGTCTTGGCTGGCTGGAATGCCGGGTCCTTCCCGAGCCGCAGATCCAGGACCGTTACGACCTGTTCCTCGGCGAGGTTGTCGCGGCCTGGGCCGATCCGCGCGCATTCAGGGATGGGCACTGGCTGTTCGAGGAAGGCCAGCCGCGCAGCATCCACTATATTGCAGGGGGCAATTTCTTCGAGACGGGAACCGAGTTCGAAATCGAGAAATAGCGGCAAGGATTCCGGGCTCTCCCTTCCTGGCCGTAACCATGCCGGACTCAGTCCGTGCGCCACGCCTGCTGCCGCATATCCTCTTCCGTCTTGCCGATCCGCTCGTACTCTGAAATGACCTGGGCGCCGAACAGCAGCAGGGTGGCTGCGATTTCGAGGCTCAGGAGGACGGCGATCGCCGTCGTCAGCGATCCATAGACCACCGTGACTTGCGACAGCGTGGCGAAGTACCAGACCAGCACGTGGCGGGTCAGCTCCCACAGGAGCGCGGCAGTCACGCCGCCGAGCAGGGCATGGCGCAGTGACAGCCGCCCGACCGGCATGACAAGATAGATCGAGGTGAGGACGAAGATTTCTCCTCCAAGGCCAAGCAGGTAAAGCAGCAGGCCGGACACGCCGCCCAGCGACCAGGTATAGCCGAGGAAGTCGACGCTTTCCTGGCCCATGGCTTGCAAAATGCCTGCCACCAGCGTGACGATCAGGATGCCGATGCCGAGGAACAGGATGTAGCAGTAGGGGAGCAAGGCCGACACGAGGAAGTGGCGCCGCCGGATCGCGACCCGGTGGATGAAGATCACCGACATGGCATTTTCCAGCACGGTGAATGCGAGCGAACTGAAAAAGATCATCGTCGCCAGCAGCACCCATCCCATCACATCCCGGTGTTCGAGGAAATTCGCCAGCTCGGCAATGATCGGTTTCGATTGTCCCGGAATCAGCCACTCCAGATAGCGGCCCAGGGTTTGCAGCAATTCCCCCTGGTCGATCAGGTGCGAGAGTGCAATCACGATCAGGATGAGCAGGGGCACGATGGACAGCAGGGCGTAATAGGCGACCGCGCCCGCGAGCAGCAGTCCCTGGTTGGCGCGGAACGCCTTGAGCGTGCGCACCGCGAAGCTGCCGGGGCGCTGCAGTACCTGCTGCGCCTGGGGGCCGATGTTCATGAGTGAAGGCTTGCCTTTCATGCGATGCCCTTGTTCCTGCCATGTCCGCCATGCGGAAGGCAGCATGCCGCGGATGGCTATTTTTACAGGAAAACCCTGCGCTCTTGTTGATCCACAAAGAGATCCGCGCGCATCTCTTGAAGAACCCGCAAGCTTTACGCCGATGCCTTTAGCCTTCCTGCAAGCTTCTGCAGAAAATGATTGATTCGCGGAACCGGTCCGTGCATCGACAGTCGTATGCCCCTGTGCCTCAGGCAATTTTGCTTACCCGCAAAAATGGCTTGTTCACTTATCACCTCGTAAAAGGAACGAAATAGTGAAAAAAACACTTGCGGCTTTCGGTGTATTGACAGGATTGATGACAGCAGGTGCTGCAGCGCATGCGGGCGTCTTTGGCGAAATTGGCACGACCGGCGCTGGCGCGCATGTCGACATACCCTTGCGGCCCGACCTCAGTGCGCGTGTCGGCATGGGCCAGCTCAGCTATTCCTACAAGGGTGGCGCCCGCGACCTGGACTTCGATTTCAGGCTGCATGGGAAGACCTACGATGTCCTGCTCGACTGGTATCCCTCGAAGGACAGCTCCTTTCATCTGACCACCGGGCTCGCCTACAACGGCAACACCATCAGCGGACGCGCGCGCTCGAACGCTGCCGGCGGCTATACCATACAAGGCAATACCTATCAGGCCGGCAGCGTCGGCAGTATCGACAGCAGAATGGATTTCAACAAGATCGCACCCTATCTCGGCATCGGCTGGGGACGCCCTTCGGAAACGGACAAGGGCTGGAGATTTTCCACGGATGTCGGCGTGCTGTTCCAGGGAAGGCCGAAAACCAGCCTGACTTCCTCGGGGTGCAGTGCCGGTACGGTGGCCTGCAACCAGCTTGCCGCAGACCTTGCCAGGGAAAACGGTGCGCTCGGGCATGAGGCAGGCAAGCTCAAGCTGTATCCGGTGCTGCGCATCGGCATCAGCTACAAATTCTGATCTTTGTCGTCAGACCAAACCGAACCAGCCGAGCAGGGCACCGGCACCGAGCAGCCACAACAGGTGGATCCTGACGCGCCAGACGATGATGGCTGTAACCGCCGTCAGCAGCCACAGACGCCAGTCCTCGGCCGGACGATTGTGCGCGCTGGCCAGGATCCAGCCGGTGGCAATCACGAGCGCGACAACGATCGGCGCCATGCCCAGCTTGAATGCCCGCACGCCGCGCAATTCGCGGTTCTTGTGTCCCCAGCGCGCAGCCAGGTAAGTCAGCGTCGTACTCGGCAGCAGGATGCCGACCATGGTGATCAGCATGCCGAGCAGCCCGATCCACATGCTGCCGGCATTGTTGCCGACGTTCCAGCCCATCAGTGCGACGAACAGGATATTGGGCCCGGGAGCGGCCTGGGCGATCGCGATCGAAGCATTGAATTGCGGATCGGTCAGCCAGCGCTGCTGGTCCACCAGGTAGCGATGCATTTCCGGCGCGGTGGTGATGCCGCCGCCGACGGACAGGAGCGACAGCAGCATGTATTTGGCGAACAGGTGCAGCCAGTCGCTCCATTGCAGGGACAGGTGAAGAGATTCGTTCATGGCTTGAGCTTCCGGTAGGCCAGGATGCAGGCGATGATGCCGAGGCCGAACAGCACGTAAGCCAGCTGCCAGCGCAGCAGCGCCACCATCACGAAGCAGGCGAGTCCGAGCGCGGCGCAGACGGGAATGCCGAGCGGATTCTTTTTCAGCGCGGTGGACAGCTTCAACCCGGAAGCGATGATCAGTCCGGCAGCGACTGCGCCCAGTCCGCGCAGGGCGCCGGCGACGCCTGCATTGTCGGCGAAATGCACATAGGCCAGCGCCAGCAGCATCACCACTACCAGCGGCAGCGCCAGCATGCCAATTAGTGCGACCATGGCGCCGCGCAAACCGAAATAGCGATCGCCGATCATCAGTGACAGATTGACGACATTCGGTCCCGGCATGAGCTGCGCGACTGCCCAGTCTTCAATGAATTCTTCCCGCGTCATCCAGCGTTTTTTTTCCACCAGTTCATGCTGCACGATTGCCATGACGCCGCCAAAGCCTTGCAGCGCGAGCAGGGTGAAGGAGACAAACAGGTCGGTGAGGGAGCGGGGTCGCGGCCGGTCTTCGGTCGGCATGGCATTCATACGGAGGAACTCGTCTTCGGAAATCTGGAACAGCCAGCCCGGCAGGGCAGCGACCGGTCATGGCAAAGGCATTACTATACCTATCCTCATGGCAAGAAGCGATCCTGTTTACGATCGCTTACGCGCGCTCTCGTCAGCGTGTAGTTTTTCGGGTTTCCATCGCTCAAGCTGATATAGCCCAAAAAGCTGCAGGAATTCCTTAGCGCTGCCGGGAACCGGATGGGAGAATGGGCAAAAACCGTACGGCTGCCGTCGTTTGCTTGCCGGTACAAGACTGCTTACAGGAAGCCCGCCATGAAAACAGTTGCGCACATTCTCAAGTCCAAGCCGAGCCAGACTGTCTACACCATCGCCCCGGACAAGCCGGTGCTGGATGCCATCAAGCTGATGGCGGAAAAGCGCATCGGGGCGCTGCTGGTGATGGAAGGCGAAAAGATCGTTGGTATCATGACCGAACGCGACTATGCCCGGAAAGTCGTGCTGATGGGGCGGTCTTCGGTCGATACGCCGGTGCGCGCCATCATGACTTCATCAGTGATGTATGTGCGCCCGGACAACAGCAATGAACAATGCATGGCGCTGATGACGGAAAACCGCTTGCGCCATCTGCCGGTGATCGATGATGGCAAGCTGGTTGGCCTGGTCTCGATCGGCGACCTGGTGAAAGACATCATCTCCGAGCAGCAATTCATCATCGAACAGCTCGAACATTACATCCGCGGCGAGCGCGGTTGAGCGGCCCCGGCCTGCACGAGCACGTATCGCCCGCCGGGGGACGCACCTCGATATGACAGGGCCGCCCGCGCACGGGCAACTACTCCTGGCACCGGCAGCAAAAAACACCTGTTTGGTAGATACTCACGGCTTTCTTCGCCGCCCGGCGGCGAATCAACCCGACAGGATTTTGAATGGTGCATAAAGACGGGCCGTCTCCTTCTTCCGCGCTCGACGCCAAGGCCGAGCCTTTGCCTTCCGAACACTCCCGCTGGTATCTCTTGTTCGCGCTTTTCCTGGTCGGCATCAACCTGCGGCCGGCATTGTCCAGCGTCGCGCCCGTGCTCGCAATCATCCGTGACAGCATCGGCCTGTCTTCGACCGGCGCCGGCCTGCTGACCACGCTGCCGGTGCTGTGCTTCGGCTTGTTTGCCCCGCTGGCGCCGCGCCTGGCAAACCGGCTCGGCGCGGAACGGACGGTGTTCCTCGGCCTGCTGGTTCTGGCGGCGAGCCTCGGCTTGCGGGTATTCGGCGGCATTCCCGGCATGTTCTTCGGCACCCTGGTGGTCGGCGCCAGCATCGGCGTGATCATGATCCTGCTGCCTGGCATCATCAAGCGTGATTTTGCGCAGCAAGCCGGCAGCATGACCGGCGTCTATACCATGGCATTGTGTCTCGGCGCCGCCTTGTCGGCCGGGCTGACCGTGCCGCTGGAAAAAATCAGCGGCAACAGCTGGCGCGCTGCCCTCGCATTCTGGCTGCTGCCTGCAGTGGTGGCGGCTGCGGCATGGTGGCCGCATGCCCGCGATATGCGCAACGAAGGCGCTGGCCGGCAGAGCCGGGTGCAGGGCTTGCGTTCCAATGCACTCGCATGGCAAGTCACGGCGTACATGGGACTGCAATCGGCGCTTGCCTACTGCGTGTTCGGCTGGCTGCCCACCATCCTGATCGAACGCGGCATGAGCCCGCTGACGGCAGGCGGCATACTGTCGCTATCCATCGCGCTGCAACTGGTCACTGCGCTGGGCGGACCGTGGCTCGCCAGCCGGCTGGGGCGCGACCAGCGGCCTTCGATTGCGCTGATGATGGCGCTGAGCCTGGTCGGTTATCTCGGCTGCATCTATGCCGGCCTCGATGCGATCTGGTTCTGGGCCATCCTGCTCGGCCTCGGGCAGGGCGGCTCCTTCAGTATCGGCCTGACGCTGATCGTGCTGCGCGCGCCGAATCCCGCCATCGCCGCTTCCCTGTCGGCGATGGTGCAGGGCATCGGTTACACCGGCGCGGCGCTCGGTCCGCTTGCCTTCGGCCTGCTGCGCGACCTGAGTCACGACTGGAATGCCGCGACCGAGTTTTTCGTGGTGGTATGCCTCGGCGCCCTGATTGCCGGCATGGGAGCCGGGCGCAACCGCTACGTGACCGCCGCCGCTGCGTAAGCGCAACGGCCGTAACCGGTTTCGCTAGGCGGCTTTCGCCGACAGTTGCGGCAATGATGCGATCAGATCGGCGAAGCGCTGTCCCTGGATCATGATGTGGTTGCGCAGCAGGTCAGCAGTCCGCTCGCCATCGCCCGCGACAATGGCATTGACGATGTCTTCGTGCTCGGAATACGAGGTGGCTACCCGGTCGCGCACCCGCAACTGCAGGCGGCGGTAAGGCCGCAGGCGGCGGTGCAGGTTGCGCGCCTGTTCAGCCAGGAAGGTGTTGTGGCTTCCGGCATAAATCTCCTGGTGGAACGCTTCGTTCTGATAGTAGTAGCTATCGGCATCATTGGCGTCGCGCGCCTGCTGGCAGGCCCGGTGCGCCGCCAGCAGCTGTGCATGCTCGGCTTCCGACATCCGACGTGCGGCCAGACGGCCGCACATGGCTTCCAGTTCCGCCATGACTTCGAACATTTCCACCAGCTTCTGCGGCGGGATTTCCGCGACGACGGTGCCGCGACGCGGACGAGTCACGACCAGGCCCAGCGATGCCAGCTGGATCAGCGCCTCGCGAATCGGTGTGCGGGACACGCCGAAGGCATTGGCCAATTCGGTTTCATCGAGATGCTGGCCGGGCTTCAGCTTGCCGACCGCAATCATTTCCTCAATCGAATCGCGCAAGGTTGCAGAACGGTTTTTCATGGAACAGGCTGCGTCCGAGATTGATTTACTTCAAATACAAAAAAGTAAATATGTTTTGACAAAGTATTCTATAGAGGTATTCTTGTATACACAAATAAAGAGTTTGCATAAAAGTTGACTTAAAGTCATCGCGAAGCGAACCTCAAATTCCTATTTCTTACTTGTAGGAGGAGCACATGTCTTTTTTAAAAAGAAGATCCGTTCTTGGCGCAATCGCAGCAAGCCCCCTGTTGTCGGTCCTGCCGGCCTGGGCAGAAACAAACCTGAAGATTTCCCATCAGTTCCCCGGCGGGACCATCAACGAAGGAGACTTTCGCGACCGTCTGTGCCGCATGTTTGCAGCGGAAGTGGAAAAGCGTACCAAGGGTGACCTGAAATTCACGGTGTATCCCGGCTCGTCGCTGATGAAAACCGTGGCCCAGTTCTCCGCGATGCGCAAAGGGGCTCTCGATCTTTCACTGGTTCCACTGTCCTATGCCGGCGGAGAAGTGCCGGAAGTGAATATCGGGCTGATGCCGGGCCTGGTGCCATCCTATGAAGTGGGTTATGCCTGGAAAAACGCCGAGATCGGCAAGGCGCTGACCAAGCTGCTGGAAGACAAGGGCATCGTGCTTGTCAGCTGGATCTGGCAAGCGGGAGGCATGGCGTCGCGCGGCAATCCGGTGATTAATCCGGAAGATGCGAAAGGCATGAAAATCCGCGGTGGCTCGCGCGAGATGGACCTGATCCTGAAGGCGGCCGGTGCCGCGGTGGTGTCTCTACCCTCGAACGAGATCTACGCCGCGATGCAGACCGGCGCCATGGATGCCGCCCTGACTTCGTCGACTTCCCTGATTTCCTTCCGCCTCGAAGAAGTGTCCAAAGCCCTGACGACCGGACGCGGCAAATCCTACTGGTTCATGTTCGAGCCGCTGATGATGTCCAAGGCCGTATTCGATCGCCTTACCAAGGAACAGCAGGCAGCCGTGATGGCGGTCGGCGCAGAGCTGGAGCAGTTTGCACTGAAGTCCGCGCGCATGGACGACAATCAGGTTGCCTCGGTCTACCAGAAAGTCGGCGCAAAAGTGGTTGACCTGAACGATGCGACAGTCAAGAAATGGCAAGCCATCGCGCGCGACACTGCATGGAAAGACTACGCCGCCAAGAATGAGAACTGCGCCAAGCTGCTCTCGCTGGCGGAGAAAATGCTATGAGTCACGGCTTTGAACTGGAATCGGCGAACACACCGCCGGTTCCCGAAAACCTGACGATGGCCGGCGCATTCCATGTTCTGCATGTCATCAACAAGGGATTGCTTGGTCTTTCAATGGTGGCCATGGTACTGACCAGCATCGTCCTGACCTACTCGGTGGTGACCCGCTATTTCTTCAGTGCCCCCACCGACTGGCAGGACGAGGCATCCGTATTCATGCTGGTCGGTGTCACCTTTTTCTGCTCGGCTTACGTGCAGTCGTATCGCGGGCACATCGGGATCGAGGCGCTCGCCCCCTTGCTGCCGCCGGCAGTGAACGCAGTGCGCCTGCTGCTGGTCGACGTTTTCTCGTTCGCATTCTGTGCCTTCTTTTCCTGGAAGTCGTGGACCTTGTTTCATGAAGCATGGCGCGATGGGCAGACCACATCGTCCACACTTGCGCCTCCGCTCTGGATTCCTTATTCCATGATGGCGCTGGGCATGACCCTGCTGACAGTCCAGATTCTTGTGCAAGTGCTGTCCCGAATCACCAGCAAGAAGGGTGGGAAATGAGCGATCTGACATTAGGTGCGTTGTACGGCATCGTTACCCTGCTGGTGATGTTCTCCGGCATGCCGATCGCGTTCGCGCTCGGCGTGGTCTCGGTCGGGTTCATGTATTTCTTCATGCCGGAATCCTCCCTCGATACGGTCACGCAGAACGTCTATGAAGAGCTGGCTTCCATCACGCTGCTCTCCATCCCGCTGTTCATCCTGAAGGGGGCGGCCATCGGAAAATCGCCTGCCGGCCGCGACCTGTATGCCGCGATACATGCCTGGTTGCACAAGGTCCCGGGCGGTCTGGGTATCGCCAACGTGTTTGCCTGTGGTCTGTTCGCGGCGATGGCTGGATCCTCACCCGCTACCTGTTCGGCCATCGGATCGGCTGGCATTCCGGAGATGCGCCGGCGCGGCTATTCGCCGGGCTTTGCCGCCGGCATCATCGCCGCGGGAGGCACGCTGGGAATCCTGCTGCCGCCATCGATCACGATGATTCTGTATGCGGTGGCGGCGGAGCAGTCGCTCGGCCGCCTGTTCCTGGCCGGCATCGGTCCCGGCTTCCTGCTGGTCCTCCTGTTTGCCGGATATGCGGTGTACCGGGCCCGCAAGGAATACCGCATTGCGCTCGATGTCTATCAGCGCGGCGGCGAGAAATCCGCCTACCTCGCCGACGAGCATTTCACGTTCTCACAGAAAGTTGAGATGCTGCCGCGGGTGCTGCCTTTCGTCGTGCTGCTGATCGGCGTCATGGTGGCCTTGTACGGTGGCTATGCCACGCCTTCCGAAACCGCCGGTCTCGGCGCCCTGCTGGCCATGGTACTGATCGCGCTGGTCTACCGCATCTGGAAGCCGAAGGACTTGTCACCCATCCTCGGATCCACCATCAAGGAATCGACCATGCTGCTGATGATCATCGGCATGTCGCTGCTGTATTCCTATGTGATGAGTTACCTGCACATCAGCCAGTCGGCTGCGCAATGGGTGGTCGGCCTGCACCTGTCGAAATGGCTGCTGCTGGCGATGATTCTGTTCATGGTGATCGTGCTCGGCTTTTTCCTGCCGCCGGTCTCGATCATCCTGATGACGGCGCCCATCATCCTGCCCCCGCTCCGAGCAGCCGGATTCGACCTGATCTGGTTTGGCGTCGTGATGACGATCGTCATGGAAATGGGCCTGATCCACCCGCCGGTCGGCCTGAACATATTCGTGATCAAAAATATCGCGCCGGACATTCCGCTGCGCGACGTGATCTGGGGTGTCATGCCTTTCGTCGCTCTCATGTTTCTGGCGGTCGTGCTGCTCTGCGTGATGCCTGAAATCGCAGTCGGCTTGCCGAATGCGATCATGGGAGGACGATAAATGGGCGTGCCTGACCGGGCATGGAACACGCAGCGGGCAAATCGGTCGCAGCGCCTGGAGCGCGCACGTTCCGCCCTTGGGAGCTCGTTGTCGGGCAAGCTGTGTGCAACAGACCGCATTACCGACTTGCTGCACCAGGTGCTGGAACCCGGAGATCGGGTTTGCCTGGAGGGCAATAACCAGAAGCAGGCTGATTTCCTGGGCAAGGCGCTCACTCGGCTCGACTCGGCCCGCATCAATAGCCTGCACATGCTGCAATCGGTGCTGGCGTTGCCGGAACACCTCGACGTCTTTGAGAAGGGCATTGCCTCGCGGCTCGACTTTTCCTTTTCCGGACCACAGGCCGGACGACTGGCGAAACTCACGGCGGCCGGCAAGCTGGATATCGGCGCGATCCATACCTATCTCGAACTGTTCGCCCGCTATTTCATCGACCTCACGCCGCGCGTGGCTCTCGTTGCAGCACAGGCGGCCGACCGCCACGGCAACCTGTACACCGGGCCGAATACCGAAGACACGCCAGCCATCGTGGAAGCGACGGCGTTCAAGAGCGGCATCGTGATCGTCCAGGTCAATGAAATCCTCGACGTGCTGCCGCGGGTGGATATCCCGGCCGACTGGGTCGACTTCGTAGTCCAGGCGCCGACGCCGCATTACATCGAACCGCTGTTCACACGCGACCCGGCACAGATCTCCGAGATCCAAATATTGATGGCAATGATGGCCATCAAGGGCATCTATGCCGAATACGAGGTTCAAACGCTGAACCACGGCATCGGCTTCGATACCGCAGCAATCGAACTGCTGCTGCCGACCTATGGCGCATCTCTTGGCCTCAAGGGAAAAATCGCCCTGCATTGGGCCTTGAATCCCCATCCGGCGCTGATCCCGGCGATCGAGGCCGGCTTCGTCGAATCGATCCATTCCTTCGGCTCAGAACTTGGCATGGAGGAGTACATCCGTGCCCGCCCCGATGTGTTCTTCGTCGGGCCGGATGGCTCCATGCGCAGCAACCGCGCATTCTGCCAGGCAGCCGGGCACTATGCCTGCGACATGTTCATCGGCTCGACGCTGCAGATCGATTTGCAGGGCAATTCCTCGACTGCCACGCTGGGCCGCATTTCCGGTTTCGGCGGCGCGCCCAACATGGGCGCGGATGCGCGAGGACGCCGCCATGCGAGCGCCGCATGGCTGAAGGCGGGACAGCAAGCGCGCAATGGCAAGAAACTGATTCCGCGCGGACAAAAGCTGGTGGTGCAGACAGTCGAGACCTTTCGCGAACACATGCAGCCCGCCTTTGTCGAAAAGCTCGATGCCTGGCAGCTGGCGGAACAGGCCAGCATGGCGATTCCGCCGGTGATGATCTACGGCGAGGATGTCACGCATATCCTGACCGAGGAGGGCATTGCCAATCTGCTGCTGTGTCGCACGGAGGAAGAGCGCGAACAGGCGATCCGCGGCGTCGCCGGTTATACCCCGGTCGGCCTTGCACGCGACAAGCGCATGGTGGATAACCTGCGCGACCGCGGCATCATCCGGCGCGCCGAAGACCTCGGCATCGACAAGCGGCGCGCCACGCGCGACCTGCTGGCAGCCAAGAACATGAAAGACCTGGTGCGCGCATCCGGCGGTCTGTACGACCCGCCCAAACGTTTCAGAAACTGGTGAGTCTCGACATGGAAACCCTGAAATTCCGTTTCGACCGTGGATCCCGCAAAGGCGGCTCGCAGCCGCAGATCGTCGGCGTCGTCAGTTCCGGCAACCTGGAAGTGCTGATCGAGCCGGCAGCGCTGAATGGTGCCTGTGAAATCGAAGTGAAAACCGCGGCCGTCGGATTCGGCACGATCTGGGATGCGGTGATGCGCGACTTCCATGCGCGCTGGCCGCTGGCCGATACCCGGATCTCCATCAACGACATGGGCGCGACGCCGGCGGTGGTCAGCCTGCGCCTCGACCAGGCAGTGGAATCCCTGCTGGGAGCGGCCGCATGAGCAGCTATCTCGAAGCCAGCGCCCGCGAGCGCGTGCAGCAGTTGCTCGATGCCGGTTCTTTCGAGGAATTCCTGCCGCCGGCGATGCGTGTCATCAGCCCGCACCTGGAACAGCTCGGCGCGCCGGTATCGTTCGACGATGGCGTCGTCATCGGGCGCGGCCGCTTGCAGGGAAAAGCGGTATTCGCCGCCGCGCAGGAAGGCGGCTTCATGGGCGGCGCGGTGGGGGAGGTGCATGGTGCCAAGCTGGTCGGACTGCTCAAGCGCGCCATCCAGGAGCATGCCGAGGCAGTCGTGCTGCTGCTGGAAACCGGCGGTGTGCGCCTGCATGAAGCGAACGCCGGCCTGATCGCGGTATCGGAAGTGATGCGCGCCGTGCTCGACGTGCGCGCAGCCGGCATTCCCGTGATCGTGTTGATCGGCGGTGCGAACGGCTGTTTCGGCGGCATGGGCATTGTCGCGCGCTGCGCCAATGCCATCATCATGTCGGAAGAAGGGCGGCTTGCTTTGTCGGGCCCGGAAGTGATCGAAACCGCGAACGGCGTGGAGGAATTCGATTCCCGCGACCGCGCGCTGGTGTGGCGCACCACCGGCGGCAAGCATCGTTATCTGTTGGGCGACTGCCAGCGCATCGTCGACGATGACATTACCGTCTTCCGGCAGGCTGCCGCGGAAGAGATCGAGTTCACCGCCGCAGCAGGTACCGGGCTGTCGCTGTCCGAACTGGAAGCCGAACATGAATTGCTCGACCGCCGTCTGCATGACTTCGGCACGGCAGCCGATTCGATGGAGATCTGGTCCGGTCTCGGCATCGTCGAACCACAGAAGCTGCCGATTCTGGACGGCGACGCCTTCCGCAAAGCCGCAGAACACCACCGGGCAGGAGCGTGACGATGGATTGGAAAACCCTGGCATCAAACCTGTTCCCGCAAGGTCATGACATTACCGAACGCGATTGCTTCCTCTCGGGCACGGCGCAGGTCGGCGACACGACCGTCACCGTGATCGGCACTACCGGGCATACGCCGATCGGCGTCGAGATTGCCTTCGCCCAGGCCACGGCCATCCTGCACACGATGCGCGAGCATCCGGGCCGGGCAATCGTCATCCTGATCGACACCGAAGGCCAGCGCCTGCGCCATCGTGATGAAATGCTGGGCATCAACAGCTACATGGCCCACCTCGGCAAGTGCATCGATCTCGCGCGCCGGCGCGGACACAAGGTGATCGGGCTGGTCTATGACCAGGCGCTGTCCGGCGGCTTCATCACCAGCGGCCTGATGGCCGATGCCTGCTATGCCTTGCCGGATGCGACGATCCGGGTCATGGGCTTGCCGGCGATGGCGCGCATCACCAAGGTGCCGGAAGAACGGCTGCGGGAATTGGCCAAGACCAATCCGGTGTTTGCACCCGGCGCGGAAAATTATTTCGTGATGGGCGGCGTGGAAGCGATCTGGACCGGCGACCTCGCCCAACAACTGGCCCGGGCCCTCGAACACGCGAGCCCGAAAGACAGGCGCAGCCGGCTTGGCGCCGAACGCGGCGGACGCAAGCTGGCGCAGCGGGTGGCGCAGGCAGTGATGTCCGATGGCCATGCTCGCACGACATAGCCTGGTCTGGCTGACCGACGCGGGATGGCAGGAGGCGCAAAACAGCGCGCCGCAAGACTGCCGCGAGATCATCGCGGCGTGGAAGCGCACAGACTGGCCGGCAATTGCGCGGCGCCACGATCCGGAAGCCACGCAGGAGCAAGCTTGCCTCGGCATCGCATTGCCACCGGATTCTGTCGATGGCAGCAAGAAGCGCATCCCAGTGCGCGTATCCCGCTCCAGCATCCGGAAGTCCGATGCCCCTCCGGCACTCGATGCGGTGCTGGCAGCGGCACCACCCGATTGGCGTGAACCGCTGGCTGCGCTCGATGCCAATGCACGGGCAGCCGGCATCTGCCTGAGAGTGTATGGATCGCTTGCATTGCAGGCGTTCACCGGCCAGGCTTATCTCACCAAAGCATCCGATATCGATCTCCTGTTTGCGCCGCACTCTGTGGCGAGCCTGTCACGCGGGCTTGAGTTGCTGCGTACCTATGCCGGCAGCTTGCCTCTGGATGGCGAAATCCTGTTTCCGGCGGGACAGGCTGTGGCGTGGAAGGAATGGGACAGGGCGCAGACTTCGGGAGGCGGCTGCCGCGTACTGGTCAAGGAAATGCAAGCCGTGCGGCTCCGGTCCTTGGATGAGCTGCTGTCGCTACTGGAGACTGCGCCATGGCCGGCATAGCGACGCATGCCATGCAGGTATCCGAATGGATTCGGCCTTACCCGCCGGCGGAAGACGCGCATCGGGAACGGAAGTTGGCCGCAGCTCATGCGTTCTGCGCACGGTTGGGCCGCCTTGCAGTACGCAGCCTCTACGACGAACTCACGCTGTATCCCAAGCCCGGCCTGGTGTCGCTTGTCGACAATGGCAGCCATCGCGACATGAATGCGGAAACTTTCATGCGCAGCCTGTTCGCCTTGCGACACTACTTCATCCGGATTGCCAAAGCGGGCGCGGACGGTGCGGCGTTTACCGAACTCAGGCAGCTCGGCATCGATGCCGAGCAAAAAATGCTGCACGCCACCCGTGGCATCAACACCCACCGCGGCGCAATCTTCTGCCTTGGCCTGCTATGCGCCGCTGCCGGCTATTGCCACGCACATCGCATCCGCTTGTCGCCGCAGGCGCTGCGCGCGGTGCTGCTGATGGAGTGGGGCCAAGCCCTGACCATCCATGCCCGGGCGACTGACGGCAGCTCGCACGGCTTGCAGGTCGCGGCACGGCATGCCGCGAGCGGTGCGCGGGAAGAAGCCGCGCTTGGCCTGCCTTCCGTGTTTGAGGTTGCTCTGCCGGCGCTGCAAAGTACTCTGGAAACGCGCGCCTGCTGGGAGCGCGCACGCATCGATGCACTGTTCGCCCTGATGGCGTACGTCAGCGACACCAATGTGTACTACCGCGGCGGCACGACAGGCGCCGCAATGGTGCGCAGCATGGCGCAGGAATTCCTCGTGCGTGGTGGCACGGCGCATGCTCAATGGAAAACGTATGCGCTCGAATGCCACCGCCAGTTCATCAGCAGGAAACTGTCGCCGGGCGGCGCGGCGGACTTGCTGGCGGCTGCCTGCCTGGTGCACAGGCTGACTTACCGTTTGGGCGGCACGATTGCCGCTGCGTAGTGAAATGAAGCGCTGCAGGTATTCATTCCACGTCGCTAAAGGCATTACGGACGGGAGGAAGCCGCAAGGAGCGCACGCATGAGCCGCCTCGCCATCCTGTGCCCGGGACAGGGCGCACAGCATCCGCACATGTTTGACTTTGCCCACGTCGTGCTTAGCGCCGATGTGGTGCCAGATCATTGGGCGCTGGAACAGGCGCTTGGCATGCCGCTGGATGCGGCGCTGAACGACAAGGCTATGCTTTTTTCCAATCGCATCGCGCAACCCTTGATCGTTGCCGCAACCATGTCCACCTGGGCAGCCATCCGGAACCTGCTGCCACAGCCAGCCCTGGTCGTCGGCTACAGCATCGGCGAAGTGTCGGCTTATGCGATCACCAATGGACTGCAACCGGAAGAGGCCATACGCCTCGCCGCCCGCCGCGCACAACTGATGGATGCCTGCCTTGATCCGGATGCGCCGCAAGCCCTCGTCGCGGTTTCCGGTCTCACCCGGCAAGCGCTAGCCGGCCTACTGGATCAATATGGGTTCGCCATCGCGATCGAAACCGGTGAAGACAGCATCATCGCAGGTGGCCTGGCTGCATCCTTGCCCGCGCTGCAGCAGAAGATCATCGATCTGGGCGGGCACCCGACTGTCCTCCCGGTGGAAATCGCATCGCACACGCCCCTCATGCATGCTGCAGTCGAACCTTTCAGGCAGGCATTGCACCAATCCGGCTTGGCGGACCCGGAGGTGCCCGTGCTGGCAGGAGTACTGGGAGAAGCAGTGTCCCGCAAGGAGCAAGCCATCGCTACGCTCGCACGCCAGCTGGAAGAAACCATACGCTGGAAGGATTGCATGGATGCCTGTGCCGAGGCAGGCATTACTGTCGCCCTCGAACTCGGTCCGGGTTCGGCGTTATCGCGCATGCTGCAGGCGAGACATCCCGATATTGCGTGCCGGTCGATTGCGGATTTCCGTAGCGCCGCGGGAGTGGGGGCCTGGGTTGGACGGCAGTTGGACTGAGCGGGCCGGCAGCATGCCATTTCGATGAAGCGATGTATTGATGGGGTCTGCATCGTTGGCTCAAGTGATATGAATTACACGGAGCCGGAAAAACGAACAAAAGCGTATCCCGGTCTCGGGAAGAGCCTTACTTGCGAAGGGCGCTGGCCGATCCGATTCTTTCCTCTATCAAATCAAGCATGGCCTTGGCCGCTATCGACAGAGGCTGGTCTTTGCGTTTCACCATCAATATGGGCCGCTTCTGTTCAGAGCGCAAAGGAACCGCAACCAGATCCATCTGCCGGAACTGAAACAGCGTTAATTCGGGCACCAGACTGATTCCCAGGCCCTGGCTGACCAAACCTGCGACGGTCGCAAGGTGCTCCACCTCGAACCCAGAGTGGATGGCACGCACCTCCCGCAGCAGGATGTCGACGTGCTGGCGGACGCTTGACGACTTCGCGAGATGTATCACTTCCTGGCCTGCAAGGTCCGTTACCCGAACAATGCGTTTTCTTGCAAGCGGATGGTCATGCCGGCAGACGAGGTAAAAAGGATCGCTGCAAAGCGTCCGCGACTCGAACTCTGCGACATTGGACCCTGGTGCAGTGAGCACGATGTCAGCTTTTCCCTGGCGCAGGAGGGAAAGGCACTGGTCGGACAGCGCGTCATGCAAGGTGACTGCCACGGCCGGGTACAGCTTCTTGTACTCGGCGATGATCTCGGGCAGGCCGTTGGCGGCGAGGGACGGCAAAGCCGCCACGGAGACTCGCCCGCGCCGTCGTGCAACGTAGTCCGACATATCGTCGAACGCCGATTCGATCTCGGCAAGGAGGGAGCGGACCGCTTCAGCGAACAATTCGCCTTCCGGGGTCAATGTGACCTTTCGCGTATCCCGCTCAAATAGCCGTGTCCCGACTTCGGACTCGAGTTTCCGGATCATCACGCTTAATGCCGACTGCGAAGTGTGGCATCGCTCCGCCGCGCGGGTGAAGTGTTTCAGTTCCGCGAGTGCAGCGAAAGCGTACAGAAGGCGCGTGGAAATATTGGCTTGCATGATTAATACTGGAACACGATTAAATGATCAGAAATTTTCATTTTACTTAATCAAACTACCTGGGGAAAATCAGATCATCAATCGTTCGGGGCGTCGGCATTTCGTCCAGCGCCTCCAAAGGGTCTTCATGAAAAGCATCAGAATAGGTTCGGGCGCAGGCTACTCCGGTGACCGCATCGAGCCGGCTGTCGAGCTTGCCGAAAAAGGTGCCATTGATTACCTGATTTTCGAATGTCTCGCCGAGCGCACGATCGCTCTTGCCCAGCGCACCAGGCTGGCCGATCCGGCAGCTGGTTACGACCCCTTGCTTGAGGACCGGATGCGGGCAGTGCTCCCGGCTTGCCGGAAAAGGGGGATCCGCATCATCACGAACATGGGTGCGGCCAATCCGCTTGCGGCGGCGGTAAAGGTGCGGGAAATCGCGGAATCACTGCAGCTTGGCGGATTGAATGTGGCAGCCGTGCTGGGAGACGATGTACTGGATATCGTGCGAAATGGCGACTATACAGACGATACCGGGCGCCAGGTCGGCGAGCTCGGCGAACGCCTGATCTCTGCCAACGCGTATCTCGGAGCCCAGCCGCTGGCTGATGCGCTAGAACAGGGAGCCGACGTCATCATTACGGGCCGCGTCGCGGATCCATCCCTGGTCCTTGCGCCGCTCATCCACGAATTCGGCTGGGCGATGGACGACTGGCATCGTCTCGGACAGGGAACCCTGGTCGGCCACCTGCTGGAATGTGCCGGGCAGATTACCGGCGGCTATTTTGCGGATCCCGGCTACAAGGATGTTGCTGGCCTGGCCCGCCTCGGATTTCCGATCGGAGAAGTGTACGAGGATGGCACTGCCATCATAACGAAGGTCGACGGAAGCGGCGGGCAAGTCACCACCGCAAGCTGCAAGGAGCAGATGCTCTATGAGATCCACGATCCTCGCTCGTATTTGACGCCGGATGTCGTGGCCGATTTTTCCGGCGTCGATATTGCGCAAGTCGGCCCGGACCGGGTTCGCGTCAGCGGGGCGACGGGGCGCGCCCGGCCGGATAATTTAAAAGTGTCGATCGGCTACCTCGACAGTTACATCGGAGAGGGCCAAATGTCCTACGCCGGGCCGGGCGCTTTGGCTCGCGCCCGGCTGGCGCTCGACATCGTGGCTGAGCGCTTGAAGATCATAGGCTTGCAGGCGAGTGAAGTCCGCTACGACCTTCTTGGCGTCAATGCAATGCACGGAGAAAAGTTGTCCTCCGGCTCGCAGGAGCCGTACGAAGTACGCATCCGGGTGGCAGGTCGGACTGAAAGCCTCAAGGAAGCGATGCGCGTCGCCAACGAAGTCGAAAGCCTCTATACCTGCGGCCCCGCAGGCGGCGGTGGCGCAACGAAATCGGCGAAAGACATCGTGGCAGTGGTTTCCACGCTTTTGCCGCGCGATAAAGTAAAAGCGTCAGTGCACATCGAGGAGGTTCCGGATGTTATTGCGTGAGATCGCCCATGCTCGTGCGGGCGACAAAGGAGACATCTCCAACATATCGCTCATCGCGTATGAGCTCAAGGATTACCCCCTGCTCGAAAAATATGTGACTGCTGCTCGCGTCAAGGATCACCTCTCAGGAATCGTGCACGGCACGGTGGAGCGCTATGCCTTGCCCGCGCTAGGCGCCCTGAACTTCGTGATGCACCACGCGCTTGCTGGCGGCGTTACCCGTTCGCTTGCGCTCGACGCGCACGGAAAGACCTTAAGCTTTGCCCTGCTCAGCATCGAGATACCCGAACCCGGCCAGCCTGATAGCTGATGATTGGCGGGCTAACTCCTGCAACTCCCCATCACAATCCTACAAAGGAGACAAACATGAAGTTCACCAAGCTGCCTTATATCGCGATGTCGTCGCTTTGCCTGGCGTTGCTGGCGGGTCCAGCGGCTGCAGAATTCCCGGAAAAGCCGATCCGCTTTGTCGTGCCGTTTGCTTCCGGAACAGCAACCGACCAGCTCGCGCGCGCACTGGGACAAGCCATTACCCAGGAAACGAAGCAGCAGGTGATCGTCGATAACAAACCCGGCGGCAATGGCTTCATTGGCGCGAACGATGCGGCCCGCTCGGCGCCGGACGGATATACCGTGTTTATCACCACCAACACCACCCACGCGGCCGCAGAGCATCTCTTCAAAAAGCTCCCCTACGATCCCGTGAAGGACTTCGCTCCCATTACTGCATTGGGCAAGGGTGGGCAAATGATGGTCGTCAACGCTCAGTTTCCCGCAACAAGCGTCAAAGACGTCATCGCCATGGCCAGGAAAGAACCGGGAAAGATCACGTTTGGCAGCGGAAGTTCATCGAGTCGGATCGCAGGTGAACTATTCCAGCAGCTCGCTGATGTGAAATTGCTGCATGTTCCATACAAAAGCAACACATTCGCCATCACTGATTTGCTGGGCGGGCAAATCGACATGATGATCACGGACACGGCTACCGGCCTGCCCCATGTAAAGAGTGGCAAGCTGCGCGCCTTGGGCTACTCTGCAAAAACCCGGTCGCCGCTGGCTCCTGATGTCCCGACGATTAATGAGGCCGGCGTGAAAGGCTACGACATCGGATATTGGTTTGCGGCGTATGCGCCAGCCAAGACTCCACAAGCGATTGTCGCGCGGCTTAATGAATTCCTGACGAAGGCTGCCAAGAGCCCTGCTGCAAAATCGGCGTTCTATGCCCAGAGCGGTGTGGAGGTTTTCGTGACAACACCCGAAGAGCTTGCCCAGTTCCAGGCGGAGGAAACACGGAAATGGGGCGAGATCATCAAGAAGGCGGGAATTGAAAAGGAATAAGAGCGCCTTGAACTGCTTCCTTTCGCGCTGCTGATTCCGCAGCTGGAAGGTTATTGCAAAAGCAGGGAGATCGGATCTACCCTGCCTTCCTTGAGAGGCGGCCTCAAATGGCCGCCGCAATCGCCTTCCCTCCGCCGTCGTAATTTGCCATGCCGCCCAAATCTGGCGTGCGCGGCCTGCATGCTCTTAAAAGGCAAAATTCCGAACCATCGACTACGTGCTCTTTGTACAGCTCTGGGTTACCGGCAGCAGCGAGTCTGCCTTTCCAATCCATCTCTGCAGGAGTCACGACCCCGGACTATAATCTGCCCGTTCCCTGCCGTTCCAGCCCGATCATCTTGCCACCCACTTCCTCCCATACGCAGGTGTCCAGACAAACATCTGCGCGATCCCGCCTTGTTGGCTCCGTCCGACGCCGCGCGCGCCACACCCTGAGGTTCTCCCGCCACGGCATTCGCTATGCGGTCTTCCTGGCCGGCGCAGCATGCGTCGCCCTGGTGTCGATGTCCTTTGCCTGGCTGGCTGAAAAGGCGCTCGACGTCAACCTCCTTGTCACGCATGCCTATTGGTGGAGCAGCTTGCTGATGCTGCCGCTCGGCTTCGCCGGCTTGCGCTGGCTGACGGTTCGCTATGCGGCACAGGCGCGCGGAAGCGGGATACCGCAGGTGATCGCGGCGATGGACATGCCTTCCCGCAGCGACCAGCAGCGTCTGCTGGTCTCGCTGCCGCAAGCGCTCTGGAAGATCGTGCTCACTGTCAGCGGCCTGGCGATCGGCGCTTCGATCGGCCGTGAAGGCCCTTCGGTGCAGGTCGGCGCCGCAGTCATGCTGGCATGGGGAGTATGGTTGCATGAAAAGACGCGCGCAAACAGCAACTTGCGCTTCGGTTTCCGCACCGACGCCCTGATTGCCGCCGGCGCGGCAGGCGGGATCGCCGCCGCGTTCAACACACCGCTGGCCGGCGTGGTGTTCGCCATCGAGGAGTTGGGGCGCGGCAGCGTGGTGCGCTTTGACAGGCTGGTGATGGCAGGTGTGCTGACGGCCGGCTTCCTGACACTCGCACTCCTTGGAAACAACTCGTATTTCCGCGTCGACCATACTTTCCTCGCGCTGAGCACCGATTGGTGGGGCGTATTGCTGGCGGGAGTCGTGAATGGCGTGCTTGGCGGGCTGTTCGCGCGGCTTCTGTTGCGTGGCGCGCCGGGCCTCGTGCCTGCCGGGTGGCGCCACTACACGCAGCAACATCCCATCGTGGTGGCAGCGGCATGCGGTCTGCTGGCTGCGCTGCTTGGCCTCGTCGCGCATGGCAGCACATACGGTACCGGCTATGCGCAAGCCTCGTCACTGCTCAACGGCCGCGAAAGCGGCAGCGACCTGTTCGGCATTGCGAAACTGGCCTCGACCGTGCTGGCCTATGTCGCCGGTCTGCCTGGCGGCATCTTTACGCCCTCGCTCGCCATCGGTGCCGGCATCGGCGAACATCTTTCAGCACTGTTACCCGGGCATTTCTCGCCCGGTATGCAGGCCCTGTTGTGCATGGCAGGTTTCCTCGCCGCTGCCACGCAGGCGCCGATCACCGCGACTGTCATCACGATGGAAATGACGCGCTCGCAAGACCTGACGCTCCTGCTCCTGGCGGTGACGGTAGTCGCCTCCTTCGTCTCGCGTCAGTTCTGTCCGCGCCCGTTCTATCACAGTGCCGCCCGCAACTTCCGCCGCGAAGCGGTGACATTGGTACGCGCGAGCCAGGAAACGCGACTGGATCGGCACGGTTAGCCGCGCCGGCTTTGCGGTTACATCCTCTAGCTGCGGACTGGGTCAGTCTGCAGCTACCGACATCATGGTCATGGTGCCGTCATCCGGATGAACCGACGGCCGATCTGCATTCAGGCGCAACCAGAAACTTCCCTTGCCTGTTCAACATCGGCGTCAACAAGTCCGGCAAGACGTAGGTAAGGCAAGCACAGGCGCCAAGTCAGTCAAGGCCCGCTGGCTGGGATTACTGCGGAATGGTGCCTCATGGCCGACAGCAGTCGTGAAAAATGTCCAAGGCACACAGGATGGTGTACCGCTGCACCGGGTATGCGGCAAATCCGAAGGCCGACCGAACCATTAACAAAGCAGGAGCTTGATGCATTCCGGGCCAGCCATCTTCTCGATACATGCGAAGAGCGGCGGGCAGGACGTCTCCCCGCTGCTTTTCTCAGCAGTCGATTTCAAATCGCTGCCGCAATTGCCTTCCCTACCTCCGTCGTATTCGCCGTGCCGCCCAGGTCCGGGGTGCGCGGGCCTTCCACCAGGCTCTTCTCAATCGCCTTGATGATCGCGTCATGCGCGGCAGTGTAGTTCTGGTCGCCGTTCCCGAGGAAGTCGAGCATCATTGCGCCGGACCAGATCATGGCGATCGGGTTGGCGATGTTCTTGCCGTAGATGTCGGGAGCGGAGCCGTGCACCGGTTCGAACAGCGAGGGGAAGGTGCGCTCCGGGTTCAGGTTGGCCGACGGTGCAATGCCGATGGTGCCGGTGCAGGCCGGGCCGAGGTCGGAGAGGATGTCGCCGAACAGGTTGGAGGCGACCACGACATCGAAGCGCTCCGGGCTGAGCACGAAGCGGGCGGTCAGGATGTCGATATGGTATTTGTCCCAGTGCACGTCGGGGAAAGCCTTGCCCATCGCTTCGACGCGCTCGTCCCAGTACGGCATGCTGATCGAGATGCCATTGGACTTGGTGGCCGAGGTCAGGTGTTTTTTCGGCCGGCTTTGCGCGAGCTCGAAAGCGTACTTCAGGATGCGGTCGACGCCCTTGCGGGTGAATACGGCTTCCTGCAGCACGGTCTCGCGCTCGGTGCCTTCGAACATGCGGCCGCCGACGGAAGAGTATTCGCCTTCCGTGTTTTCGCGCACCACGTAGAAGTCGATGTCGCCCGGCTTCTTGTTTGCGAGCGGACAGGGCACGCCGGGCATCAGTCGCACCGGACGCAGGTTCACGTATTCATCGAAGTCGCGGCGGAACTTGATCAGCGAGCCCCACAGCGAAATATGGTCGGGTACGGTGGCAGGCCAGCCGACCGCGCCGAAGTAGATGGCTTCGAAGCCCTTGAGCTGCTCGAACCAGTCGGGTGGCATCATTTCGCCATGCTTGATGTAGTAGTCGCAGTTGGCCCAGGCAAACGTGGTGAATTCCAGGTTGATGTTGAACTTGCGGGCGGCGGCCTGCACGGCGCGCAGGCCTTCCGGCATGACTTCCTTGCCGATGCCGTCGCCGGCGATCACGGCGATCTTATGAGTTTTCATGGTCGTATTTCCCAAGAGTAAAAAGGCAGAATAGGGGAGAGGATGACTGGCGAGGATGATACTGCACATGATTGGCAATATAATGCGCCGTCATGTAATGCAACCAATCACGAATCGTGAACAATCGACCTCTCCTGGAAGACTTGCGCCTGTTTTGCATCGTGGTGCGCAAGCAAAGTTTTGCCGCATCGGCGCTTGAGCTGGGAGTGTCCAAAGCCTTTGTCAGCAAGCGGATCGCGCTGCTGGAGGCATCCCTGCAAGTGAAGCTGCTGCACCGGACCACGCGCAGCGTCAGCCTGACCGAGAATGGCGACATCGTGCAGCAGTGGGCGCAGCGCATCCTGGAAGACGTCGACCAGATGGCTGAAGCCGTCTCCAGCGCGAAGCTCACGCCGCGCGGGTTGCTGCGGGTATGCACCAGTTCCGGTTTCGGTCGCAACCGGGTGTCGCCGGCGATCTCGGCATTCGCCCTGAAGTATCCGTCGCTGGAAATCCAGCTCGAATTGCTGGACCGGCCGGTGGATTTGATCGGAGAAGGTTTCCACTTGGATATACGCATCGGCGAAGTGCATGAGTCGAACCTGATTGCCAAGCGCATCGCGCCGAATGCGCGTGTGCTGTGCGCCTCGCCTGCCTATCTGAAAAAGCATGGAACGCCGAAAGCGCTCGCCGACCTGGTCAGCCACCGCTGCATCGTGATCCGGGAGCGCGACCAGGATTTCGGGCGCTGGAAGCTGAGCGGACCCGACGGGACAGAAACGGTGCGCGTTGGCGGCCCGCTGTCGGCCAACAATGGCGAACTCGTCCACCGCTGGGCCATAGACGGGCACGGGATCATCCTGCGTTCGATCTGGGATGTCGGCCCCAGCCTGGAAAACGGCGACCTGGTCCGGGTGCTGCCGCAGTATCGGCAGGAAGCGGACGTCTGGGCGGTTTATCCCTCGCGGCTGTCGAGTTCGGCCAAGGTCAGGGTATGCGTCCAGTTCCTGGAACAGTGGCTGAACAAGCCCGCAAGGCGCTCCCGCTGACCGGGCTTGCATTGGCGGCGATAACGAAGTATTAATTCTTATCAGAGACGCGGCCTGCAGAAGCTTTGAAGATAAGCAGTGCAGCGGCTCCGGACTGGCATACAGCCGCTTCTCATGAAAGGAGGCTCACATGTATCGCAAGATCCTGGTCGCCTACAATGGCACCCCCGAAAGCCGTCTCGCTTTGCAGGAATGCATACGCCTCGAGCCCGGCCCCGCGACGGAAATCCATTTGCTGGCGGTGATCACGCCGCAGCCGGTGCTGCTGATCGGGGAATTCGCGGCTGCAGCCATTCCCAGCGAAGAAGAGGAGCGGGCGGAGCGGCAGGCGATGGAAGACGTGCTGGAATCGGGGCGCAGCTACCTGGCGGACGCCGGCCTGCGTGTGCAGACCCGTCTGGAAACCGGTGAGCCGGCCGACATCATCGCCAATATGGTCAACAGGCTGGGAATCGATCTGGTGATCGTCGGCCACTCGCGCCACAAGCCGTTTGCCCTGCGCTGGTGGCGCGGCTCCATGGATGCCCTGCTGGTGGAAAAAGTGCGCTGCAGCGTGCTGGTGGCGGGGGATCCGCAGCGGTCCTGATGCGGCAGCCATCGTTCTGCCGTCAAAGCGTTCAGAGAGTCGGCTTCGACGGCTTGAGCGAAGGTGCCATCGAAATCAGAACCAGCACGACGGCAAGTGGAACGGTCGAGGAAAAACCGACATACTTGAATCCGAGCGCGCCTGTCAGGCCTCCGGTGAAGAAGGAGACGATCAGGGAGGAATGCACGACCAGCCGTTTCCGGTTCGCGAGTACCAGCTGCTGAGTTCCGCTTCCGCTGCGATTCCAGTACAGGAGCTTCCCCAGTTCGATGCCGAAATCCGTCACCAGCCCGGTGAGATGGGTGGTGCGGATTTCCGCATTCGAGATCTTTGTCACCAGGGCATTCTGCAATCCCATGACATAGCACAGCAGGACGGTCGTCAGCGACACGCTCACTAATTCATGCAGCTGCAGCCTGGCGCCGACAAATCCGAACACGAGCAGCAGCAGTGCTTCGATGATCAGCGGCGTGGTGTAGATATTGGTTTTGCCGTTTCGCTTTGCATAATTGACCAGCAGTGCCGTGGTTGCCGCGCCGGAAACGAAGGAACCGAGGGAGAGAAATCCGGCCGCGGCAAGGGCGATATTGCCGAGGACTAGATTGTCCGCGGCTGATGACACGATTCCCGTCATGTGGGAGGTGTACTGTCCGATGGCGAGGAAGCCCCCGGCATTGACGGCGCCGGCGACGAAGGCAAGGCAAATACCCAGTTGAAGATTGGCACGCGCGCTGCGCTCGGGGGAAATGAGGCGGCTCAGATAAGCAACCGGCATGCTATTGCTGGAAATGATTGCGTACGGACATTGCGGTAGTGTACGCGCCGCAAAGCAGGCCTGTCCATCCAGAGGCGGCATTTCTTCGGCCGGGGCCGCATGCAGTCATGGTTCACCGGACCGCTTAACAAACTATCAATCCAAACCATCAACCATGAACGACAATGCCCTCCCTGTCTCAAGGCTTCGCCTCGCTGTCACGCTCTGGCTTGCCGGCGTGCCGGGCATTCTTGCCGTCGTGCTGTTCTGGCTACCCGGCTTGCTGGCTGGCCGCGTGCTTTCGCTGACGTCCTGGGCCATCCTGACGCTGAGCGGCTTGCAGACTGCAGTCCTGCTGGCCGTCGCCGTATGGGTGGGAGTTCGGTTTGGCACAAGGGCTGACTTGCATGCACCTGCGTTCGAGGCCTTGGTCGCTTCCCGGCCGCTGCTGCCGGCCTTCCTTCCCCAATTGCGGCCAGGCTTGGTCGGCGGGCTGGCGGGTGCCATCCTCCTGATCCTGTTCAGCCAGCACGCTCCTGCTGAACTGGCGTCCGCACCGGAGAGGGCCGGCATGCCGCTCTCGGTACGCGTGCTGTACGGTGGCATTACGGAAGAGCTTTTGCTGCGCTGGGGATTGATGTCATTGCTGGTGTGGCTGCTGTGGCGCATTCTGCAACGAAGCCGCCCCGTGCCTGGGGCGTTCTCTGTACTGCTGGCGGTGCTTGCCAGCGCCCTGTTGTTTGGAGCAGGGCATTTGCCGGCAGCGCATGCGGTCGCCGGCAGCCTGTCTCCTGCAGTAATTGCCTATGTCGTCGGTGGCAACGCCTTGTTCGGTATCCTGGCCGGCTTCCTGTTTTGGCGTTTTGGGTTGGAAGCTGCCATGCTGGCACATGCATTCGCCCACCTTCTTGCCTACTGGCTTGCTGCCACGTGACCGCGTCACGGGTCGGGCCGTGTACGCAGTGCGGCAGCTTCAAGGCAGCTGGTCTGCCGAATGGGAGGGAAACTGCCAGGTCCGGCTCATATGATTGAGCCAGTCGCCGCAGCCCGAATGCCGCGCGGCCCAATCCTCAGTCAGCCTGGCTATGAAGAGCACATCATCCGTGCGGATGAATCTGCTCAGTTCATCCCGAATTTGTGTTGCAGTCTTGTTGGTATCCAGCAGCCAGACCGGCTCCATGCCATGGCAATGCGTAAATTTTTGTAAATGCTGTGTCAGGGGACGGTAATCGTGATCCTGCCCTTTCAACACATAGCTGACCAGTATCACTGCCATTTTCTTCTGCTTTTCTCTCTGTTAGACGGGGTTGCGGGGCAAGTCACTTCGATGCCCTTGCGAGCGGGCGCTGATTGCATCATAGAGTGGCCAGATACGCCATCCCATAAATGCGGTATCCCCACAGGAAGCGCTCTTGTGTACTCTTCCTTCGCCGCCTCTCTTCTATTCCACAACGAAGGACGCGTATGTTCAACAGACCGTTAAATGTAATGAAAGAAGCCCCACGCTGCTCCCCGCCCTCTGTTCGCCTGTCACGCGGCTATTGTCTTGCCGGTGGCGTTGTCGCGTTGTGTGCCGGGGTCGCATTCCTTCTTGTCGGGCCGGCGAAGTCCTTGCCCCTGACTGCCGGACTGCTGTCGGGCGGTGCAGCATTGATGTTCCTGGCGTTTTCAAGGACTGACCATGCCGATGCAACGCCCGGCGAGGACGAGGACATCACGGGCTGAGCACGAAAACGGTTCGATGTCGTCAAAGAGACGGGGAATTTTTTTCAGGACAATGCCCAAGATCCCTGCCCGGTAGCGATCGTCTTCCGCATTTCTACTAGGCTCCAAGATAGGCACGCTGCACCGCCGGGTCGTCTATCAGCACGCTGGCGGGACCGCTGTGCACGATGCGGCCGGTTTCCATGACATAGGCGCGGTCCGCGTTTGACAATGCCAGTTGCACATCCTGTTCCACCAGCAGTACCGTCACGCCATTGCCGCGAATCGCGGCCAGCACTTCCATCAGCTGTTCGACCACCACCGGCGCCAGGCCAAGGCTCATTTCATCGACCATCATCAGCACTGGCGCTGCCATGAGCGCCCGCGCCATCGCGCACATTTGCTGCTCGCCGCCCGACATGCTGCCAGCCAGCTGGCGCCGCCGCTCGCCCAGCCGCGGAAACAAGGCATACATCCGATCCAGGTCGTGCGCCACAGCCACCTTGTCGGAACGCCGGTACGCCCCCATCAGCAAGTTATCCTGCACCGTCATGCGGTCGAACAGCTGGCGGCCTTCAGGCACCTGCACCAGCCCGAGGCCGAATACCTGGTCGGGCGTCATTCCGACGAGTTCCCGACCGTTCATCGTGACGCTGCCGCTGCAGGGCAGCACGCGGGACAGCACCCGCAGCAGGGTGGTTTTGCCGGCGCCATTGCTGCCCACCAGCGCCACCATTTCTGCCGGGTACACCTCGAGTGCAAGCTCGCGCAGCACCAGCATTTCGCCGTAGCCTGCGGACACATTTTCGAGCTTCAGCAGCGGCTTGTTTGCCTGCGTGCCAGGGATCGGTGAGTCCTTCATCGGCGTTTCTTTCCGAGGTAAGCCTGCACTACCGCTGGATCCGAAAGCACGGCATCCGGGGCACCATCCGCGATCTTTTCCCCGTGGTGCAGCACAAGCAGCCGGTCGGACAGGCTCTTGATCGCCTTGATCACATGTTCGATCACTAGAATGCTGATGCCCTGCGCACGCACCTTACGGATCACTTCGATCACTTCGTCGATTTCCACATGGTTCAGCCCGGCCATGACTTCATCGCACAGTAGCAGCTTCGGCTGCATCGCCATGGCCTTGGCCAGCTCCAGCCGCTTGCGGCCGGGGCCGCCGAGTTCCTCGGCACGCTGTCCGGCATATCGGCCGAGACCGACGAAATCGAGGCAGGCGCGGGCCTGTTCACGCGCCTGCTGCAACTGGGCTTGGCCGCCGCCGTAACCGAACAGCGCGCCGACTGCAACGTTGTCCAGCACCGTCAGGCCCGGGAAGGGACGCATGATCTGGAAGGTGCGGCCGATGCCAAGGCGCGCGCGCCGATAAGCCGGCAAGCGGTTGATCTGTTCGCCCTGGAACAACACGTCGCCTGCGCTCGGCGCGAGCGTGCCGCTGATCAGACTGACCAGCGTGGTCTTCCCCGCGCCGTTGGGGCCGATCAGGCCGACGATGTCGCCTTGCTCCAGCGTGAAGCTGACGTCGCTCACCGCTACCAGGCCGGCGAAGCGCCGCGTCACATGCCGCACTTCGAGGATTGCACTCATAGACGGTGCGCCCGGATGTTTTCAATGAAATAGCGCCAGCCGGCGCCCCGGATGCGCCGCAGCATGTCGGCCAGCCCGCGCGGCATCAGCACCACCGCGGCGACGATGACGACGCCGAAGAAGAGGCCGGCGATGCTGGTGACTTCGCTCGCCAGCACTTCGGAAATCGCGGACAGGCTGAGCGCGCCGACGATCGGGCCGAATACCGTTCCCGGGCCGCCGAACACTGCCATGATGATCATCTTCACGTTCAGGCTGATGTCGAAGGCGCTGTCGGGATCGAGAAAGGTGATCCAGTAGGCGTGGATGCCGCCTGCCAGTGCGCTGAACACACCCGACAACGCGAATGCCAGTACCTTGTACAACGTGGTGTTAACGCCCATGACCGCCGCTCCTTCCTCGTTTTCGCGGATTGCGATCAGGCCGAAGCCGAACCGGCTGCGCGTCAGCCAGAACACCGTCAATGTCACGATGATCAGCAGGCCGAGCGCGAGCTCATAGAACAACAGGTCGTTGTTCAGCGGCGGCAGGACCAGGCCGATGTTCTGGCCGGCCAGCTCGACATTGGACACGATCGCCGTCATCACTTGCGCCAGTGCGAGCGTCGCGATGGCGAAATAATGGCCGCGCAGCCGCAGCACCGGCAGCCCGAGCAGCACCGCGAACACCACGGCCAGCACCACGCCAAACAGCAGGCCGACGGCGAACGGCAGCTGCCACTGCACCATCGCGATCGCCACACCATAGCTGCCGAGGCCGTAGAACACCGAGTTGCCGAAGGAGGCGTATCCGGTGTAGCCGCCGATGATGTTCCAGGCCTGTGCCAGCACCGCCAGCAGCAGAGCATTGATGCCGAACTGGACCAGCACGTCCGACTCGAACCAGGGCAGGGCGGCCAGCGCCGCGAGGATGACCGCGAGTACTATGATGCGGAAAGCCTTCATGCGGTTTTCCCAAGCAGGCCGCTGGGACGGACGATCAGGACCAGCACCAGGATGCCGAAGCTGGCCACGTCGGCAAAGGTCGGCCCGATGTACAGCGCGGTCAGCGATTCGACGATGCCGAGGAACAGGCCGCCGACGATCACGCCGAGCGGATTGTCCAGCCCCCCGATGATCGAAATCGCAAACGACTTGGCCGTCAGCGTTGCGCCGATATAAGGGTTGATTTGCGACACCGTGCCATACAGTCCGCCGGCCGCACCGGCGAGTGCAATGCCGAGCGCAAAGGTGGTCGCATACAAGTGACGCGGCTCGACGCCGTACAGGCGCGCCGCGACTAGGTTTTGCGCGGTCGCACGGATCGCCCTCCCGAGCCGGGTGTGCAGCAGGAACAGCCACATCCCCACGGTCAGCACGATGGCCGTGCCGAACGCCGCCAACCGGACCACCGGGATCACTACTGTCCCCCATTGCAGGTTGCTGCCGGCATACGGCGGATTGATGGTGCGGAAATCTGCCGAAAACGCCAACTGCGCGAGGTAGGTCAGCACCACTTCCAGGCCGAAGGTGATCAGCAGGGTGTTGAACATCGGTGCCCGCACTACGAAGTTCAGCAGGCCGCGCTGCAAGCCGTAGCCGATGGCGTACATCAGCAGCGCGGTCAGCGGCAGCCCCAGGAACGGATCGATATGGAGGTGGTAATACAGGTGCCACGATGCATACGCGCCGAGCATGATGAAGGCACCGTGCGCCAGGTTAACAATGTTGAGCACGCCCCAGACCAGCGCCAGACCCAGCGCCATCACCGCATACAGCCCGCCCAGCAGGACGCCGTTGACCAAAATTTGGGCAAGCAGGCTCATTGGGGTGCTTGGCGATGACAGTCGTCAGCGCGCATCCCAGGCCGGCATCGGATACTTCGGCTGCTTGACGAAACCTTTGCCGCCGAAGATTTCGGCCAATTGATTGCCTTGAACCTGGATCACCACCTGCGGCAGGTCGATCTGGCCGTTCTGGCCAAAGGCGATCGGCCCGTACAGGCTGTCGAACTTGATCTTTGCCAGTGCATCACGCACTTTCTGAGGATCGGTGCTGCCGGCGGTTTCCATCGCCTGCGCCAGCGCTTCGACGTCGGCCACCCCGGATGCAGCATGGTAATCCGGGTCATAGCCGAACTTCGTCTTGTATTCCTTCGCGAATTGCTCGGCGTCGCCGAACCACCGGTCCTTGAGCGAGGCGGACGGCAGCCATGCCGTCATGCCGAAGGCATAGTTGGCGTCGGCGCCAAGGGCCCGACGGAAATCTTCGCTTGGCACGCCGACGGTGAACGAATACATTTTCGGCGCCACCGCGAGGCTCTTGGCTTGCCGCACGAAATTCAGGATTTCGGTTTCATGGCCGGCCACCAGCACTGCGTCCACATTCTTGCTCTTGATCTGGGAGAGCAAGGAGTTGAAATCGGTGGCGTTGGTGCTGTAACGCTCGTCCATCACGATGTTCAGCCCGGCCTGCTTCAGCTTCGGCCGTGTGCCGTCCGCCACCGAAACGTCGAATGCGTCATCGGCATACAGCAGTGCCACCGCCTTCGGAACGGGCTTGAGCTGCTTCATCATTTCGATCGTGCTGCCGAAATAATTGCTGGCCGGCGCCAGCGTGCCGAAGATGTACTTGAACTTACGGGCAAAGATCTGATCGGAGGCGCCGCCGCCCTGCACCATGGGAATCTTGTATTTTTCCGAAACCGCTGAATCGGCCAGCGCGAAATTGCTGGCGAACGGCCCGAGCAACAGGTTGACCTTGTCCTGTGACACAAGCTGGGTGTACTGGCGCACGCTCAGGTTGACGTCGGACTGGTTGTCATAAATTTTCAACGCCAGCTTGTGAGGCTTGCCGCCGATCTTGACGCCGCCACCGGCATTAATCTTGTCGATGGCAATCTGATAAGCATCGCGATAGTAGCGACCGGTATTGGCGAGCGGCCCGGTGAGCTGGACCGATGCGCCGAGCACCACTTCCTGGGCCTGCAAGGCAGTGGCGGAAAGTGCACCGGTCAAGGCAAGGAAAAACGGCGCCAATAGTCGGAACAGTCTGGGCAGCATGACGTTTCCTCCGTGCAGTTGTTCTAATACCCCGGACAAATTAAGACTAGTACAAGGCGTGGTCGATATAAAAAAATCGGGGGTAATCAAGATCTGCATCAATTCCGGCAATAGCGTCGGCGGGAACAGCGTTTCGGCGATTCATCCGGTTTGACACTGTTTGCCAAAAGCACGATTACCAAATGGCATCGTTGGGATGTGAAAAGCTTGCAGGCCAGGTGCAGACTCTTGTCGCGCCGCTTTATTTCGCACTTGCCGAGGTGCGATGGCGCCAGGGGCATTATTTCTTATATAGGAATAGTCATTTTCCACCAATGATGTTTTTTGCGAGCCGCGCAACGACTAAACTACGCTTCATCGATGAGCACACAGTTGATTCAAGTGCGCCTCACCGAGGCAGGACCTATCGGGCAGCAAGATTGCCCGAGTCGCCAAACCGAACTTGAGTCATCAATGACTTATCCTTTCAGGAGAACAATATGAACGCAAAAAAACTGATTGCTGTTGCCGCTCTTGCCGCTACCGGATCTGCATTTGCCGGCACCCCGGGTACCGACATCACCGGCAGCTACTTTGATTTCAGCAATGTCCAGTCGACCAAATCCCGTGCCGAAGTGCGCGCTGAAGCCGTACAGGCTAACGGTCGCAGCAACAAGCTGAGCCGGAACAATGAAGTCGCCGAGCCCGCGAAATTCGCCGGCGTTCAGGCGCCGAAGACCCGTGCAGAAGTGCGCGCCGAGCTTGAGCAGGCCTATGCCCAAGGCGAGCTGAACAAGAACAACGAATACGTCGATACGCTGCAATTTGCAACGGCATCTCACAAGACGCGTGACGAAGTGCGCAATGAAGTCACTCAGTTGGCAAAGGACCGCCAGGTTGCTCCGCGTTACGTCGGCGGCAACTAAGCCGAACCAGGTAATCTCCTCCCGAAAAACGCCACGCAATGTGGCGTTTTTTTTTGTCATTTGCCCACACCGATCTGGGCGTCGCCGAAAACGCCACGTTCAGCCATAATGCGCGGCACGCACAGCGCATATCGCGACTTGTGGCAGACATCAGCGCCAGCGTACGTTGGCTGCAGAGAGTTCCCATAACCAGAAAGAGAAAAGGCTCCATGATTACTGTTCACCACCTCAACAACTCCCGGTCGCAACGCGTGCTGTGGCTGCTGGAAGAACTCGGCCTCGACTATCAGATCAAGCGGTACGAGCGCGACCCGAAAACGATGCTTGCGCCTGCGTCCTTGCGGGAAGTGCACCCGCTCGGCAAGTCCCCGGTGATCACGGATGGCGCACTGACGCTCGCCGAATCGGGAGCGGTCATGGAATACCTGGTGGAGCGCTATGGCAAGGGGAGCTTGGTCCCCGCGCCCGGCACACCGGAGAAGCTCCGCTACACCTATTGGATGCACTATGCGGAAGGGTCGGCCATGCCCCCGCTGCTGCTGAAGCTGGTGTTCGACCGCATTGAGCGCGGACCGATGCCATTTCTAGTGAAACCGGTTGCCCGCGCCATCGCGGCCCGAGCCAAAAGTTCCTTCATCGCACCGCAGATTGCGCGCCATCTCGATTACCTCGAGGCGGAAATCGGGAAGGAGGGATGGTTTGCGGGCAAGGAATTTACTGCAGCGGATATCCAGATGAGTTTTCCGCTTGAAGCAGCCGCTGCGCGCGCCGGCTTGAACGAGAGCAGGCCGCAACTTATGGACTTCCTGAAGCGGATTCATGCACGCCCAGCCTACCGGCGCGCACTCGAACGCGGCGGCGAGTACCAGTTGCTGGATTGAGCGGAACGCCGATGCGGGACGGCAGGTGCGCGTCCCGCTTGACCGGATCAAGGCAGACTTCGCCTCGTACACAATTATCCTCGTGCGACGGGCAGCAGCTTACTCTCCTGCCGAATCGAATTCAGCGACGGCCTTTGCCGTCCAGAGCGCCTTGTTGTAGGAATCGAACGGGGCATCATAGGTTTCGGTTTCGCCGTCTTCACCGACAAAATGCGTCCACCAGCCCGGACCATCCTGCACCAGCGCAATATCGCCGGGCTTGCAGCAATCTGCGATTTTCTCGTGCGGATCCAGGGTAACGATATTCGCATTTCTGTGCCGGATTACGGTTGCCATTGGCGCTCCTTTCCATCAAGCGGACGGGATTTTGGAATGTAGTCTGCTCCGACGCCGTTCCGGCGTAAAGGTTCGGTCAGCATCGGCATGTGCATCCATCTTGCCCGGTTTTTGGCAAACCGGTTCGGCAAGTGGGACGCCGGCCATGTATGCTTTCGCGAAATTCCAGGTTGCCGCATTGAAGGCGGATTTGGAACTCATTTTGCAAAGCGACCGAACATGAGACTTTTGCTGGCTGAAGATGAACGCGAATTGGCCAACTGGCTATGCCTGGCCTTGGGGCAGAATGGCTATATCGTTGACTGGGTCAACGACGGACGCCTGGTCGAAAACAGCGTGCGCGAGGTGAAGTACGATGCATTGATCCTGGATCTCGGCCTCCCTGGCATCGATGGTCACGCAGTGCTGGCCCGCCTGCGCGAGCTCGATGCCAGGCTGCCGGTCCTGATCCTGACGGCGCGCGATTCGCTGCTGGAACGTGTGACCACCCTGAAAAAGGGAGCGGACGACTTCATGGCGAAGCCGTTTGCCATCGATGAACTGGAGGCTCGCCTGACGGCACTGATCCGGCGCGCGCGTGGCAGCGAGCATCCGCGGATGAGCTGCGGTCCGCTCGTTTTCGATCCCCTGACCCGGCAATTTACCCTCAACGACAAGATCCTGTCGCTGTCGCGGCGCGAGCATGCGCTGCTCCATGCGCTCTTGCAATGCAGCGGCGAGCCGCTGTCCAAGAAGGATATCCACGACAAGGTTTTCAGCGACGAGGTCGACGCGATGCCCGAGGCGGTGGAAGTGCTGATCTACCGCGTACGCAGGAAGCTGGAAGCCAGCCCGCTGCATATCGTTACCCTGCGCGGCATCGGCTATCTGCTGGAACTGCGATGAGGCGGGATCTTTCGCTGCCGCGCTGGAGCCTGAGGCGTACCGTCCTGACGTTGCTTCTGCCCGCCTTTGCGCTCATAGGCGCAGCCGAATTGTGGGTCACCTACCGCACCGCCGTGGATGCGGCCAATTCGGCTTACGACCGGTCGCTGCTCGGCGCGATCAAGGCAATGGATGCGAACATTTCCACAGCATCCGGCGGCATCGCTGTGGAGCTGCCTTACACCATGCTGGAATTCTTCGAGCTGACTGCGGCAGGGGAAGTGTTCTTCCGCGTCGCTACCGAAGACGGCTTGATGGAAGTGGGCAGCGCCGACTTGCCCAAGCCACCCGTCAAGCTCGAGCCACGTATGCCGTATTTCTACGACGCGGTCTATTTCGGGGAAAAGGTCAGGATCGGCGCCTATGCGCGCTATCTCGACAAGCCGGTGACAAGAGGCGCGAACCCGCAGCACCGCATCGTCATCCAGGTTGCGGAAACCACCGGCTCGCGCGCGGAATTCATCCGCAAGCTGGTCTGGCAAGCGGCCTGGCGCGACTTCCTTCTGCTGGCCGCGGCGGGCGGCCTGCTGGTACTGGTGCTGAACCTGAGCCTGCGGCCGCTGGCACGGCTGCGCGAGGAGGTCAGTGCTCGCTCGCCCACCGACCTCACGCCGATAGACAGGAGTGCCGTGCCGGTGGATGTGCAGCCCCTGGTCGATGCCATCAACCAGCATATGCTGCGCAACCAGAAGATGTCGGAAGAATTGCGGCGCTTCGTGGACGATGCCTCGCACCAGTTGCGCACGCCGCTGACCACGCTGCGGACCCAGCTCGATTATGTGCTGCGCGAAAGCGATCCCGGAAACGTCAGGCGTGCGCTGGGGGCGATTTCCCGGCAGCTCGACGACGCCACCCGCCGGACCAACCAGATGCTCTCGCTGGCACGGGCGGATGCAGCCGAGCTGCCGGTGTCCACAGTGGACCTGCAGTTCGTGGTCGGACAGGTGGCTCGCGATTTCGTGTTCCAGGCGCGGGAAAGGAGAATCAACCTGGAGCTGGACTGTGTCGACCAGTCCTTGCCGGTGCAAGGCCATGCCGGGATGTTGCGGGAAGCCGTGGCCAACCTGCTGCACAACGCCATCCGCTTTGCCCCGGAACACGGCAATGTGAACCTGAAGCTGAGCCAGGCGGCGGGATATGCTTTTCTGTCGATCACCGACGACGGTCCCGGCATCCCGGCTGACCAGCTTCCGCGCCTGGGCCAGCGCTTTTTCCAGGCACACAATGCCTCGCCCGCTGGCTCTGGCCTGGGAATCGCCATCGCACGGGCAGTGGTAGAACGGCACGGCGGCAGTCTTGCGATAGACAATGCTCCGGACACGGCCGGTTGTATCGCCACCATCATCCTGCCGCTGGCGGAAAGCGAGTTGACAGTTTCCTGACAGCTTGGACCTGCTACATTCCGGGTACAACTCACAACCTGGAGACAAGCATGAAGAAACTGTTTGGCCTGCTGGCCTTCGCCTCCCTGACCGTTTCTGCTGTGGCCGGCCCGCTCGACAAGAGCGAATGCATCGCGGCTGCCAAGCCCGGCGGCGGTTTCGACCTGACCTGCAAGCTCGCGCAAAGCGCGCTGATGGACACGCACCTGATCAAGGACCCGATGCGGGTCACCTATATGCCCGGCGGCATAGGCGCAGTCGCCTACAACGCCATCATCGCCCAGCGCCCGGCCGAACCGAATACCATCGTCGCCTTTTCCGGCGGTTCGTTGCTCAATATCGCGCAGGGCAAGTTCGGCAAGTACACCGAGAACGATGTGCGCTGGCTGGCTGCCGTCGGTGCCGACTACGGCGCAGTGGTGGTGCGCAAGGATTCGCCCTACAGGACATTGAAAGATCTTGCGGACGCCCTGAAAGCCGATCCCAGCAAGGTCGTGTTCGGCGCAGGCGGCACGGTGGGCAGCCAGGACTGGATGAAGGCCGCGCTGACCGCCAAGGCAGCCGGCATCGGTTACAAGACAATGCGTTTCGTCGCCTTCGAGGGCGGTGGTGAAGGCATCGCAGCTCTGCAGGGCGGACACGTCCATGTGTATTCCGGTGACGCTTCCGAGGCCGCATCGCAGATCAAGGCCGGTGCCAATATCCGCATCCTGGCCGTGATGTCGGACAAGCGTCTGCCGGGGCAGTTGAAGGATGTGCCGACCGCCAAGGAGCAGGGCTTTGATGTCGAATGGCCGATCATCCGCGGCTTCTACATGGGTCCGAAAGTCAGCGATGCCGATTTCAAGGTCTGGACTGATACCTTCAACAAGCTCATGAAGACTTCGGAATTCGCCAGGTTGACTGACGAACGAGGGCTGTATCCGTTCGCGATGACCGGGCCTGAGCTGGACGCCTATGTCAAGCGCACGACCCAGAACTACCGCACGCTCGCGCAGGAATTCGGCCTCATGGGACCCAAGCAATGAGTGACCGCATACTTGGGGCAGTCGCGATCCTTGTAGCCGCCGCCATGGCGGTGGCGTCCTGGGGTTATGCGGCGCCGGTGGAATACGAGCCGGTCGGGCCGCGCGCCTTCCCGCTGCTGCTGGCGGCCCTGATGGCCCTGTGCGGCGCCTGGCTCGTGTTGCGGTCGGCGGCCGGCGAAGGGCCGTTCTTCATGCATGCCGGGAATGGCCCCAGGGTAGCCCTGTGTGCTGCTGCCGTCGTGGTCTATGCCATCCTGTTCCAGCTGCTCGGCTTCATCCTGGCGACCGTCCTGATGGCCTTGCCGGTTGGCCGCCTGTTCGGCGGCAGCTGGAAGCAATGCACACTCACCGGCATAGTCTTGGGCGTGGCGCTGTATATCCTGTTTGACAAATTGCTGGACGTGGTGCTGCCTGTTGGCGTGCTGAAGCCGGTATTCGCCCAGATCGGACTGTAATGAATACGCTTTCCTTCCTGATGAACGGCTTCGGCGTTGCGCTGCAGCCGGTCAATCTGATGGTGGCCCTGTTCGGCGCCTTCGTCGGCACCGTGGTCGGGCTGCTCCCGGGCCTCGGCCCGATCAACGGGGTCGCGATCCTGCTGCCCCTGGCCTTCGCCCTCAAGCTGCCGCCGGAAACCGCGATCATCCTGCTCGCCGCCGTCTATATCGGCTGCGAATATGGTGGCCGCATCTCCGCCATCCTGATCAATGTGCCGGGCGACGCCTCGGCCATCATGACCGCGATCGACGGCTATCCGATGGCTCGGAAGGGCCTGGCCGGCGTGGCGCTGTCCATCTCGGCCTGGAGTTCCTTCGTCGGTTCCATTGTCGCCACCATCGGCCTGGCGGTCGCCGCGCCTCTCCTTGCGAAATGGGCGCTTGCGTTCGGGCCGGCCGAGTACTTCGCGCTGATGGTGTTCGCCTTCGCCTGCCTCACCGGCCTGGTCGGCGACCAGCCGGTCAAGGCGCTTCTGGCCACCGTCATCGGCCTGGCGCTGGCTACCATCGGCATCGATGCGAATTCCGGCGTCTACCGCTTCACCTTCGACTCGGTGCACATGGCGGACGGCATCCAGTTCATCGTGGTGGTGATCGGCCTGTTTTCCATCAGCGAAATCCTGCTGATGCTGGAAGAGATGGCGCATGGCACGGCGTCGATCCCCATGACCGGGAGGATGCTGTTCAACCTGAAGGAGCTGGCACATACCTGGTGGGGCACGCTGCGCTCCTCGGTGGTCGGCTTCGTTGTGGGTGTCCTGCCGGGCGCCGGCGCAACCGTCGCCAGCGCAATCACGTACTCGATGGAAAAGCGGCTGACCGACAAGGAAGGCACGTTCGGCCAGGGCGACATCCGGGGCGTGGCGGCGCCGGAAGCTGCCAATAATGCCGCGGCCAACGGCTCCTTCGTGCCTATGCTCACGCTCGGCGTGCCGGGCTCCGGCACGACGGCGGTGATGATGGGGGCGCTGACGCTGTACAACATCACGCCCGGCCCGGCCCTGTTCGAGCAGCAACCCAACCTAGTATGGGGCCTGATCGCATCCATGTTCATCGGCAACGTGATCCTGCTGGTGATGAACATCCCGATGGTCGGCCTCTTCACCCGCATGCTCAAGGTGCCGAACTGGGCGCTGGTGCCAGGCATCCTGGCGATCAGCGCAGTCGGCGTGTATGCAGTGCATGCCACCACCTTCGACCTGGTGCTGATGTCGGCGCTCGGTGTCCTTGGCTACCTGCTGCGCAAATGCAAGGTGCCGATGGCACCGCTGATCCTGGGTTTCGTGCTGGGAGAAATGATGGAGCAGAATCTGCGCCGCGCCCTCTCGATCACCAACGGGGATGTGGCCATCCTGTGGGAAAGCCCGATTTCGATCGGACTCTGGATCTGTGCTGCGGTCATGGTAATCGTGCCGATTCTCTACCGCCGCCTCAGCCGCCGCGGCAAGACGCAGGCCGTCGCCGCCTGATTCTGACCGGGAGCGTTGCCTCCCGGTCAGCTCTGTTTCCTACGCGTTGCGTGGCAACGAGATTTCAAACGTCGTTCCTTGTTCCTCTGTTGAGGTCATGCTCACGCTTCCACCGTGGGCTTCCACGAAGCGCTTGACGATGTACAGGCCCAGGCCGAGGCCGACGGATTGCTCTTCCTGCGAACCGGTTTGGAACGGTTCGAAAATCCGGGCGAGCGCCTCGGCTGCCATGCTTCCGCGATTGCGGATGCGAATGAGGACATGGCTGCCACGCGAACCATCCATGGCGATCCGGATCGGTCCTTCCGGATCGCCATGCTGCAACGCATTTCCTACCAGATTCGCAAGTACCTGGCCTATGCGGTCGACGTCGAACATGCCCTGCATGTCGCCCTGGCATTCCATGCGGATGCGGTCGGTGTGCGCGAATTCCTCGATGATGCGCCGCCCGACTTCTTCATAGCTGGCTGGCTGCAGCTCCAGCCTCAGCTTGCCGCTGCGCAGCCGCGTCACATCGAGCAGCTGGCTGACCATCTTTTCCATCCGCAGGCTGCTTGAGCGGATGCGCTCCGCTGCGGCGTTCACCTTCGGATCGGCGGACAGCTGCAGAATCAGTTCAGCGCCGTTCATCACCGCCGACAGGGGCGTGCGCAAGTCGTGGCCGAGTACGGCCATGAACATTTCATTGACCTGCAGTGCCTGGCGCAGCTCTTCGAGCTGGTGCGAGATCTGCTTTCTTTGCGCGTACAGTTCGACGAACACCTCCACCTTGCTGCGCAAGATGGCAGAATCGATCGGCTTGTACAGGAAATCGACGGCACCTGCCTGGTACCCCTGGAAACTGCGCTGAGGCTCTCCCGTGGCAGCGGTCAGGAAGATCAGTGGGATGGACCGTGTCCGGCTATTGCCACGGATGAGTTCCGCAAGCTCGAATCCATCCATCTGCGGCATCTGCACATCGATCAGTGCCAGCGCAACCTCTTGCACCAGCAGGATCTCGAGCGCTTGCTCGCCGGAGGAAGCTTTCAATATGTTCAGCCCGGGGCGGGCAAGCAGGGCTTCCGTGGCCAACAGGTTTTGTTCAATATCGTCGACCACAAGCACATTGATACTTGGAGGCATGGCTGTCTGTCTCTAATTATTTCTATCGATCTGATGATTGCTGGCGCTGCGTGTCATGCGCGACAGCCGCAAGGCCATGTCCTTCAAGGGCAGAACCAGGTCCGCACCCGCCTGCGCAATTGCCGCAGCAGGCATGGCCCGGGCCTGCGCTTCCGCCGGGTCCTGTACCCAGGCCAGGCCTCCCTCTGTGCGAACGGCTTCCAGCCCGGCTGCGCCATCCATGTTGGCGCCGGTCAGGATGATGCCGAGCAGGCGGTCGCGGTAGGCATAGGCTGCGGATTCGAACAGCACATCGATGGATGGCCGCGAAAAGAGCACGGCTTCTTCCCGGGACAGCGAAAGCAACTTCTCCCGTTCCACCAGCAGGTGGTAGTCGGGCACTGCGAAGTATACCGTGCCGGGCTCGATCGCTTCCTTGTCTTCCGCTTCCTTCACCGGCAATGCACAGCGGCGGCCGAGCAGCTGCGGCAGCATGCCGGGTCCGTCGGGTGCAAGATGGATCACGGCGCAGACCGCCGGCGCGAAATCGGCCGGCAAGGCCTGCAGCAGCATGGTGAGCGCCTCCACGCCGCCTGCCGATGCGCCGATGACCACTGCCTCGATCTGCCTGCTGCTGTCCATGTCCACCTCGCCTTTTCAAATGCGCTGGTAAATCCGCTGCCGCGCCGGGATTTCGGAAAAACGATGGGCATGGGCAGAAAAGCGCAGGCTCTCCTTCGGACCGATGCCGAGGAAGCCGCGATGGACCAGCGCATCGTGGAACAGTCCGATCGCCCGGTCCTGCAAGGCGCGGTCGAAGTAGATCAGCACATTGCGGCATGACACCAGGTGGACTTCCGAAAATACGCTGTCGGTTGCAAGGCTATGGTCTGCAAACACGATCTGGCGCTTCAGCTGCTGGTTGAAGATGGCACTGTTGTAGGCGGCGCTGTAGTAATCCGACAGCGACGCCGTGCCGCCGGCCTGCCGGTAGTTTTGGCTGAACTGGGCGATCCGGTCCAGCTCGTAAATGCCGGCCTCGGCCGTGCGCAGGGCTTCCGGGTTGATATCGGTCGCATAAATGATGCTGCGTTCGAGCAGCTCTTCCTCTTGCAGCAGGATCGCCAGCGACCAGACTTCCTCCCCGTTGCTGCAGCCGGCCACCCAGATCTTCAGCGACGGATAAGTGCGCAGGACCGGAACCACATGCTCGCGCAGCGCCTTGAAATAGGCCGGGTCGCGGAACATTTCACTGACCTGCACGGTGAAAAAGCGCAGCATCTGCGGGAACACGGCGGGGTCATGCAGGACCTTGTCCTGAAGTTGCGACAAGGTCCTGCACTCGAACCGGACCATTGCCTGCTGCATGCGGCGCCTGAGCGAAGCGAGCGCGTAATGCCGGAAATCGTGCTGGTACTTGAGGTACACGGCTTCCAGCAAGAGCTTCAGTTCGATGTCGAAATCGGCGTTCATGGCAGCGCCTGCGCCTTACTTCGGCATCCAGACCCGGCACAGCGATACCAGCTGGTCCACATCGATCGGCTTGGCGATGTAATCGTTGGCGCCCGCTTCAAGGCAGTTCCGGCGGTCGTCAGCCATCGCCTTCGCCGTCAGCGCGATGATCGGAAGACGGGCGAGTTGCGGCTGCTTGCGGATTTCCCGCATGGCTGTCAGGCCATCCATTTCCGGCATCATCAAGTCCATGAGGACCAGGTCGATGGCCGGATTTCTTTCCAGGAGTTCGAGCGCTTCCCTGCCGTTGCGTGCAATTTCCAGCGTCGCGCCCAGCGGCTCGAAAACGCTGGTCAGGGCGAAGATGTTGCGCACATCGTCTTCCACCAGCAGGATCTTCCTGTACTCGAACACTGCGTCACGCTGGCGCGCCTGCAGCAGCAGCTTCTGCTGGTCGGCAGGCAGGGATGCCTCGACCCGGTGCAGGAACAGGCTGACCTCGTCGAGCAGGCGTTCCGGCGACTTGGCGCCCTTGATGATGATGGACTGGGAATAGCGGCGCAATCTCTGCTCTTCGTCCCGCGTCAGGGCGCGGCCGGTGTAGACGATGACCGGCGGGAAGGAGTATTTGCCGCCCTGTGCCATGCGCTCGAGAATGTCATGGCCGGAGGCGTCCGGCAGCATCAGGTCCATGACCATGCAGTCGAAGGTGTTTTCGGACACCTGGTCGAGCGCTTCGGCGGCAGTGGCCGCGGTAACGATTTCGACGTCGTCGGCGGCCAGCATCCGTGCCAGGCTTTCGCGCAGGGTCGCATTGTCTTCAACGATCAGAATGCGGCGCAGCCCGTTCTGCAATTTGCGCTCCAGCTTGCGGATCGCATCGGTCAGTTCTTCCCGTGCCACCGGCTTCAGTGCATAGCCGACCGCGCCCATTTCGAGCGCCGTTTGCCGGTAATCGTTGACGGAAATCATGTGGACCGGGATGTGGCGGGTCGCCGGGTCGCGCTTGATGCGCTCCAGCACGCTCAATCCGGAATGATCGGGCAGGCCGACGTCGAGCAGGATGGCGTCGGGCACATATTCCTGCGCCAGCCGCAGCGCCTCGCCGGCAGAGGGTGCATGAATGCAGTCGAAACGCATCTCGTGCGCGAGTTCATACAGGACGGACGCGAATTTTTCATCGTCTTCGACCATCAGGATCAGCCGCCCGTGCCGCCGCTGCTCCCGATCATCCTTGATTGCCGCTGGCGCGGGCTCGTTCTGCTGCGGCTTGATGCGGGCCTGCGTCACGCTGGCTTGGCGCGCATTCTTTGTCCGGTCTTCGTCCTTGCGAGTCGTACCGGCAGCCGGGCTCTGGCCGGGCGCCTCGCCATCCGCAGGCGCGGCAGCGAGATGCACTGGAATCTCGAGCGTGAAGGTGCTGCCCTGACCAAGACTGCTTTCCACGGAGATTTCGCCGCCGAGGAGTCGGGCCAGTTCGCGGGAGATCGACAGGCCCAGGCCAGTGCCGCCATAGGCCCGGCTGGTGCTGCCGTCAGCCTGCCGGAAGGCTTCGAAGATCACCTGCTGCTGATGTTCGGCGATACCGATGCCCGTGTCGCGCACGGAGAAGCGCACCCGTCCTCCGGTCGCGTCCACCCGCAGCGTGACTTCGCCCTCTTCGGTGAACTTGAAGGCATTCGACAGCAGGTTGCGCAAGACCTGCTGCAGGCGCTGGCTGTCGGTGACCAGGAAGGCCGGCACGTCTTCGCCGGCTTCCAGGATGAAGGCCACGCCCTTCTGTCGGGATACCGGTTCGAAGGTCTGGCGCAACTGGTCCAGAATCGTGGCGACTTCCGCGGGCTCCGGCTTGAGCTCGACGTGTCCGGCTTCGATCTTGGACAGGTCGAGGATATCGTTGATCAGAGCAAGCAAATCCTGGTTGGAGGCATGGATGGTGCGTGCATAGTTCACCTGCTCTTCCGTCAGCGTACCCTGCTTGTTTTCGGCCAGCATGTGGGAAAGGATCAGCGAGCTGTTGAGCGGCGTGCGCAATTCATGCGACATGTTGGCCAGGAATTCCGACTTGTAGCGGCTCGCCTTCTCCAGCTCGATTGCATTGTTTTCGAGCGTCTGCTGGACGAACAGCAGCTCGCGCTTCTGCTTTTCAAGGAGCCGGGTGCGTTCTTCCAGCTGGATATTGGTCTGCTCCAGTTCGCTCTGCTGTGTCTCGAGCTGGGCTTGCGACTCCTGCAGGGCACGGCTCTGTTCCTGCAATTCCTCGTTCGCTACCCGCAGTTCTTCCTGCTGGCTTTGCAGCTCTTCGCTCTGGCGCTGGGTCTTTTCCAGCAGTGCCCTGAGGTTTTCCCGGTATAGCGCCGAACGCAGGGCCATCCCGATCTTTTCTGCGACCAGGCGCAGGAGCTGAAGCTCAACGTCGAGGTCCCGGGAACGGCGCACAAAGCCGAGTTCGACCACGCCGAACACGCGGTCGTCGGCTGTGATGGGGGCAATGAGTACATGAGCCGGGCTGGCTGCGCCGACCGCCGAGTTCACGCGCAGATACGCTTCCGGAAGCTCGCTCACGACCATCGGGCTTCCATGCCGGGCCACCTCTCCCGCCAGACCCTGGCCGAGCTTGATTTCGGGTATGTCGGGCAGGGCTGAATCGGTCGCATAGGCTGCGGCCGGCACGAGAGTGCCGCCGTCGAGGCGGTACAGCAGGCCGACCTGCGCATTCACATACTTTGCGAGTGCATGGAGGATGTTATCGGCGACTTCGTGGACCCCCAGCTCGCCCATCAGGCTGCGCGAGATTTCCACCCGGCCTTGTTCCAGCCAAAGCTGGCGCCGCATTTGCTCGCGCTCGCCAATGAAGCGTTGCACCAGGTACGCGACGGCGAACACGGCGCCCATGCCGAGCACGCGGTTGATGAACGCGACGTCAGCTGCTATCCCGGGGGCCGAGACGAGGAATCCGATGGCGGTCAGGAGGATTTGCGCGCCGGCGACGAGCAGCGGCAGATAGCGGTGTGACTGAAATATGCAGAGAAAGACCGGGACCAGGTAAAAAATCCATTCGGCGACGCCGAGGCGGGTGTACAGGTCGACCAGAAAGACCAGGAGGCTGGTGCCCGCCACGAGGAGGTAGACGGGCGTATTGGATTGGCTCTTGAATAGCATGACGACACAAGCAAAAAGAAAAAGCCGGCCGGGCAATCATGCCGTGGCCGGACACGGGAAACTTCCGAACCGTTCTTAAGGTCGCGTACCCTGCGATGCCCTGAATTCCGTCAATACCTCGTGCATTTGCGCGAACTTGACTGGCTTGATGAACACCCGGTTGAACCCGGCATTCAAGGCACGCTCATGCATGGCCGGGTCTTCGTGGCCGGTGACAGCCACCAGCCAGGTGCCCGCCAGGTCCTTGTGCGCGCGGATGGCGCGGGCCACATCGAAGCCGGTTTTCTCGCCGGGCAGGCTGATGTCGCAAAAGATGATATCGGGAGCGGTTTTTTCCGCCAGCTCCAGGCCGGAACGGCCGCTCCAGGCGACTTCCGCCGTGCAGCCCATCGCCTGCACCAGATTGCGGAACAGCAAGGCCAGATCCCGATTGTCCTCGATGATCAGGATGCGCACATCGGGAGCGCGTTTTTCCTGTTGACTGCTATTGTTGTTGTTCATGATCCCTGGCGGTTGTTAGTTCAACGGCTGCTGACAATGGCGAAGCGTGCTGGACAACCCTGCCGGGACAGGTACGCTGCAAAGTTTTTTAAATTGCTGAGCAAGAAAAACATTAGTGTACCTTTTCGCGCTACCGGTTGCCCATTTTTACTATAAAAGGCTTCCGGGATCCGATCATGAGCAGGCGCAAGACTTGCCCGCTGAATGAGCATCCCCTGTCCTTGGAGCAGGCTCGGCGGAGATAGATGCGCCCCCGTCCCATTGCGCTACAATGCATTGCAGGCCTTCCGGCGGCTATTTGTTCCCTCAAGCAAGAATCGAATTGCCCAACTCAGGCATGCCCCATGAACTCTTCCATTGATTTCAAGGCGATTTTCACGGCGTCTCCCAACGGATGCGTGCTGCTGACGCCCGACCTGACGGTACTTGAAGTCAACGAGTCCGGTTTGCGTGTCCTGGGCAAGTCGCGTGACGCGGTGTTGCAGCGCAATGTCAGGGACTTGTTGGTTGACATACTGCCGGATGCGGCCAATGGCCTGGCGATCGAGCTGAGCGCTTCCTATGCCCGGGTGCTGTCGAATAATCATCCGGAGGTGGCATGGCTGCCGCAGGCCGGCTCCCCCGGGCGGTACTGGAAATTGACGCATACGCCGATTTTCGACCCCGACGGGCAGCTTTCCCTGGTAGCCACCTATCTGACGGATGTGCATGCGCCGGCGGAAGGTCAGGCTGCGCCTGGCCTGGCCTTCGGAGCGGAAAACAGCCTCGCTTCAGACGGGATGCCGGCAGCCGGGGAAGGGAAGCCATCGCCGCAGGAAGGCAAGGCACAGACCACCTCGCGCGTTCTGTTTGTCGAAGACAATGAAGACTTGCGCGAATCGACTTCCCAATTGCTCGAAGGCCTGGGCCATGGCGTCACGGCGGTGGCGAATGCGGAAAAGGCCCTGGTCTGCCTCGAAACCGAACGCTTCGACGTGCTGCTGACCGACCTCAGCCTGCCCAAGATGACGGGCGCGGAACTGGCGCGCGAAGCCGCCCGGCGTTATCCGGACATGCGCATCATCATCACCTCCGGCTATGGCCGTGCCATGGCCAATGTGCGCGGCTTCGAAGCAGTGCTCTTGCCCAAGCCTTACCGTCTCGCGGACCTGAAGCGCGCGCTTTCGGGTCAGTGAAGCGTGGCCGGCCGCGCGGGATATAAAGTCTTTTGCTGGCGCAGCATCTGCGCAAAGGTGGCTGGCGGCACCGGACGGCTGAAGTAATAGCCCTGGATTTCATCGCAGCCATTCTGTTCCAGGAAGGCCAGCTGTTCATGCGATTCCACGCCTTCCGCAATCACATGCAGCTTCAGGCTGTGGGCAAGCGAAATGATCGATGACACGATGGTTTCGTCATCCGGATCGGACGTGATGTCCTGGACGAAGGATTTGTCGATCTTGAGTACGTCGATCGGGAAGCGCTTGAGGTAGGACAGGCTCGAATAGCCGGTGCCGAAATCGTCGATGGATATCTGGATGCCGTGCGCCTTCAGATTGCGCAGCACGTCGAGCGAGCGTTCGACGCCGGTCATCACCAGGCTTTCCGTCAATTCCACCTCCAGAAAGTGCGGCGACAAACCGGTCTCCTGAAGGATCTGGTTGACCGAATCGACGAGATCGGGCTGCGCGAACTGGCGTGCCGACAGATTGACCGCCACCCGCAATTGCGCCAGCCCCGCATCCTGCCATGCCTTGTTCTGCCGGCAGGCTTCATGCATCACCCAGGCCCCGATTTGCACGATGAGGCCGGTTTCTTCCGCAAGTGTAATGAATTCCCCCGGCGGCACGATGCCAAGCTGAGGGTGCTTCCAATGCACCAGGGCTTCCATGCCGACGATATTGCCGGTCTTCAGGTCGACCTGGGGCTGGTAATGCAAGCCGAATTCGCCGCGTTCCACCGCACCGCGCAAGGCCATCTCCATCTGCAGCCGCGCCAGTGCCCGTTCATTCATCGCCGCATGGTAGAACTGGTAATTGTTGCGCCCGTGCTCCTTGGCGCTGTACATCGCGATGTCGGCATATTCGATCAGCTTCTCCGCGTCTTCGCCGTTGTCCGGATAGACGGCGATGCCGATGCTGCAGGTGAGGGTGAATTCATGTCCGTCGATGGAGGCCGGGTGTGCGATGGCTTGCACCAGGCGGTCGACCATGGCGGCAGATACCGTGCTGTCATCCGCTTCCCGCATGAGCACGGCAAACTCGTCCCCGCCGAGGCGGGCGACGGTATCCGATTCCCGCACCGCATGGATGAGGCGTTCGGCCACGGTATTGATGAGGCGGTCGCCGGCCTTGCGGCCAAGGCTGTCGTTGACGATCTTGAAGCGGTCGAGATCGATGAACGCCACCCATACTTTTTGTCCGGGATGGTCCCGCGCCTGCGCAATCGCTTCTTCCAGGCGCTGGCGCAAAAGCGCGCGGTTGGCCAGGCCGGTGAGGGAATCGTAATTCGCATGGAGCTCGAGCTCCGCCTGGTAGCGCTTCATTTCCGATACATCATGCTGGGCCAGCACGAAATGCGTGACAGCGCCGGTTTCATCCCGCAGCGGCGATGCGGAGATGCTGTACCAGGCGGGACTGCCATTCCTGCGCTCGCTGCGCACGACTGCATTACCCCCGCGCTTGTCATTGATCAGCGCCTGCAAACCTTTGTCCGCTTTCCGGCCGCCTACCGACGGATACAGGGACCAGATACTGCGACCGATGACTTCCGAAGCAGCGTGGCCGGTGACATGCTCGAATGCAGGATTGACGCTTTCTATCGTGCAATCAGGCATGTTTGCCCTGATGATGATGATGGGCATCGGGCTGTCTTCATCAGCCTGACGCCGCAATTCCAGTGCACGGTTGGCCTGCTCCAGATCTCCGATGCGCCGGTTGGCCTTCTGCAGCTGAAGCCGATGGCGTCGCACATAAAACAGGAGCGGAGCGATGCATAGTAAAAGTAATGCAATGCCTGCCAGAATAAGCCATATCGATTGATGGTTCATGAAAACGTTTTAGAGGCGGCTGATTTTTCTGCGCCTTCTCTTTGGGTTGGTGCGACATGCCTGGGCTTTTGACCGCAAGGACGCACGGCTTAGAGATTCTTTTCGGAACATGGTTTCCTGTCCCAGACCCTCTTTTCAGGGGAAGAACCGGCGTTCCATACTTTGTGGCAATAACCGGTGCCGGTAATGGCGCGGTTGAAGTGCACTCAGAGGTGAAAGCCGGACAAATGATCCCGGGCTATCAATCTATATGGCGGCGAATTGCGGATCACAAGGCGAAAAGCCTTCTTTCCGGCACGCAGACCTGCCAGACAGCTTATGATGTCGCCATTTCCCGCACTTTGTTTCTTACGCCATGAAGCTTCATTTTCCCGTGAATGAAAACACTGAATCCAGGCCGGGTGTCCAGCTTGCATCCTACGTGCTGGTGCTGGTCGCCTTGTTTCTTGTCTTGCAGAAAGGCTTGCTGATTGCGCTGTTCGCCGGAATGCTGGTGTATTCGCTGGTGCATTCCCTGACGCCGGTGTTGGGAAAGACCATCAGTGGAAAGCGGGCGAAAATGGTTGCGGTCGTCGCACTCAGCTTCCTGATCATTGCCGTGCTGTCCGCGGGCATTTGGGGACTGGTTGTATTTTTTCAGAGCGAAGCGGGAAATCCCGGAGCACTGCTGGACAAGATGGCGGGAATCATCGATGCCTCGCGCGACCAGTTGCCGGTGTGGATCCGCGAGCGCTTGCCGGCCGGCGCCGAAGCCTTGCGGGAAATGATTGCCCGATGGCTACATGAGCATGCAGTGGAAGCCAGAACCTTAGGGGAGGAGGCAGGGAGAGGAGTCGCTCGCTTGTTGATCGGAATGATCATCGGTGCCATGGTGGCATTGCATGATACTGCCGATATTCACAGCCCCCGGCCGCTGGCACGTGCCCTGGGCGCGCGCGTTACCAACCTGAATGATGCATTTGGCCGTATCGTGTTTGCACAGGTGCGCATTTCCGCAGCGAATACCATATTTACCGGAATCTATATTTTCATTGTGCTTCCACTGCTCGGCATCCACCTGCCGCTGTCCAAAACACTGGTGATCATTACCTTCATTGCCGGCTTGCTGCCCATCATCGGCAACCTGATTTCGAACACCGTACTGGTGGTGGTAGCCCTGTCTCACTCGCTGCAGGTGGCGCTCGCTTCGCTGCTTTTCCTGGTGGTCATCCACAAGCTCGAATATTTTCTGAATGCCCGGATCATCGGCTCCCACATCAATGCCCGCGCCTGGGAATTGCTGATTGCAATGCTCGCGATGGAGGCTGTGTTCGGCTTGCCGGGCGTGGTTGCTGCGCCCGTGTTCTATGCCTATGTGAAAAAGGAATTGTCGGACCAGGAATTGATCTGATCGTAGCCGGTGCGTTTTCAATGAGAGGCTGCAACATCGATTGACAGTGCGCAAGGCATAGCCCGGCAAAAGTCCCAACAATGGGAACTATTCATATCTTGCAGGCAGGAGTGCATCATGAAGCCGGTCACGCCGATTCCCGACTTTGACATGCTGGTGGCATTGCATCAGCAGGACCCGGAAGCCTTTGAAGCGTTTCGCCGGCATTTGCTGAGAGATGCCGTCGACGCCGCCCCGCCGGAGCATCGCGAGCGCCTGCAGCAGCTGCTGACACATATTGATTCTGTCCGCGATGCCGCTGCCACGCCGCTCGAAGCAATGGTGGCGGCATTTCGCATGATGCAGGATTCGTTGGGGGACTTGCGTTTCCAATGGCAGCGGGCCCATGAAGCCCTTGCCGGATTCCAGACTTCTTTATTGATTGCGAGCCTGCGCAGATAAGCCGGCCAGCAAGGTCATCCCACGACAGCCCGCACCAGGCGCACTGCCGGGGCGACGAGTTCCTGCAACTGGCTTACCCGCCCGCGTTCGATGGCTTGCAGTACCAGTTCATTGATTCCACCTACGACTGCCATCGCCATTTCCGGCGCCAGGGGGGTGACGTTCTTGTCCGGACTTCTTTCGGCGACATTGACGACCTGCAGCATGAATGCAGCGATTTCCTCATTGACACGTCGCCGCGCCGCCAAGCCTTCCGGGCCCAGCCCAAGGATTTCGATAAACAGGGTGCGCATCAGCACCGGATTCTGCGCCAGACAGCCGAAATAAGCGGCCATCGCCTTTTCCACCTGTGCCTGCCAGTCGTGGGCGGGATCGATTGCCGCGCGCAACACATTCAGGGAGTTGAAGCTGGCGGCCTCATACAAGGCGATGAAGCATTCTGCCTTGGTGGCGAAATGCTCGTAAAAGGTCCGGCGCGAGACGCCGGCTGCGCGCACGATATCGGCAATCGTGGTGTCGCTATAGCCCTTGTCCGCAACGGCGTGCGCCATGCCTTCCAGCAAGCGATGCCGGTGTTCGCTCGAAGCGGCGTCGAGGATGCGATGTTCTTGCGCCATATTCATTGAAGCGTGGATTGGTACTTGACAGTACCACACATGCGGGACAAGATTAAGTCTTGGTACTGCTTCGTACCGTGTTCTTCGCTATGGAGAATTCTCATGGCCACTCTTGCGGTCCGCCGACTGCTGATTGATCTTGAAACGCCGTTTGCACGTCACTGGCATGGGGGCGATGCCTTCCGCTCCGCACTCTTCAACGCTCTGTCGATGAGTTTCCCGGTCGGCGAGCAATTCTTCATCGATTCGGTGCGCAAAGGCTTTCAAGATTTGCCGGCAGAGAAGCAGGAACAGTTCAAGGCCGAAGTGCAGGGGTTCATCGGGCAGGAAGCGACCCATCGCCGCATCCACAGCCTGTTCAACGGGCATCTGGAGAAGCAGGGACTGGTCAATGAATGGGCGCCGCGCGCGCAGGCCCGCATGAAGCTGATGGAAGGCATTGATGCACGTCATTGGCTTGCGATTACCGCCGCCAATGAACATTTCACCGCGATCTTCGCCGAATGGCAGCTGCGGCATCACGACTTGCTGGATGGCTGTGAACCGCGCCTGAAAACCATGTGGCTCTGGCACAGCGCGGAGGAATCCGAACACAAGAGCACCGCCTTCGACCTGTACCACGCGCTGGGCGGGGATTACGAGTGGCGCATCAAGTGGTTCCGCCGCGCTACCCTGATCTTCCTGACCAATTTGCTGCGCCAGACCGTCTGCAATCTCCGCCACGACGGCATGCTCTGGAAATGGAGTACCTGGAAGAGCGCCGCGAGCTATCTGCTTGGCCGGCGCGGGCTGATCCGCGAAAACTTCAAGTCGTGGTGCGCCTATTTCCGGCGCGATTTCCATCCGAGCCAGCAGGAAAGCGATCTTTCCCGGCGCTGGCTGGCCGACAATATGCGCGAATATTCCCTGGTCGGGACCTGAATATCCCCTCGCACACCGATTCCCTATCCTGAATCAGTCCAGCTCCTGAGCTTCCCGGTTGTGGCTGTCTGGGTCCGCTGCCCCATCTGATCCATAATCCCGCTATTTCGGCGCCTGGCCGAAGCCTCTGCAACGAAGCATGCACTGGTTTGCCCGGCATGCCACATGGCACTGCAAAGTTATGGGCCAGTTGCGCCAACTTTGTTACTATTTGGAAAAAATCATAATATTTTCATACGGGAGACATTGCCTGTAGCTTTGCGCGGATGAAAAGCGCTCCAGCTGCCGTTCCTGCTGCATGAGCCCTTCCGCCGCCTGCTGCTTACTGCCGTTTCAGTCCGGATTCTGCATGGGCCAGAGCCGGACCGGCGTTTCCCCGCATGGAGTGAAGACAGAGCCGACGCTACCTTGACCAGCCTGGAGAGGCAAGGCAGCGCGACGGCGTGAAGCAGTGTCCGGACCGGATTCAGGCTCGGGCTTGATTGGAAAGGCTGCGATCGCAATGCTCAAATCGATCATCTTCGGACAGGATGCAAAGCAGGCATTGCGCGTGCAACGGCTCCTGCTTGCCGCCAGCACCTATTTTTTCTGTTCCCTGTTTGCCGCCTATTCCATCTGGAGCGGCCTGCTGAGCAACGTGGATCTGCGCTCCCTGCTTGCCTGCGCACTGCTGATCAATCTGGTTTTTTATTGCCTCATCCGTTTCAATGTCAATCTCCGGGCCCGCGATCCCAGCCTGACCATTCCTCAACTCATCGCCGCGACCTTCTTCAATACCTACCTCGTCTATTACGCGGGCAGCGCGCGCGGCGCCTACATCATGGGTTACCTCCTGATCCTGGTATTTGCCATGTTCAGGCTGCGCCCGCAGCAGGTCCTGCTGATCGGCTCACTGACCGTCGCCATGTACGGCATCATCATCGGTGTCGAGTTCGCTGCTGTCCGGGACCACGCCAATCTCGCTCTCGAATTCGGCCAATGGCTGGTGCTGTGCTTCGTCTATCCCTGGTTTGCCTGGATTGCCCGCCATATCATGAGCGGCCGCCGCGAACTCCAGGAGAGCAATGAAAGGCTTGCCGCGGCGCTGCGCGAAAATGAAGCCGCGTTCAAGATCATCCAGGAACAGGCTGCGCATGATGAATTGACCGGGCTCTTCAACCGCCGCTACATGGTAGAGGCACTGCGGCAGGAACACGGCCGGGCCGAGCGCACGCGCGAGCCGTTCTGCGTCCTGATCATCGATATCGACCACTTCAAGAACATCAATGACAGCATCGGTCATCTGGCCGGCGACAACGTCCTGGTCGCGGTCACCCGCACCATCGCCGCGCAATTGCGCACCGCGGACAGGCTGAGCCGGTATGGCGGCGAGGAATTTCTTCTGCTGATGCCCTCGACCACCCTGTCCGAAGCCAGATTCGGCGCGGAGCGGATCCGCGCCTGCGTGGAAGAAAACCGGGTTGCCGAGGCCGACGCCATGATCCGGGTGACGGTTTCCATCGGAGTTGCCGAATTCCGGCCCGGCATGTCGATCGATATGCTGCTCTCCAATGCCGACCGCGCGCTTTACCGCGCCAAGAACAATGGCCGCAACCGGGTGGAATATTGGGAAGACGGCGTGCCCGCTGCCTCAGTCGTACAGTATGGATAAAGAATGAACATGAACTGGATCATTGCAGGCTTCGCCGTATTGCTGGTGCTGGCCTCCGGCTTCGCTGCCGGCTATCGCAAGTGGAAGTGGCGTGCCCGCGGCCAGCGCGAAGCGCGGATCGCGCATCAGAGCTACCGGCTCGCCACCGAAATGGCGAACGAAGGATTTTATGTGCTCAGCCCGGTCGTTTCTACCGCTGGCGCAGTGACCGACTGGACCGTCACCGATTGCAACGAGCAGGGCGCCGCCTATCTCGGACTGCAGAAGCATGAGGTCATCGGAAGTAATTTTTCCCGTTTCTGCTCTGCGGCATCCTTTGCCAACCTGCTGCACATCTGCGCGCGGGCAGTGGAGGACGGTTATTACGAAGACCAGCATGAGGAAGAGGCGGATTCGCCGTTCAGGATCAGGTGGGTGCATCGGCAACTGATCGCGACGAAGTCGGGCCTGGCCATCGCGCTGCGTGACATTTCGGGCGAAAAATATCATGCGCTCGAAATGTCCCGGCTGGTTAACGAAGACGCGATTACGACCCTGCCCAATCGGAAATGGCTCACCGATGCTTTTCCGAAGATGCTCGAAGATGCCCGGCAAAAGGCGGCATTGCTGTTCATCGATCTCGACGACTTCAAGAACGTCAATGAGGCGCTCGGTCACCCGGTCGGGGACCTGCTGCTGCGCGCTACCGCAATGCGCTTCAAATCCGTGATAGGCAGCCAGGACCAGGTAGTCAGGCTGGGCGGGGACGAATTTGCCATCGTCCTGACTGCAATGAACAACAATGGCGAAGCGGTGCGCGTGGCGGAACTGGTGAATGAAATCCTGCGCTTCCCGCTCGAACTGGTGAAGGGGAAGAAAACCATCACGGCGTCGATCGGCATCAGCATCTTCCCCGATGACGGCAAGGACACCGACACCTTGCTGAAATGCGCTGAAATCGCCATGTACGCGGCGAAAGACAGCGGCAAGGCGCAACACCGCTTCTACAATTCGTCGCTCTATGAAAGACTCAAGGGCCGCCTGATGCTGGAGCATCAGCTCGCGGACGCGATCGAGAAAGACCAGTTCATCCTCCACTACGAGCCGCGCATGGATGTGGCAAGCGGCAAGCTGAGCGGAATGGAAGCACTGGTACGCTGGCAGCACCCCGAGCGCGGCCTTGTGATGCCGCTGGAATTCATTCCGCTGGCGGAATCGACTGGCCTGATCCTCAGACTGGGCGACCTGATCATCGACAAGGCATGCTCGCAGCTTGCGCTCTGGAGAAAGGCCGGACTGCCTGTCGTGCCGGTGTCGATCAACATTTCGGCCCACCAGTTCAATTCAGGCAATCTGAGCCAGACCTTCTTCGCTGCATTCGACAAGTACAAGATCAATCCGCAAACGGTCGAGATCGAACTGACCGAATCGACGATGCTGGGTGACCAGAGCTCGACCGAGAAAGAGTTGGCTGCGCTGAGGACGATCGGGGTCAAATTGCTGATCGACGATTTCGGCACCGGATATTCGTCGCTGGCACAGCTGCAGCGCCTGAAAATGGATATTCTGAAAGTGGACCGTGCCTTCCTGAGCCAGCTTGAAAAGACTGCCGAGGGCAAGATCTTCGTCAGCGCGATCATCTCGATGGCGCACGCGCTCGGGATGCGGGTCATTGCGGAAGGCGTGGAAACGAGAGCGCAGCTCGACATCCTGCGATCGCTTTCCTGTGATGAAGTACAGGGCTACTACTTGTCGAAACCGCTGCCGCCGGAGGCAATGGCACGGCTGCTGGCAGACCGCGAGTCGGGGCTGCGGAATGCCTTGCCGTCCGACGCTGCCGCGCTTCAGGTTTGAAATACTTCGCAGGGATATGCTGTTTTTTTGCTGTAGCAAGCGCAAAATAATTGTAGACTCTCCAATGCACTGGTATTTGGCTTAGACGGATCGCGAACCCCTTGATGAACAGACAAGAACTTCTTCTCGCCGCGAGAGCTGAATGCCTCAGACTGTTTGCACTATTGCTTCCCGATCTGCCCAAACGCTGTGCCGACAAGTTGTTTTCCATGGCGGAGCAATCCAGGGATTATGCAGAACAGCGCATCTTCCTGGATGCGTACGGAGCACTCGTCAAGCGCAAGGCCGATCTGGCCAGGCAACTGGAAGCCGGCCTGTCAGAACTGACCAGCAGGGCGCTTCACACCGTATACAAGAATGAGCGCCGGGCCCTGATCGGTGCCATCTCCGCCGATTCCCTGTCCCTGGTGGATTCCTCGATCATCGAGGATGAGCTGAAGCTGGGGAGACTGACGAGCCGCTTCCATGCCAAGTCGGGTGCGCAGATACGCGAGCTGAACCTGCGCGTTGCAACACTGTTCGAACAGAACAATGTCGTCGAGAGGGAAAATCCTTTCCGCCCTTACCTGTTCTCCCGTGCCATCTCGACCGCCGTCGATGACATAGGCTTGTCCCCGGATGCAGCCAAGGCGGCTTCCGGGGAACTGACCAACGAACTGCTTGACGGCGTGGACGGCATTTACAGGGCCTTGAATGCCTTGTTCGAAAAAAACGGCGTGACGAACAAGCTGCGGATGCAGCCCAAGCCCCTGCGGGAGCAATTTTCAGCATTCGCAAAGGATATTTTCGGCGAGTCCGGCCGTTCCGATACGGCCAAAGCCGAAACAAGGGGGGCGGCTGGCACGATCCGCAAGCCCGAAGGCCAGACGGACGGAGCGCGTAGTGAATCCCGGCTCAGGAAAGTGGAGCAGCTTTTGCGCATGGTGCGCCGAAAGGCCGTGCCTGCTGCGCCCGGGGTGTCGGAGGACATCGCGGGCAATCCATCCCGTATAGCCCCGCCGGCAGCAGCCGGCTGGTTTCCTTCAGTCCCCTCCGGCACTGTTCCAATGCCCGGCGAAGCGACGGATCCGGCTATGGGGCTGGCATCGTCCCTCGGTCATGAAGGCAGGATGGTGCCGGACCCCGATGGCACCGGATTTGCGCCGAATGCGGCTTACCCCGCGCTTTTCACAGCGGGCATTATGCAACCGGGCGGACAAGCCGGCGGCGCTTCGCCTGAGGCGACTTCGGGCCTGAAATATTCCGTCCTGCGCGACGGCATAGCCCATGCGGCCAGCGATCCTGCTTCCGGCCTGCCGATGCTGGATGCCAGCCTGTTGGAAGGCTGGGCTTCTGGCCCCCAAATTGTGGGCGACACCTTGAAGCAGTTCCTGGGCGGTGTTAGTTCGGATACCGCTTCTGGGCCTGCCACAGGAGACGGCGCGCTGCCCCAGGCGCCGAAAGCGCCGGTCGACCTGAGCGAAAGCTCGGTCTATCACGTCCTGAAAGAAAGAAACATCAACAAGCTGGATGATGTGCTGGGCGATGACGGCGAAGTCCGCAACCTGATTTTCGAAAGCCGACAGACGCTGATCAGCAAGGCGAAAGACATCAATGAAATGATGACCATTGATGTCGTGGGCATGATTTTCGAGTTCATCCTGCGCGACCCCCAGGTTCCGGCGGAGGTGCGTGCCCAGCTCGGCCGGCTCCAGCTGCTTCTGCTGAAGATGGCGCTGCTCGACGCGCGACTGCTGACCCAGCAGGGCCATCCTGCACGCAAGCTGATCAACCGCATCGGCACCATTTCCCAAGGGGCCAGGGAACACGATCCGTTCAGCGGCCGGCTGACCGCGGAAATCCACCGGATCGTCGAAGCCCTGCTATCCGATGATGCGCAAGACAACAGCGCGCTCGCTGCCAGGCTGCTCGAGGAATTCGAAGCCTTTGTCGCCCACGAACTGAGATTCGGCAATGCCAGCGTCGAGCGCGCCGTCGAGGTGGTGGAAGAGGCCGAAAAGCGGACCGCGTATGTGGCGCAACTGCGGGCCAGGCTGAGGGACGCCTTCACGGTGGTGAAAACCGAGCCCTACCTGCAAAAGCTGATTGAAGACTGGTGGCTGCTGGCAATCGAAAAAGCCGAGCATGCCGGTCCCCAGCTTGCCCTTCGCTATCGGCAGGTCGTGCCCGAGCTCGTGTGGAGCATCCTCGACAAGCGTACCGACCGCGACCGCTCCCAGTTGCTGTCGCTGCTGCCGAACCTGCTGCGCGACCTGAAGGCTGGCCTCGACCTGGTGAACTGCAGCGCAAAGCAGGAATTCCTCAGCTGGCTGATCGACAACCACACCCGGGCCATCAAGGCCGTGGGCATCCGTTCGGAACTCCTGTCCCTGCAATGGGTGCAGGATGGGTTCAAGGACTTTACCGGGCAGCCCGTGTCCCGAGATGCCGTCATCCCCGATGAAGAGCTCGGTGACGTGGAATTCCATCGAAGAGTGCTGAATGATGCGATCGAAGACCTGAGGGTGCAGCTGAACCTGAGCGGCCCTATCCTGGACTTCGGCCACGAGCTGCTGGGCCGGGACGGTGACGAGGCCGACGCTGCAGAATCGGAAGGCGCCGAAGCCCCGGATGCGGAACAGGTGCTCGGGCGTCTGAGCGTGGGCGTGCCGATCGAAATCAACCTGGATGGCACATCGCGCTATGCGACGCTCAACTGGATGAGCGTGCATGCCAAACACATGGTCCTCAGCTTCGAAGGAAGCAGCACGCCCACCATGATCACTGTGCGCCTGTTCCGCAGGCTGCTCGCCAATGGGCGGGCCCGCTTCATGGAAGCTGCGCCCTTGTTCGAAAGGGCGGTCACGGCACTGCTCGAAACTGCGGACCAAGTGGACGAAATTTTTGAATAGCGCCGACGGCCGGAGCGGCCGGTTTCCTTCCCTTCCGCGGCGCCATTGCCTGCACCGCGCACTCTCCTTCTTTCGCACTAAGCCGCACAAAGTCTGCGGCGCAATTCATTAAGCGCGGTCAAAGCACCATCCCAGAGTTGAGGCAGCATTGTCTTGCAGCCTGGTATTCCAACCGCATGCCAGGCTTCATGCGGCAGGATGACGCGGGCAAACAGGCAAGACAAATTGCAATCGCATGGAAACCATGTTCAATGCAGCATGTCTTAATGGCATTGGTGGCTTCATTGTCTGAAGCCTAGCCTATCTACTTGCGCAACAGAAAGCCTGCTCACGCAAGCGGCGCGGCAGCAACAGGGACTGGGATGCATGGATTCTGACAGCTTTTTCCGGCGCTGGGCCAAGCGCAAATCCGAGGTCGGAGCTGGCAAGGCACCGCCTGAACCTGAATTCCCCGCGCGCAACGATGTCTCCCCGAAAGGAACAGAGCCTGCTCCGGCATCTCCTGCGCAGCGACTTCCCACCCTGTCCGATGTTGCGGCATTGAATGCCGATTCGGACTATTCGAAGTTTCTGGCGGAAGGCGTGCATCAGACGGTGCGCCGGGCGGCGCTGAAAAAGCTGTTTGCCGATCCTCACTTCAATGTCATGGACGGCCTGGATATCTACATTGCGGATTACACCAAGGCTGAACCGATACCCGCAGCCATGCTCGCCGCCTTGCGTCACACTCAAAGCCTGTTCCATTCGATCACCGCCCTGGAACAGCCGGAAGCAGATGGCGAAGATGGGCGGCCAGACCAGGCGGAAGCGATGGAGCCGGCTGTCGGCAAGTCGGAAGCAAGCCCGGCGGCCGCCGATGAAATGAAAGGCGAGCTGGCACAAGGGGCCGGAGCCGATGCGCCCCCGCCGAGCCAGTCGTCCGCGCCTGATACCTGTAAGGATGCCTGAGGATTGCATGCCTACTCAATTCAAGCTCTGCAATTGCAACCACAGCGCGCCGATCGATGCCGCCGACGCGGAGAAGCTCGGCACGGTATTGGGAACAGGGCCGCTGCCCGTGGCGACGCAGTTATGCCGTCGCGAACTCGGCAGCTATGAGGATGCCATCGGCGCTGCGCAGGCGACCGTTGTTTGCTGCACTCAGGAAAGCAGCGTCTTCAGTGCGCTTGCACAGCAACGGGAAGCAGTTGCGCCGGTCCGCTTCGTCAATATCCGGGAAGCCGCCGGCTGGACTGTCGAGGGCAAGGAATCGCTGCCCAAAATGGCGGCCCTGCTGGCGGAAGCGGCCTTGCCCGAAGCCGACCCGGTGCCAACCGTCACTTACGTGTCGCATGGCAAGCTGCTGATCGTCGGCGCTGCCGAGCAGGCATTGCGATGGGCGAACAGCCTGCGCGAGCACCTGGAAGTGAGCGTGCTCCTCACCGGCAGCTCCGCAGCCGATGCCAGCCTCATGCTGGAAGACCGCCTGTTCCCGGTCTTTTCGGGAAGCGGCGTGCAGATCAGCGGCTGGCTCGGTGCATTTCATGTTGAGTGGCAACAGGACAATCCGATCGACCTCGAACGCTGCGTGCGCTGCAATGCCTGCGTCGAAGCCTGTCCGGAACATGCCATCAACCTTCTGTATCAGGTGGACAGGGACACATGCCGCGAGCATGGCGATTGCGTCAAGGCTTGCGGCGCCATCGGCGCGATCGACTTTGCCCGCAGCGAAACCGGTCGCAGCGCCGAATTCGACCTGATCCTCGACCTGTCACCCGAGCCATTGATCGCCCTGCACCAGCCGCCGCAGGGATACTTCGCCACCGGTAACGCGGGTGGCGATCCGGTCGACATCGCCCTGCGCCTGACGCAAATGGTCGGCGACTTCGAAAAGCCGAAATTCTTCGCCTACAAGGAAAAGCTGTGCGCCCATGGCCGCAACAGGAAGACCGGGTGCAACGCCTGTATCGAGGTGTGCTCGGCGCAGGCGATTGAAAGCAACGGCGACCATATCGCCGTCAACCCCAATCTATGCGTCGGCTGCGGCGCCTGCACCACGGTTTGCCCTTCGGGCGCGCTCAGGTATGCCTACGCGACTGCGCCCTATACGGGCCGGCGCCTGAAAACCCTGCTGACGACGTATGCCGAAGCCGGCGGCGAACAGGGCGCGCTCCTGTTCCATGCCCAGGGCCAGGGCGCGGCACTGATCAGGCAGCTCGGCCGCCTGGCAAAAGCCACGCAAGCAGTGCGGGGATTGCCGGCGCGAGTGATGCCGGTGGAAGTGCAGCACATCGCTTCGGTCGGGATCGACCTCTGGCTGACGGCGATCGCCTACGGCGCAAGCGGCATCGCCGTGCTGGCCACCGGCGAAGAAGCACCGCAATACATTGCCGCACTGCAGAAACAGATGGCGGTGGCCCAGGCCATCCTGTCGGGCTGGGGATATGCCGGCACCCATCTGCGGTTGATCGAAGCATCGAGCCCGGCCGAGCTCGATGCCGCCTTGCGCGCGATGCCGCTCGGCCTGGCGCCGCAGCAGCGGGCAACCTTCCTGCCTTCCGCCGACAAGCGCAACACCCTCGATTTCGCGCTCGAACACTTGTACCGTCATGCGCCGCAGCAGAGGGACGAGCTGCCGCTGCCGCCGGGTGCGCCATACGGTGCGGTGCAGGTCAATACCGATGCCTGCACTCTCTGCATGGCCTGTACCGGCGCCTGCCCGGCATCCGCCCTGATCGATACGCCGGACCTGCCGCGGCTGCGCTTCATCGAAAAGAATTGCGTGCAATGCGGCCTGTGCGTGCAGACCTGCCCGGAACAGGCGATTACGCTGATGCCGCGCCTGGCAATGACCGAGGCGGCGAAAAAGCCGGTCACCCTGAACGAAACCGAACCATTTGTCTGCATCCGCTGCCACAAGCCTTTCGGCACGCTGAAGATGGTGGAAAACATGCTGGCTCGGTTGATGGAGCATGGCGCCTTCGCCGGCAACCTCGACCGCCTCAAGATGTGCGGCGACTGCCGGGTCATCGACATGATGGAAAAGAAGAGCGTACCAGCGGTGACTGCCCTGCGGCGGCCGCGCTAGGCTCTTTTCGCAAAACGACTGCGCACCCCGCCTGTCGACCTGCGGCGCTCGGCCTGCTCTCTGCGTGCATGCGCTTATTTGGTGTGCGGCAAACGAGGTGGAACAAGTCCTGTGCAGAGGGATTGAACCTCTGGTCACACTTCTTATCAAACGGCCATGTCGCGTGTTGATCCGGCAGGGCAGGGAGTGCGGGACTTGCGGTTTGGCCCGACACGATGATTTCAAGGCTGACGATGACGCATCGATCCATGACGCATAAGGTACCAAGCCGTCCAGGCGGAGGCATGCGATGAATGCTTCCGGACTTGAGATGCCCTCTTCGCAAACCCTTCTGCCGCCGCTTGCGCCCGAAGAGCAGGCGCGCGCCGACCTGTATGCCCTGATCGCTTCCCTGCTGCTGACGCCTCCCGACGCGCAATTGCTTGCGTCACTGGCGCAGGCCGATTCGCTGAGCTCCCAGCAGTCCGACAATCCGCTCGATCTTGCCTGGGAAAAACTGGTTGCCGCTGCCGCAGTGGTTGACGAATATGCGGTGCGCGAAGAATTCGACGCCCTGTTCGTCAGCGTTTCCAAACCCCAAGTCAATCCCTACGCTTCCCTCTATCTCGCCGGCTTCATGATGGAAAAGCCGCTGGCCGAGCTGCGCGACGACCTGGCTAAACTCGGACTGCGACGAAGGGAAGGCGTGCGCGAACTGGAAGATCACCTGGCGGCGCTGTGCGAAACCATGCGAGTGCTGATCACCGGGGGGCAGGCCGGGGACAGGCAAACGCTCGAATGCCAGAAGGCGTTTTTCGAAAAGCATATCGCGCCCTGGTATGAACGCTGCCTGCACGACATCCGCTCTGCCGGCGGCGCCAATTTTTACCTGCATGTCGCAAGCCTGATCCAGGCTTTCTTTGAAATCGAGTTGCAGGCTTTCGACATCGAAGAAGCCTGCCCTGTTGAGTGAGGATGGAATGAACGCTTTGCATCCCAAGGAAGAAGCGGCCAGCGGTAAACAAGTGAATGCCTCGCGACGCAGATTCCTCTCCGGCGCCAAGGTGCTGGGGGCGATCGGCGCCGCTGCCCTGGTCGGCAAGCAGCTGGAAGTCGAGGCATCGGTGGTGGAGCTGGAAACGCCCGAACCGCCGGCCACGAACGGCTACCACGAGACCGAACATATCCGGAAGTATTACCACTCTGCACGTTTTTAAGGAGCGGCGTCCATGTCACTCACGAGAAGTTCCGGCAGCGGCACCAGCACATTGCTGCGCAAGGGAATCGACCGGGCTGCCACGGCCACCTTGAACCGGCGCTCCTTCCTCAAGCGGGTCGGGTTGACGGCAGGCGCGGGCGTGCTGGCGCGCCAGCTGCCGCTCAACGTGATCCAGTCTGCGCGGGCCGACAATGTCGTCGTTCCGCCGGGCGGCGCGACCGAAGTCAAGCATACGGTTTGCAGCCACTGTTCGGTCGGCTGCTCGGTCGAGGCAGTGGTGAAGAATGGCGTGTGGATCCGCCAGGACACCGCCTTCGATTCCCCCATCAACATGGGTGCGCATTGCGCCAAGGGTGCCTCGGTGCGCGAGCATGGGCATGGCGAAGGCCGGCTGCGCTATCCGATGAAACTGGTGAACGGCAAGTACCAGCGCATTTCCTGGGATCAGGCGATCCAGGAAGTCGGCGACAAGATGCTGCAGATCCGGAAGGAGGCGGGACCGGATGCGATTTTCTGGATCGGTTCCAGCAAGCACAACAATGAACAGTCGTATTTGCTGCGCAAGTTCGTGTCCATGTGGGGCAGCAACAATATGGACCACCAGGCGCGCATTTGCCACTCGACCACTGTTGCCGGCGTCGCTCAGACCTTCGGCTACGGGGCGATGACCAATTCCTTCAACGACCTGCATCATTCCAAGGCGGTGCTGTTCATCGGCTCCAACCCGGCAGAGGCACACCCGATCTCGATGCTGCATTTCCTGCATGCGAAGGAACTCGGCGCAAAGATGATCGTGATCGATCCGCGCTTCACGCGCACCGCGCGCTTTGCCGACCATTACGTGCGGGTGCGGCCCGGGACCGATATTCCGCTGGTGTGGGGCATCCTGTGGCATATCTTTGCCAACGGCTGGGAAGACAAGAAATACATTGCCGAGCGCACCTACGGCATGGAAGAGGTGCGCAAGGAAGTGGCGAAGTGGACGCCGGACAAGGTGGCGGATGTCACCGGCGTGGCCGAAGTGGATGTGCGCCTGGCAGCCGAGATGCTGGCGAAGAACCGGCCTTCCTCCGTCGTCTGGTGCATGGGCATTACCCAGCACCATGTCGGCACCGCCAATGTGCGCGCCTTGTGCACCCTGCAGCTGGCGCTGGGCAACATCGGCATTGCCGGCGGCGGCGCGAACATCTACCGCGGCCATGACAATGTGCAGGGCGCAACCGATGTCGGCCCCAATCCGGATTCCCTGCCGGGTTACTACGGCATCGCGGAAGGCGCGTGGAAGCATTTCTGTTCCGTGTGGGGCGTCGATTACAACTGGATGGTGTCGCGCTTTGCATCCAAGGAATTGATGGAAAAGCCGGGCATGACCGTGTCGCGCTGGTTCGACGGCATCCTGGAGAAAAACGAGTACGTCGACCAGCCGAGCAATTTCCGCGCAGTCGTGTACTGGGGCCATGCGCCGAACAGCCAGACCCGCTTGCCGGACATGAAGGCGGCGATGCAGAAGCTGGACATGCTGGTGGTCATCGATCCCTATCCGACCATGACCGCCGCCATGCACGGCCGCAAGGATGGCGTCTACCTGCTGCCGGCCACCACCCAGTTCGAGACGCAGGGTTCGGTGACCGCGTCGAACCGCAGCCTGCAGTGGCGCGAGCGAGTGATCCAGCCGCTGTTCGAATGCAAGACCGACCATGAAATCATGTACCTCTTCGCGAAGAAGTTCGGCTACGCGGAAGAGCTTTGCAAGAACATCAAGGTGGTCAACAACGAACCGGTGATCGAAGACATCCTGCGCGAGATCAACCGCTCCTGCTGGACCATCGGCTACACCGGCCAGTCGCCGGAGCGGCTGAAGCTGCACATGCTGAACAAGCACACCTTCAACCCGACCACGCTGCTCGCGGAATCCGGGCCGTGCAAGGGCGATTACTACGGTCTGCCCTGGCCGTGCTGGGGCACGCCGGAACTGAAGCACCCGGGCACGCCCATCCTGTATGACCTGTCCAAGTCGGTGATGGAAGGCGGCCTGCCCTTCCGCGCGAACTGGGGCGTCGAGCATAACGGCCAGACGCTGCTGGCAGCCGACGGCTCCACCAACAAGGACAGCGAACTCGATATCGGCTACCCGGAATTCGACCATGTCTTCCTCAAGAAGCTGGGCTGGTGGAACGAGCTCACGCCGGAGGAGCAGAAGCAGGCCGAAGGCAAGAACTGGAAGACCGACCAGTCGGGCGGCATCATCCGGGTCGTGATTTCCCACGGCTGCGCGCCCTGGGGCAACGCCCGTGCCCGCGTCAATGTCTGGAACTTCCCGGATCCGGTGCCGGTGCATCGCGAGCCGATCATGAGCCCGCGGCGCGACTTGGTGGCGAAATATCCGACCTACGACGACAAGGCTGCCTTCTGGCGCCTGCCGACCTTGTACAAGTCGGCGCAGGCCAAGGATTTCTCCAAGGATTACCCGCTGATCATGACCTCCGGTCGCATCGTCGAATACGAAGGCGGCGGTGATGAAACCCGCTCCAACCCCTGGCTTGCGGAGCTGCAGCAAAACATGTTCGTCGAAATGAACGAGCATGATGCAAGGCAGATTGGCGTGAAGCTCGGCCAGTACGTTTGGGTCGAGACGCCTTCCGGCGCGCGCCTGAAAATAATGGCAATGGTGACGCCGCGGGTGCCGCAAGGGCTGGTGTGGATGCCCTTCCACTTCGGCGGCTGGTGGATGGGCGAGGACTTGATCGGGCATTACCCGGAAGGCGCGGCACCGCTGGTGCGCGGAGAAGCCTGCAACACCGGCTTCACCTACGGATACGACATCGTCACCATGATGCAGGAGACCAAGGTTTCACTGTGCCGGCTGGTGAAAGCATAAAGCGCGGACGCTACGCACATTTTTGATCGCGCTTTCTCAGGAGAATGCAATGGCAGCCAGAATGAAGTTCATTTGCGACACCGAGCGCTGCATCGACTGCAACGGCTGCGTGACCGCATGCAAGAACGAGAACGAGACGCCGTGGGGCGTGAACCGGCGGCGGGTCGTGACCATCAATGACGGCGTGCCGGGCGAGCATTCGATCTCGGTGGCCTGCATGCATTGCACCGATGCGCCCTGCATGGCGGTGTGTCCGGTAGATTGCTTCTACCACACCGAGGACGGCATCGTCCTGCATGACAAGGACATGTGCATCGGCTGCGGCTACTGCTATTACGCCTGTCCGTTCGGCGCGCCGCAGTTTCCGGAAACCGGCGCCTTCAACCATCGCGGCAAGATGGACAAGTGCACCTTCTGCGCCGGCGGCCCGGAACCAGACCAATCCGAAGCCGAATTCAAGAAGTATGGCCGCAACCGCGTGAGCGAAGGCAAGTTGCCGGTATGCGCGGAGCAATGCGGCACCAAGGCCTTGCTCGGCGGCGAAGCCAACATCATTGCCGACATCTACCGCGAGCGGGTGGAAACCCGCGGCTACGGACCGGAACTCTGGGGCTGGAATATCGCCTATCGACCGAAGAACGGCGAACCGATCCGCAACAAGGGGGACGGGCCGCGCGAGAACCAGATCCAGGGCCAATACCAGAACCAAGTACGGAAACTGCCGACATGAAACCTGCACGCTATCTGGCCGTCGGCCTGCTGCCCCTGATCCTGTGCGGCTGTCTGGAAGTGGAACAGCATCCGTCATGGGTTCGCGGCGAGTACAACGGCAAGCCGGACAACCAGCCGCAACAGACCAGCTTCCATGGCGACCGCCTGGCCTGGAATGCCGCCATCACCGACCGCAACTACCGCCAGAACGAATACCGGCGGGCCAAACCATGAAAGGCTAGTGACATGGATTCCTTATCCTTTCGGCAGCTTTTGTCCGTCCTGCTGTTCGCCTTGCTGATCCCGGTCCTGGCGCATGCCGCAGTGCCCAATGAAGATGCGGTGCCGGCATATGCGGAAGAGCAGACCATCCTGCAAACCGAGAAGAACACGCCCGAACCCGGGTGGGGCGATGCGGCTTCCGGCCGGGTGCACATGGACCGGCACTTCCTCGGCCAGTACGGCGAGTCGGAAGGCAATGTGATCCTGCAGCGCGGCGGCAATACCTGGCGCAATCTGCGCAACGGCCCGATCGCCACGATCAGCGGCGCACTGATGGTGCTGATGCTGCTGGGGATCGTCGCCTTTTACCGCGCGGTGGGGCCGGCACCGGCGCCGCCGGAATCCGGCCGCCGGGTCGAACGGTTTTCCAGCTGGGACCGGATCGTCCACTGGGCGACCGCGATCAGCTTCCTGATCCTGGCGATCACTGGCCTCATCGTCATGTTCGGCAAGAAGCTGCTGTTGCCCTGGATGGGGCATGACGTCTATTCCTGGCTCGCCATCATTTCCAAGTACCTGCACAACTTCTTCGGCCCGCTGTTCATCCTGTGCTCCGTCATCCTGTTCTTTACCTTCCTGCGCAAGAACATCTTCGAGCGCTGGGACTGGCAATGGATCAAGAAGGGCGGCGGCTTGCTGAGCCATGAACATGTGCCGGCGGGTTATTTCAATGCCGGTGAAAAGCTGTGGTTCTGGGGCGGCGTCACGCTGCTGGGCCTGGTCATGTCCATCAGCGGCCTGATCCTCGACTTCGTGAATTTCGGGCAAACGCGCTACATCCTCCAGTGGGCAAACTACCTGCATGTTGCCGGCGCCACCTTCTACATCATTGCCGCCATGGGCCACATCTATATCGGTACTCTGGGCACGCCGGGCGCCTATCATGCAATGCGTCACGGGACGGTGGATGAAGAATGGGCGCGGACGCATCACCCGATCTGGTATGAGGAATTGCGGGGCGGCGGCTCCCGTCCGCCGCCGGCAGGCGCCTTCCCCGAAGGCACGGCGCCGCGACGTACCTGAAGAGGAGGAAACGATGCGCACATCATCAACCGCCCTGGCCGGATGCACCATCTGCCTGCTGGCAGCGCTTGCCGGCTGCAGCAAGGATGAAGGCGGCTCGCCAGGCAGCAAGTCTGCGCAGACACATTTCCCGGGCATGGTGACTGCCGGCGGCGGCACCAGCGGCGAAGTCATGGCGCAAGCCAAGCAGACAACTGTTCAGGGCAACCCGAGCGGCACGCCAGGCATACCCGAAGGTGCCCAGGGCAACCCGAGCGGCGCTGCGATGGGTGGAACGACGCAAGGCGCAGCGGCTTCCAAGACCGAGCCGGGCGGCGCGTCTTCCCAATCCACTCCACCATCCGGCACGCCGCAAAGCCAGGTTGGAGGCGGCAGCGTCACGACGCCCAATACGCCCGCATCTCCCGCTAAACCCTGAACCAGGAAGACATGGCGATGAGCACGATACCCCATCATCTGATGCGTTACGGCGCAGCCGTCCTCGGCGCCATTGCCTGCAGTGCAGCCGTGGCTGCACTGCCGCCGCCGACGCCGGAGCAGCAAAAAGCCGCGGCGGCCAAGAAGGAACAGGCAGCGGCCGAAGCCGAAAAGCAGAAGCAGGAGTTGGCTGCCTCCATGGAAAAGGTGACGGAACACTGGCGTTCGCAAGCCAAGGCCAACGGTTGGGAAACCCGTCCGCCGGTTCCGGTGTCAGCCCCGCAAGGCATCCAGGCCTCCACTTCGCAGTCCAGCGCCTCCGGCCAGCCGGAAGGCCGTCTGGGCAGCGCAGCCCAGCAAGCGCCGATCCGCAGCGAAAAGCTGGGCACGGCGCCGCCGAGCGAGGATGTGAAGAAAAAGCCCTCCGACGATTCGGGCGGGAAGAAATAGCGATGCGGACATTGCGATCCATCCGGCTTGTCCGCGGAGCGTCTTCATGCTGATGGACAGCATGCCGATCGCCGTGATCATGCAGCGGCGCCTCCTCCATCATCCGTGGATGGATGACACCTGGTCCGCGATTGCCGTGGTGCCGGACAGCGGGGGGCTTCCCCCGATGCAGAAGCTGAGATGCAGCGAGGACTGCGAATCCTATCTGGTCTCCGGCCTGCAGCTGGAGCTTCATCGCGACGGCAACGACGCCTATTTCGAAAACTGGAATGCACCGGAACCGAAAGTCTTCGTGATGTGGCGCATGCAGGAAGGCAGGGCGATTCCGCTTCTCGCATCGGTCAGCTATGTCGAGGGCACCCGCATGTTCGACTCGGGCGAATCGGCGGACGGGGTGCCGATGCCGGCTGAAATCCATCTCTGGCTGGGACGCTACCTGCAGCAGCATTACCAGCCGCGCCAGCGCCGCGGGCGCGAACACGGCTAGGCTCCGCGAACCGCGGCCGGGTTAGGCCGGCAGAAGCCGGTGGCGCAGACATTCGGGCGATCCCGGTTCACACATTCTTCCTTCCCCATTGCCCGTCCGGCATCCCGGCCTGCGAATCTACCTACCCCCCAAATAGGGCATTTACAATTAGTTACACAAGAGTAAGATTTCCATAAGGAAATGCCGATCCAGCCTCACTTTTCTCTTGAAAATCAATGGCTTGGTGATGGCGTTTTCCTGAGTGGTGCTTACAACTTGTTGCATCTTGGCTTGCTTGTTAACCGCGCTTTGCATGCGTGCGCAGCTTCCGGTGCTCCCGGTGGCGGCCTCGGAACGGCGCCGTATGACGAAAGGGGAAAGAAATGAAAGCAATCGCACTTGCCATTCCGGTTCTGGTTTTTTCCAGCGCTGCCCTTGCCATCGAGGTGGCGACCACCGGGCCTCTGCCTGCCTTTGACAGTTTCAGCTGCGCCCAGCTGGCGGATGCGGCCGACACCATCGGTTCCATTGCGCTCGCGGTGCGGCAATCGGCGGAAGAAAACCGGGTTCAGCCGGTCCCTGCCCGGGACAGTCTGGAAGCCAGACAAGCCATGTTGATGACTCTGGCCGACGGCGTTTTTGTCGCCTACCACGACAAGCAGTGTTCTTCGTATTGAGCCGGCCGACTGACGGCAGGCCATCACAAAACGCGGCACCGGCGCTTGTGCAGGCAGCCGCATGAAAGGGGGGAGAAATGAAAGTCATGAAGAGTGTTTGCCGCCATGCGGCAGTGGCCGCCATCCTGTATGCCGCACTGGGCCTTGCTGCGTCGCATGCCGAGCCCGGGGTCACGCCGGGTGCCATCCTGATCGGCCAGTCCGCGGCTCTGACCGGCACGCCGGCTGAAGAAGTCAAGCAAGCCACCGCCGGTGCTCAGCTCTATTTCGATGGCATCAACAAGAAAGGCGGCATCCATGGCCGCAAGATCATCCTCGAAACCATGGATGACGGTTTCGTTCCCAAGCGCACGGTGGAAAACACCAAGAAGCTGATCGAGGAAAAAAACGTCTTCGCCCTGTTCCTGTATCGCGGCACGCCCACCACGGAAGCTGTTCTGCCCATGATCACCGAGGCGAAGATTCCGCTGATCGCGCCCGTTACCGGCGCCTCCTCGCTGCACGAGCCGATGCCGCGCTACCTGTTCAACGTGAGGACGAAATACCGCGATGAAGTGGGCGTGATCGTCCGCCAGATTTCCGCCATGGGCATGCAAAGGCTGGCCGCCGTGGCGTCCAACGACTCCTTCGGCGAGGATGCGCTGGCCGGGCTGAAGGCCGCGGCGAAAGAGCGCAACCTGCCGGAGCCGGTCATTGCGAAATACGAGCGCAATACCACCGCAGTCGAAGGCGCGGCCAAGGCGATCCTCGCCGCACAGCCGCAGGCAGTACTGATGTTCTGCACCGCCAAGCCGTGCGAAGCCTTCATCCATGAATACCGCAGGCAGGGCGGCTTCCAGCCCCTGTTCGCGCTCTCGAATGTCAGCTCGAGGTCCTTCATCCAGAGCCTGGGCGAGCAAGCGCGCGGCCTTGGCCTCACCCAGGTCTTCCCCAATCCGGGCAACATCACCATCGGCGTGGTCAAGGAATTCATCCACGCAGTGAAGGATGCGCCCGAACTCGCAGAATCCTATCCGGCGCTCGAAGGCTTCATTTCCGCGAAGGTCCTGGCGGAAGGCTTGCGCAAGGCTGGCGCTTCTCCCACCCGGGAAGGCCTGGTGGCGGCACTCGAAAGCTTCAGGGGGGCGGACGTCGGCGGACTCACGCTGAACTACAGCCCGAGCAGCCGCGATGGATTCAATTTCGTCGAACTGACCGTGGTCGGAAGAAGGGGCGCAGTGGTCCGCTAAGGCGCGCCCGCAGCGCCGGCCGGCGCAAGTAAGTAGGGTGCGTCGTGCGTCCCGAAATTGCATGGTGCGCGCGGCGCACCCTACTTCGACATGGGTTATCGAAATTCAATTTGAGGTGGAGCAGCGGCGCCGGCCCGGGCAAGAAAAAAGCCCCCGGCCTTGCGGCACGGGGGCTTGACCGGAGCACCGGAGCGGCAGGCTTTACGCCGCCACGGCTTCTTCCTTTTTCATCATCTTCGACAGCAGTTCGAACACTTCATCCTTGGACAGGACATAGCGTTCCAGCAGCGTGTCCTTCAGTGCCCAGGCGATGTCCTTGTATTCCTTCATCGCTTCCAGGGTGCGGGTGTACAGCTCGTCCGCCTTGCTTTCCACCAGCTTGACTGCCTCGTCGTGCGAGCCTTCGCCCTTGAGCTGGGAATAGTCGAGCTTGGAGCGCGAATACATCGAGAGCCGGTTGACCATCAGGTCGAGCTTGGACGTGACCTTCTGGATGTCGTTCTGGCTGCCGACCGAGATGCCGCGCGCGCCGTAGAACAATTCCTCCGCCGCCACGCCGCCATACAGCTGGATGATGTCCTGTTCCATCTCTTCCAGCGTCTGCAGCGATACATCCTCGCCCGACGACAGCACGTAACCCAGGGCGCCGATCTTGGACACCGACTCGGTGCTGATCTTCAGCAGGTGCGATTTTTCCTTGACCTGTTCCAGGCTCATGCCCTTGCGCAGGTAGGGGTCGATCTGCATGAAGAAGTGGCCGAGTTCATGCAATGCCACGCGCTCGCGCTGCTTGTCCTTTTCCGCGGTGGTGGCGCGGTCGGTCAGGCCGATCGAGGCGCGCTCGAAGGCACGGAACATCACATCGGTGTCGATCAGGACGCTTTCCTGGATCGCGATCATGCTGGCACGTTCGACCACGGTTTCAAGCAATGCCGGGCTGAGGTTGGCCGTGATGTCGGCGACATAGTCGAGGTTCAGGTTGTTCCAGTCGACGAAGCGCTCATCCTTCTTGGCGAGGAAGACGCGCAGCAACTCGCGGCGCTCGGCCTTGTTCGGCAGGCGGAAGTTGATCTTCACCGAGAAGCGGCGCAGCATCGCTTCATCCATCTGCGAATTGGCATCGTCGAAGTTCGACGCCACTACCCAGATCACGCCCGCGCCTTCATTGCTCTTGACGCCGTCGAGCAGGCCGAGCAGGGTGTTGGCGGTATCGTCATCCCAGCGCTTGTCGCTGCGGCCGCGCGGCATGAACAGGCTTTGCGCCTCGTCGAGGAAGATGATGCAGCGGCCTTCCTTAGAAGCCTTCTTGTAAATCGCATTCAGGGTCTTGGAGCCGCCGCCGACGAAACCCGTCTCCAGTGCGGAACCGGAAGCCTGGATCAGCGGAATGCCGAGCTTCTTCGCCAGGTAACCGGCGAGCTTGGTCTTGCCCGTGCCGGCCGGGCCGGTGAGCATGACGTTGAACGGTTTGTCGATGCCGTGCGAACGGTACAGGTCGCGGTTGCGGATCATTTCTTCCAGGTGCGCGACTTCCTGCTTGATGTCTTCCATCCCGACCAGGTCGTCCATGCTGCCCTTGAGGTTTTCCGGCTTGATCATCGACGCGCCGCCGCCGCCCATGCCCGGAATGCCTTTCTTCAGGCCGACGAAGAGAAATACCAGCAGGGCGATGCCGATCGCGTTGCGTGCCAGGAAGACGCCGACATCGGTCATCACGCCGCTCGTGCCGCCTTCGTTCTGCAGCACGGCCTTGTGCGCGTCGAGGTAGTCGTCGCGGGCGATGGAATAGGGGATGCCATTCTTCAGGAGCACTTCACGTTCCAGATTGACATGCGAGGTGCTTGGCACCTTGACCACATGGATCTCGGGGCTGTCCTTGTACTTGAAGACATAGCGCGGGAATTCCGACAGCGGCTGGGCCAGCAGCAGGTATTCGAGGCGTTCCTTGTTGGCTGCCACGGCGGTGATTTCCGAGATGTCCTGGGAATGGACGACCGGCTCGCTATCCTGCAGCGCTGGCGGCCGATGGATGATTCCGGCGACGACGGCGATCGTGAAAACGAAGATCGCGGCAACGCGAAAATAAACGCTACGGGAGAAATCATGCATTTTGGAAGAACTGGGCATTTATTAGTCCTGTGGATAATGGTTTCGGCAAGGCGACGCCATCTCCTGCATCGCTTTGCGGCAACATTTCTGATGCGCACCTTTAAGACTGGGGCCCCGGCAAATGGTTGCCCTGCCCAAGATTGAATTTCCTTATCGGTCGATAGGGAGAATCGATCCTTCAAGCAAATTTCAGGCAGGGAACAAACGGGGCGAAGAAGCAGTGCTTCTTCCGTTCGAGGCGGGCGTAAAACGGCCTTCTTGCGTATGCCGCTGATTTCACCGGCGGGGCAGGTGCAACCTTCGAATTGCCGACCAGCATTTTGCGTTCGCTCATGACGAATCGCACCGTGAACCGGCAACTGCCTCAACCCTGTTATCGACAATCTCGCTTTGTAATAATTCCCGACGACGGCGAATTTTTACTGACTGCCGCATGCCATGTTTGCGCATGGCAAGTTCATCAATACCGATCCACCTATACGCAGGGACTGGCGTACATTGTTGTCGCCTGGCGCGAGAGGCCTTGAAAATACTGGCAACTCCGATATGCGGGGGGCAGTCACAGCATTTTCCTGCGAGGGCTGCAAGGCTGTCGCTGTTCGCTGTACTAGTGTGTATATGGGGGTCGTCATGGCGCATGTCAACCCGGTTCAGATCCAGAAATTTCTCAAGGGTGTCGATTACCCGGCAAACAAGGCCACGCTGATCGAAAACGCGAAAACCCGGGGCGCCGACGAAAACGTGTGCGCCTCGCTTGACCAATTGCCGGATGAGGAATTCCAGACGCCGGCCGATGTAAGCCAGGCATTCGGCCGGATGCTCGACGAGCCCGCGCGCTCCGCGTACACGAGCGGCGGCAGCGAATTCCTTGCACAGGCGCTGCAGGATTCGCTGGCCGAGATCGAACTATGCGAAATGGCGCTGCAAAAGACAACGAACCAGGACATCAAGATGTTCGCGCAGCGCATGATCGAAGAGCATGGTCAGATGGGACAGGAAATCGAACGCCACGCAGGCAGGATGAAGTTCGCGCTGCCAAAGGATGTCAGTTCCGAGCAGCAGTCGACCGCCAAGGATATGTCCAGGCTCTCCGGCGCGGACTTCGACCGCAAATTCATGGAACACAACGCCAAGGACCATGAAAAGGATGTCAAGGCGTTCAGGCATTACGCCGAACAGGAAAGCGATGCCGAGATCAAGAGCTTTGCCGAGAAGAGCGCGCGCACGCTGAGTCAGCACCTCGACACGGCCAAGGATATCAGCCGCAGGCTGCAAGCCTGAGCCCGCGGGCGGGGACCGTGTCCGCCTACCCGGTGGCCAGCGTGCGTCACCCGCGCGTCCCATGCAGCCGCTGCTGCACCAGCATGAACGCATCCGGCATCCGCTGGTGCACTATCCGGCGCATGCCCTTGCGCAATCGATATCCCACAGCCCCATCGGCATCCAGCGCCGCGTGGCATGCCAGCGTTGCACGCCGATTGTGGGATGGAAGCAGGCGCCGCGCATAGGCACGCCTTCTTCCAGCAGGGTGCGCCGCGCGCACCGACATTGCAGGGTGCGCACGGCGCACCCAACTTCCTTCTCCTTTCAGGCTTGCGGAGGACACTCAGGCGCGGATGAGCGCAGGATTGTTCGCCAGATGAACCAGCTCGCGACCCGGGCCGCATCCACCTTGCCGACCGAGTCTTCGATCAGCGTCTTGGCGTCGCGGACCGCGGCTGCGGAACGCTGCGCCAGGTTCCGTACCTCGGTTGCCACTACCGCGAAGCCCCGTCCCTGTTCACCGGCGCGCGCCGCTTCGACGGCGGCATTCAGCGCGAGGATATTGGTCTGGAAGGCGATGCCGTCGATGACAGCGATGATGTCGACGATCTTGCCGGAAGAACTCTTGATCGACTCCATTGTATCGACCACCTGCGCCACGATCTGGCCACCCTGCGAAGCCACCGCGGAGGCGGGGACGGCAAGCTGGTTGGCCTGGCGTGCATTGTCGGCATTCCGCTTCACGGTCGAGGTCAGCTCTTCCATGGACGAAGCGGTTTCTTCCAGCGAGCTGGCCTGCTGCTCGGTGCAGGACGACAGGTTCTGGTTGCCGGCGGCGATCTGCGCGGATGCGGTCGCGATCATTTCCGTGCCGGTACGGACTTCGCTCACGATCTTTACCAGGCTGCCATTCATGTCATGCAGCGATCGCAGCAGCTGCGCCGCTTCACCTTTCGATCGCTGGTGGAATTCTTCCTGCATGGAAGCCGTGAGGTCGCCATCGGCCACGCGGCACGCCACTGCGACAGCCTTCTGCAGCGGACGGGTGATCCCGGCAGTAAGCCACCATGCGCAGGCAGTGCCGAAAGCCACGACCAGCAGCGCCAATATGATCAGTCTGCTTCTGCTCCTGGCGGCGATTGCATCGATTTCCCGCGCCGTGCATTCAACTACGCGGGGGGACTTGCTGGCTCGTTTACGGATGGATCGCGCAAAGCTTGAGGGCGCCGGGGAAGGCGGATGAATCGTCTTTTGCGGCGAAGACGCTCTGGATTATTTAGGCAAAGGCCGGTAGGAGCCTGTCAGGAACTGTCGGAAAGGAAAATAGTTGTGGCGCTTCGGGTGTTTAACGATAGGCTGCCCACCATCCTACTGCGACGGTACAGGCGAGATAGAACAGGACGACCCAGTTTTCATCGATGCCTGTGAGGATGGCTTCCATTCCGGGCTCCTGCAGATGGGCACGCATTCCGCAGGCGGTATAGGGAAGATCCTGAGCGGAAGCAGGCGGGTTGAACGGGAAGAACGTGACGACTTCCCATTGTCCTTGCCTGCCGCAGGCCGGTTTTGATCAAGCTTAACTTTCGCGAACCTTCGTCCTGCTTCATCTCGCAGGCACAACCGGATCACACCACATCGATGCGCTTGTGCATGCGCCGCAAGCCCAGCCAGACGCCGATGGCGATCAGCGGCACCAGTATACCGGTGGCGACATCGGGGTTGATCTGCAGCCCGGCTGCCTTGGTGGCCTTGCCCGCATAGTTCAGCAGGCCGGCCATGTAGTAGGAAATCGCGGCCACCGACAAACCTTCCACCGCCTGCTGCAGCTTTACCTGCTGCGCCGCGCGCGCGTTCATCGATTGCAGGATCTGCTTGTTCTGTTGTTCCTGCACGATGCCGACGCGGGTGCGCAGCAAGTCATTGGTATGCGCAATGCGCCGGGCCAATGCTTCCTGCCGGCGCGCGATCGCGGCACAGGTATTCATTGCCGGCGTCAGGCGCCGGTCCATGAATTCGCCGATGGTCGGGAAGCCTTCGATGCGCTCTTCGCGCAATTCGTCGATGCGTGCGTACACCAGGCGGAAATAGGCTTCCGATGCCGCGAAGCGGTAATTGTTGTCCAGCGAAAGCTTTTCCACGCGGGCGGCGAGCCCGGTGATGTTGCGCAACAGGGCTTGCTCGTCGATCACTTCCATCGCCGGCTGGTCGTTGCCGATGGCTTCGTCGATGTCGACCATGGCCGCGGTCAGCGTGGTCAGCTCGCCCTCGATGGCATTCAGGACGGGAGAGGCGCGCTGCGCATGCGGCAGGCCGAGCAGCGCCATCATGCGGTAAGTCTCGATTTCCAGCACGCGCTGCACCAGGCGGCTCGCCTGCTGCTCGCGCAAGCCGAGGTCGCGCACCACGAATCGGCTGAAGCCGTCAGACTGGATCAGGAAATCAGTCCAGATTTCGCCGCCTTCGAGCACACGGCTGCCAACCAGCGTGTTCCCGGTAAACAACCGGCGCAGGCTTTCGGCAAAGACTTCGGTCGGCCCGCCGCTCCTGTCCACTACCACATGCGCCGCCACCATCAGCTTGCCTTGCAGTCCCATCAGCCAATCCTGCGGGATCTGGCACACCGGCACGCGGGAGAAGGCTTCCGTGACCGAAACATCCTGCGCATGGCGCTCGGCAAAGGTGTAGGTCGCGAATTCGGTATGGCATTCCCACTTCAGCCGAAAGCGCCCGAAGTCATGGGAAAAATAATTCGCTTCCGGGCCGGGAGCGGCCACGCCGAAATGAGAGCACAGGGCGGCGAGCAGCGCATGCTGGGCAGCGGAATTCGATACCGCCGGATCGGTGCCGTCGCGGGCATAGACGGCCAGGTGACTGATGCTTTCCGGTGCATCTACCGCCAGCGAAGGCCGGGAATGGATTTCGGCCGCCAGGGGAACGCGCAGGGCATGGTTCAGGCTGGAATAGACGATCGACATGGCTTGCTATCAGGATTGTGGTGAGAGCGTTTCGGAAAAGACCTGCTGCGAAAAGCAGCAAGGGTCCGATTCTAACTCGTGTGCGGCCCGATTCCGGGTGCTTGGCCGCGCGGGTACAAAAAATGTCGCCGCACCGGCGCATACATGCTGAAAGGAAAAAGTTAGCGGCTAGCGGCTTTCGGTCCGGCACAGGCACATGCAGTGCGGGCATTCCCCATTTCCGTTTCGCGGAACATCCGCCAGCAAGGCAAGGACAGGGGAGGATTGGAGGAGGGGCGGGTAATAAAGGGGGGGCAATCCGAAAAGACAGGACGCCATGTTTCATGGCTCCTGCATCAGACCTCCCTTATCCGGACAAGTCGGGGCTGCATCCGGGCCGGGGACGCGAGGAGGCGGACGGCCGCCCACTATCATGCCTGCCAGAGTTTGCTGTTCCGTGGCGACCCGCCAGCCTGCGCGGGCCTGGGGTTCTGCTCATGCGACCGTTTCCGCCTTGGGCATGGGTGTACCAGCCGCCGGCTTTCGGCTTAAGTACAGCAGCGTCACTACGCTGATGAAGGAGAGCAGTGCGAGCGGCATTAAGGCAAGCGCATAGCTTCCAGTCACTTCTTTGACCCATCCATACACGTTAACCATTAATCTGCCGCCAATCAGATTGGATACCGCATTGATTCCGGCCAGACCCGCTGCGGCCGAGCCTGATGCCAGCCAGCCCGACGCCAGGGCCCAGAACGGCCCCTTGAATGAATAGGCGCCGATCAGAATCATGCACAGCATGGCGATAACAGGTATGAGCGCGCCGGTCAGCAGAGTTGAACCCAGGCCAGCGGCGATCAGCAGCAGCGGGATGGCCGTATGCCAGCGCTGCTCCCTTGTGCGGTCGGAATGCCGGCCCCACCAAACCATCAGCACGGATGCGGCGGCATAGGGTACCGAGTTCAGCATGCCGGTTTGCATCACGGTCAAGCCGAAGGATTTCAGAAGTTGCGGCTGCCATACCCCCAATATCGAACCGGCCGCCGAGGCACATGAACAGACCAGCGCCATGCCCCAGACTCGCGGATTACTGAACAGCTTCCAGAGAGACAAATGACTGCCTGCACCGCGTTTCGCGCGTTCGCTTTCGATGCGGCGTGCCAGCCATTCACGCTGCTGCTCCGTCAGCCATTTCGCTTCCCTTGGCTGGTTCGTCAGGAAGAAGAGACACACCAGACCCAGCAGCACGGTCGGCAAACCTTCGAACAAAAAGAGCCAGTGCCAGCCGCGCAATCCCAGCACACCGTCCATTTGCATCAGCATCGCGGAGACCGGCGAACTGATGAAGCTGGCCGCCGGTATCGCCACCATGAAGATGGCGACGATCCGGGCGCGATAGGCAGAGGGTATCCAGTAAGTCAGGTAAAGGATCACGCCGGGAAAGAAGCCTGCTTCGGCGGCGCCCAGGACAAAACGCAAGACATATAGTGAGTTCGGCCCTTGCACAAGGGCCATGCATGCAGAGACCAGCCCCCAGGTAATCATGATGCGGGCCAGCCATTTGCGGGCACCGAAGCGTTGCAGCGCGAGGTTGCTCGGCACCTCAAAGATAAAGTAGGAAATGAAGAACAGGCTGCTGGCGAATCCGAACATTTTGGGCGAAAGCCCGAGGTCATGATTCATCTGCAGGGCGGCCATGCCAATGTTGCCGCGATCAATGAAGGCAAACAGGTAACACAGCATCAGGAAGGGAACGAGACGAAGGCTCACCTTTCGGATGGTTTCCTTCTCCAGTTGCTGTTCATTAAGAATGGTGGTCTCCATATCACTCTTTCTCCTGCCTAGTCCGATCCGTCGCATGCGATTCGGTGCGGCGGATCGGCAAGTCCGGATTTGTCAGCCCGCCGTGCTTTCGGTTTCCAGAACAGCCAGAACATTGCTTGCCGCGCCAGTCCCCATCGCAACGTAAGCATTGCTGGTGACGCCGCCGATATGCGGGCTGAGGATGACGTTGCCGATGTCCTGGAAGCGATGCGGTGCGGTAAGCGGTTCTTTCTCGAAGCAATCCAGCCCGGCGGCTCTCAGCTTCCCGCTAGTCAGCGCAGCCGCCAGGGCCTCCTCATCGATGAGGCCTCCGCGCGCGGTGTTAATCAGAATCGCGCCATCTTTCATCCTGGCCAGCGCCTGGGCATTGATCATGTGCCGGTTTTCATCGGTCAGAGGGCAATGCAGGGACAGTACATCCGATTGCGCCATCAAGGTGTCCAGATCGACCATGCCGATCCCTGATGGGACCCGCGACGCATACGGATCATAGGCCATGACCTGCATGCCGAGCGCAAGCGCAGTCTCGGCGACACGTGTACCGATGGCTCCGAGGCCGACCAGCCCGAGTGTCCTGTCTTTCAGCTCCAGGCTCTTGTGCGTGGCCTTGTCCCAATGGCCTTGCCGCATGCGCTGATCCAGGCGGACAACATCCTTTGCACATGCGAAGATCAATGCCCACGTGTGCTCCGCCACCGCAGGTGCATTGGCCCCGGCAGCCGCCTTCACCGCAATCCCGCGGTCCCTCGCGGCGGCGACGTCGATGGTGTCGATTCCGGTGCCATGCTTTGAAATGACACGCAGCGAACGGCTCGCGTCCATGATGCGTTTAGTGATGCGGCCGTACCGCACGATAATGGCCACCGGCTGATGCTCCTCGCAAAGACGGACCAGATCGTCTTCGCCCGGTGTCTTGCCGGCATAGATCAGCTCATATCCCCGCAACAGTAAAACCGCCTGGGGCGCCAGGTCGGCACCGGTGACGAGGACGACGCCTCTGCTGACTGCCGATCGGCTCACAATGCCTCTCCTTCCTTCAGTACGCCAGCCTTGCGCAGCGCGCCATCCAGCCAGCTTGGCCGCAGCTGCTCGCCGCTGCGGATGCCATGCAGCCGCTTGGTTTCATCGGCCACTTTTTGGGCTGCAGCACCAAGCAGGGCAGCCGCCTTTTCGCGTTCGATCACGACCACGCCGTCGGCATCGCCGACGATCAGATCGCCGGGCTGGACCGTAGTGCCGCCGACGGAGACGGGCCAGTTGACCCGTCCGGGAATGTTCTTGGTCGGGCCATTCGGATTCATCCCCACTGCAAATACCGGGAGACCCAATTCCCTCAGCTCCAGGACATCGCGCACTGCGCCGTCGATCACCACCCCGGCCAGGCCCATTGCCTTGGCTTGATTCATCATGATCGCGCCCATGAGCGCGGAACTCAGGTCTCCCTTTCCATCGATGACCAATACGTCGCCGGGCCGCGCAATGGCCATTGCGGCATGGATCATCAGGTTGTCGCCGGGGCGGACCTCGACCGTGATGGCAGGGCCGGCCAGCTTCATTGACGGGGCGACGGCGGTAATCCGTCCATGGAGCGCGCCGCGGCGCTCGTTCACGTCGGCGAGGATGGCTGCCTGGAATTGCGCTGCCTGCGCGACGATCTCAGGCCGGACGCGCGATATGTCGCGTCGGATTTCGGGAAAGGCATTGGATTGGGTTGTCATCGGATCTCTCTACAAACAAATGGAAGCGGGGCGCGCCAGCCCCGCCATGGCTTTCCATCCCGGCATGGTTGGAACAAGTCAATCGATCTTCGCGCCGGACTCCCTGACTACTTGCCCCCACTTGACGATGTCGGCCTTGAGCAGGGCAGCGAATTCTTCCGGGGTACTGCCTTGTACATCCCCGCCTTCCACGCGGATCTTTTCCTGCACATCCTTCATCTTGAGGACTTTGTTCACCTCGGTATTGAGGCGCGCAACGATCGAGGGCGGCGTACCGGCGGGCACCAGCAAGCCGAACCAGGTGACTGCATCGAAGCCCTTGTATCCGGACTCATTGATGGTCGGGACGTTGGGAAGATCTTCGGAACGCCTGGCCGATGTCACGGCGAGCGGGCGGATTCTTCCGCTCTTGATTTGCGAAATCGCGGAAGGAACCGAGGACATGTAGAGCTGCACCTGCCCTCCCAGCAAGTCGGTGATCGCCTGGGACGATCCCTTGTAGGGCACATGCTGAAACTTGACGCCCGCTGTCTTCTGGAGAAGTTCGCCGGTCAGGTGAGAGACGGTGCCGTTCCCGGGGGAGGCAAAGGTAACCTCGCCCGGTTTTGCCTTGGCCGCGCTAATGACATCTCCCAGTGTCTTGAATGGCGAGTTGGCGGGAACAACCAGGACGAGCGGTGCGGTTGCCACGGTCGTGACCGGGGCAAAGTCCTTTGTCGGGTTGTAGGGCAGCCTGGCGTAGAGCGTTGGGTTCACGGCCAGGTTGCTGGTTTGGCCCATGACAACGGTGTAGCCATCGGCCGGCGATTTCGCCGCGAGGTCCATGCCGATATTGCCGCCTGCGCCTGACCGGTTGTCCAACACGACGACCCATTTGAGGTTCTCCTGCAGCTTGTTTCCCACGAGGCGGGCGAGAATGTCCGTGCCGCCGCCCGGCGGGAAGGGGACGATCAGGCGGATCGGCTTGTTGGGATAGTCGGCCTGCGCAGAAGCGCCGGTCACGCTTGCGGCCAAGGCAGCCGCAAGAAAAATGCGTGAAAGGATGGTCACAGAAGTCTCCAGTGTTCTAGGTAGTTTTGAATGTCAGGTCGAGTCCCGTGTCGGCCTCGCCGGTTTCGCTCGCACCCGTACTCACCTCAAGTCTTGGCCTGGCGCTCTCAGGGAGTTCCTGGCCGGGCAGGGGTACGTGGCGATTGTGTGTGACATAATCCAGTAAGTCCATTTCATAATTTTTTCAAATCCATAAATATGGCTTTTGATGTCGACCTCCGCGACCTGCGCTATTTCGAGAAAATTGCCGAACTGCAGCATGTGGGCCGGGCTGCTCAGGCACTCCACCGGACGCAGCCCGCACTGACAAGTGCCGTTCGCCGTCTCGAAGAAGCATGCGGGGCGCCGCTGTTCGAAAAGGCGGGTCGAGGCATTCGCCTCTCTTCTGCCGGCACCGTGCTTCTCAAGTGGGCCCAGCGGATGCGCTTCGATATGGAAGATGCGCGGCGGGAGATTGCAGAACTCGGCAAGGGGATCTCCGGCCAGGTGCGGATCGGCATTGTCCCGACCGCCGCACAATTCATTCTGCCGGCAGCCGCAAGACAATTGCTGCACGAAGCGCCCAACGTCAGTCTGAAAACCGTGGTGGGACTGGTGGATACGATGAAGCCGCTGCTGCAGGCCGGAGAACTGGATCTGATGGTGGGTACCGAGAGCAGCAAGGATCCAAGGTTCGCTTCCGATCTCCTTGCCGAAGACCAGATCGTTGTCGCAGCGCACGCCAGGCACGAGCTGTTTCAGGGCAAGGTCAAACTAGGAGACCTCACCCGGTATCAATGGGTGCTCCAGCCTGCCGGCGCCCCTACTCGCGACTGGCTGGATCACACATTCGAACGAAAGGGGCTTCCCCGGCCACAGGTCAAGGTGGAAGCCAGCATGCTGCTGATATTGCCAGCCTTGATTGCAGAAACCGGATTGCTCAGTTTTATCCCGCGTCGCCAACTCGGCGGGGCGGCGGGAGTCCATCTGAAGGAAATAAAGCTTTGGGATACGACCATGCGAAGAAGACTGGCAGTGACTTATCGGAAGGACAGCTATCTGTCGCCCGCAGCAAAGCGCATGCTTCACATACTCGAACAAACCGCCAGTCAGCAGTCAGCCTTGAGCCAGTAAGGGGGAATCTGGCGAACGTGCGACCGTAGGCATGCCTCGCCATCACCTGTTGTCCTGACCGGACGCACGCTGCCGACGAATTGGCAGGCGTGTTACTGAGCTATTTCCCGAGGCAGATAGTTGATCAGTTGAATGCATCGACAAGCTTTCCCAGTCATGGATGCATGTGCGCAGTTCCCGCATCGTCCATGCATCGTCAAGAGCAATCATCCGACCGGCAACTCGCGCACATGGCGCACTCCGGCGGAAGGCAGAGAAATGCAAGGCCCAAACCATGCCGCAGGCGGCGGAACGAGTAACACTAGCTTGTCATGGCCGGGCCATCTGCAACGACAGGGGCTGCCGACGGCAGGATACTCGCCGCATGGCAGCATGAATACGCCATGGGCCAGCCGCCCCGTTCATCTCTGCGTGGTGGCAAGCTTCAGTGCCAAACCGGCGAAAACGGTACCGGCCACCCGGTTCATGATGCGCTCGGCCCGCGCGGACTGGCTCAGGCGCTGGCCAAGCAGTCCGGCCAGCAAGGCGATGGCGCCGAAGACCAGTAGGGTGGCGAGAATGAACAGGCCGCCGAGCAGCATCATCTGCAGCGTGAGGGAACCGCGTGCCGGATCGGCAAACTGCGGCAGGAAGGCGAGGAAGAAGATCGACACCTTGGGATTGGTGATGTTCATGATGATGCCGCGCCGGTACAGCTGCCATGGGCCAAGCGAGCTGCGCTGGCCGAGGTGTACGCCGCTGGCGGAGGCGTGGAAGGCTTGCCAGGCGAGATAGAGCAGGTAGCAGGCGCCCACCAGCTTGAGTGCGGTGAAGGCCAGGGTCGAGGCCTGAAAGATCGCGGCCACGCCGAACGAGACGGTCAGCGTGTGCACGACCAGGCCGGTGCACAGACCGAGGGTGACCAGCAGGCCGGCGCCGCGGCCGCGCAGCGCCGACTGCGTCAGCACGAAAATATTGTCGGGGCCCGGCGCGAGGCCAAGCAGGATCGAAGTGCCGAAGAAGGCGAGCAGGGCGGTGAGCGGGATCATGACGCATCCGACGAAAAACAGGAGCGTCATTCTACTCCGCTTGCCGGCCTGGACGCGCCTGTGGCGTTACCGGAACACCATCACCGGGATGTCCGAATGCGCCAGCACCTTCTGCGTCTCGCTGCCGATGAACAGGCGGTTCAGTCCCTTGCGCCCGTGCGACGCCATGAAAATCACGTCGCAGCCCTTGTTCCGGGCCACGTCGATGATCTCTTCAAAGGGACTGAAGGATTGGGCGACCATCGCTTCGCAGGGCACGTTGGCGGCTGCGGCGGCGTCCTTGACCTTTTGCACATGGCGCTGCGCCAGTTCGCGCGACCTGGCTTCGTAGGTGGCGGCATCGCCGGCAATCGCGCCTTCAGACAGCGGCGAGTAGGGATAGGGTTCGGATACGCACAAGCCGACGATGGAGCCGTCGATCTTGCCGGCAAGTTCGACGGCAGCCTTGATGGCCTTGCCGGACAGCTCCGACCCATCGGTCGGCACAAGTATCTTCCTGAACATGATGTCCCTCCATGTCGTAATGGGCTTATGTTGGTGCAGCGTGCGGCGTGCGGTTTGAGGATGCTCAAAGCCCCCGTCCATGAGGGCGAATCATGCTGACGCCGGGAATGTCCTGTTTCCTGCGGTCAGCGCAGAGCCACTCCTTTGCCCCAGCGCGGGAAAGTTCAGGCATCCGGCAGGAGCACCGCAGCTCCGTCGAAGGCGCCGGCACGCAAGGCATCGAGCGCCCGGTTCGCGTCGCGCAGTGCAAACGGCACCGGGGCGATGCGCAAGTCGCATTGCTGCGCCAGCGCAAAGAAGGCTTCGCCATCGGCGCGGGTCAGGTTGGCCACCGACCTGATCACCCGCTCGCCCCACAGCTGCGCATAGGGAAAGCCGGGGATGTCGCTCATGTGGATGCCGGCGCAGACCACGATGCCGCCTTTGCGGGTAGCGGCCAGCGCCTGCGGCACCAGCGCGCCGGCAGAAGCGAAGATGATGGCAGCATCCAGCGGCACGGGCGACGCTTCGTCTGAACCGCCGGCCCAGGCCGCGCCGAGCGCGCGCGCGAATTCCTGCGAGCGCGTATCGCCCGGGCGGGTGAAGGCGAACACTTGCCTGTCCTGGCATTGCGCGAGCTGGGCGATGATGTGGGCTGCCGCGCCGAAGCCGTACAGGCCGATGCGACGCGCGTCGCCTGTCATGGCGTAGGCGCGGTAACCGATCAGGCCGGCACACAGGAGGGGCGCGGCATGCTGGTCGTCGTAGCGCGCCGTCAGCGCAAAGCAGTAGCGCGCATCGGCGACCATGTATTGCGCATAGCCGCCATTGCGGTCGTAGCCGGTGAAGCGGGCCTCATCGCACAGGTTTTCATGGGCGCTGGCGCAGAATGCGCAATGGCCGCAGGTGCCGCCCAGCCAAGGCACGCCGACCCGGTCGCCGACGGCAAACTGGTGCGCGAGTTCGCCTACATGGGTGACCACGCCCACGACTTCATGGCCGAGGATGACGGGAGAACGGTGCGGCGGCAGTTCGCCATCCGCGATGTGCAGGTCGGTGCGGCACACGCCGCAGGCGCCGACGCGGATCAGGATCTCGTGCTCGCCGGGGAAGGGAATCGGGATGCAGCGCGGACGCAGCGGCGCGTGCGGCTGTTCCAGCATCATTGCCCACATGAGGCCGTCACCGCGCCGGCCACCCCATTCAGTATTCATCTTGCTTTCGAACGACGCAAGGCAGGCGGCAGGCACGGCATGCTGCGGAACGCTGCAGAATGCTTCATGGTCAGCGTGCGGCTGCGCGTCTGGACGATCCATTTGCGCGCCGGCCTGACAAGGGAGGCCGGGCGGCGAGACGCGAGGCCGATTCCAGCTCGGCCAGTCTGGCCGGTTGCGCCCCCTGCTGGATCATTTCCTCGATGGCAGCCTCGCCATCACCTGCGCACAGATTGACGGCGGCGATCGCATCCAGCAACAGCACGACTTCGAAGCCTTCCTTCATCGCATCGATCACCGTGTTCAGCACGCAGTAATCGGTGGCCAGCCCGCCGATGTACAGCCGCTCCACGCCGCGTGCGCGCAACTGGCTTGCCAGTCCGGTCTGCTCGAAGCCGGAATAGGCATCCGCATCGGGTTCGGTGGCTTTCGACACGATGATGGCATCGGGCGGGAGCCGCAGGCCGGTCGCGAACTGCGCGCCATGGCTGCCGGCAATGCAATGCGGCGGCCATATGCCGCCCTGCGGCTTGAAGGAGCAATGGTTTGCCGGATGCCAGTCGCGCGTGGCATAGACCGGCAATCCGCGCAGGGAAAACAGTTCGATATAACGGTTCAGGAAAGGAATCACTTCATTCCCCGACGGTACAGCCAGTTTTCCGCCGGGGACAAAATCATTTTGAACGTCAACAGTGAGCAATGCATCTTTCTCAGTCGGTTCAAGGGTCTTCATGGAGGGCAGGGAAGATTCCGGCGACGCCGTATGCCTCTAAGTTTCGTGCGACGTGCGTCAGGTTCATTGATGCAGATCAGACTTCACACTGGCAGGCCGTGTCAACGGCGCGGCAGCATGCGCCACAGAAAGGAGAGAACGCCTGCACTGGCAGATCAGGCGACATGCGGAAGGCATTGATGGAACTCAAACGCCGCTGCGTCAGGCCGCATAAGCTGAGTTGGGGCTTGCCTGCACCGCTTCGGGAGAATGCCATGCCGATCAACGAATGCTGCAACATGACAGTCGTCAGCTGCGAAGCCTCCATGCCGCTGCCGGAAGTCGCGGCGCTGATGCGCGGGAATCATGTCGGGGACGTGATCGTGGTCGAGCGCAAGGAAAATGGAAAGATACCCGTTGGCATCATCACCGACCGTGACATCGTGCTGGGCACCATCGCCGTCGGCATCGAAGCAAACATTTTCACTGCGGGCGACATCATGAGTGCGCCGATCGTCACGGTGCGCGAAGATGCCGGGCTGGTCGATACGCTGCGCCTGATGCGCAGCCACAGCATACGGCGCATGCCGGTCGTGACCGATGCCGGCACCTTGATGGCCATCGTGACGGCAGACGACATCATCAACCTGCTGGCGATGGAGCTGTCGCTGATGACCGGCGCGATCGTCGAACAGCCAATCAACGAAAGCCAGCGGCGCAAGTCGTGAGCCGCGGTGGCATCGGCTACAGGGGAGTCGCGAGATGGAACGGATCGGCACGGATCTCATCAATATGCCTGTCGGCGATGCATTGGGGCCGATGGGTCTGCCGCGTGACCATGACCGCTTTGGCAGGCAGGGCAGCCGGACGGGAAGAGCGGGACCGAAACATGCATAAACTGCAAGAGAAGGAGGTCGATTATGGCTGGTAACCTGACGCGCATGAATGCGCTCAACGACATGATGCGCCTTGACCCATTCCGCAACATGGATGATTTCTTCCGGGACTTTGCGATGTCGTCGCCCTGGCGCGGCATGGAAGGCGAGCCCCGGATCCGGATGGATGTCTCGGAAAACGAGCAGGCGTATACCGTGAAGGCGGAAGTGCCGGGCGCGAAGAAGGAAGACATCAAGATCGCCATCGAAGGCAACGTGGTATCGATCCAGGCAGAAGTGAAAGAAGAAAAGGAAGCAAAGGGCGCCGGCAACATGGTGCGCAGCGAACGCTTCTACGGCCAGCAAAGCCGCAGCTTCGCGCTGCCGCAGGAAGTCGATGACGCCAGTGCGGAAGCAAAATACCAGGATGGCATTCTTACACTGACCCTGCCGAAAAAGCAGGGCGGGGGCAGGAAGCAGCTGACCGTGCAATAGGAAGCATCCTTGCAGGACGGGGCGGATTTGTTTCCGCGCCGTCCTTGCATGTCTGTCCAAACCCTCCTTGCTCCGCGTGAAAAGGCCGCTGGCAAAAATCCGTAAGCGGAGCCGGGCAATCCCGCATTAAGCCGCCAAGATGGACTCCGGCCTTCGCATCGGGCCGGGGAATCCAGACCTGGGAGCCCCTCTGCGGCCGTGATGACGGCCCCCGGCAGGGTTCGCCGTCATTCTTCATGTGCCATCCATGAAGCACGACGCCAGCTGATTCCATCCGCATGCGCTGGATAGGCAAGAGCGCACGCTTCTTGCATGGATACCGACAGGAAGCAAGGATTGAATGAGTGGCAAGCCCCTGGCTTGAACGAAACATTTCGCTGAAAAAACGGTCTTGATAATGCATGGAATCATCACCATTTAGGTATTTTCTGAAAATTTTTTCAAGGTTGAATGAAAAGTGGAAGCTGAAGCATGTGAAAAAGTGGAAGTTTCTCGCGTCGTGATCGAACGCCTGGATGGCATGCCATCGAAGGCAAGGGTTACTTCCATCGAAGCGGCCAACAAGGTGCTTGACAATTGGGCAAGCTGCGCGCCCGAATCCGGCTATGACCAGTGCGATTTTCAAATCCTGTTCGAAGACGGATTCCGCTATCAGGGGCATTACCCGCTCAGCAAAACCCAGAAGCGCGTCTCCCTGTCCCGCCATATCCGCAAGCAGTTGACGGCACTGGCGACGACGGCGGCAAAAGCCGGCAAGGCGGCCGACGAAGAGGATCAGCCCGTCATGAGCCCGATCGGCTCGGATCTGGCGGAGTCGGCCCGGATTGCCTTGGACCATTACAACTTCTGACGGTGGCTAGTACGTAATCCGCCGGCGCATCGCTCTGCGCCCTGAGCTGGTCGCATGTAAATTTTGCCCGGATTTCCCCGCCGGGGTGCAATGTGCTGCCCCGGAAGCTGACGGCTGCGGCCATCTTCCTTTTCAGCCAGGCTCGCACTCTAGCTGCACGGCAATATCCTTCTTCCCGCACCTTGCCACGCTTGAGCCAACTCAAGCTACCTGCATAACGTAATAACAAAGCCGCGGGACACGGGTCTAGCGGTATAGCAGGCCGCCTTTTTCCGGGCCGGGCTGGATTCGGCCTTTTCCTTTGCAATCATGCTCTCAAGAAAGCTGCGGCTCGTCATGAGGCGGCCGTTGGCTGCGTTTGGGCAGCAATCGCCATACCGGAACGGAGGCAGCAATGGCAATTCCGCACAACGTCGGCGGCACTGACAAGGCAGCGCGGCTCATGGCCGGGCTGGCGCTGCCAGCTTACGCCCTGCTTTCCCGCAAACGTCCTCTTCTGCGCGGTATCGCAGGCGCGGCCGGACTGGTTGCGCTTGCCACTGGGTTGTCGGGTTATTGCCCCTTGAACGGGGTGCTCGGCATCGATACCAGCAGACGCAAGGCAGTTCCCGGCAGCCTCGTCTAGCCGGGCAATTGCCATCTTCGCGAAAGGAGGAGCAGCAGGCATGAGTCAGGGTTTCAATCCGTCGCGGCGCGCCATCCTGAAGGCAGGGTTGTATGCGGCGGGCAGCAGTCTGATGCCGGGCGTGGCCGGCGCTGCCCAGAAGATCGTGCTGCCGATCGAAAACGGCGAACGCGAACTCGTCGCGTATCCGGAAAAGCGGCCCCTGATCGTACTTACTGCCCGCCCTCCCCAGCTCGAAACTCCGTTTGCCGTCTTCAACGAAGGCGTCATCACGCCCAATGATGCGTTTTTCGTGCGCTATCACCTGGCCTCGATTCCGCTATCCGTCGATCCCCAGACCTATCGCATCCGCATCGGCGGCCTGGTCGACAGGCCGCTGGAATTGTCGCTGCAGGATTTGCAGACGCAATTCAAGCCGCTCGAGTATCTGGCGGTGAACCAGTGCTCCGGCAACAGCCGCGGCTTCTTCAATCCGCGCGTCAACGGCGGGCAACTCGCCAACGGAGCCATGGGCAATGCGAAATGGACCGGCGTGGCATTGCGCGATGTCCTCAGCATGGCGGGTATCCCGGCCGGGGCGCGCCAGGTGGCCTTCGACGGCCTGGACCGGCCGGTGCTCGACAGCCCGTCGGACTTCGTGAAAGCCCTCGACATCGATCATGCAATGGATGGCGAAGTGATGATCGCCTATCGCATGAACGATGCCGACCTGCCGATGCTCAATGGTTATCCGGTGCGCCTGGTGGTGCCCGGCTATTACGGCACGTACTGGGTCAAGCACCTCACCGATATCCGCGTGCTGGACGGCGTGTACGAAGGCTACTGGATGAAATCGGCCTACCGCATTCCCGACAACGCCTGCCATTGCGTCGACCCCGGAACCACGCCGGCGAAGACGGTGCCGATCGGCCGCTTCACTGTCCGTTCCTTCATCACCAGCCCGGCGCCCGGCGCCACCATCCGCGCCCTGCGCGAAACCGTCGTGCGCGGCATCGCCTTCGATTCCGGCCAGGGCATCCGCGAAGTCATCTTTTCCGAAGACGGCGGCAAGACCTGGCGCGAAGCCCAGCTAGGCAAGGACATGGGGCGCCATTCATTCCGCGAATGGTCGATCGCCGTCATCCCGAAGAAAAAAGGCATGCTCGACCTGCGCGCGCGCGCCTTCAACCGTACCGGCGAATCGCAGCCGCTGACGCCGCTGTGGCAGCCCGCGGGCTACATGCGCAACGTGGTCGAATCGGTCAAAGTCAACGTGGTGTGAGAGGCGTGCATGAAAACGGCCTATCGAGCAAACGCCATCCTTCTCTCCGCCGTGCTGGCCTTTGCCATCCCGGCCGGGGCGAAGGAGATCGTGCTGCCGCAGGAGCAGGTGCAGTGGCGCCCATCCTCGCTGCCGGGATACCAGAAGGTGGTGCAGGAATGCACGATCTGCCACTCGGCGCATTATGCGGAATACCAGCCGACCAGCACCACGCGCAATTACTGGGAAACGCAGGTCAAGCGGATGAAGACGGTATTCAACGCACCAATCCCGGATGACGATATTCCCTTGATCACCGAATATCTCACCAGGACGTACAGCGTGGACCGGAGCAAGGCTGCCGGGCAGTGATGCCGCCGCGGGAGGCCCGGCCTTTTTCAGTGCGCCATGAAAACCGGCAGCGACATCGATTGCAGGATGGTGCGCGTCGCGCCGCCCAGCAGCACTTCGCGCACGCGCGGATGGCCATAACAGCCCATGGCGATCAGGTCGGCGTCAAAATCGTCCGCCAGCGCCAGCAGCGCTGCGCCGACATTGATGTCGGTCGTGCGCTGCACGACATTGACCTTGATGTTGTGACGAGCGAGATAGAGCGCGAGGTCGGCGCCCGGCTGTTCGCCATGGTCGTTACGGCCGGGGGAGGGATTGAACACCGCGACATTCACGGATTGCGCCCGTGCCAGCAGCGGCAAGGCGTAATGAACGGTGCGGCGTGCCTCCATGCTTGCATTCCACGCGAGCAGAATCTTGTGGCCGATGACAGGAAAACTGCCTGCGTAGGGAATGACCAGTGCCGGGCAGCCGGCAGCCATGATCACCTGCCCCGGAAATCCGGGATTGGTGGAATAGGCGATCTCGTCCGGATCTTCCTGCCCGAGGACCACGAGGTCGGCGTAGCGCGCCTGCAGGCTGATGCCGCTGACCGCCTCATCGTCCACCAGCCGGCGCTCGAAGGAAGCGAGGCCGGCCTGGCGGGCGATGGACTCGAATCGATCCAGCGCGGCTTCCGCCTGGTCATGCAGCATTTGCACCCAGGATTCGATGTCGGGATTTTCGACGCTGAACGCCGCGGCCCGGTACAGGGTGCGCGACATGCCGCTCGTCGCCGCCCCAATCAGATGCGCCTCGTTTTCCAGCGCCAGCCGGGCCGCAACCTCGATGCGGCCCGGCGCATGGGTCGATTCATCCACGTGCACGAGTATCGTCTTGTAGGCCATGCCGATTCTCCTTGGTGCATCGATTCGAGCATGTCGGGCGCATGCAGGCCGGGAACAGGGCCGCGCAGCGCTGATTCGTCAGCGCACGACCAGTACCGGAATGTCTTTCGTGGTGGCGAGCACCTTGGTGGCAACCGAGCCCATCACCACGTTGGCGAGCGCGCCATGCCCGTGCGACCCCATCACCATCAAGTCCATCTGGTTCTGCGTCGCATAGGCACAGATTTCTTTCGCGACCTCGCCGACCTTGTAGATCTGCTGGAAGGGAATGTTATTCGCGCGTAGAACTTTTTCCGCCGGCGCCATCGCGGCATCCGCTTCTTCCTTGTAATACGCCTCGACCGCATCCTGCCCCAGGATCGCCTGTGCCTGCGACAGGGCCAGTCCTTTCGGAATGGGCAAGCGGACATGGAGCAGGTGCAGTTCCACCGGGCCCTTGAACCACTCGAAATGCTTGACCAGGAATTCCGCTGCCTTGGATGTATAGGCGGAACCGTCAACTGCAAACAAGATCTTCAAACCTGCCTCCATTCAATGACATGAAACTCCAGAAACCACGACGACTGCTTGCCTTTCAATGGGCCATCAGGGCCGGAATGGTCATCGAAGACAGCACGGTGCGGGTGGCCCCGCCCAGCAGGATTTCGCGGAAGCGGGAATGGCCGTAGCAGCCCATTACCAGCAGGTCGGAATTCAGGTCGGCCGCCAGAGACAGCAGGTCGCCGCCGATGTCGTCCGGCTTCTCACGGGGGATGATCTGCCGCTGCACGTTCGCCTTGATGCCGTGGCGGGCGAGATAAAGGGCAATGTCGTCGCCCGGCGTGTCTCCATATGCATCCGGATTCGCGTTGGACATGAACAGCGCCACTTCCACGCTCTTTGCCTGCCGCAGCAGCGGCAGCGCGCCACGTACCGCGCGCATTGCCTGCGCGCTTGCATTCCAGGCCAGCAGCACCCTCTCGCCAACCGGTGTCGATGCGCCCACGTAGGGATACACGAGCACCGGGCAGCCGCTGTTCATCGCCACAAATTCGGGAAGGTCGGAATCCATCACCGCCGAGGCTTCTTCCGGGTCGTACTGCCCCAGCACCGTCAGGTCGGCGTAGCGCGCCTGCAGGCTGAGGCCGCTCGCCGGTTCGTCGTCGACCAGCCGCGCTTCCCAGGATGGGACGCCGATGCGCTGCACGATGTCTTTGAAATTCACAAGGCTTTCCTTTGCCCGCTGCTGCAGCATGTCGAGATGCGGCGCGATGGCGGGGTCGCCCGGCGCCAGCGCCATGGTCTGGTAAAAATACTTGGACACCCCGGTCGTGGCCGTGCCCATCAGATGCGCATTTTCGTGCAGCGCAATCATCGCCGCCGTTTCGACGCGCTGCGTAGCCTGCCTGGACTTGTCGATGTGTACCACGATGGTCTTGTATGACATGGAAAACGCTTCCTGTTGAACGCTTGCGGACGGAGCGGCGGGGCCGCGCCGACATCGGAGTCCGGATACCCGGTTTCACCTCCTGCAAGCTTACTTCCCTGATTTTTTCCAGTCCATGTTCCCTAGGAAAGTATGTGCCTTAACTTGCTGTGCTTTGTTCCGTATCAAGCCGGTGAACCGGTCAGATTTCTGCCGCTCATTCATGAATTGACCTTCACAATGACCTATGATGTGGCGAAGTCAGAGGCATGCTGCACGAGGCGACTCATCCGCAACTTTTTCACGGATACACGCACCCATGAGCACGAGAAATCTGAAATCCCTGTTCGAACCCGCATCCGTTGCCATCATCGGCGCCTCGCAAAGGCCGCACAGCGTGGGTGCGACGGTGCTGCGCAATATGACGGAAGGAAATTTCAAGGACGCGGTATTCCCGGTCAATCCCAAGTACGGGCAGATCGGCAGCCACAAGGTATATGCGCGCGTCGCCGACTTGCCGCAGGCCCCGGACCTTGCCGTGATCTGCACGCCACCCTCGACCGTGCCCGGATTGATCCGTGAACTCGGCGCACGCGGCACGAAAGCGGCCGTCGTGATCACCGCCGGCCTGGGGGCGACCCGGGACGAGCAGGGCATCACGCTGAAGCAGGCGATGCTGAATGAAGCGAAGCCGCACCTGTTGCGCATCCTCGGCCCCAACTGCGTCGGCCTGCTGGCGCCGGGCATCGGATTGAATGCGAGCTTTGCGCATACCGATGCCTTGCCCGGCCGGCTTGCCTTCGTGTCGCAATCGGGCGCACTGATGACGGCCGTGCTCGACTGGGCCAAGTCGCGCGGCATCGGATTTTCGAAATTCATTTCCCTGGGCGAGAGCGCCGATGTCGATTTCGGAGATGTGCTCGATTACCTTGCCGGCGACGGTTCGACCCAGGCCATCCTGATGTACATCGAAGATATCCGCCAGGCGCGCAAGTTCATGTCGGCTGCACGTGCCGCAGCGCGCAGCAAGCCGGTCATCGTGGTCAAGGCCGGGCGTGCGCCCGAAGGCGCGAAGGCAGCGGCATCGCACACCGGCGCACTGGCCGGGGCCGACGATGTGTACGATGCCGCAATCCGGCGCGCCGGCATGCTGCGGGTCTTTTCGACCGAGGAATTGTTCGATGCGGTGGAAACTCTGGCGCGCTCGCGCCTTCCGTCGGGTGACCGCCTGGTCATCATGACCAATGGCGGCGGGCCCGGTGTAATGGCGACCGATGACCTGATCGGCAGCACCGGGCACCTGGCGAAGCTGTCGGAGGAAACGCTGGACAAACTCGATGAAGTTCTGCCCGCCATCTGGTCGCGCGCCAACCCGGTCGACATCATCGGCGACGCGGCGGCCGAGCGCTATGTGCAGGCGCTGGAAATCCTGCTCAAGGATCCGCAAGCCGATGCCATCCTGTGCATCCATGCGCCCACCGCAATCGTGTCGAGTACCGTGATCGCCGAAGCGATCGTGCCGCTCGCGCGCAATACCTCGCGCAGCATCATCACCTGCTGGCTGGGCGGCGATGCGGTGGTGCCGGCGCGTCAATGTTTTGCCGCCGCCGGCATCCCGGCGTACGACACCCCGGAAGACGCGGTCGGCGGCTTCATGCAGGTGGTGCAGTACCGGCGCAACCAGAATCTGCTGATGCAGGTGCCGCCTTCCGCACCGGCCGATTTTGTCCCCGACCGCGGCAAGGCGCGGACGACGGTGCGCGCCGCGCTGGAGGAAGGCCGCACCATGCTGTCCGAGCCGGAAGCCAAGGCGATCCTGTCGGCCTACGGTGTTCCGGTGGTGGAAACCCGCATTGCGCACGACATCGAGGCGACGGTGCAATGCGCGCGCCATATCGGCTTTCCGGTCGCACTCAAGATCCTGTCGCCGGACATCACGCACAAATCGGATGTCGGCGGCGTGGTGCTCGACCTTGAATCCGAGGAAGCGGTGCGCGCTGCCGGCACTCGCATGCACCGGCAGCTCGCCCGGCTGCAGCCCGGCGCCCGTCTCACCGGCTTCACCGTGCAGGCGATGGCGCGCCGGCCGCAGGCGCATGAACTGATCATCGGCATCACCACCGACCCCGTGTTCGGCCCGGTGATCCTGTTCGGCCAGGGCGGGGTCGCGGTGGAAGTGATGGCCGATCATGCGATTGCCCTGCCGCCACTGAATATGGTGCTGGCGCACGACCTGGTGTCGCGCACCCGCGTGGCAAAGCTGCTCGCCGGCTACCGCAACCAGCCGCCGGCCGATCTCGATGGCATCTGCCGCACCCTGATCCAGATATCGCACCTGATCACCGACATTGCCGAAATCGCCGAGCTCGACATCAATCCCCTGCTGGCCGACAGCCGCGGCGTGATCGCGCTCGACGCGCGCATCCGGGTGGCAGCGCCGGCTTCCGCCACCACCGGCGCCGACCGTTTTGCGATCCGGCCCTATCCGGAGGAATGGGAAGAACTTGTGACCTGGCAGGACAAGCCGCTGCTGCTGCGGCCGATCCGGCCGGAAGATGGCGCGTCCCACCTGGAATTCTTCCATGCGCTCACGCTGGAAGACGTGCATTACCGCGCCTTCATCGGCATCCGCGAATTGCAGCCTTCGCAGCTCGCGCGCCTGACCCAGATCGACTACGACCGCGAGATGGCCTTCGTCGCCACCCGCCAGCGCGAAGGCGGCGGCACCGAGACCATCGGCGTGGCGCGCGCCATCGCCGACCCGGATAATGTCAACGCAGAATTCGCCGTCATCGTCCGTTCCGACCTCAAGGGGAAGGGACTGGGCAAGATGCTGATGAAAAAGCTGATCGATTATTGCTGCGCCCGCGGCACGAAGGAAATGGTCGGCGAAGCGCTGGGCGACAACAAGGCGCTGCTCAACATGGTGCGCGGGCTCGGTTTCCAGGTCCGGCCGGATCCCGAGTCCGGGACCATGCTGCTGAGGCTCGACCTGGCTGCCTGTGGGCGGGTAGCCTGATAGCGGCGGGGCGAAGAGCATCATGAAACAGGCCGGCCAGGCGCCGCGCGGCTGTTCTGCCGAGGAAGCCGCGCGGCGCCTGAAGCAGGAAGGCTACAACGAGCTTCCAGCCAAAAGGAAACGCGACGCACTCCACATCGTGCTGGAAGTGCTGTGCGAGCCGATGTTCCTGCTGCTGCTCGGCGCCGGACTGATTTACCTGTTGCTGGGGGATGCCGGCGATGCCCTGATGCTGCTCGGCTTCGTATTCATCACGATGGGAATCACCATCGTCCAGGAACGCAGGACCGAACGCGTGCTGGAAACGCTGCGCGACCTGTCGAGCCCGCGTGCGCTGGTGATCCGCGATGGCGAGCAGGAACGTGTTCCGGGCCGCGAAGTCGTCAGGGGCGACCTGCTGGTGATCGAGGAAGGCGACCGGGTGGCGGCCGACGCGGCCCTGATCGAAGCCCACGACTTGCTGGTGGATGAATCGCTACTGACCGGGGAATCGGTGGCGGTGGCCAAGCAGGCGCCGGACAAGGCGCCCGGCCCGGAACAGACAGATTCGGGCGACGCAGGCAGCCGCGTGTACTCGGGCACCATGGTCGTGCAGGGCGGCGGGCTGGCGCGCGTGACCGCCGTCGGCGCGCAGACCGAACTCGGCAAGATAGGAAAATCCCTGCAGGCACTGCCGACGGAAAAGAGCCCCTTGCAGCGCGAGATCGGCATGCTGGTCAAGCGCTTTGCCCTGCTCGGCAGTGCCGTCTCGCTGCTGGTGTTCACCCTGTACGGCATCGCCCGCGCCGACTGGATGAACGGATTGCTGGCCGGGATCACCCTGGCGATGTCGGTGTTGCCGGAAGAATTCACCGTGATCCTGACGGTCTTCATGGCGCTCGGCGCCTGGCGCATTTCCCGAAGCCGGGTGCTGACCCGGCATACGCCGGTGATCGAAGCCCTGGGTTCGGCCACGGTCCTGTGCGTGGACAAGACCGGGACGCTGACGCAGAACCGCATGTCGGTCAAGGCAGCCGTCATCGATGGCCGGGAATTCGCGATCGAAGGCGCGCACCCCGACACGCTTCCGGACGAGGTGCGCCGGCTGCTCGAATGCAGCGTGCTGGCAAGCGAGATCATGCCTTTCGATCCGATGGAAAAGGCCATCCACCGCAGCCTGGACAGCCTGTCCCCGGACGCCGGAAAGGCACATCGCGGCTGGTCGCTGGTACATGAATATCCGCTGACGCGCGATTTCCTGGCAATGACCCATGTGTGGGAGGGGACGGATGGCTGCCGGGTGGCGACCAAGGGCGCGCCGGAAACGATTGCACGCCTGTGTCGGCTTGGCCCGGAGAAAACGAAAGAAGTGCTGGAGCAGGTGCGGCAACTGGCGGCGCAAGGCATGCGCGTGCTCGGCGTGGCCCGGGCATCGTGCACCGGCAAGCCCTGGCCTTCGCAGCCGGATGCCTTCGCCTTTACCTGGCTCGGGCTGATTGCACTGGCCGACCCGCTTCGCCCGCCAGTGCCGGCAGCGGTGCGGGAATGCCACCAGGCGGGCATTCGCGTGGTCATGATTACCGGCGACTATCCGGCAACCGCCCAGGCGATTGCCAAGGAAGCCGGCATTCCGTCACACCGCGTCATGACCGGGGCGGAACTGGAGTCACTCGACGCCGCTGCCCTGGCACAAGCCGTGCGCGAGGTGCAGGTATTCGCGCGCATCCGCCCGGAGCAGAAACTGCGGCTGGTGACTGCCTTCAAGTCGAATGGCGAGGTGGTGGCGATGACCGGCGACGGCGTCAACGACGCACCGGCGCTCAAGGCGGCGCATATCGGCATCAGCATGGGCGAGCGCGGCACCGATGTCGCGCGCGAAGCTTCCTCGCTGGTGCTGCTGAATGACGACTTCGCATCGATCGTGCATGCCATCGGACTCGGTCGCAGGATCTACGACAACCTGCGCAAGGCGCTGACCTATATCGTCGCGGTGCACCTGCCGATCGCCGGCATGGCGCTGCTGCCTCTGCTGCTGGGTGCGCCGCTGGCGTTCGCGCCGATTCATATCGTGTTCCTGGAAATGATCATCAATCCTGCCTGCGCGGTGGTGTTCGAGACGGAGCATGCCGAGAGCGGCATCATGCAGCGGCCGCCGCGCAGCATAGCCGAGCGCCTGTTCGGCGCACGTGATCTGGCGTTCGCCGTCCTGCAGGGACTGGGGCTGCTGGCAGTCGTTGCCGCCATATATTTCCTTGGCTTGCGTGCCGGTCTGCAGGCCGCAGAAGCCCGGGCTCTTGCCTTTACCTGCGTGGTGCTCGGCAACCTCAGCCTGATCGTCGTCAACCGCTCGATGCGGCATGGCGTGCTGGAATTGCTGCGCATCCCGAACCAGGCGCAATGGTGGGTGCTGGGAAGCACTGCCGTGGCGCTGCTGGCGGCGCTGTACATTCCTGCCCTGCAGAACGTATTCCATTTCGCGCCGGTGCAGGGGCGCGACCTCATGTGGCCGGTCGCCGCCGGCATTGCCGCCATGGCGTGGTTTGAATTCGTGAAATACGGCTTCAGACAAAAGACCTTGTAAACCGGCCGCGCAGTGCCTGTGGATGTGCTTCCCATATCTGCCAGGAAACGTAGAAAGCGAAGACTTTCTATGTTAGCGTTCTTGCAATCCCACCTGGAGAAAGGCAGACCACATGAGTTATGACCTCATCATCCGCGATGGCCTGTTTTTCGACGGCAGCGGGGCGCCCGGCCAGCGGCGCGATATCGGGATCAAGGATGGACGCATTGCCGCCGTCAGCGCAACGCCATTGGAGACCAGCGGCGCCGAAGTCATCGAAGCTGCCGGCCGCTGGGTCATGCCCGGCTTCCTCGACACCCACACGCATTACGATGCCGAACTGCTCGTTGCGCCCGCCCTGAAGGAATCGGTGCGCCACGGGGTGACCACCGTCACCGTCGGCTCCTGCTCGATCAGCATGATCCTGTCCGAGCCGGAAGACTGTTCCGACCTGTTTACCCGCGTCGAATCGGTGCCGCGCGCCCAGGTGCTGCCCTTGCTGCAGAAGCGCAAGACCTGGTCCACGCCACGCGATTACGTGGACTTCCTCGAGCGTCATCCGCTCGGGCCGAATGTCACCTCTTTCCTCGGCCACTCCGACCTGCGGGTGAAAGTGCTGGGCCTGGCACGCGCCGTCGACCCGAACGTGCACCCGACGGAAGAGGAAATGCGGCGCATGGAAGCGATCCTGGAAGAAGGCCTGGATGCGGGCCTGCTGGGCCTGTCCACCATGACCCTGCCCTGGGACAAGCTGGATGGCGACCGCTTCCGCTCGCGGTCCCTGCCTTCCACGTATGCGAGCTGGAAGGAATACCGGCGCTTGAACCGCATCCTGCGCCGGCGCGGCCGCATTCACCAGGGCGCGCCGAATGTCGTCACCAAGGTCAATGCGCTGCTGTTCCTGTTTGCCAGCTGTGGCCTGTTCCTGCGCAAGCCGCTCAAGACCACGCTGATCACCCTGATGGATCCCAAGGCCGACCGCTGGCTGCATCGCGTCGTCGGCAAGCTCGCGCATTTCGCCAACAAGGTTTTCGATGCCGATTTCCGCTGGCAAGCGTTGCCGACGCCGTTCGAGGTGTATGCCGACGGCATCGACCTCGTGATTTTCGAGGAATTCGGCGCCGGCCAGATGGCGCTGCACCTGACCGAGGAAATTGCGCGCAACGCGCTGTTCCAGGATGAAGCCTACCGGCGCAAGTTCCGCCGCGACTATGAAAAGCGCTGGTCGCCGCGCGTCTGGCACCGCGATTTCCACGATGCGCGCATCGTCGGTTGCCCGGATGCCGCGCTGGTCGGCCAGACCTTCGGCCAGGTGGCCGACGCGCGCGGCATCCATCCGGTCGATGCCTTCCTCGACCTGGTGGTGGCGCACGGCCGCCTACTGCGCTGGCATACGGTGATCGCCAACGACCGGCCGGAAGCGGTCAAGCGCATCATGCAGGAGCCGGCCATCCTCGTCAGCTTCGCTGATTCCGGCGCGCACATCCGCAACATGGCTTACTACAGCTTCCCCCTGCGCTTCCTGAAGCTCGTGCGCGATGCCGAGCGCGAGGGCCGGCCGCTGATGCCCATCGAAAAGGCGGTCTGGCGCGTGACGGGAGAGCTGGCCGACTGGTTTGGTGTGGATGCCGGCCATTTGCGCCTGGGGGATCGCGCCGACGTGGTGGTGGTAAATCCCGAGGCCCTGGATGCGCGCCTGGAGGCGTATCACGAAGCGCCGATGGAAGAGCTGGATGGCCTCATGCGCATGGTCAACCGCAGCGATGGTGCGGTCGACGCCGTGCTGATCAGCGGCCGGGTCGCTTTCCGCGACGGCCGGTTTGCGCCGGACTTTGGTCATGCACGCGGTTACGGCCAGTTCCTGCCGGCGGGTGCCGAGGTTCCGCCTGAAGCCCGGGGCAAGCTGGAGCAGGCTGCGTGAAAGCTTCTGCCGGCCCGCGCCGCTGCCCCTGAAGTCCGGATTCGCGCTTTTTACTCCGGCTGGAGCCGGCAGAACCAGCGAAAGAGTTTCGACTCGAACGACTGTTTCCGATTCTGTTTCACAAGTGCCGCCAGGTTTTGCTTGACCTTCCCGTTGTGGGAGGCTTTACACTTCATAAGTGTCCCGTCTGCAAGCATGGCCGTGTGCTAGACTAAAAATCATGAGTCGCATTCTCAAGACGTTAATTTTTTGGCTGCTGATCCTTGCCCTGCCCATCCAGGGCATGGCTGCTGTTGCCACTGCGTCATGCGGGACGGCTCATCACGATGCCTTGGCTTCCATCGCGGAGCATGACCATTCCGACCATACCCGGTCATTGGCTCAGGGTGGACATGATGCGCACGGAACTGCTGCCATGGACGGCCACCACGGGTCCGATAGAACTTCTTACGAGCACCAAGACCACAAGCACTCGTCGTGCAGCGCCTGTGCTGCATGCTGCTTCGGCGCGGTTGCTCCGCCTCCCTTTGCAGTCTGGAATCCTGCAATTCCCCCCTCGCAATCCGTCATCGTCGCATCTCCTGTTCTTGTCCTCGGTTTTGTTCCGCCGGGCATTGACCGCCCTCCACGGCGTCGTTCCGCCTGATCACAGCTAAGCGCAAACGCCAGGATCTGCCTGCGTCTTGAGCGCTTTGGTCCATCGCGCGCATCCCTGCGCTCGCATCAGAATTCGAGGAATACGATGTCAATACAGAAATTACTTGCCATGACGGCGGCTGCCATACTGCCGCTTGCCGCGATCGCACAAGAAAAACAAGCCGGCTGGAATCCCGCCGATCCGAATTCTCCCGCAACGCAATTCCAGTACGAGTCTGCGTTCAAGGCTTACCTTGCCGCCGATGACGAGGGCGCTCCGCCGGACCAGGGATGGCGCGCCGCCAATGCCGCGCTGGTTCCGCAAGACGGGCAGCAGGGCAGCCAACAAGGAGACTCCGCCGGACATGCCGGGCATGGGGCAGGTATGGAGGGCTCCATGAACGCCATGCCAAGCCATGCGCATCACATGATGTCCCCTGCACCCGTCCAGGCTGGCGCGGCTCCGGCAGTGGAACGGGAACCGGCCGGCCACGGCCACCATCATCACTAAGCGAGACTGCGATGACAATTAAAAAGTGTTCACGCTCCGCAATGGCAGTTGCCGTCGCGCTGGCCACACTTACCCTGGCGGGATGTGCAACATTTTCCAGGGACGGCGGCTTCGACACCGTGTCGGCGCTGACCAGGGAAAGAACCGGGCAAGGCGTGCAGAAGCCCGCCACCGATGCGGATGCCACTGCCCGGTCCCAGGCAAGGCAGTTGCTCACGAAGCCGCTCACACCGGATTCAGCCGTGCAAATCGCGCTGTTGAACAACCGGGGATTGCAATCCGCGTTCGCTGAACTGGGCATTGCCGAGGCTGAGCTGGTGCAGGCCGGCAGAATGCGCAACCCCGGTTTCTCCTTTGGCCGCCTGCAGGGCGGGGGCGAAATCGAAATCGACCGCAGCGTGATGTTCGACCTGGTGAACCTCCTGACCGTCCCCTGGCGCAGCGGCATCGAGCAGCGCCGCTTCGAGCAGGCCAAACTCGCCGCCGCGGCGCAAGCCGTGCAGCTCGCTGCCGACACCCGCCGCGCCTATTTCAACGCGGTCGCCGCCGCACAGACGGCGCAATACATGGAGCAGGTCAAGGACGCCGCCGAAGCCAGCGCCGAACTGGCGCGCCGGCTGGCCCGGGTGGGCAACTGGAGCAAGCTGGACCAGGCCCGCGAACAAGCCTTCTATGCCGACGCGACGGCGCAACTGGCCCGTGCTCGCCACAACGCCGTGGCCGCGCGCGAACAGCTGACGCGCCTGCTCGGCGTATGGGGCGAGCAGGTCGAATACAAGTTGCCGGAACGTCTTCCTGATTTGCCACAGGCGCCGAATGAGCTGGGCTACGCCGAACAGAAGGCCATGGAGCAGCGCCTCGATGTGCTGATGGCCAGGCGGGACGCGGAGGCGACGGCCAGTTCCCTGGGACTGAGCAAGGCTACCCGCTTCGTCAACGTGCTCGAAGCCGGCTACCAGAACAAGAGCCAGACTGGCCAGCCGCGGCAGAACGGCTACGAAATTTCGCTCGAGCTTCCGCTGTTCGACTGGGGCGGCGCGCGCACGGCAAAGGCCGAGGCGCTCTACATGCAGGCCGTGCACCGCACGGCGGATATCGCGGTACGTGCCCGGTCCGAAGTGCGCGAAGCGTATTCGGCCTACCGGACTTCCTATGACGTGGCCCGGCACTACCGCGATGAAGTCGTACCGCTGCGCAAGAAGATTTCCGACGAGGTCCTGCTGCGCTACAACGGCATGCTCGCCAGCGTGTTCGAATTGCTCGCCGATGCGCGCGACCAGGTCAGCAGCGTGAACGCGGCCATCGAAGCGCAACGCGACTTCTGGATTGCCGAGACCGACCTGCAAGCCGCCATCAATGGCAGCGGCGGCAGCCCCACCCCGCTCCGGGCATCCGCATCCGGCGGTGCCGCCAAAGAATAAGCTGAAAGGATTTGCATCATGGTATCTCGCAGAGATTTCTTCAAGAATGCTGGCGTGCTCGCCGTCGGCGCCGGTCTTGTGAGCCGTGTCGGCGCTGCGTCGCTGCCGGAAGCGGCCACCATGGATGGCCCGGCCACCAAGGCGCCACCTCCGCCACCCAATGGCCGCCCGTATCGACCGGTCATCACGCTCAACGGCTGGTCGCTGCCCTGGCGCATGAACAATGGCGTCAAGGAATTCCACCTGGTGGCCGAGCCAGTCGTGCGCGAAATCGCCCCCGGCATGAAAGCCAACCTGTGGGGCTACAACGGCCAGTCGCCGGGGCCGACCATCGAAGTCGTCGAAGGCGACCGCGTGCGGATTTTCGTGACGAACCGCTTGCCGGAAGCCACCAGCGTGCACTGGCACGGCCAGCGCCTGCCGAGCGGCATGGATGGCGTCACCGGACTGACGCAGCCCGCCATCCCGCCGGGCAAAACCTTTGTCTATGAATTTGTCGCGCAGCGCGCCGGTACCTTCATGTATCACCCGCACGCGGACGAGATGACGCAAATGGCAATGGGCATGATGGGGTTCTGGGTCACGCATCCGCGCAATCAGGCCGATCATTCGGTCGACCGCGATTACGTGATGCTGCTCAGTTCCTACGACATCGACCCGGGCACCTACACCCCGCGGGTCAACACCATGACCGAGTTCAACATCTGGGCAGTGAATACCCGCACCTTCCCCGGCATCGCGCCTATCGTTGCCGCCACTGGCGACCGCGTGCGCATGCGCATCGGCAATCTGACGATGACGAACCACCCGATGCACCTGCACGGCTTCTCGATGGAGGTCACGGGTACCGATGGCGGCTGGGTGCCGAAGAGCGCGCGCTGGCCCGAAACGGTGGTGGACATCGGTGTGGGCCAGATGCGCAACGTCGAGTTCATCGCCGATGTCGCCGGCGACTGGGCATTCCACTGCCACAAGTCGCATCACACCATGGGGCCCATGGGACATGCCGTCCCCACCATGATAGGCGTGAAGCAGGATGACATCGTCAAGAAGATCAACAAGCTGGTACCGGAATACATGGCGATGGGCGACAAGGGCATGGGCGACATGGGCAGCATGCAAATGCCGATTCCGGACAACACCTTGCCGATGATGGATGGGCAAGGGCCGTTCGGAAACATAGAAATGGGTGGCATGGTCATGGTCGTCAAGGTGCGTGATGGCCTGCCGCGCAACGACTACCGCGATCCGGGCTGGTATCAGCATCCGAAAGGGACCGTTGCCTACGAATGGACAGGCGAGGTACCGGCCGCTCCGAAGGCTCCCGCCGTCGACAGCGGCAAACCCGGCCTTGAACTCAAGGTCCGCAAGCCGCAGGGTCACAATCACTAATGCCTCTGACAGGAACCCACATGAAAGCGTCACGCAAATTTGCCCTATCCATGCTGTTCGCTGCGGCTGCCGCAGCGGGCACCACTGCAGCATGGGCACACGCGAGCCTGCAAAGCGCCGAGCCCGCAAAAGATGCGGAGGTCGCCGCGCCGAAGGAAGTGACGCTCCGCTTCAATGAGAAGCTGGAAGCTGCCTTCAGCACCGCCAGGGTGGTGGATGGCAATGGCAAGCCCGTGACCACCGGGAAGGCGACGCTCGACTCGACCGATCCGTCGGTCATGAAGCTGGCGCTGCCGCCACTGGCGCCGGGCAAGTACACGGTCCAGTTCGTGGTGGTCGGACACGACGGCCACCGCCGCAAGGGTGAGTACGCCTTCTCCGTGAAGTAAGGAATGGAATCGACCTTCCCCCAAGCGGCCTCGACGGCGCTCGTCAATATCAGCCTGGCGTGGATAGCCGGCGTGCTGGCTTGCCGCTTCTGGCTGATAAAGCGCACAGCACGGTGGCAATCAGCCGTCGCCCAACGACTGTCGCGAGCGACGACCATCGGACTGGCGGCCTGCATGGCGGCGATTGTGCTGTCACTGTGGACCGAGTCTGCGCTGATGGGGGATGTCCCATGGCTCGACGCTTGGCCTGCATTCCGCGACATGCTCGTCTCTACCCACTATGGTCATGCGGGCATCGCTGCGCTGGGGATTCTCGCGCTCGCGATCGCTGCACAGCTGGTCCTGTGCAGGGCCTGCAGCGAACGATGGTGTCTGATTATTTTGAGCAGCCTGTTTGCATTGCTGGGCGTGGCAAGGGTGGCCATTGGCCATGCCTACGAACACGGCCCCTTCAGTCTGGCCGTCGTCGTGGAATGGCTGCACATCGTTTCCATGTCGCTTTGGGCGGGTATCGTGTTTGTCGCAGGCTGGCTGGCGCTGCCCGGCGTGTTACGCGCGGAAGCGCAACCCACGACTGAACGCACGGCGTTTCTGACGTCGATGTCCGACTGGGCTGCCGGCGCGCTGGTCGTCATCCTTGCGACAGGCGCTTACAACGCATTCCGAGTGCTCGGAAGTCCAGCAGATTTTGTCCGGACGCCATACGGTAACGTTCTTCTGCTGAAGCTTTGCCTCGTCATTGCTGCCATCGCCCTGGGTGGCTTCAACAAGTTCGTCGGTCTGCCGGCGGTCTTGCAGTCCGCAGACGGTCAGCAAGGACTACGCACCGTGATTGCAGTCCTGCGCGTGGAGTCGATTGCCTTACTGCTTGTCCTGGCAGCCGCAGCCGTGCTGACGAGCAGTGCTCCGCCAGGCACCTGATATCAACCCTGTTATCGCTGTTCCAAGGAAAGGAAACACATCGATGAAAATTATTGTAAAAGCCGCATTTGCCGCCGCCGTACTCCTGACGGCTGTGTCGACCAGTTTTGCCCAGTCCGCCCAGGCCAGCTCCGCCTCGGTCGATGCGATGTCCACGGGTGAAGTGAAGAAGGTCGACAAGAGTGCCGGCAAACTCACCATCAAGCATGGCCCGCTGAAGAACCTGGGCATGGATGCGATGACCATGGTCTTCCGCGTGAAAGACCCGGCCATGCTGGATCAGGTGAAGGTGGGCGACAAGATTAACTTCGTTGCAGAGAACCCGAACGGGCAGTTGATGGTCACCCGGCTTGAGAAGCGGCAGTAAGCGGTTCACGCGCCAGCATGGAATCATGCCGGCGCTTGCGCTAGAGGTGTGACTAGCTCGTGACCTCCACAAGAAGAAATGGTCATGCTTGCCTTCCGAGCACGCATACAGAATGTAGGGCGCGCCACGCACGCCGGGATGGCATGGTGCGCGCGGCGCACCCTACGTTCCCTAGCGGATGGGCCGATTCCCCGAATGTGGATTCCACAAGTCTGAAAGGGAAAGAAAGTAGGGTGCGCCATGCGCACCGGAAATGCATGGCGTGCATGCCGCACCCTACTTCCCCAAGGCGTATTGAACTGCGTTCCGGGTGACGTCATGCCGGCAAAAAAGAGCGCGAAGAGGGCGCTATTTTCTGCCCTGTGTTTTTCATCAAATCATGAACTGCGCATGAAGAAATTGTCATGCATGTCTTTTACGAACGCATGCAGCAGGCCTGAGCGGTGCAAGACAAATCGACCGTGGAGAAAGCATGACGAGCACTTCCAGGACGCTCCTGGTTCTCACCCTGATGCATGCAGTCCTTTCGGTTCTCCAGGCGCGGAGAGGGCGAGCGCAGCAACCATGCGCGATGGACATGATCCGATGTCCTCCACGGCGGACCGGCTGCGCGCTGCTTCCGAACTGCTCTAGTCCACGCAATGCTACCCGTGATCGGAAAAGTCCTTGACCTTCCCACCAATGGAAGGTCTACAGTGAAAGTACATCAATCATCGGAGGTACCGCAATGTATGTTCTTCAGGTAGAACGGATGAAGTGCGGAGGCTGTGCCGGCCGTGTCACCAAAGCCGTGCAAGCCATCGACAATGCCGCCAAGGTGGACGTGGACCTGGCGAACAAGTCGGTTCGCGTCGACTCGCAAGCGAATGTCGAGGCAATCGTGTCCGCCATCGCCACGACGGGCTATCCAGCAACGGTGAAAGTTCCGGCATGAGGGCAAGCCGGCGGGGCGGTTCACCGCTCCGCAGGCATACTTGCAGGCCGGCTTGATAGGCGAAATGCAATTGCTACTCTGCAAGGCGCCATCCCTCGCATCGGGAGCGCCTGCCAGATCCAGTCATGGCTGTCTGGCCCTGTCCACTCCAAACAAGGAATGGCTCCCAGAATCAACGTAAAGAAGGAAACGACATGAAACGGCGCATCTTTTTGCAGGCCATCGTTGCCAGCACTATCGGCTTGAGCGTTGTGGCGAGTGCTGCGAATCCCGTCATTGAGGTCTACAAGAGTGCCTCCTGCGGCTGCTGTGAAGGCTGGGTAAAGCATCTGCGCGAAGCGGGTTTCACCGTCAATGCACATGACGTTGCGAATCCCTCGGACTACCGGGAAAAGGCCGGCCTGCCGAATGAACTTGGTTCTTGCCACACCGCGATGGTTCAAAACTATGCGATAGAAGGGCATGTGCCGGCAGCGGAAATCAAACGCCTGCTGGCAGAAAAGCCCAAGGCGAAAGGCTTGGCAGTCCCGTCCATGCCAATGGGTTCGCCCGGAATGGAAGGCGCCCGGAAGGACGCTTACGATGTTTTCCTGGTACGCGCGGATGGCCGCTATACCGTCTATAAGCATTACAACTGATTGAACGAGGGCCAGGCCGGGATGGCATGAAAATGCGAGCAGCGGCAAGACTGGCATGCACATTGCAATGCCGGCCGCAGCCATCCCCCGGTTAAACGCGTGAAGTACGTGTCTTGAGCAACTGCCCTTACCCGGCGCTTCTGCCGACTATCAGAACGGCTGCAACGGCGCTGAAGACCGCTCCGGCATAAAAGGTGGTCGATGCGCCCCAATGTTCCCAGAGTCCGCCGGCGATCGTACTGGCGAGCAGCATCGCAATCCCGCTGGCCAGGTTGAAGAAGCCGAACGCAGTGCCCCTCAAGGCGACAGGCGCCGTTTGCGCAACCATTACGGCAAGCAGCCCTTGCGTCATCCCCATATGCAGCCCCCACAGGCCGACCCTAAGGAGCACAGGAATCCAGTGACTGCTTTGCGCCAGCACGATGTCCGCCATGATCAGCAAGCCAAGTCCGATAAGGAGCAGGATTTTGTGGCTCATCGAGTCGGCCAGTTTCCCGAACGGGTAGGCAGACAGCATATACACGATGTTCATCGCCACCATGACGAGCGGTATCAGGGCTTGCTGCATGCCGCCTTGCATGGCCCTCAGTACCAGAAAGGCTTCGCTGAACCTGGCCAAAGTGAAGAAGGCGCCGATTGCGACAATCCACCAATAGGCGGCAGTGAGCTGCTCGAGGATATCGGACTGTATAGGATTGACCCGCCTTGACGCAGGTCCGCGCTCCGGCTCCTTCACGCCAGCCGCCAGCAACAGCACGGCCAGCCCCGCGGGAATGACGGCAATCCAGAAGATGCGGCGAAAGTCGTTGGCCCACAAAAGCATCAGTCCTGCGCCGACCAGGGGGCCAAGAAACGCACCCGCGGTGTCCAGCGACTGGCGCAAGCCGAATGCCGCGCCTCGATATTCGGGAGGCGTGATATCCGCGACCAGGGCGTCGCGGGGAGCGCCGCGGATGCCTTTCCCGATGCGGTCGAACACCCGTGCCGTCAGGACCACATTCGCCGATGTGGCGATCGCGAAGAACGGCTTGCTCAGCGCGCCAAGTGCATAGCCCGCGACCGCAAGCCATTTCCGCTGGCCCAGGTAGTCGCTGAGGACACCGGAAAAGACCTTCACGATCAGCGCCGTGGCCTCCGCCAGCCCCTCGATGAATCCCACCGTGGCGACACTTGCTCCCAGCCCGGAGACGAGAAACATGGGAAGCAGGCTGTGGATCATTTCCGAGGAAATATCCATGAGCATGCTCACGCAACCGAGAACCCAGACCGACGCGGGAATCTGCCGCAATGTCGCAAATCGTTCTTCTGCCATGGACTTCCCGCCTTTTGCCGATATTCCGTTATTGGGATTGAAGGGCCTTGGTAGCGGCCCGGTACTTCCAGTATGTGTGTACGCCGACCAGACAGAGCGCGAGCCAGGCGACTGCCTCCGCCATGCCGGCGAGGACGTCGCTCAGATAATGCACGCCCAGGTACATGCGACTGAGCGACACGAGTGCGACCAGCGCAAAGGTGGACAGGACAATCGCCACCCGCCACCGCCATGAGCTTGTCTGCGATACCAGGTACGCTGCCAGCAGGCCGAAAAAGAGAGTGCTGCCCGAAGCATGGCCGCTGGGGAAACTGTACGAGTTGAGCGTGAGGATCGGATGTTCAAAGCTTGGGCGGGCGCGCTGAAAGGCATACTTCATCAGCACATTCAACAGTGCGCCACTGGGAACCGTGACCAGCAGGCACGTGAACCAGTACCAGCTTCGTTTCCAGATGAAGTACAAGGTCGCAACCAGAAGGTATATGGGAATGGCGACCGGTCCGTTGAGATGACTGACTGCCAGCATGAATTGGGTTACCGACGGCGTTGCCCGCTCGTGAAACCAGTTCGTCACCTGTACATCCACGATGGTGAGCGGGTCGCCGGTCAGCATATCCTCGGCGATACCGCCAAAGAGCCAGCTTGCGCCAACCAGGACCAGCGCACCCAGGGTCAGATGCAAGCCGAGGTAGCCGCTCGGTGACAGGCGCGCCCGGACAAATGCGATTTGTGGCGCATACCGCTGGCGATACCGGACCACGCGGGGCTGTGTCAGGAGCCGATACCACCTCTGCCGCAACTCCTGTTCGTTGCGTGTCGCCACCCGGTAAAGCCAGACAAGGCAGAAGCCAAAGAGAGCGATGCCGCCAACGATGGCACTTGCCTCGCCGATCCAGTGTTGAGCGAAGCGCCAGCTCTCGCCCAGGAAGTAGCCGAGCAACACGGTGGCCGACGACCACAGTACGCCGCCCAGCGCGTTATAGGCCAGGAAGATCCGGTAATTCATGCGTGTCGAGCCGGCGAGGAAAGGGACGATCGCGCGCGCGAAGCCGACAAAGCGGCCAAGAAGGACCGACTTGCCGCCATGGCGCTTGAAGAAGGCATCCGCCTTGTCGATCCGTGCTTGGTTCAGGCCGAAACGACTGCCGTAGCGGAGCAAGGCTGGCCGGCCAAAGTGCCGCCCCATTTCATATCCGATGCTGTCCCCGATCACCGCGCCGACTGCCACCGCCCAGATGGCAAGGTCCAGGTCCAGGACGCCCTGTGAAGCGAGAAAGCCGGTCACCAATACCAGGCTTTCTCCCGGTACCAGGAGGCCCAGGAAGGCCGCCGACTCGAGCGCAGCGCCGGCAAAGATGATCAGATACCCGAAGTACCCGATACGGCTGATGAGGTTGATGAGGTAATCAAGCATGCAGAGTGACCCGCGGCCAAAACTTCAGGATGCCATGCCGCGGGTGCGAGCATAGCAATAACGAACGGGGTGATTGGCATCGATGTGCCGGCTCAGTTTCCCGCGCACCCAGCTGTACCGGTTCCATCAGGGTTCAAATTAGTGCCCATAAAACATAAAAAGCCTGCCTGGCATGGCGCGATGCGGCAGGCGGCGCGGCAGGGCATGGGAGCAATTCCTTGGACCTTGCAGGGGCGCTCCGCTGTTTCTTTTCATTTTCAGCATTTCCCTTGTTGTTTTCATTATGTGTAGTAGAGTTATCTACATGAGTGTAAATACAACAACATGGCTGCTGCTGGTCGCGACATTGCCTACAGCCAGCACCACGGCGCGAATGCGGCTATGGCGCGGGATCAAAGCGTTGGGATGCGCGACCTTGCGCGACGGCGTCTATCTGCTTCCAGAAGGAAACGAGCGTGCCGTGGCACTCGCCGAACTCGCCAGTCAAACCAATGCTGAAGGCGGCCAGGCGTGGCTGATGAATCTCAGTACGAGGTCTGCCGACGACGAGGCGGCCTTCCATGCCCTGTTTAACCGGGCAGAAGACTATGCCGAACTTGCCGCCCGCCTTGCCCAGGCCAGAAAGGCTTTGGCAGCGCAAGGACGTGCGGAGATCGCCAGGACCGTGAAGCGGCTTCGCAGGGAGCTTGAGGCCATTCAGCGCATCGATTTCTTTCCTAACGACGCATCGCTTGCCGCACAGGCAGCCTGGGCTGATTTCCAGGAGATCGCCGACACGTTTCTGTCTCCGGATGAACCGCATGCCGAGATGCGGCCCATTCCACGCCTGGATCGGGCCCGCTACCAGGGGCGTACCTGGGCGACACGGCGGCACCTCTGGGTCGACCGGGTGGCGAGTGCATGGCTGATCAAGCGTTTCATCGACCGCGAGGCGAGGTTTCTCTGGCTCGACAGCCCGGCCCATTGCCCGCCGGACGCGCTGGGCTTCGACTTTGACGACGCGGCATTCACCCATGTCGGGGACAAGGTCACGTTCGAAGTGCTGCTCGAAAGCTTCGGCCTGGAGAACGACCGTGGCTTGTCGCAAATCGCGTCGCTCGTACATTTTCTCGATGTCGGCGGGACTGCTCATCCCGAAGCCACCGGGTTCGAAGCCATTCTGTCTGGCGCGCGGGAACGCCTGCGCGACGACGATGACCTGCTCAGGGAGTTCAGCCATGTGCTCGATTCGCTTCACCGCCATTACAGCAAGGAGACGACAACATGACTGATGTTCACCAGGCTCCGCGGTACACCCTCTGGCAGATGGTGCTGTACATGCTGCGCCTCGGTGCGCTGGGTTTTGGCGGCCCGGTCGCGCTGGTGGGCTACATGCATCGCGACCTTGTGGAAGACAGGAAGTGGATTACCGACAGCGACTACAAGGAAGGTCTGGCTCTCGCGCAAATGGCGCCCGGCCCCCTGGCGGCCCAGCTCGGCATCTATCTCGGCTTCGTCCACTACCGTATTCTCGGCGGGACGCTCGCCGGCCTCGCCTTCGTCCTCCCCTCATTCCTCATGGTAGTGGCGCTCGGCTGGGCGTATGCCCGGTTCGGCGGCCTGTCCTGGATGCAAGCGGTGTTTTACGGCGTCGGTGCAGCCGTGATCGGCATTATCGCGATCAGCGCGAAAAAGCTGACACAGAAAAGCATCGGCAAGGACAAGCTGCTTTGGGCGATTTACCTGTTGCTGCTGGTCGTCACGGTGGTGACCGAGTCGGAAGTAGCCTGGCTTTTCATCGCGTCCGGCGTCGTCGTCTGGTTGCTGCGCGCTCCGCCGAAATGGCTGACACGCAGCAGCGTCCATGGCGCCGCGCTTGCTCAAATGCCGTTCGCGGGTGCGTGGTTCGGGACAGCCGATGCCTCGCTGCTGACGCAAATCGGGCTGTTCTTCGGCAAGGCCGGTGCCTTCGTGTTCGGTTCCGGCCTGGCCATTGTGCCGTTCCTGTATAGCGGAGTGGTGCAGGAGCACCACTGGCTCAATGAAAAGCAGTTTGTCGATGCCGTGGCGGTCGCCATGATTACGCCCGGACCAGTGGTGATCACGGTCGGATTCATCGGCTACCTGATTGCCGGCCTGGCAGGGGCGACCGTCGCAGCGCTCGCCACATTCATCCCCTGCTACCTGTTCACCATCATCCCGGCACCGTACTTCAAGAAATACGGCAAGTTGCCCGGGGTGGTTGCGTTTGTGGACGGCATCACTGCAGCGGCCATCGGTGCCATTACCGGCTCCGTGATAGTGCTGGCGCGGCGTTCCATCGTCGATATTCCGACAGCTGTCATCGCCATCGTCGTGGCGGCTTTGCTCTGGCGATTCAAAAAACTCCAGGAACCCGTGGTCATCATCGCGGCCGCAGTTGCCGGCTTGATTTTGTATCCGCTTATGCACAACTGACATACCACCATACAGCCCATTTAGAAGCCCGGTTGATGTTTCTGGATGACTGGCGGCGCGGCTAGACGCGGGACAGGCCAAGTCCGCACAAGCAACGATCGAGTTCACTTTCCTGGAGGTGTCGTCATGAAATGGATTACCCGAGAGCGCCCGAAAATCGACCGCATTGCCTGTCCCTGGCTCATCGCCCGCTTCATCGACAAGGAACCCGAGTTCCTGTATGTCCCTGCGAAGGAGGTGCTGGCCGTTGCGGAAAAAGCCGGCGCCGTCCCCTACGACATCCCAGGCGTAGAGATGTCCCATGTCGGAGACCTCTGCAGCTTCGACGCCTTCCTGAACAAATACGACCTGTCTGACCCGGCGCTGCAGCAGCTGGCCGAAATCGTGCGGGGCGCCGACACTTCCCGGCTGGACCTCACGCCGCAGTCGTCGGGCCTGTTTGCGCTTTCCCTTGGTCTGTCCGCCATCTGTTCGGATGACCAGGAAATGCTGCGGCACGGGATGGTCATGTATGACGCGCTGTATGCATGGTGCCGGCAGTGTCAGGCTGAGACGCACAATTGGCCACCGGAGATGCGATGAAATGGGCTGGCCGCTGTATTGCCGCGCTCGCCCTGGGATTGCTGAGTGCGACAGGCGGCATGGCCGAGGATCGGGCAGAAGCAGGCCGCCCGGCAAGCCCCATCCTGCGCCACGTGGCCGACTACCCGTTGCCCGGAAGGCCAACTCGCTGGGACTACATGAGCCTGGATAAGGACGCGGGACGCCTGTACATCGCGCATTTGGGCGACAGCAGTGTCGTCGCGATCGATACGCAGACGAAGGCGGTCCTTGCGTCGGTCCAGAACATTGGCCAGGTGCATGGCGTTCTGGCGGTTCCGGAGCTTGGCCGGGTCTATGCAAGCGCCACCAGGACACACGAGGTGGTTGCCCTGGATGCCAATACATTAAAGGTGACCGCGCGCATTCCGGGCGGCAGGTATCCGGATGGTTTGGCCTATGCGCCGGAAGGCCACAAGCTCTATGTCTCTGATGAGACAGGAAAGAGTGAAACCGTCATCGACACGCAGACCAACAAGCGCATCGCCACCATTCCGCTCGGAGGCACGGTTGGCAACACCCAGTACGATTCCGTTTCGAAGCACATCTTCGCGAATGTGCAGGGGACGAACGAGCTGGCTGAAATCGACCCACAAAACGATACGGTGATACAGAGACTTCCTGTCCCGGGTGCAGAGGGAAACCATGGCCTGCTCATCGAGCCGGAGCTACGCCTTGCGTTTATCGCCTGCGAAGGAAACGACCGATTGCTGGTGATGGACCTGCGCAGCAAGCATGTCGTGGCGCAATTCGCCGTCGGCAAGGCCCCGGACGTGCTGGCCTACGACACGAACCTCGGCCTCCTGTATGTGGCCGGCGAGGCAGGCACGGTGTCGGTGTTCAGGGTGACCAGACAGGGAGTGATCAGGCTCGGGGACCAGCAGGTTGGCGCGAATGCGCACACCGTGGCAGTGGACCCGGCAACCCACGAAGTCTTTTTTCCCTTGAAAGAAGTCGGCGGCAGGCCTGTGCTTCGCGTCATGCGGCCATCCTTCTAGCACATGCTGAATGCAGCAAGTGCAATAGTACGATCATGCCGCGCTCGTCCCCGTCGCCTGCGCGGTGCACAAGCATCAGGCCATGTAGCCGTTTCATCGTGGGCGCTTGTCTGCTTCGAGCCAGATTTCCCCGGTCCTTCTTGTAATGCGCCCGTCCTGCTCAAGCCTGGTCAGGGCCCGATAAAGTGCTTCATGGGTGAGTCCGAGTTCTTCGGCAAATTGCTTCAAGGTGCCGTCTTGCTTCCAGCGCCCGGACGCCTCGCAGCGCAGGCACAAGGCCTGCAGCACGCGCTCCGGCGCAGACCGAATCTGGCGGACTTCCAATCGGGTGCGGAGGCCTTGAACGCGATGCGCCAGTTCCGCGGCAAACTTCCACATTTCTTCCGGATCTGCCTTGAGCTGGCGGACGATTTCGCCCTTCGGATAGACCAGGACGGTACTGTCCTTCGTCGCCACGGCATTACAGTGGTAGCGCGGGGAGAACAGGGATGCCTCGGCGAACAGCTCACCCGGACCGACGGTATGCATCGGCACTTGAGCACCGTTTGGCGTCACGCGCAGAAGCCGCATCTGACCCGACATCAGCCGGAACACCGCGAAGGGTTGATCGCCTTGCCGAAACAAGGCAGTCCCGGCCCGGAGTGTACGCATCTGCGGCGCTACACCGGCAAGCCGAGGCAAGGTGGCCTGGTCGCGAGGCAATGGAGGCGCCGGCTTCGGAGTCGATATTTTTTCCATATGATTGCAATCATATGGGAATGCGCAGGGTGCGCCAATAATGGCGATCGATTTTCAAGGAGAAGTCAATGAAACGCCTATATTTTGCTATCGGGCTGCTGGCCGCATCGCCCGCATTTGCGCAGCATGCTCACCATGCCGACGCACAACGTCATGCAGACGTGGCCGAGCGCGGGGCAGCGGTCATGCCGTTTGACCTCGCGTCAACCACGCACGTCTTCACCAAGACCGCTACCGGCGGCATCCAGCGCGTGGTGGCGAAGAACGGAACCGATGCGACGCAAGTCAATCTCATACGCGACCATCTTCGCGACATTCAAGCCAGATTCCTGCAGGGCGACTTTTCGGGGCCCGCACATATCCACGGCGCGGGCATGCCGGGGCTGTCTCGGCTCCGGGCCGCCAAACCGGGCCAGCTCGCCATCGACTATCGCGACGTGAAGGGCGGCGCGGAACTCGAGTACAAGACGAAAGACCGGCAGCTCGCCGCCGCCATCCATGAATGGTTCGACGCCCAGCTTTCCGACCATGGTAGGGACGCGGTGGAAGGGCATGTTCACAGTCACCATCATTGAACGAGCGCAGGTCAGAAGCTGCACGGGACGACAGGGAGGGCCTGTGAATGGCAGGGCGAGGCACCGGCACGCAGCCGTTCCGCGGGCGGACGATCCTTGCCTGCTGCTTGCAAGCTGGCGAATGCTGAACGCGACGGGTGCAAGTCGTCCGCCATGACGGCTATCATTCAACACTCTTGTCGCTCCCATGGAGAGCGGGCAAAGCCCAGGACAGAATAGAGCCATCAAGACCAGGAAAGGATGAATCATGAAACGACGTATTTTTCTGCAGGCGGTCGCTGCCGGTGCCATCGGCTTGCATCTTGGCGCCGCTGAGGCTGCTCCAGTGGTCGACGTCTACAAGAGCGCAACTTGCGGCTGCTGCGAAGGCTGGGTGAAGCATTTGCGGGACAACGGCTTTACCGTCAAGGCCCATGACGTCGCCAACCCTGAAGACTACCGCAAGAAATATGGCATGCCGCAGTCGCTCGGTTCCTGCCATACCGCGATGGTGCAGGGCTATGCGATCGAAGGCCATGTGCCGGCCAGCGACATCAAGCGCCTGCTCGCCGAGCGACCCAAGGCGAAGGGCCTGGCCGTTCCCGACATGCCGCTCGGCTCGCCGGGCATGGACGGCCCGCGCAAGGATCCGTATGACGTGCTGCTGGTGCAGCCGGACGGCCGCCATTCCGTCTACAGGCATTACAACTGACATCATTGATGCCCGGGCAGTGAAGCAGAGCGGCAGGATAGGCTTTACTGCGGACAAGGCGGGGAGCCAGCTGATCGTCACCACCATCGAGGTGAGGCAATAGTGCGCGCAGCGGGCAGGGCCGTGCCAGTCCTGCCTGAAAGGCCGGGATTTCTGCCGGATCGCCTTGAACAAATCAGGGGCAATCCGCTCTTATCCCAGACACGACGAGAAGCGCCCGCCAGGCGCCGGATACGCAAGGGAGGACGATCGACCATGTTCAATTTTTGCGAATCTTGGAGAACACCATGGCAGAACAACAGTTTGAATCCTGTATCGAAGCCTGCAACGACTGCGCGGACGCCTGCGACTACTGCGCCGCCTCCTGCCTGAAGGAGCCGGACCCGAAGGCAATGGCGCACTGCATCGCGCTTGACATCGATTGCGCGCAGATGTGCCGCATGGCGGCATCCTACATGGCGCGCGGCAGTGAATTCGTCGATCTGCTGTGCCACGCATGCGCGGAAGTCTGCGACGCCTGCGCCGAAGAGTGTGCCAAGCATCCCATGACGCATTGCCAGGAATGTGCCCAGGCCTGCCGGAATTGCGCGGATGAATGCCGGCGCATGGCCTCCGGCGCCCAGGCGCAGGGCATGGGCCAGACGGCCGGCACGGTCGCTCATTGATTGCGGGCGCCGCGGTCTCGCCGAGATCGATGGCGCGCCTTTTCAAACTTGTCCGGCAATTTTTGATCTGGGTCATTCATTTTCCGCAGGTCATCTTCTAGCATCGATCCCCAATAGGATTTTCCTGCCGGACATTGCCGGACAAGTCCGGTTCTTGCCGTTTTCTAAATTCATCCAAGGAGACCCATCATGAAACCGGCACGTCCCGCCTCATTCCTAGGCGCAATCGCGCTGGCTGCATCAAGCCTGACCGGCTGTGCAGGCTATTCGCAGGGGCCGCATGGCCGGCACCATTCCGGCGACATGGCTGCGCAGGGATCCATGCCCATGGGCGGGCCGCAAGGCGGGCACATGGGGAGGATGAACAGGGATGATGCGTGCGGGATGGAAGCCATGCACGAAAGGATGATGAGCGCGAGAACGCCGGAAGAGCGGCGGGCCCTGATGGCCGAGCACATGCGGTCCATGTCCCTGGAAATGATGCAAAGGCACATGGAGATGATGCAGATGGAGATGGACATGATGAGGCAGCAGATGGGATCTCAGGCGCCGGGCAGATGATCTACACTTGCGACTCCTTAACCAATGCAAGCCAAGGACTGGCGCATGAACAATAACAACCATGGTCAGCATGAGCATGCGCATCACCATGGCCACGCCGCTTCCGCGCATGGAGCCGAAGCAGTGCAGGAAGCCGGGAAGCCGTTCGTCGACCCGGTATTCGGCATGAAGGTGGCTGCCGACCCGCAGAAAAAAGTCGAATACGAAGGCGGCGAATACTACTTTTGCAGCGCTGCCTGCATGGAGAAGTTTCGCGCCAATCCCCAGGCCTATGTGGCGCCGAAAGCGCTGCAGCCCGCACGGGAGGCCCCAACGGGCACCGTCTATACGTGCCCGATGCATCCCCAGATCCGGCAACCCGCTCCCGGCGATTGCCCGATCTGCGGGATGGCACTCGAACCGGTGCTGCCCTCGCTGGAAGAGGAAGACAATCCCGAGCTCACGGATTTTCGCCGGCGGTTCTGGTGGACGCTGCCGCTGTCGGCCATCGTGATGACATTGGCCATGGCGTCGCACCGCTTTTTTCATGGAGGGCTGCCTTACCAGAACTGGATAGAGCTGGCGCTGAGCACTCCGGTCGTATTGTGGGCGGGCCGGCCCTTCCTTGAACGCTGGGCCCAGTCGATCGCGCGGCGCAGTCCCAACATGTGGACCCTGATCGGGTCCGGGGTAGGGGCCGCGTATGGCTACAGCCTGGTTGCCACGATTGCGCCCGGACTGTTTCCTGCGGCATTCATGGAGCATGGGCGGATCGGCGTCTACTACGAGGCTGCCGCCGTCATCATTTCCCTGACGCTGCTCGGACAAATCCTCGAGCTGAAGGCGCGCTCCCAGACATCGGCGGCCATCAAGTCGCTGCTGATCCTGGCGCCAAAGACGGCGCGCCGGATCCGTGACGACGGCGCGGAAGAGGATGTCCCGCTCACGCATGTCCATATCGGCGACCTGCTGCGGGTTCGTCCCGGCGAAAAGGTGCCGGTGGATGGCGTGGTGGTGGAGGGCGAAAGCGCAGTCGATGAATCCATGCTGACCGGCGAACCGATTCCCGTCACCAAGCGGCCGCAGGACAAGGTGATCGGCGCGACCCTCAATACCGGCGGCAGCCTGGTGATGCGTTCGGAAAAGGTGGGGTCCCAGACCATGCTGGCGCAGATCGTGCAAATGGTCGCCCAGGCCCAGCGCTCCCGCGCGCCGATGCAGCGCCTGGCGGACGTGGTCGCCGGCTACTTCGTCACCATCGTGGTCGGCATCGCCCTCCTTACCCTGTTCGGATGGGGCGTGTTCGGCCCCGAGCCGAGCTGGGTGTTCGGCTTCGTGAATGCGGTCGCGGTGCTGATCATTGCCTGTCCCTGCGCACTGGGACTGGCGACGCCGATGTCGATCATGGCGGCGACCGGCCGCGCAGCCACGCAAGGCATCCTGTTCCGCGATGCGGCCGCCATCGAAGGCATGCGCAAGGTAGACACGCTGATCGTCGACAAGACCGGCACCCTCACCGAAGGAAAGCCGGCCTTCGACCGGGTGGTTGCCGCGCCGGGCTTCAGGGAAGACGACGTGCTGCAGATCGCGGCAAGCATCGACCAGGGCAGCGAACATCCGCTCGCCCAGGCCATCGTCGCCCAGGCGCGCCAGCGCGGCCTGGCCCTGGACAAACCGGAATCCTTCGAATCTTCCAGCGGCATCGGGGTGCGCGGCATGGTGTCCGGGCGTCGCATCGCGCTCGGGAATACTGCGCTGATGGACAGCGAAAACGTGGACTGGCGCGTCCTGCGGGAACCGGCGGAAGAACTGCGCAGCGAAGGCGCCAGCGTCATCTACCTGGCGGCAGACGGCGCGCTGGCCGGCCTGATTGCGGTATCCGATCCGGTGAAATCAACGACGCCGGAAGCCCTTGCCAGCCTGAGGGATGCGGGCATCCAGGTGGCGATGGCTACCGGCGACGGCGTAACGACGGCGCAATCGGTGGCGAAGAAGCTCGGCATGCCGGAGGTGCATGGCGAGGTCAAGCCGCAGGACAAGCTGATGCTGGTGGAACGGCTGCAGAAGCAGGGCAGGATCGTGGCGATGGCCGGCGACGGCATCAACGATGCACCGGCGCTGGCGAAGGCCGATGTCGGCATTGCCATGGGCACCGGGACCGATGTGGCGATTCACAGCGCGCATCTCACTTTGGTGAAGGGAGACTTGCGCGCCATTGCCCGGGCCCGCCAGCTGTCGCTGGATACGGTGCGCAACATGCGCCAGAATCTCGGTTTCGCCTTCGTCTACAACGCACTCGGCATTCCCCTTGCCGCCGGCCTGCTCTATCCCTTCACCGGGAAACTGCTGTCGCCCATGATCGCGGCGCTGGCAATGAGCCTGAGCTCGGTCTCGGTGATTGCGAATGCGCTGCGCTTGCGGGGAACAAAACAAAGTTAAAACGGATTGCATGAATGCGCCACATCGTCACATCTGCGTTCATGCAATGCATTTCATGCATTATGCATATCAATGAGGGAGCTCATGTCCAGGAAAAAATTATTGCCGGCACTCGCCCTGATCACCCTTTCGCTCGGCCTGCACCCGTACAGCCTGGCGCAGCAATCCAGCGTACCGGGCTTGCAGAAGCGCCTCGGTGACCTGCTGTCCAGCCCAAAGGAAGATGAATTGCTGGAACCCGCGCAGGCCTTCAGGATGCAGCTGAAATTCAAGGGGCCGGCGACGCTGGTCGCCGATCTCATTCCCGCGCCAGGCTATTACCTGTACAGGGACAGGATCCGCTTTGCAATCAGGAATGGAAACGGCATTGCCATCAAGGCAGTCAAGCTGCCGCCGGGCGAAATCAAGAACGATCTTTCTTTCGGCAAGGTCGAGACCTACAGGCAACCGGTGCAAGCCGAAATCCTTCTCGACCGTGCCCCGGGTGCGAAGAATTTCACGCTCGCTGCTTCTTACCAGGGATGCCATGAAAAAACAGGCGTCTGTTATCCGCCGGTCGATACGGCAGTGAACCTGAGCGCGCCCTGATCCCGGCGCCTTGTCCGGCGGGGCGGAGGCGGCGTGCAAGCTGCGCGGATTTCCTGCAAGACCGGTGAAAGCATGTTCGGCGGACACTGGTCAAACAAATCAATCGGAAGCCGCTTATTCGCTGTCCAGCCATCGAAAATTCAAACTTATTTTTTTGGACGGTCCCCGCTAGAGTGATAACGATAACAAGGAATACGAACAATCCGCTCTTATGGAAAAGCCCGCATTTTTGCGTGCCGGAATGCCACGCCTGCCAGTCATGCGCCCATTCGCCGCGCATCGCCTTGCGCAAACAGAGTGCGAGGACGCGGCGCGACGACCGGCAGGCATCGTGATGGCGTTGAGCGGCTTTGCTGCAGGTGCTCGTTCTGATGAGGAACAGTGCCCCGGCGTGCAAGATCGTCGATGAGCAAGGATGTGCGGACGTGTCGCCCTCTGGCAGCCCGAAGAGCGTCATGCGGATTCGGCCCGGTGCCGAACCGATGCGCTCGCTGCTGATCGGCGCGCTGCCTCCGCCCTGGCATGAAACCACGGCATTGTTCAAGCAACTGGTGGATGACTTGTCGGGCGTGCCGGAGATGCGCACCGCAGTGATCGATACTGCCCGCAGGGGCATCGGGCACTGGTCGGGAAAGTTCCATGCCCCGCGCATGCTGGGCATGCTGTTGCGTGCCGTGCGGAAGGCGGATGTGATATCGCTGCACGCGTCGGTGAACGAAGCCCTTCTGCTCGGGCCGCTGGTCTGGATGGCATGCAGGATCTTCCGCAAGAGCTGGATCTTCCGCGGCTTCGGCGCCGAATTCGATCTCTGGTACCAACAGGCGTCCAGGGCGAGGCGGATGGTATTCCGGCGCACGGTGCTGCGCGCCGATGTCACCCTGTTCGAAACCAAGGCATCGGTAGCGCATTTCGCGAAAATCTCGCGCCGCCAGGTGCGGTGGTATCCGAATAACCGGCCATTTGAGGAGTCGTCCCGGCCGCTGCGGCATCAGGCCGGCTCGGCGCTGCGCTTCCTGTATGTCAGCCATGCCGCCATGGACCGGGGCATGCGCATGCTGATGGAAGCAGTGGATGACTTGCACGGCCAGGTCCAGATCGATGTGTATGCGCCGCCGGACCTGGGCATGCGGGAGGCTTTGCACGGCAAGAACATCGCCTATCGCGGTAGCCTGGCGCCCAGCCAGGCGGCACAAGCGATGCAGGCTTACGACGTGCTGGTGCTGCCGGTGCATGAGGAGCGCGAAGCCTATCCCGGCATCATCCTTGAAGCCTTTCGCGCCGGCCTGCCGGTCATTGCCGCGCGCGCGCGAGCCATTCCGGAAATCGTCGACGACAGTTGCGGCCTGCTGGTCGCGCCGGGCGATGTGAGCCGGCTCAGCGCGGCAATGCAAGTCTTCATCGATGATCCGCAGCGCCTCACAACGCTGAGCGAGGGAGCGCTGGTCAAGGCGCGCGAGTTTTCTTCCCGCTTCTGGAGCCGCGAATTCGTGCGGCTCAACCGGGAACTGATCGTGATCGCGTGATCGCCGCGCAGATATCGCAGAGGACCGTTCCGCTTATGCCGCATCCAGCGTGGGATAGTCGATGTACCCTTGCGCGCCGCCGCCATAAAAGGTTTGCGGATCGGGCGTGTTGAGCGGCGCATTCTTCCTGAACCGGTCCACCAGGTCGGGATTGGCAAGGAACAGCTGGCCGAATGCCACCAGGTCCGCCAGTCCCGCTTTCAGCACCGCGTTCGCGCGCTCGCGGTTGTAGCCGCTGGCGACGATCAGGATGCCGGGATAGAGCGGGCGGAAGAAGCGCGCCGAAAGGTCAGGCATCGGATGCTCGCCCTGCGGCTGCGCCGGCTCGATCAGGTGCAGATAGGCCAGCTTTCTCGTTGCAAGCTGCCGTACCGCATAACCGAAGGTTTCCTGCGGATTGCAGTCGCACATGTCATTGAAGGTGCCGCCCGGCGACAGGCGCACGCCGACGCGGTCGCTGCCCCAGACGTCGGCCACCGCATCCACCACTTCAAGCAGCAGCCGCGCCCGGTTCTCGATGCTGCCGCCATACTGGTCGGTGCGCTGGTTGGTGCCGTCTTCGAGGAACTGGTCCAGCAGATAACCGTTGGCGCCATGAACTTCTACGCCGTCGAAGCCGGCCGCCTTCGCGTTCGCTGCGCCATGCCGGAATGCCTGGATGATGTCCGGTATCTCATCAGTCTCCAGTGCGCGCGGCGCCGGTATCGGCTTCAGGCCGTCGGCGGTATAGGTCGATACGCCGCGCGGCGCGATCGCAGAGGGCGCGACCGGCAAGGCGCCGTTGAGGAAATCCGGATGGGAAATGCGGCCGACGTGCCATAGCTGCATGAAGATCAGGCCGCCGGCGCGATGCACCGCATCCGTCACCTTTTTCCATCCTTCCACTTGCGCATCGGTATGGATGCCGGGTGTCGCGATGTAACCTTGTCCGCCGGCACTTGCCTGCGTGGCTTCGGTGATGATCAGCCCGGCGCTGGCGCGCGAGCTGTAATAGGTTGCCGCCATCGAGGAAGGCACATTGCCCTGCTCGGCGCGGCTGCGCGTCAGCGGTGCCATCACCATCCGGTTCTTCAGGTGCAGCTTGCCCATCATCAGCGGCGTAAACAGATCGATTGCTTGCGTGTCCATGGATTGCCATTCCTTTCTCGCGGGCCGGGCGTCATGCCCGGATTCAATTGCGGCGCTCGCGGGCCCGCTTTGCCTTCATGCATATCGGTGTTTGAAACGAGCCGTGCCGGCTGGTTCCATGCCCGCGCCTGTTGCCTGCGGCACTGTCCAGAACTTCGCCGCTCCCATCCTGTCCACGCTTGACACCCGTATCAACGTCAATCCTGCCCTCGGGATTGCGACAAAGGAGGCATCATGAAAATGCGTCGCCTCGGCAAGAATGGCCCGGAAGTGTCGGCCATCGGTCTGGGTTGCATGGGGATGAGCGATTTCTATTCGCACCGCGACGACCAGGAATCGATCGCCACCATCCATCGCGCCATCGAGCTCGGCATCACGCTGTTCGATACCGCCGACATGTATGGTCCGCACACCAATGAGGCATTGCTTGGCCGGGCCATCAAGGGCGTGCGCGACCGGCTGTTCATTGCTACCAAGTTCGGCATCATGCGCACGCCGGAAAACCCGAACGATTTCCGCGTCTGCGGCCGCCCCGACTATGTGCGCCAGGCAGTGGACGGCAGCCTGAAGCGCCTCGGCATCGATACCATCGACCTGTACTACCAGCACCGGATCGATCCGGACACGCCGATCGAGGACACCGTGGGCGCGCTGGCGGGCCTGGTGAAGGCAGGCAAGATCCGCTACATCGGGCTGTCCGAAGCATCGTCGCAGACGCTGGAGCGGGCAATGAAGGAGCATCCGATTACCGCGCTGCAAAGCGAATATTCCCTGTGGACGCGCGACCCGGAAGATAACGTGCTCGACACCTGCCGTCGGCTGGGCATCGGCTTCGTCGCCTACAGCCCGCTCGGGCGCGGTTTCCTGACCGGCGCCATCCGCAAGCCGGAAGATTTTGCGCCGGACGATTACCGCGCGCGCAGTCCGCGCTTCCAGGGCGAGAATTTCCACAAGAACCTGCAACTGGTGGACAAGGTAAAGGAATTTGCCGCGCAGCTCGGCTGCACGCCGGGGCAGCTGGCGCTGGCATGGGTGCTGTCGCGCGGCGACGATATCGTGCCGATTCCCGGAACCAAGCGGCGTACCTACCTGGAACAGAATGTGGCCGCCGTCGACTTGCGGGTGGACCCGCAGCAACTGGCAGCGCTCGACGCGGTCTTCCCGAAAGATGCGGCGGCGGGTCTGCGCTATCCGGAAGCGATGATGGGCGCGGTCAATCGCTGATCGGGTACAAGCGCAGGCGGCGTAAGGCGGTCTTTCTTCTTCATGAAAGAGAGGTGCATCATGATCCTCCTGACAGGCGCCAGCGGCACGATAGGCCGGGCGACGCTGGATGCGCTCAAGGCAAGCGGACAGCGCTTCAAGGTGGCGACGCGCTCCCCGAAAAAAATCGCGGAAGGCATCGAGTCGGTGAAATTCGACTGGGATGATCTCGACACCTATCTGCCGGCCATGCAGGGCGTGGACAAGCTGTTCCTGCTGACGCCGAACATCGAACGCCAGGTCGGCTATGTCCTGCAGGCAGTGGCGGCAGCCCGGCGCGCGGGCGTGAAGCATATCGTGCGGCTGTCGGTCATGGGCACCGATGCCGACCCGGGCATCATCCTCGCGCGCCAGCATCATGCGGCGGAGCGGGAACTCAAAGCCAGCGGCATCGCCTGGACCATGCTGCGCCCGACTTTCTTCATGCAAAACTTCATCAATTACTACGGCGCCGATCCGGAGCGGGACAGCCAGGTGTACCTGCCGCACGGAAGCGGCAAGGCCGCGTGGGTGGATGCGGTGGACGTGGGCCAAGTGGCGGCGAAGGTACTTGCCGGCAGCGGCTACGAAGGCCGGGTGTTCGAGCTGACCGGGCCGCAGGCCTTGTCGACGGAGGAAGCCCTGAAGATTCTCGGCACCGAACTCGGCCACAGCTACACGTACGTCGACGTGCCGGAAGCCACCGTGCGCGAGGCGATGGAAAACGCCTCCATGCCGCTATGGCTGGTGGACGGTTTCATGGAACTGCATGCCATGGTCAAGCATGGCCATTCGGAGAGCCTGGCTGGCGGGGTGGAAGAAGTCCTCGGGCGCAAGCCGCATTCACTGCAGCAATGGGCGAAAGGCTTGCGCCAGACGGTCGCCAGCACCTAGCGACAGCCTGGCCAGGCAGCCCTTCTATTTCCGGGTGAGCGCGGCTTCGATCAGGTCGATTTCCCGCAGCAGCCGCTGGTGCAGCGGATCGTCGATCAGCCCCGAGATGCGCAACCGGTAGAGTTCATCGCGTTCGGCGCGCAGCGCCTCGATTCTGAGCCGCCGCTCCGCATCCGCAATTGCCGTGGCCCGTTCCGACTCTTCCTGGACCGCATGGCCGTAATCGAGGCGTTTCCGGTACAGGTCGATGACGCGCGACGCGGCCTCCGGCATCCATGGATCTTCCTTGTTCGTGCGCAGGGCTGCCGTGCGCACTTGCTCGACGCGGCGGATGGCCGCCTCCGCGGCGGCGCTGCGTGCATGCCCTTCCTTCTTGCCCTGCGGGGCTTGCGGCGCGAATTCCAGGCCGCTCGTCAGCAGGGGCAAGGCCACGCTTGCTATCAGCAGCGACAGCAGGATCACGCCCATTGCCAGGAAAATCGCGAGGTCGCGCGCCGGGAAGGGCGTGCCGTCGGACATGGTGAGCGGCAGGGTCAGGATGCCTGCCAGCGTGATTGCGCCTTTTACCCCGGCGAAGGCGGTGACCAGAAGCATGCGCTTGAACGGCCTGCGGCCTGTGTCCACGCTGCGCGGCGCGCGGAAAAGGGTCAGCCGCAGCGACGCCCACACCCAGAGGAAGCGCAAGGCCGCCAGGGCCAGCGTGATCAGGATGACATACACGAACAGGTTCCACGTGTCGTCGATGGACGCGCTTTGCGCAGTCTTCGCAGCGGCGGCCAGGATGCCCGGCAACTGTTCGCCCAGCAGCACGAAAATCGCTCCGTTCAACACCATCTGGAGCATGTCCCACACCACATGGCGCTGGATACGCGTGGTCGCCAGCGGGCGTCCGATCAGGTCGGCGTAATGCATGGTGATGCCGGCGACCGCGGAGGCCAGGATGCCGGAGACATGCAGGTGCTCGGCAGCCAGGTAGGCGGAAAACGGAATCAGCAGGCTGATCAGGATCTGGATGCCGGGATCTTCGCCGGCGAACCGGACCAGTTGCTGGTTCGCCAGTCCGATGACCAGGGCAACCGCGATGCCGACGAGCAGTCCGCCGCCGGCCACCTGCACGAAACTCCAGGAGGCGGAGGTCAGCGAAAAGCCGCCGGTCAGCGCCGCCGCCACCGCAAAGCGGAAGCACACCAGGCCGGAAGCATCATTCAACAGCGATTCGCCTTCCAGGATATGCATCAGGCGCGAGGGGATGGGCGCGCGCGAAGCGATGGCCGACACCGCCACCGGGTCGGTGGGGGAGAGGATGGCTGCAAGCGCGAACGCGACCGCCAGCGGCATGGCGGGAATCAGCCAGTCGATGAACACGCCCATGCCCACCACGGTGAAGATCACGAGGCCGATGGCCAGCGTGAGGATGGGACGCAGGTCGCGGAAAAAGGCGCCTTTCGGAATGCGCCAGCCGTCGAGGAAGAGCAGCGGCGGGATGAAGAGCAGGAAAAAGATTTCCGGATCGAGTGGCACGTTGAAGCCAAACGCATAGGACAGGGCGGCGCCGGCGGCGATCTGCACCAGCGGCAAGGGCAGCTTGACCGGCGACAGGCGCGCAAGGAAGCCGCTGACCACCACGGCCAGCAGCAGGACCAGCACCATCGTGACTGTTTGCATGATTTCTCCTGGATGACGCGATGCATTTCATGGCATCGCACGCGGCGGTACTCCCGCTTGTGCCAGGCAGCAGCACGTCGCGCATGCCTGCGACGGCAACGCCAATCCGCGCGGCTGGATTCGAAGAAAGTGCAGTGAAGGATGCGGATGATGAAAAATTTCTTCGAACGATGATGGCTCCCCATCGATCCGGCCCTGTTTGGACTACGTGAACGCTGGAAAGATCGACGCCGCAAGAGAAGTTCGCCTGCGACGTTGGGTCATCAGAGGCAGTCTTGCGAAAAGGGAAATGCTGCAGGAGAGTCCGTAGCCGATCGCAGCCTCGATTTTACTGCCGGGAAAATTATTTTCCTAAGAAGAAGGATGGTTTGCTGGGGGCTGGAGCAGCGTGGCGGCGTCGTCGGCGGCATCCCTCCGGTGACGGAAAAGCCCATGTCACGCCTAATTCTGACCTCCAGGTGGATATTGCGCTGCCAGCGCATGCGGCAAGTACACGCCGGGGTAGCCTGCCTGCCGATCGGCTTGCCATAGCGCCCGCGAACACCGTAGCTGTTCCTGGAGCGAACAGCGAAAACCATCGGGCAGCATGAGGACGCAGTCCTTTCCTCCCTTGCCTTCGCGAACAATGATCAGCTTCCGGTCAAAATCGAGATCCTTCACGCGCAGCGACAATGCTTCGCGCAGCCGCAAACCGATGCCGTAGAGCAGGCGCGCAAGGAAGCCGGTGACCCCGTCCATTAGCGACAGAATTTGCCGTACCTCGTCGACGGTGAGCACCACCGGGATGTGTTTGGTCGGCACCGGGCGGCCAATTTCCTGTAGCCACGGCAATTCCAGATCCAGCACTACCTTGTACAGGAATAATAACGCGCTGAGCGCCTGGCGATAGGTCGAGGGCGACGTCTGCCGGCCATTGGCCAGCACGAAAAGAAAGGCTTCGACTTCTTTCCCTCCCGCCTCTTTCGGATGCCGCAAATCCTGCCAGCGGATGTACCACCGGATCCGGCACACATAACTCTTTTCAGTACGCAAGCTGTAATGCAGGTAGCGCAACCGCTCGCGCACCTGGTCCAGCAGCCGCGCGGACCTCAAAACCGGCTTGCTTGGTTTTTCGTTTGCGTTAAGACTGTGCATATGTACAGCAGGGGCGGCGAAAGCCGAGTCTGCAAGCCGGCTGGCAGAAAACGGACAAGGGATGTTATACGACAAGACGCCATGTTAAATTGGCATTTTGCGATCTATAACAAGTTAAACGGATAAATGCATGGGCAGCTGGAAACCAGTTGGTGTAGTAGTTGAAGGTGAGTCGCTTTTCGTAGACGGCATCGACGTCTGGAACAGCGGTTGGACGCGAGCCGACCAGCCCGCGGTATCGCTGGCCCACCCAAGCTATGTGAACCAGATGCACGAAATGCCGGTATATCAGATTTCTGAAGATGGAAAAACCATTACTTTTGCATGCACCGAGGTTTCAGCTAATGTCTATGCTTTTTATGTTCCCGTTTAACACATCGCTCGACCCGGACGCTACGCGCCGGTCAGCTTAGCGCTAGGCTTCGGATGGATGAGACAAAAGACATCGAAACCGTTTCGCAGTACATGAAGGCGGCAGCAGACGGACCATTTTTTCCTGAATGGGAGTTCCAAACCCTCTTTGGACTAGAGCGCGCGACTGTAAGAGAACTCGCAAATAAATTGTCGGCGACTACTCCAGTAACGGAAGACATGATTATTGCTGCGTGCAATACTTTTGCGAACCTATTTGGTTATCCATGTGGTTTTTCCAGAGAGTGGAAAAAGTGGGTAACGGTACCGCCGGAGCAAGCGGAGCTGGCCTTTGAAAGATGGCGGGCGAAATATGCACCAGCCTAACTTGGCAATCGACATCGGCTGCTTCGCGGCCGGTCATCTCAAACCTTAGGTAGCACAGAAGACACATCGCAGCTGTCACAGCGCTGAGAATAGGTGCCAACGGAAATTCGCTTGATGAAAGGTAGAGCACCATGGCCAAGTATCTGATCTCCTTCCTTAGCGCGGCGATGGCCGTAACGGACGGCGAGTGGGAGGCGGTGAGCCGCGACGCGCACGCCGTGATTGACGAGGCGAAAGCTGCCGGCGTCTACGTCTTCAGAGGCGGAATCGACGAAAACGTACCGCCCATGCTCGTCGCGGCAGATGGCGTGGTCGCCGAGGGTGGCTATCCGTGGGCACCTCCGCTAGACGGCGGCTTCACCGTCCTAGAGTTGCCCTCGCGCGACGAGGTCGTCGCGTGGGCCGCGCGCATCGCTAAAGCTTGTCGCTGCCCCCAGGAGCTGCGCGTCTTCGGGTTCGACCCGCAGTCCTGAGGGCAGCACAGAAATCGCGCAGACAGTGCAGCCTAACAAATCATCCAAGCCGAGTTTGCTTCGCGGCGCGGCTTGATTCCGGTGTTGTGTCCACCCGATCCAATCGTTATGTAACAGAGACCTTTATGATCAAAGTTAGTATTCTGTATCCTAATCAAAGTGGTGTCAGGTTCGACTTCAAGTACTACACCGAGGTCCATATGCCGCGGTCTATTCAGCTACTGAGCGCACATCCTGGTTTTAGGAGCGTCTCTGTTGAGCGTGGCGCCGGTGGGGCAGCGCCTGATTTAGCGCCAGCGTATATCGCCATGTGTCACTTCCAGTTCACAACCGTCGAGGCATTTTTAGAGGCTTTCATGCCTCACGCTTCAGAGCTACAAGGCGATATGCCAAACTACACCGATGCTGAAGCCGTCATTCAATTTAATGAGGTTCTTATTGAGCAAAGGAAATAGCTTGTGGCTCGACACGGATGGCGCGTCGCGGTCCCGTTTGGCTCGGCGTTAAAGCTAGATGTGAATAGCGAGGCTACAAGCCTTTAGATTAAAAGAGATCAGGCCCAAGCCTCTAAAGTGATTAGGTGGTGTATCTGATATGGAAGCGATACAGTCATTCTTTCTCATGATTGCGATCCTGCTAGGGTCAGTCTTTTTCACCGTCTTTGGACGCGATTTGTTGCGAAGGATGTCCCCACAAAATTGGGAGAAAATCAGCGGGCGCATTTGTAATGCGGTCGTCGAGCAAACTCAGGATATGGACGGGCCAAAACGGTTCAAAGGTAGAGTGGACTATGACTATGTCTACCGCGCTGTCATACGACGTGGCTGCCATTTTATCGGTGACCGATATACTGGATATCATGAGGCCAATGAATTATTGAAATGCTATATGCCCGGACATCCTATCGATGTCTTTGTTTACAAAAATGACCCTCAACACAGTTCTTTACATATCAAACTGCATCCCATGTACTTCGTGGCGCCCTTGTTTGGACTGGGCTTTGTATGCTTCGGTATTTATCGGTTATGGGCATTGGTTGCGCAATAATGCGAGTTAACTTATCGCTTAACAGGGATGCCGCCTCGCGGCCGTCTTCAGCTTGGCGTTAGCAGGCATTTGGAGCCCACATGGAACGTTATGTAGCTTTTCTCCGAGGCGTCAGCCCGATGAATTGCAAGATGCCGGAACTCAAGCTGTGCTTCGAAGCCGCAGGCTTTAGCGGGGTAAAGACGCTGCTGTCCAGTGGGAACGTGGCGTTCTCGGCCAAACCGGAGATCGTGCCCATTCTGGAAAAGGCAGCACAGGAAGCGATGACGAAGCACCTTGGTAGGGTATTTTTGACCATTGTCCGGCCATCAGTTTTTCTTAGGGGGCTCGTCGAACGGATGCCTTTCAGAGAATTTGACTTCCCTGCAAACTCGAAGCCGGTCATCACGTTTCTGCGAAAACCGTACGAAGAAGCAATTGTTCTCCCAATCGAGCAAGCTCAAGCCTCAATTTTGAGGCTTGAGCGCACCGAAGTTTTCTCGAGCTATGTACCAAATGAGAGGGGGCCGGCTTTCATGGCCTTGCTTGAGAAAACATTCGGCAAAGAGATCACAACAAGAACGTTAGACACAGTCAGAAAGTGCTCTGTGGCATAGAGCGAGATTCGCCTCCAGCAGCTCCAACATGATTGTGCGCAGCTCAACCATCAAATCAGATAAAGCCCGCCAACTGGTTGTTCATAAGAACGTTATAAGGCAGCTATGAATCAAGCTTCTAGGAAGGTGAATTGTGCAGAGCATGGAGAAGCAGAAATTTCCTTCGTCTGCATTCACATTGCCAAGGCCATTGACGGCGGAGAGAAAGTAGGCTTCTTTTGGTCAGAGGCAGAAGAAGGCCTGCCACCGATTGCATGGTGCGGTGCTTGCGAAGATTGGCTTCTCCAGAACGGCGAAGAATGGAGTGAGTCATTTAAGAGCAGAGCAGATTTCAAACTCATTTGCGCAGGCTGCTTCACGCTTGCCAAGCAAGTTATTTACGGTAGCTAGGTTTAGCGTTCTAACCACTCGTTCAAAGCGAAAGATAGACTCTGCGCGGTTATTTTGCCGCATAACTCCAACGTAAGCCCCATAACATGAGACGACTCGCAGCCATATTTCTACTCACCTATTCGGCATTTTGTGCCGCTGCGGACTGTCGTCCGGAAGGCGACTACCAGAGGCCGGGTAAGCATGACGATGAATTGACGGTAACTAAAGACAATGATGAATTCGAGCTGGGTCTTTCCACTTCGGGCCAGTTGATGGCTGACGGTGTTCGTACAATTGGCGCCATCAAAGGGCCATTGTCGATGTCAAGCGATGGTTGCGTCGGCGCGCTTATCAGTCCGGATGACGACTGCACCTTGTTTGTAGAGTTTGGCGTCTCCTCGGCAACGGTGCACCAATTTGGCAGTTGTAATTTCGGGAATGGAGCCTGGGGTGGCGGAAAGTACAGAAGGCTCAAGCAGCCGCGGAGTTAAGGCTTGGCTCGTCATTCAGCCACGTCGCCTGATCGCGCCCGTCAATAATGCGTTGAATGCCTGCTTCGGGCAAGGCGAGGGTTCGGTGCGGGTCGGCATACGTTCTTTTCCTTATTCGCATTGGGATTCCATTCTTTGAAGAAGAATCCGCCGAAACCCATCTCCATGTATCCAGCCACAGCCATCGCTCCTGGCCTGATGACTGTCAGCGCCATGGGCATACACACCCGCGTTCTCTGACGGATATCACGACGAATCGTGCTCGCATGCCTTTGGGCTGCAGTCGCTCCGGAAATCGAATCGAACTCCAAACGCCTTGAAAAGTGGGATTATTCCCTTGGCGGTTTTGATTCTTGATGAATACGGAAAACCATTCAAAAAACCGGCCCGCATGGATGCTTCTGTACTAATCTGGCAGTGCACGCGTTGAAGGGCCTCATCTTTTCCGAACAATTTCCGTGGGGGATTAGGGTATGGGCATGCTGAGTGAGTTTAAAGAGTTCGCCCTGAAGGGGAATGTCATGGACCTTGCGGTCGGTGTCATTATCGGTGCCGCATTTGGCAAGATCGTCGATTCCCTGGTGAATGACATCATCATGCCGGTGATCAGCAAGGTGTTCGGCGGACTGGACTTCAGCAATTACTTTATTCCGCTCGCCGGGCAATCTGCTTCCACGCTGGCCGAGGCCAAGCAAGACGGCGCGGTGCTTGCCTACGGCAACTTCATCACTGTTGCACTCAACTTCCTCATCCTGGCCTTCATCGTCTTCCTGATGGTCAGGGCGGTGAACCGACTCAGAAGATCAAGCCCCGCGGCTCCCAAGGCGCCTGCGGAAGAAGTGGTTCTTCTGCGTGAAATCAGGGACAGCCTGAAAAGATAAGCCTGTCCCTTAACGCGTTAAGCAATGGGAAGAGGATGGCTATTCATTCTTCCCAAACATGCCACCAAGGCTGGATCCCATGCCGCCAAGCTTGCCAGCCATGCCCGCGTCGCCGCTCATCAGGCTATCGATTTGAGAGCCAACCGGCCCGGGTAGCTTTTCCTTCAGGAAGTCGACCACTGTTTCCACGGCAGTCGCCGCCTTGTCTTCCGGCAGTCCCGTTCTTTCGATCAGACGCTGAATCATCTCGTTCATGTTCATTCCTCTGGAGTGGTGGGAATGTGAGCACCGTGCTCATTCCATGATTACAGCGAAACATGGATAGCGGGATGTAGCGAGCATTATCTACAGGGCGGTTGAATTACCTCAATGTCCTTACCTTCGTCCCGAGGGCATTCCATTGCAACCACGTGGCAGTCGCCGGGGAATTGTTCCGGGTATCAAGAAGGCTGCGTCTGGAGCCTGCTGGTCCAAGCCCAAATAAGCGAACTCGAGGATGGCAGGTCGTGGCTGCCGGTGCGATCTTGCCGGGCGGACCGCTGCAGCCGCCGCTCGCAGCCCATCCGGCCTAGCGTCACCAACAAAGCCTGCTTCGCTGGAAAGCGGCGATGCCCCAAGCCGTTGATCTGCTACGGGCTTGCGAACATCGCCGGGCACTATGCCTTCACAGCGTCGGGATGAGAACCTTGTCGATGACATGGACGACGCCGTTGCTTGCTTCGAGGTCGGTCACTGTGACGTTTGCCGTCGTGCCGGTCGCATCCTTGATGGTAATGGCGGAGCCGTTGCCGAACTGGATGCTCTGCTGCGCCAGGGTCGAGACCGGCACGCCGAACGGGAGGTCCGCCGCGCGCAGTTCGGAGTCGAGCGCATGGTATTTCAGCACGGTAGCCAGCTGCGTAGCGCCGAGACCTGACGGCGCCTTGGCAAACGCTGCATCGGTCGGGGCGAGTACGGTGAAAGGGCCGGTGCCGTTCAGCACACTCTGCAGGCCGGCAGTGCTAACGGCCTTGGCGAGGGCGGTGAGGTTTGGGTTCACCTGGGCCATCTGTACGACGGTAAGCACGCCGGGCGGCACCAGCACCTTGTCGATTACGTGGATCACGCCGTTGCTCGCCGCGACGTCGGCGGTGGCGACGTTGGCAACCGTGCGCGCAGCGTCGGTGAGCTTGATGCCGTCGCTGCTGTCGAGCGCCAGGCTGACCGCACAATCCGCGCGACGATACAGCGTCTCCTGAATCGGGCCGTTGGTGCTCAGGATGGCTGCGTTCTTTGCGGCAGGCAGTACGTGATAAAGGAGCACGCTTTGCAAGGTGGACGCGGGCAAGGCATTGACCATCGCGTTCGCATCGGCAAATCCCAGCCCGGCCGCCAACCGGTTGAACGCGGCGTCGGTCGGCGCAAATACCGTCAGGCGGCGGTTGGCATCACTCAGCGCGGCGCCCAGGTTGGCCTTGGTGGCCGCTGCAAGTAATGCATTGAAGCCGCGCTGCTGCGCAACCTCGACAATGCTGCCGGCAGATTGGGCGTTGCCCATGCCGCCGGATTGCTGGGCGGATGACGCTGCGGACTGGGCAGGTGGCGCATCGGTGGCGCCGGCGTTGCCGCCGCAGGCGGCCAGCACTGTGCCCGTCAACAGGAGGATGAGGAACTTGGCAGGGTATTTCATGGCAGTCTCCTGACGGGCGACGTTTGCCCGTCGTACGTCGTATGCAGGAATAGGTGGCTTGCATTGCCGGCTCACCAGGAATGCGAGCCCAGGTCGCGGTCGAGGGGGCGAAACGAACGGGAGCGATCTCGGACACACGCCTCAATAGTGCTGTCGCCCCATCTTGCTGCTCGTATAGATTGAGTACAGCGCGCACAGGCCCACGACTACGTAGACGATTCTCGAGAGCGGGCTCATTTCACCGAACAGGCTCGCTACCAGATCGACATTGAACAGGCCGACCAGGCCCCAGTTAAGTCCTCCAATGATCAGCAAGCTCATTGCGATCCAGTCGGCCGCGCTCATCCTGCTTCCCGCCGCCGCACGCAAGCTTGCCCGGCGTTCCGGGGTAAGGCGTCTTTCCATGGCTTGACTCGTCTCTATGGTTTCCATATCGATCTCCTTGAAAATTGAAAAAAATCCACTCGGGCATCCTCTCGGCTGTATGCTCATTCGGTCCTGCGATCGGAAATGTCCAATACAAACCGGAGTCAAATCAGTCTTGTTCACGAAAGCCGGTTTGTCAATGTTTTGTATTAGACAAAAACGGTGCGTACAATGACCTTAATTCCGATCCACCTGCACCGCGTGACAAGCTTTTTCTTATGGAACATTCTGGTAAGCCATCTTCCCGCCTGGGCATCGGGGCAGTCGAACGTGAAACCGGCCTGTCGAAGGAAACCCTGCGCATCTGGGAACGGCGCTACGGTTTCCCGCAGCCTGTTCGCGACGGCGGCGATGTGCGCAGCTATCCGGCCGAGCAGATCGAGAAACTGCGCCTGGTAAAGCGCCTGCTCGACCAGGGCCATCGCCCGGGAAAAATCCTCGGGCTTGGCATCGGAGAGCTGCAGGCACTGGCGGCCGCTGCCCATCCCGTCCGCGAAGTAGCCGCGGGCGCCACGCCCGGCGAGGAATTGTCGCCTTATCTGGCGTGTTGCCGGGCACATCGGCGCGACGAGTTGCGTCAGGCGCTTATGCAGGCGCTGTTACGGCTGGGCATCGAGCGATTTGTCCTGGACGTGCTGGCACCGCTTACCACACTGATCGGTGTTGAATGGGCCAACGGCAAGCTCGCGATTTCCGAAGAGCACCTGTACACGGAATCGGTGCAAACCGTGCTGCGCCCGGCGATTTCTTCCCTCCAGGCGTCCCTTGCCACTGATGACGCCGGGCCGCGCGTCCTGCTCACGACCTTTCCGCAGGAGCAGCACGGGCTCGGTTTGCTGATGGCGGAAGCCTTCTTCACCCTGGCAGGAGCCCATTGCATTTCGCTCGGCACGCAGACCCCGATCATGGAAATCCTGGGCGCGGCGCACAAGCAGCAGGCGGACATCATTGCCCTCTCGTTTTCCACTGCCACGCATGCCGGGCATGCATTGGAGAGTCTTGGCGCACTGCAGTCCAAAGTGCCGCAGGGGATGGAGATATGGGCCGGTGGTGGCAGTTGCCATGCACTGCAGCGCCGGCTGCCGTCCGGAATCAGAGTGCTGGATCTGCCATCGCTTCGAGACGCGGTATCGGAGTGGCGAAGCAGGCATGCCGGGAACAGGTAGGCTGAGGCGAGATTCCCGCATGGGCATGCGGTTGAATCAGCGCTCTGGCTGGTCGCTGGCCCAAGGTGCCGCACTACACTGCCCAAAGTGCAAGCTGTACGCGCCACGCCTGCCCGGAAGTGCGACGCTGTCCGGGCCTGGCCTCGCACAGGCCGGTACCCTGACCAAGCTGGCTGGAAGCCAATTTACTAACCGTCAAGGATAAAGTTGGCGGTATGCGACCGGGGACTTCGAAGCGTACAGGCCGCGGGACGGTCGCAGGATTTCATATCGGAGCTGGTTTAAGTTGCCGCTGGCGAGCAGATGAATCCGTCCATTTACCCGTACGCAAGGGAATGATGCGGGCGTTGTGCTGGCGCGCGAGTGCCTGCGCTTCCTCCGTGAACACGGTGCCGACAATGAGCACGCCGTCGGGCGCCGGTTCTCCCATTCTGCGCAAGGCCCGGGCAAGCGGCGCGGACATCACGACGTCCCGCTCACCGTGGTCGCACAGGATCAGCGTGTAGATACCGTCGGGGCGTGTTTCTTTCGCCGCAGCGTCCCGGTAGGCGGGCGGAACGGCATCACGTATCCCGCTGCCTGGCACTCTTGCTCGAATATTCGCTTTCATCGAGTTTCTCCGTGTCGGGCTTGGACCTCGGACAACCCCTTCGATTCCCTGTCGCCGATGCCAGGTGGGCACAAGTCTGCACCGACAGTTTCTTCCCCATGCCTGTCGACACCTGGCGACGGATTGCCAAAGGGGAACTCCAGGTGGTCAAGCGCGCCTGGCGTCCGGGCGCAGCCAGACGTCGATGTGGCAGTGTCCCATCAACGGGTACTGTTTCAGCAAAATCGATGCGAGAATAGGAGCAGCTTCTTACGCAGCATGACGCCAATGACAGCTGGCGCTCTTTTTCCCATTTCAACCCGCATGTACAGGCCGCAGTAGCGGCCGTGCATCTTTCCCGGGAAATGCATATGAAGTATCAAGCCATAGCAGCAGCGCTTGCGCTTGCCGGACTGCTTGTGTGGAGTGGCCGGGCACCGGCCGCGACCGATACCTCCCCACCTGCAGCAACTGTCGCAACGTCGACCTTGCCGCGAGATCTCAATCCGCAAGTACCGGAAGCGGACATCGCTTCCGCAGTATCCGGGAATACCGCTTTCGCAATTAACGCATTGCGGCAACTCGATCCAACGGGCCGACAAAATACCGTCTTTTCACCCTACAGCATCACGCAAGTGGGAGCGATGATCGCGCTCGGGGCCAAGGGCAACACCCTGAGCGGGATTCAGCAGGCTTTGTCATTCGCCTCACCGCCAGCGCGGCTTGCCCCGGCACTCAATGCCATTGATCTGCAACTGGAAACCAAGACTTCGGGCGCGTCAACGAACGGCCTCGGACCATCTCCGAGCCTGAGTATCGTGAATGACGTCTGGATGCAGAGCGGGTTTGGCATCCTTCCCTCTTTTCTGGATACGATCGCCGTGAACTTCGGCGGCGGCACGCAGCTGCTTGATTTTATTGGCGCGCCGGAGAACGCACGCACCAGCATCAATTCCTATATCGGGCAGCAAACGAACAGCCGGATCACGGACTTGATGCCGCAAGGTTCCATCACTTCCGATACCCGTCTGGTGCTGACCAACGCAGTCTGGTTCAAGGCGAACTGGCAATCCCCATTTCCTTTGCAAAATTCCCGCAGCCTCCCCTTCACCGGGTGCACAGGTAGCACGTCGACCGTGCCATTCTTGTCCCAGCAATCGCCATTCGGGTATGCACAAAGCGGCGACTATCAGGCGGTGGATTTGCCATACGTCGGTGGAGACATATCGATGCTGATCGTCATGCCGACACCCGGGACCTTCGATACCTTTCTGTCTGAACTCACGGCCGCCAAGCTGGGAGAGGTCGTCAATAAGCTGTCGCGTCAAACCGTGGCATTGTCCTTGCCGAAATTCAAATTCGATACATCGGCTGGCCTTATCCCGTCATTACAGGCACTCGGCATGGTCGATGCATTTAATCCAGCCACTGCCGACTTTTCGGGCATTGACGGCCAGCGCGATCTGTTCATCAGCGCGGCAGAGCACAAGGCCTACATCAACGCCGATGAGAATGGCACGGAAGCCGCTGCCGCGACAGGGATAGGGATCTCCATCACCAGCGCCCCCGTGCCGAGCCAAATAGTGCCGTTCGTCGTCGATCATTCTTTCCTTTTCATGCTCCGTGATCGCGCGACGGGGCTGGTTTTATTCATCGGGAAGGTAGTCTCCCTTTAAAAGAGCAGGTACAAATCAATGTGTGTCTTGTCTGGGCGGCCTTAAGGTTTCGTTCTTCCTCAGCCTTGCTTGGCCGGCTTCACTCCAGGAACAGCTTTACCCGGTCTTGGGAAGATACGCCCTCCTGATGAAATCCCTGACCCAAACGATCACATGATGAATGTGGTCAGTCGTCATCAACTGCGCAACATGGCGGATGGATGTCCGCGACGGCACCCGGACCGGCTTATAGATGCGGATCTGCCATGCCTGCACTGCCGTCGGGACCTTGTACTGTGCATGGAAACTGGCGAGGTCGCGAGGTGATGATGCCAAGGACCGTGTCTTTCCCTTTCACTGCCGGCACCGAGGAAATCCGGTTCCTCTCCCGGATGTGCTCGACCTGTTCCGCCGTATCGTCCATCCGCACTGCGCAGACGTTCTTTTCCATGATGGAAGACACGGGTTGGGGCAGAAGCGTATTGAGTGCGGGCATGGTCGCGGCCGGGCAAGGAGTGTCCAAATAAGACTCGCAGGAAGGCGGAATCGTTCATCGACCAGTGAGGCAGGCTCGCCCTTGAGCTATCTCAATCCCTTGCAGGCAATAGGGAACACACTTGCAGACGGCCCCAGCGTACGGAGGAAGCCATGGCGGAAAGACTGGATATCGGCGATATCTGCAACCGGGTAGTTGTCTTCACTACCGAAGACATGACTGTGAAGCAGGCTGCCGAGCTGATGCGCGACGAGCATGTGGGCAGCCTGGTCGTGATTCGCGATGCGGACCTCGGCCGCATCGTTGTCGGCATGGTCACCGACCGCGACATCGCCATCGTGGCCGTGGCGCGCGATTTCGAACCGCAGACGCTGCGCGTCGCCGACATCATGAACAGCCCGGCGATCACGACACGCCCGGATGCCTCCGTCAACGAAGTCCTGGGCCTGATGCGCCAGCACGGCATCCGGCGGGTTCCGGTCACGAGCGATCAGGGTGTGCTGATCGGCATTATCACGCTCGACGATTTGCTCGAGATCTTCGCGGAAGAGATGCAGGTCTTCGTGCAGGCAATGACTGCCGGGCGCCATCACGAGGCGCGCACGCGCGTCTGACTTGCTCGATTTAACGGAGGCGGCGACGCTGCCAGACCGGGCGAGGAAAATTTTCCGGTGCTCTTGCAACGAAATCGTTTTCTCTTTTCGTTCACCGAATCAGGGGTATGGCGTCATGAACGGTCTGCGACGATTCCATACCTGCATTCCAGACGATCAAAATTCGGTCGGCGGCCAGCTTGAGCCCTTCGACATAGGACGGAATCAAGACCAGCCCTGCTGCTTCCTCACTGACCGGCCTGCACCCGAAGCGACGACCGGATCGGCCCTGACTCGAAGAAGATGCGGTGAACGGAGGGATACTCTGCCTTGACCGCCGTTTCCAGGCGGTCGATCGCCCGGTCGACTTCATCGATGCTGAGCCCGCGCCGGAATCGCACTGCCGCAGCCAGCAGGATGCGGTCGGGGCCGAGCTGCATGGTGAGCAGGTTGCCGACGGTTTCGACCGCGGGATCGGAAGAAAAAATCTTTCGCAGGCGGACGATCTGCTCCCGGTCGATGCTTTCTCCTACCAGCAGTCCGCCGGTTTCGCGCGCCAGGGTGAAGGCGGCGCCGGCCAGCACCAGGCCGATGAGTACCGACGCGGCGGGATCGAAATAGGGATTGTCGAGCGTGTGGCCGAGCCAGATGCCGAGCGCCGCGATCGCGATGCCGATCAGGGCGGCGGAATCCTCGATGAAGACGGCGATGACGCTGGCATCCTTGCTACGGCGCATGGCCTGCCACAGGCTTTCGCCGCTGCGCCGCCGGGCGTGGAGTTCGCGCCGCGAAATATTCCAGCTGTATCCCTCGAACAGGGCTGCCAGGCCCAGCACCACGTAATTCCAGGTCGGGTCTTCCAGCGGCGGCGGATTTTGCAGGCTGACGATGCCCTGGTAAAGCGAGATCCCGCCGCCGAGCGAAAACACCGACAGCGCCACGATCAGGGCCCAGAAATACATCGCCTTGCCGTAGCCGAAGGGATGCCATTCGTCGGCCGGCTTGCTGCTTTGCCTGACGCCCAGGAGCAGGAGCAGTTCATTGCCGGTATCGACCGTGGAATGCACGCCTTCGGCCAGCATGGCGGAACTGCCCGTCACGCCCGCCACAATAAATTTACTGATTGCAATCCCGAGGTTGGCGGCAATGGCGGCATAGATCACCTTTTGCGAGCCTCTTGGCTTCGCCGGCGCACCGGCTTGCTGTTCTTGCCTGATGAATTGCTTCGCTGCCATGGCGTGCTCCGCTCGGATTGTCGTTCGGTATGGCGGCTAAGACAGCGGGGAGGTGCGTTTCGTGCAATCGCGGGCACGGACTTTCCCGCGCAGCGGAACCTATGGACGACGGGCATGGACAAAACGGCATCGGTTGCAACGACACCATGGAGAAAGTCATGACGAAACACGGTAACAGCAGCAGCAAGGCGGATGAGGCAGCGGCGCTGCAGCGCCGGATACAGCGGGAAGTGGATCAGCTCGATGCGCAGCGGCAGTCGGGCGGCAAGCAATCGGGCGAAGGCGCGGTGCAGGCCGGCACACGCAGGCAGCCGGAGCCGCCCTTCCCGGAACAGCATCTGCAAAAGCCGGGCATCGAATCGGAACTCGATCCCGCGCCGCAATTCCTTGCGCCCGACTACAAGGGCAGCGGCAAGCTGGAAGGCAGGGCCGCGCTGATTACCGGCGGCGATTCCGGCATCGGTCGCGCGGTGGCGGTGCTGTATGCGCGCGAAGGCGCCGATGTCGCCATCGTGTATTTGAATGAACACGGCGATGCCGACGAGACCAGGCGCTGTGTCGAGAAGGAAGGCCGGCGCTGCCTGCTGCTGCCGGGTGATGTGCGCGACGTGGAATTCTGCAAGGCGGCGGTCCAGCAAACCATCGATGCCTTCGGCAAGCTCGACATCCTCGTCAACAATGCCGCCTTCCAGGAACATGTGTCGGGGCTGGAAGAGCTGAGCGAGGAGCATTTCGACCTGACCATGCGGACCAATATCTATGGCTATTTCCACATGGTCAAGGCGGCATTGCCGCACCTGCAAGCCGGCTCAGCCATCATCAATACCGGCTCGGAGACCGGCATTTTCGGCAACGAGACCCTGCTGGACTATTCCGCCACCAAGGGCGCGATCCACGCCTTCACCAAGTCGCTCGCGACCAACCTGGTGTCGCGCGGCATCCGGGTGAATGCCGTGGCACCGGGCCCGGTGTGGACTCCGCTCAACCCGGCCGACCAGCCGGCGCAAAAGGTGGCGCACTTCGGCTCGGCCACCGACATGAAGCGCCCGGCCCAGCCGGAAGAAGTGTCACCGGCCTATGTCTTCCTGGCGTCGCCGGTGTGCTCCAGCTATATCACGGGGATCGTGCTGCCGGTACTGGGCGGGGTGACGGGCAGCGCGTGAATTCCCTCCCTTCGGCGGGTCGCAGGGGTTTCGCACCGCATGCGCTGCGCCAGCGGAGACGTGCACCGCACGTGGGGATAGGGCGAACAACACCCGCTAATGCAACCCATCCCATCCAGACCTTCCCCTTGAAGGCGAAGGAGCTGTGAATCTAGAGCGGTTTCCACAAGCCTGAAGAAGGAAAGTAGGGTGCGCCGTGCGCACCGGGATGGCATGGTGCGCGCGGCGCCCCCTGCTTCTGAGTGGCCCGCGGTGCTTGCCTGTTGTCGCGTGGACGGGGATCGAGGTGTTGGGCATCCCTGCGCAGGCAGGGATGTGTTGTCATTGTCAGTGCCGGGAGCGCTGACCCGGCATGTTGGGCGCGCCCTTTGCCAATCCCTGACAGGGCGCGGGGGGAAGGATCACGACGCCGGCGCCGGCGGCACATTGCCGCGCTTGCTATTCTGTTCTTCCGCCTTGAGGGAATCCTTCACCCGCTGCAGCCGGGCGTAGGCTTCCGGGTCTTCCTCGGCGAGTTTCTTCTGGCGCCAGTTATAAAAAATCATCAAGCCCAGCGTGGCTGCTGCGCCAATGGCGAGTTTTCCTTTATGCTCGCTCAATAGGCTTTTCGCGCTTTTTTTGGCCGACGCGTCGTCGGCCTTTGCCTGGTTCTCCTCGGGTGTGGCCGGCTTTACGGCACTGGAATCGTTTTCCATCATGTTCAGCCTTGAAAATTCCTTCTGGAAGCGCAATTGCGATTCCAGTGAGTGTCTAAAAAATCGGATAGGTCCATTGGATGTTCCTTTGCTGAAATAGTTTCGGGATCTGAACACTTCTGTTCAGTTTTCGTACCGAGTGCGTTCCAGGTAAAGCCGGAAAGAATCTGAAAGGAAAACAATTTTGCATGACATGCAGGAAAAGGATGCGCTGGGCGAGCCGCCCCAGCTCGGGTTGAGCAAGGTGCTGGCCGTCCTGTCGGCGGCGAAGTATCCGCGCCTGGCGTTCGTCGACCTTGAAACCACCGGCGGCGCAGCCAACGAAGACCGCATCACCGAGATCGGCATCATCGAAGTCGATGAAGACGGCGTGCGCGAATGGACCAGCCTCGTCAATCCGCAGGTGCGCATTCCGGAATTCATCCAGTCGCTGACCGGCATCACCGATGAGATGGTGCGCGACGCGCCGATCTTTGCGGAACTGGCCGACGAAGTCGCGGCGCGGCTCGCGGACCGGGTCTTCATCGCCCACAATGCGCGCTTTGATTATGGTTTTCTCAAGAATGAATTCCGCCGCACCGGCCACAACTTCCGGCCCCCGGTGCTGTGCACGGTGCGCCTGTCGCGCAAGCTGTTCCCGGGATTTTCCCGCCACAACCTCGATGCGCTCGCGGAGCGGCATCGGCTGCAAGTCACCGAGCGCCACCGCGCGCTCGGCGACGCCCAGCTGATCTGGCAGTTCTGGCAAAAGATTCATGAAGCGCACGAGCCCGAGGCGATCGAGGAAGCGGTATCGAAGCTGATCAGCCGGCCCACCCTGCCGGCGCGGCTGGATGACCTGCAGGTCGAGGCGATCCCGAAGACGCATGGCGTCTACCTCTTCTATGGCGAAAACGACCTGCCGCTCTACATCGGCAAGGCGAACAACCTGCGCCGCCGCGTGCTTTCGCACTTCAGCGGCGATCATGTCACTTCGAAGGAACAGGCGCTGACTCAGCAGATCGAGCGCGTCGAATGGATCGAGACCGGCGGCGAAGTCGGCGCGCTGCTGCAGGAAGCCGCCCTCGTCAAGCAGCTCATGCCCTCCTATAACAAGCAGCTGCGCGCCAATGAAAAGATCTGTTCCTGGCGCCTGCTGATGCGCAAGGGCCGGCTGCAGCCGGCGCGCGCAACCATCGACGACCTGTTCTTCGCCTACGACCCGCAGCTGTACGGCCTGTACACCAGCGCGCGCCAGTCCACCGAAGCCCTGAAGGCGATCGCCGAGGAACACGGCCTGTGCCCGGTCCTGCTCGGCCTGCAGAAGGGCGAAGCCGGCAAGCCCTGCTTCGCCAGCCAGGTCGGCAAATGTCGCGGCGCCTGCTGCGGCAAGGAGAGCATCGAATCCCACAACGAACGCCTGCAAGCCGCCATGCAGCCGCACCACCTGCAACCCTGGCCGTATGCCAGCGCCATCGGCATCCTCGAAGGCGACATGCTGCATGTCGTCGACGGCTGGGCCTACCTCGGCTCCGCCCGCCCCGCGTCCGAAGCCTACGCCCTGCTGCAGAAAGGCCAGCAGCGCTTCGACCAGGATGTGTACCAGATTCTGCAGAAGTGGCTGCCGAAGCTGGGGGAAGGGATAGTGCGCTTCTGAGTCTGCCGCCGGCAAAGCCCGGAAACGGGTTGTGCTAACCGTGCGCCTGCATGGCAACTCCTCCTGACCTGTTTATATCTTCCCATCTGGAAGAATCCACATGGTCGATCGGGGAAGTCACACCATGCCCGCCCTTGTTGAGGACGTGTGCATAGATCATCGTCGTACTGACGTCGCTGTGGCCGAGCAGCTCCTGAACGGTCCGGATGTCGTATCCCGCTTCCAGCAAATGCGTGGCAAAACTGTGCCGCAGCGTGTGGGTGGAAGCGCTCTTGGTTAATTGTGCCGCCAGGACGGCACGCTTGATGGCGCGCTGGATGCCCTGTTCATAAATGTGGTGGCGCCGGACAATGCCGGTGCGCGGATCAAGCGATTCATGGCCGGATGGGAAGACCCAGAACCAGCCCCATTGCGTGCCTGCCGAAGGATATTTCCGTTCCAACGCCCCGGGCAGCATGACTCCATTGCGCTTGTGCAAACGGTCGTCGTCGTAGCATTGCCTCGCGCGTGCGGCTTGTTCGCGCAGTGGCTGCACCAAGGACAGGGGAAGCATGGTCAGCCGGTCCTTGCCGCCTTTGCCTTGTCGCACCGTGATTTCCCTTCGCTGGAAATCCACATCCTTGATGCGCAACTGCGCGCATTCCATGAGCCGCATCCCGGTTCCGTACAGTAATTGCGCGATCAGGAGATAAACGCCTTCGAGTCGGGCAAACACCCGCTCGATTTCCTGGCGGGTCAGGACAGTCGGCTTTCGTACCGGCTTCACCGGACGCGTAACTTGATCGAGCCAGGGCAATTCGATTTGCAGCACATTCTTGTACAGGAAGAGCAGGGCACAGAGTGCCTGGTGATGAGTAGATACAGAAACCTTGCGTTCATTGGCAAGGAAGGAAAGGAAGGCGTGAATTTCTGCGGCTCCCATCTCGGCGGGATGACGCATGCCATGAAAGCGGATATACCATCTTGCCCAATAGACATAGACGCGCTCCGTCCGCAGACTATAATGCTTGTCGCGAATGCAACGCCTGAGTTGATCCAGCAGTTTCGGTCGCTGCTCGGAAGCTAAGAGGGGGTTGACGTCTTTCATGGTTAATTGATACTGGTGTTATATACAGTATTATCTCGGGAGCCAGGAACGACGCGCCTTGCGGAGGATCAAGCAGTTTGGTTTATCAATCACCTGTCCAGATTATCAATCAGTCTGTGACATATAAATCTAGTTAGGCTGAACATGGATGAGTTCGTAATCAAGTCTGAGAAGGAAGTAACGCTCACATTTCACTCACGGCGATTCAACTTCGACGGCTGGCTTGATACTTATTCTGTGTCTGCTAAAGCTCGTAATTTCAATGCACTCATTGAAGTAGAGAATCCGCCGTACGGTTTATCCCCGGCTGGGTTCTTTGGCGGCCTTGCCAACGAATGGTCAGGGTGGAAGGGAGAAAAAGGATGGGGTGCTATTGAGGGGGAATACAACTTATTAGCTACCAGTGATTCTCTCGGCCACATCACGTTAGTAGCCGAGCTAAATCTTAACGATGTAGTGCCAGGCTGGTCTGGCTCCGTATCACTTATCGTTGAAGCAGGCCAGCTTGAACAGTTAGCCCATGACGCGAAGGAGTTCTTCAATGAAAAAGCCTAACTCAACAATGGACGCGGACAAGGCGCACGCGCCTTGCCGGTCATCTCAGCGTTAGCCGCTACGAGGAATTCGCAGCCATGGGACTTTTGACATTCAGCATCAACGTCACCCTCGACGGTTGCGTCGACCACCGGGAGGGGATCGCCGATGACGAGACACACACCTTCTTCACTCGCCTCATGGACGAAAGCGGGGCGATGCTGTGGGGCCGCGTTACCTACGAGATGATGGAGAGCTACTGGCCGGCGGTCGCCCGAGGCGACGTGAAGGCGCTGTCGCCAATCCGCGAGTGGGCGGTCAAGCTGGAGACTAAGCCGAAGTACGTGGTGTCGTCGACGCGGACGGTCTTTCCGTGGACCAATACCCACCACATCGCCGGCGACCTTCGCACGGAGGTGCAGAAACTGAAGGATGCGACTCCGGCCGGTGTGCTCCTTGGCAGCGGCAAGCTCGCGACCGAGTTGGATCGACTGGATCTGATCGACGAGTACGTGTTTCTCGTTCACCCCAGAATCGCCGGGCACGGCCCGACTCTGTACCAGAGCGGGCTGCTCAGCACGCGACGGCTCGATCTGATCTCCGCGAAGCCGCTCCGTAGCGGCGCGGTCGCCATGCACTACCGGCGCGAGTGTGGCTAACAATTCACTCAACCCGTCGCGGCTTCGCGGCGCACCTTAATTCAGGCGTTAAATGCAAAGCCCCCTTGCCATTACCGCTCGCCTAATAATGTTTGCTGCATCCCTGGGCACTACGTTATTTGGGTTAAAGCTTCTCATGGACACGCTTTGGTTCCGTGCTAACAGCGTCGTAGTGCAAGGCAGCTATCTCGGAGATAGGGTCGATGAAGCGCTGACTGGCGACGCCTTATCCCGGCGTATGTATCGAGCGCGCGTTACCTTTCATTGCCCATTCACTCAGAAAAAGCGGACTGTGGTGGCATTCGCAGCATCCAGTGCTCAATCGGTGAGGTGGCCTGGTGAAAGAATGTCTGTACTTGTACATAGAGCACCTCCTCACCAGGCGAGGGTAAATACATTTGGAAATCTATACTTTTTGCCGCTTGCAATGATTGCGTTCACCGCTCCTCTGGCATGGGCCATTGCGTTTATCACGCTTTCCCAATAGGCTGTCACAACAGATGTTGACAGGACTTGCACACCTGCATTTAACACTTCATTGGACCCCGAAACGCTTACAGTGCGGTTCATTTAGGCGTTAGATGGAATGATCATTATTCACACTTGTACTGCAATATTCACTTCAGGAATTGAATGTCAAAAGTTTATATCTATGTCAGCGATGCCGATATTAATGTAAGTTACGCGGTCATTGATCTTGAAAATCTGCCCGCTCCTACACCGAATCAATTGCTCTTATCTCAGGATCAACAAGGAATTGATATCGCTGCCTATCTGAGCTCGGATCAAGTGCGGGCAATCCGTATTGTGAAAAACATCTTTACAAATGTAATCGACAAAGAGGCCGGGGAATTTTTGCTGCACTTGGCTCGCTTCTGCAAGAGCGTCTCGCCCTCCGCGACGGGAAAAAACGATTGGGTCGTGATGATTTCGAACGAAAAGGCCAACGTGGTGAGGGTGACGCCAGAGTATGCAGCCCAGGCACATAGGAATGTGCTCGGCCTCCAGTAAATCGATTCATGTATATGAAACCATTTAACGCACCGCTCAACCGGGACCCACAACCAAGTACAGTCGCGTCGCGGCCGCTGTAGTGGTCCGTTACCCGGCGTTGGACTCAAACCATGATACGGGCACCAGCGATACAGAAATTTTGGCCGACGACACAATCGCTTGATTTGGTCAGGGGCTCTGTCGATCTGGTTGCGACAGGCATTGAAGCGGAAGTCCGAAGATTTGCCGCGGGAGCGCGAATCGAGGCCGGCTGGCGCCGATTCGCAGATATATCTGAAGCTTTGTCGTCCTGTATGGAATACACCAACATCCCGACAATGTTTATCGTATTCCCGACAAACTCGCCATGGTCAGTCATTTGGAACAACAGCTTCCTCTGCGATGGGTATGACTCGTTGTGCTGGTGTCTCACAAAAAATCATGGTTTAACGACGCTCCACTGGGCATCTCACGACGAGAGCACGACTTTTCAACCCGGTACAAGCTTCATATATAGAACCATTCACGATGGAACGGTCTGTGAACGCTCCGTTTCTTGCACTCAGGAAGACGCACGCTGGCTTTTCACTCAGAGCGGCGTTTCACTGCCGGAAGAGAACGTATCCCTCTATGGTGCAAAACGAAAAAGAGACCGGCTGAATGAGGCTGAAATGGTTCAGCTGTTGGGCCGATTCGGGGCCCGGCCATGGGATGAGAGCTTCTACTGTTTGCCGAAACAGGATTGTTTCGTACTACACCGAACAGAATTTCCAAGTTCTGTCGTACGGCGCTCGCCCGGAGAGGTGATATATGCCGTCTGACATTCCTTTGCTGGACTCGGGAACACGCAAACAGGTGGGCCAATTTAAGCGTAAGTGAATGAAGGCGCAACTATGAGATTACGAGACTTGAAAAACCTTGGCCCGAAATCGGAAGAATGGCTGCCGAAGGTTGGGATTCATAGTGTCAAACAGTTGCAGGCTTCAGATCCTTTTGAGGTTTATGCCAGGTTAAGAGCTGCAATTCCGGGCGCAAATTTAAACGCCTTATATGCAATTATCGGTGCGGTTGAAGACAGGCATTGGCTGGACGTAAAAGAAAAGAACAAGACTGAAATTCTTTTACGTCTGGAGCAGATGGGCTTGGCGCCAAAATAAACCTGGCAAAGCCGCGACTCGCCGCTCAACCCGTACACGTAGCAAGGACGCACCGTTTTGTGGCAAGGGACGTGGGTCCGTAAACGGCGTTATGCAATATTGGAGGTGTCCGTGTCTCTAAGAGTGCATCAGATCAAGCCAGATGAAGTCGCCCTAATGGAGGCGTTGTCATCGACCTTCGGCGACGCCTTTGCCGATGTGGAGACTTACACGGGCTATCGGCCACGTCCCGACTATCTGCGGCGGCTACTGGAAAGCGAGTATTTCATTGCGCTAGCTGCCTTGAAAAATGGCCAGGTCGTTGGCGGCCTTGCTGCATACGAGCTTAAAAAATTCGAGCAGGAGCGTAGCGAAATCTATATCTATGACCTGGCTGTCGCGAAACAGCACCGGCGCGAAGGAATTGCGACAGCGTTGATTGAAGGACTCAAGAAGATTGCGCAATCGCGCGGAGCCTATGTGATATTTGTGCAGGCGGATACTGCCGTTGAAGACGCGCCAGCCATTGCGCTGTACACCAAGCTGGGAGTACGCGAAGACGTCTTGCATTTTGATATTCCGGTCGGGCGAAAACATGACGTTCCATAGCTGATGACATTCAATGACGGGCACCAGTGTCGGAGAGCGCGTTCTGGCGAAAAGCACAGGCAACCTGATCGCCAAAGCTTGGGAAAAGCCGTAACATGCGCATTGGCGCATATGGCTTTGCCGCTGGTTGTCGTACACCGTGTATCAAGCTTTCAGCCACCCTTTCAATTCAATAAAAAATGAAAAAAGTCCTTCTTGCTGCAGTGCTTCTGGTTGCGTTCTTCGGACATGCAAAGATTTCTTTTTCCGAACCCAAGGTAATGGCATGGATCGCCAACCATTCGGCAAAAGCAATGTCCGGCGATCCTTCCGCTTGCGAAGACTATACGGCTGACATGGAAGTGACGCTTACAGCGGCAGGGGCCAGAGGCACATGGGAAGTCGAAGGCGGAAAAAAGGAAATGTGCGGTTACATGAGGCAGGCCGCAGCAGCGTTCACCGTGCTCCAGGCTCGCACCGAGACGCAATTCGACCAGGTGAAGATCACCCCTTCCGGTTTTCCATGGATGAGTGCGAAAGTGAATTACATCCAGCGCACCAGCGTGAATGGCAGCAACCTTCCGTCAGTTACCATCGAGAGCGAGGATACCCTGGTCCTGGTGCGCACGCTGTCCGGAATAAAAATCAAGGCCATCGAGTCGCACTCTACCGGAGGGATCTGATCCGCTGCCGCCACTGCAGTGCGCAGACGAGCTTCGGCATCAGGTGGCTGGAATAGCGTGAGGGTAACCATGAAATGGATCAGTCGCGTTAGCCGTCCCGTGATCTCAATCGCAGCCCTTGCAACGGTGCTGTTTGTCAGCTCGCTCAAGCCGGCCAGCGGCACTGCGTTTGCGGTCTTCTCCGCCTGGCTGATTGCACCCCACGTCGGCATGATTGCCGGATTATGGTGGTTACTGCGGAAGGGAACAGGGTCTGCTTCCTGGCACGTGATCGGAGTCATAGTGGCGGCCGGAGGGATTCTTTATCTTGCCGACATCGTTTTTGGGGAGCCCGATGCGCAGGGAGCTATCGCGGTATTGATGGCCCCTTTGCTTCAAGGCGCGGCATTGGCTACGATGGTTCCTGTCGCACCTTGGTTGCAGGAGCGCTTGCATACCTGAGGTGTTACTGAGTCAACCCGAGCCCACAGCAAAATGCTGCAGTTAGTAGTTACTGGGGGCCAGTTGGGCCGGAGTCCGGGCCCGCAGGCAGACAGCCAGTGGCACCATGATAGCGAGCATTTTTGATCGATGGAGGAAGCATGCCGTCGCGAGCGCTTCAGATTATTGCCTTGACGCTGACCGCCTTGGGTCTGGCGCCGGGCGCTGCCCATCTGATGGAAATGCCAGTCAAGCTTGCCTATCCGCCGGCCATGTATGCCAGCGTTACCAGCACGCTTTATGCCTGGTTTGGCCTGGTGGGCGGCCCGGTTCAGGTGGCTGCCGCGCTGTCGGTGGCGGTGCTGGCGCTTCAGGCACGGCGCCTTTCGGCGAGTCGTCTTGCGACCGCTTCCGCTGCCGCCCTGCTAGCCTCACTGCTTCTCTGGGGTTTGATTGTTGCTCCCGTCAATGCAGCGTGGGCGAACGCCGCCGGTTCTGACCCGGCCGAGTTCGCAGCAGCCTATGAGCAACTGAGACTGCGCTGGGAGTATGGTCACGCAGCGGCTTTCATCGCCTGGCTCGCCGGTTGGTTCGCGCTTGTGGCCGCGATTACGAGACCGCTGGACTCGGGGCGAAACACAGCGGCCTAAATTGGTCCAGCCGGTGTGAAAGATCCGCGCGTGCTGATCTTCGGCAGGAAAACTGGAATTTAATGACGTGCCGCCGGTGACGCACGAGAAACAGCTTGCTTCCCCGGGAACGCTAATAAAATCGGGGGAAGCTCCGCCGCTGCACGGCGAGTCGTCCCACCAGTCAGATGCTCTAATCGCGAAAGGAGAGAAAACATGCCATTGGTAACGATCACAGTGCAAAAACCCAAGACCCCGCAATTCAAAGACAGCGTTCTGTCGGCGGTACACGAGGCCCTCGTCGCGTCGGGCGTTCCGGAAACCGATCGTTTTCACAGAGTTCTCGAACTTGAACCGGAAGACTTTCGCTTCGACTTGAACTACCCAGACCTTACACGTCCACGAAACGATGACTTTGTGCTGATAGAGATTCTTCTCTCGGTGGGCCGAAGCGTGAAAGTCAAAAAGAAAATCGTTCAGGACATCATCAGCAAGCTCTCTTCCCAGGGCTTCGATGCGGAGCGGATCATGATTTGCTTCAAGGAGACGGCATGGGAGAATTGGTCCTTCGGCGGTGGCCGCTTCTTCTATATGTGAAGCGATGGGTGAGGCGACGAGAGGCACGTCCGGGACTTGGCTGCCTGTAGCGTGCAGGTCAATTGACTCTCTGGGAGGCATAAGGGATGCGAAAGGAATATGGCCAGGCGTTAAGAGCTTTGTTTGAACAGGCCATGTCGCAGCGCTGGCCGGGCTACGAAAAGTGGTGTCGCACTATATCTGGCCTGGAGAACGGGCCTTCCGCAAGCGGGTCGCCGACATGGCGGATCTCTGGATTGTATTATCGCCAAATCAGAAACTTGAGCAATTTTCTGTCGAGATAGGATGGTCGCGCCTGCAGCGTTTTCCCGAATTAAGCATGAGGCCGTCATCCATTGCGCCTCAAGACGCGTATGACCAGAATGAATACTTTTGCCGCCTGGGTGAAATGGTGCATGGACATGACTACTGGTGGACAATCGAAGAGTTTCGCCAGGCGCAGAGCATTGAAGAGCTTGGGGCGTCGCTGGAAAAACTTAGCGCATCTATGGTGCAGGAACGGTTGCAGCCAAGGGTGAAGGAAGCCATGGACGCTCTGGAGAAGCATGGCATCCCCTATCTCGAAATGGCTGTCCAGCGATTCAATGCCGGAAACGCGTCGCAGACGAAACGAACGATGTAATGACAGATGGAGATGCGCGCCGGCTGGCCCGATTTGCATGGCCAGCGATGCGTACACCAGACCGGCAGAACGACAAACTCTAGATTGAATGGGAGGAGAGCATGAAAAACGAAAGCATGAAAAATCCCGACGCGAGCCAAGGCGGATCGGCATCCGAGCTGATCTCGCAAAGAATCGCTGAACTCGGGGACTGGCGCGGCGACATCCTTGCCAGGATGCGCAAGCTCATCCGGGAAGCGGCCCCGGATGTTGTCGAGGAGTGGAAGTGGAACGTCCCGGTCTGGTCGCATGATGGCATCATCTGCACCGGAGAGACGTACAAGTCCGCTGTGAAGCTTACCTTTGCCAAGGGAGCTTCGTTGCAGGATCCCACCGGGCTCTTTAACTCTAGCCTCACCGGAAATGTACGACGGGCGATTGACATTCACGAGAATGAGAAGATCGATGAGGCTGCCTTCAAGTCGCTGATCAGGGCGGCGGTTACGGCCAACAGCGCCGCGGCCAAGGCGCGGAGTACGAAAAAGTAGCTGGCACCAACGGGATTGTGCGTCACCATGTCCCGTTCACTCGAGCGGCGCCGGTCGTAGTGAATTGCCGGTTCGAGGTGACGTTCGGACTATGCCGGACGCAGCGAGGCCGCCGATCAACCCATTGCCAGAAAACATGCTGAAAATTCTTCGCGAACGTTTTCAGAAAACTGTACCAACGAAGCATGCCATGGTGTATGCAGTTCCCGGCTTCGTCATGATTGTTGCAGCTTCGGGCAACTTGCGTCTGCGCTTTGACGCTGAAGCATTCCAGTGCACATTGCCGATGGCATCAGATCCGGAATTGTTGGGTGGTGCCGTCCGGGACGCATTGGCTGCCAGCCGTGCCATACCCATTGCGAAGCTGCAGGCATTTCTGGATGCCCCCGGCGATTTCGGGTACGAGGCTTGTGTCAAGGCTCTTTGGCGCCTCGTCGGCGGCAGGCCGAGGGCTGCTGTGCCGGAGAACACGGCGCGCTGCGATGTGCATACGGAAAATGGCGGCATCGTTTTTCTTCCTATGCAAAAACGTCATGGGAGTGTTTGGGCCAACCACGGCGAGATTGAACCGGTCATGGTCGATGCGCGCGGCGAGCTGGGACTGATCGGCGAGGCCCTGATCGACGCCTTGCGCCGCTGCATTCCCAATGTCATCGATGACGCTCAGCCATGAAGCATGCCAATGAACTTCGATGCGAATCGTGACGGCGATCTCAGCTCAGCGTGTCAGGGATTATGCCGAATGAGAGATGACGAACAGGCACTTGTCACGCACTTGTGCCGCCCCCTTGATGAGCCGTTCACAGGAGGTTTCCGCGCTAGCTGGCGTTATCGAACGCCAATCTGGCATTTATGTGAGTGCTATACTCCACCGGGCATTAACGCTAAACGCAATCAACAAAACATCTTCGGAGACAATCATGCGTTTACTTATCGCTACCCTTCTGACCATCATGGCCGTATCAACTGCGCACGCGGCAACGCAGCAGCAATGCGAAGCACTGAGCAAGCCGGTTGAGACCAAGATGACGGCGCTGTCGCAGATAGACGAACGCACGCCAACGCCATACACCTGCTCGCGCGTGAACGATCTCATCAAGATGTATGTGGACTATCAGGCGCAGGCGGACAAGCTCAACTGCCCGTTTGCCTATGAATCGGGCCAGAGGGTCGGTGGAGCTGCGGAGCGGGCCAGCCTGGTTAACGACATGAAAAAAGCCTATGCGGAGAAGTGCCGCCAGGCGACGCTGGCCGCAGGCGATAAACCGTGAGGCGCACGCTGACGCTGGTGGTGCCGGACCGCGAATAAAGACAAGCACCCATGGCACCTCCCGTCATCGGTATGCGGCGTAACGCTTCTACCGGATCAGTGAGAACTTCTTCAGGTGGACGGCGTCAAACAGGATGAATGTGCGCGGTATCGTCGCGCGCCGCAGCCGGAACACGAATATAGAACCGGCTGCGACCTAGCCTTGCTCTCCCTGTAAATCGATTCATGACGCCTGAAACGCTGCTGCTTGCCCTGCTGATTGCGCAAGGCGTGATCGGTGGAATGGACACCTTGCTCAATCATGAAATCATCGTGCGCCTGCCGCAGCGCATGGAGGCGCGCACGGAAATCGGCATTCATGTGCTGCGCGAGGCAGCTTACGGCTTGTTGTTCGGGACGCTTGCCTGGTTCGCATGGAATGGCACGTGGGCCGTCGTCATCGGCGTGTTGCTGCTTGCCGCAATCGTCATCGACGCTTGCGACGAATTCGTTGAGAACCGGACGCGGGTGCTGCCGCAGAACGAACGCCTGCTGCATTTTCTCCTGATCCTGAACCTAGGCTTTATCACCATCGTGCTTGTGCCCGTCCTGATGGATTGGGCGTCGAACCGGACCGGACTGGTGCCGGCCGGTCATGGAATCCTGTCATGGATACTGTCTGCGCTTGCCCTGGCGGCGATCGGGTGGTCGATACGGGATCTGCTTGCCTGGCGGGCATTGTCCCGAAAGCAAAGCGGCAAAAGAACAGCCTGAGGGCTGCGACAACTACATAAAGACTGTTGCAGGCGGAACGCCGGGCGGCGCTGGGTGCAAAACCTCCGTTTGCTGATGAAGTCGCCGTTCAGTGTTGGTAAGGAAATGCCTGAGCCGCAGGCAGCCCACGGTCATGCCATGCACGAAGGGCGACATCGCATATCGCATATCCCCAGTTGATCAGCCGCTCCTGCAGCTCGGGCGATAGCGCGGCAAGGCGCGTCGGGATCTCGGCAAGTTCGGTGGTTTGCTCGAGCGGGCAGGGGAGGGCGGATTCGACCGGGTACTTGGCCATCTCCGAACGGATTCCCCAGTAGGCGACCTTCCGTATTCCCGCATCGTTGGCGGCGAACAGCTGGCGCTTGCGCAGGGAGCGGACCTGGTTGTCGACCAGGTCCAGGATGCGCTTCGTATGCTGGACCCAGTCCAGCTGTGGCGCTTCCTCGCTCGGCATCTTGCGCCCGGCATCGCTGACGAGGATGGTCTTGCAGCGTTTCCAGACCGTTTCCAGCCCGAGGTTGTCATACACGCCGCCGTCACTCAACACTACCCTGGTCGTATACGGCGGATGATGCAATGGCTCGCCTTCGCTCGGCGCGAAGCTGCCTTCATCGAGATTCAGAACGGCCGGGGACAGGAAGGGCGGGAAGGCCGAGGATGCGGCCACGACTTCCGCCAGCGGCAGGGCAGGGCGCAGCACTTGCCCGACCTGGTAATCGCGCATGTACGGCTTCGAAAAGCGCCACAGGGAGCCGGACTGGACATTGATGGCATTGATGATGATGCGCGGCGGGTCGTCCGGGAAGTCCTGCAGGGTGGCGTCGCCAAAGAGATGCTCCGCGAGAGTCCGGGCGACATAATCGCTGACGGGCCCGGGCAGCAGCACGCCCTTGGCCACCGACCAGGTATCGACGGTGACATTGGCCAGCCTGCGCAGGGGCGTGACGATTTCATCCACGAAGACTTGCTCGGTAGTGCCGGCACCGGCGATGTTCCGCCACTTGACTCCCAGCAGGCCGCCAGTGATCGCGCCGCCGGACACGCAGGAAATCCGGTCCAGCTTCGGCAGCAATCCCAGCTGATGGAGGCGCCATAGCGCGCCGGCATGGAACAGCATGGCGCGGTACCCGCCGCCCGACAGGCACAAGCCCAGCGTATCCTGCGCCGGCTCGCTTTTTCGCCTTTCCTCGTCTGACACGAGGGGATTCAATGCTTCCGATACTGCGGACGAGTTTTCCATGGAATGCTCCGCTTCAGTCAGCCTGCGTTGAAGAGCTGCTTGTCAGGCATAGTAATTTCATCATTTGGCTCTTGAGTCTTAATGGGCATCAAAAAAGGTCGAAATAGCGAAGCAATCGCCTAAGCAGTAGGCCCCAATCCCCGAATGCCGATGCCGCTGTTCAACGACGATGCGGGCCGGTGGGGCTTGTCATCTGCAGGTGCAGCTTCCCTCCCCGGCCAGACCTGCCAGCGGCCCGCCGGCATGCTGTTCCGGAAAAAGGCGCGCCTGCGCCATGACCGAAGCCGCGCCAAGTCTTCATGATTCGCGGTTCCGGGAAAGCAGGGCGACGGACCGCAGACCTGCTACGGGTGATAGGTTCGTTCCCTGGGGGGCGCACGCCTGGCCCGACCGCTGCATCGGAAGCCGCCCAAGTGTGGCTTGCAGGTGACATTCGGGCATTCGGCATGCCTTGTCCGGTCATGCTTCTTGCAAAAATGACCAGGGGCGCGCTTACAATCCACAGTCATCGCCGGTACTCGCCGTTCGATCAGGTGGTATTTGTCGCCGCGGTCTTGGCGCTCTCGTTTTGGACGCCTGGGAGCGAGGGGCAAACGCCATTCCCTGGCTTGCGCTTGAGAGAGGCGCGAGCAAACCGGTCAATTCAAACTGGCTCTCGTTCAAGAAAGGCCAGACCAGCAGGGAGATCGACATGGAAGCGAAAGCCTTTGACCAACTCGTGGCACGGCTTGAACTGTTTGCCCAACGTGCTCCAGTGGCCTATAAAATCCGGGTCGGCCTGCTGGCCGCGCTCGGTTATGGCTACGTCTTTGGCGTGCTGGCCGTCCTTGTCGCGATCCTCGTTCTGCTTGGCTGGTTTGCAAGCGGCGGCAAGCATCTCTTCCCGGTCATCAAGATCGCGATCCCATTGCTGATGCTGACGTGGGTGATCCTGCGGGCATTGTGGGTGCGGCTGGAGGAGCCGGAGGGGCGTGCGCTCACGCCCCAGGAGGCGCCGGAACTGTTCGCCGTGATCGATGATATGCGCCGCCGCTTGCGCGGTCCCCGCGTTCATGGCGTCCTGCTCACCGATGAGTACAATGCCGCCGTGGTGCAAACGCCCAGATTGGGAATGTTTGGCTGGCAGAAAAACCACCTGATCCTTGGCCTGCCGCTGATGCAAGCCTTGTCGCCTGAGCAGTTTCTTGCCGTGCTCGCCCATGAGTATGGTCACCTGGCCGGAGCCCATAGCCGGTTTGCATCCTGGATCTACCGGATTCGCAAATCCTGGCACCAGCTGATGGATGCCCTGGACAGGCAGGGAAGCTCGAATTTTCTCTTCAAAAAATTCTTTGACTGGTATTCGCCGTTTTTCGCCGCCTATTCCTTCGTGCTGGCACGTGCAAATGAATATCAGGCTGATCAGGTATCCCGGGAACTGGTGGGTTCGCGCCACGCAGCTGACGCGCTGATCAACTCCTCCATCAAAAGCGTGCTGCTGCGCGAGCAGTTCTGGCCGAAGGTGTACGAGCATGCCGAGCATGAAGCGGCGCCGAGCTTCGCGCCATTTGAAAAGCTGGCTGGCAGTCTGACCCAGCCGGTTGCGCCGGAAGAGGCTGAGGAGTGGCTGCAGGCTGCTCTTGCTTGCAAGACCGGCAGCGACGATACTCATCCAAGCCTCAGCGACCGGCTGCGCGCGCTTGGCGAGGCGCCGCGTGTACCGGAAGCAATTGGCGAAAGCGCTGCCCAGCGCTACCTGGCGCAATCGCTCAGCCGTCTCACCAGCGAGCTGGATCAGGGCTGGCGCGAGCGCGTTGCCGATTCATGGCGCGAACGCTTCGAGCATGTGCAGCAAGGAAAGACCGAACTTGCGCAGCTCCAGGAGAAATCCACCCAGGGGACGCTGGAACTGCAGCAACTATGGGATCTTGCTTACTGGACCGAAGAAATCCATGGCGGCGAAGCTGCATTGCCGCGCTACCAGGAAGTCCTTAGCCGTGCACCGGATTCGCCGGCCACGCAATTCGCCGTAGGCCGGTTGTTGCTGACGCAGGGAGAGGAAGCCGGCATCGCCCATCTGGAAAAGGCAATGGAGCTCGATCCTGCGCGCGCGGTAGCAGCCAATGAATGGATCGGCGATTTCCTGTGGCAGCGCGGGCGCGAAGATGAAGCGCGTACCTGTTTCACGCGCGCGGCGGCGGCCCGCCAACTTGCAGCGGAGGCGGCACAGGAACGGGCATCGCTTACCACGGCTGACAAGTTCATGCACCATGAACTCGATGAGGACACGCTTGCAACGCTGCGCGAACAACTGGCGCTCCAGCCGCGAATCGCAAAAGCCTGGCTGGCCCGAAAAGTGCTCACGCATAATCCCGATGAAGAGCCGGTATTCGGCCTTGCGGTACAGACCAGGTTTTGGCACCTGTCAGGCAGAAAATACGTGAGCAAGCTTTGCCAGGAATTGTCTGGCATAGGGCATACGTATATCGTTGTGGTCAATGCGTTCGACGACGACGCCTATCGCGCCATTGGAAAGAGCATCAAGAAGGTGAAGGGTACCTTGATCTACCGCCGATAATCGCATCATCGCCAAGCCTGCCGACTCAAGACGCCACAAGTGCCGTCGCTTCGTATGGGGAGCGACATTGATACTGGGCCGGAATGCAGGAAACCGTTTCAGGAAGCAAGCGGCAGAATCGGCCAGAACAGTGGCCGGCTGCCGCCAGTCGTGACGATAAATGTGCGCATATAGGGAGGCATGGAGAATCTTGGACAGCATTTTCATCACGGGGGCAGGTGCCGGCATCGGATTGGCAACCGCACGCCTGTTTGCCGCCAAGGGCTGGTTCGTCGGGGCGGCTGACCGCGATGCTTCGGCTTTGGAATCCTTGCGCCAGGAAATCGGCTCCGGAAATTGCAGCGTGCATGTCGTCGATGTCACGGATGAAGGAGCGATGCAGCAGGCCCTCGCCGATTTCGCGAGCCATAGTGGCGGAAAGCTGCGCGTATTGCACAACAACGCCGGCATCCTCAAGGTCGGCAAGTTCGAGGAAATCGGCGTGGCCGAACACAGGCGGATCGTCGAAGTCAATGTGATCGGCTTGCTGAACGTGCTGCATGCCGCTTTTCCCTACTTGCGCGCCACTCCCGGTGCGCAGGTTATCAACATGAGTTCCGCATCGGCGATCTACGGCATACCCGACTTCGCATCGTACTCGGCGAGCAAGCATGCGGTGCGTGCCCTGACCGAAGCGCTCGACATCGAATGGGAGTGCCATGGTATCCGCGTATGCGACCTGATGCCGCCCTTCGTCAATACCGGCATGGTGAAGGTGAATGAAGGCGAATCAAGGCTTTTCACGAATCTGGGAATCAAGCTTGTGGCGGAGGAGGTGGCGCACGAGGTATGGAGCCTCGTCCACCGGCCGCAGTTGCACCGGCCTGTAACATTCCAGTTCCGCGCGCTATGGCCACTGGTGCGCGTTGCGCCTGCCGGGCTTACGCGACGCATCATGCGGTATCTGTGGACAAGCGAAGCCTGAGCCGGACTGCCGGCATTGCCGGATTTGCAGAAGCGAGCAGGCGGCCTCTTTTCACTGGGCCAATAGCTGTTGAAATCCGAAGTTAGCCATGCGACATCACCCAGGAGCGAAAGCTACATATATATGAATCTCATACTCGACGAAGACAAGTTTGACGAACACCAGGCGATCCTTGCGGGGGAACTGATCGAACAGATCAAGCGCCACCTGGAAGAGGCTGGCCTGGAAGGGGACAAGCTGAAAGAGCTGACCGGACGCATTGCCTTCAGCGTTGCATGCGTGATCGACGGTGCATCTCCCATCGAATGGGAAGGCACGGAAGTGCATCCCTACCTGACCTTCCGAAGCGGTGATGATGAAATCATGCATTGGAACGACAGCTCGTCCATCCATGAATACGTGTTCGGTACCCTTGACGACATATTCGGTGAATAAATGCTCGAAATAAGGACAGAAATCGAGATCAACGCTTCGGCCGGGCGCGTCTGGTCGGTGCTGACCGACTTTGCCGGGCATCCGGCATGGAATCCTTTCGTTCGCCGCATCGAGGGCATGCCGAAGGCAGGTGAACGGCTCACAGTCTGGATTCAACCGCCCGGCGGCAAGGGCATGCGCTTCCGCCCGATCGTGCTGGAGGCGACCTCTGAACAGGAGTTGCGCTGGCTGGGGCGCGTGCTGCTGCCAGGCATGTTCGACGGGGAGCACTACTTCCGCATTGTTCCGGTCGGCGAGGACAAGGTACGCTTCATCCATGGCGAGCGATTTTCAGGTGTGTTGGTGGGCTTGCTGAAGTCGAGCCTGGAGACCGGGACCAGGGCGGGGTTCGAGGCGATGAACCGGGCGCTCAAGGCGAGGGCGGAGGCAGGTCAGGGATAAGTAGCCTGTCGGTTCTTAGCGGGGATGAGGTCGTCGTTTTGTTGTCTTTAGATCTGGGAAACGATCAGGAGAGAAGCCATGCAAAGCCTTCAGAAGATCACGCCCTGCCTGTGGTTCGATCATCAGGCCGAAGAGGCGGCACGTTTTTATACCGGCATCTTCAAAAATTCCCGAATTACCAATATTGCGCGCTACGGGGAGGCGGGCAAGGACGTTCACGGCATGAGCGCGGGTACCGTCATGACTGTTGCGTTCGAGCTCAACGGCCAGCCCTTCACTGCGCTCAATGGCGGTCCGATATTCAAGTTCAATGAAGCGGTCTCCCTGCAGGTGTATTGCGATAACCAGGACGAAGTCGATCATTACTGGGACAGGCTTTCCGCAGGCGGCGATGAAACGGCGCAGCGTTGCGGCTGGCTCAAGGACAGGTACGGCCTCTCATGGCAGGTGATTCCCAAGGCCTTGCCCGAACTGCTCAGTGGTCCCGATGCGGAACAGTCGCGCAAAGTCATGGAAGCGATGCTGCGGATGAAGAAGATCGACATCGACGAGCTGAGGCGGGCCAAGGCCGGCTAGGATATCCGGCCCTGCGTCATTCCCGATGGACGCGGCGCGAATCGTCCGGCGCTTCCGCGCGCTCATGCATGCCATAGTCCCGCATCACTTGCGCCACCCGCAGGCGATAATCGGAAAATACTCTTTCCCGGCCCAGCTGCTGAACATGGCGATGGGCTTCGAGGTTGCGCCAGCGCCGCACTGCATCTTCATCCCGCCAGAAGGAGAGCGACAGCAGCTTTCCGGGCTGCGACAGGCTCTCGAACCGTTCGATGGAGATGAATCCGTCGATGCGTTCCAGTTCCGGCCTGAGCATGGTTGCCGCATCGAGGTATGCCTGTTTCTGGCCGGAGCCGGGCAGCGCTTCGAAAATGACTGCGATCATCAGTGTGCTCCTTGCAAGGACGGGGCGGCGTGAAAAGTGCCATCCACAATTTCGGTAAAAGTCCGCTCTTCGCGCAATATCAATTTCTTCTCCTGTGCCATTTCGAAATTCGCACACCCGTCCGGGTCGGATTTCAACCTCGCCCGATACTGCTCGTAGGAGGCGAGGCTGTCGAACGCGATCAGCCCCCCAGGCTACATTGTTCGTGCCTTCATGCGGCAGGAAATAGCCGATCAGCCTGCCTCCGCAGCGCGGGATGATACGCCCCCAGTTTTCCGCATATTTCTTGAACGCATCGCGTTGAAAAGGGTCGATTTCGTAACGGATAAAGCAGGTGAGCATCATGTCTGTTTCGTCGTGGTCGATAAGCCAATGCGACAACGATAGCTGCTTGAGCCGCATGAATGGTTCGGCTAAGATCGAACCATGAAAGATGGCCCCAACATAGTCGGTATTGCCGCGTTGATCGGCGACCATGCGCGTGCGGAAGCCCTGACCGCGCTCATGAGCGGCCGGGCGCTCACGGCTACCGAGCTTGCCGATGCCGCGGGCGTGACCAAGCAGACGATGAGTGCGCATCTCGCGAAAATGCTGGACGCAGGATTGATCGCCGTGGAATCGCAGGGACGGCATCGCTACTTCCGCCTGGCCGATGAAGAAATCGCTCATCTTCTCGAATCCCTGATGGGTGTTGCCTACATGACGGGCGCGGTCCGGCTGCGCTCCAGTCCGCGCGAACCGGCCCTGAGAAAGGCCAGGGTGTGTTATGACCATCTCGCCGGCGAAACCGGGGTGAGAATTTACGCCAGCCTGTTGAAGAACAAGGCCCTGATGCTGGGCGACGTTGGTCTCGAAGTCACTGCCTTCGGAGAGCGGCTGTTTGCGCAGATCGGCATCGATGCCAGCCAGCTTTCGAGGCAGCGGCGCTTCTTTTGCCGGAGCTGTCTCGACTGGAGCGAGCGCCGCCATCATCTTGCCGGCAGCCTCGGCGCAGCCTTGTTTGCGCGCATGATCGAGCTCGGATGGGCCCGGCGCGCGAAGGATTCGCGGGTCGTCACCTTTACCACGACGGGCGAGCGGGCACTGCAGGCGTTCCTCTCCGCGAAGGATGAAATCATCCCAAGAAGTCTGGTTGCCGGCGGCGGCACGCTCTTGCCGGCAGACTGAATGACTCCCTAGCAAGGCGGCACCGCAGCGCCTCCGGAAGGGATTTCAAGAAGCTGCAACGCTCTGTCGTTACCGCACGATGCATCCTCCGCCAGCAAGGCCGTGATATCTTCCCGCCGCGGCAGTCCTGCGACCGCACCAAGCCGCGTCGTTGCCCATGCCGCTGCCGCATTCGCCCATGCCCCGGCGCTGTGTGGAGCTTGCCCCTCCAGCAGGGCGACGGCGAAGGCGGCGGAAAAGGCATCTCCGGCTCCGGTCGTGTCCCTGGCCTCGACAGGAATCGCCGCAAATGCATGCGCTTCGTCCTGCGCGACTACGATATTGCCGCCGTCGGGGCTCTGCAGCGTCACCAGGCGGGGTCCGCGCTCGAGCAGCTTTCCTGCTGCAGCCATTGCAGAACGGGCATCGGTGATCGCCATGCCGCTGATGGTTTGCGCACCGCTTGCGTCGGCACGGAGGACGGCGATCAGCTGCATCACCCGTTCCGGCAGTGGCGCCGCAGGATCGGCATCCAGCATGGTGACGAGGCGCTGCGCGTGGGCAATGCGGAATGCATGTTCCACGGCAGCCTGCGGCACTTCAAGCTGGGCGAGCACCCAGCCGGCCGAGGCGATCAGGCCGGCGGCGCGATCCACGTCGGCGGGTCGCAGGCACTGGTTGGCGCCCGGCGTGGCCATGCGCGTGGTCTTGCCGTCTGCGCCGATCATGACGAGGGTGGTGCCGGTGCTTGCCTCGCTCGTGCGGCGGACATGGCGGATGTCTACGCCTTCCGCGTTCAGCCGCTCCAGGATGTCTTCGCTGCGCCTGTCGCTGCCCGTCATTGCCACCAGCGCTACCCTCGCGCCCAGCCGCGCTGCGGCAATCGCCTGGTTCACTCCCTTCCCGCCGGGCGCGCATTCGAATAGCCGAGCCAGCGCGGAAGCGCCGGTGTCGGGAAGCTTCTCGCCTTGCATGCAGAAATCGGTGGCGGCGCCGCCGATCACGACCATGTCCGGGCGGCCGCGTCTTGATCTCATGCCGCAGGCCGCGCGACGGGCTCGATGCGGCGCACATTGGAAATGACGAAGCGGCTTGCCGGGATGGCAGGCATGCGCGACAGGTCGATCTGCAAATCCTGCTGCGGCACGTCATATCGCATTTCCGACACCAGCATGCGCACAGCCTCCCTCGTCAGCGCGATCGTGATTCGTTCGCCCGGACAGCGGTGGCCCTGCAGGTAATCGCCGCCGCCCTGCGGAATGAAGTTGAAAGGGCTTTGGTCCCAATGCCGGAAGCGCTCCGGCCGGAAGGTTTCCGGCTCGTCCCATATGCGCGCGTCATGGTTCGTGCCATACATGTCGAGAAATACCCAGTCACCTTCCGAAAAGCGGTGGGCGCGCCATTCGAAGGGAACGAGGACATGTCCGGCGATCAGGGGAAAGAAGGGATAGAAACGCCGCACTTCCTGCACAAAGCATTCGGCATAGCCATCCTCGCCAGCGGCAAGCCGCGCGCGGCAATCGGGATAGGCATGCAATGCGAGCGCGGCGAAGGTGATGAAACGGGCAACGGCCACAGTCGGCCGCAGGACATTGATGAGTTCCACCGCCGCCGTTCTTGCGTCGAGCAGCTTGCCATCCGTGTCGCCGTGCAAGGCAATCGCATGGGCCATGCTGCCTTCCGGGATGGCATGGCGGGAGCTGCGTGCCGTCGTGATCAGGCCGCGCGCCCATTGTTCGGTACGCATGCGCAGTGCCTGGCCTTTCCAGTTCCTGGGGCCGATCGCGCCGGAGCCGTCGATCATGGCAGAGAATTCCTCGGCCCTCTGCCGCGCCTCGGGATCGGCAAGCGGAATGCCGGCCCATTCGCAGACCGCGCGGCACAGGATCTCTTCGACTTCGGAATGCAGCACCACTTGCGGCTGCCGTTCCCACTTCGCCAGTTGCGCGCGCCAGTGGCGGATCATGGCTTGTGCAAGCCCGTCGACGGCTGGGGACTCCAGCAGGGGCATGAACATCTGCTTGCGCCGCTGATGCGCCGCTCCATCGAGCGTCTGCACGCTGCCCAGGTCTTGCAGCAGCATCAGGGTGGTCGGCGGGATTGCGCCCCTGCGGGTGAAGCGGCCCGGGTGAAAGAACATGCGCGCCGCATCTTCGCCCATGGTGCACACGGCCCTGCGCAGCATCAGGCGGGTTTCGAAGATGTCGGACTGAAAGCGCGCACAGCGTTTCGAGATGAAGGTGTAGCCATCCGACAGCAGCGCCAGTGTGCTGTCGAAGCTGTCATCGCGCGGAATGGCTGGCATCGGGATGGAATAGCGGATTACGCCCCCTGGCCCTGGAACAGCATCAATGCGCCATCGATCACGATGGTCGTGCCGTGAATGTAGCGCGCGTGCTCGGAAGCCAGGAACACCGCGGCATGCGCGATTTCCTCCGGCATCCCGGCGCGCTTCATCGGGATCGATTGCGCCTTCTTGTCACGCACTGCCGCGTCGTCGACTGCCTTCTGGTTCATTGGCGTCAGAATCATGCCGGGCGCGATATTGTTCACATTGATGTTCTTGTCGGCAAGTTCGAGCGCAAGCGTGGTGGTCAGGTTGCGCAAACCGCCCTTGGAACTGTCATAACCGGCGGCCCCCGCATTCGGAATTTCCTGATGCACGCTGGTGATGTTGATGATGCAGCCGTGGCGGTCGCTGCCCTCCAGGCCGCGAATGAATTCGCGGCAGCAGTAGAAGGGGCCATACAGGTTGGTGCGGATAACGTTGTCCCATTCCTCGTCGGTCATGTCCTTCACATGCTTGCCGATGGAATTGATGCCGGCATTGTTGACCAGGATGGTAGGCATGCCGGGGCCACTCCCCAGGTCGCGAAAGAGTTGCGCCACTGCCTGCGAGTCGCGCTGGTCGAGCTGGAACACCGCTGCCTTCCTGCCGGCGGCTTCGATTTCGCGCGCGGTATGTTCGGCGCCGGCGCGGTCGCGGAAATAAGTGATGGCCACGTCCGCGCCTTCGCGGGCGAAGGCGATCGCAGTGGCTTGCCCGATGCCGGAATCGGCGCCGGTCACGAGCGCAATTTCGCCCTTGAGTCTTTGCAGGTTCATGGAAAGCTCCAGACGGAAAATCGGCGCGGCAGCCGGTCAGTGATGCAGGCGCCGCTCCAGCACCGACATCAGGCCTTTGCGGTTCTTGTGTTCGGCTTCATAGGCCCGGATTTTTTCGATGTCCCTGCGCGACAGGGAATCGAGTTCGGCCCGGATCTGCGGAATGGTCAGATGCTGGTAATCCGCGATGGGCAGTTTGCGGTCGGGCGACCTGCCCGCGCGGTCCTTCTGCTTTTCTACCCGGGTTTCTCCGTATTGCGCGCGCTGCTTGTTGACGATGCGGGCTGCTACTTCATCTTCGCGACCCTTGTAGCGGCCTTCCTGCTTGAACCTGCGTTCCAACTGCTTGTATTCATGTTCGCGTTTCTGGCTGGCTCCTGCTGGCATGACATTCTCCTTGGGGGTAACCCGACTGCTTTTGCACAAACCGTGCCTCCCGGTCCTCGTGCCACCCGAAGCGCTGGCGTGAATGATGCTTGTGATGCTTGGTATGACTTGCCGCAGCGGCGATGCACGCAGGCGGCATTTGTGGGAACACACGGAGCAAGCCCTTGGCGCAGCGGCTCGAAGCAGGACGCTCGTCCGTGTAATTCCGCCATACCCCCGGACAAATCTACAAATCGCACAGGGGCCGCAGACGAATGGACACGCCCGACCGAATGGAGAAAATGACAGTGACGGAACATCAGCCGCCGGAGCAGGACCCGGTACGATCGCCGCCGGAGGTGCCGACGATTCCCAGGCCGGAGCCCGAAATCGAGCCGACGCACCGGCCCGGCCCGGAAATTCCGGCATTGCCACCCGATCCCGCAAGTCCGGATACGCCGCAGGGGCCGGAAATCATTCCCGATCCTGCGCCACCGGAATATCCGGTGCCGGGGCAGGGAAGCTGAGCGCGAGCGACAGGGGCAATCGCCGACAGCTGTTCAGGCTTGCTTGGTCAGCGGTCGGAATTCCGGGTTTTCGCCGATGCTCCCAAGTTCCGCCAGCTGATCGGAGGCGGCCTGGGCCAGGGTTTCCCCGATCATTTCGGGCGGCACGGTCGGCAGCTTGTCGCTGAGTTCCTTGACCGGCATCAGCCGGTGCCGTTCCGGATCCCACTGGTCATACACTTGCGCGATCTGTTTCCAGATCGCACCCTGGCTGCTGGTCATCGTCATACGCGCTCCTTGCGGCTCACTCTTTCATGAAGGATTTGTCCGCTGCATGGCCGATTAATTCCCCTCTGGCCTGCAGGCAATCGGCCGCCATCGGCACCTTCCTTGCATGGCTCGTCCATTTTCCATCGCACGGCAATGGAGGGATTCATGAAGGCAGTGGTTTATCACAGCGTGGGCGACATCCGGCTGGAAGACGTGCCGGAACCGAAGATCGAACAGCCGACGGATGCGATCGTGCGGCTGACGGCGAGCGCCATTTGCGGCACCGACCTGCATTTCGTGCGCGGCACCTTTGCCGGGATGCAGGAAGGCACCATCCTTGGCCATGAAGGCATCGGCATCGTGGAACAGGTCGGGGGCGGGGTGCGCAATATCGTGGCCGGCGACCGGGTGGTGATCCCCTCCACTATCGCCTGCGGCATTTGCTCGTACTGCCGGGAAGGCTATTACGCGCAGTGCGACAATGCCAATCCGAACGGCTCTTCCGCCGGCACCGCCTTCTATGGCGGTCCGAAGGCGACGGGTCCCTTTCACGGATTGCAGGCGGAAAAGGCGCGCATTCCGTTTGCCAATGTCAATCTGATCAAGCTGCCGGACGAGATCAACGATGAACAGGCGATCCTGCTGTCGGACATTTTCCCGACCGGCTACTTCGGCGCCGACCTGGCCGACATTCATCCAGGTCATACCGTTGCCGTGTTCGGCTGTGGTCCGGTCGGCCAATTCGCCATTGCCTCTGCCAAGCTGATGGTTGCGGGAAGGATTTTTGCGATTGACCGCATACCGGATCGGCTCGACATGGCACGCCAGCAGGGCGCGGAAGTGATCAATTTCGAGGAAGAAGATCCGATCCAGGCAATCAAGAATATGACGGGCGGCATAGGTGTCGATCGTGCCATCGATGCCGTCGGCGTCGATGCGGAATGCCCGCAGCATGGACCGGCCGCGGCGGCTGCCCGGCAAAAGCAGCAGGCGTTTCAGCAGGAAGTGCAGCAAGTCGCGCCCGAGCAGCATCCGCAAGGTGCCAACTGGCATCCGGGGCAGGCGCCGTCGCAAGCCCAGCAATGGGCCATCAAAGCCCTGGCCAAGGCGGGCACGCTCGCCATCATCGGTGTTTATCCACCCAGCGATACGTTTTTCCCGATCGGCATGGCGATGAACAAGAATCTCACCATCAAGATGGGAAACTGCAACCACCGCAAATACATTCCGCGCCTGATCGAACTGGTCCAGACCGGCGGCTTCGACCCGACCCGGCTGGTGACGCAGGTGGAACCGATGGATTCGGTGATCGATGCCTACAAGGCATTCGACTTGCGGCGTCCCGGCTGGCTGAAGGTGGAAATTCTCCCAAGCGGCAAGGCCCAGGCAGGCGGACATAGTGGTCCGTAAACCGATCGGGGTCACAGCCCCGCTGCTTGTACGGCGGAAGCGCATGAAAAAGCCCGGTCGGACGGACCGGGCCCGCAGGACTTTTGCCCGATGAGGAACTGCCGGTTGCGGAAAGCGACAACCTCAGGTTACCCAAGTGAATGAGCGTCCGTAGAAGCTTTCGTGGTCAAGATCAATGATGCCGGGGATCAGTTGACTAGATCACTTCGGTAACCCGCCAAAGAACTCGGCCCTGCACTTCATGCTAGTTCGGCCAGCCGGAGTATCCAAGTGGAATCGTCCGCCAGAGGCGATTTTTTATTGCAATCGACGAGCCGAGCCGATAGCAGGAGCTGGTGCCGCCGAATGCACGGGCCGGCAATCGCAGCGGCATCGGCTGCTTGCCTTTTTTTCAGCTTTCCCGCTTCTTCCGAGTCTGGATGGTGTTTCCGGGGCAGCATGCGGGTTCACTTCGATTTACTTTTCATGGTAATATTTCACATGCAAACTAAATTGCCGCTAGCCGCATGCAGAACCTCGACCACGCGCTGATGAACATCACCATGACGCTTGGCCACGTGTCGCGCGCCTACAAATCGGCTGCCGACAGGATGGTGGCCGATTTCGGACTGTCGCAGGCCAGTGCATGGCCTGTCCTCATGATCGGGCGGCTGGGTGACGGCGTGCGGCCTGGCACGGTTGCGGATGCCCTGGGACTGGAGCCTTCGTCGGTCGTGCGCGTGCTCGACCAGCTGGTCGATGCCGGGCTTGTGGAGCGGCGCGAAGATGCCAATGACCGTCGCGCCAAGACGCTGCACCTCACAGCCGAAGGACGGCGCTGCGCCGCACGGCTGGAAAAGGCGCTGATTCCCTTTCGCCGCAACCTGTTCGCAGGCGTCGCGCGGGATGACATAGAAGCATGCATGCGCGTGCTGCAGGCCCTCGATGCCTCGATCCGCCAGTTGCAGGATTCGTCTGCCGGACAGAAAGCATCGTGAAGCTGCCTACTGCCGCGGAAATCCTGTTTTCCCTGAAATGTTTTGCGGCGTCCATGCTGGCGCTGTATCTCGCCCTGCGCATCGGTTTGCCGCGTCCGTTCTGGTCGATGACGACAGCCTATGTGGTTGCCAGTCCTTTGGCAGGCGCGGTGCGCTCCAAAGCCATATTCCGGATGAGCGGCACGATTCTCGGCTCGATCGGCACCATATTGCTGGTCCCGGGCCTGGCCAATTCCCCGGAGCTGCTGACACTGGCAATGGCATGCTGGGTCGGTCTTTGCCTTTATATTTCGCTGCTCGACCGCACGCCGCGTTCCTATGTGTTCATGCTGGCCGGGTATACCGCAGCGCTGATCGGCTTTCCGGCAGTATCGGAGCCGGCGACGATCTTCGATGTCGGCCTGGCACGGGTCGAGGAAATCATCCTTGGGATCACTTGTGCAACGGTGGTTCACAGTCTCGTGCTGCCGCAGAGCCTGGGCCCGGTGCTGCTGGCGCGGCTGGACCGTGCCATCGGTGATGCCAGGCGCTGGGTACGGGATGCGCTGCATCTCGAATCGGCAGCCCAGGGTTCGCGCGACCGGCGCGCGCTGGCCGGCGACATTACCGAATTGCGGCTGATGGCTACCCATCTTCCGTTTGATACTTCGCACCTGCGCTGGACGGCGAATGCCATCCATGCATTGCAGGACCGGCTGGCGATGATGGTGCCGATCATTTCGGCCGTGGAAGACCGGTTGCGCACCTTGCACCGGCTGGACGGCGCGTCGCTGTCGCCTCGCTGGCAGCAGTTGCTCGGCGAAATCACGGAATGGAGCCAGGGTGGCGAAGGCGTTACGGCCGAGCGGGCGATGCAACTGCGGGCGGTAATTGCAGACATCACCCCGCGCATCGGCAGCGAGGCGTCCTGGAGCGACGTGCTGAAGGTCAATCTGGCGGCGCGCCTGCGTGCGCTGGTGGACGTGGGCGAAGACTGCCGGACCTTGCGCAATCACATCGATGCGGGATTGCACGGCGCGCATCCGCCCGAGCTGCGTCGGCTGTCAGCCTTGTCGCCGCGCGTGCTGCATCGCGATCATGGCATGGCCATCCTGTCTGCATCGGCGGCGGTGCTGGCGATCATCGCGTGCTCCGCTTTCTGGATCCTGACCGCATGGCCGGCCGGATCCGCTGCGGCCATGATGACGGCCGTCTTTTGCTGCTTCTTCGCGACGCAGGACGACCCGGTGCCCGGCATCAAGCTGTTCCTGAATTACACGGTGCTGTCGATTCCGATTTCCGCGATCTACCTGCTGGTGGTATTGCCGGCAGTGCACAGCTTCGAGATGCTGGTACTGGCTACTGCGCCGGTTTTTCTGGCGCTCGGCATTTTCGTCGCGCGGCCTGCCACCATGGGATCCGCCATGGCAGTGGTAATGGGCGTGGCCGGCATGCTGAGCCTGCAGGACACCAACACCCTGGACATGGTGTCGTTCATCAATAGCATGCTCGGCCAGATTGCCGGGATGCTGATAGCAGTGCTGATCAACCGGCTGTTCCGTTCGGTCAGCGCAGAATGGACTGCGCGCCGCCTGCTGCGGGCAGGATGGGCGGAACTGGCGGCCCTCGCCAAGGCTGCGCGCGCGCCATCGGTCTCCGAGGTATCGGCGCGCATGATGGACCGGATCGCACTGCTCACCCCGCGGCTGGCAATGGCCGGGCCGCAGCAGGATCTGAGCGCGGTCGATGCACTGAGCGACTTGCGGGCCGGCTTGAACATGGCGCAGCTGCGTCGCATCGAAGCGCGCTTCGAGCTGGAGGGCGTGAGCCTGCGGCCCCTGATGGATATGCTATCCGACCATTTCAGCCTGCGCCATGGTGAGCCCAACCAGCCCGCATCGGCGCTGCTCGAGCGGCTCGATGCAAGCCTGCGCGCGGTATGCACATCCCGGCCAGGGGCGGAACAGCAGGAATCAGTGGCTGCGCTGGTCGGTATCCGTCGTGACCTGTTCCCCGACGCGCCCGCCTACCGGGCGCTGGTACATGAAGAAGAAAAGGAGGGCCGATGATCGGCGAAATCAGCCTTTACGGCGTTTATGTTCCCCGGCTGCTGGTGGTGACGCTGCTGGCGCTTGCCTGCAATCGTCTCCTCAGCGCCACCTTTGCGCGCTTCGGCCTGTATCGTCTGGTCTGGCACCCGGCGCTGTTCGACTTCGCGCTGTTTGTCATTCTCCTCGGCGGCTTCGTATTCCTAACTCCCGGTTTGTTTTGATATGGTCATGAAAGTCTCATTTCCCGCTCTCGGCAGGATTGCCTTCACCTTGTCGGCCGTTGCCATCGCGCTTGCGGTTGGCTGGCAGCTTTGGCAGCGTTATGAAGTCGAGCCCTGGACGCGCGACGGCCGCGTCCGGGCCAACGTCGTGCAGATCGCGCCCGACGTCACCGGTCAGGTGACGGCGGTCTACGTGCACGACAACCAGCCGGTCCGCGCTGGCGAGCCCCTGTTCGAGATCGACCGCGCGCGCTTCGAACTGGCGCTGCGCCAGGCCGAGGCCTCCGAGCAGGCGCAGCGCACTGCGCTGGCGCAGGCCACCAAGGAAGCGCGCCGCAACACCGAACTGGGCAAACTGGTTGCGCAGGAAGTGCGCGAGCAGGGCCAGTCGCGGGTGGAACAGGCGCGCGCCGCGCTGGCCCAGGCCATCGTCAACCGCGACCTTGCCCGTCTCAATCTCGAACGCACACGGGTGGTCTCCAGCGTCAACGGTTATGTCACCAACCTCGACCTGCAGGCCGGCGCTTATGTGACCGCGGGCCATCCGGTGCTGGCGCTGGTCGACCGCGGCTCCTTCTATGTCGAAGGCTATTTCGAGGAAACCAAGCTGCCGCATATTCATGTAGGTGATCCGGCATCGGTATCCCTGATGGGCGAGCGGCAGCCGCTGGCCGGCCATGTGGACAGCTTCGCGGAAGGCATCACCGACCGCGACCGCAGCACCGGCACCAACCTCCTGCCCAACGTCAATCCCACCTTTAACTGGGTACGGCTGGCGCAGCGCATTCCCGTGCGCATTGCGCTCGACCGCGTGCCGGACTCGGTGCGCCTGGTCGCAGGCCGGACTGCCACCGTCGAGATCCACGCTCCCGATACGCATGCCGCCTTGCATCAGACTTCCGCTTCCGCATCATGATGTTCCGTGAAATGACCCTGCGCAGGGCGAGTGCGCTCGCCCTGGTGTCTGCCCTGAGCGCGATGCTCCTTGCCTGTACCACGGTCGGTCCCGACTACCGGGTTCCGCCACAGGCCGTCGTCAACCGCAGCAGCGCTTCCGCCGCCCTCGCCGGTTCGGAAGAGTCTGCATTTCGTACCGAGCCGCTGCCGTCGCAATGGTGGCGGCTGTACCGCGATGACAAGCTGGACCGGCTGATCGAAAAGGCGTTTGCCGCCAATACCGATTTGCGCGCGGCCTCCGCCAACCTGGCGCGCGCCCGCGCCGTGCTGGGCGAGACGGAAACGGCGCGCCGCCCGACGGTCGGCGTTAGCGCCGCGCCTGCATTTGGCCGCGCCTCGGCGGCTGCCAAGGGATTGCCGGAACCCTTGCCGGACATGTGGACCCACGACGCCGGCATCAGTGCGTCTTACCAGGTCGACTTGTTCGGAAAGATCAGGCGGGCGGTCGAAGCCGCCGGTGCCGATGTGCAGGCGGCGCAGGCGGCGTACGACCTGGTGCGCATTACGGTGGCAGCGGATACGGCACGCGCCTACGCCGACATGTGCTCCGCCGGGCAACAGATCAAGGTGGCGCAGCACTCGGTCGACCTGCAGCAGCAATTCCTGGAAATGAATGAACAGCGCGTGCATGCCGGACGCGGCACGGTGCTCGATCTCAGCCGCGCGCGCAGCCAGCTCGAGCAACTGCGCGCGGCAGTGCCGCCGCTGCAGGCGCAGCGCCGCAGCGCACTGTACCGGCTGGCGGTGCTGACCGGGGAAGTGCCGGGGACTTTGCCTGCCGACATCGAGCAATGCACGGTGCCGCCGAAGCTTGCCGACCCCATTCCGGTCGGTGACGGCGCCGCGTTGCTGCGCCGCCGTCCCGACATCCGCCAGGCCGAGCGCGCTCTGGCCAGCGCCACCGCCCGTATCGGCGTGGCCACTGCCGATCTTTATCCCAGCATCAACCTCGGGCTTTCCGCCGGCAGCACCGGCATGCTGAGCCAGTTCGGTGATGCGAACGCTTTCCGCTGGAGTTTCGGTCCGCTGATTTCATGGACATTGCCGGCCACCGGCACGGCGCGCAGCCGCATCGCCCAGGCCGAGGCCGGCAGCGATGCGGCCCTGGCGCACTTCGATGGCGCGGTACTGAACGCCTTGCGCGAAACCGAAAGCGCGCTTGCCGTGTACGCGCGCGAGCTCGACCGTAATGCCTCGCTCAAGGAAGCCCGCGACCAGAGCGCGCTTGCAGCCAGCCAGGCCCGCACCTTGTATCGCTACGGCCGTACCGATTTCCTGACCACGCTGGACGCCGACCGCACGCTGGCGAGCGCCGAAATCGCATTGAGCGTATCGGATGCGCAGCTGGCCACTGACCAGGTAGCCTTGTTCCTGGCGCTGGGCGGCGGATGGGAACAGGATGCGAATGGCAGCGCGGCCGGCGGTCAGTAAAGCCCGGGAATCAGTTTGCGCACACGCGACTTGTAAGCCGCATATTCCGGATATTGTTCCTGCAGCCAGCGTTCTTCCCTGCGCGCCTTCAGGTCGAAAAACACGAAGAGCAGCACGGTCAGCACCATGCGCAGCGGATTCGCCGTTGCGAACGCGAATCCGCACGCAGCCAGCAGGACGCCGAGATAGCTCGGATGCCGTACCACGCGATACGGGCCGCTGGTAACGAGGCGACCTTCCGGAACAGGGCGGGGAAAGGGTGTCAGCGAATGCCCCAGCTTCGCGGCGCTCCACGCCAGCAGCGCCATTCCCGCAACAAGCAGCACCCCGCCGAAGAAGCGATACAGGCTGGACTCCGCCCAGTAAGGGCCGGACTGCGGCGCCAGCACGATCAGTAGCAGCAGCACTGCCTGCGCCACCACCCACATCTCGCCGCGTCGTCCCGTGACGCCTTCCTTTCCCCTGTTTTTCATCCTTGCGGACTGCACGTCATCTGTACGCAGTACTTGCGCAAATCGTCCGGTACCTCGGACGGACATACGCCGCACTGGCGATTGCCGGGCACGGCGTAATCGATGAATGTCGGGTACGGCAGCTTCAGGTTCGCCATGATGGCCTTGAATTCCTCCAGCGTGCGTTCCTTGCCGAGGCGCGGATTGCGCGATTTTTCCTGTCCGATGCACGACACCCGCCTGCCCTGATAGTCATGCGCCGGGTATACCAGGCACTCATCCGGCAGCTTGAAAAGTTTTTCCGTCACGCTCTTGTACAAGGTTTCCGCATCGCCATTCTGGAAATCAGTGCGGCCGCAGCCGTCGATGAGAAGGGCGTCGCCCGTGAATACGCGGTCGCCGAGCAGGTAGGCGAAATGCCCATCGGTGTGGCCCGGCGTGTGCAGGGGTTGCAGGACGATCGAGCCAACCTGAAACGGCTTGCCTTCTTCGATGCCGACATCGGTGCAGGGCAGGCGGTCCCAGGCCGGCGCAGCGATCCTGCTGCCGGTCGCTTTTTTCAATTCGAGCGCGGCCGTGATGTGGTCGGCATGAATGTGGGTATCAATGCTGTAAGCCAATGTAAGACCGAGACTGCGGACTTCCGCGAGGTCGCGCTCCATCGACGAAATCACCGGATCGATCAGGACTGCCTGCCCGGTGTGCTCGCAACCCAGCAAATAGGTATAGGTGCTCGACACGGGTTCGAATAGCTGGCGGAAAATCATGATGGTCCCCCATATTTGGTTCACCAGAGAAGAGCAGCCTGCGCGGGCTCGATCCATGAAAAAACATTATATAATTAAATATACTAAAACAAAGCCGGCCATCTGCAAGGATGTCGGCAGGAACCATGCCGAAAATTGACCGCAGCATCGACCCAGAAGCCTTGCAGGCTGCCGCATTGCAGGCATGCGGCTTGCTCAAGGTTCTGGCCAATCCGGACCGCCTGCTGCTGCTTTGCCAGCTGAGCCAGGGTGAGTATTGCGTCAGCGAACTGGAAAGCCTGACCGGCATTCGCCAGCCTACCTTGTCGCAGCAACTGACGGTGTTGCGCGAAGAGGAATTGGTGAGCACCCGGCGTGAAGGCAAGCAGATCTATTACAGCATCGCAAGCAAGGAAGCGCTGGCAGTGCTGCAAGTGCTGTACAAGCTGTTCTGCAAGGACGGCAAAGGAGGCAGGAAATGATGATCGACTGGACCCATTTCACACCTTGGGCTTCGCTCGCCGGCGGCGTGCTGATCGGTTTGGCGGCGGCGATGCTGATCCTGTTGAACGGCAGAATCGCCGGCATCAGCGGCATCGCGGGCGGCCTGTTGCGTCCGGCATCCGGCGACAGCAGCTGGCGCCTTGCCTTTCTCCTCGGGCTGGTGCTGGCTCCTCTGGCGTATGGCCTCGTTGCGACCTTGCCTGCCATACAGATCGATGCCGGCATGCCGGTGGTGATGATTGCCGGCTTGCTGGTTGGCGTCGGAACCCGCTATGGCGCGGGCTGTACCAGCGGGCATGGTGTCTGCGGTCTGTCGCGCCGTTCGCCGCGTTCGCTGGCCGCGACCGCCGTATTCATGGCGGCCGGATTCGCGACCGTCTTCGTCGTGCGCCATCTTTTTTAAGGAAGCATCATGCAAGCCTTGACTGCCTTTATCGCAGGCCTGGTGTTCGGCCTGGGACTACTGTTGTCCGGCATGATCAATCCCGCCAAGGTTCTCGGCTTTCTCGACCTGGCCGGAAGCTGGGATCCATCGCTGGCTTTCGTGATGGGAGGCGCGATCCTGGTCGCTTTCCCGGCCTTCCTCGTTGCGGGGCGGCGCTCCACGGCCTTGCTTGGCAATGCCATGCAATTGCCGACCGCGCGCCATATCGATCGCCGCCTGGTCTTCGGTGCGCTCGTATTCGGTATCGGCTGGAGCCTGGTTGGCTACTGCCCGGGGCCTGCGCTGGCATCGCTTGCCATTGGCGGCAGCAAGGCGCTCGTGTTCGTGCTTTCCATGCTTGCCGGAATGGCGCTGTTTGAAATCCAGGACAGGCGGGTGAGCGCGCCGAGAACACCGAGGCAGGCTTAGGCTCGGCAATCACTGCGGCAGGTTATAGCTTTCCCGTGCCTGTTCCAGCAGCGCGCGGATGTCGCGGTCGTAGTCCCTTACCCCGGTGAAAGACTTCATGTTCCAGTTGCAACCACTTTCATCGGGTTCCTGCCATTGGGGCAAGGGTACGTTGACAACGGCATTGTCTTGCACGACTTCGGGAATGGCATTGACGAGCTGCTGGACGTGTTGCCGGATTTCTTCGGCACTGAGGATTTTCCGGTACATGGTCACCTCCTGTGGATAATAAATCCTAGCATGCAGGCAGACGCGAGCCAAACTGCAATCCAGGGCGCGCACCGCGCGCAGTGCGCGGACCCTGCTGCATCTGGTGCGAAGAGGTGAAACGCATCATGGAAACAAGCGCTTCCAGCAAGAATGAACCCACCTCAGGCCACACTGACAAGCGTGTTCCGCGCCTTAAAATTCCGGACGGAACGCTCGAAGCCCTGAAATGGCTGGCACTGGTCCTGATGACGATCGACCATGTGAATACTTTCCTGCTCGATCGCGAGCAGCGATGGATGTTCGACATCGGCCGCATCGCCATGCCGCTCTTCGAATTCGTGCTTGCGTACAATCTCGCGCGGCCGGGCGCCTTGCAGCGTGGCCTGCATGGCCGGGCGATGAAGCGACTGCTGATCGCCGGAATCGTCGCCATGCCCTTCTATGTCGCACTGCTTGACGATGGCTGGCGTCCCCTCAACATCATGTTCACCCTGCTGGTCTGCACTGGTGTGTCCTGGCTGCTCGATCAGGGCGGCCCCCGCCGCATCATGGTGGCGGCCGTGGTGTTTGCAGCCGGCGGCACGCTGGTCGATTACTGGTGGTTCGGCTTATCCTTTTTCCTTGCTGCATGGTGGTATTGCAGGAAGCAGTTCGCTCCGCGCCTGGTGCTGTGGCTCATCACGGCTGCCTTGCTATATGTGGTGAACCGCAACTTCTGGTCGGTGGCTGCCATGCCGCTGATTTTTGCCGCTGGCAAGGTCGAGTTGCCGATTCCGCGCTGGCGCTATCTGTTCTACGTTTACTATCCGGTACATCTGGCGCTACTGCTGGCAATACGCGAAAGCTCCTGGTGGTAGGGCCATGAGCAAGCACAAGCAGCCCGCATCGCTTCCCTGAACCAAACCCGGACAGCGCCATTCGAAGCAGGAAAGTCGGGACCGGCAGGCGACCATGCACGACAAATCCTCAGCTGTTGATACATTGAATGGCAGGGCTACGCTTGCAGCCGGAACCGGGACCAGTCTGTACTACCGGCATCGCTTGCCGGTTCGTATCATGCACTGGATCAATGTGATCTGCCTCACCATCCTTTTCATGAGCGGCCTAGCCATCTTCAATGCCCATCCCGCCCTGTACTGGGGCGATTCCTCGTACAGCGGCAGCCCGGCCTTCCTGCAGATCGCTGCAGCCGACGCAGCGGAAGGAAAGAAGGGCGTGCTTCGCCTGGGCCGGCATGAATTCGAGACCACCGGCTTCCTCGGCGTGTCGCGGCAGAAGGACGGCAGCGTGAATGCGCATGCCTTTCCGCACTGGCTTACGATTCCCGGCTATTACTCGCTGGCGTCGGCACGTTCCTGGCATTTCTTCTTTGCCTGGCTGCTGGTCATCAATGGCGTGACCTATGTGCTGTATGCCATCCTGGGCGGGCATGTGCGGCGTGACTTGCTGCCGACGACAGCAGACCTGAGCGGAATTGGAAGATCCATCAAGGACCATCTGCTCCTGAAGCATCCGCACGGAGAGGCGGCCAGGCATTACAACGTCCTGCAAAAGCTGGCTTACCTGCTGGTGATCTTCATCCTGCTGCCCTTGATCATCCTGATGGGCATGGCCATGTCGCCGATGCTTGATACCGTCATCACCGGATGGGTGGGCTGGTTCGGAGGGCGGCAGTCGGCACGCAGCATCCACTTCATCCTTGCCTGGCTGCTGCTGGCATTCGTGCTGGTGCATGTATTCGAAGTGATTGTGAGCGGATTCTGGAACCATCTGCGTTCCATGATCACGGGCTATTACCGTATTCCGGAAAGAAGGGATTAGCGTGGGTCCGCGGGATGACGGCAGGCGGCGGTTTTTCCGGCACTCGCTCGGCGGAATGGGCGTGCTGCTGCTCGCCGGCTGCGATCGGCTCGGCAGCACTGCCTGGTTCCCCAGGCTGCTCAATCTCGGGGAAAGTCTGAGCCGCCAGGCACACAAGGCCCTGCTGCCCCGGCATTCGATGGCGCAGGAATTCACGGAAGCCGATCTTTCCCCGCATTTCCGCAGCAACGGCACGAGCAATCCCGACAACCCGGCTTATCAGGAACTGGCGCGCAACGGCTTCCGGGACTGGGCATTGCAGGTCGATGGACTGGTGCAAACTCCGACGCGCTTTTCACTGGCGCAGCTGCGCGCCATGCCGGCGCGAACCCAGATCACCCGACACGATTGCGTGGAAGGCTGGAGCGCGATCGGCAAGTGGAAGGGACCAAACCTCGCTCGCGTCCTGGAAGCGGCCCATCCGCTGCCGGAAGCGAGATTCGTGGTGTTTCACTGCGCCGACCCGATGGAGAGCGGAGGCAGGGCCTTGTATTACGAGAGCATCGACATGGAAGATGCCTGGCATCCGCAAACTATTCTTGCCTATGAATTGAACGATACGCCGCTGCCGATTGCAAATGGCGCGCCGGTGCGCCTGCGGGTGGAACGGCAGCTCGGCTACAAGCATGCGAAATACCTGATGCGCATCGAACTCGCGTCCCGCCTGGATGACATCCACGGCGGCAAGGGCGGCTACTGGGAAGACAGCAACGGCTATCAATGGTATGCCGGGATTTGAGCGCTTAGCACAGCTCTTCTCCTTGCATTCCTCAGGCAGCCGAGCGCAGGGCGACGACAGGCTACCCCAATAAATGCCCCGATAGTTGCCTGCAGTCGAGGTTCCCGCTGGTGTGCAGACCTGACTGCGGGCCATCGCGGGCACGCCCGCCGTGCTCATGTCCACAGTCCGGCTATGACCAACGCGACCCGTCCCGCCTCTTTCCGATCAAACACGCATGCCGCGGTTGCCTGCAGCTCCGCCTTGCGTCAATATTGCCGTCGCTCTGCAAGGCAGAATGAGCTCAAGTTCATCGAAAAAAGGGGAAACCGTGGCCTTGGATGTACAGTCGGGCATGAATACCGTGCTACAGGTCATCGAAGTATGCGGCATCCTGGCGTTCGCCTTTTCCGGCTTCATCGAAGCCAGCCGCAGGGACATGGACCTGGTCGGCGTGTTCACCGTTGCCTTCATCACCGCCTTTGGCGGCGGCACCCTGCGCGACCTTTTGCTCGACCGCAGGCCCCTGTTCTGGGTGGAGCATCAGGAATATACGCTGCTTGTGTTCGTGCTGGCACTGGTGGTGACGCCTTTCCTGCGCCACCTGCGCACCTCGCTCTCGGAAAAGATCATCATCGTCGCGGATGCGCTCGGGCTCGGCTTGTTCAGCGCGCTCGGTGCCTCCATGGCGGAACACGCCGGCATGCCGATATTCGTGTGCGTCATGATGGGCGTCATCACCGGTATTTTCGGCGGGGTGCTGCGCGATGTGGTCTGCAATGAAATTCCACTGGTGTTCCGGCGCGGCCACCTGTACGCCACCTGTTCCTTCGCCGGCTGCTGGACCTATCTCATCCTGGAACGGTTCGAAGCATTCCAGGCCGGCGCCCTGATCGTCAGCATCTTCGTGACCTGCACCATGCGCCTGCTGTCGGTGCGTTTCAACCTGAAACTGCCGGGATAGCCCGGATATCGACACGGGTTTGCTAAACTGTCTGCCGAACTTACCCAAGCGGCGGAATTTTCCGGTTTTCCATTCTTTTCCCGCCCTCTACAGGAGACTCGCATGAACACAATTAATACCTCGACCAAGGGCGTTTTCATCATCGCCGTCACCCCTTTTACCGAAAGCGGTGCTCTCGACCTGGCAAGCACTGACCGCATGGTCGATTTTTATCTGGAAAGCGGCGTCAATGGCATGACCATCCTTGGCATCCTGGGCGAAGCCACCAAGCTGACTGCCGAAGAGTCCCGCACCTTCGTGCGCCGTGTTCTGGCTCGCGTCGGCGGGCGGGTGCCAGTCGTGGTCGGTGCATCGGCCCCCGGCTTTGCCCCGATGCGCGAGTTGACGCAAAGCGTGATGGACATGGGCGCGTCCGGCGTCATGGTGGCGCCGCCGTCGACAGTGCGCACCGACGACCAGATCCTTGCCTATTTCGACATGGTGAATGAGACACTCGGCGCGCAAGTGCCGTGGGTCCTGCAGGACCATCCGGTATCGACCGGCGTGCAAATGTCGACTCCGGTGGTTTTGCGCATCCTCAAGAATTCCCCGACCTGCGTGATGCTCAAGCACGAGGATTCGCCGGGCTTGAACAAGCTGTCGGCGATCCGCGCCGCCAGCGACAAGGGCGAAATCAAGCGCATTTCCATCCTGACCGGCAATGGCGGCGGCTTGTTCCTGCCGGAAGAACTGACGCGCGGCGCCGACGGTGCCATGACCGGCTTTGCCTATCCCGAAATGATGGTGGACGTGTGCAAGGCGCACGCCGCTGGCGACATCGAAAAAGCGCATGACATTTTCGATGCCTATCTGCCGCTGGCACGCTACGAGCAGCAGGCCGGCATCGGGCTCGCCGTCCGGAAGCATATCCTGGCCCAGCGTGGCGTGATCGCTTCCGCAGCATTGCGCAAGCCAGGGCCGAAGCTGACTGCCGCCGACATTGCCGACATCGAGCGCCTGACGCGCAGGCAAGACAAGCGCTTGCGGGAGATTGCGAGCTGACGGTTCGCAATCGGACAGGAGTGAATCGAGGAGCATCCGCATAGGGGCACTCCGCGCGAGATGGTCAGTTCATGTGAAGTAGACAGAAGCATCCGGGCGGAGGAGCCGCGTCAATGGAGCTCCGAGCCGCGGACACAAGAAATGCTGCAGTCCACCAACCGCTGTCCTTAACCACGGAAAGGAAACTCACATGTTGCGTAAAGGTCTCGCTGTCATTCTTGTGCTGGTCGTGATGCTTGCCGCCTACCTGCTGCTGGCACCGGTTCCGATCGAGCCGGTGACATGGAATGCACCCAAGGATGCCGGATACGCGGGGCCGTATGCGGTCAATACCCGCCTGGGCGGCTTGCAGCACATTTCGCTCGGTCAGGATAGCGGACCCGAACACGTGGTAATCGGACCCGGTGGAAAACTGTATGCCGCAGTCGACGGCGGCAAGATCCTGCGCATGAATCCGGATGGATCCTCTGCCGAAGTGTGGGCACAGACCGGTGGCCGCGTGCTGGGCTTCGACTTCGACGCACGCGGCCGACTGATCGCGGCCGATGCGGAGCGCGGCTTGCTGGCCGTGGCGGCGGACAAGAAGGTCGAGGTGCTGGCCGACAGGGTCATGGTCGACGGGAAGGAAGACCTGATCCGCTTTGCCGATGCAGTCGTCGTCGCCAAAGAAGGCAAGATTTATTTCACCGATGCCTCGCGCCGCTTTGGTCCGAAGGAGTGGGGCGGCGCCTTCAATGCCAGCGTGCTCGATGTCCTCGAGCATGCGGCAACTGGCCGCGTGCTGGTGCACGATCCGGCAAGCGCGAAGACGGAGGTCGTGATGGGTGGCTTGTCGTTTGCCAACGGCCTGGCCTTGTCCGCCGACGAGCGTTCGCTGTTCGTTGCCGAGACCGGCGCCTACCGGGTGTGGAAGCTTGCAACCGATGCCCGCGGGCTGAATGCCAAGGCGCTGGCCGAACCGGGTGAAGGGGCCGGCGCCCCGGCACGGGTGGTGCTGGCCAATCTGCCTGGCTACCCGGACAACCTGATGCGCGGCATGGACGGGCGCATCTGGCTTGGTTTTGCGAAGCCGCGCAGCGCCGTCGCTGACAAGCTGGCGGACAAGCCTTTCCTGCGCAAGGTGACGATGCGCCTGCCGAAGTCTCTGTGGCCGCTGCCACCGGCATACGGCCATGTAGTCGCATTCGATGAAAGCGGCAAGGTCGTGGCTGACCTGCAGGATCCGAGCGGCAAGTATCCGGAAACGACGGGCGTCACGGAAACTGCGGACCGGCTGTATATCCAGAGCCTGCATGCGCCATCCCTGGGCTGGTTGCCCAAGGACGCAGCCGGCTTGCGCTGATCGCGATTGCTGAGGGAGCAAGAACGTGGACGAACGCAAGGCTTTCGCAGATTGCGGTCATGTCGTGCTCAAGGGCTTTTTCTCCCGGTCCGAGATCGCAGCCCTGTCGGCAATCGTGGACCGGATCCACAGCCAATGGGTGGAAAGCACGGTCGATGCCGATCGGCGGCAGCAGGTCAACATGCATTCTCTGACCAGTCCGGCGTACTTCCGGGATGATGCCCGGGGAAGGATCGATTTCTTCGAGCGCATCGCTCCGCCCAGCCTGACGGCCACAATGGAAGAGATGTTCGGAGGCGGACTGTATTTCCACAATACGCAGCTGTTCTTCAATCCTTCCGACCGGCAGCAGCTCCCGTACTGGCACCGGGATCTGCAATACAGTCAGGTGGAAGACGCCTTGCAGGCCAGCCAGCAGGATCAGCTGCTCAACCTGCATGTCCGGGTCCCTCTGGTGAAGGAGGCCGGCGTGGAACTCGTTCCGGGTACGCACCGGCGTTGGGACACAGCTTTGGAAAGCAGCGTGCGATTTGAAAGGAATGGTCACAGGAACAGCGAAGACTTGCCGGGCGCAAGGCTGATCGCTTTGGATCCCGGTGACATCCTGATCTTTGATGCCCAGATGATCCACCGGGGCAATTACCGCCTGAATGAAACGAGAAAGGCCTTCGATATCTGCGTCGGGAAACCGCATCCCTTCAGTGTGCAGTATCTTGATGCGAGTGTGCTGCCGGACGAGCAGGAGATCGAAAGGATTGCCAACAATGACTGGTACCGGCGGGCACGGGAACTGGCCTTGGCCAATTCGGCCAGCAAATCCGCGCGTACCGATTGAAGAACAAGGAAACAAGCATGGCACGCTATGCCTTTCGCATCCTGAATGTCTTTGCCGAATCGACTTTCGGCGGCAATGCCTTGTGCGTGTTCGAAGACGCGCGCGGCATGGATGACGCAAGCATGCAGGCGCTGGCGCGCCAGTTCAACCTGTCGGAAACCACCTTCATCCTTCCTTCCGGTCAGGCTGATGCCCGGGTACGCATCTTCAATCCCGATGCGGAAATGCGCTTCGCGGGGCATCCGACGCTCGGATCGGCCCAGGTCGTGCGCGATTTGCTGGGAAAGGGCGACCGGGTGACGCTGGAGCTCCAGGGCGGGATGGTTCCGGTCGAGGCGAATGGCGACGTATGGACGCTGACCATGCCGCCGTTTTCCGCTCCCGCCATGCGGCATTGCCAGCTCACCCGCGAAGCTGCGGCGCGTCTGCTGGGACTGGATGTGCAAGACCTGGAGGGCGAGCCGGTATGGGTCAATACCGGGGCGGAGCATGTGCTGATTCCTCTGGCTGCGGCCGATGCGGTACGGCGTGCGGCACCGCGCGGCGACTTTCTTGTCCAGTGGCCCGCCAACGGTGCCGGCCGCAAGACTGCCTACCTGTTTGCATTCGAGCCCGGCAGCAACGGGGGCGAAGTGGCGGCGCGCTATTTCTCGGCCAAGCCGGGCGGCGGCATCAATGAAGATCCGGGTACCGGCTCGGCATGCGCGAACCTTGGTGCATGGCTGATCGAGACGGGACGGACGCTACCGCAACAGCTGCGGATAAGCCAGGGCGAAGCGGTTTCCAGGCCGTGTCGGCTGTTTCTTGAGGTGGCCGAAGGGAGAAATATCAGGGTGGGCGGCAGGGTGATCGAGATCGCCCGCGGCAGCGTCAGTATTTGAACAGAGTCGGCAGGGAGTGCGGCGGTGGGTGCGAAGGCGGCCAGGCATCCTGACCAGGCGGAAAGAGTGGCCGGGACGCGGCAGTGCGCATCCAGGCTATTTATCTAGATTTCCCTGCGGATCAAGCCTTGCAGGAAGGCGGCGAAGGAAGGCGCTACATTTTCCGCTTCATGCTTGCCGCCTTTCCGTTCCCCGTTCAGGAAAACGATCTGGCCTTTCTTCGGCCCTTCCATCACCAGGCAATAAAAATTGCGTGCGGAATCTTCGGCGATCGGAAGCAGGGATGACGGCAGGGTGTCGGCGACCAGCCGGTAAACCTTGTCGATCTGCAGATGGATCGGGCCATCGGCGAATTCGTACAGGGCATGCACATCCCAGTAATCCGGATTGGCGGCATGCGCAGCATTCATGTTTTCCTGCGCGCGGTGCTGTTTCAGGAAAGAGGCGTATTCCGCAGGCAGTTTCGTTCCCAGATCCGCTTCAAGCGCAGCCAGCCTTTCCTCGGTCGTCAGGTGAAACCTGACAATCTGGTAATAGGCGTTCAGCAGGACATCGGCGTTGGGCGTGGTGCTCGGGGTTAGAATCGCTGTTTCCATGGTTCGCCTCTGAATACATCGACGCGCCGGGCTGCGTCGAGAGCCATCGATCGGAATGCCGCTTGCAGGTCCGGGACGGAAAGTGCAGACATGTTGCCGGATGGTAAATGCGGTCTCATCGGCACACCATCCCATGAATATGGGATCGAGTGTCTTGCCGGTAAAATGCTGCAATGCGGGAAGGCCCGCTTCCCGAGAAGACTGCCGGAATCCAAATGAAAATTTTTTCAGCTCTGCCTTGTTCCAGGATCGACGAGGGCGACGGAGAGCATTGCGATGAATGACCATCCGATCATCCAGTGGACCGAGGCGGGAGAGGCCCGCTCGGCACGCTGGCGCTCCGAGAGCGGGGCCGTACCGCCAAAGCGGGTGGTGATTGCCGACGACCGCATGACGGCCGATGCCGCCTTTCGCCTGGCCAGCGAGGGCAGCGCGCTGCTGTGGCGCGGCGACTTCCAGAATGCCCGCCAGCTGCTGCAGGCGATGGCGCGGCGCGCCGACCGCAAGCCGCGCAAGTCGGCCGGCTCCCCGCTCGATGCCTTCAACCTGTATCGCCAGGCCCAGTCGCAGCGCGCCCGCACGCTGGGCATGCTGCTCTTGCCCTTTGATGCCGGCTACCGGATTCCGTTACGCCGCGCGCCCGACGTGAGCCAGGCATGCATCGAAGTCTATGGACCGGATGACGGCCCTTTCGTCGCCTCGATGCGTGAACTGCTCGGCGTGATCGGTGCCCATGAATGGCGCAAGAAGGGCGTCGAGGTTCCGGTGCTTGGCGCGCGCATCCATCCGCACTATGGCGTGTTCTCTCCGGTGCGTGGGGAATATGTCGACCTGGTGGCAACGGCGCCGCTACCCTCGACCAAGCTTGCATTCGATATCGGCACCGGAACCGGAGTGCTGGCGGCAGTGCTGGCGCGCCGCGGCATCGAGCGTGTCGTGGCGACCGACCAGGATGCGCGCGCTCTGGCGTGCGCACGGGAGAACATGACCCGGCTCGGATTGACGGAACAGGTAGACGTGGTGCAGGCCGACCTGTTTCCTGAAGGGCGGGCGTCGCTCATCGTGTGCAATCCGCCGTGGGTGCCGGCGCGACCGAGTTCTCCGCTTGAATACGCCGTCTACGATCCGGATGGACGCATGCTGCGCGGCTTCCTTAACGGGCTGGCAGCCCATCTGGAGCCGGGAGGCGAGGGTTGGCTGATCCTCTCGGATTTCGCCGAGCATCTTGGCTTGCGTCCACGCGCCGAGCTGCTTGCCGCCTTCGACGCGGCGGGCCTGAAGGTGATCGGAAAAATGGACATCCGGCCGCGCCATCCGCGCGCATCCGATCCGGGCGACCCACTCCATGCTGCACGTGCGGCGGAGACGACGTCGCTCTGGCGTTTGGCAGCACGCTGATCGGCACATGCGAAGCATGTAAAATTCTGCCTCTTTCCCCAAGGCCGGTATGAATGCCGGCCAAGTCCGATCATTCAAGGAAATCCATGAGCAACAAACCTTCCCGGACGCTGACTTTCAAGTGCCAGAAATGTTCGAAACCGGTCACGCTGTACCTGCAAAAGGTATCTGCCTGCTCGCATATCCAGCCTTACCAGGGCATCTGCAAATGTGGCGAAGTCCTGCGCCATGCAACCGGCCAGAAGGATGCGGTCGAATCCTATCTCGCGTCCGGCGACAGCGGCTGGATGCATCACCACCACCACTGACCGTTCCGCCTCAGTGCGCGCCCTCAAGCAAGGGCGCCAATTCCACCTCCGCCAGCTTCCACCCGAACAAGCCGCAGCGACGCAGCACGAGTGTCGAGACCGGTGTCCCTTCTCTGAGAATTGTCACGGTGTACCGGGACAGCGAGTCCCAACGCTCGGCATACGAAATTCTGCCTTCCTGCCGCGCATCTGTTCCGGCGCCGGGTTCCGGTGCGGCAAGCGTTTCCTCCGGGCGGTATCCGTCGAGGATAAAGGCAAGCCCCAAGGGTGAAACCACCAGATCGACCGTTGGCCCGATGATCATGGCTCCCAGCCTGGCCCCGAGCTGCGCGCCGGACGATGAGCCAGCGCGGGACTCGAGGTCTTTCACCAAGGCTGTCTTGACCGAGGCGCGCAGTGCAGGAAAGTCCACCAGCCTGTTGAGGGCGTCATAATCCTTGGCGGCGACCGCCTCATGGATGGCTGCCATCGTGGCGGACGGACGCATCGCAAAATATATCGCCCCCAGCGCCAGTACAGCGGTGGCAAGGACGGCGATCAATATCACTTTTGAACGAGGCATTGCCCGGGCGCTCCTGAAGTCCGATCGAAGAGTGGTCCCGCATCGTCAGGGACAGATACATTATGGCGAGGCTGCCGAAAAGCGGCTATGATCCTTCGCGGCCCATCACTTATGCATGGCCGCAGCAGCGCGCAAAATCCGCATTTTGCAGAGCGTCAAACAGCTCATTACGCTCAAGCAAAATGGCCCGGCCAAATGGACGCGTGCCGGAACCCGCCTGCACTCGCCGCCATTGATACTTCCCAAGCATACTCTTCAAGCACGTTTTGCTAAGCAAAACTCAATTCCAAAAGTGTTGACGCAGCATCGCGGTATAGGGTAGCTTTCATCCAATACGCAGGTGCGAATGAAAATCCGGACGAACGACCGGTCCGGATCACGCGCAACCGGCAAGAAAAAAATAGGAGACAACAATTTGGAACTGTTATTTCAGCAGGTCCTGAACGGACTCACCCTGGGCGGTGTCTACAGCCTGGTCGCACTTGGGCTGACACTGGTCTACGGCATTCTTCATGTACCCAATTTCGCCCACGGCGCGTTCTACATGGCCGGCGCCTTCGTCGCCTTCGTCCTGATGACGAAGCTCGGCTTCAATTACTGGCTGGCGATGGCCGGTGCCGCTGTGGCGATCGCCGTGCTGGCCATGCTGGCGGAGCGTCTGGTTTTCCATCCCCTGCGCCGTTCCCCGGATCTGCACCAGATGATCGCCGCGATCGGTCTCCTGCTGTTTCTCGAATCCGGGGCTCAGGCAATCTGGGGTGCCGACTTCCTGCGCATGCCCACGCCCTACAGCGGCATCGTCGAACTGGCCGGCCTGACACTGCCGACGCAGCGCCTGCTGATCATCCTCGCCGCCTTCGGCCTGATGGTGCTGCTGCACCTTTTCCTGAAGAAGACGGTTACCGGCGCCACCATCATTGCAATGGCGCAGAACCGTGACGGCGCTGCGCTGGTCGGCATCGATCCGAGCCGCGTGGCGATGATGACCTTCGCCATCTCCGGCGTGCTGGCCGCCGTCGCCGCTACGCTCTATGCGCCCATCAACCTGGTGTACCCGTCGATGGGCAATCTGGTGATCACCAAGGCCTTCGTCATCATCGTTCTCGGCGGGATGGGCAGCATTCCCGGCGCGATCATCGGCGGCTTGATCATCGGCTTTGCCGAAGCCTTCGGCGGCTTCTACATCTCGACCGACTACAAGGACATCATCGCCTTCGTTCTGCTGGTCTTCATCCTGTCGGTACGCCCGCAGGGATTGTTCACCAAAGGGGTCCGCTAAGCATGAAACACTTCAATAGCAGAATCGGTTGGGCCGTGCTGCTGGCGCTTGCCGTCGCCTTTCCGTTCCTGGCCGGCAACGACTACTACCTGACTGTGATGTCGACGGCATACATCTTCGCGATCGCAACCCTCGGTCTGAACCTGATCACCGGCTATACCGGGCAGTACAACCTGGCGCACAGCGGCTTCATGGCAGTCGGCGCCTATACGGTCGGCATTCTCACGGTCGACCATCAGGTTCCGTTCTGGCTCGCGTTCGCGCTCTCCGGCTTTGTCGCCGCCTTCCTCGGCTTCTTCATCGGTATCCTGTCGCTGCGCCTGCGCGGCCATTACTTCTCGATCTTCACCCTGTGCGTCGGTTACATCATGTTCCTGGTGATCGAGAAATGGGACAGCCTTACCCATGGCACTGTCGGCATCATCGGCATCCCGGCGCCGGAACCAATCGCCGGCATCGACTTCGAGTCGCCCCGCAACCAGTATTACCTGGTGCTGTTCTTCCTGGTCGCCAGCGCCTGGATCATGCACCGCATCGTCAGTTCGCTGCTCGGCCGCACCTTCATGGCGATCCGCAACAGCGACGACCTGGCGGAAGCGCTCGGCATCAATCTGATGCGCAACAAGGTGCTGGCCTTCATGCTGTCGGTGTTCTATGCCGGACTGGCCGGTGGCCTGTATGCCGGTTACGTGCGCTTTCTCGGTCCGGCACTGGCCGGGGTGGAGCATACCTTCGACATGACGATGTACATGCTGGTCGGTGGCATCGGCACCCTGTTCGGTCCGCTGCTGGGCGCAGTGTCCCTGCCCTGGGTCACGCAGTATCTGCAATTCCTGCAGGATTACCGCTTCCTGGTGTTCGGTCCGCTGCTGATCCTGCTGATCATTTTCTTGCCCAACGGTGTCGTGGGTACCTATGCCGCATGGCGTTTGCGCGTGCAGTCGCGCCAGGCTTCCGCGGCTGACAAGCCAAGCGGGCAGGCCCAGGTCCAACCCCAGCCCAAACAGGAAAGCCGCTCCCATGCTTAAGATCGAATCGCTGACCAAGCAGTTCGGCGGCCTGACCGCCGTGCGCGATGTTTCCGTCTCCTTCGAGAAGGGGAAGATCAACGCGATCATCGGCCCCAATGGCGCCGGCAAGACTACCTTTTTCAATCTGATCAGCGGCGTGTTTCTGCCGAGTTCAGGCCGCATCACTTTCAACGGACAGGACGTGACTAAGTTGCGCGCCGATGAAATGGCGAGACTCGGCGTGTCGCGCACTTTCCAGACGACCAGCCTGTTCGACCGCGCCACCGTGCTCGACAACCTGATCGTCGGCCACCGCCTGCGCACCCGGTCCGGTTTGCTTGACGTGCTGCTGGGCACGCCGCGGCTGAAGGAGGAGGAACGGGTCTGCCGCGAAAAGGCGCGCGAAGCGCTCGACTTCGTCGGCCTGTCGCACGTGGCAAACCGCCTCGCGGGCGACATCTCTCAGGAAGAACGCAAGCGCGTGGCATTCGCGCTCGCGCTGGCGACCGAACCTACCCTGGTGCTGCTCGATGAACCGGCCGGCGGCGTCAACCCGGAAGAGACGGTCGGCCTGTCGAAGCTGATCCGCAAGATGGTCGACACCGGCCTGACCGTCTGCCTGATCGAACACAAGATGAACATGATCATGAACCTGGCCGACAAGATCATGGTGCTCAATTACGGTGAAAAGATCGCCGAAGGCACGCCGGATGAAATCCGCGCGAATCCGGATGTGATCGATGCCTACCTGGGGAAAGAACATGCTGCAGCTTGACAAGGTTTCAGTCGATTACGGCAGTTTCCGTGCGCTCGACAATGTCAGCCTCCATGCCAAGCAGGGTGAGCTGGTGGTGCTGCTGGGGGCGAATGGCGCCGGCAAGAGTTCAATCTTCCTGACCATCAGCGGACTGAACCGGCCCAAGACCGGCAGCATCCGCTTCGGCGACAAGGAACTGACGGGTTCGAAGCCATCGAAGATCGTGCATGACGGCGTGGTGCATTGCCCCGAAGGGCGCAAGCTGTTCCCGGGCATGTCGGTCCTGAAGAACCTGATGCTGGGCGGTTATGTGCATCGCTCCGACAAGGCTGGGCTGCAGCGCACGCTGGACGAAGTGTTTTCCATGTTTCCGATCCTGAAGGAAAAAAAGGATCTGCCGGCTGGTTCGCTCTCCGGCGGGCAGCAGCAGATGGTTGCCATTGGCCGGGCCCTGATGGGTCGTCCCAAGGCGCTGCTGCTGGACGAGCCTTCGCTCGGCCTGGCGCCACTGGTGGTCAACCAGGTATTCGACATCATCCAGCGCATCAACAAGGCCGGCACCACCGTGCTGCTGGCGGAACAGAATGCCTATGCGGCATTGAACATCGCCGACCGCGGCTACGTGATCGAGAGCGGCCGCATCGTGATGGAAGGCAGCCGCAGCGAATTGCTCAATAATGAAGAAGTGCGCAAGGCTTACATTGGCGCTTGAACGGGCGCCAGCGCAAAAACCGTTTTTCAAACAAGCTCAACAACGGACGGAGACTTCCATGAAAATGAAAAAGCAATTGAAGCAGTTGTCCCTCGCGATGGCAGTCGGACTCGCCTTCGCCGGCAGCGCGCTGGCGCAGGAGGTGGTGAAGATCGGCTATTCCGGTCCGCTCTCCGGCGGTGCCGCCCAGTACGGCAAGAACGTGCTGATGGGCATGGAGATGGCTGCCAATGAAATCAATGCCAAGGGCCTGGAAGTAGGCGGCAAGAAATACAAGGTCGAGATCGTTCCGCTCGACGACAAGTACAACCCGAGCGAGACCGCCATCAACGTCCAGCGCCTGGTGCAGCAGCACAAGGCACCGGTCGTGCTGGTGCCTCACTCCGGCGGCATCTTCGCAGTCCAGGCTTTCAATGAAAAGACCGACACGCTGTTGCTGGGGTACAGCAGCCTGCCGACGCTGACTGCGCGCGGCAACAAGCTGACCGTCCGCATCCCGCCGGACATCACCATTTACCAGGAGCCGTTCTCGAAGTACGAGATGGGCCGCTTTGGCAAGAAAGCCGGCCTGGCGCCTGCCGACCACGACTATGCGAAGGCCTGGACCACGATGTTCAAGGCCACCTGGGAAAAGTCCGGTGGCGAGATCGTTTCCGAGAACCCGATGTCCTACAACAAGTCGACCGACTTCTACAGCGGCGTGAGCCGGGTGGTGCAGGGCAAGCCTGATGTGATGTTCATCGGCGGCGCTTCCGAACCGACTGCGCTGGTGGCCAAGCAGGCACGCGACCTCGGCTTCAAGGGCGGCTTCGTGGTGATGGACCAGGCCAAGCTGGATGAAATGGCCAAGGTTGTCGGCGGCTATGGACCGCTGGAAGGCTCGATCGGCGTCATGCCGCTGACCGAGGACACGGACCCAAACGTACAGGCTTTCGTGGAACGCTTCAAGAAGGCCAATACCGACAAGGTTCCGACCACGGAAATCTCGCTGAACTACAGCGCCGTGCATGCAACCGCGATCGCAATGAAGCTGGCCGGCACCGTGACCGATGCCAAGGCGATCCGCGCAAACATGGACAAGGCCATCAAGAGCCTGCCGAAGGAGAACAACCCGAACAGCCTGGAAGGGCTGGATGACAAGGGCGGCACGCTGGCCAACGTGACGGTGGCAGCCGTCGAGAATGGCAAGATCAAGGCCATCAACCTGCGGACACTGAACGGCAGCAAGTAATCCGGCATAGTCTGCAAGACGGCCGCGCTTTCTCACTGGAAGTCGCGGCCGTCGGCAATTTGGGGAGGAGATGTCGATGCGCTGGAAAAACCGTCCCCCGGGGTCGACCTGGGGCGATTTCGGAGCCGACGATCAGCTCGGCCGAGTCAACCTCATCGGGTGCGAGCAGGTGCTGAAGGGAGCTGCTGAAATACGCGAAGGGCGCAGCTTCTGCCTCTCGCTGCCGCTCGATCTGCCCGGCGGCAACCTGCTCAATCCGCGCCGCAATCCGCCGCGCCTGCAGCCTACTTACCGTGACGGCAAGCCGGTCATGAATTTCCCGATGACGGCCGTTGACCCGGACAGCATCGACGTTGTCTCCGACGACCAGGTGGCAATCTGCCTGCAATACTCGACGCAGTGGGATTCGCTTGCACACGTGGGCGCGCGCTTCGATGCCAATGGCGACGGCAGCGCGGAGATGGTCTACTACAACGGCTTTCGCGCCGGTGATGATGTGGCCGGACCGATGCGTTATAGCGATGATGGCGAACAGGAATGTGGCTGCGACGGCCCCCATCTCTCGCATGCCGATGCGCTGGGCATCGAGCACATGGCGGCCCACGGCATGCAGGGCCGCGGTGTTCTGGTCGACCTCTACCGTCACTTCGGGAAGGAGCGCAAGCTGGTCGGTTACGAAGACCTGGATGCGGTAATGAAAGCCGATGGGGTCGCGGTCGAGCGAGGCGACTTCCTGCTGCTGCGTACAGGATTTGCCGAACTGGTGGTCGAAATGGCCGGCGATCCCGATCCCAGGGTGTTGCATCATGCCTGCCCCGTTCTGAACGGACGGGATGAACGTCTGTTGCAGTGGATTACCAATTCCGGCATCGCCGCCCTGTGTGCCGACAACTATGCGGTGGAAGCCTACCCTGCGCTACCGCAGAGCGGGAAGAAATCCATCCTCCCACTGCACCACCATTGCCTGTTCAAGCTCGGCGTGCCCCTGGGCGAACTCTGGTACTTGCGCGACTTGGCCGAGTGGCTGCATGCGCACGGGCGCAACCGCTTCATGCTGACCGCGCCACCCTTGCGCCTGCCGGGCGCGGTCGGATCGCCCGTGACGCCGGTGGCGACGGTGTAGGCCTTGCAGGGGACTGAAAGACAGGCCGGGGGCACTTCATTGGCTTCTTCCACGTGCCCCCGCTGCATGCATGCTTACCGGCAGGCCACTCCTTCTGCAGTCATGGATAGGCATGGGAAACTGTCAGGAAGTGCCGATCCAATGGCGTCTTACTCCTTGAAGTAGACCACCTGATGACTGCTCGCCAGCAGTTTGCCGTCGGGGCTCCAGATTTCCGCGCTCTGATCGAAGAATCCCTTGCCGTAATTGATTCCCCGTGCCACGCCCAGTACCGGCGCCGTGCCCTGGGCGTTCAACTGCTCCTGGTCCGCGTGAAAGTATGTGGTGAGGGCCACCGTACCTGCTGGTACCCATTTGGGCCGCCGCACGAAAACGCGCGGGAAGAAGGCGTCGCACATCGCAGACAGGGACAGGAAGTCGAGCGGGCGCGGCGGCATATCGCGTATCCACAGCCTGGTCTGCGACGGATGGCCGTTGGTGTCGGCCTTGTCGAGTCCGCCGTCGATGAAACGCATTTCGTAGTTGGCGGTCCAGACCACGCGCGACATTGGCGGCGTCTGCTCCAGCGTGTCGGCGGATGGCACCTGCGGGAAGACGGCGTCGGTCGCGCTCCAGGTATCGCGCCGGATCGCGGTGACCATGGTGGCGAAGGCTGCAACCTGGCCAGCTTGAGACAGCTCGACGAACCAGTGCTGGGTGCTGCGATTGGTGCGCACCGCACGCGCATGAACGGAAAAGCCGCCATCGGCGATCGGCGCAGCGTAATGCACGGTAAGCGAGAGCGGATCTCCGAGTCGCTCCGGATGGCGCATGACGGCGTTGAGCAGAGTGGCGCCGATGATGCCGCCGAAGGGGCCGACCATGTTTGCGTAAGCCGGGCTTGTTTTGCCCGCATACGTGTCCTTGTCGCTGGGCGAGAGTGCAACTGCAGCGTCGAATGCATGCATCGGCGGCTTGCTTGATTCCATGCTTGTCCTTTTCTTGTTGATACGTCGGAAGAAGTTGTCTGCGGTCGGGAATTTGCCGCTACAATGCTTGCAGCTACAACTATTATGCCATGTGCCACGCACGCCGAACTTTCAAGAATGCCGACAGGCTGCACCAGTTTCAAGGTCCGCCAGCTGATGCGTCAGGTGTCTCAGCATTACGACGCCGAGCTGGCAAAGGCGGGGCTGAAGGCCACGCAGTATTCGCTGCTCGGCCATGTGCTCAAGTTTGGCCCGCTCCGTCCCGGAGAACTGGCGCAGATGATGCGGCTGGATGCGTCCACGCTCAGCCGCAACCTCAAGCCCCTGGTCGATGTCGGCTGGCTGCGTGTCGATACCGGTCCGGACGAGCGCAGCCGCAGCGTTGCCATTACCCCCGCCGGCCGCGTCAAGCGCGACGAGGCCCGACGCCACTGGAAAGCGGCGCAGGAAAAGCTCAACCGGGCGCTCGGCATGGAAAGAGTGCTTGCCCTGCATGCCATGATCGACGACGCGCTCGACCTGCTGTCGAGCATTGATAACCGGGCAGGGCATGGACGATCCGATGCAGGGGAGCGGTCGCTTGAGCGCAGGCCGACCGGTAAGCGCCCCACAACGGGAACAGTTGAATGCAACCAGAAGACAAGGAAAAACACGTGACTCAAAGACACGCGACCAGCTGGTATTTCGGCTGGAACATCGTCGCGGCCGCGACCCTGCTCACTTTGCTGACCGTTGGCATGCGGCTTGGCATCGGGCCATTCTTCCTGCCCATGGCCAGGGATCTCGGCTTCAGCCGCAGTCTGCTGGCCGGCATCATCGCGATCGGCATGCTGTGCTATGGCCTCGCCATGCCGCTCGCAGGTTATCTGGTTGGGCGCTACGGCACCCGCTGCGTGCTTCTGCTCGGGACTGCCATCGTCGTGGTATCCGTCATCTGGACGGTGACGGCCCGCTCACCCTTGGCATTCCTGCTCGCCTTCGGCGTATTGATGTCGGCCGGGCTTGCCTTTACCAGCCCGGTGGCCCTTACGTCCGTCATCAGCCGCTGGTTCACGCGCCAGCGCGGCATGGCGCTTTTCTTCCTGTCCACGGGTTCCATGGCCGGCATGGCGATCATGACGCCCGTGCTTACCTTCGCCATCGAATCGTTCGGATGGAAAATGACCCTGCTGGGGTTTGCCGCCCTGTTTGTGGCGGTCACGGTTCCTGCAGCCCTGCTGATCATCCGCGACACGGCCCCGCCGCATACGGACCTGCTTCCCGAACAGATTGCCGCCGGCGCCGCGACGAAAGCCGCGGTCCCCGAAAGCCTGCCTTTTGGCAAAGCAGTGCGTACCGCTCCATTCTGGAAGATCTTCCTCGGCTTGTTCGCGTGCGGCTTCAGCATGAATCTGCTCGGCACACACGGCGTTCCGATGCTGATGGATCATGGCTTCGACGCCATGACCAGCTCGCTCGGCATCGGCGTCATCGGCCTGGTCGCGATCGTGGGAACGCTGGTCCTCGGGCGCCTTTCCGACCGCCTGCCGCGCAGGAATATCCTTGCCGCCATCTACTTCATTCGGGGCCTCGGGTTCTTTGCGCTGCTGCTGGTTGGCACCCATTGGGAGCTGTACACCGCGGCCGCCATCGGCGGGCTGGTCTGGGCCGGCAGCATTGCCACTTCCTCCGCCATTCTCGCCGATGTCTACGGCGTCCGCCTGGTGGGCGTCATGTACGGCTGTGCCTATCTGGGACACCAGATAGGCGCCATGATCAGTTCATGGCTGGGTGGCTGGGGCTTTGAAACCTACGGCACCCACTGGATTGCCTTCGGTGCCTCCGGCGCGCTACTGCTGATCGCTGCCGCGGTCTCGCTGCGACTGCCGCTGAAAGGTTTCGTCCTGATGGCGCCCGCGCCAGTGTCCAATCGCTGAAACGTTCACGGCTGGCCGGGCGGGCGTCCGCCTGCGCGATTAGGCCGGGCCGACCCTATTCCCTGGATCCGGCGTCGGTAGCCGAAATCAGGTTGTGCCGGACCTTCTCCAGCAATTCGGTCAGCACTGCGCGTTCGGCGGCCGTGAATCCTGCCAGCGCTTCGTCCGCCACCTTGCGCCCGACCGTACGCGCTTCGCTCAGCGTTTCCCGTGCCTTGTCGGTCATCGCCAGTCGTCGCACGCGGCGGTCGCGCGCGTCCGCCGTCCGCGCAATCCATCCCCCCGCTTCCATCCGGTCCAGCAGGCGCGCGCTGGCAATCGGCGTGACGCCGAGAAGGTCGGCCAGTTGCGCCTGGCTGATATTGGGATTGCGGTCGAGGTAGGACAGGACGCTGCATTGCGCCCGAGACAGGTTGAGCACCGACTTGGCACGCTGGTCGAAACGCTTGCCGACCAGGCGGCCGGCATCCGAAATCAGGAAGCTGAAGGAAGGTTTTGTCTTTGCCATGATGTCGTAAGAATACCGCGACTCGGTTGATTTCGTTAGCCTTTTGCTATAATCCCCAGAACGTAAGCATGCTTATGGTTAATGCGCTTACGGCTTCCTGAATCCTCCGAATTCCCTGCATGAATACAGCCGCCGCCCGGTTGCCGGCCCTGCCGATCAACCGCCCGATGATCACCCTGGCGATCATGCTCGCCACCCTGATCCAGACCCTGGACGGGACGATCGCCAACGTCGCCCTGCCGCACATGCAAGGTTCGCTCAGCGCGTCTCAGGACGAGGTGACCTGGATCCTGACGTCGTACATCGTGGCTGCTGCCATTGCGACGCCGCTGACCGGCTGGTTCTCCGACCGCTTCGGCGTCAAGAAGCTGCTGCTTGCATCGATTTCCGGCTTTACTTTTGCCTCGGCCCTGTGCGGCCTGTCCCAGACCTTGCCGGAAATCGTGGCATCCCGTCTCCTGCAAGGCGTGTTCGGGGCGGCGCTTGTGCCCCTGTCGCAATCCATCCTGCTTGAGATCAACCCGCGCGAGAAGCAGGGATCCGCCATGGCGATCTGGGGCATGGGCGTCATGGTCGGGCCCATCCTCGGGCCGACGCTCGGAGGCTGGCTGACCGACAGCTACAACTGGCGCTGGGTGTTTTTCATCAATGTGCCGATCGGGCTGTTCGCCTTTTTCGGGGTGCTGGCTTACCTGCCCGATCTCGGCCAGCGCAAGAAGACACGCTTCGATGTATTCGGGTTCGCGACCCTGTCGATTTTCATCGGCGCCCTGCAAGCCTTCCTCGACCGCGGCGAGCAGCTCGACTGGTTCAATTCGAATGAAATCGTGGTTGAAGCGATCGTCTGCTTCGTCGCCTTCGTATTCTTCGTGGCCCATACAGCGACCATTGGCAAGGATTCGTTCTTTCGCTACGAACTGCTGAAGGACCGCAATTTCATCACCGGCTGTTCCTTCATTTTCATCATCGGCGCCGTGATGTACGCCACCCGCGCGCTGCTGCCGCCGATGCTGCAAAGCCTGATGGGCTATCCGGTCACGACGACGGGACTGGTCACGGCGCCAAGCGGTCTGGGCACGATGTTCGCCATGCTGCTGGTGGGTCGGTTGGTCGGGCGGGTCGACACCCGCATCATGCTGCTGACCGGTTTCGGGATTTCGGCGGTTGCGTTGTGGCAGATGAGCGGCTACACCATTGCTCTGACGCAGAGCGATATCGTGATTCCCGGCGTCGTGCAGGGATTCGGCCTGGGCCTGGTCTTCGTGCCGCTGTCGGCGGCGAGCTTTGCGACGCTCGACTCGTCGCTGCGTCCCGATGGCACCGCGATCTACAGCCTGGTGCGCAATATCGGCAGCAGTATCGGCATCTCGGTGGTGCAGACACTTGCCACGCGCAACACCGCAATTGCGCATGCTTCACTCACCGAGCACCTGACCGCCTACAATGCGGCAGGCTACAGCCAATTCGGCACCGACAATATCGTCGGGCTCGCAAGCATCAATCAGGAAATCACGCGGCAAGCGGCAATGATTGCCTATGTGGACGATTTCATGCTGATGCTGGGCGCGACAATTGCCATCGCTCCCCTGATCCTGTTGATCCGGCCGGCGCGCCAGACAGGCGGCGAACCGGTGCATGCTGCCATGGATTGACCCTTCCTGAGAGGATGCAGAATGGATGGCGCGCCGGGCGACGAGCGGCCGCAGTGCGTGCCGGCTTTCGCGCTCAGGCATTCATCCCGGAACTTGCCAGGGAAACTTTCGAGGTAGGCATGCTGCGTCCGGACAGGCTAAGTGAAGCAAGGGCGTGCCCTGTGCCAGTAAGCTCGCCGATCCGGTGCGTTGCCGGGCTAAGTGGGTCAGAAGCGGCGCTACGGACCCGCGCTCGTCTGGCGCTGTGCCGGCAAGGTTCAGCGCAAGCCGCCGGGCGTCGTGCCGAATTCGCGCTTCACCAGCTTGCGCAGCGCGGTGCCATCCTGGTATCCGATCTTTGCGGCGATGGCCTCGATCGACATCGATGTCGTTTCAATGAGATGGATGGCATGCATCAATTTGCGGCGCTGTATGAATTTGACTGGTGAAACACCCGTGGCCGCCTGAATTCTGCGTGACAGCGTCCTGGTCGAAACCGCCAGTTCGGACGACAGGCTTGCCACGCTGATCGGCGACAGGATGTGGTCGTCTATCCATCGCTCGGCAGCCAGCACGGTGGGATCCATGTGCCGGATATGCGCTTGTATCATGTACCTCGCCTGTGATGGTCGCCGGTCAATCAGCAAATAGCGCGAACATAAATGCGCAATGGAAGCGCCCATCGTATCGGCGACAATCGCCAGCGCCAGATCCAGCTGTGCGAAGGCGGAGCCGGCCGTCAAAAACTGGCCGTCGCGCACCAGCATCTTCGATTCGTCCAGCCTGATATCGGGATACCGGGTACGGAAGATGTGGGACAGCCACCATGTCGTCGTCGCAGCGCGGCCTGCCAACAAGCCTGCTTCCGCAAGAAAAAAAACAGAAGAGCAGCCTGCACTGACTTGTGCCTTCCCTTTGCTGAAACCCCGCAGCAAGCGCATGGCCTCGATCGCATCGCTTTTTGCAAACCGGTCGCCGATTTCCTTATCCGAGGTCAAGCCCGCACCCGGGACAATCACCCAGTCTGGCTTGAAGCCTGATTCGCTTGCTTCCTTGAAGGTCATATCCGCCGTCAGTCGCAGTCCCGCGCCGGTTTGAATGCGTTTCCTGTATCCGGCAGTGACGATGCGGACCTTGTCCTTCCTGCCCGCACCGGAGAGGAAGGCGCAGCCAGCCTTCAATGTGTCGAGCGCAATGGCAAGACCGGAGTCCATCACGCCGTCGAGTACCAAGATCAGGATCGTTTGCATTTGTCCATTTTGACATGAAAGTTGTCATATTCGACAATGTTTCATTTGATTGTCCAAAGCTAGACTGCGATCTGTTCACCAGAGGAGATGCAGATGCCAGATATCACGATACCGATCCGGAACATGAATGAAGACGATCCGCTCGAGGATTTCGAACGCCGCCGCATCACCCTCAACGGAATCACGAAGGATGTCTATCTGGCGGGCGCGGGGCCGGCAGTCATCGTGATGACCGAGATGCCAGGCATCAGTCCGCATGTCGCACGATTCAGCCGATGGGTGCGCGCAGCGGGCTTCACCGTATACATGCCTTCCCTGTTCGGACGCGACGGCGCCGTGCCCGGCATCGAGGAAGGCATTGCGACGTTCAAGCGGGCTTGTGTCAGCGCAGAGTTTCGCGCCTTCGCCAACAATGAATCCAGCCCGGTGACGCAGTGGCTGCGCGCACTCGCGCGGCTTGCGCATAAGCAATGCGGCGGGCCGGGCGTCGGCGCAATCGGCATGTGCTTCACCGGCAACTTCGCGCTCACGATGATGCTTGAACCGACGATGCTTGCGCCGGTAGTATGTCAGCCATCCTTGCCCCTGGACGACCCGGCCGGGATCAACATGGCCCCGGATGAGCTGGCGAATGTCCGCAAACGCCTGGAGCGGGAGGATCTCACGGTGATGGCTTACCGGTTCGAGGGAGACAGGCACTGCAAGGCCCAGCGCTTTGCGGCTTACCGTGAAGCCCTCGGCGACCGGTTCGTGGCACGGGTATTGCCTGACAGCGCAGCCAACCCGAATACGCCACCGTTCTTTGAAAAAGTCGTCGCAAGTCCGCACAGCGTGGTCACTGCGCACCTGATAGACGAAGCAGGTCAGCCGACGATTGCGGCGCGCGATGAAATCCTTGCGTTCTTTGCGCATCGCCTTAAGAAATGAGGCCGGCAAGGTCAGCTATGGCATTGCCTCATAGAGCGGCCCGATATCGATCAGCGATTCATTCAGACCGGTTTGCGCCGACCTTCAAGACGATTGCCGGCTGTCACAAGGACAGTGGCCATACGATCTGCGGTGTAGGCCGGCAGATTGTCGAGCTTTGCCCTCGAATGAAGCTATTCGAAGACGACGAGGTGGCAATCGATGACCGCAAGCTCAAGGCCCGCGCCAATTCCTTGATCTCTACCATCAGTCCGCAGCCTCAGGCTGAGCGAGCAAATGGATTTTGTCTTTCACTTTTGCCCAGGCCGCGTGTTCGGGCAGGGGAGACCTGGAAACGGCGATTCGCTTCCAGCGCGGGTCTTGAGAAAGGTCGCGGTTCATCTGTACGAAATGCGCCTGGTCGGGAGCGATCTCCCTTTCGCCGACGATCGCCTCTACCGGGCACTCGCCGACGCAAATCGAGCAATCGATACATTCGTCCGGATTGATGACAAGGAAATTCGGACCTTCATAAAAGCATTCCATCGGGCAGACGCTGACGCAGTCTGTGTACTTGCAGGCGATGCAAGCTTCGGTTACAACAAAAGCCATGCGCGTGTAGAACTTTCTGAGTAGTTTGGCAATTCGAACTGCTGCCCGGGAGGGGCGGGTTCGCTGTTTTACGCATTGTGGGTGCAGATTGTCGCCGAAATCGCATAGTGCGAACCGACTTTGCCAGATTGGAGCATCCATTCGGCCGTGAATTCCGGCGCGGCCGGACAGCGCTAAACCTTCATTCCCGGCAAATTCAGCGAAGCAGTATTGCCGCCATCGACAGGCAAGGCCTGGCCGGTTACGTAGCTCGCATCGTCGCTGGCCAGGAAAGCAATGGCGGCCGCCACTTCTTCCGGATGACCGTAGCGGCGCAGCTCGCTGCGCGAGCCGAGCTTGTGTTCTTTCTGCGCTGCCCTCGCGCGTTCGAACACCGGCGCGGTCATGCCGGTTTCGATCAGGCCGGGGCAGATCGCATTGACCCGCACATTCCATTCGCCCAGATCGCAGGCCGAGGTCATGGTCAGGTTGATGATCGCGGCCTTGGATGCGCTGTAGGCATTGCCGCCGGCGCCGGAACGTATGCCGGCAACCGATGCGGTATTGACGATTGCCCCGCGACGCTGCTCGCGCATGCTGCGCGCGGCGTACTTGGTGAAGTGCACCGCACCCATGACATTCACACCCAGGATCTTCTGCCATGTCTCGGTACTGGTCTCGGTGATCGGCGAGTAATCGCCGCCCGAGATGCCGGCGTTATTGCACAGGACATCGATCCGCCCGAAGCGCGCCAGCACATCGGCGACGCATTGCTCGACCGCCGCTTCGTCGGCAATGTCGAGCGCGCGGTGCCAGATCCTGGACTGGTCGGGAAGGGAATGGGTGACGGCAGACAATCCTTCTTCATTCCAGTCGACCAGCGCGACGCTGGCGCCTTCAGCGGCAAGCCGCTGCGCCGTGGCGCGGCCGATGCCGCTGGCGGCACCGGTAACGATGGCTATCCTGTTTTCAAAGCGCATGAGCAACTCCGGGTTATGGTTGGCGTTATGCCGCGTTTTCCTGTTCCTGCAGCTGGCGCCATTGCACCTTGCCGGACGAGGATTTCGGCAGCGCCTCGACAAATTGCACGATGCGCGGGCTCTTGTAGGCGGCCATGTTCCGGTGCGCCCATTCGATGATCTCGGCTTCGCTGACCTTGCCCTGCTCGCCATCCTTCAGCACCACGAGTGCCTTGACCGTTTCGCCGCGCTTGGCGTCACGGGTGGCGATGACGCAGGCTTCCCGGATCGCCGGATGGCGGTACAACAGGGTTTCGACTTCCGCCGGCCATACCTTGTACCCGGAGGCATTGATCATGCGCTTCAGGCGGTCAACCATGAAGAAATAACCGTCTTCATCGATCATTCCGAGGTCGCCAGTGCGCAGGAAACGCTTGCCGTCAATCTCGATGAAGGCATCCTTCGCCGCTTCCGGGTGATTCCAGTAGCCCAGCATGACGTTCGGGGCATGAACGACGATTTCGCCGGTTTCCCCGGGAGGCAGTTCTTCGAAGGTGTCGGGATGGATGACGCGTGAATCGACGTCATACAGCGGCACGCCAAGGCATTGCTTCTTCGGACACCGCATGGGATTGATGTGCGTCGCCGCCATGGTTTCCGACATGCCGTAGCCTTCGACATAGTGCAGACCGAACAGATCGAGCAGTTTCTGCGCGATCGCCTCCGGCATCGCCGCGCCGCCCCCGCGCATGACTTTCAGGCTCGACAAGTCGTAGCGCCCGAGGTCCGGATGGGAAAGCAGGTCCACCACCATGGCGGCAATCAGCTGCACGCTGGTGACCTTGTGGCGCTGGATGAGGTTCGCGGCCATCTCGCGATCCCAGCGCGGCAGGATGACGAGGGTGGCGCCGACATACAGCGGGCCGCTCATGCTGCCCTGCATGCCGGTGACATGGAAGAAGGGCAGCGTGGCGAGGATGACTGCGTCCTGCTGCGTGCCGAACCATTGCATGCTGGCGACGATGCTGTACATCACGCCGCGATGGGTATGCATGCAGCCTTTCGGATTGCCGGTGGTGCCGGAGGTATAGGGCATCACGCACAAATCATCCGGTCCGGCAATCAGCGGCCCGGGGCGCAGTTTGCGCGCCAGCATGTCGCTCCAGAGCACGATGCCTTTGCCGGCAATGGGCTGGCGGGGCGCGGCGACAAATTCCGGGACGGCGAGATCGGTCGGGCGCTTCAGGTAATCGGAGTAGGCGGCCACGATGACCCGCTCCAATCCTTCGCCTATCAATGGCGCAATCTGCGGAAACAGATCCTGCGGGACGAAGGCGTTCCTGGCACCGGTATCCTGCACGTAATGGCGCAGCTCGGCGGTCAGGTTCATCGGGTTGACCGGCACTACCACCGCATTGGCGCGCAGGATGCCGTAATAGGCGAGTACGAACTGCGGGCTGTTCTGCATGTACAGCAGCACCCGGTCGCCTTTGCGGACGCCGCATTCCTGCTGCAGGTAGCCGGCGATCCGTTCCGCCTCGTCCCGGAATTCCGCGTAGCTGATCGGCGTGTCGTAAAACAGGATGCATGGCTTGTCCGGAAAGCGCGTGGCGGATACCTCGATGTTGTAGAACAAATTCGTTTGCGGCACCGTCAGGTGCCGCGACTGGTTGGCGGGCCAGTAAGCCAGGTGACGATCGGACATGGACTTCGGTCGGGATTAGCGTTCGATGTAGCGGGAGAGTTCGAGTTTGGCGATGGCGTTACGGTGCACTTCATCCGGCCCATCGGCCAGACGCAGGGTGCGGGAGCTGGCATAGGCCTGCGCCAGGCCGAAGTCTTCGCTGACGCCGGCCGCGCCATGCGCCTGGATCGCCCAGTCGATCACCTGGCACGCCATGTTCGGTGCCACCACCTTGATCATCGCGATTTCCTTGGCGGCCGCCTTGTTGCCGACGGTATCCATCATGTGGGCCGCATTCAGCACCAGCAGGCGCGCCTGGTCGATCATGATGCGCGCATTGGCGATGCGTTCACGGGTCACGCCCTGGTCGGCGACCGGCTTGCCGAAAGCCACCCGCTGGAGCGCGCGGCGGCACATCTTTTCCAGCGCGCGCTCGGCCTTGCCGATCAGGCGCATGCAATGGTGGATGCGGCCCGGGCCAAGGCGCCCCTGCGCGATCTCGAATCCGCGCCCTTCGCCAAGGAGGATATTGGAAGCCGGCACGCGCACATTCTCGAAGCGCACTTCCGCGTGGCCGTGCGGCGCATCGTCATAGCCGAATACCGGCAGGTGGCGCAGCACGGTGATGCCCGGCGTATCCATCGGCACCAGGATCATGGATTGCTGGCGATGGCGGTTAGGATTGTCGGGATCGGTCTTGCCCATGAAGATAAGGATCTTGCAGCGCGGATCATTGGCGCCGGAAGTCCACCATTTCTGCCCGTTGATGAGGTAATCGTTGCCGTCGCGCTCGATGCGCGCCTGGATGTTGGTCGCATCCGAAGACGCCACATCCGGCTCCGTCATGGCAAATCCGGAGCGGATGGTGCCGTCAAGCAGCGGCATCAGCCATTGCTGCTGCTGTTCCGGCGTACCGTAGCGGACCAGGGTTTCCATGTTGCCGGTATCCGGCGCGGAACAGTTGAACACTTCCGGGGCGATCGGCGAACGTCCCATGATCTCGCACAGCGGCGCGTATTCCAGATTGGTGAGGCCGGCGCCGAACTGCGATTCCGGTAGGAACAGGTTCCACAGGTCGGCGGCGCGCGCCTTTTCCTTGAGCTGCTCGACGATCCGGGTCGGCACCCAGGGATTGCCGTTCTTGCGGGCTTCATCCATTTCCGCCTTGAACACAGCCTCGGCGGGATAGATGTATTCATCCATGAATGCGTTGAGGCGTTTCTGCAGGTCCTGGACCTTGTCGGAGTATTCGAATGCCATGGCTAGCCTTTCGTTCAAGTGTGGGATTCAATGCGTTCGACCAGCTGCCACGCCATCTCGGCGAGAGGGCGGGTGCGCTTGCCGGTTTCGACCGCATCGGCGCTGGCGGCATTGCCGAGCAACGCGCGCTTGGTGATGCCTTGCAGGATGCCGACCAGGCGGAACATGTTGAAGACCATGTAGTACTCCCAGTCGCTTTTCGAGATGTCGCTGCGGCCGGTGTGCTCGCAATACATGGCCAGGTATTCCTCCTCCGTCGGGATGCCGAGCTCGTTCAGGGGCAAGCCCGCCATGCCGCGCGAGGCACCCGGCAGCATGCGCCAGGTCATGCAGTGATAGGCGAAATCGGCGAGCGGATGGCCGAGCGTCGATAACTCCCAGTCGAGCACCGCAAGGATACGCGGCTCGGTCGGATGGAAGATCACATTGTCGATGCGGTAGTCGCCATGCACGATGCGGGTCTCGTCGCCTGCGGGAATGTTTTTCGGCAGCCAGTCGATCAGGTTCTCGACCGCCTCGATCCGTTCCGTTTCGGACGCCCGGTACTGCTTGGTCCAGCGCGCCACCTGGCGTTCGATGTAATTGCCGGGCTTGCCGTAGTCGCCAAGGCCGACTGCCTGGTAATCGACGCTGTGCAGGGCGGCGATCACGCGGTTCATTTCCCTGAACAGGGCGGCGCGCTCCCCCGGATTGAAGCCGGGCAGGGCGGAATTCCAGAGGATGCGGCCCTGGACGTAATCCATGATGTAGAACGCGCTGCCGATCACCGAATCGTCTTCACACAGCACATGAGTCCTGGCGACCGGCACATCGGTGTGCGCAAGCGCGGTGATGACTCGGTATTCGCGGTCCACCGCGTGCGCGGAAGGCAGCAGGGTGCCGGGCGGCTTGCGCCGCATGACATATTGCTTGCCGCCGGCGGTCAGAAGGAAGGTCGGGTTCGACTGGCCGCCCTTGAATTGCTCGACCTGCAGCGCACCGCGGAAGTCATCCACGTGCTGACGCGTGAAGGCGGCCAGGCGGTCGATATCGAAGGCATGCTGGGGAGCGACCGGCCGCGTGCCGGCAAATCTTTCTTGAGGATCCTGGGTCATGATGCGGTAATCGGGTTGCGAAAAGGGCCCTGACTTGCGTACGTTGATTTGCGTTGGCTGACGTTCAGACGGCGCTGACGCCGCCGTCCACTGCAATCGCTTGCCCGGTGATGTGGCGCGACGCTTCCGAAGCTAGGAACACCACCGTACCCTTCAGGTCTTCGTCACCGCCGATGCGATGCAAGGGGGCCCGCGCAATGACCGCTTCGCCGACCTTTTCCAGCAGGCCGGCCGACATCCTGGACGGGAAAAAGCCAGGGCAGATCGCATTGACATTGATGTTGTACTTGCCCCATTCGGACGCCAGCGCACGGGTAAGGTTCACCGCTGCCGCCTTCGAGGTATGGTAGGCGACAGTGGTGACGTTGACTGCGCTGCCGCGCAGGCCGGCAACAGAGGCGATGTTGATGATCTTGCCCGACTTGTTCGGAATCATGCAGCGGCGCGCGACTTCGCGCGACAGGAAAAACAGGGAATCCACATTCAGTCCCAATACCTTGCGCCATGCCTCGTCCGGATATTCTTCCGCCGGCGCGCTCCAGGTGGCGCCCGCATTGTTGACGAGAATGTCGATGGTGCCGAAGCGCTGCAGCACCTGCTCGACCATGCCCGGAATCTGCTCCGGCTTGGAGAGGTCGTTGACGACCGTCAGCACCTCGAAGCCCATTTTTTCCAGGTGGGCCTGCGCTTCCTTCAATTCATCCGCCTTGCGCGCGGTGATCGCAAGCTTGCAACCCATCTCGCCCAGCGCTTCCGCCATCTGCAGGCCGAGCCCGCGCGAACCGCCGGTGACCAGCGCAACCCGGCCATCCAGCTTGAACAAATCCCTGACGCTCATGATCGGTCTCCTCCGAGGATTGGAATATCAGTTGAAGGTTTTGCCTGCTTCGGCCAGGCGCACCAGCAATCGCGCCGGTTCCCAGAATGCCGCATCGGCGCTGGGCTGCGCGGCGAAGCCGCGCATCTTCGCCACCACATTCGGCAAGCCGGCCAGGTCGGCAACCAGCATCGGCCCGCCGCGATGCGCCGGGAAACCATAGCCATGCAGGTACACCATGTCGATATCGGAGGCGCGCGCGGCGATGCCTTCTTCCAGGATGCGCGCACCTTCATTGACCAGCGCATAGATGCAGCGTTCGATGATTTCCTCATCGCTCACTTCGCGCGGCGTGATGCCGGCTTCCTTGCGGGCGGCGGCGATGATGGCGTCGACTTCCGGGTCCGGCAGCGCATCGCGCCTGCCTGCTTCATAGCGATACCAGCCCTTGCCGGTCTTCTGGCCGAAGCGGCCGAGTCCGCACAGGCGGTCGGCGATGACCGAACGCTTCATGCCCGGGTTTTCCGCATAGAGCCGCTTGCGGATGGCCCAGCCGATGTCCAGGCCGGCCAGGTCACCCATGCGGAACGGCCCCATCGCCATGCCCCAGTTTTCCAGCGCGCGGTCGATTTGCTGCGGCGACGCGCCTTCCTCGAGCAATGCATTGGCCTGGTTGCGGTAAAACTTGAGCATGCGGTTGCCGATGAAACCGTCGCACACGCCGGAGACCACGGCGACCTTCTTGATCTTTTTCGCCAGCTGCATCACAGTAGCCAGCACGTCTTTCGCCGTCTTCTCGGCGCGCACGACTTCCAGCAGGCGCATCACGTTCGCCGGACTGAAGAAATGCAGGCCGATCACATCCTGCGGACGTTTGGTGAAGCCGGCGATCCGGTTCATGTCCAGCGTCGAAGTGTTGGAAGCGAGGATCGCGCCCGGCTTCATCACTTCATCGATTTTGCCGAACACCTGTTCCTTGACGCCGATATCCTCGAACACTGCCTCTATCACCAGGTCGGCATCCTTGATGTCGTCATAGGACAGGGTAGGTTGGAGCAGGGCCATGCGCGCTTCCAGCTGGTCGGCGCTGAGCTTGCCCCTCTTCATCGAGTTTTCGTAATTCCTGCGGATGGTCGCGAGGCCGCGATCGAGTGCTTCCTGCTTCATTTCCAGCAGCGTCACCGGAATGCCGGCATTCAGGAAATTCATCGCGATTCCGCCACCCATGGTGCCGGCGCCGATCACGGCCACGCGGCCGATGTGGCGGGTCGGTGTATCGGCGGGCACGTCGGGAATTTTCGCTGCGGCGCGTTCGGCCGTGAAGGCATGGCGCAGGGCGCGCGATTCGGGCGTGGTCATCAGCGCCAGGAAGGCTTCGCGCTCGATCTTCATGCCTTCGTCAAAAGGCTTCGTGTAGGCGGCAGCCACCGCATCCACGCATTTGAGCGGCGCCGGAAAATGCTTGCTGGAAGCAGCCACCTTGTCGCGGGCGGACTGCAGGAAGGCTTCGCCGCCCGCGTCCTTGATCTGCAGATCGCGCACCCGCCTGAGCGGACGGTTTTCGGCGACGACGCGTTGCGCGAATCTGATTGCGGCAGAGCGCACGTCGCTGTCCACGATTTCGTCGAACAGCGAGCTTGCCTTCAATTGCGCCGCCGGCACGATGCTGCCGGAGACGATCATGTTCAATGCGGTTCCCAGTCCCACCAGGCGCGGCAGGCGTTGGGTGCCGCCGGCGCCCGGCAGCAGGCCGAGCTTCACTTCCGGAAGCGCGATCTGCGCATCCGCTTTCGCGACGCGGAAATGGCAGCCGAGCGCAAGTTCCAGCCCGCCGCCCATGCACGCCCCCGCAATGGCGGCGACCACCGGCTTGTCCGAGGATTCGACGGTGCGGATCACCGACAGCAGGTTGGGTTCCGTGCTGGATTTCGGCGTGCCGAACTCCTTCACGTCGGCGCCGCCGGAAAAGGCCCGATCGGAACCGGCGAGGACGATCGCGTGCACCGCCGGGTCCTGGCCGGCACGGTCGATCGAGGCAATGACGGCCTTGCGCAAATCGAGCCCAAGGCCATTGATCGGAGGATTGTTGAGAGTGATGACGGCGATGTTGCCGGTGACTTCGTACAGTGCGCTTTCCATGAATGGTTCTCGGACCTGGGTGGCAAAGAGTGCTTAGAGCGGAATGGCTTGAAGGCGGCGCATCGATGCGCCGCCGCAGTTTTGCAGAGTGAAACTAGGTTCTGAAAAAGTGCAGGGAATGGTAGCAGTCACACTACACCCTGTAAAGCGCGCAGCAATGAATGGCATGAGGCCGATCAATCGATGCAGCAAGGCGACGGGACGAAGTGGAATCGGGTCAAATGACTGCTTCCGGGACCGCGTGTTCATCCAGATGAAATGTTTCGCCGTGCGGAACAAGATGGGATCGCAAAGGTCGGCGCATCGGAATTCCTGTACGTCCGCGGGACATGCGCTCTATCCGAACACATGCCGGCTATCGCCCGTAAAGGCGTTGATCCGGTGGACGGGAGCGCTCTGTTCCTGCCACTGTCAGTATCGACCGGCTGCAGGAAGGGCATTGAGCGCCGCCTCGTCATCGGCATGCGAATCCAGCGGAAGCACAACAATGCAAAAGAAACCGTGCGGCGGATCTTGCAAGCGGGGTGTGATTAACCCAGAGCCGATGACTCGAGTTTTTTGGCAAGCGCAAGCAGGCGTGGCCTGACTTCGCCCAGCAGGAAATCCTTGGGCAGGCTCGAAGACGGGCCGCCGCAGTTCATCACCATCAGGGGGATGGTGCCGCTCGACCGGAAGGCAATGGCGATCCCGTTGACATCCTTCTGCCATTCGCCGAAGGACGTGCTGCAGCCATATTCCTGGTAGTCCTGCTGTCCGCGCGCGATTCCGGTGCGGATCGCGTCGGCAGCCGAATCATCCAGTTCGGTTGCCAGCTTCAGGATGGCTGCGCGCTCGTGTTCGGTCGCGCTGGCAAGATAGGCACGGCCGATCGCCGAGGTCGCAAGCGAAATGCGCGAACCGATCTGCAAGGTCAGGGCCAGGGTGGCAGTGCTGCGTGCAACTTCCGTGTAGATGACGGACAGCTTTTCGCGTACGCCCAACGCCAGCGTCGCGCCGGCAAAATCGGCCAGGTCCTGCATCAGGGGCCGCGCCATCTGGCGGATATCCATGCGTGCCAGCATGGAGCTGCCCAAAGCCAGCGTGGCGGTTCCCAGGGCATAACGGCCGCCGGGCTCGAGCTGAATCAGGTAGCCGCGCTTGAGGAGCGTATAGACAATGCGGGTGACGGTCGACTTGGGCAAGCCGCAGCGTTCCGAAATTTGCTGATTGCTGAGCGAGACATCTCCCGAGCGGAAGCAGGCCAGCACATCGAGCCCGCGCGACAGCGCCGTGATGAAATAGCGGTCCTCCCCGGTCCTGTATTCGCCGGAAGACGTGTCCTTCATCTCGCTGTCGGAACCTATCATGTGGGCACCATGGCTAAGGCGGGGATGGTCGCGACCGGCAGCTACCCGGAGTGGCCGCATGCAGGCAAGGGCTGCTTCATCCTGCAGTCGCGATGCGGAACTTTACAGGATCTGCCTGTGCGTATCAAATCAAAAGGGATTGCGACATGCACAGGCCAGCCATGTGATGAGCGAAGTCGTTCGTCCCGCAACGCGCTCAGCTTGCCGCAGGCTTCTTTTCTATCATCAGGAAGAAATGAGCCTTGATGCCGAATACCCGCTTGTGGCCGACATCATGTTGCGGCTTGCCGGGCAGCCTGGACGCGAACTCATACAACGCGCGGGAATCGAGCAGCCGCAGCCCCGGGGCCGCAGCCCATGCGCCTTTGCCCATCAGTTTCAGGAAGCGCCGCCACCACATGGCAGGCAGCCAGTGGAGGAAGGGCAGGCCGGTATGGAACTCAAGCGGGTGACGCCGGTTGGAGGTGGTGACGAACACGCCCTTACGCGCCACCCGCGTCAGTTCTTCCAGCAGGAGATATTGCTGTTCCGCGCTCCCCATGTGCTCGATGATTTCATCGCAAAACACCCAGTCGAAGGAAGCATCGGCAAACGGCAAGCGCAAGTCCTCGCTGCGCGGCTTCCCAGTCGCGGCAGCCGAATGCGCGCGATGCTTGCCAAAGCCGGGGCGTTCGATTTCATAGGAGAGGATGCGCGCTCTTTCCTGCGCATCCGACCAGGCCATCAGGTAATCACCGTTGTCGGAGAATGGTGCAGGCAGCATGCCGACATTGAGCACCGTATCGTTCGCACCGCCGCGCCGGAAGGCGGTGAAGGCATCGAACAGCCGGCGGCGCTGGGCGTGCAGAATCCTGTCGATCCAGCCCTCGGCGGGCGCGATGCGGTAATCGGTGCTGGCGGCGTTTTTCAATTTGCCCCTCCTGTCTGAGCTAAGGCATTCCGACCGGTTCGCCCTTGCAGCCTTGCTTCCATGAGAGGAAACGAGAGGGCGTTTTTCTTGCAATGCGTATTATTCCTGTGCCGGTCAGCATGCCAATTGTGAAAAAACAAGGCGAGAGTATGACCGGGAACAAAAATTACTTCGAATCAATATTCTGTTCTCCAGATACTCCAACAAATTGCGACACGGAAACTTTGTTGAGATGGATCAACTCTTAACAACTAACAAGCTTTCCCGAGGAAAAATGCATTAGGCTACCGGAGCATCGCTACTGCACGATCGTTCCCTGTCAGGAGCACCCGTGCGCGGGCGAATCGCGAACTGCGATTGCACAAAGGTGCAGCATGCGAGGCGATGCGGAAAGCTTTTTCCAACAGCCCGAACAACATCACAACAACTCAATCGAGGAGACCCACATGCCCGGATTCCATGGCCGCCGCCTGGCGACAGCCCTTGTCTTCATGAGCGCTCCGCTCGTCGTGCTGGCGGCTGGCGTCAGCGTGAAGTTCGATCTGTCCAATCCCGACGGAAGTCCTTTTCCCACTGACCGCTTCACCGTGAGGGACTGGTCGCAAAACACTTATCGCCGCGTCAACCTGCCCAAGCCCAACTGCGCCGCGCGCCCGAGCGACTGCGCCGACATTGAGGTGCTGAATACCCTGGACGGCTTTTCCACGCAGCCGCGCATCACGGTGCCGTTCACCGGCGACATCGATGTCGGCAGCGTCAACAGCGACACGGTGTACCTGGTGAACCTGGGTGACACCCAGACCTTCGAAGGCATAGGACAGAAGGTCGGCATCAACCAGATCCTGTGGGACCCGGCCACCCGCACCCTCGTGTTCGAGCCGGATGCCTTGCTCAACCAGCATTCGCGCTATGTGCTGATCATTACTGACGGCGTGCGTGATGCGAGCGGCAAACCGATCAAGTCGGATGGCTTCGGCGAGGAGTTCGGCGTCGGCCAGGACCGCGACACCAGCGAATACCGGCGCGAGCTGCGCGACGCGATGCGCACGCGCCAGGGCAGCAAGTACCGGCCGGTGGCTGCGAGCCTGTTCAGCACCCAAAGCATCACCGCAGACCTGTACAAGATCATGCGGCAAATCAAGCAGAGCAGACCGGCGCCGGCGAATTTCATCGTCGGCAACAATGGCACGGTGCGCGCAGTGTTCCCGGCTGCCGGCACCAATATCCAGTTCAATCGCCAGACCGGCAGTGCGCCGAGCTTCACGTCATCCTTCCTGCCAACCCCGGCGCTGAATGTCATTCCCGGTGCAGTAGGTCAGATCGCTTACGGCAAATTCAGCTCGCCGGATTACCAGACGCCCGAGAAATACATTCCCGCGACTGCCACCCTGAACGGGCAGCCGCGACCACAGGGCAGCAGTGAACTGGTCTTCCAGCTGTTCCTCCCCGCAGGCCCCAAGCCCGCCACAGGCTGGCCGGTAGCGATCTTCGGTCACGGCTTCACTGACAGCATGTATGGTGCGCCATGGACGGTGGCTTCGGTATTTGCGGCGCGCGGCATCGCGACGCTGTCGATCAATGTGGTCGGCCATGGCGGCGGACCGCTCGGCAGCCTGACAGTATTGCGCTCCGGTACTGCGCCGGTGGTGATCAATGCCGGTGGTCGTGGATATGACCAGGATGGCAACGGCTCCATCGATTCCACCGAAGGTGTGAATGCCATGCCGCCGCGTTCCGTGCTCAACAACCGCGACGGCCTGCGCCAGACCGTGGTCGACTTGATGCAACTGGTGCGGGAAGTGGAAGTTGGGATGGATGTCGATGGCGATGGCAGCGCCGATCTCGATGCGCAGCGCATCTACTACGCGGGCCAGTCCTTCGGCGGCATCTACGGCACCATGCTGCTCGGCGTCGAACCAAACATCCAGGCTGGCGTGCCGAACGTGGGAGGCGGTTCGATCACCGAAGTCGCAAGGCTGGGCGGATTCCGGCCGCTGACCGGCATTTCCCTGGCATCGCGCGTGCCCTCGCTGATCAACGTCGCCGATTCGAGCGGCATCGCGTTCAATGAAAACATCCCGTTGCGCAACCAGCCGCCAGTCATCAACAACGTGCCGGGCGCAATGGAAATCGCCAAGGTGCTGGACCGTTCCGAATGGGCACAGCAATCAGCCAATCCCGTTGCCTATGCCGCCTTCATCCGCAAGCAGCCGTTGCCGGGCAATGCCGCCAAGCCGGTGCTGTTCCAGTTCGGTAAAGGCGACCAGACGGTGCCGAATCCGACCACCACGGCCATCCTGCGCGCCGGCGACCTGGCGGACCGCGCGGTACTCTACCGCAATGACCTTGCGTATGCCGCCAATCCGGCCGTACCGAAGAATCCGCACACCTTCCTGACCAACATCAGTGTACCGGCGGCAGCGCCGTATGCCATCGGTGCCCAGCAGCAGATCGCGGAATTCTTCGCCTCGCATGGCACCAACATCATCGACCCCGACGGTCCTGGTCCGATCTTCGAAGTGCCGGTGAAATTGCCGCTGCCGGAAGAATTGAACTTCATCCCCTGACGGGAAGTACGGCATCAGTGCAGCGAAAGGCGCGGCCCGGCCGCGCCTTTTTTCATGGCATTTTTTGGGGCGTGCTTGGAACGCATTTCAATATGCCATGAGCAAGAAGGGCGCGCAGCGCGCGCCATGCGATCCCGGTGCGCATGGCGCACGCTACCTTCTTTTCTTTCAGGCCTGTGGAACCCGCTTTCCCGCTTGCCGGATGGGGTTGATGCCTTCCTGTCTGCTCAAGCCCCTGATCCAAACGATACCCTGCAAGCGTGTGGCAGGCAGCAACACCCCTGTGGATTTTTTCATCCGAAATGCCTTCCGTACGCTGGGCGCCGGCGGCCTGCGGCTATAATCGCGCAGGTTCTCGGAACATCTCGCATGCCATTTTTCCGCACACCTGACCCATCCCCTACCACGCTGGACGGCAAGAAGCGACCCATCCTGGCTCGCGCCGTCGCGTTCGTCATCCTCGTCTGCGTCTCGCTGGTCGCGGTGGAGGCATGGACTAGCTGGCGTGCCCGCGACAACTGGCTGCGTGAAACGGCCAGCATAACCTCCAACATGGCGCGCGCGCTTGCGCAGCATGCGGATGATACGATACGCACGGCCGACACCATTCTCGTCGGCCTGGTGGACAGGCTCGAAGTCGAGGGCATGGATGCCGCTTCCCTCGGGCGTCTGCACAGCTTCCTCCGCTTGCAGGTTGCGCAACTGCCGCAACTGCACGGCTTGTTCGTGTACGACGAGAGCGGGCGCTGGCTGGTGAATTCCCGCGAAACGGTCGCGAAGGGCCTCAACAATGCGGATCGCGAGTATTTCGTCTACCACCGCACTCATGCCGACCGCGGACCGCATATCGGAACGCCGGTGCGCAGCCGTTCCACCGGCGACTGGATCCTCCCGGTATCGCGCCGGCTGAACCATCCTGATGGCAGCTTTGCCGGCGTCGCGCTTGCCACCATCCGCTTGGCGTATTTCAAGGATTTCTATGACAGCTTCGACATCGGTCGCGCCGGCGCAATCCTCCTGATGACGGAAGACGGCTTCCTGGTCATGCGCCGCCCCTTCAACGAGGCCGTGCTGGGAATGAGTGCTGCAAACGGTCCGGTATACCTGGAATACCGCACCAAGGGGCCGGCCGGCACCGCCATGCTCAAGGGCCGCGTGGACAACGTGGAGCGCCTGTATTCCTACCGTCACCTGGAGAACTATCCTCTGATCGTCGCCACCGCACTGTCCAGGGAAGAAATTCTCGGCAAGTGGCGAACGGACACTTACCGGATTTTCATCGCCATCGCCTGCCTGAGTGGCATGCTTGGCTTGATGGGATTGCGCCTCATTCGCCAGATCAGGATCCGCGAGAAAATGGGGGTTGAACTGCGCGAATCGAAAGCTGCCCTCGAGAGCCTTAACCGGTCGCTGGAGCAGCTGGCATTGCACGATGTCCTTACCGGGCTTGCCAACCGGAGGCATTTCGAAGTCGCGCTGGAGAATGAATTCGCCCGGGCGAGGCGGCAGCAAAGCCGGCTTGGGCTGGTGATGTTCGATGTCGACCGTTTCAAGCAGTACAACGATCGCTATGGCCATCCTGCGGGCGATGAATGCCTGCGCAGGATAGGGCAGGCGATCAAAGGAGTGCTCAATCGCTCCGGTGACCTTGCGGCACGCTATGGCGGGGAAGAGTTCGTGGTACTGCTTCCGGCTACCGACCTGGCTGGCGCACAGGCGGTCGCCGAACGAATCCGCGCCGCAGTGCAGGACCTCGGCATTGCGCATACCGCGAATGAAGGAAATGTCGTGACCATTAGCGCCGGAGTCGAGGCTTGCGTGCCGGACAGGGAAGGGATGCTGCCTTTCGGCCTGGTCGAAGCCGCGGACCGTGCTCTGTACCAGGCGAAATCCCGAGGTCGCAACCGTGTCTGCAGCGCCGGCGCGACATCCGGGGAGCGTATCCTGCCTGTCGCCTGAACGGGCAAGGGCAGGCAGGACGGGGCCTTGCCGTTCCGCCTATCCGGCTGCCTGAAGCAAGTTCGGGTAGCATTGCCTTGCCAACCTCATACCTTATCTTGCCACCTGGATTGCCGATGAATCATCCCGAGCTTCAACAAAAAACATTCCTGCTTCTGCTGATCGTGGTCACCATCGCATTCGGATGGATCCTGCTGCCGTTTTACGGTTCCGTGTTCTGGGGAGGGGTGCTGGCCATGCTGTTTACGCCCTTCTATCGGCGGCTGCTGGCCGGTATGAACCAAAGGCGCAACCTTGCTGCGCTGACCACGCTGGTAATTTGCCTGGTGTTGGTGATTTTTCCCTTGACCGTGATCGCGGCCTCCCTGCTGCAGGATGGGGCGGTCATCTACCAGAGGATACGGTCCGGCGAACTGAATTTCGGTGCCTATTTTCAGCAGGTAATCGATGCCTTGCCGCCATCTGTGGTGCGCGTGCTCGATCGCTTCGGCTTCAGCGACTTCGCCTCGCTGCAGGACAAGCTCTCCGCCGGAGCCTTGCAGGGCAGCCAGGTCGTCGCGAAGCAGGCTGTCAATATCGGACAAAATACATTCCAGTTCCTGGTCAGCTTCGGCATCATGCTCTACCTGCTGTTTTTCCTGCTGCGTGATGGTGCCGGCCTGGCAGCAAGAATCCGGGAAGCGATCCCGCTCAGCGCAGAGCATAAGCGCCATTTGTTCGGCAAGTTCACTACGGTCGTGCGCGCTACCGTGAAAGGCAATATCGTGGTGGCCGCAACCCAGGGTGCGCTCGGCGGCGTGATGTTCTGGATCCTCGGCATCCAGGGAGCCCTGCTGTGGGGCGTGCTGATGGCTTTCCTGTCGCTATTGCCGGCCGTCGGCGCCGCCCTGATCTGGGCGCCGGTTGCCATCTACTTCCTGCTGACCGGCGCCGTCTGGCAAGGCGTCACCCTGATCCTGTTCGGTGTGCTGGTGATCGGCCTGGTCGATAACCTGCTGCGTCCCATCCTTGTCGGCAAGGACACGCAGATGCCGGATTACGTGGTATTCATTTCAACGCTGGGCGGCATGGCCTTGTTCGGCCTGAACGGATTCGTCATCGGGCCGGCGATTGCTGCCCTGTTCATCGCTGCATGGGACCTGTTTTCATCGGCGCCGGAGACACACATCAAGTGATGCCGCGGAATTACAGGCCGCGCTCCGCGAGCAGATCCTGAATCAATTCCAGCCGCAGCATGGGGTTGTCGAGTTCCAGCAGCCGCAGCTTCTGCGCGAGCGGCATGGGTAGCAGTTCCGCCCAGCGGTTTGCGACCCAGCCGCAGTCGTCGAGCTGAAATGGGGGAATGACCGGCATCTCGTGCGGCTGCATGCCTTCCTTCTGCAGGGAATCGAGCAGTTTCTCGAGCACATCGACAGTGTTTTGCAATTCGGCCGGGACTGGAATGACAACATCGTCCTCGATCGCGGTCGTCTCCGCCATCCATAAGCCATGCCTGAGCTGCATGCTCGAAGCAATCCGGAAGCGGGCGCTGCCGCTGCAGGCGATCTGCAGCAGGCCCGGCATGGGCGCCTGCCAGGCATCGATCTTGGCCATGGTGCCCACATCCGCGAAACTTTCCGTCACGCCCGGCTGGCGTACTTCGCTTCCTTCCGTGAGCGCAACGACACCGAACTGAGTGCCGTCAGCGATGCATTTATTGATCATGTCGAGGTAGCGCACCTCGAAAACCTGCAAGGGAAGATAGCCGCCGGGAAACAGCACGGTATTCAGCGGAAACAAGGGCAGGGATGTCGTAGTCGTAGCCATGCCCGATGATGACACGAAGGAGGGATGCCTGCACGGACGCACAAGCTATCCGAAGAACCAGTAGCACACCGCGATCGAAGCCAGCACGCCGGCTGCATCCGCCAGCAGGGCGCAGGCGGCAGCATGCCGCGCGCGCTGGATGCCGACTGCGCCGAAGTACACCGCGAGCACGTAAAACGTGGTCTCGGTACTGCCCTGCACCGTGGCCGCGACCAGCGCAGGGAAGCTGTCGACTCCATGGGTGTTCATGGTTTCGATCAGCAGGGCACGCGCCGCGCTGCCGGAGAACGGCTTGACCAGGGCAGTCGGCAAGGCATCGACGAAGCGGCTGTCCCAGCCGGCAGCATCGACAAGGTGTCGGAGTGCGCCGAGGGCAAGATCGAGCGTGCCAGATGCGCGCAGTACGCCGACCGCGCACAGCATCGCCACCAGGTAGGGCAGCAGATTTTTCGCCACCTCGAATCCTTCTTTCGCCCCATCGACAAAGCATTCATAGACCGGCACTCGCCGCAGCGTGCCGAACAGCAGAAATAACAGAATCAGGCCAAACAGCACCAGATTGCCGAGCAGCGAGGAGAGCGCAGCCAGTGCACTGGCGGACAAGCCGGCGAGCATCGCCATCAGCCCGCCCAGCAGCAAGACTATGCCCGCCAGCCAGGCAAGGACTACCGGATCCCACAGCTTCAGCCGCTGGACCAGGGCCACTGCCAGCAGGCCGGCCACGCTGGACGCGCTGGTGGCAATCAGGATGGGCAGAAATACAAGGGTGGGATCGGTAGCGCCCTGCTGCGCGCGGTACATGAAGATCGATACCGGCAGCAGCGTCAGCGATGAGGCGTTCAGCACCAGGAACAGGATCTGCGCATTGCTCGCAATATGCGGCAGCGGATTCAATTCCTGCAAGGCGCGCATCGCCTTCAGGCCGATTGGCGTGGCGGCATTGTCCAAACCCAGCACATTGGCGGTGAAGTTCAGGGTAATCAAACCGAGCGCCGGATGGCCGGCCGGCACTTCCGGCATGAGCCGCCGGAACAGGGGAGACAGCAGGCGGGCCAGCGCTTCCACCAGCCCGGCCTTTTCCGCAATGCGCAGGAAGCCCAGCCATAGCGTCAGGGTTCCGAACAGCAGGATCATCACTTCCACCGACAGCTTCGCCATCGAAAACAGGCTCTCCACCATCGCGGCAAAGACGCCGGCATCGCCGCCGATCAGCCAGCGCCCGAAGGCACTGACCGCAGCCACAACAAAAAACCCCAGCCACAGGCCGTTCAACATGTCTATTTTCCTAAATGGTGCTTGTCGCCGTCAGTGCTGTTTTGATAATGGGTGCGGCACGAGTGCCGGCCGGCGCGACGGCCGCCTATTCTATTCGGTAAATCAGGAAAAGAGCCGGGCTGGAGGAGGTTTGAAGCTACTCAGATGGCGAATGGCGCGTCGTGCCTGGTGCGCCATTCCGCGACCGCACGATGGATGTCGGGAAGATCGACGGCGAGGACGCCTGCCCAACCTCGGTGCAAACCGTGATCCTGGAGCACAGTCCTTGAACGCTTTCGAGGACATCCCTGAAATTCTGCGCCGATGAGTACGACAACGCGATGACGTCCACGACCTGCGACGTTGCCGCATGCGCGAGGTCCATCACTGGTCGGTGCATAGACAAGGTAGCCAGCCAGTTTCCGCAATTCGGTGATGCTCAAGTGCATCAGCTTGCCCGGACGCTGCCCTTGATCGAGCAGGCACTTGTTCAGGTGCAGCTTTTCAACTTGCTCCACCGGGTAGCTGCGTTCTCCAGATCCGTCGAGGCAGAGCTGCGGAAAGTGATGGCGACGTTCCCGCATTCGCAGCGCATCCTTGCGGAGCCCGGTGACGCGTTCGGCATCCCTGATGCCCGACGCTGCAAACGCGGATGAAAAGAAATGCTCCCTGCCAATACCAGGTTCGTACCCGGCAATACATTGAATCGATCGACCCCGGTTGCGCTTTCAATTGCTTGTGCCAGAGTGTGCGCCCATCATCGCTATGGACGATTCCTTGACTTTGACAGTTTGGTGTACGAAATTGAGGTGAAGCTCAGAAGATGTGGGAACGGCGTCCAGGACCAAATATGCTGGAACTTTCGCTCACGTTTCCTTTCGATGTAAGTGCCCCGTGCAGCAAGGGGCAGAAGCGATTTTCCGGTTCCTCTCAATTCCTTAGGAGAACGTCATGGCTACCATGGACACCCATATCACGGAACGGCGTCATATTCCGGACAGGCGGGCGAGCAACACTGGCGCGACTGCCAAGCGGATGAATGCCGTCGACTGGATTGCGATGGTGCTCCTCATCATTGGCGGCATCAATTGGGGCCTGGTGGGCTTGTTCGACGTTGACTTGGTCGCCACCTTGTTCGGTGACATGAGCCCGCTGTCGCGCATCATCTATGTCATCGTTGGCCTGTCCGCCCTGTACTCGATCTATACCAGCATGAAAATGTCGAGCCGACGTCCCTAGCAAGGCGAAGGGCTTTTTTGAAGCATGCGGGCCGCATAAATCGGCGGACCGTGCAAGCCGGCGACATCTCTAGATCGCCGTGCGAAACAGTTCCTGCTCGGACGAAGCCACGATGTCCGCGACGATGTCCGCAATCAGGCGGACCCGGGGCGAACGTCTGACGTCCGGATGGATTACCAGCCAGAGCTCGCGCGCCTCCATCGGCTCGACAGTAAGCTCCGCAAGATCGGGGATGGTGGATGCGAGGAAATGGGGAAGCGCCGCGACTCCCAGGCCATGGCGGGCAGCTTCGCAGAGCGAAGAGAGCGTATTGCTCCGGAAGGCAAATGCCCGGCCGGCGGCAAACTTCTCCAGCCATTGCTGCTCGGGTGCGTGGTGCAGGCTGTCGTCATACCCGATGAATCGCCAATTCTGCGGCGGGTGCCGTTCCAGATAGGAGTGGTGGGCAAAGAGCCCGTAGCTCATGGTGCCGAGGCGGCGCGCAGCCAGTCCCGGATCCTGCGGACGGCCGAGGCGCAGCGCCAAATCGGCTTCGCGCCTGTTCAGGCTTGCGACCCGGGTCTCGCCTACCAGTTCCAGCGTGATCGGAAACCACTTCTCCTGAACCGAGGCGAATTTCGGCGCGAGGAAGGCGCTTGACAGGGTAGGCGGCGCCGACACCCTGACCGCTCCCGAAAGCCGCCCGCCGTCAGCTGCCTCGCGCAGGAATTCATTCGCCTTTTCTTCCATCTGTTCCGCCCGCACGAACAGCTGCTCGCCTTCAGCGGTCAACTGCCAGCCGCGGGGAAGGCGGTCGAACAGCCGCAGCCCGAGCGCCTTTTCCAGACCGTCGATGCGGCGTGCCACCGTGGAATGCTCGACCCGGAGCATGCGTGCCGCCACGCTCAGGCTCTCCGCCCGCACGAGTGTCACGAATATTCTTACATCATCCCAGTTCATTCCAGCCTTCTTATCCGCGCACATCTGATGTGCAAATTTTTCGGGTTCCTCTCCGAGCTTGCGAATGTTACCGTCGGGTCACTGCATTGGCAAACACCGCCGCGCACCAACCAGACTATGAAAGGAAGCCCGTGATCCTGTACTACTCCCCCGGCGCATGCTCGCTGGCGCCTCACATCCTTCTCGAAGAAACCGGCGTGCGCCATGAGCTCGTCGAGGTCAATGTCCAGCAAGGCAAGACTCAAGAGCCGGAGTTTCTGAAGCTGAACCCGAAGGCGCGTGTTCCGGTGCTGGTGACAGGTACGGAGGTGCTGACGGAAGTTCCGGCGATCTGCTGGTACATAGGATCCACGGCTGGCCGCTTCATCCCGGCCGATGTCTTGCTGCAGGCGCGGATGCTTGAATGGTTCAACTGGCTGTCGGGCACGCTACATGCCGTGGCTTTCGGCGGGAAATGGCGTCCGCAGCGCTTTGTCACCCAAGCCGATATGTTCCGGGATGTACAAGCCATGGCGGACCGCAACCTGCGCGACGGGTTCGCCCATGTCGAGCAATGGCTGGCCGATAAACCGTGGGCCATTGGTGCTGAATACACCCTGGTCGATCCCTATGTGTTCGTGTTCCACAACTGGGCCCGTTCGATAGGCGTGGACGTGCGCAGCGATTATCCGCGCTGGCATGCGCATTCCGCGCGCATGCTGGCCAGACCGGCGGTGCAAAGGGCGCTGCAGCGGGAAGGTTTCTGACTTATTTTTATTGGAGGATTGGTCATGCCGAATACACCGCGTCGCGCGCTTGTCGTCATCGATGTACAGAATGAATATGTGTCCGGGAAGCTGCCGATTGGCTATCCCGATGTCCAGCTTTCCCTGCGCCAGATCGGTCAGGCCATCGATGCGGCGCGGGAGAAGGATATCCCGGTAGTCGTCGTGCAGAATACCGCTCCTGCCGGAGTGCCAATTTTTGTGAAGGGAACGCCTGGCTGGGAATTGCATGAAGTGGTCACGCGCAGGAAGTTCGATCATTACGTCGAAAAGAACCTGCCCAGTGCATTCACAGGAACTGATCTGGCTGACTGGGTTGCAGCGCACGGCATCGATACCCTGACGGTTGCCGGTTACATGACGCATAACTGTGTCGATTCGACGATCAAGCATGCTTTGCATGCAGGCCTGGCCGTCGAATTCCTGCACGATGCGGCCGGATCGCTTCCGTACGCAAACCGGGCCGGGCAGGCAAGCGCCGAGGAAATTCACCGTGTGTTTTGCGTAGTACTGCAGTCACGGTTCGCGGCGGTATTGAGCACGGCCGAATGGATCGCTGCATTAAGGATGGAGGCAACGCCCGAACGCGACTCGATCTTCAGTTCCTTCCGGCGCACTTGCGGCAGCAGACTGTAAGGCTGGCTGGTATATTCGTGAGCTGTGCTCCGGCCAAAGCCGGGGCGTCATTTTTTTGTAGCCCATGCCTGACCGAATGACCGCCCATATGCCAGCTTCTCCCGCCAAGCCTCTATCCGCCCAATCCACTACAGCGCAAGCCATTTCACCCTGGGTATATGTCAGATTGGTGCTGGTCGCATTCCTTTGGGGCGGCACCTTCATCGCCGGTCGCGTCGTTGCACAACAGGTGCCGCACTTGATTGCCGCCGCACTGCGCTTCGCCATGGCGGTGCCCCTGCTTCTGCTGCTGGCATGGAAGATGGAAGGCGGCCTGCCGCGGCTCACCCGGTCACAGTTACTTTCCACGTTCGCATTGGGGCTGACCGGAATATTCCTGTACAACATCTGCTTTTTCGCGGCGTTATCCAGAATGCCGGCCGGACGCACCGCACTCTTCGTCGCCCTGAATCCGGTCATGACTGCGCTCTTTCTTGCCATGTTCTTCCGGGAGCGCATCGGTGCCTTCAAGTGGGCAGGCATCGTCATGGCGTTCATCGGCGCTGCCATCATCATCACCCGCGGGGACCTGGCAGGTGCATGGCGTGATATCACGCAATCAATCGGATATGGCGAAGCCCTCATGTTTTGCGCAATCTCTGCCTGGGCTGGCTACACCATCATCGGTCGTCATGCGCTCAAGGGCCTGTCGCCTGTTGCGGCTACTACCTATGCGGCGCTGTGGGGACTGCTGCTGCTTGGAACATGCGCGGTGTTTGAAGCCGCTGCCGGCGGACCGACAAGATTCGCATGGCACATATGGGCGGCAATCGCCTACCTCGGCATATTCGGCACGGTGGTCGGATTCATCTGGTACTACGAAGGCGTGAAGGCGATCGGTCCGGCACGTACCGCTGTCTTCAACAACCTGGTACCGGTGTTCGGCATCCTGCTCGCCGCCTTGCTGTTGTCGGAGCCGGTTCTGGTTTCAATGATCGTCGGCGGTGCTCTGGTGATAGGCGGCGTCACGCTGACGAACTGGCAGCGCTGACAGCGCATCCGTGCGTCAGCATGCCCTTGGGCCATCGGGGGCGTCGCTCTGTCAGTCCGGCCGTGAATTTTTGCACAGCAAGTGCCGATTTATTCGGATTCCGGAACCGCCCTCGGCTCGGTAAGCTTTCTCCGTGATTTTTCCCAGGAGAACAGCATGATGAAAACCTTGTCCGAGCAGGTCCGCATCCACGCATTCGGCGCCGCTTGCGAACTGCGAGCCGAAACGATCGAATTGCCTCCTCTCGCAGCGGAGTGCGTGCGCGTGCGTCACGCCGCGGTCGGCGTCAATTTCGTGGATGTCTATCACCGCACCGGGCTGTATGCCTTGCCCTCGCTGCCCGCGACATTGGGAGTGGAAGGCGCGGGCGTGATCGAGGAAGTCGGTGCAGGCGTGAGTCATCTCAGAGCGGGACAACGCGTGGCCTATGCCGGACCTCCCGTCGGCAGCTATGCTTCGGTCCGCGATCTTCCCGCAGAGCGGGCGATTCCCCTGCCCGACGGGATACCTTGCGACCAGGCAGCGGGCGCCATGCTGCGCGGGATCACGGCGCACATGCTGTTCAGGTACGTAAGGCCGATTGCGGCCGGCGACACCGTGCTGGTGCATGCCGCCGCGGGCGGCCTCGGGCTGGTGCTGGTTCAATGGGCGAAGGCACTCGGCGCCCGCGTGATCGGCACCGTCGGAAGCTCCGCCAAGGCCGAGCTGGCGCTGGCACACGGACTGGATTGCGCCGTCTTGTACCGGGAGCAGAATTTCGTCGCCGCCGTAAAGGAATTCACCAATGGCGAAGGCGTGCATTTCGCCATCGACGGCATCGGTGGCGAAACCGTGCTGCGTACGCTGGAAGCAGTGCGGCCATACGGCATGGTGGCGAGTATCGGCCAGGTCGCGGGCGACATCGCTTTGCTCGACACAGCTCTGCTCGGTCCTTCCCGCTCCATTGCCTTTTCGCGCCCGGGCGTGTTCCGCTTCATGTCCGACCTGCAGCGCTATCGCGAGGGTGCGAAGGCGACGCTGGAACGGCTCGCTGGCGGCATGAAGATATCCGTTGGCATGGAACTTCCCCTGTCTCGTGCCGAAGAAGCGCACCGCATGCTGGAAGCGGGTGCAACGACAGGATCTCTCCTGCTGCGTCCGTGAAGGTTCGATGTGCCGGGTGACATGCAGTCGCAGCAGCGAAGGCGCTCCCATGAATATGGGACGTGTTGCGAATTTGCCGCTGCATCTGCAGCCAAATCTCACATAGATATGGTAGACGGCACGAAACAATGTGTAACGCCCTTTAATAACCGCGGAACCGCCTGTATAGAGTGACTCCAGCGACGCCAAGTGGAGCCGCACCTGCAGTCATCCTTAGCATGTTTTCCGAGGGGGTCATCATGCGTTACTACGAATCTGCTTTTGCAAGCGCGGTACGGATCCTGCTGGTCGGCGCGCTTGTGTCATTTTCTATGCCTGCCGTCGCCGAAATGCGCGTGCTGGTTGCAGTCGATCCCTCCGATGCCGTCAGCAACAATGTGATTGGCATCGGTTCGCTTGATACCTTGTCCAAGTCCTTGAACACCAAGGCAATCGTCACCAAGACGCAAAACCTGAGCGATGCGATGCGCGCCAGTCGCACGGTTGAGAACGACGTCATCATCGGGCCAGCCCACGTAACAGCCTCCGCAGTGAGCCACGCCTACAAGCTGCTGGCGACGACTGGCTCCCAGCAGGAGTATGCGCTGGTCGCGCGCAAGGAAATCGAGTCGATCGAGAAGCTGAAGGGCAAGCATGTCTACCTGCCGCAACAGGATTCCCTACCGACCTATCTCGCCAAGGGTCTGATCAGGGAAAGCGGACTGTCCTTCAAGAGCCTGGGCAAGGTTACGTATGGCCGTACCAGCGGCGCTGGCTTGCTGTCCGTGTCATACGGCATGGCGGATGCGGCAATTGCGAGCCTTGCGGATGTGAATGAATGGATGAAATCCCATCCCGATGCCGTGCATATTCTGAAGAAGACACGGCCGGTGCCGGATGGGATGAACCTGATGGTGCGTAAGGATATTTCCCCGATCGATGAAGACAATGTCCTGAAGTGGATTTCCTCCGCCGAAGGCATGGCATCCGGGCTCGGCCGCCTGCAGGTGGCGGCGAACGGCGACAGTGCCAAGTTTCACTATGTTGCTTCGCTGGGTATCTTCACACCCAATTCACTTCCGAACGTCACCATCGTGACTGCTGAACAGGTCATGGATCTTGCCGCAAAAGGCGCGGTTATTTATGACACCCGCTCGCCCAAGGAATATGCGCTGGAGCACATCAAGGGCGCGGTAGCCATGCCCTACCAGGAAAAAAGCCTGAAGGACGTCGATTACGACGCGTCGCTGGACGATTTCAGCGTAGCCAATTCGGCTCCCAGGCAGGCTCCGGCCATCTTCCTGTGCAACGGCCCGGAGTGCTGGAAATCCTACAAGGCATCGAGGGCCGCCTTGGCCATGGGCTTCGAAAAGGTTTACTGGTTCCGTGGCGGCATGCCGGAGTGGCGCGAGAAGACCTTGCCGGTGATGAGTTCCCTGCCTGCCAAGACCAACCTGGCTGCCGCAAAAAGATGAAAGAAAGTCAGGCGGCCCTTTGGTTCATGCGCGGATAAGCATTTTCTTGTTGTCTCCTCCATCCTCCAGGGATGGTCTTGGCCCGCTGATGAAGCGGGCCTTTTTTGCAGTTCAAGCGATGCCGCCCCAAGAGCAAGACTGGCAGGCGTTGCAGACCTTCCGCCAAGCTGTCGCATTGAAGGAAGAGGTTACAACTATCTGGGCCGTTCCCGGCGATTTGATGAATTTCCAATTCGAAATATGGCAACATTCAATCCGCATTCCTCGGTATGTATAACCCATAACACAAACCAACAGGAGGTAAAGATGGCAGACAAAACGATGAGCAAGCGGATCATCGGTGTAAGCGATCCGCAGCGCCGCAACTTACTGGCTGGCGGAGCCACGGCCCTGGCGGCAGCCGGGCTGGGCAGTTTCACCAGGACGGCTGCAGCTCAGGCGGCATCCGCTGCTGCCGGCAAGCCCTTGCCGACCTATGTGGCATGGAAGGATCCGAGTGCAATGATCGTGCACAGCTCCAGCACCGTGGAAACTCGGCGCAGCGCATTCGGCACCAGTATCGTCACGCCGGCTGAACAACTCTATATCCGCAACAACCTGCCGGCTCCCGATGCCTCCATCGTTGCCGATCGTGACGCCTGGGAAGTGACGGTTGAAGGCGTCAGGAATCCGCGCAAATTGAGCGTCAAGGAGCTCAAAGGTATGGGCTTGGAAACCGTCGCCACGGTATTGCAATGCTCCGGCAATGGGCGCGGCTTTTTCCCGAGCAAGCCGAGCGGCACGCCCTGGAATGTCGGTGCCGCCGGTTGTGTCGTGTGGAGCGGCGTACCTGTGAGGGCAGTGGCGGAAGCCCTGGGCGGCACCGTGGATAGTGTCAGCTATATGACGGGTACGGGTGGCGAAAAGCTGCCGGAAGGGCTGGACCCGAAGAGCGTTATTGTGGAACGTTCCGTGCCCATCGCTGCAATGGCGGATGCGCTGCTGGCCTGGGAAATGAACGGTGCGCCCATTCCGCTGGCACACGGCGGCCCGTTGCGCCTGATTGTGCCGGGATATGCCGGGGTCAACAACATCAAGTACGTCAAACGGCTGGCCTTCACGGCGCAGCAAAGCGACGCGAAGATCCAGCAGACCGGATACCGTATCTCGCCGCTCGGGCAGAAGCATGAGCCGGATCACCCCTCAGTATGGGAAATGAACACCAAGTCCTGGATCAATTCACCCGGTACTGATGGCGCCTCGGTTCCGGCGGGCGTGGTGCAGGTCAAGGGAGTGGCGTTTGGCGGCATCAATGCCGTCAAGGCGGTAGAAGTGTCCGTCGATGGTGGAAAGACCTGGAAAGAGGCGAAGTTCGTTGGCCCCGACCTCGGTCGTTATGCATGGCGGCAATTCGTGCTTGCAGTGAAGCTGCCACCGGGTACACATACCCTCGCCAGCCGCGCCATCGATTCCAAGGGTAATCGGCAGCCGGAAGAACGCTTGGAGAATTCTGGCGGTTACAACAACAACAGCTGGCGTGACCATGCAGTGCAAGTGACCGTGGTCTGAGGGCGGGGCATGACAAGACTCTCAACATGCGTTGCACGCGCCTTGGGCACAGCATTATTCGGCCTGGCAAGCACCGGCGCACTCGCCCAGGGCGCAATCGATGAAGGCCAAAAGCTGTTTACGCAAGCGGCGGTGCCGGCATGCGCCGTTTGCCACACGCTGCGACACGCGGGGGCGAACGGGGAAGTGGGGCCGGATCTGGATGAGCTCAGGCCGGATGCTTCGCGCGTGGAAAAAGCTGTTCGCACCGGCATCGGTCAGATGCCGGCCTTTACCGGCCTGACCGATGCACAGGTGAAGTTGCTTGCGAATTATGTGTCGACGGTGGCCGGAGCGGGGCGGTAAGGCTCCCGATACCGGTGACCGTGAGGCGACGGGACACATCCCGCGCCTTGCAGCACGATGCTCCTTCGGGCGGGCAGCGTTGCACCTAGGAGCACTGTCCAGAGCGAGCCCCGCCAATGCAGGTGGCGCGGGGTCGCAGCCGAAGATGCGATTGCAGCCTGAAAGGCCGCCAGACAACGATTGTCACGCAACGGTTGTCTGGCGGCTTTTGCCTTTGAAGTCAGGGTACGAGCGGCAGGCGGTTCTTTTGCTTGAATCTGATCGTTTTCACGATCTCGCTCATGACGGAGAAACGGTATGTCGAGGACGGATGCAGGGCAGTATGACCAGCCTGCACTTCTTCCGGGACTTCCTTGGCCAGCCGCTTCCAGAAGGGAAGTGCGTTGTCGATGTCATAACCGGCGCGTACCAGCATGTATAGAGCCAGTTTGTCGGCGGTTGCATCGAGCACCGGCGTGTAAGACGCGAGGTCGGCGGCGCCTGTCCGGACGGCTGGACTGCTACCGAAGGACCGCAAGCGGTCGATGACGGCCCCGATGTCGGCCCGGGGCTCAGGCGCGAGCACGTTGTGCGCAAGCTCTTTCGCCAGTACATAGGCCAGTTCTTCATCCGACCTGACGAAGCGGAGCATGCCGCGGGTGACCAGTACACGGTGGCCATCGGCGTAGCTGTTCACGTCGTCGGTATTGCCGAGTTCGATGCCGAATGCGCAGGCGCGCGTCAGCGGTACGTCCAAGGTCGCGCGCTTGCCGTCACGCAGTACGGTAAGGCCGACGCTGGTGCGGCCGCTCATGGCCATCCTGACGAGCCGTGCACTGTCGCGCTCGGCATTCGGGCCCTGCGGCAGCGATTGCGATTCCACGGCGATCAAAATGTCGCCCTTGCGCACGCCAGCCTGATCCGCGCCGCTTCCGGCCAGTACATTCATCACCCGCAAGCGGTCGCCGAGTCCCAACGCGGCGTGCGCCACGCCGACAAAATCGCCGGAGAAGGAATATCTGGTTTTTGCGGACAGCCCCAGCAGGTTGTGCGCATGGCGGTTGCACAGGTCCGCATTATTGATCAATAGCGGTGCCGCAATTCTATTCAGGCGGTTCTGCTGGTCCACCCATTTTTGCAATGCGGCGATATTGTCTTCCGATACCGGAGCAGGTGGTTGCAACGGCGGTGGTGCGGCGTCGGGAGCCGGAGCATCGGGTGCTGCCGGTGGCTCTGGCTGTTGCACGGACGGCGGCACCTGTGTTGGCTGCACCGCGCAGGCGACCAGCCATGTCAGCGGCAATATTGCCAGATAGCGCCGGCAATACCTGCGTATGTTCGCTATCCGTGGATCAGACGGGGAAACCTTGTCTTCAATGCGTTGCGTGAAAATTTCTGTGTGTGACATCAGTGGTGCTTCATGAATGCGCGGCACGGCATGCCGCGCACGAGTGAACTGCGGTGGGGCAGGGATGGCGCGCCTGCTGCGGCGCGCCGGAATTCCTGCTAAGGAAGGGGTCGAAGCCGGCACCATAACCCGCTGCCTTATGCACTACGTGAACTTCGTGCGGAAGGCAGATGCGCGTTTATTTGTAGACGATGTCGGCGCGGCGATTTTCAGCCCACGAAGCCTCGTCAGCACCGAGGGCTTTCGGTTTTTCCTTGCCGAAGGACACGGTTTCCATCTGGGCTTCGCCCACGCCTAATGCGGACAAGGATTTTCTGACAGCTTCCGCGCGTTTCTGGCCGAGCGCAAGATTGTATTCACTGCCACCGCGCGCATCGGTATTACCCTCGATGACGATCTTGCGGCTCTTGTGGGTCGTCAGGTACTTCGCATGGGCTTCGGCGATTCGGTTGGCGTCGTCTTTCGGCATGTAGCTGTCGAAATCAAAGTAGACGCTGCGTTTTGCCAGTGCGCCCTTCGGATCGTTCAGCGGGTCGGCTGCAGTGTTCGCAGTGGCAACCGGCTGCGCGTCGGTGCCCGTTGCCTGAGTGGCCTGGCTGGCACTGGCCGTCTTGTTGTCGACCGGCGTGGATGAGCAGGCGCTCAGGATGGCGGCGCTGAAAGCGATCAGAGCGAAGGCTTTGGATGGATGCATGGTTTTTTCTCCCTTGTGAAAATGAGTCAAGCAGTCAGTCTTTTGGTACGACGAGGATTTTGCGTGTATCAGGGTCGCCCGCATCAAGTCTTGTTGCGCCGCCGGTTCTTGTCCACGATGGCATACAGGATCAATCCGTAGGAGATCAGCCGGATCAAATAATAGGTCGGCAGCTCTTCGTTTTGCAGCGAGGTCATGCCCAATGCGAGCCGATTCAGGCATTCAATGAAGAAGGAAAGGGCAAAGTAAAGGAAAAAGCGGTCGCCCGTGCTCCTCCAGAAGCGCAGGAAAAACAGGCTTACCACCAAAGATCCCATTGCAATTGCGCCTGCAAGCATTTCGTTCACGGTTTCCTCACTCTTCTTCCCAGATAAGACCGTACAGCAAGGGCAGCAGCGCAGCCAGCGCAGTGCCGAGACGCCAGATCGACAGGTCGGTGCCAGGAACGAGCAGCCTGTCGATGACCAGCAGCAGATTGTTTGCAGCCATGCCCACGAAACACAGCCCGCTCCATAGCAAAAGCCTGTGCCGGTGCCTGATGTAGCTTCGGAGGATCAGGAAGGCGCAGGCGAATGCGGTCAGTGCGCACAGCGAGTATATGAGGCCAGCCATATCAGGAATCCTTTCGCCAGATGAAAGCGTCAGCGAACTGCTGGGCCTTCTTGCTGTTCTTGGAATGGATGAGATTGCTTACGTCAATGAGATTCTTGGCATAGACGTCCGCCAGTCGGTCGATCATTTCCCTGATGCCTTCGGTCCCGGGATGATAACGGTACAAGGGAGGCTCTCCATCCTCTTGCGCGAGGAAGCCTGCCGCATGCAGGTCGGTGAGCAGTCCGTGCGCTGCCTTTTCGCTCATGTAAAGTCGCTGCGCCACCCGCTTGCTATCCCATTGCACGCTATGCTCCCGACGCAGCAGCAGCATCGCTTCCAGGTGCGGCACCGAGGGAATGCTGAGCAGGATGAAGCGGATGATGTCTTCAGGGATCTGCGGGCGCGTCATGGTTCTTCCCTGCGCTGACCCGGCTCTGCGGGATGGAAGAAGCAAGGCATGACTCGTGACGACTGATGCATGTGTTCGGTTCGTGGAAAGTCAGGTTGTTCGTTCATGCGCCGGTTCCGGGAGCGAGGCAGCGGCGACTACGGCCGGCGCGGATTTTACCGCATGCGCCCGATAGAGCGAATAGAGCGGCACAGCGGGCGATAATTTTGAAGATGCAGGCTGCCACCACCGGAGCGACGACCAACGGGTACAGCGCAGGGTGCCAATCCGTCACGCGTCCTAGCCTGAGGCCAGAGAAAGTGCCGTGCCCGTAAAAGGCGTGCAGGGCCGAGACGCCGGTTCGGACTTTCCGGCCTTCGCGTCCCACGGATGCGCCTATTGACAGAGCGGCGAGCGTTAGCGCAAGCTTGCCGACGACGATGTGCAGGAATGGCAGCTGGTTCATCCACATTGCATATGCACTGTCGGTAGCGAAGAAGGCGGCAGTCAGTCCGACCGGCAATGGCCTGGCCATCCGCGCCGCCCCGCGGAGACAGAAGCCCGTCATGTTCGGCATGGGAGCGACTCGGCTCTTGCGGTCTTGCCTGAATGTTCTGCGCTTTAAGAGGGTCGGCATCTTGCTGTGCTGTTGGAAACACATTTGAGCAAAACATATTGCACCAAATATAGTTTTGGGGCAATATAGCGATGGAGTCATTGAATGACAGGAAAGACCCCAGTGGGCAAGAAGAGCAATGCGGAAGAGCCTGCCCATCTGCATACGCTGAAAAAATTGCGGATCGTGATCCGCGCAGCGCAGCGGCATTCGGCCTGGATTGAAAAGCAGTGCGGCGTCAGCGGCGCACAGCTATGGATAATGAGGGAGTTGAGTGAGACACCAGGGTTGCGTGTCGGTGAAATAGCAAAAAAACTAGCAATTCACCAGACCACTACGAGCAATCTTCTGGATTCCCTGGAAAAGCGAGGCTACATCATCAAAGCCCGCGACCCGAACGACCAGAGAGTCGTCAAATTGGCCCTTTCCGAGCAAGGCGAGGGCTTGCTGAAAAAAGCCCCGAAACCGGCAAGGGGATTGTTGCCGGAAGCCCTGCGCAAGCTGGACGAACAGGGTTTGCTTCAATTGAATGAAGGATTGCAGGCCTTGCTGGAAGTGATCGAGCAGGTCGACGAGGCCTACGGCTTGCAGCCGCTGCCCTTCACCATGTAGGCGCTAATTGTAAAGATCAACAGTGAGGCTTTACCGGGCCTCTTCACAGCCCCCAGCACGGGGGTTTTTTTCCAACCGTTGGCAGGTTCTCGCCTGCCAACCCCGTCATCCCGCCGGCGCGGGATGATATCGAGCCGGAGCATGCGCTCCGAAGCGAATGCCTGCGGCGCTGATGCGCGTCCGCGGCATTCGTCCAGCTTAAGGCGACATCTCGCCGTCGACGCATCCTGCAGGAAGCCGTACGGAAGGCTTGCTTGACCTGCAGGGCACTCTTGATCAATCAGCCGCAGCGGCGGCATCTTCGGGAGCAGCCATTGATCGAAAAACTATCTTCTTACGATGCCATGCTGGCCGGCATGACATTCCTGCTGACGCTGGCCATCCTGCTTGGCTTGAAAGCCTTCGTCTCAGGCCAGTTGCGCCGGTTCATATCGCAAGGCCGCCTGCGTTTTCTCAGCTATCCGGAACAGATCGTCGATGCCACCCGCGTGCTGTTTCTGCTGGGGGCAGCCATGCTTGCCGGCGTAAGCCAGCTGGATCTGTCGCCGCGCCAGGAAAAGTGGCTCCATTACGCATGGATCATCATCCTGGTTTCGCAAATTGCATTGTGGGCAAACCGCATGGTGACGGTGGCAGTGGCGCGCGCATTTGAACGGCACAGGCAAACCGATCCTTCCGGTGCCACCCACCTGATGCTCGCCAGTCTGGTGGCGCGCGTCGTGCTGTGGTCGGTGGCCGTGCTTGTCGCGCTCGACAACCTTGGCTTCAATATCTCCACGCTGATGGCCAGCCTTGGGATCGGCGGCATCGCCGTTGCGCTCGCCGTGCAGAACATCCTTGGCGACATCTTCTCGTCGGTGTCGATCGCGCTCGACAAGCCTTTCGTCATCGGCGATTTCATCGTCGTCGATTCCTACATGGGGACGGTCGAATACGTCGGCATGAAGACCACGCGCATTCGCAGCCTCGGCGGCGAGCAGATCATATTCTCCAATGCCGAGCTCCTGAAGAATCGCATCCGGAATTACAAGCGCATGCAGGAGCGGCGCGTCCTGTTCGAATTCGGCGTGGCGTATGAAACCACGGCGGAACAGTTGGAGCGCATTCCCCGGATGATCAAGGAAATCATCTCCTCCGGCCGCTTCGAAACCCGCTTCGACCGCGCACATTTCAAGTCTTATGGGGAAAGCGCGCTGCAGTTCGAGGTGGTGTATTACGTCCTCGATCCCGACTACAACAAGTACATGGATATCCAGCAGGCGATCAATCTCGCCTTGTTCCGCGGCTTCGAGGAACAGGGAATCGCGTTTGCCCATCCGCTGCGCAAGCTGTACATGGCGCCCGCCGCCAACCAGACCGCGTTGCCGCAGGCGCTGCACGCCAGCCGCTGAAGCAAAAGGGAGGACACCATGCAATTGCGCTCATTCCGCCTCTCCCTGCGTTTCATCCTGCCGCTCGCATTCGTGCTGAGCGCATTCGCGTATGCGGTCGTGCCGCTCATGGATAACCTGACCCTGCACTGGTTCATCCGGGACCTGGATATCCGTTCCCAGCTGCTTGCCAACACGCTGCAGGAGCCGCTGCTGGACTACGTGCCGCAAAAGGCGCGGAAAAAGATTACCCAACTGTTCGACCGGGCCATCCAGGATGAGCGGCTGTACGGCCTGGCCTTTTGCGAACCGGGCGGCGCACTGCTGTACAAGACCGGCAACTACCCGGAATCGATCGGCTGCTGGATGCCCCAGTCTAGCGATGAGAAACGTGCTTCCCTGGTGAACCTGCCCACGGGACCGGTGCATGTGGCGGAAAGCCTGCTCAATCAGGATGGCCAGTACCTCGGCAAGCTGATCCTGGTGCATGACATGAGCTTCATCGAGCGCCGCAGCGCCGATACCCGGAAATACGTGATTACCCTGTTCGCACTGCTTGCGATCGTGATTTCCCTGATTACCGTCTTCATCGCTCACCTGAGCTGGCGCGGCTGGATGAGCGGTGTGAAAGGCCTCCTGCGCGGCGACTTCCTGCTGCGGCCGGAATCGCGCACCCCGCCGGAAATGCGGCCTTTGCTCGGCGATCTTCGCGCCCTGTTCAATGAAATGAATCGGGAACTGGAAGCGCGCGGCGATGCATCGCAGCTGTGGACGCCGGACAAGCTGCGCGCCCTGCTGCAGGGAGAACTGGCAGGCGACCAGGTGCTGGTGGTATCCAATCGCGAGCCGTATATCCATGTCTCCACGCCGAAGGGCATCGAAGCGCGCCGTCCTGCGAGCGGCCTGGTGACCGCGGTGGAAGCCGTGATGCGCGCCTGCTCCGGCACCTGGATTGCGCATGGCAGCGGTTCTGCGGACCGGCAGGTGGTGGACCGCAATGATTGTGTCAGGGTCCCGCCCGACAATCCGAGCTATTCATTGCGCCGGGTGTGGCTTTCGAAGGAAGAAGAGCAGGGCTACTACTACGGATTCGCCAATGAGGGCTTGTGGCCGCTGTGCCATATTGCGCATGTGCGTCCGGTGTTCCGCTCTTCCGACTGGGAGCAGTACGTCAGTGTCAACCGGCGCTTCGCAGACGCGGTCATCAGGGAGGCGCGAACCGACGATCCGGTGGTGCTGGTGCAGGATTACCATTTCGCGCTCTTGCCGCGCATGGTGCGCGAAGCCTTGCCCAAGGCCACCATCATCACGTTCTGGCACATTCCCTGGCCCAACCCGGAATCCTTCGGCATCTGCCCCTGGCGTGAAGAAATCCTGGAAGGCTTGCTCGGCAGTACCATCCTCGGCTTCCACACGCCTTTCCATCGGAAGAATTTCCTCGAAACCGTCGATCGTTATCTGGAAACCCGGATCGAGTCGGAGGCGTCGACAATTTCCTATGGCGGCGAGCTCACGCGCGTCGAGCATTATCCGATTTCGATCGCCTGGCCGCCGGAACCGGCGTCCGCGGAAAGCATTGCCGAAAACCGCGCCGACATTCGCAGGGAGCTCGCCTTGCCTGCCGATCACCTGCTCGGCATCGGCGTCGACCGCCTCGATTACACCAAGGGCATCATCGAACGCTTCCAGGCAGTGGAGCGCATGCTGGAGCTGCACCCGGAATTCATCGGCAAATTCAGTTTCGTCCAGATCGCCGCGCCCAGCCGCTCCTCCCTGGACGAATACCAGAACTTCGAAGCCCGGGTGCGCAATCTCGCCCAGCGCATCAACCGGCGCTTTGCAAGCGGCAGCTATCAGCCGATCATCCTCAAGGCAGAGCATCATGAGCAGGAAGAGCTCACCCGCTATTACCGCGCCGCCGATGTCTGCCTCGTCACCAGCCTGCACGATGGCATGAACCTGGTATCGAAGGAGTTCATCGCTGCGCGCGACGACGAACGCGGCGTTCTGATCCTGAGCCAGTTCACCGGTGCGGCGCGCGAACTGCACGAAGCCCTGATCGTGAATCCCTACCATATCGAACAGGGTGCCGATGCGCTGCATCGCGCGCTGACCATGCCGGAAGTCGAACAGCGGGAACGCATGCGCAGCATGCGCACCCTGGTGCGGGATTTCAATGTTTATCGCTGGGCCGGCCGCATGCTGCTCGATGCCGCCCAGTTGCGGCGGCGCGAACGGGTGATGTCGAAAATACGGCTGCACAGCCGGCGGTCGCTGCGCCGGGTGTCATGACGCGGAAATGGAATCGGCATAGCAGGCTCTAGTAGAATATGCCGTCGCGCCGGCCCGGTAGCCTCGGCGCTCCAGCCCGAACGGATATGACCCGATACCATTTCGCCAAAACCCTCGGACGAAGCGCGCTGCTGCTGACCTTCCTGTGCGCGCTCCCGGGATGGATGTACGCGAAAGACAGCCTGACCAGGCTCAAGCGGATCACGCAATCGCTGCCCGATCTGGCGGAACCGGGCAGCGGGCAGGCGGGCTATTTCAGTCTCGACGACCGCGAGCTGACCGTCGGTTATGACACCAGCCTCAAAAAGTGGTCGGCGAGCGCGTACTACAGTCCCGGGGAAAGCCCGGTGTTCAACGCCAATTACGGACTGGCATTCAACAAGCGCCTCGCCAGCGGGGCGAGCTTCGCGTATGGAAAGGACTACCAGGAAGTATTCCTGAGCGAAGTCTTTTCGCCGCAAAGAGACATCCGCCTGCGCTTTGCCGGCGGCCAGCTGTTGCAGAACAATTTCCAGCTGACCGATTACGACGAGATCGGGACTGTTTCGCAAAACAGTTATCTGGTCGAACTCCGGAAATCCTGGGACAGGACCTCGATGCTGTCCGGCGTCGGCCTGAGCCTGTTCGATGTGCGCGCCAACGTGCGCCCGCGGGATGTCACGGTGCAGGACGAGGCCGATTCCGCTTCGGCCTGGCCCGGATATTCGCGGGGATGGATGCAGGGCTACGCCTTCAATCTCCGGCTCGAGCCTTCCACCCGATCGCGAATCGAGCTCGACCTTGGCGCGCATCGCCGCACCTCCTTCTTCGGGGAACTGTCCCAGCGACAGCAGACCGACGGGTCCTATCGCGTCCATCTCACCCACTACCTGAACAACTGCAGCCGCCTGCAAACGGAATACAGTGCGAGTTCGAGCGAGGAATCGGTCAATGTGATGATGGGAAAGGGCGCATGGCGCATCGGCTTTTCCAGCGCCCTGGCCGCGACCGAGAGCACACGCGATTATGCTTTCAGCCTGAGCTATGCGATTCCGCTCGATGGCTGGGGTAGTACCCGCAGTTCGTGCGGCTTCGGTTCGCAGACCGCCTATGCCTTCAGTCCAATGGTCGATGATGCGATTTCACGCCCCGCCCTGATTCCGACGCAGCCGCTGCCTCTGGAGTGAGCAGCGGGCGCGATCAAACCGCCAGTTGTTGCAACCGGTGTCGCCCTTCTGCCGGCGCTTTTATAATCTCAGCTTTCCGTAGCCCTGCGATCCAGGGTATTGCCCCTTGCCAGCACCCGGTCCGGAGAATCGCATCCTGCGGGTATTGCTGACATGGCCCCGAATTTCATGGAGTCCCGAGCATGCTGACCGCGCTTCTCAAGGCAAGAATCCGATTCGCGCGCCTGTTCGGCTTTTTCGACACCAATTCAATCTTCCTGTGGGCGGGCGCCGTCGGCGTAGCCGCGGCCTTCACGACCATTGCATTTCGCGACAGCATCAGCTTCATTCAGCAGATTCTGACCGGACATAGCGGATCCCTGGTTGCCATGGCCAAAAGCCTGCCGTGGCATATGCGCCTGATTCTGCCGGCCGCCGGCGGCCTCGTCGCCGGCCTGTTGCTCAGCCTTGCGCGCCGGTACTCCTCCGGTGCGGCGTCGGATTACATGGAAGCGATCGGCATCGGCGATGGCCGCATTCCCGTGCGCCAGACCCTGCTGCGCAGCGCTTCCTCATTGGGCACGATTGCCACGGGCGGATCAATCGGCCGCGAAGGCTCGATGGTGCAGCTGGCTGCGCTGTGTGCTTCGGCGCTGGGCCGCTTCATGCGCTTCGACACCCAGCGCCTGCGCCTGCTGGTCGCCTGCGGCGCTGCCGCCGGGATCACTTCCGCCTACAACACGCCGCTGGCGGGCGCCTTCTTCATCACCGAGATCGTGCTCGGCTCGATTTCCATGGTCAGCTTCGGCCCGGTGGTGGTTGCCTCGGTGGTCGCCAACATGACGATGCGGGCGTTCCCCGACTACCGCCCGGCCTACGAGATGCCCGAATTCCCCCTGATTTCGGGCTCGGAGACCCTGCTCTTCGCCTTGATGGGCGCGATCGCCGGCCTCGTCGCGCCGCAGTTCCTCGGCTTGCTCGACTTTAGCAAGCGCCAGTTCCAGAAACTGCCACTGCCCCTGCCGTTGCGGCTGGCCCTCGGGGGCCTGCTGGTCGGGGCCGTGTCGATCTGGGTGCCCCAAGTCTGGGGCAACGGTTACAGCGTGGTGAATTCCATGCTGCATGAACCGCAGATGTGGTCGGCCGTGCTGATCGTATTGCTCGCCAAGATCGTTGCGACGGCGCTGACCACCGGTTCCGGCGCGGTAGGCGGCGTGTTCACGCCCACGCTCTTCGTCGGCGCCGCGCTCGGCTGGCTGTTCGGCTCCGGGGTCGACATCCTGTTCCCGGGTTCGGCATCGGCGCCCTTCGCCTATGCCGCCATCGGGATGGGCGCCTTTCTCTCCGCCACCGCCTATGCGCCGCTGATGGCGATCCTGATGATTTTCGAGATGACTCTGAATTACCAGGCCGTGCTGCCGCTCATGCTGGCCTGCGTGGTGTCTTACCTGGTGGCGCGCTCGATTTCGGATCGCTCGATGTATGAAATCACCCGCAAGCGCAATCGCGACGAACAGGAGTGGCTGCGCCTGCGCGGGCTGCAGATGCGTGACCTGATCCGGCCGCCGGAAACGGTCTTGCCGCTGACGGCTTCCTTCGCCGAGCTGACGCGGATGTTCTTCGAGCATCCGGTGAAGTACATCTATATCGTCGACGAGGCGCAGCGCTTTCAGGGCGTGGTGGCCCTGCAGGACCTGGCCTCGGTCCTGTCGGGCAAGGATGAGACGGGATCCCGCCGCGCGGCCGACTTCCTGCGCCGCGGTCACCTGCATGTATTGACACCCGGTATGTCGCTCGGCGAGGGCTTGCAATTGTTCATGCAGCACCAGGGCGAGCGCCTGCCGGTGGTCGAGAGCATGGAAGATCCGGTGTTGCTGGGCGTGGTGTACAAGACGGCCTTGCTGGATGCCTGCTTCCAGTTGAGTCGCCCGAATCAATAGAAATCAATAAGGGAAGGCGCGGGCTGCAAGCCCGCAATTGATCTGCCGCATGGCTGCCGAGCACGCGGATTGACATAGGCCGCTGCCATGAGCGCATCAATGTCCGGGGAACATTCTTTCGGCACCGCCATTGAGCGTTCACAAAACTTCTTCATCTGCTGCCTCCTATCCTTGAACGCCCTAGCTTCCTGGCCGCTCTATGCACCAGAGCATATCGATGTGAGGTCCCATGTCGTCCACGCCTGAAATACTGTCGCACACACTCCTTCGCCTGCAGGCATCGCGCCTGTAACAGTCACAGTGTCCCAGCAAACCGTCACGGCCACCTTGCATTCGCCGGGGACGGTCCAGGGAGTTCTTCCGGAGGCAAACAATGACATCATGGTTTAGTGCGAGCAGCATGGTTCCGCTGGATTTCCACGGACCAACCGACATTCCCTTCGAGCCGTTCGAAGACAAGTGGATTGAACGTCCCATCGTGGAGCGCTTCGAACAAACCGCCCTGCGCCATGCAGAGCGAATCGCTGTTACTGACAGTAAAAGAAAACTGAGTTACCGGGAGTTGCGAAGCCGCGCCTGGGCGCTCGCGCGGAACATCGATGCCATGGCGGCACCGGCGCGTCCGGTCGGCATCCTGCTGCCGCATAACGCCCTGTTTCCGCTGGCTGCCTTGGCCTGTCTCGCGGCCGGCCGGCCTTATGTGCCGATCGACCTGAAATACCCGGCGGCGCGCATCGATGCCATCATCCGCGAAGCGGGGCTGGATGCCGTGATCGTGGAAACTTCCGCCGCATCCCTCCCGCTGCCCGCACAGGTCAAGCGCATCGGCCTCGATACGGTCGAACCGGGCGACGATGCGCTTCCTGCGGTGACTGCATCGGTGGATGATCTGGCTCTCATCCTCTACACCTCGGGCAGCACCGGCAAGCCGAAAGGCATCTGCAACAACCAGCGTGCCATCCTGCAGCGGGTATCGGAAGCGACCAATTCCTGCCACGTCCATGCCGACGACCGCTTCATGCTCCTGAGTTCGCCCGGCACCATCGCCGGCGAGCGTGAAATGTTCGCGGCGCTTCTGAACGGTGCCATGCTGCATGTCACCGATCCGCAGCAGGATGGCTTGCACAGCGTCCTGGCCGCGATGGGCGAGCGGCGCATCACCATCTGCTATGCCGTGCCGTCGCTGCTGCGCATGCTATTGCGCCTGCCCGGCGCCAACCAGTCCTTCGCCCACCTGCGCGTGTTGCGCATCGGCGGCGATATCACGCTTTCCAGCGACCTCGAACTGTTCCGCCGCGTCGCGCCCGCATCCTGTCATTTCTTTGCAAGCTTCAGTTCCACCGAGACGCCGGCCGTCTTCCAGTGGTTCGTGCCGCAGGACTGGCGCACGGAGGGCGCCCGCGTACCGATCGGCTACCCGCGCCCCGGCATCGAGTTCAAGGTGCTGGGCGAGGATGGGCAGCCGGTGCCGGACGGCGAGATCGGCGAACTGGTGGTGCGCAGCCGCTACCTCGCGGTCGGCCAATGGCAGGATGGACGCCTGTCGCCAGGGCCGTTCATCACCGATCCCGAGGATCCGGCGCTGCGCATCCTGCACACCGGCGACATGGTCCGGCAGAGTGCCGGCGGCTTGTGGGAATTGTTCGGACGCAAGGACCGGCAGGTCAAGATCAGGGGCCAGCGCATCGACGCCGGCGAAGTCGAGGCCGCGCTGCGCAGCTGCAGCGAAGTGAGCGATGCCGCAGTGATTGCACGGCGCAGCGGAGAAGAAGTGACGGCGCTGGCGGCCTTCGTCGTCGCCCCGGAGCGTCCGGGATTGATGGACGAACTGAAGCGCGCCCTGGCGGCGCGCGTGCCGCAATACATGCACCCGGCCGATATCCGCGTGGTGGAAGCTATCCCGCAGCTGCCTGGCTTCAAGCCCGACATGCGCGCGCTGGAAAAGATCGACCGGGAAATGCTGGAACGCGATGCCTCCAGAGTCCCTGCAGACAAACAGGCTAAAGTGATCGATGCCAGCAGAGGCGAGCGCAGCTTCGGCATCGATGTGCGCGTCCGCGACGCCGTCAAGCATGCCTGGTCCGCGGTGCTCGGCGTTAGATCCTATGAAGCCGACCAGCCGTGGAACGAAGCCGATGGCGATTCCCTCAAGGCCATGGAACTCTGGTTCTACATCGAGGACCGGCTGGGCTTCAAGCTTCCGCTCGATGCGCTCGATGAAGACACCACGCCCAGCGGCCTGGCCGCGGCCATCAGTGAACATCTCGGCCATGGCGGCGCGCGTCGCGAGAAGGAAGATTCCGGTGCGCCGGTGGTGTTCCTGCTGCCCGGTATCCAGGGCGACGATCCGGCGCTGGCGCGCTTTCGCGGCGCGTTCGGAAAAAGCGTGCGTTTCAAGATGGTCGACTACCCCAGCTGGCGCCAGACTGTCGCGGCAGGCTGCGGATTTGACAGCATCGTCGACGATGTGTTCGCAAAGATCTGTGCCGAGCCCGCCTGCGAGGTTTACCGGCTCGCGGGTTATTCCTACGGCGGCATTGTCGCCTTCGAAGTGGTGCGCCGGCTCGTGGCGTCCGGCCGCCGCGTCGGTTTCCTCGGCCTGCTCGATACGCGGCGCTGGGACCTGACGCCGCCGAATCCGGCGCTCGGCTTTCATACTTTCCTCGATGAGCTGCCCAACTGGAAGGCGGACTGGGCCAAGTGGTCGATTGCCACGCTGATCCGCAAGCGTCGCTTCGGCGTGCTCGGCATGCTCGAACGGATGCTGATGGCAGCGCCGACCAAGCTTGCCTTCTGGTACAAGCGACGGGTTACCCGGGAATTGCGCTACCAGGCTTTCCTCGGATGGAAGCCGGCTCCGCTCGCCGTGCCCACTGCCTTGTATCTGTCGGACGACCGCTGGCCGGGCGAACCGGAGGATTATGGCTGGGGTGAAATCTGCACGCCCCTGACCAGGGTGCATATCGGCGGCGACCATGCCACCGTCATCCAGCCGCCTCAGCGCGACCTGCTGTGCGCGCGCTTCCTGCAGGCGGTGCAGCAGGATTACTCAAGGGCAGCATGATACAAGCCGGGCGGAGCCCCGCTATCCCCCGATCGGCCCGGAAAGGCGCTGTGGAACAACGGCGTCTTTCCGCTATCCAATAACCCCGTCCCAAGCGCATCTGACCGCAGGCACGCTTATGCGCGACAATGCGGAATGACCGCGTATTGAAATACCATTGCGTATTTCACTGCCTTATTGCCCGAATTTAATCATCGATGACTTTCACGAAATTGCGCAGCCGGGATATTCCTGCGATGCAGGCCCAGGTGCAGGAATATGAAGAGACCGCGTCCGGCGCGCGCCACATCCATCTTGCCACCGACAATCCGGAACGGGTTTTCCTGGTGGCGTTCCCCACCGTGCCGGGAGCCAGCGACGGCCGCGCCCATATCCTGGAACACCTGGCCCTGTGCGGGAGCGCGCGCTATCCGGTGCGTGATCCCTTCTTCGCCATGCTCAGGAGGTCGACCGCGCATTTCATGAATGCGATGACCTATCCGGACAAGACCGTCTATCCCTTCGCCAGCACCGACCGGACCGATTTCTTCAACCTGCTCGATGTGTACCTCGATGCGGTATTCTTCCCGCGCCTCGATTACCTCGACTTCCTGCAGGAAGGCTGGCGCCTGGAACTGGATGGCAACAGGCTCGCCTACCAGGGCATCGTATTCAATGAAATGAAGGGTGCATTCGCGGATCCGCTGCGCGCGCTCGACAGCGGCATCGCTGCCATCCTGCTGGCCGGCACCACTTATGCGGTGGAGTCCGGTGGCGACCCGATCGAGATCCCGTCGCTGACGCATGCGGCACTGAAGGATTTCCATGCGCAGCATTACCATCCCTCGCAGGCAGTCTTCATGACGGCAGGATGCCTCGACCCGCGCGAAGTGCAGGACGTCATCGAGCAGCGGGTGCTGGCAACCCTGTCCGGCCGCATGCCGCGCAAGATGCCGCAACTCGCGCCGCAGTGGACAGTGCCGCAGGCGGCCACGATACCGGTGCCCACCAGCGAGCATGGCGTGCAGATGTCCTGGCTGCTGGGCGAATCGGCAGACCCGCATGCGTATTACCATGCCGAGCTGCTGGAGGCGGGCTTGCTGGGCAACGCTTCCGCGCCGCTGATGCGCGCAATGGAATCGGCCGGCTTCGGCCGGCCTTCCTCGCTCAATGGCACCGATGCAGGCGGGCGCCAGATCGTGTTCCATCTCGGCATGGAAGGTTTGACCCGGGGGCAGGTGGACGATGCGCGCCGGCGCATCCGTTCCGCCCTGGAACAGGCCGCGCGCGAGGGCGTGCCGCAACCGCTCCTGCAGGCAGCCCTGCGCGACATGCGCTTTGGCCAGCGGGAAATCGGCGGCGGCGACATGCCGGATGCGCTGGACCGGCTGCTGCATGCGCTGCCGCTGGCCATGCATGGCGGCGACATCATGGACGGCTTCGATGCCGACGCAATCCTCGAAGACTTGCAGGACAGGATTGCCGACCCGCGCTTCTTCAAGGAACTGGTGCAGCAACTCCTCGATACGCCGACCCGGCTCGACGTCATGGTCGTCCCGGACCCGGCCTATCTGCAAAAGCGCCAGCAGATCGAAGACGAACGCCTGGCTGCCTTGCAAGCGGCGCTGGAGGACGCCGAGAGGCAGAGACTGCGCGCCGAGTCCGCCGCTCTGCTCGCGCGCCAGCGCCAGCCGGTGAACAATGATGCCCTGCCACGCATCCGGCCTGCCGATGTCAGCCCTCTGCCACAACCCTCGCTGCCGCTGCAGGCATCCGACGACGGCGTCATCGCGGTTTCGATCCCCTCCAACGGCATATCCTACGCACACGTGCTGTACGAGGTTTCCGGCATGGACGCTGCGACATGGCCCTGGCTGCGGCTGTATGCCGACCTGTTGCCGGACCTCGGGCTGGGCGACAAGTCCTATGAAGAAGCGGACGCCTGGCGCCACGACCGCGTGCCGCATTTCGATGTCGACCTGCACGTCCTGCAGACCCAGGAAGCCGAGCCTTCCCTGCGCATCCATGTCGACTTCCACGCCCGGGGCTTGCGCGAAGAAAACAAGGCAATCGCCGAAGTCCTGTCTGCATCGATCCGGGCTCCCCGCTTCGACGAGCATGAGCGCCTCGCCTTCCTGATCGACAGCATGGTGCAGGACATGCGCAACAATCTTGCGGACGAGGGCGACGACTATGCCCGCCTGGCGGTTACGGCGCCCTTGTCTGCGCTGCGCAATTTCGAAAACCGGGTAGAGGGCCTGGCGGCAATCACGTTCTACCGCGAGCTGCATGCAAAGGCACAGACGGAAGAGGGAATAAAGGAGATTGCGCAGCGCCTGGCCGAACTGCACCGGCGCATCATCGGCTGTCCGGCCTCCATCATTGCCGCCGGCGTGGACGATGATGCGCAGGCGCTTGCCGCGGCCCTCGATGTGCCACGCGGCGGCGAGCGCGCACCAGGCACGGCACAGCTCGCACCGGACGGGCGCTGGGGCAATGCCGCCCTGCACGCACCGGCCCAGGTCAATCATTGTTACGCTGCATGGCAGGTGCCGGGTCTTGCGCATCCGGACGCGCCGGTTCTGGCCGTGCTCGGCGAAATCCTGACGAACCTGGTATTGCACCAGGCCTTGCGGGAAGAGGGCGGCGCCTATGGCGGGCATGCCAGCTATTCCGCGAGCGCAGGCATCTTCGCCATGATGTCCTATCGCGACCCGCGCCTTGCCGCCACTTACGCCGATTTCGGGCGCGCGCTTGAATGGCTGAAGACGGCGGAACTGACCCGGGAACAGGTCGAGGAAGCGATCATCTGCGTGATCCAGCACCTCGACCGGCCGCGCACGCCCTATGAGGAAGTGATGCAGAGCTGGGAGCGGCAGCAGCAGGGCATCAGCGAAGACATGCGCCGGCGCTTCCGCCAGGGCGTGCTGCGCTGTAGCGCGCGGGACATCAAGGCCGTCGCTGCGAGATGGCTGGACGGCAATCCGCAGAGCCGCGCGGCTTTCGTGGGCAGCACGGAGCAGGACCTGGCGGGGCTGGAAGTCGTCGATCTGGTAAAGCTGGCGAATTGATGGCGCGCATGACACGGGCGCGCACCGCTGACAATGCTGATGTTCTCTGCGCCGGGGAAAAGTCAAAGGTCGTCAGGATTCCCGAAGCCGGTTCCGCCTTTGCCAGCTAGACGCGATCTGACAAGCCGGTAAGGCCGGATACCGGGGCGCCCAGTTCCACGGGCGGAGTGACATGCGGAATGAGGGGGAATGGTGACGGCTGGCCACCGAGGACGTGAGGCGGCGCCGGATCAGCTTGCCATTACTGCTCGAACGGTTGGTTGAAAGCGCGACTTTCGCGAGGTGCGATGCATGCGCGGCACGGCATCGCGCGATGCCTGCATTCCCTCGGCACCGGGCCGGACGCAAAGCTGTGTTCGCATCCGGCTCCGTTACGTAAGGCAGCTTACTTGCGGATTTACTTCGCCCCCGCCTCGAACCACTTCCCGATCACGCTGCGTTCTTCATCGGTCATGTGGGTGAGGTTACCGAGCGGCATGGCCTTTTGCACGACCACTTGCTGGTAGATCAGCTGGGCGCTGGCCTTGATGGCATCCGGCTGGTCGTACATCAAGCCTTTGGGCGCCGATGGCATCAGGGTCGGCTGCGCCGAATGGCACTGGACGCAACGCGCCTGCACGATCTGCTGCACCTGGCCGAATTCCACGCCCTTGGCGGCTTGCGCGTCCGTCTTTGCTGGCGACGCCGGCGCGATCCAGGCTGCTACGCCGGCGAGAATGGCGATGGCCACCGCCGGATAGGCGAAATTGACCACGCCCTTGTGGCGCAGGATGAAGAACTGGCGAACCAATACGCCAGCCACCATGATCATTACCAGCACCAGCCAGTTGTGCGGATGGCTGTAGGTCATGTTGTAGTGGTTCGACAGCATGGCAAACAGCACCGGCAGGGTGAAGTAGGTGTTGTGCACGCTGCGCTGCTTGCCGCGCTTGCCATGAATGGGGTCGACCGGCTGGCCGGCCTTCATCGCGGCGACGACCTTGCGCTGCCCCGGGATGATCCAGAAGAACACGTTGGCGCTCATGATGGTCGCGATCATCGCGCCGATGATCAGGAAGGCGGCGCGGCCGGCAAACAGGTGGCAGGCAGCCCAGGAAGCGGCGACCACATAGAGAACGACCAGCACCGCCAGCAGCTTCTCGCGGTTTTGCAGCAGGCGGCACAGGCTGTCGTAGACCAGCCAGCCGACCGCGAGGAAGGCGAGGGCGGCGATCACCGCGACCGCCGGGGAAATGTTGGCGACGCTCGGGTCGATCAGGAAGACTTTCGGATTGAACAGATACAGCACCGAAAACAGGCCGAATCCCGACAGCCAGGTGCTGTAGGACTCCCAGTAGAACCAGTGCAGGTCTTCCGGCAGCTTGGGCGGCGCGCCCAGGTATTTCTGCGGGTTGTAGAAGCCACCGCCATGCACGGCCCACAGTTCGCCGCCGACGCCCATCTTTTTCAGCTCTTCCGATACCGGCGCCCTGAGGCTGTTGTCCAGCCAGACGAAATAAAACGAGGACCCGATCCAGGCGATGGCGACGATTACATGCGTCCAGCGCAGCAGCAGGTTGACCCAGTCAAGCAAATAAGCTTCCATAACTGTATGTCTCTTCCTTGAATATGGTGGCGGCAAAGGCGCCGATCTTTTATATAGAGCGGTTCCTGATCAGCTGCCGCGATAGGTGGAGTAACTCCACGGGCTGACGGTGAGCGGCACATGGTAGTGCTGGGCCGGGTCGGCCACGCCGAAGCGCAGGGTCACCACATCGAGAAAGCTCGGCTTGGGAAGCGCGACATTCATCCGTTCGAAATAGTTGCCCACGTGAAAATCCAGTTCATAGACGCCGGCCTGGAATGCCTCTCCTTCAAGCAGCGGGTGATCGCAGCGTCCATCCTGGTTGGTTGTCGTCGACAACAAAAGCTTTCTCTGATTGTCGACAATCTTGTAGAGAAAAACTTGAATTCCGCTTCCGGGCTTGCCATGCGCGGTATCGAGTACGTGGGTAGTCAGCCGGCTCATGATGTCTCCATTTCAGGTGGGGCTGCAGTGGGCCATAGAGGGATGCGGGTACAGGAAGTCGGTCGCTGTCCTGCAAGCGCAAGGGTGATTGAAATGTTCGGCAAAGTGAAAACAAAACTGTTGACAATGCTATGGGCGCTAGGCATGCTTGTCAACAATCACGCATGAATGTTTTGATCGGAAATATCTAATTGCTGTCGACGTTCCGGATGCCGTCCCCCGACTTTGCAATGGAGTAGGAATGAGTACGCGCCCCAAGCTGACCGTTGCCGCGCCTGCTTCGCAAGAAGCCCGGATGGGCGCGGAAGAGCGGATGTACTTCGAGATTTACGACGCGATCATGGAGCATCGGTTGCCGGCCGGCACCAAGCTGACCGAGCAGGCCCTCGGAGAAATCTATGACCTCGCGCGGCACAAGGTCAGGAAGGTGTTGATCAGGCTTGCCGCCGACGGCCTGGTCGATCTGGAACCGAATCGCGGCGCCTACATCGCCAGCCCGTCGGAGCAGGAAGCGCATGACATGTTCGAGCTGCGCCAGATCCTCGAACAGGCGGTGACGCAGAAAGTGGCGCAGCACGCCAAGGCGGCGGATTTCGCGAAGCTGCGTCACATGATCGAACGCGAGCGCGATGCCTACATGCAGGGCGACCGCCCGTTATGGGTGCGCCTGTCGGCCGACTTCCACATCGAGCTCGCCAGACTGAGCGGCAATGCGTTGCTGGTCGACATGCTGCGCCGGCTGGTATCCCGCACCACCCTCCTGATATCGACCGCCGAAACCTCGGGTCAGCAGCCATGCTCCTTCGACGAGCATCTGCGGGTGGTCCAGGCGCTGGAACAAAAAAATCCGCAGAAAGCATTGAAGGAGATGAACCACCACCTGGAACAGTGCGTATGCCGCATGTTGCGGCGGCCGGAGAAGAAATTCGATTTGCGCGCGGCCCTGGGCAAGCCGAGCGAGTAATGCAGACCGCCTGACAAAAACATTTAAAAAATACAAATTCCAATTGGAGACAAACATGTCGAGTACCGATCTCGCCGCTTCCCCCGCCGCAGGCGGCACAAGCTCCGCCGCCACCACCGCCAGTCCCGACCCATCCTTGCCCTGCGCCGTGGACGAACGGCTCCCGCTCGGGAAGCTGACGACGCTCGGGCTGCAGCATGTGCTGGTCATGTATGCCGGAGCGATTGCGGTACCGCTGATCGTCGGCCGCGCATTGAAACTGGACCCGGAACAGGTCGCCGCCCTCATCAGCGCCGACCTGTTTTGCTGTGGACTCGTGACGCTGATCCAGTCACTCGGCTTCGGAAAGCTGTTCGGCATCCGCCTGCCGGTAATGATGGGCGTCACCTTCGCCTCGGTCAGCCCGATGCTGGCAATGGCGAACAATCCCTCGCTCGGCATCACCGGCATCTTTGGTGCGGTGATCGGCGCCGGCATCATTGCAATCCTGATCGCGCCTTTCGTCAGCCGCGTGCTGGCGCTGTTCCCGCCGGTGGTCACCGGTTCCGTCATTGCCATCATCGGCATCTCGCTGATGAAGGTCGGCGTGGGCTGGGCGATGGGCGGCCAGCCGTTCATGGCGAAGATCGCCGATCCGGCGTTTGCGAAGGCAGTCGAAGCGGCCAAGGCAGCCGGCACCGCGCTGCCTGCCGGCCCGGCGCCGATGATCCCGAACCCCGCGTATGCGGCACTGGACAACCTCGGACTCGCGATGTTCGTGCTGGTGGTGATCCTGCTGATCGCCAAGTACGGCAAGGGCTTCTTCTCCAATATCACGGTCTTGTGCGGCATCGTGATCGGCACCACGGTCGCCTTTTTCCTCGGCAAGGTCAGCTTTGCCAAGGTGGCAGCCGCTAAAGCCTTTGCGATTGTCACGCCTTTCCATTTCGGCATGCCGACTTTCGATCCGATTGCCATCCTGACGATGGTGCTGGTGATGATCGTGGTGATGATCGAATCGACCGGCATGTTCCTCGCCCTGGGCGAGATGACCGGCAAGAAGATCGACCAGACGGATATCGCCCGCGGCCTGCGCGTGGACGGTCTCGGCACCCTGATCGGCGGCATCTTCAACACCTTCCCGTACACCTCGTTCTCGCAGAACGTCGGCCTGGTCGGCGTGACCGGCGTCAAGAGCCGCTGGGTCTGCGTCGCCGCCGGCCTCATCCTGGTGATCATGGGCGTGATTCCCAAGATCGGCGCGGCAGCCGAAGCCATCCCGCAGTTCGTGCTGGGCGGTGCCGGCCTCGTCATGTTCGGCATGGTGGCGGCAACCGGTGTGCGCATCCTGTCCGGCGTCGATTACACGAGCAACCGCAACAACCTGTTCATCGTCGCCATTTCGATCGGCTTCGGCATGGTGCCGCTGGTCGCCGAGAACTTCACCCAGCACATGCCGAAATCGCTGTCGACCCTGCTGCACAGCGGCATCCTGCTGACGGCGATTTCCGCGGTGCTGCTGAACCTGTATTTCAACGGCCTTGCATCCCGAGCGGATGCCGAGGCAGCTGCCAAGGCGAACACCCACGGCAGTGAATAACCCAAGCAAACCCAAGGAAATGCAAAAAGAAAAATTGTATCCACGCGACCTGGTCGGCTACGGCCGCCAGGTCCCCCATGCGCAATGGCCCAACCAGGCACGGATTGCCGTCCAGTTCGTCCTCAACTACGAAGAGGGCGGCGAAAACTGTGTGCTGCACGGGGACAAGGCGTCCGAGCAGTTTTTGTCGGAAATCGTCGGTGCCGCCGCCTATGAGGCGCGGCACATGTCGATGGAATCCATCTACGAGTATGGATCGCGCGCCGGCGTCTGGCGCATCCTGCGCGAGTTTGAACAGCGCAAGCTGCCGCTGACGGTATTCGGCGTGGCAATGGCCCTGCAGCGCCATCACGAGGTCACGCAAGCTTTCGTCGACCTCGGTCATGAAATCGCCTGCCACGGCTGGCGCTGGATCCACTACCAGAACATGGACGAGGCCACTGAGCGCGAACACATGCGCATCGCGATCGAGATCCAGCGCGAGCTGACCGGCGCCGCGCCGCTGGGCTGGTATACCGGGCGCGATTCTCCCAATACCCGCAAGCTCGTGGTGGAGCAGGGCGGTTTCACTTACGACGCCGACTATTACGGCGACGACCTGCCGTTCTGGACCGAGGTCGAGCTTTCCAACGGCAGCAGCAAGCCACACCTGGTGGTGCCGTACACGCTCGATTCCAACGACATGCGCTTTGCCACGCCGCAGGGCTTCAACACCGCCGAGCATTTCTACCAGTACCTGAAGGACAGCTTCGACGTGCTGTATGCCGAAGGCGACCCGAACGGACTGAACCAGCCGAAGATGCTGTCGATCGGCATGCACTGCCGCCTGCTTGGCCGCCCGGGACGCTTCCGCGCCCTGCAGCGCTTCCTCGACTACGTGCAGTCGCACGACAAGGTCTGGATCTGCCGCCGCATCGATATCGCCAATCACTGGATCAACACCCATCCCTATCAGCCGAAATAATGAGCAAGCAATTCTCGATCGACGCATTGAATGCGATGAGCGCGGAAGAATTCACGGCCGCGCTCGGCGCCATCTTCGAACACTCGCCCTGGGTGGCGCAGCGCGCCGCCGCGAAGCGGCCTTTCCGCAATCTGCAGCAGCTGCATGAGGCCATGGCGCAAGCCGTGCGCAGCGCCAGCCAGGAAGAACAGCTGGCGCTGATCCGCGCCCACCCCGAGCTGGCGGGAAAGGCCGCGGTGCGCGGCGAACTCACGGAAGAATCCACCCGCGAGCAGAAGGGCGCGGGACTCGACCAGTGCAGCCCGGAAGAGTTCGCGCGCATGCAGGACCTGAACCGACGCTACAACGACAAGTTCGGCTTCCCCTTCGTGATCGCGGTGAAGGGGCACAACCGGCAAAGCATCCTGGACAACTTTGCGAAGCGGCTGGAAAACGACCGCGCTACCGAAGCGAAGGAATGCATCGAGCAAATCATCAGGATCGGTGGCTTCCGGCTGGCGGACGCGATCCGGTAGTTTGGAGAGCGCCATGCTGAATTCAAACAAGAAAGGCATGGCGACCTTTAAGGAGTGCTTGAGACAAGCACGATGATTGAAGTACAGCAGGGAGACATAATGAAAAAAGCAACAGCCGTCCTGGGGACGCTGGCATTCCTCGGTGCAGGCAGCGCGCTGGCACAAACCAACGTGCAGGTCATGGGGGCGGTGGACATCTTCGCCGGTTCCATGCAGAACAGCGGCGACAAGGACCACCAGGCCGTGATCAACAGCGGCGGGATGACCACATCCTGGTTCGGCTTCAAGGGTAGCGAGGACCTGGGCGGCGGCCTCAGGGCGGAGTTCGCACTGACCGGCTTCTTCCGCGGCGACACCGGTGAATCCGGCCGCTTCGGTGGCGACAACCTGTTCTCGCGCGACGCCAATGTCGCCATCGCCGGCGACTTCGGCCGGCTCCAGCTGGGCCGCGCGCTTGCCCCGAGCTTCCTGCCCACCATCCTGTTCAATCCCTTCGGCGATTCCTTCACCTTCTCGCCGCTGGTGCTGCATGCCTATGTGCCGAGCGGCCGCAGCTTCGGCGCGCGCAGCTGGGCGGCATCGAATGCGGGCGACAGTGGCTGGAGCAACCAGATCATCTATACGACGCCGACCTTCGGCGGGCTGAAGGCGAACGTGCACTACCAGTTCGGCGAAGTGGCAGGCGAGACAGGCAAGAACAATATCGCGGTGAACGCGCTGTACAACAATGGCCCGCTGGCCCTGGCTGCGTTCTACCACGACGTCGAGATCGGCAATCCGAATTCGACGAACAGCGTTCTTGATGCAACCAAACCGACCGCCTCCCTGCCTGGCCTGATCAATTACGCATCCATCGATCGCCAGAAGGGATACTTCCTCGGCGCCAGCTATAACCTCAACGTCGTGAAGCTGTTCGCGACCTTCCAGCGCAACAACGACGATACGGCGACAGCCCTGAGCATGACGGACAAGACCTACAGCGTCGGCCTGAGCGCGCCGCTCGGCCAGGGCGCGGTGCTGGCCGACTTTGCAAGCACTCGTCGCGACGGCAGCCTGGTGGGCGACGACCTCAAGCGCGACACCCTGTCGGTCGGCTACGACTACAACCTGTCCAAGCGCACCGATGTCTATGCTGTCTACATGACGGACAAGGTAACGGATCTCGACCGCGGCAACAGCTTTGGCGTCGGCATCCGGCATCGCTTCTGAGCTGATCCGGATTTGCATGAGCCAGCCGGTGACGGGAACTCCCGCCGCCGGCTTTTTTTATCTGTTGTCGCGAGGCCGACGGTTAAAGTGCTGGCGCAACTTGTCGTTAATCATTTATTCATGCAGGCAGCAGACCTGCACCTGATAGAGAACCCCGGAATGAAGAGGAAAATATGTTTCGCAATACAAGCGTAGGCATGCGGCTTGTCTACCTGATGGCCTTCAACAGCGTCTTGCTGATCCTGGCCGGCATCGCAGCTCTCGTGTCTCTTGAGCGGAGCAATGAAGTTGCACGTCATATCTATGAAGATCAGCTTGGCGCCAGTGTCCTGCTGGCCGACACCCGGTCCAACCAGGTCCTGGTGCGGGTCCTGCTGGACCAGGCGGCGTTCGCCCCGGAATCGGCGGAAGCGGGGAAACGGATCGCCGGCGCCGAAAGCTTCATGCAAAAGTCGCACGACGCCTGGAATGCCTACCTGAAGCTGATGCGCGGGGCAGAACAGCAGCGCCTCGCACAAGAAGTGGCAGTCAAGCGTGATGCGTTCTTCAATAACGGGGTTGCTCCCCTGATCAAGGCGCTGCAGGGCGGCGACAAGGAAGCGATCCGGCGCTATGTCATGGAAACCGTTCCCGCGCTCGACCGCGAGCTGAATACGAGCAATACCGAGTTGAACAAGCTCCAGCTATCGATTGCGAAAAACCAGTACGACGCGTCCCAGCAGGATTTCAGCCGCTTCCTTACAGGCACCATCGGCTTCATACTGTTCGGCCTTCTGTCGGGCTTCTGGGCTGCATGGCTGATCCGCAAATCCATCGTGCGGCCGTTGGGAACGATGATGGCGCAGCTCGAGCAAATCGCTGCCGGCGACCTGAGCGCCGATCTTGCCGCGCTGGGCCGCAATGAAATCGGTCGCCTGATGGAAGGCTTGCGCCGGATGCAGCACAGCCTGGCGGCGATCGTGAGCGACTTGCGCTCCGGTTCGAGCCAGATTGCCAGCGCAAGCCGCCAGATCGCCACCGGGAATGCCGATCTCTCGCAGCGCACCGAGGAGCAGGCATCCTCTCTGGAAGAAACTGCAGCCAGCATGGAAAGGCTGACCAGTACCGTTAAACAGAATACGGACAATGCCGTGCGGGCAAGCCGGCTCGCCATGGACGCTTCGAGCGTTGCCCTTGAAGGCGGGGACGCGGTGAACCGGGTGGTCTCGACCATGGATGAGATCAATGCCGCATCTGCCCGCATCGCCGACATCATCGGTGTCATCGAAGGCATCGCTTTCCAGACTAACCTGCTCGCGCTCAACGCGGCGGTGGAAGCGGCGCGTGCCGGCGAACAGGGGCGCGGATTCGCGGTGGTCGCCGGCGAGGTGCGCAATCTTGCCCACCGATCGTCCGCCGCAGCCAAGGAGATCAAGGAACTGATCAACAGTTCGGTGGACCAGGTCCGCAGCGGCGCGGCACTGGCGGCGCAGGCCGGCAAGACCATGGAAAGAGCCGTCGAGGCAGTCGAGCGAGTCAACACCATCATGGCGGAGATCAGTGCGGCATCGACCGAACAAAGCGAAGGCCTGGGCGAGGTGAACCAGGCTGTGTCGCAGATGGATGCCGTAACCCAGCAAAACGCCGCGCTGGTCGAGCAAGCCGCTGCGGCGGCGGAGTCACTGGAAGATCAGGCGCGCAAGCTGAACGATGCCGTGGCCGAGTTCCGGCTGGCTTCCCACAATACGGGGAAGGAAGCGGCACGGGCAACGCATCTGGCGCTTCGCGGCTAACGGTGCACCGACGGGCGCAGCGCCTGGCAGGGCCAGACGACTTCACCGCCCGTCTTCCACCAGCCGCAGCCGCCCGTCAAAATCCCAGACGCGCCGAATCTCGATGACGTCATAGCGGCGTCTGAGGTCGGGCGGGAAAGCCGGATAGCGCTTGCGCTGCCCGAGAATGTTGCGCACTGCTGCATCCAGCTCGGGCGACCCTGAGCGGTGGATGGAAATGCTTTCGGTGCGGCCGTCGCTGCGCAGCGCGACAGTGACCAGCGCCATGCCGCGCAGGCCTTCCATGCCAGCATGCATGTCATCTGCGCTGCGCTCGACAGCCTGGCGCCAGTCGTCGATATACATCTTGAGAACGATATCGTCATCGGCGCCGCCGAAGATCGTCCGGCGTCTCGATTCGGGCGCGGCCTCGGCCAGTTCGCGCGCGACCTGTGGGGCGGCGCGTGTCAGGTCGATCTTGCGCTCCTGCCGGATCGTCACCGATTCCATCTGGCTCTCGGAAAGAAGGAAGGCGCCGTCGTCGCTCTCCGTGTGCGCAGGCGCATTTTCCCTTGGTGCGGCAGGCGGCGCCGGCTCGCGCACCGAATCCGGCTCGCGCGTGTTTCCCGGAGCAGGCCTGTCCCCGGAACGATTTCCGCCGGCCGCTTCCTGACTGCCGCCGCTGCTGGCGAGTTCGCGGGGCACGCCGTCGCTTGCCGGCAAGGCCGCCTGTGCTTGCGCCTGCCCGCGCGCTTCGCGCTCCTGCGCCTCGGCTTGCGCACGGACTTCCCCCTGTCTCTTCGTTTCGGCCAGGCGTGCCTGTTCCTGCTGTTCTTCGGCCAGCCTTTGGGCAGCCTGCTGCCGCGCAAGCTCTTCGGCTTGCCGGCGCGCCTCCAACTCGGCGGCTTCGCGCCGCGCATTGTCTTCCGCCAGCCGGCGCTCTTCCAGTTGCTGCGCCCGAAGCCGCTCCTCTTCTTCGCGCAGTTGCGCCACGCGCTGTTGCTCGGCTTCCTCCACCTGAAGCCGCTGTTCCAGTTCGGCAGCTTCGCGCCTGGCGTTTTCTTCCGCTTGTCTGCTTGCTTCCAGTTGTTGCGCTCGTTGCAGTTCTTCTTCCGCACGCCGTTGTTCAGCCAGTTGTCGGGCAGCTTCCTCGGCTTGCCGGCGCGCCTGCAGCTCGGCTGCTGCCCGTTGCGCATTTTCTTCTTCCGGCCATCTTGCTTGCAGTTGCGCCTGGCGCAGCTCTTCTGCCGCGCGCTGTGCTTCCAGCCTCTGCTGGGCGGCCAGCTGTTGTGCCGCTTCTTCTGCCTGGCGCTGCGCCTCGCGCTCTGCCGCGGCACGTTGCGCGCTTTCTTCCGCAAGCCTGCGCGCTCCCATTTCCTGCGCCTGCTGCCGTGCAATTTCTTCCGCCTGCCGCACCTGTTCCGCGGCCTTGAGGCGCGCAAATTCTTCCTCGAGGCGCATCGATTCCGCCTGTATGGCCTGGCGCAGCCGTTCTTCCCTTTCTTCATTCTCTACCTGTTGCTGTGCCGGCTCGGGTGGCGCAGGAAGTGAACGGGACAGCTCTTTGGCCGGTTCGGCAGCGAGGGGTGGTGTCTCCGGGACCGGCGGTTCAGGCCTTTTCGCTGCGGGCGCCACTTCCGGTTCCGGTTCGGAGGGCGGGACGACGAATTGCTCCTGCGGGGTCGGAGCTCTGGCGATAATGGGCGGACGTGGTTTTGCCTTGGCCAGCTTGCGGCGCCTGGGGGCGCGCGCCCGGGCTTGGCGAGGGGGTTTTGTGCTTGCCGCGGCAGCATCAACGGATTTTGACGGTGGACTGATTGCTTGCGGTGGCTGCACCAGCTTCATGCCCGGGCTGGCTGGCGGCGGCTCGGCGGTGGAATGCGCAGGGACTTCGGGCAAGGCAGGGCGAGGCGGGTCCGCCGTGATTGCTTCCGGTGCAGGTGCTGCGGGCGCGACAGGGGCAGACGGTGCGGAAGCGCCTGGTGGAGAAGCGGGCTCGGCTTGCGCTGGAAGTGCCGGGGTGGACGGCATGGGTCTGGTGTCGGCATTTGCGATGCGCACGTTCAGTTGCGGCACATGCGCGCGACGTTCCTCCCATGGCAGCTGCAGCCCGGGCAGGCCCAAGCCGCGCAGGCCGAATTGCAGCGACAGCAGCAGTCCGTGGATCAGGAGTGACAGCGTCAGGGCGATGGTGAGGCGTGCCTGGTCGCGCTTAATGGTGGCGGCTGGGCGAGGGCGCACGCTCATCTGGACTCTGGGATCTCGGGCGGTGGAATGGAGGAAGCTGTTCCAAAACTAACCCAGCGGCACGTTGCGGTCTTGTGAAAGCGCAAAACGGCGCAGCCGTGCCTGCAGTGCCGAGCGGCATGGCGCGTTGCGGACGTTCAGCGCAGCCGGGCAATATGACCTGAATCAATGACTTCTGGCAGTTCCGGCATATCGTTGATTTCGCCGTCCGGCGCACAGCGGCAAAACCAACAAGAAGGAGCCATCATGTCACGTCACCAGCTTTACAGCAGCCTCATCCTGATTTCCGGCGCAATTTTCATCTCGGCATGCACCTCGGTCGCGCAAGCGCCGCAGTCCAGTCAGCAGGCAACGACCCAGCCGGCGCCAGTCCAGGCTGCACCCGCCGCTCCCGCGGCCCCGGCAGCGCCGGCAGCCGCGCCGCAAGCCGGTCTGCCGAACGTGATGATCCTCGCCACCGGCGGAACGATCGCCGGCTCGGGTGCCACCAGCACTACCACGGTCGGCTACACCGCCGCCACGGTCGGCGTGGATGCCTTGATTGCTGCCGTGCCAGAACTCAAGAAAGTCGCGAATGTGAGGGGCGAGCAGGTGTTCCAGATCGCCAGCGAGAACATGAACAATGATTACTGGCTGAAGCTGGCCAAGCGCGTCAATACCCTGCTGGCACAGAGCGATGTGGATGGCATCGTGATCACGCACGGCACCGATACCATTGAGGAAACCGCCTATTTCCTCGACCTCGTGGTCAAGAGCAGAAAGCCGGTCGTGGTGGTGGGCGCGATGCGTCCTTCCACTGCATTGTCCGCCGACGGTCCGCTGAATCTGTACAACGCCGTCATCCTTGCGGGAAGCAAGGAAGCGGTCGGCAAGGGTGTGCTGGTTGCAATGAATGACCAGATCAATGCCGCGCGTGAAGTGACCAAGACCAATACTTTCACAACAGACACGTTCAAGGCGCCGGAACTCGGGATGCTGGGCTATATTCAGGGTGGCAAGGTATTCTTTTATCGCTTACCGACCCGCAGGCATACGGCTGATACCGAATTTGACGTATCGAATCTCAACGCGTTGCCGCAAGTCGATATCGTCTACGGTTATGCAAACATGAACCCGATTGGCCTGAATGCATTCGTGGCAAATGGCGCCAAGGGAATTGTCCACGCCGGTGTCGGCGACGGCAGTCTTGCCAATGCCGTCAAGCCCGCCCTGATCGAGGCGCGCAAGAAAGGCGTGATCATCGTGCGTTCCAGCCGCGTTGGTCAGGGCATCGTGGCGCGCAATGGGGAAGCCAACGATGACCAGCTCGATTTCGTGGTATCCGACACGCTCAATCCGCAAAAAGCGCGCATCCTGCTGATGCTGGCCTTGACCAGGACCAATGACACGCGGGCGATACAGCGGATGTTTTACACTTACTGAATTGATACACCCTTGTGCCATTCCGTTGCCGGTCTGGCATATCTGAATGCAACGTTAAATCCGCCAGCATCGGGGCATGCGCTGCATCGACGCGCATGCCCGCTTGCCACTTCATTATCTGTTTCCGGTTGCCAGGCTTTTAATCGGCAGCAAGACACTCCGATACAATTCCCTGCAGGCCCGACACTTGCGTGATACATTTCGCGCTCAAAATACGGTTGATGCGAGGACATAGCACTTCGCCAACCCGTCCCAATTCTTGCTCGCCGCAACAGCCTTGATACAGGTGCAGCGGATGCCGCCAACCGGCGACTGATGCCCGTTTCGCGAACCAATTGCCATCGACTGTTGCCCAAACGCCAAAACCTTTTACACTCAAGGGAGAAATGAATGGATATGCAAGCCGAAGAGCCGCGCATCCGCACTGCTTCCGAATCTAGCCGTACTAGCCGGCAGGTTTCCCGCCGCAAGTCGCTGATCGGCATCGTGCTTGCCCTGCTCGGGCTGGCAGCACTGGGCTGGCTTGCCTGGTATCTGACCCACCAGTCGGCCGGGAAGGGCGGACCCGGTGCCGGACGAGGCGGCCCGCCAGCAACGACCGTCGGGGTGGCGATGGTCGAGCGCGCGAACATTCCGGTGGAACTGGAAGCCCTGGGCACCGTCAGCGCGGCTGCCACGGCAACCGTGCGCCCACAGGTATCGGGCGTGCTGAAGCAGGTCCTGTTCGAGGAAGGCCAGGTGGTCAAGGCTGGCCAATTGCTGGCTACGATCGATCCGCGCCCGTTCGAGATCGCTCTCATGCAGGCTACGGGCCAGCGCCAGCGGGATGAAGCGCAACTGCAAAATGCGCGCCTCGTGCTGGAACGCTACCGCACCTTGCTGTCCCAGGATTCGATCGCGCGCCAGGATGTGGATACCCAGGCGGCGCTGGTCAAGCAACTGGAAGGCACGGTGATGACCGATCGCGCCGCCGAAGGCACGGCGCGCCTGAACCTGAACTACAGCCGCGTCACGGCACCGATAGCCGGCCGGGTCGGCTTGCGTACAGTCGATGTCGGCAATGTGGTCAGCACCGGCGATACCAACGGGATTGCCGTCATCACGCAAGTCACGCCCATCGATGTGCAATTTGCCATTCCGCAGGAAAGGATTCCGGAACTGCAGGCGCGCATCAGGGAAGGCGCCGCCCTGCAAGTCATTGCGCTCGACCAGTCGCGCCAGAACGTGCTGGCAACCGGCCAGTTCCTGGCGCTCGACAACCAGGTCGATACCCAGACCGGCACGGTGCGCGCCAAGGCGCGCTTCAGCAATGAAAAGCTGTCCTTGTTCCCCAGCCAGTTCGTCAACGTGCGGCTGCTGCTGCGGACCATACAGGATGCATTGGTCGTGCCGGTATCCGCGCTGCGTCACGGCAACAACGGCGACTACGTCTATGTATTGAACCCTGCCGAGCGCACCGTCGCCTTGCGCACCGTGAAGCGCGGGCAGGGCTCGGTGGACAGGATCGAGATCCTCTCCGGCGTCTCGGCCGGAGAACAGGTGATCACCGAAGGCGCCGACCGCCTGAAGGATGGCGCACGCGTCACCTTGCCGGGCGACAGGCCAGGCATGCAGGATGCAGGCAAGCGCCAGGGCGGACGCACCGGTGCGGCAGCGGCCGCCAACGCGACCGGCACACAGCCTGCCGCAAGCGGCGAACGCGCTGCACGCAAAGGCCAGGGCCAAGGTCGCCGCACGGAGGCAAGCCAGCAATGAGAATCCGGCAGCCTGAAGCGGGAGGCAAGTCATGAGCCCGTCCCGTCCCTTCATCATGCGCCCGGTGGCGACCTCGCTCCTGATGCTGGCGATCGTGCTGGCCGGCGCCATTGCCTTCCGCTTCCTGCCGCTGTCGGCATTGCCGCAGGTCGACTTCCCGACGATCCAGGTACAGACCCTGTATCCCGGCGCCAGCCCGGAAGTGATGGCCCAGACCGTCACCGCGCCGCTGGAGCGCCAGTTCGGCCAGATGTCGGGCCTGCAGCGCATGAGTTCGACCAGCGCCGCCGGCGTATCCATCGTCACCCTGCAGTTCGCGCTCGGCGAAACGCTCGATGTCGCCGAGCAGGAAGTGCAGGCGGCGATCAATGCCGGCAGTTCGCTGCTGCCGGCCGACCTGCCGGCGCCGCCGGTTTATGCGAAGGTCAATCCCGCCGACGCGCCGGTGCTGACTCTCGCCATCACTTCCGACACCCTGCCTTTGACCGAGGTGCAGAACCTCGTCAACACCCGCCTGGCGCTGAAGATCAGCCAGGTGTCCGGCGTCGGCCTGGTCACCCTCTCGGGCGGGCAGCGCCCGGCGGTACGGATCCAGGCCAATACCCAGGCGCTCGCTTCCTACGGGCTCGGGCTCGACACCCTGCGCACCGCGATCACCGCCGCCAATGCCAACAGCGCCAAGGGCAGCTTCGATGGTCCGACCCGTTCCTATTCCATCAATGCCAATGACCAGCTGCTCACCGCGGACGATTACAAAAACCTGATCGTTGCCTACCGCAATGGTGCGCCCGTGCGCATGACGGACGTGGCGCAGGTGGTCGACAGCGCGGAAAACGTCCGGCTCGGCGCCTGGTCGGGACTGAAGCCGGCGATCATCCTGAACGTGCAGCGCCAGCCGGGCGCCAACGTGATCCAGACGGTCGACGCGATCAAGGCGCGCCTGCCGGAACTCCAGGCCGGGCTGCCGGCGAGCGTGCGGGTTGATGTGCTGAGCGACCGAACTAACGGCATCCGCGCCTCGGTCGAGCACGTGGAGCTGGAGCTGGTGCTGGCAGTGGTACTGGTGGTGCTCGTGATCTTTGCTTTCCTGCATGACCTGCGGGCGACGGTGATTGCGAGCCTGGCCGTGCCGATTTCGCTGATCGGTACCTGCGGCGTGATGTACCTGCTCGGCTACAGCCTGAACAATCTCAGCCTGATGGCTCTGACGATCGCCACCGGCTTCGTGGTCGACGATGCGATCGTGATGATCGAAAACATCGCGCGCTACATCGAGGAAGGCGAAAAGCCGATGGCCGCCGCGCTGAAAGGCTCGAAGCAGATCGGCTTCACCATCATTTCGCTCACGGTGTCGCTGATCGCGGTGCTGATTCCCCTGCTGTTCATGGGCGACGTGGTGGGACGGCTGTTCCGCGAATTCGCCGTGACCCTGTCCATCACCATCCTGATTTCGGCCGTGGTGTCGCTGACGCTGGTGCCGATGATGTCGGGCCGCTGGCTGCGCGGCCCGGGCGAGCATGGCAAGAAGGAAAGCAGGCTGCAGCGTGCGTTCGACCGCGTGATCGCGCGCTACGACACTGCGTTGCAGACGGTGCTGGCGCACCAGGGGGTGACGCTGGTGGTGGCCGTTGCCACGCTGGTACTGACCGCGCTGATGTACGTGATGATTCCCAAGGGCCTGTTCCCGGTGCAGGACACCGGCCAGCTGCAGGCCCGCATCGAAACCGCGACTTCGGTTTCCTATGCGCGCATGGCCGAGCTGCAGCAGGAAGCCGCGCGCGCCATCCTCGAGGACCCGGACGTCGATACCCTGAGTTCGGTGGTCGGTGTGGATGCGGCCAACAACACCATGCTGCATACCGGCAGCATGCTGATCAACCTCAAGCGCGAGCGTACCGGCTCGCAGCAGGAAACCATGGACCGGCTGCGCGAGCGCGTCGGCCACATCCCGGGCCTGACGATGTATCTCCAGCCGACCCAGGACCTCACCATCGATGCCGAATCCGGTCCGACCCAGTACCGGGTCTCGCTCGAAGGTGCCGACAATGCGACTGTGGTGCAATGGGCCGACAAGCTGGCGCAGCACCTGCGCGCCGTCCCGCAGTTGCGCAACGTGGTGTCGGATGCCGGCGCGACCGGGCTGGCTGCCTATGTCAACATCGACCGCGATACCGCTTCGAGGCTATCGGTCACTGCAGCCTCGATCGACGATGCGCTCTACAGCGCCTTCGGCCAGCGCATCGTGTCCACCATCTTTACCGAAACCAACCAGTACCGCGTGATCCTCGAAGCCCGCCCGGATCTGCTGACCACTCCGGAATCGCTCGGGCTGCTGCCGCTGCGCACCGGCTCCGGCAAGGCGACGCCGCTGTCGGCGCTGGCCAACATCAGCGAACGCCCGGCGCCGCTGCAGATCACGCACGTGGCGCAGTATCCGGCGACCACGCTCGGCTTCGACACCGCACCCGGCGTGTCGCTTGGCAATGCCGTCGATGCGATCCGCCAGGCGGCGAAAGACATCGGCATGCCCTCCAGCGTGTCCCTGACCTTCCTCGGCGCCGCCGGTGCCTACCAGGCGTCGCTGACCAACCAGCTGTGGCTGATCCTCGCCGCTGTGGTATGCGTGTATATCGTGCTCGGCGTGCTGTACGAAAGCTACATCCACCCGGTGACGATCCTGTCGACCCTGCCGTCGGCCGGCGTCGGCGCCTTGCTGGCGCTGATGGTCAGCGGGCAGGGCCTGGGCGTGATCGGCATCATCGGCATCATCCTGCTGATCGGCATTGTGAAAAAGAATGCCATCATGATGATCGACTTCGCCATCGATGCCGAGCGCAATGAAGGCAAGTCGCCGCGCGAAGCCATCCACCAGGCGGCGCTGCTGCGCTTCCGGCCGATCCTGATGACCACCTTCGCCGCCCTGTTCGCCGCGGTGCCGCTGATGCTGGGCTGGGGCGAGGGCGCGGAACTGCGGCGGCCGCTTGGCCTGGCCATCTTCGGCGGACTGATCGTCAGCCAGATGCTGACCCTGTTCACCACGCCGGTGATCTATCTCGCCTTCGACCGCCTGACGCGGCGCCGGGCGGGCAGGCTGGAAAGCGGAGTGGCACAGTGAACCTGTCCGGACCCTTCATCCGACGGCCGGTGGCCACGGTGCTGCTGACCATCGGCCTCGCGCTGGCCGGCATTGCCGGCTTCTTCGTGCTGCCGGTATCGCCGCTGCCCCAGGTCGATTTCCCCGTCATCTCGGTCAGCGCATCGCTGCCCGGCGCCAGCCCGGAAACCATGGCGACCAGCGTGGCCACGCCGCTGGAGCGGCGGCTGGGGGTGATTGCGGGCGTGAATGAAATGACGTCGAGCAGCGGCACCGGTTCGACCCGCATCAGCCTACAATTCGACTTCAGCCGCCAGATCGATGCCGCCGCGCGCGAGGTGCAGGCAGCCATCAACGCCAGCCGCGCCGACCTGCCGGCCACCCTGAAAAGCAATCCGACTTACCGTAAGGTGAATCCCGCCGCTGCGCCCGTGATCATTCTTGCGCTCACGTCGAAGACGCGCTCGCCCGGGCAGGTGTACGAGGAAGTGTCGAATCTGGTGCAGCAGAAACTTGCACAGGTGCCGGGCGTGGGCGATGTCGAGATCGGTGGCGGCTCGCTGCCGGCGGTGCGGGTGGAAATGATTCCCTTTGCACTCAACAGCTATGGCCTGAGCATGGAAGACGTGCGCGCCGCGATCCAGGCAAGCACTGCGAACCGGCCCAAGGGCGCGCTCGAAGGCAACGGGCGCCGGCTGCAGATCTATACCCAGGCGGGCGCCGGTAGCGGCCGCCCGCGCGCCGCGGATTACCGCGGGCTGGTGGTGGCATGGCGCAACGGCGCGCCGGTCCGTCTGGCCGATGTGGCGGAAGTGGTCGACGGGGTGGAAGACACGCATACCCTCGGCTTGTTCAATGGCGAGCCGGCGGTGATCGTGCTGGTCACCCAGCAGCCGGGTGCGAACGTGATCGAGACTGTGGATGGCGTGCGCGCGCTGCTGCCGGAACTGCAGGCGCAGCTGCCGCAGGATGTGCAGCTGCGCGTGGCGTCCGACCGCACCAATTCGATTCGTGCTTCCCTGCATGAAATCGAAGTCACCCTGCTGATCTCGGTGGCGCTGGTGGTGCTGGTGGTGAGCGTATTCCTGCGCAGCCTGCGCGCGACCATCGTGCCGGCGGTGGCGACGGTGGTATCGCTGCTGGCCACCTTCGGCGTGATGTACCTGCTCGGCTTCAGCCTCAATAATTTCAGCCTGATGGCGCTGACGGTGGCGACCGGCTTCGTGGTCGACGACGCAATCGTGGTGCTGGAGAACACCAGCCGCCACATCGAGCAGGGCATGGATCGCTTCCGCGCCGCTCTGCTCGGCGCGCGCGAGGTCGGCTTCACCGTGCTGTCGATCAGCCTGTCGCTGGTGGCGGTCTTCATTCCGCTGCTGTTCATGGGCGGGCAGGTCGGCCGGCTGTTCCGCGAATTCGCGGTGACCCTGTCGGCGGCGGTCCTGATCTCGATGGTGATTTCACTCACCACCACGCCGATGATGTGCGCCTGGCTGCTCAAGCGCGGCGGCGAGGGCAACGAGGCACGCCGGCCCGGCCGCGTGGCGCGCTTCTTCGAGCGCAGCTTCGGCCGGGTGCAGCGCAGCTACGAGCACAGCCTGGACTGGGCCTTGCATCATCGCTGGCTGGTGCTGTTCATCCTCGTCGCGGTGGTCGGCCTGAACGTCTATCTCTTCATTGCCGCGCCCAAGGGTTTCTTCCCGCAACAGGATACCGGCCAGCTGAGCGGCGGCCTGCGTGCCGACCGCAGCATTTCCTTCCAGGCGATGCAGGGCAAGTTGCGCCAGATGGTCGACATCATTCATCGCGATCCGGCGGTCGACACCGTCGTGGGCTTCACCGGCGGCAGCCGCGCCGGCGGCGGCTTCCTGTTCATCAACCTGAAGCCGCTTGACCAGCGCAAGGAGAGCGGACAGGCGGTGATCGCGCGCCTGCGGCCGCAACTTGCCCGCATATCGGGCGTGAGCCTGTTCCTGAACCCGGTGCAGGGTGTGCGCATGGGTTCACGCCAGAGCAATTCCACCTACCAGTACACGCTCAAGAGCGACAGCAGCGCGGACCTCAAGACCTGGGCGCTGAAGCTGGCCGATGCGATGAAGCAGCAGAGTGCGCTGGTCGATGTCGACACCGACCAGGAAGACAGCGGCGTCGAAACCTTCGTCACCGTCGACCGCAATGCGGCGGCGCGGCTGGGCCTGAGCGCGCGCGACGTCGACAATGCGCTCTACAACAGCTTCGGACAGCGCCAGGTGGCGACGATTTACGACGAGCTCAACCAGTACCACGTGATCATGGAAGTCGCGCCGAAGTATGCGCGCAGCCCGGAATCCCTGAACGATGTGTATGTCCCGGCCAAGGGCACTGCCGCCACCGGCCCGACGGGAAGCGGCACGGCCGGCGCGGCCACTGGAGCGGCAGCCAACTCTGCAACCGGCACCGGCTCCAGCGCGGTGGTGTCCAGCACCACTGGCGCGAACAGCACCGGCAGCACCAGCGGTACCGCGGCCGCGAGCGGCAATGCCGTCATCAATCCCGGCCTGCGCGACCAGTCGAGCGGGCAGGCCCTGAGCACCGCGCCGACTACCATGGTGCCGCTGTCCGCCTTCGCCCGCTTCGCCGAGAGTTCCACCTCGAGTTCGATCAGCCATGAGGACGGCGAGCTGTCCACCACCATCTCCTTCAACCTGGCCGAAGGCGCGACGCTGAGCGATGCCCAGGCGGCAGTGCGCGAAGCGGAAGCTGCGATCGCCATGCCGACCAATGTGCGCGGCAGCTTTGCCGGCACGGCGCGCAGCTACCAGGAATCGCAGGGCCAGCAGCCGCTGCTGATCGCCGCCGCCCTGGTGGTGATCTACATCGTGCTCGGCGTGCTGTACGAAAGCCTGGTGCACCCGGTGACAGTGCTGTCGACCTTGCCGTCGGCCGGCGTCGGTGCGGTGCTTGCGCTGCTGCTGTTCAAGATGGAATTCTCGATCATTGCCCTGATCGGCGTATTCCTGCTGATCGGCATCGTGAAAAAGAATGCGATCCTGATCATCGATTTCGCGCTGCAGGCGGAGCGCGCGCGCGGCCTGTCTCCCTTTGAAGCCGTGCGCGAAGCCTGCCTGCTGCGTTTTCGCCCCATTCTCATGACCACGCTGGCGGCCGCCCTCGGCGCGCTGCCGCTGGCGATCGGCTTCGGCGAGGGTTCCGAGCTGCGCCGGCCGCTCGGCATCGCCATCATCGGCGGCCTGATCGCCAGCCAGGTCCTGACACTGCTCACCACGCCGGTCGTCTATCTCCTGCTCGACAAGCTGCGCCGGCGCAGCCCGAGCGAACAACAATTGAGCCGCAACGCGGCCGAAGGCTTACAGACTCCATGAATCGATCCCTGCGCTTGCCTGCATCCCTGTCCCTGCGTCCACGGTCCCTGGTGCTGGCCCTCTGCCTGTGCGGCATGGCCGGTTGTGCCGTTGGCCCGCAATACCAGCAGCCCGCAGCTGCCGTGCCGGCCGCCTTCAAGGAAGCCCAGGGATGGGTGCAGGCTGCGCCCGCGGATGCATTCGACCGCGGCGAATGGTGGACGCTGTTTGGCGACCCGGCATTGAACGAGCTGGCGGCTGCCGTCGAAGTCTCCAACCAGAATGTCGCCGCCGCCGCCGCCGCGTATGCGCAGGCGCGCGCGCTGGTCGGACAGCAGCGCGCGGCGCTGTTCCCGGAAGTGTCGCTGAATGCGGATGCCAGCCGCTCGGGCACCCGTGGCGGCACCGGCACGGCAACGGCGAGCAGCCGCAGCGGCACCAGTTACCAGGCGAGCATAGGCGGCAGTTGGGAACCCGACGTCTGGGGCCGGCTGCATCGCGCCGTTGCGAGCGCCGGCGCCAGCGCCCAGGCAAGCGAAGCCGATCTCGCGTCAGCCCGCCTGTCGGCGCAGGGAGAACTCGCACTGAATTATTTTTCGCTGCGTGCGGCTGATGCACAACTGACCCTCCTGCGCGACACCATCGCCGGCTACCAGCGGGTATTGCAGATCACGCGGAATCGCTACAACGCCGGCATTGCGCCGAAGACCGATCTGTTGCAGTCGCAGACCCAGCTGGCGAGTGCGCAGGCCGACTATGAAGACGTATCCCGCCAGCGCGCCCAGCTCGAGCATGCCATCGCGGTATTGGTCGGGAAGGCGCCGGGCGATTTCACGCTCGCGCCTGCCGCATGGAATATTTCGGTGCCGCAGGTGCCGGTCGGCCTGCCTTCCGCGCTGTTGCAGCGGCGGCCCGATATCGCGGCCGCCGAGCGCCGCGTGGCCGTGGCCAACGAGAACATCGGCATTGCCCAGGCCGCGTATTACCCGAGTTTCCTCCTGAGCGCTTCCTACGGCAGCACGGCCAGCCGCGTCGCCGACCTGTTCTCGGCGCCGACCAGCCTGTGGTCGCTGGGGCTGTCCGCGGCGCAGACGCTGTTCGATGCCGGCGCCACTCGGGCGCGGGTGGCAGGCGCGCGGGCTGCGCACGAGCAGGCCGTCGCTATCTACCGGCAGACCGTGCTCACCGCATTCCAGGGTGTGGAAGACCAGCTGGCTGCCATCCAGACGCTGGCACGGCAGGAGGAATTGCGGCGCGAGGCGTCGCGCGCAGCCGACGAGGCGGAAGCGCAGATGCTGAACCGCTATAGCGCCGGCCAGGTGGTGTACACCGATGTCGTCACCGCCCAAGTGACGGCGCTGTCCGCACGGCGCGCCCTGGTGCAGGTCCAGGCCAACCGCCAGGCAGCCGCGATTGCCCTGATCCAGGCGCTGGGCGGCGGCTGGCAGGTGGCGCAGTAGCCGTTGCCGGACCGCGCATTGTCCGACATGGCGACAAACGCAAGGCCGTGTGCCGATGGCATGTGGTGAAGTCGAAATCGCATCAGCGGCCACCGTGCGGCGAGCCTGCTGCGATATCCGCTTTACATCAGTCCCAGGTCGTGCAGGATGGCCTTCGTGATCGAAAGGCGTGCAGCAGCATCTTCGTTATTCCTGATCTCCACATTGGTGGCAAAGAAATGCACCTGTCCCTCCCGCTCCAGATAGCCGACAAGCCATCCGACCTGCGGTGCGGAAGGATCACCTAATCCGGCCCATCCGGTCTTGCCGCTGAGTCGGTACGAAGGGGTTTCTTCCAGCACCAGCATGTCCTTGACGATGCGGGTTGTGCGTTCGGACACGCCCAGTTTCCCGAAATAGAAGCGCCGTAAGAAATCGACTTGCTCATCGGCGGAAATGCGCAGGGCGCCGGTGAGCCAGAACCGGTCAATGCCGCCGGATATGTTGCGGTTGCCATATCCGAACTGGTCGACATATGACTGCATGCGCTCCGGTCCGATGCGTCGTGCAAGTTCCTGGTAGTACCAGACGACCGAGTCCTTCAGCGCCGTCCGTAGGGTGTGGTCCCGGTTCCAGGCGGCCGGCCACCACGGCTGGCGAGGAGCGACCGCCTCGTTTCGGCTGAGCGCGAACTCCGGCCCGGTGGCGACTCCGGATTCCAGTGCGATCAGGGAATTCGGGATCTTGTAGGTGGACGCGGGCAGAAACCTCGTCCTCGCCCGTTCCCGGTTATGACGCAGGTAGTGTCCTGTCTGCGCGTCCAAGAGGACAAAGGTGCCTTGCACATGCGCCTTGTCGAATATGGCTGCGATATCAACACGATGTTTCGCCGCTACGCCGTCCGCATTGGCGGTCGAGGCAAACAGTGTGATGCCAGTGGCAGCCATTGCAAGCAAGAGCCGAATTATTCGTTGCATGTCATTCCCTTTCAAAAATGCTGTTCCATAGGACGAAGCGCTTGAGCTTAATGCGACGGAAAGGATAGAACGCGAACCGCAACCGGCCAACCACCGAAGCGTAACCACTGTAACATCACAAGCTGCTCGAATTCGGACTTGCCATTGCCATAGTGATGATGTCTTCCATCAAGATCGACCTCTTGCCCCCATGCCGGGTGAACGGCAGACCTGCTCGATACCAGTCGCTCTGGCTGCTTCTCGCCGTCTTTTATGCACAGCGAACTGACAATTCCAGCGTGCCGGCATCGGCGGTACTGGCGCGCTTTCCGGGTAATGCCAATCTGCGCATGCTGGTCTCCCGGGCCTTTGCGGATTTTGCAGCATGGGGAGTCGCGATCGGGTGGGGCCATGACCGTACGCGTACGCCTGCGCTGCTCTCTCCAATGCGGCGCAGTCAAGGCCCATTCTGGATGGACGCAGCCAGTGCGGGACGGTTGCGAATCCAGGTCAGCGGCAAGGATGCAGACTTGTCCGCTATAGCCAGGTTTCTGGGTCGCGACCCGGCAGAACGGAGGAGGCCCGACCCGGTCAGCTATGCGATGCAGGATGTCACTTATTGGAACCATCTGACCCACGCGATGCGGGTGGCACGGGATGGCTTCCCGATTGTGTCGGAAGCCAATGTGGCGGACAGCTTCCGCGCAGCGCAGCAGTCCGCGCAAGACGATTTCCAGGCAGCGCTGTCGGTATTGAAGGAAAGCCTTGCATGGCGCAAGCAAGGTGTCCTGGAGCGTAGCGAGCAGGCCCTTGATCGCCTCGGCCGGCATCTCGGGAGGTCCGAAGTGTCCGCGTCGATGCCAACTCTTGCCGCGATGGCGCACATCGCGCGCGGATGGAATTCGTATAACCGCGGCAAGCTGGTTGCTGCCCATGCCGAACTGGACCGTCTCACGGCAGATTCGGAGCTGTGCCTAGTCATTCGCTATAACCCTCGAGTACGCTTCGAGTATCTCAATCTTCGAGCGCTGCTGCATAAAGCCACGGCCTTGAATCAGCGGCGCGCCGATCGGGATGAGCGGGTACAGTCCGCGGCCCAGGCGATATCCGGTTTTTCGGAAGCGCTCCAGGCAGCTTATGAGGCTGATTCGATCGAGGCCGCGCAGGATGTCGCCGCCAACATCGGCCTGACGCTATGGCTATGCTGGCAGAACGGATTGATCGAAATGCCGCAAGGGCAGAGTGCAGAGGCAGTCCAGACGCAGGCATTGCGCTGGCTAGGCCTGTCGGAGTGGATCTGCGATCGATTTGGTGTCGGCGGGGATTCGGCTTGGAATACGATTTTCCTGTTGCGGATCGTGCGCGGCTGTTGTCGGATCGGAAAGCAGAAAATCGCCGTGGAAGACTTTCGCGCACAGTCGCCGCTGACAGTGAGGCAGGTCCTGGATGCGACACGCCCTTTCCATGCACCATTCTCTCCGGCGAAGGGCTATGTCGATTGGTCTCGTGTCGCAGCTTTTGCTCTGGAAGAGCATGAGGCTGGCCGTGCCATTTATGGTCCGCTGCAGCTTGCCAATCTGCTGCTGGAATTCGCCTGGTATTCAGTGCATGAGCAAGGCTTGTGCAAGGAAGCTTATTTCGCTGTGGAACAGCTCGCAAGGCTGTTGACGACGCTGCAGCCGACGGAGCGGCGCTTCTTCAGCGAAAACCTGAAGACCTTCCCGGACGTTTTGCAGATGGCTGCGAAGGAAGCAATGAAGTCCGTGACGGAAAGTGGCAGCGACAAGCGCTGATCTATAGCCTTGGCCACGTGGTGTACACCGGTGTCGCGACTGCCCAAGTATTGGCACAGTCCGTATGGCGTGCCCCGGTTCCTGCCGTTTAACAAGGTGCCTGAATGAAAAAGCGGGTGCAGGGACCCGATCCCCGCACCCGCTTTGCTCTTCCGTGCCGGAACTAATGGTCCTGCAGGGATCGATCAGGCGAACTTGCCGATCTTCTTCTCCACCGCAGCGCGCACCGAGCCGCTGGTGACGAAGGATCGTGCCACCTGGATGTCGTTGTGGAACCAGCGGTCGCCGTCGAGGCAGGCCGGGATCTGGCGCCGTACTTCATCGTAGGCGGCCTGCGTGCCTTCCCCGAGCACGAAGCCCGGCAGCAGGGACTCGGTCATGGTCAGGGCCTGTGCGGCGAACAGCATCTCGACGCCGATGATGTACTGGGTGTTGGCAACGATGGTCGCTGCCTTGCGCGAGCACCAGGTCGAGTTCGAGATGTGGTCTTCGCTGTTACCCTTGGCCGGGATGCTGTCGACGCTGCCCGGCATGCAGAGGGTGCGGTTTTCCATCACCAGCGCGCTCATCGAGCATTGCACCACGGGATAGCCGGTGTTGACGCCGCGGATGCCGCTCATCAGGTTGCGCGGCAGGCCCCAGGACAGGGTCGGGTCGATCAGGCGGGCAATGCGTCGCTCGCAGATGCTACCGAGGTCGGTAACGGCCATTGCCAGCAAGTCCATCGCCTGCGCCAGGTACTGGCCGTGGAAATTGCCGCCGGAGATGATCTCGAAGCCGCCGCCTTCCTTGGAAAAGATCAGCGGGTTGTCAGTGGCGGAATTGATTTCCCGGCCGACGATGGTATCGATGTAATCGAGCGCGTCGAACACCGGGCCGTACACCTGCGGCGAGCAGCGCAGCGAATAGACGTCCTGGATGCGCGGCGTGTAGGGGATGTCGGTGCGGCGCAGTTCTTCCGGGAATTGCACGGCACGCGCTTCATGCGTGGTGCGGGTCGAACCCTTCAACAGCTTGCGGATGATCGCCGCGGTCTTGATCTGGCCGGCATGGGGACGCGCCTGCTGGATGCGGTCGTCGAAGGCCGACATTTCCGCGCGCATCGCTTCCAGCGTCAGGCCGAGCGACAGGCAGGCATCCGACAGCAGGTTGCGCGCATCATGTGCGGCGAGCACCGCGACCGCGAGCGACACGGTGCAGCCATTGATGATGGCCGAGGCATCCTTGGCCTTGAGCTCGAACTTGACCGGGCCGATCCTGGCTTCGGTGATCGCCTGCGGCGCGCTCATGCGCTTGCCCTTGTACATCACCTCGGCTTCTTCGAAGCCAGCCAGCGCCGCGCCCAGGTAAGCCAGCGGCGCCAGGTCGCCGGACGCGCCGACCGAACCCTTCTGCGGCATGATCGGATGGATGCCGGCATTCAGGAAGGCGAGCAGGCGATCCACTACTTCCGCGCGTGGCGCGGAATAGTTGGAAGCGAAGGCGTTGGCGCGCAGGAGCATGGTGGCGCGGCTGACTTCTTCCGGGAACGGCTCGCCCATGCCGGCGGCGTGGGCCTTGATCATCTGAGTCTGGAACAGTTCGATGTTCTCGACCTTGATGCGGGTGTCCTTGAGCAGGCCGACGCCGGTGTTGAAGCTGTACATCATCGGCGCTTCGTCATGCATCCAGGTCGCTTCGATGTAGTCGCGGCTTTGCTTGAGCGCATCGCGCGAGGATTGCGCCAGCCCGACTTTCACGCTTGGGTCGCGGGCGATCTGGATCACTTGTTCCGCAGTGAGGGTGAAGCCGTCGATGAGGATGGTGGTCATTGTTGTTCCCGAGTGTCTGGTTGATATTGATGGTTTGGTACGGTTGCGGCTTTAACGCTTCGCCGCAAAATGCTCGACAAAGCGGCTGAACACATTCGCAGCGATCTGCGCGTCTTCCGCCGTCATGGTCTCGTCCGGATGGTGGCTGATGCCGCCGTTGCCGCAGCGTACGAACAGCATCGCGACATCGGTGATGGACGCGATCGCCATCGCATCGTGCCCGGCACCGGAAGGCAGGTGCCGCACTGGCAGGCCGAAGCTGCCGATCGCCTTGCCCAGCTGCTCCTGCAGCCAGGGTGCGCAAGGCACACTCTTCGCTTCGTGGGTGGGATTGATGTCGAGTGCGACCTTGCGGCGCGCGGCGATGTTCTGCATTTCCGCCAGCACGTCGCGCACCGCAGCCAGGCGAACGTTGTCGGTTTCGGCCCGGACGTCGATGGTGAATACGGCCTTGCCCGGCACCACGTTGGCAGCGCCGTTCGGCACATCGAATTGGCCGACGGTGCCGACCAGCCCGGGAATGCCGGAACAGCGCTTTTCGATGTAGAGGCCGATTTCGGCGGCCGTCATCGCCGCGTCGCGCCGCAATCCCATCGGCACCGTGCCCGCGTGGCCGGCGAGGCCGGTCGCGGTGACCAGGAAGCGCGAAGCGCCGGAAATTGCGGTGACCACGCCGACCGGCAGGTTTTCGTCGAGCAGCACCGGTCCCTGTTCGATATGCACTTCCATGAAGGCCAGCACGTTTTCCGGCTTGTGCGCAGCTTGCGGCAACCCGGCCGGATCGAAACCGGCTTCGCGCATCACTTCGCGCATCGTCTTGCCCTGATCGTCGCGCTTGTCCAGCACGGTGTTATCGAAGGTGCCGGCGATCGCGCGGCTGCCGAGCAGGGTGGCCTTGAAGCGCACGCCTTCTTCCTCGGCGAAGCCGATGACTTCGATGGCGAACGGAAAGCGCTTGCCCTGGCGGTGCCAGTCGCGGATGCAGGCGATCGGCAGGAGGATGCCGAGATTGCCGTCGTATTTGCCGGCGTTGCGCACGGTGTCGAAATGGGAGCCGGTCAGGAGCGCGGGCGCATCCGGCGTCAGGCCTTCGTAGCGGCCGATGACATTGCCTGCGGCATCGCGCCGCACGATCATCCCTGCTTCCTGCATCCAGGCAGTGAGCGTGGCGGCGGCGCCGTGATGGGCATTGGTGAGATAGGTTCGGGTGAGCCAGTCCGGGGATTCGCTGTGGCGGGCGAGTTCGTCCGCCCATTGCATGATCAGTGTGCCGCGCGAGTTGTCGCCATCCATATGCGCTCCGTCAAGAGAGTGATTCGGTAAATTGGATTCTAATATCGTATCCAATTATTGTATACAATAACGACCGTGTGCGCGTCGAAAAGTGGCTTCGACAGGCATCATGGCGGAGTATGATGACTGCCTTTGCCGTCATGCTGCGGAAAGTTTGAAAGGAATTTTGCTGGTATGGCTAAGCCGGATTCAGAAGACAAGCCGGGGAGCTCGAAAGAGATCGCGGAGGATATCGCCGCCGCCATCGCGGCGCGCAAGCTGCCGCCCGGAACGAAGTTGCGCGAAGAAGCGCTGAGTCGCCTGTATTCCGTGAGCCGCACCAAGATCCGCGCCGCCCTGCTGATCTTGTCCAAGGACAAGCTGATCGACATCATTCCGGACAAGGGCGCCTTCGTGAGCCAGCCGGGCGAAGCCGAGGCGCGCGAGATCTTTGCCGTGCGCCGCATCATCGAAGCGGCGCTGGCGCGCGAGTTCGTTGCCACGGCCCGCCCCGCGGACTACCGCAAGCTGGAAGCCCATCTGAAGGCCGAGCATGCCGCGCTCTCGGGCGACGACTCGCAAGTGCGTTCCCGCCTGCTCGGCGATTTCCACCTGTTGCTGGCCGACGTGGTCGGCAACCAGGTATTGAAGGATATCCTGAGCGAACTGGTCGGCCGCAGTTCCCTGATCACCATGCTGTACCAGTCGGAGCGGGACGCGGCTTGCTCTTCCGACGAGCATGTGCGTTTCCTGAAGGCGGCGAAGACGGGCGATGCCGACGCCGCAGTGCAAGTGATGCTGGAACACCTGAACCATGTCGAGGCGGCGCTGCAATTCGACGGGCCCGTCGAAGACAGGAAGAAGGATCTGGTGGCCGCTCTGCTGGCCTGACGGCCTGATGCAGAAGCACGCGATGCGCAAGCGTTCATGTTGACGAGGCAAGATGCACCGTTCACCGCAGATTTTTTCGTACTTGTCGTCTCGATCCCTGTTTCGGGCGACACCCCGGGTGTAGAATCCGCAGCTTATTTCAACGGAGTTTTTTGATGGACGGTTCCAGTTGTCGATCTTGTATCGGCGGAACGCGAACAAGGTAATCAGCAGGTTCCTTCCTGCCGCTGCCTTGCCGCAATGGCAGGTGGTGGCATCGGGCTCGGCCGGATCGCGCCCGTTCTTTCCCCCACTTCCTTATTCGATCGGGCCACACACCGCCGCCACGGCGCAGGCTTGCCGACGGCTGCATGCGCAAGCTCCCGGCACAAAGCGTCCGTGCCTGCGAGACTGAGCGTCCGACAACGGTTCCCGCGAAGAACCGGATCGTCCCCGAAAGGGATATGCAGATGTCCGAAGTGACGATGCCCCGGCAGCCGGGTCATTCCCTGCTGCGCACCGCCCCCAACCGCTGGGACTGGATACTGCTGCCGCTGGTGCTTGGCGTGCTGGTCGCGCTCGCCTATGGCGCAATGCAGATGAGCCGGCCTTTCGTGATCGGCGTGCCGACGCCGATCTCTCTCGCTCCGGAGAACCTGCCTTACTATCTGCTGCGCACCATCCTGCGCATGTTCACGGCGCTCGGCTTCGCGCTCCTGTTCAGCTTCATCTTCGCTGCCGTTGCGGCGAAATACCGGGCTGCGGAAAAAGCGCTGATCCCGCTGCTGGACATTCTGCAGTCGGTGCCCATCCTCGGCTTTCAGGCGATCGCGATCGCGCCTTTCATCGCGCTGTTTCCCGGCAACGTGCTGGGCGTGGAATGCGCGGCGATCTTCGCTATCTTTACTTCCCAGGCCTGGAACATGGCCTTCAGCCTGTACCAGTCGATCCGCACCGTGCCGCCGGAACTCAGCGAAGCGGCCCGCATCTTCCGCCTCTCGGCCTGGCAGCGCTTCTGGCGGCTGGAACTGCCGTTCGCCATGCCGGGGCTGCTGTGGAACATGATGATGTCGATGTCCGGCGGCTGGTTCTTCCTGGTCGCGGCCGAAGCGATTTCGGTGGCCGGGCAGGACATCAAGCTGCCGGGCATCGGCGCCTATATCGCGGTGGCGATCGAGGACAGGAATGGCACCGCGATCGCCTGGGCGATCGGCGCCATGCTTGCCGGGATCCTGCTGTATGACCAGCTGTTCTTCCGGCCCTTGCTCGCCTGGGCGGACAAGTTCCGCTTTGAGGAAACCCAGGGTGATACGGCGCAGCGCTCCTGGCTGCTGGACTGGGGCCACCGCAGCCGCTGGTTCCGTGCGCTCGCCGACCGCTTCTGGGCCATGCTGCGCGGCGCCCTCGGCTGGTTCGGCCGCCGCACCGACGGCACCGCGCCCGGGACGGCGCCACGCGCGCCGCATCCATTCTGGGCGCGCGCCTGGGATGGGCTGCTGGCAGCCGCCGCCGTGCTGGCGCTGTACCGGCTGGCGATCTTCGTGCATGCCGATGTCGGCTGGGCTGAAGTGGTGCACGTGATCGTACTCGGCATGATCACGCTGCTGCGGGTGCTGCTGCTGATCGCCCTGGCGTCGGTGGTGTGGGTGCCGATTGCCGTCTGGCTCGGCCTGCGTCCGCAATATTCGCAGCGGGTGCAGGCGGTGGCGCAATTCCTCGCCGCCTTTCCGGTCAACCTGTTGTTCCCGCTGGTGGTGTACGCGCTGGCGCGCCTGAAGCTCAATCCCGATATCTGGCTCAGTCCGCTCATGGTGTTCGGCACCCAGTGGTACATCCTGTTCAACGTGGTGGCTGGCGCATCGACCATCCCGAGCGAGCTGCGGCTGGCGGCCGACAATCTCGGCCTGAAAGGCTGGCTGAAATGGAAGCGGGTCTACCTGCCGGCGGTGTTTCCGAGCTATGTCACCGGGGCGATCACCGCCAGCGGCGGCTCGTGGAATGCCAGCATCGTGGCTGAGTACGTAACCTGGGGCAAGACGACGCTGGTTGCCGCCGGCCTGGGCAGCTACATCCGGGAAATGACCGATGCCGGCGATTTCCACCGCATCGCGCTCGGCATCGGCGTGATGTGCATCTTCGTCATGTTGTTGAACCGGTTTTTCTGGCGCAAGCTTTATCTGCTGGCAGAAGACCGCAGCCGTTGAGGAGGCATCGTGACCCCCAAGGTCCTGATTGAATTGAAAGGCGTGTCGAAATCCTTCCGTGCCGCCGACGGCGCGCCGCGCACGGTGCTCGACCATGTCGACTTTTCCCTCGCCGAAGGCGAGATCGTTGCGCTGCTCGGCAAGTCGGGTTCGGGCAAGTCCACGCTCTTGCGCATCATGGCCGGCCTGATCCCGGCCGATGCGGGCCGCGCGGTCTATCGCGGCCAGGCCATCTACGGGCCGGCAGCCGGAATTGCGATGGTGTTCCAGTCCTTTGCCCTGTTTCCCTGGCTGACCGTGCAGCAGAACGTGGAACTCGGGCTGGAAGCGCAAGGCGTGCCACCGGAAGAGCGCGCCAGGCGTGCCGATGCGATGCTGGAACTGATGGGCCTGGCCGGGTTCGGCGGCGCCTTGCCGCGCGAGCTGTCGGGGGGCATGCGGCAGCGGGTGGGCATTGCGCGCGCGCTGGTGACCGATCCCGACGTGCTCTTGATGGATGAAGCCTTTTCCGCGCTGGATGTGCTGACCGGCGAGACCCTGCGCGACGACATCCTGGAATTATGGGAGAGCAAGCGGATGCCGACCCGGGGCATGCTGATCGTCTCCCACAATATCGAAGAAGCGGTCATGATGGCGGACCGCATCATCATCCTCTCCAGCAGTCCGGGCCGGGTGCACAACGAAGTCAGGGTCGAGTTGCCGCGGCCGCGCGACGTCGATTCGATCGAGGTCCGGGCCCTGGTCGACGAGGTCTACGGTCTGATGACGATGCGTCCCGTGGTGGAAGCCGCCGGCAGCGCCGTCCCGGAGACGCACCTGGGCTACCGCCTGCCGGAGACGGATATCAGCCGCCTCGAAGGCGTGCTCGAATTGCTGGCCGACGAGCCCTTCGGTGGCCACGCCGACCTGCCGCGGCTGGCGGAGGAAGCGGAGCTGTCGGACGAGGAATTGTTCCCGGCATGCGAAGCGCTGGCCCTGCTCGGGCTGGCGCAGGTGGAAAAAGGGGATATCACGCTGACTCCGCTCGGCCAGCGGTATGCGGAAGCGCATCAGGCGCTCAAGCAGGAAATCTTCGGCCAGCAATTGCTGACCCATGTGCCGCTGGCAGCGCACATCCGCCAGGCCCTGGAACAGGATCCAGCCGGCAGCCTGCCCGAAGAGCCGTTCCTGCAATTGCTGGAAGAATTCATGAAGGCGGATGAAGCCAAGCGCGTGCTGGAAGTCGCCATCGAATGGGGGCGCTATGGAGAAGCGTACGAATACGATTTCCACACTGGCCGCCTGAAGCTGCCGGACGAGGAGGAGGAGTAGCCCTTGCCGCTCTCCCGAGGCAAGCGGTTTCCCGATCAGGACCGGCCGGCATGCCGCGAAAACAAGAACCTCGCGAATCAGCCAGATCTCGCGCAGGCAGTAAAAAAACTTGCGCGCTCAGCGGAACTCTTGCGAGGCAGATCCTACCAAGCAAAACAGAGATGAGTTTCCCAACAGGGCAAAAATGGCGCGTGTCGATGTCAGGGTTCAACAACTCGAACTATTGGTTGAAGCTGCATGTCGATACGGCGTCGTCATGGAGCTGCTTCTGACTATCCGCGAGATGTACAACGGAAATGAACTGGAAGCGGATGCCAGCGAGCTCATCGAGTCGGCATCGGTTGCTGCTCTGCTGGCCAAGGCCGAGCGGCTGAACCAGGGAATCGACGCGCAATAGGGACGGCGGCAGCCTGACCGCGATTGAGGGTTTTGTTCCATCAACTGACACCGCTAACTCAGTCGCGATACGGTCATCGAAGGCAGCGAGCGGACGCAGTCCAGCTCATTGCCTTCGGGATCCTTGGCCGCGACCAGGTGCACCCAGGCCAGGACTTCATCGATGCTGGCGATTCCGCTTAACAAGGTCGTTCGCGCCCTCTGGTAAACCTCTAGAGGTTTTTCCCCTTCCATTTCTTCGCCTTCAGCCTCCGCGCCATTCCCCGGAATTTGCAGAGTCCGGCGCAGCAGGCGCTCCACATCCTCCAGGTCGGACGTCAGGATCCCGCGCAGCGCCATCATGCTGGAGACGGCATCATCGGTATCCTGCACACTCAGTATCCCCATTTTCTTGATCCCTTTTCAATTCTCGGTAAAGACAACAGGCTAGAAATCAAAATACCGGATTTGCTCCCCGATTCAAGCGATAGCTTGAGCGTGCTCAAGCGAACGACGAGGCCTTCGCTTGAACGCAATTTCCCTCCGTCGAACCGCTTGCGAGATCGCAATTCCACAAGAGCGGATCCGCAAAAAGAAGGGGGGAACGTGTACGGAAACGAGGGTGGAAAGAGAGCCGGTTGCGGCTGCTGTTTCCGGGGGGCAGGCAAAAAAAAGCCCGCTGTCCATGTGGCAGCGGGCTGAACCCACTTCTTGGAGATAGTGGAGGAGACAGGGCGTATAGTGACAGTTCCGCCGGGAAGGAAAAACCGTGCCAGCGGCAATGCTTTATCTCCGAAACGGCAACAATTGCCTTTCGACACGTTTCTGCCATCCGTTTGCTTCCCCTCATCCTCGGCAAAGTTTGATAATTATCTAGCCAGGCTGCCCGATTCGGCGAATCATTGACGACTATACTGAGTTTGCATTTGTCGCGGTCGGTCGAGCGAGATGGCCAGGTATTTTCCGGAGATAAAGCAGTTCTTGGCCCGGAAGCCGGCATCGTGAATGAAGGAAAGTCCCGGCCTGCGCATGCTGTCCCGAGGAGCGGGTGAAATGACGGCAATTGTTCGAATCGACGATGAAGTCATCGGCACCGAAGATTTCGTCCGGCTGCTGAAATTGTCAGGCCAGTTCGACAGCCTGATCGAGCAACTCGTCCGGGACAAGCTGACGGTGCGTGTGGCCAAGAAGCAGGGGATCAGTGTTTCGCCGCAGGAAATACAGGACCGTGCCGACCAGTTCCGCAGGGTGCAGGGACTGCATCGGGCGGCCGACATGAACCAGTACCTCGATGCGCTCGGTGTCAGCCTCGATGAATTCGAGGCATTCATCACCGACAACCTGTACCAGGAAAAAATGATGGCGCAGGTCTGCAGCGACCAGGCCGTGGAAGACTACTTCAAGCTGCATTCCCCCAGGTTCGACAGCATCGAGGTGAGCCATATCGTCCTCGATGCCGAAAACAAGGCGAAGGAAATGATCGCCGTGCTGCAGGATGACCCTGACAGCTTTGCCGAGATGGCCCGGGAACATTCCATGGCCGATACCCGCGAACAGGGAGGCGTCATCGGCAAGGTGTTGCGCGGCTCCCTCAAGCCCGATATCGAAGCCAGGATCTTCAACGCCGAGCCCGGCGACCTGCTCGGCCCGTTTCCTTCTCCCGACCGGTCTTTCTATGAAATCTTTGCGGTGAATGGCAAACATCCGGCCAGTCTGGATGAGGAAACCGCTACCGAAGTGCGGCGCCTGCTGCGCGAGGATTGGCTGATGGCGCGGGCGCAGGAACACATCATCGAGGCGAAGTAGTGATGCTGGCACCGTTCTTGTTCCCACCCCTTCAAGGGGCGCAGCGGCTTTTTCGCAACGAAAGCCTTGTACCCGCGGGGTCCGAGCGGCTTGCAAGCTGCGAGGTGGAGGCTAGCCCAGGGATGGGTTGAACATTGGCGATGCTGAAACCGCCAAAACCCATTTCCAGCCTAAGCTCCACCGTGAAGTGGAAGAGGCGAACATCCAGCCGACAAGTACATGGACGCATCACCCAAACCGCAGTCCCTTGCCGATTTCCTGGCGTCCGTGGAAATCCTGTCGCCCTTCACGCGCGAACAGATCGAGGCGCTGGCCGCGCATGCCCAATCCAAGTCTTATGCATTCGGCGATACGGTGTGCAATGCCGGCGAACCCGCCGGCGGACTGTACGTCATCAAGTCCGGTTCGGTCCGCATCTTCACCGAAGAGCAGGGCAAGGAAATCAGCATGGGCGTGCGCAAGGCGGGCGAGGTATTCGCCGAGCTCGCCATGCTGCGCGAGCACTGGCATGAATCCTCGGTGCGCGCCTCGGTCAAGACCGAGCTGCTGTTCATCGCGCGCGAAGCAATCGCGCCGGTGATCGCCCAGAACCGCGCCGCCCTGGATTTCATCACCAGCTATGTCGCAATCAGCTCGGCCGGCGGCTTCGTCACCCGGCTGTTCGACCTGCGCGGCAAGGTGAACAAGGGCGAGCTGGAGGAAGTCATCCGCAGTGTCGGCGTCAAGCGCGTGCAGGCCGGCAAGGAAATCCTGCAGCAGGATGCGCGCGACGATCGCCGGCTGTATGTGATCCGCCAGGGAGAAGTGCGGGTGGTGCGCCGCGAGGATGGTACGGAATATCCGCTGGCGACCTTGCGCCAGGGCGAGATTTTCGGCGAGAAGGCGTGCCTGATGCGCCAGGAACAGATGGCGACCGTAATCGCCAGCACCGATACCACGCTGCTGGTCATCCCGGAAAAGACGGTGCACCAGGTCCTAGAGCGCAATCCGAAGCTGCGCGAAGTGCTGGAAGACCGCATCCGCTTCATCGAGCGGGAATTGCAGCGGCAAAAGAAACTCGCGGAACGGCGCAAGCGGCCGGTCACGCTCGACCTGAAGTCCAACCCCGAGTTCGGCGAAAGGCTGATCAAGCGCTTTGCCTGGGTCGAGCAGGCCGAGGAAATGGATTGCGGCGCGGCCTGTCTCGCCATGCTGTGCCGGCACTACGGCATTTCCATGACCCTCGGCAAGCTGCGCGAACTGGCGAACGTCACCACCCAGGGCGCGACCCTCGACAGCCTCGCGCGCGCCGGCGAAGCGCTCGGCTTCATCACGCGCGGTGTCCAGTGCACCTATGAAGCATTGCTCGGCTTCGAGCTGCCCTTCATCGTGCACTGGGAGGGCTATCACTATGTCGTGGTGTATGGCATTTCGAAGCAGCAGGTGTGGGTGGCGGACCCGGCGGTCGGGTTCAGGAAGATGAGCGTGGAAGAATTCGAGCGCGGCTGGAACGGCACCTGCCTCGTGTTCACGCCCGGCCAGAACCTGGTGCAGCTGGCGGCGTCGCGCTCGCCCTGGATCCGCTTCGCGGCTTACCTCAAGCCTTACAAGAAAATCCTGGCGCACCTGTTCCTCGCCACCTTCGTGATCCAGATGCTCGGCATCGTGCCGCCGCTGATCATCCAGAACATCCTCGACGGCGTCATCGTGCACCAGAACGTCGGCCTGCTGCACCTGCTGATCGCCGGCCTCATCATTTCCAACCTGTTCACCCAGCTGATGACGGCAATCCGCGCCTTCCTCGCCAACTTCATGGTGCGCAACATGGACTTCGCGATGATGTCGCAGTTCTTCAAGCACACCATGTCCCTGCCGTTTTCCTTCTTCGCCAAGCGCAAGGCGGGCGATGTGCTGGCCCGCTTCGAGGAAAACCTGACGATCCGCGCCTTCCTCACGGAATCGACCGTCACCACGCTGCTGAACCTGCTGATGGTGTTCATCTATTTCACCATCATGTTTCTGTACAACGTGAAGATGACCCTGGTGCTGATCGCCTTCGTGCTGCCGATCCTGGCACTCACCGTGCTCGCGACGCCGCGAGTGAAGAACTATGCGCGCGAAACCTTCACGTCCGGCACCGATGCCAAAGCCTTTCTGATGGAAACCCTGGGCGGCGTGGAAACGGTCAAGGGCATGGGCATCGAACGGCCGGTGCGCCTGAAATGGGAAAAGAAATATGCGAAGGCGCTGGACGTGCAGTACCGGGCGCAAGTCTTCAATATTCTTGTCACCTTCGCCGGCCAGCTGCTCAATGCCGCCACCACGGTGGCCATCCTGTGGGTCGGCGCCAGTCTGGTGCTGGCGCATGAATTGACCATCGGCCAGCTGGTCGCCTTCAACGCCCTGATGGGCAGCGTGCTGGCGCCGCTGATGGGGCTGGTGAGTCTATGGAGCCGCCTGAACGATGCCATCGTCGCCATGGAGCGCCTGGGCGATGTGCTCGAAATGGAGCCGGAGCAGAAACCGGAAGACTTGCCGTCACGCGTGCTGCTGCCCGACCTGCAGGGCGAGATCCGGCTCGAGAACATCTATTTCCGCTATGGCGGCAATGAAACGCCGTATGTGCTGGAAAACATCAGCCTCGATATCAAGCCGGGTGAGCTGGTCGCCATCGTCGGCCGCAGCGGTTCCGGCAAGACCACGCTGGCGAAAATGCTGGTCGGCTTTTATCCGCCCACCGAGGGCAGGGTGATCGTGGACGGCTATGACATGAGCGTGATCGACAAGGATTACTACCGCGCCCAGGTCGGCTATGTCATGCAAAGCAACCTGCTGTTCTCCGGGACGATTGCGGAAAATATCGCCAGCGGCGACGAGAGCCCGGATCGGCGCCGTATCGAGGAAGTGGCGAAGATGGCGGATGCGCATGCCTTCATCAGCAAGATGCCGCTCGGTTACGAACAGGTGGTGGGGGAGCGCGGCATGGGCTTGTCCGGCGGGCAGATCCAGCGCCTGTGCATCGCCCGCGCGCTCTACCACGATCCACGCCTGCTGGTGTTCGACGAAGCTACGTCCGCCCTCGATACCCAATCCGAGAGCAACATCATCGGCAACATGAGCGAGATCCTGCGCGGGCGCACCGCCGTCATTATCGCGCACCGCCTGTCCACCATCATGCGCGCCGACAAGATCCTCGTGCTGTACGAAGGCGCGGTGGTCGAGCAGGGCCGGCACGAGGAACTGGTGGGCAGGCGCGGCATGTATTACCAGCTGGTCCAGAAACAATTGAGCGCAGCATGAAACTCTACAATCCCGGCATCAAGAGCGGCTCCGCCATGTCCTATGCGGGCCTGATCGAAAAGATCGAAATCCTGCGCTCGACCCTGCGCTGGGCATCGCGCCTGGAGCGGCCGGAAATCGAAAAGCTGCTGCGGCAAACCGGCGCGCTGCGCGACGAAGTGATGCAGCTGTCGCACAAGGAGCGCTTCGTGCAGGCGGCGACCGCCGAACCGATTGAGATCGAACTATCGGCAAGCGCGCGCCGCCAGGCTCTGCTGGAGCGCAGCTTCGCGTTCGAGGGGACCTTCGGCGACAACCCGAAACTGCTCGATGCCCTCGAGATCGCGGAAAAGGCCGCACCCACCGACCTGCCGGTCCTGATCGACGGCGAAAGCGGCACCGGCAAGGAACTGATGGCCAAAGTCATCCATGCCAACGGTGCGCGCGCCGACATGCCCTACATCTCCGTCAACTGTGGCGCGATTCCCGACAGCCTGATTGAATCCGAACTCTTCGGCCACAAGAAGGGCGCTTTCACCGGCGCGGCCAATGACCGCAAGGGCAAGTTCGAAAGCGCGCACAAGGGCACCATCTTCCTCGACGAGATCGGCGAGTTGCCGCTGACCGGGCAGGTGAAGCTGCTGCGCGTGCTGCAATCCCATGAAATCCAGCGGGTCGGATCGGATGAGGCCATTTCCGTCGATGCCCGCATCGTTGCCGCCACCAACAAGAACTTGCGCCGCCTGAGCGAAGAGGGCAGGTTCCGGGAAGACCTGTTCTACCGGCTCAGCGTCATCCACGTGACGCTGCCGCCGCTGCGCGAGCGCCGCGACGAGATTCCACTGCTGGTCCAGTACTTCGGCGACGAAGCGGCCGAGGCGCTCAAGCGCCGCCCGATCAAGATGACGCCGCGGCTGCGTGACTTTCTGTTGAATTATGCCTACCCGGGCAACATCCGTGAACTGCGCAACCTCATCTACCGGATCTCCTGCCTCGCCGGGGAAGTGGCGGATCTGGGGCATCTGCCGGAAGACATCCGGCCGCGGCCAACTCTCCCTGCGACACCCGATGGCGCGGCAGTCGGAAACGGCATGACGATTCCCGTTTCGCTGAGCGATGCCAAGCGCGCCGCCAGCGACGAGGCGGAACGCGCCTTCCTCGAGCGCGGCTTGCAGGAAGTCGGCGGCACGGTGGCGGAACTGGCAAGGCGTTGTGACATGAACCGGTCCCACTTGCAGATGCTGTTGAAGAAGCACGGCATCCATTCCAAGGACTTTCGCAAGCAGGCGGCGACGCAGGGCGGGAAGGGCGGCTGATTGCGACGGTTTTCACGAGCGTGAAAGCGAAACAGGGAGGTAGGGTGCGCCGTGCGCACCGGAATTGCATGGTGCGCACGGCGCACCCTACCTCCGGACAAAACCGGGATATTTGGCCGTGAAGATCTGCGCAGCCTGTTCAGCAAGGGCGTATCTAGTGGCGTTTGAGCGATGGGAATGACTCTAGGCGCTCCTGGATGCAGCCGGCCTTTTTCCGCAGCGCCGATTGCGAGCAAGAATGTCCCCTAAGCCATCCTCAAGGAAGTCGCGATGAACAGCACCGACACCGACAAAGCCTTCAGCGGCTCCATCCCGAAGCTGTATGAAACCCATCTCGTTCCGCTGATCTTCCAGCCTTACGCCGACGACATGGCGCGCCGGCTGGCGTCAAGACCTCTCGCGCGCGTGCTGGAGATCGCCGCCGGCACGGGTGTCGTGACCCGCGCCCTGGCGTCCGTGTTGCCCGAGCAGGCCGCGATCATCGCCACCGACCTGAACCAGCCGATGCTCGACATGGCGTCTTCCATTGGGACCAGCCGCCCAGTGGAATGGTGTCTCGCGGATGCGATGCAACTGCCCTTCCCGGACGAAGCATTCGATGCCGTCGTATGCCAGTTCGGCGCCATGTTCTTCCCGGACAAGCCGAAGGCGTTTTCCGAGGCGCGCCGCGTGCTTAAACCGGGCGGAACCTTCATTTTCAGCGTCTGGGACAAGATCGAAGAAAATGAATTTGCCGACATCGTGACGGCAGCCCTCGCAACCCTGTTCCCCGACGACCCGCCGCGTTTCATGGCGCGCACACCGCACGGCTATCACGACCTGGCAGCCGTCGCCCGTGATCTCGCGGGCGGCAGCTTCACCCGAACGCCCGCATTCACCACGCTCGCGGCCCGCAGCCGGGCCGACTCGCCCAGGATGCCCGCGTTCGCCTATTGCCAGGGGACGCCGTTGCGTAACGAGATCGAGGCACGCGATGCCTCGCGGCTGGACGAAGCGACCGACGTCGCGGCAAATGCCATTGCCGCTCGGTTCGGAAACGGTATTGTGAACGGAAAGATACAGGCGCACGTCATCACTGTCGAAAAATGATGGCTCGGCAGGGCAGGCCATGACAGCGGACATAACATCTGCAATGTTCGCGGCCCCCTGGTGTCAGTCGAATATTGACGACGGCGGGTTCGATCCGTGTTTCTCAAACAGCATCGGAGTACCGGCGCCGCGGAGCGAAGAAGCTTTTTGCGTAATTGGCATGCCGCAGACCGCAACGCTGAGCGAAAGCGCCATGGCAGTTTTTTGCGGATCGTAGCCGCGTGACCATGGCGACTGAAAAATAGCGTTGGAGTCCGGCAGGGAAGCAAGTGAAGTCGACGGGACCGGCCCGTTCAAAGATCTGAATAAGTCGTTGTTCGCATTCGTAGAATCAGAAGATGATGGGTTCGTTGCAGCAGCGGACAGCTATGCAGCGTCAATCAGCTGACAATTCGCCGCGGCAACGCCGCTCCACGGAAAGACTATCACCCTTATAAAGACGATCCATAAAAAAACCGCCCTATGCGGGCGGCCTTTTTTTAACGCTTTCCTATCCAAAGACGGTTTAGTATTTGGCGTTCGCAAATTGAGATAGGCAAGTCAAAACTGCTCCCACTCTTCATTAGTGGCGGGATCAACCCTGTTCGGACGATGGGGCGGCAAAGCAGCCAATACAGTAGAACTTGACTTCTGATTCAACGGCGTCGCCGATGTGACAGAAAATTGTGTCTTCTTCGGCGCTTCTGCAACGGCAGCAGCTTGCGTGGCATGAAGCTTAAACACGCTGACAACTTCAGCGAGTTTTCCGGCTTGATCTTGCATGGCTTCCGAAGCCGCAGCCGCTTCTTCGACCAATGCAGCATTCTGCTGTGTTACCTGATCCATCTGGCTGATAGCCTGATTGACCTGTTCGATACCCGCGGTCTGTTCCTGACTTGCGGCGGCAATCTCGCTCATGATGTCTGTCACGCGCTTGATACTGTCCACGATCTCTTCCATCGTGGTTCCTGCCTGATCCACCAGCTTCGCGCCGATATCGACTTTGTCCACGGAGTCGCTAATGAGAGCTTTGATTTCCTTGGCTGCCGCAGCCGAGCGCTGGGCAAGATTACGCACTTCACTCGCCACAACTGCAAAGCCGCGCCCTTGTTCGCCAGCTCGTGCCGCTTCGACAGCAGCATTCAAGGCCAATATATTGGTTTGAAATGCAATACCATCGATCACGCCAATGATGTCCACGATCTTCTTCGATGCCTCATTGATAGAGGCCATGGTGCCGACTACCTGACCTACGACTGTTCCGCCCTTGGCGGCAATGTCAGACGCAGAGGCAGCCAGCTGATTGGCTTGACGCGCATTGTCGGCATTTTGCTTCACGGTCGAAGTCAGCTCTTCCATTGAGGAGGCAGTCTCTTCCAGCGAGCTGGCTTGTTCTTCGGTACGCGACGACAAATCTTGGTTGCCGGCTGCAATCTGGCTCGACGCCGTCGCGATGGTATCTGTGCCAGACCGAACCTGCGCAACAATCTTATTCAGGTTCTCATTCATCGTCTTGAGCGCCTGCATGAGTTCGCCAGTCTCGTCTTTGGACGCGACGACAACATTGCGGCTGAGATCGCCGTCGGCAACGGTGCGAGCGACTTCCACCGCTTCACGCAATGGCACGGTAATACTGCGCGTCAGCAGCCACGCCAGCAAGGCACCAAGGGCAAGCGCTACGCCACCGCACACCATCAGAAATGCTTTACCCGAATCGACCGCCTCATCCACTGCCGCTTTTGCGTCTTCGAAAATGCCATCTTGGAGTTTAACCAAGTCCTGAACCGATTTGTCATACGCGGCCATAGCGGGGCTCATCTTGCCCTCAATGAGCGCTTTGAAGGCTGCCGGATCCTTGCCTGGATTGTCTCGCATGGCAAAGACCTGGGTTCGAATGTCTATATATTCTTTGCGGCGCTCCCCAATGGTGGCGAGAATCTTCTTGCCTTCCTCACTTTGAATCATGGGTTTCAGCTCTTCCTGGATCTTAGTGATCTCGGCGCTTCTCGCCTTCATTCTGGCAGCGATTTCTTCATCGTCCTTGGCATCGGTGGCTCTCAGTCTGGCTTCAGTCAGACCATCATTCCCGATATTCCCGGCATACCACCTCTCGCTGAGCCGCGCTTTATGGATAGCGATATCCATTTCATTCTTGGCTTTTGCAACATCCTGAAGCCGCATTATTCCGATCAAGGTTAGAAACAAAGTCAGTACGAGTACGGCTGCAAAGGCCATGCTAAGGCGCATGCCGATTTTCATATTGGTGAAAAACATTATTGATTCCAAAACTAAGGTGTTGATGAATAGGCTTTAGGGTTTCCCCGTCAACTAATTTGCGTACAGTGACAAATCAAGCTGCCAGTTTCTCGATGAGCCCCATTTCTGCAGAGGACATGAGCTGGTCGATATCCAGCAAGATGACCATGCGCTCATCGATAGTGCCCAGACCGGTGATGTAATTGGTGTTGAGTGCGGTCCCCATTTCCGGTGCCGGCTTGATCTGTTCGCTGGTCAATGTAATGACATCCGACACGCTGTCGACCACCATACCGATGACCCGATCGCCGATGTTAAGGATGATGACGACCGTGAACTGGTCGTAGCTGGGCGTGCCCAGCTGAAACTTGATGCGCATGTCGATGATCGGCACGATCACCCCGCGCAGGTTGATCACGCCCTTGATGAAATCCGGGGCATTGGCAATCCGCGTCACCGCTTCATAACCGCGGATCTCCTGCACTTTCAAAATATTGATGCCATATTCTTCTCCGCCGAGTCGGAAGGCGAGAGATTCGACGGCAGAACTGCCTTGTTGCTCATTTTGCATGACACAGCTTCCATTCTGAAAATCGTAAAGTCGTAGCGAAGGCGTTCCGCTTGATTGCAAAGAACTCGATCCCACTGCAGCCGTTAACGACGGCGCGCGCATGGACTTTAGGTCCTTCTTCAGATTAATTGGGGGAAACAGAAATAGGATAGTCGCTTCAACACAGTGGCGATCCAATGAGAAGTTGGGAGAAAGCGGTGTTGTCTGGTGCTATGAGTGAGTACGAGCGAGCGACCTGCGCCTATCACACTGACAATTGGGAGAGTATTTCAGCGAGCTCATCCCGATTCGTAAGCGACAGAGTTGTTACCGTTTGTTTCAAATACATGTCAGCGAGACATTACTAATTGACCTGTTTGTAATGAATAAAGCGTAATATTGCCGCGCGGCATCATTTGTCTTGATGCGCGCTTTATTTATTAAGGAGAAGTAGTCAATGTTGCACCCGAAGTCAGCCCCATTCCCCGCACTGCTGGCGCTAACACTAGCGGCGGCCAGTGCACAGGCAGTCGAGCAAACCGGTAAATATTGCGATACGCCGTCGCGCTGCATGAATCCGGCCACGACGCAAGCCATGGTTACCACTTCCAACTACCAGGCGACTCAGGCAGCTGTCCAAGTGTTGAAGGAAGGCGGCACGGCAGTTGACGCCGCCATCGCGGCAGCCTCGACCCTGGCAGTGGTCTATCCGCAAATGAATACCATTGGCGGCGACAATTTCTGGCTGATCTACAACGCAAAAACGGGCGAGCTGCGCGCGCTGAATGCAAGCGGTCGCGCTGGCGAAAAGGCCACCATCGCTTTCTACAAGAACCAGGGATTTTCCAAGATTCCGTCGCGAGGCTATCTGGCAGCCAATACGGTGCCCGGCGCCGTATCCGGCTGGGACGCGGCCTATCGCTACTCGCAAGCGAGCATGGGAAGCAAGATGAAATGGCGCCGCCTGCTCGATTCCGCTATTGGCTACGCCGAAAATGGGTTCGTGGTGACACCCTCCCTGGAAATGTGGGGCAAGATCAACGTGGATCCGAAGGACTCGGAGTTCCGCAACCTGCAGCGCTTCGAAGGATTTAAAAAGACTTACCTCAAAGCCGATGGCTCGCCCTACAATGCTGGCGAAATCATGAAGCTGCCAGAATTGGCTGCGTCACTGCGACTGATCGCCAAGGATGGCGCGAAGGCGTTTTACCAAGGACCGATTGCCGACAAGATCGTGCAAGACCTGCAGGCGCATGGCGGTGTACTGACCAAGAAAGATTTCGCGCAGCATACCGCTAACTGGGTGCAACCGCTGCATGTGAATTATCGTGACACCGTCGCCTATAACTTCCCGCCCAACACGCAAGGATTTGCATCCTTGGAAATCCTCAACATCCTCAACAACTTGGATGTCAAGGCTGCTGGCGAAGGCAGTGCTGATTATTACCACATGCTGATCGAAGCGACCAAGGAAGCTTTTGCCGACCGCGATCAGTACCTGTCCGACCCGGATTTCGTCAAGATTCCGTTGGACTACCTGCTGTCACCGAAGCATGGTCAGGAACAGGCTGCCCGCATCAAAATGGCCCAAGCCGCTGCCACAGTCAAGCCGCTCGAACCCAAAGGCGATACAGTTTGGTTCGGCATTGTGGATAGCCAGGGCAACGCCGTGTCCCTGATCCAGAGCATTTACCATGACTTCGGTTCGGCCATCGTTCCGGCTGGTACGGGCGTGTTGCTGCAAAACCGCGGCAGCTTTTTTTCACTCGACCCGCAGCACGTGAATCATTTAGAGCCAGGCAAGCGCACATTCCATACGCTTAACCCAGCCATGCTGATGAAAGGTGGAAAGCCTTACCTGGTGTACGGCACCATGGGTGGTGAAGGGCAACCGCAGACGCAAGCGGCAATTGTCACTCGTATCGTCGACTTTGGCATGAGCCCGCAAGACGCGATCAATGGTCCACGCTGGCTGCATGGCCGCACCTGGGGCGTTTCCACCAACGACTTGAAGATCGAAGGCAGGGTGCCGGCAGCAGTGACCGAGGAATTGAAAAAGCGCGGCCATCCGGTCAAAGTCGTCGACAACTTTACGGATGCGATGGGGCATGCAGGCGCCATTCTGATTGACCCAGTCACCGGCGTGCGCTACGGCGCGACCGATCCGCGCGGCGACGGCTTGGCTGCCGGCTTCTAAGGCCTCCGAGCTACCGCAAGGGTACTCGGTGGCCGGATCACCGGGTACCCAGCAATGTTGCTTGAAACGTCGCGCAATGTAGCGACAAAAGTTGACCCTGCATTTGAACAACTTCGGCAAATGCAACCTGCGATCCTCAACTGCACAGTTGAGCAGTTGGGGCTCGCTGGAATACCTGCAGCAAAATTTCGGTGTCGCGACCGGATTCTGGCAATGTAGCCGAGTCCTGTCCTGGCTATCTGGCGCGCCAATCCGGCGGCCGTGCCCATCTTCCCAATTACGTCGAATGCCGCTGTTCGCAAAATTCACTCATCGATAAATCGATTGAGTGCGCTTCCGGTTTCAAGGAATAGACTGATGAAATACTGGACCAAGCGAAGACTATCCATTGACTGAGGGCGCATGCCAGCGCGATATAGCAGACGGGCAATTAGCAGGTCCACATCTTCCAATTGAGCAAAGCTACGCTTTAGCTCTCCTATGGCGCCAGTACAGTGGGTCGCCCCAGCAGCTTGGAGCTGGCGCAGGTTGGCAAGTCGAGGCAAGGCCACCCGCAACACATTCTCGTAAAAAAAGGCAGCGCGCAAAGTGCCTGACGACGCGTCGTGACCGATACCTGCTGCTCATCGGCCAGATACGTAAGATCAGCGTGCACTGCGAACGGACCCACGATGGCCGGATGGCGCAGGGGTGAAACCGGATATAGCATTTTTTGGTGTCCACGTTCTGGCAATCGCGTCAAAGGGCATTGAATTCGCTTGAGGGTAATTTCGCCGGCACATTGGTTTCGTATCCCGGAGCTCGCACGTTACAGTTGTTATCAAGAATGGCGAGCGCATCGGCGAGATTGGTGCGCATGACAGAGATCTGAGCAATGCCGATGCGATGTATACGAACGACGATGCTAGTCTAGAACACGTTCTCTACCAAATGTAGACGCGGTATTTCGAATCGTGCGGACCTGCACCTATCTTAGAAAACCAATGCACCGCTTAAAAGGAGACAATCTTGGCGGAAGTCCCATCCATCTTTTCGCTTGCAGGCGAAGACCGGGCACAGCTGGACAAGCAAAGAGCCGTTGTCGAGCACTACCTTGCCGATGAAGAATCAAGGAAGAGGTACCAGACGGCAGCAGGAAAGCTAGGGACCCTGCGAGCCCTGCTGGAGGCCAGGGTATTCAAGCCGGAGCAGAGCTATGAACTGCAGTGCATGGGCGTGGTGCCGGGCGATGCATTCGTGCAGGACATGGTTTTTGAATGGGTGATTGTCGAAGATGAGCAGGGCCGGGACCCGGCCATCCGATATCGGGACACGAGCATCATTCTGTACCCGTTTACGATGATTTCCAAGCGGATCGAGCGTGGGGACGAGGTCGACATTTTCGATCTCTACAACGGCATTGCCGGCAGGGTAGAGGAGATGGCCGCAAACGGATTTTGAAGAGCGATAAGCCACTTCGTGCAATACAGGCGGCAGGCTGGCGCATGAACGATGCAGCGAAAGCACGCTGAGCGTATCTTGCGCATCCGTTCACAGCGCCGGATTCAGCACCGTCCTCTCGCCATGGTCCGCATCTTCCGCACGCACCACCACCGCTGAAATATTGTCGCGCCCGCCATGCCGGAGCGCCAGGTCGACCAGTGCCGAGGCGGCCTGATCGCAGTCGCCGGCCGCCAGCACATCGCGCATTTCCTGCTCGCTCACTTCATTGCTCAGGCCGTCGCTGCACAGCAGGAACATGTCGCCATCCTTGGCCTGAGTCGTTTCTTCTTCCAGCTCCAGCAGGTCATCGGCGCCGATGGCCCGCGTGATCAGGTTGCGGGCAGGGTGCTGCAGGGCTTCTTCGGGAGTGATCCTGCCGCTGGCCATCAGTTCTTCGACCTGGCTGTGGTCGCGCGTCAACTGCTTCAGCCGGCCATTGCGCAAGCGATAGATGCGGCTGTCGCCCACCCACAGGTAGCCGCAATGGTGGCCACATGCAAGCAGCACGACGACGGTGCTGCCGATGATCGGCACGTTCCGGTTGACTGCTTCGGTGCGAAGCTGATGGTTTACGGCCTGCAGGCCGTTGCGTGCAGCAGCAAGGAATTCCAGCAGGTCATTCGGGGGAGGAAGCGCGTTCAGGGTATCGACAATCATGCGGCTTGCGAGATCGCCGGACGCATGCCCGCCCATGCCGTCGGCCACAGCCCATATGCCACGGTCCGGCTGGTCGAGGCACGCATCCTCGTTGCGCTGGCGGACCCGGCCTGTGTGGGAAAGGGAAGCTGATGTCCAGCGAAATTGCATTCGTTGAAGGCGCTGCTTGGAGTTCGTTCAATAACAGGGGACCACCTCAGTCGGCGCAAGGCCAATGCATGGCGACGTGAACATGGTTGACGGATACCAGGAGCTGCATGGGCAGCCTGTCGTATTGTAGGAAATTCCAGCCTCTGCGGAGAGGGGATCGTGTGCGGAGTGTGACCTGGCTCACGCCTTGCAGCGTCTCAAGATGGAATGCTGACAATGCGCGATTGTTGAGCGGCATGGCAGCGTTCATTGAGCTGTTGAGACAGGGAGAAGCAGGTGGTGCCGACATCGTCACGGCCGGTACGCAAAAGCCGCGCCGCAGCGGGGAATGTTTCTCCCGCTGCGGCACGCTTGCAGGCTTATGAGGGCCTGATCAGAACGCCCACATCGGAACCTTGGGGAAGTAGCCGTTGTTGACGGTAACCACGCTGGACAGATCGACCTGGGTCACGGAAGCGACATTGCCGATGCCGTTCTGGCCGATGACGGACACGTTGGTGCCGCCACGTACGGCGCGCATGGCTTTGCGGTCGAGGTCCTGGCTGAGGGGCAGGTCTTTGATCATGAGTGCGGACATGGTGATTCTCCTTGAGTAAGTTGGGTTGAGAGTTGTGAGCATTTGATTGCACACGCCAGACATACAGCAGGGACTGTGCCAGTCGCGGCCCTGCCTTCGCTGGCATGACCCAAGTCTTTGAATAAAAAGGGAAATAGAAGAACGTCAAGCGCGCGAAGTGGCGTCGTTGCTTGGCGAGGCGCCATGGAGATGATGGGCGGTGGCCAACAGCTTGCAGCGCACTGTCTGGCACAGTGCGACATCTCGGTGCCTGTGGCGCTGCGGGCCACGGTAACGTGCATTCATGCTTAAGTGAAGCAGGAAATTTGCTAAATCGTTCCGGATGGAGGTGACTGTCCTCATTCTTTTCATTACCCTTAGTGCGTTCGATAACAATCCCGCAAGTGATACCTGATGAGCCAATTGAAGCAGACCGAACAACACCGCGACACGGGACCCGCCGTTAACGATATCCGGTCAGAGGCCGGAAGCGGTTCGGTCGGCGAAGTCTTTCTCGCCTTCCTGAAACTGGGCCTGACTTCGTTTGGCGGGCCGGTCGCCCATCTGGGTTACTTTCGGGCCGAATTCGTGCAGCGCCGCAAATGGCTCGACGACAAAAGCTTCTCCGATCTGATTGCGCTCTGCCAGTTTCTGCCGGGCCCGGCAAGCAGCCAGGTCAGCATCGCGCTCGGCCTCGGACGGGCGGGATGGCTCGGCGCATTCGCAGCCTGGGTGGCATTCACCTTGCCATCCGCCATCGCCCTCATCTTGTTTGCCTCCGGCGTGACACATTGGGCAGGCCTTTCGCAGTCGGGCGCTGTTCATGGGCTCAAGGTGGTCGCGGTGGCGGTGGTGGCGCAGGCGGTATGGGGCATGGCGAAATCGCTTTGCCCCGACCGCCCCCGGGCGGGAGTCGCCATCGGCGCTGCCTTGCTGGTGCTGGCCGTGCCTTCCGCGGCAGGGCAAATCGCCGCTATTGCAGCGGGCGGCGTGATCGGCCGCTGGGTATCGAAGGTTAATCATCTGCCTGCCGCCACGCACCGTGACTACGGCGTCAGCAAGATCACCGGAGCTGTTTTGCTGCTGGTCTTCGTAGCATTGCTGGGCATCCTGCCAGTCGTTGCCGCAACCTCGCACTCAACTGTGCTTTCCGCCATCTCCGTGTTCTACAAAGCCGGTGGGCTGGTATTCGGCGGCGGGCATGTCGTGCTTCCCTTGTTGCAGGCCGGAGTCGTTCCGACCGGCTGGGTCGGCAATGACGCTTTCCTTGCCGGATACGGGGCGGCACAGGCGGTGCCCGGTCCTTTGTTCACGTTCGCAGCGTATCTTGGGGCCGTCATGCCCAGCCCCCTGGGTGGATGGGGCGGCGGATTGATCTTGCTGGCCGCCATCTTCCTTCCGGCATTCCTGCTCGTCGTCGGCGCATTGCCATTCTGGGAACTACTGCGGCAGCGTGATGCCGTGCAACGGGCAACGGCAGGCGTCAATGCCGCCGTTGTCGGAGTGCTGGCCGCAGCGCTCTACGACCCGGTCTGGACCAGTGCCATCCACATGCGCAGCGACTTCGGCCTGGCCCTGGCAGCGTTTGGCTTGCTTGTATACGGGCGGGTTTCGCCGGTCATTGTCGTCATCCTCTCTGCGCTCGCGGGCTGGGCAATGGCGATCTGACCGGGCGAACCGGAACCAGGCCCATACCGCAGTCGTCGAATTCCTGGTCGTGCAAGCATTGCTCGCCGTGGACTCCCGCGGCGCAAGGCTCGCCGCTATGCACCCGGGAGGCATGACGATGTTCAAGCGCAGGGATTTTTTGGTCACGACGATCGCGAGCAGCGGTCTCGCAGTCGCTGAATTGCCGGGCACCCCGAGCTTCGCTGCAGAGCAGGAGAAGAAGGTGACGGCCAACGAAGACTTGATGCGTGAGCACGGCGTGCTGCGCCGCGCTTTGCTGGTCTACGCTGCTGCAGCCGAGCTGCTGCAGCAGAAGCCCGGATCTGTTCCCGCGGCGGCGCTGACGAAAACCGCCAGGCTGTTCCGCAACTTTGGCGAGGATTATCATGAACGCCGCCTCGAAGAAAAAATCATCTTCCCCGCCGTAAGAAAGCTCAAGGGACCCGCGGCCCGCTATCCTGATGTACTGGAACAACAGCATGACCGCGGCCGCGAGCTGACCGACTATGTGATGCAGGTTTCCAAGAGTGGAACGATCGGCAGCGCTACCGCTCCGGTGCTGGCCAAGGCATTACAGCAATTCAATCTGATGTACGACCACCATACGGCACGAGAAGACACGATTGTCTTCACTGCATGGAAGGATTCGCTGTCCGGGAATGCCTATGACGAAATAGCCGAGCAGTTCGAGAGCATCGAAAAGCAGGTCTTTGGCCATGACGGCTTTGAGGAGGCGGTCAAGCAAATCACGAGCATCGAAGAAGAGCTTGGCTTGTCCGATATCGCAAAATTCACCATGCCCACGCCGCCGAGATAACGCGGAAATTTGTTTCCGGTAGCACTTACCCGGACCGATAGTCGTTAAGTTCCACTGCCGCTGCCAGGTTCCGGCTCAACCGCTTGTATCGGAACAAGAGTCGCGAGCCGGCCGTACGCTGTCGGCGCGCAAGCCGGCATTGCCCGGGAGAGAGCGGTACCGGACAACGCCGGTGCTTTGCGCTTTCCTGACGCGCTGTCCCTCTTTGAGAAAGGCGTCTGCGGATTTACTTCAGCAGCTTGCTTCTCGTCGTCAGCCTGTCGGCATTCGACAATGTGCTGGACGCAAAGCCGGTGGGATAGGAGACGATTCGCGATCCTCGGGATAAGGTGCTGCGGGGGGCAACGGAGTGACCACGGGTACGGGCACCACCCGTAATCGCACGCATCGCTTCGCGATCCAGTTCGATGCTGTCCGGCAGGTCCTTGATGACGATATTGGCCATGACATGGTCCTTTGGAGAAGGATGGTCTGATGCGACCATCGGGGAGGAAAGGGAAGATGGGATCGGCATGAATCCGCATCCAGTATAGGTCAGTCAGCAATCAACGCATCGCATCCCGGGGAGGAATACTTCCTCCCCGGGATGCGGAACGCAGGCTTATGCTGGCCTGATCAGAGCGGCCACAGAGGTCCCTTGGGGAAGTAGCCGTTGTTGTTGACGGTGAGTACGCTGGACAGGTCGACTTGAGTCACGGAAGCGACATTGCCGATGCCGTTCTGGCCGATGACGGACACGTTGGTGCCGCCACGTACGGCGCGCATGGCTTTGCGGTCGAGGTCCTGGCTGAGGGGCAGGTCTTTGATCATGAGTGCGGACATGGTGATTCTCCTTGAGTAAGTTTGGGTGAGAGTGATGAGTATTGGACTCGATTGCTATTTCATTTAGCAGGGCAGATGCGGCCGCTTGAAGAAGTCGTTGTTGATGGTAACCAGGTGCGACAGGTCGACCTGGGTCACGACAGCCACGTTGCCGATGCCGTTCTGGTCGATCACGGATACGTTGGTGCCGCCGCGCACAGCCAGCATGGCTTTGCTATCGAGGTCTTTGCTGACAGACAGGTCTTTGATCATGAGGGTGGACATGGTGATTCTCCTTAAGTAAGTCGGGTTGAGAAGATTGAGCATTTTGTTGGGCTCGCCAGACATACAGCAGGGACTGTGCCAGTCACGCCTTCGGCTGCAGAGTCAACGCTTAAGCCTTTGAATGCAAAAGGAAATAGAAAAACGTCAAGCGCCGGCGACAATCAGAGCACTCATGCCGGGCCCATGCGGATGACGGGCGCGGACCAACACAATGCAGTCCTCTGTTCGGCGCGTCACGACAGGCCTCGCCCGCCGGGATTGCGCATGAATACGTGCACGTTACACAGTGCAAATTGACGCTCTGCATCGATGCATGCCGGCGCGTATCCACACTGAAAAGCGACCGCGACACGACCGGATATTCGCCCGCCGGCATGCCGGCCATCATGCTTGACAAAGCCATCAATGAGGCAGTGAATTTACAAGTACCGCCTGTGTCTGAACCAGTGTGGTCTTGCATGAAGAAGCATGGGAGCGGGGCGGTCGCGACACATAACAACTGAAGCAAGGAAAGAGCGACCGGGAAACTCGGTGTGAACAACAATGGCTAATCTGGCGCACGCGATTCGCAGCTTCCAGAGCGGCGGCCTGTCGCCCCGGGAGTTTTTCGCGCAGGTTGATCGTGCATTGGCGGCAGAACAACCCAATCCCGCGCGCCTGCTGGAAATCCTGAGCGACGAACACACGCGGACCCAGCTGCCGCCCGACGTATATACGGAGTTGCAGAGGCGGATCGAGCACGCAGTCAAGGCCAAGCAGGACGCGAGCGACGACGCGACCCGGGTGCAGCCCCAGCCCGCCTATCGCGCTGACCCGCAGCCGGCTTCGCCGGTACATGCTGAAGCCAGGCAACCGGAGCCGGACCGGATGAAGGGCATCGGCGATACCCTGAACGGCCGCTTCGTGCTGGAAGAATGCATCGGCTTCGGCGGCATGGGGACGGTGTACAAGGCGCTCGACCTGCGCCGGCTGGAGGCTTCCGACCGCAAGCCGTATATCGCCATCAAGGTGCTGAATGTCCAGTTCCGCGGCCATCCGAAATCGCTGATCACCCTGCAGCGGGAAGCCAAGAAGGCGCAGACGCTCGCGCATCCGAACATCGTGACGGTGTACGACTTCGACCGCGACGGGTCGACGGTCTATCTGACGATGGAATATCTCGCCGGCAAACCACTGAGCCAGACGCTCAGGATGCCAGGATTCGAAGGCATGCCTTATGCGCAAGCCATTCATATCGTCAGCGGCGTTGCCAAGGCTCTGTCCTATGCGCATGAGCGCGGGTTCGTGCATTGCGACCTCAAGCCGGCCAATGTCTTTCTTACGGATACGGGGGACGTCAAGGTCATCGATTTCGGTATATCCCGCGTATTCCAGAAGCCGGCGGAGGATGCGGAAGCCACGGTGTTCGACCCGGGCAGCCTCGGCGGACTGACGCCGGCCTATGCCAGCCCGGAAATGCTGGAACACCGCGCGCCGGATCCGCGCGACGATATCTATGCCCTGGCTTGCATCACTTATGAGCTGCTGACCGGGAAGCATCCCTTCGACCGCCGTTCCGCCATCGATGCCCGCGCCGCAGGCATGAAGCCGCAGCGGCCGAAGAATCTCGACCAAAGGCAATGGCGCGCCCTGAAAGCGGCCCTGTCCTTCGATCGCGACAGCCGCACGCCCACGGTGACGCGCTTTCTGCAGGAAATCAGCGGGGAGCGACGGTCAAGCAAGTATTTGGCGCTGGCGGGCTCGACGCTGGCGCTTGCGGTGCTGCTTGCCTTGGGCGCCGGCTATTACTGGACATCGCGCCATCCGGAAGGCGGGGAGCAGGCCACCGAAACTCCGACCGCCGAAGGCGCGGCACAGAACAATGCGGCGACCAATACAGCGAACAATGCCACGCGGGCCCCGGCACCCGCACCTCCACTCTCGCTCGCTGCCGTGCAGCCCGTCCTTGAGCGCGTACCCTGTTCGGCGCTCGCGCCTTCGGTAGACGGCGACGCCTTGCAAGTCCGGGGGTATATTCCGGCGAGTTTTGGCGCGGCGCGCCTGAAGGGCATGCTGGAGGCGGTGCCCGGTGTGCAGACGCTGAACCTCGACGTGCAGCAGGTGAGCGATGAGAAATGCAGGGTGATCAATGCCTTTGCGCCGTACTGGAAGAGCAACCGGCAAGCCGGGGGCGCTGCATCCATCCATACCAAAGCACCCAATGCAGAATTGAAGGAAGGGGATGCTCTGGTCGTTGACATCACGACACCCGGTTACGATTCCTTTGTCTATGTCGATTACTATGCGCTGGATGGCAGCGTGGCCCACCTGGTGCCGAGCCGGCGCGCCAGGGCCAACCAGGCGCCGCCCGATTACAAGGCGACGGTGGGAGGGCTCGGGAACTGGGTGATTGCCGGGCCGTTCGGCACCGAACTCATCGTGCTGCTTGCCGTACCCGCGCCACTGTTCGAAAGCTTGCGCCCGGACTCTGAAGCGGGGGGCGATTACTTGCAGGCAGTGGAAAAACAGCTGAAGCAGATCGCGGCCAAATACGGAACGGACAAGATTGCCGCCGACTTCGTGCAGATCAGTACCCGCCCGCGCAAGCCCTGAGTTTCTTATTTGAGGTCCCGCGCCACCCGAAAGCCATTCTGCGCCTGGCGGACGCTGGCGTCGTACTTGAAGCGCGTCGTCACGGGCATGTAGCTTGCCCCTTCGCGCCAGGAGCCGCCGCGGATCACCCGCACCCGGCAATTCGGATCATTCCACGCGCGGCCATCGCCGGGCGCGCCCTTGAAGGAATTGTGCCAGCAGTCGCTGACCCATTCCCATACGCTGCCGTTCATGTCGTAAAGACCATAGGGATTGGGTGCGAAGGAGCCGACGTTCTCCGGCCCTTCCGGGTGCCACGGCCCGCCGCATTCCTTGCAATTGGCCTTGCCCTTGCTCATCTGCTCGCCCCACCAGTAGCGCGTGGAAGTGCCGCCCCGTGCCGCGAATTCCCATTCGGCTTCGGTCGGCAGGCGGTAGGGCTTGCCGCTGACTTTGCCCAGCCATTTCATGTACTGCTGGGTATCGTCCCAGCTCACGTTCCGCATCGGCATGTTGGCGCCCTGGCTCGTATCGCCTGCTATCTTCGGGCAGCCACCGGCGTCCGCGCAGGCATTCCATTGCGCGACCGTGACTTCATATTTTCCGATCGCAAACGGTGTCCTGATCGTTACCTGGTGGGCCGGCTTTTCACTCGGATCGCTGGCATTGCTTCCCATGGTGAATGTCCCATGCGGCAAGCCGATCAGTGCCGGGCATTCGGGACAGTCCTTGAGTTCGCTGACGCGCCCCGCTGTCGACGGCGGGGCTTCCGCCTGAGACGGTGCGGCGGGAGCCGGGCTGGCGCGCTCAGGAGCAGCCTTCCTTGCAGGCGCGGAGCGGGCGCGTTCAGCCGGCTTGGGCGCGGGCTGGGTGGGAGGGGCGGCTTTGGTGGCAGGCTGCGCTTCTTCCTGCGGCGTCTCGGCTTTCGGGGCAGCCGCGCGCAGGCGGGCGATGCGGGCCTTGGCCAGGGCGGCAAAGCGGCCGTTCGGATAGGCTTGCAGATAGGCTTCGTAATCGCTCGCGTGGGTGCTGTCCTTGATCGAGTCCCAGAAGGTGAGCTCGTACTGCTCGGCACTGTCCTTCGGGATGACGCCGCGGCTGCGCAGCGCGGATGCGGCTTCCTGCCCCGTCAATGCGAGTGTCTGCACCTGCTTGCCTTGTGCGGCCCCGGTGAACGCGAAGCGGCTCGACAGCGATGATGCCATCCAAGGCAGCTGCCGCTGTTTGCTCCTCTGCAGCACTGTCCCTGCAGCCAGATGCAACATGGCTTCAATATCCAGATCGGGATCGGCGATGGCTTGCAGCAGAGCCGCCGTATAGAGCCCGTGGCGCGCATCTTCGGCAGCCGGCGCACCGGGACGGGTGGCATAGGCGACGATCGTCTGTTGCGCCGTTTCCGGCAGGCTTGCTGCCGGTGTTGCGGAGGGTGTGCCAAAGGGATTGCCAAAGGGATTGTCCAGGCAGGCGTCGAGTATGACGATATTCAGCTTGTCCGGCCGGGGCCTCGACATGGCTTCCAGGATGGCATGCAGGTCCATGCCATGCGTCAGCAGGCGGGCGGGGAAGCGCTCATCCGCATCCACAGGCACCAGCAGCGTCCTGTCGCGGACCTGCAGGCCATGGCCCGCGAAATAGAACAGGCCGATGCCGCCGGCATCGAGGCGCCGGCTGAATTCACGCAGTGTTGTCTGCATACCCTGCGCATCCAGGTTTTCCTGGCGCATGACTTCAAAGCCCCTCGATTCCAGCGCGGCACTGATCGCACGCGCATCGTTGACCGGACTGGCGAGCGGATCATCGCGGTAATCCTCGTTTCCGATTACGAGTGCGACGCGCCTGGGTTCGATTCCGGTTTCGGCATGCCCGGTACCCGACGCAACAGGCTCAACCGGAACACGGTCCGGCTGCGCGTTCGCGTCGAGACCAAGGGCCGGGACCAGGGGCATGGCCCCGAGCATCCAAACGATCAAAAGTTTCCGCCACACAGCCTGGCCTTTAGAAGTCCGCCGATGCGCCATGGCCCGATTCATCCCGGCGTGATGGCGTTGATGTCGATTGGCTCATGAAAACGCCTGCGCATAAGGACAAGCTGGGCTGGAACGCAGGCATATGCATCCCAATGTATCTTTGATCCCGCTCACACAATTCTGTTTATATCAAAGTATCTACGCGTCGCTTTGATAAATTCATACAGTGTCTCGCACAGAGTTCTAGCGCGAGCAGCGAGCAATCGCGCGCGCTGCCCCCTTTGCTCCCTCTACTGCCTGCCCGCATGTCCGCCCCGGCGGACACTGGCACCAATTCCATGCACGCATTCGAGGCGGGTCATCTTCAGGAGGTGCATGGCATGATGATGCAAAGAACTGTAGTGCTCGCTGCCATACTCGCGGCGGCTTCGGGATTCGCCTCCGCTGCCGGGACGCCCGCTCCGAAGAATGCGGAAGTCTATGTCATCTGGCCGCCGAACGGCGCCGTGATTCAAGGCGGCAAATTCTGGGTACGCATGGGCTTGCGCAACATGGGCGTGTGCCCGAAAGGCATCAATCTTCCCAACGTGGGCCATCATCATTTGCTGATCGACACCGAGCTGCCGGCAATAAACGAGCCCATTCCGTCGGACCGCAATCACTTGCACTTCGGTGCGGGAGAAACCGAGGCGCGCATCGAACTTCCTCCGGGGAAGCACACCTTGCAATTGCTGCTGGGAGACCACGATCACGTGCCTCACGATCCTCCCGTGTATTCGAAAAAGATCTCGATCACGGTGCGATGAGGGACAGCTCCGGAGGAACCATGACCAAGGCTTATGCGACTGCCGCCTTTCTTCTTTTTTCCGGAATGGCCTATGCCGGTCCCACTCCGGCGCCGGCCAATGCCCACCTCTACATCGGCTGGCCCAACGACGGGCAGGTGATTGCAGCCGGCAAGCCTTTCCGGGTATGGTTCGGCTTGCGCGACATGGGCGTGGCACCGAAAGACGTGAAGTTCCCAAATACCGGCCACCATCATCTCCTGATCGATACCGAGCTGCCCCCCTTCGACCAGGAAATTCCATCCGACCGGAACCACCTGCATTACGGCATGGGCGAGACCGAAACCCAGCTGGAACTGCCGCCGGGAAAACATACCCTGCAACTGCTGATGGGGGACGACAAGCATATTCCCCACAACCCGCCGGTCTATTCAAAAAAGATCACGATCACCATCAAGTAAATCCGTCTGGCATCCTGATAGGGGGCATTAATGATCCCGCCCTGCCTTCCTCGTTTGGTTTGATCCCGATTAAGTAACCGATAGTTGATGCGCTGACAGGGATGCATGGCAGGCCTAGGCTGAACGAAAGGCGTCCGGTCCCGGCCCTTGTCTTCGATCCGTCCCTGACAGCTCGCGGTGCAACCTGGCTGCCCTTCATTTCCTGATTGCGCAAGAGGTTCGCGATGTCTTTCCACGTCTTTTGCAACAGATATGGCCTTGCCAGCCTGCTCGCTGTCATTCTCGCCGCCTGCGGCGGTGACGGAAGCAATGGTCCGGCAAATGCATTATCGGGCGGCACGCAATTGGCCACCACGACGATCGTGCCGGGTACGGCCGATCCGGAAACCAGTCCGTCGCCCTCGAGCGGAGCGACAAACGGCACAACACCTGCAGCCACGGATACCGTACCGACAGGCACTGCGCCGGGCGACACCACAGGTACGACGCCAACAGGAACCGCTTCCACGCCTGCTGGCACAAGCACGACGCCGGCCGGTACCGGCACAACACCCGCCGCGACCGGAACGACGCCGGCAGGCGGCACCACACCCACCGGCGGTACCGGCACGGCAGGAACAGGCACGGCACCCGGAAGTGCCGGCACGACACCTGCGACTACCGGCACTCCCTCAACCGGCACCACGCCCATAACGACCGGCACGACGCCGACCATTCCCGGAACGACAGTGACGCCGCCCCCGACGGGGACAGCACCGCCGACAAGTCCGAAAGCACCGGTCGATTTCGTGCTGCGCACCACTCTGCCGGTCAATATTGCCGGCCAGCCGGTTACCTTTCTGGCGATAGTGACATTCAACTCCGGCTCCGGCTTTTCGCCGCGGCCGACCTCCCCGCCGACAGGCACGGTGAAAATCCAGCTCGATGACCAGCAATGCGATGCAGTGCTGCAGCCGTCGCCCACCGGCCTCGCTGCCACAGGACAATGCACCATCCAGAAATCGCCGGCTCCCGGAATCGCGCAAGTGGCGCTCTCGTACTCCGGCGATGCCGTCTATGCACCGGCAAGCACCAGGCAACCGGTCAATTTCGTTGCGCCGGATTCGGGTACGGCGCCGGTGGATTTCAATCTCAGCACCATGAAGCAGGTGAATGTCGCTGGCGATCCGGTGACTTTCATCCTGTCGCTCGGCTTCGACGCCCGATCGAATTTCTCCCCGAAGCCGACGGTGGCGCCGACCGGCACGGTGAAATTCCAGTTCGAGGGGCATCAGTGCGAGGGAATGCTGAGCCCGGTGCAGCAAACGCCCTTGACGTCGACCGCCCAATGCACGTTTCAGAAATCACCGGTGCCCGGCGTGGCGGAAGTGGCGCTGGCTTACTCGGGCGACACGGTGTATGCGCCCGCGAGTGACCGGAAGGGCGTGAACTTCATCGCGCCCGAACAGAAAGCGCCGCCGGAACCGGTGGTCGTGCAGCCGCCGCCGTCGAGCACGATCATCGTCACCGTCGTCAATACCGTCAATGTCACGGTGAGCGGCAACAATAACGGCGGCAATGCCGGCGGAAACACCAACACCGGTGCACAGCCGACCAGCCAGGCCGGGCAGCCTGCCCAAGCGCCATTGCTGGACGCCACCGCCGCGCGGTTCAACGGGCCGTTCGGCATTGCGCGCGACAGGCAGGGCAACCTGTATGTATCCGACCAAAATAATTTCACGGTCCGCAAGATCGCGTCCAATGGCGCGGTCACCACGCTGGCCGGCAAGGCGGGCGAAAAAAGGAAACGTCAACGGCATCGGTTCCCAGGCCAGGTTCATGGCGCCCGGGCCGATTGCCGTGGATGACAAGGGGAATGTCTATGTGATCGACAACCGGGATTTGCGCAAGATCACCGCGCAGGGTGTGGTCACGACCCTGGTCGCCACGCCGACGACAATCCTGTTTGACCCGAACATGTTCAACCTGCCGAATGGTCTCGTGGTGGATACCACGGGCAACATCTTCGTGACGGACTATCTTGCCGCCGTGATCTGGAAAGTCACGCCAAATGGCCAGATGTCCCGGTTTGCCGCAATCGGCACCGGCCCGTCCGATCCGACCGGCTCCGGACCGAGCGGCATTGCCATCGATGCCTTGAACAACCTGTATGTCACCGACTTGCCTTATATCCAGAGCGCCGGAGGCTTCAGCCTGGTGCGCAAGGTCACGCCGGACGGCAAGGTGAGCACCCTGGTGGATGCGTCGACCGGCCTCGTCAATGCGCGCGGCATCGCGATCGACAACGCCGGCAACCTCTTCATCAACGAAAGCCTGCTGATCGTGAGAGTCAATGTTGCCGGCGCGCTGGTCACCTACCAGCTCCCGGCGAGCCCGGCGGGCGGCACGATCACGGCCACGGGCATTGCACTGGATACGGTCGCGGACAGGCTCTATTTCACGGATGCAGCGCGGCACACGGTGGATCGGCTCGATCCGGGCGGTGCCATCAGCGTCATTGCCGGCCGGGCCGGGGAAGTGGGCAATGCCGACGTCACGCAATAAGGCAATGCAAGATTGTACAGAAAGGAAGGAAGACAGATCGCTGCGACTGATCCCATGCGGGTCTTGGTCCATATCAAACTTGCTGGAATAAATGCAGCCGGAAACACCAGCATTGCTGGCGTTTCCGGCTAACGTCAAACATACTGAGATGACTAATCCGCATCCCGGCTCCGGGATGAACGGAGGCGCGATGGAAACCCCAGCAAGTATTGCCGGTTCAGCCGGCGCAGAGATGGCCTATCTGGAAGTCATCGGGGATGGCACGGGCAAGCCGATCGTCTTTCCTCTCCATGATGAAGTCGTCATCGGGCGTGACCCGCAGGATTCGCTGGCCTCCGACAAATTCCTCTGCATCCCCGAGCACACGGTGAGCCGGCGCCATGCGCGCATTTCGCGCCGGGGCGATATCTATTTCGTGGAAGACTTGCATTCATTCAATGGCACATACGTGCTCGGCAAGCGGCTCGCGCCCGGTGCATGGCATCCGCTGCGGGATGGGGACGAACTCAGCGTCTCGTCCGCCCAGATCGTGTTCCATTCGCTGATCGAACCCGACCGCGACAGCATGCCGACCATCATCACCAAGGCCGTCGACGCGACGGAGTACACGCGGGTTTCCGAAGCGCCGGCCGAGGCGGCCCAGGGCGACATGCAGCGCACGGTGCAAAAGCTGCATGCCATGGCACAGGTGAGCATCGCGCTGGGCGTGGTCACCGACCGCGCGACCCTGATCGAAAAGATCATGAACTTCATCTTCGACCTGTTTCCGCTGGCCGAGCGTGCCTTCATCCTGCTGCCGAAAAGCGAGGGCGAAGCACCGGCGCCGGTGGCGGCCCGGCGGCGCGACGGCACAGTCGAAGACCCGGACAAAGCCAGGATGTCGCGCACCATCATCGAGGAAGTGCTTAACCGGAAGCAGGCGATCCTCTCGGTCGATACCTTGTCCGACCGTCATTTCGGTTCGCGGGATTCCATCATTTCCCAGGCAATCCGCAGCGTGATGTGCGTGCCTCTGCTGCTGGAAGACGAGTGCCTCGGCCTGATCCAGGTCGATACTTCTTCCGATCCCTATGCCTTCAAGGAACAGGACCTGGAGATGCTTACCGGCGTGTGCGCGGAAGCTGCGGTGGCGCTGAAGAATTTCCAGCTGTATTCCGACATCGAACGCCTGCTCGATGGCTTCGTGCGCGCATCGGTGCAGGCGATCGAGGAACGCGATCCGGTGACGGCGGGCCACTCCTTCCGCGTCGCCGGCTATGCTGAACACCTGGCGCAGGCGGTGGACCGGGCCGATGCGCCCGGCCTGCGCCAGATCGTCTTCAGCAAGGACCAGCTGCGCGAGATCCGCTATGCCGCGCTGCTGCACGACTTCGGCAAGGTGGGCGTGCGCGAGCATGTGCTGCGCAAGGAAAAGAAGCTGCACCATGCCGACATGCGCCTGCTGGAACAGCGCTTCAAGTATGCCCAGGCTTGCCTGGAGCGCCAGGCGTACCGGCGGCTGGTCGAACTGCATGCCCGGCATGAGCTCAGCATGGCGGCATTCCGCGAAGCCAAGCGCGGAATCGAAGAAGGCTTGCGCGAAGAAGTCGACCGCCTGGAGCGCTTTCTCGATGCCATCCGGCGCGCGAACGAGCCCGCGGTTTCCGCGAGCGCGGGTCTGCCGGACTTGAAGGAAGTCATGGATTATGCCTACGGCGAATCGGATGACGCCATGCTGCCCTTGCTGGTGCAAGCGGAGTTCTCGGCACTGAGCCTGCCCAAGGGATGCCTCACGCTGGAGGAGCGGCGCCAGATCGAATCGCATGTGGCCGATTCCTACTCCTTCCTGATCCTGATTCCGTGGACACGCGATCTTGCCAGCGTGCCCGCGATCGCCCATGGCCATCACGAGAAGCTGGATGGTTCCGGTTATCCGATGGGCTTGCGCGGCGACCAGATCAGCGTCCAGACGCGGATCCTGACCATTTGCGACATCTTCGATGCGCTCACCGCCGGGGACCGGCCCTACAAGAAAGCGGTGCCGGTGGAACAGGCACTGGACCTGATCGGCCTGGAATGCCAGGCCGGCCATCTCGATGCGCGCCTGTTCGAAGTGTTCGTTGAATCCAGGGTGTGGACGCCGGCGTAAGCGGCAAGCATTGCCGCATTATCGACATTCAGATCGTCACGACATGCATACCTCAACTTTTTCCGCAGCTTCCGGCGAACGCAGGCACGATTGCCGCATACCGCCTGCACGCCTGGCGACGGCTGCCGTGTGCGCCTCCCTGCTGTGCGCCTGCGCCGATGTCCGCATGCCGAACTATCGGCAACCCGACACCCCGGTCAAGGCTTCGTGGTCCGGGCAGGCGACCCCGGTGTCGGCCTCCGAGGCGATCACGCCGGAGTGGTGGAAGGAATTCCGCGACCCTTACCTCGACAGCCTGGTGACGAAGGCGATCCAGGGCAACTTCGATGTCAAGGTGCTGGCCGCGCGCATCCGGGTGGCCGAAGCCGCGATCGGCGAAGCCCGGGCCGGCGCGCTGCCGACGCTGAATGCCGGTGCTGGCGCCAGCTTCGAAAAAAGCACCGGGCAGAATTTCGCGCGGCAATTCAACCTGAATACCCAGGTCAACTGGGATATCGATATCTGGGGCAAGGTCGAGAAGGGCGTGCAGGCGCAGACGGCGGAATACCGCGCGAGCGAGGCGGATTGGCGCGCTGCATACCTGACACTGGTATCGGATGTCTCCACCACCTATTTCCAGATCCTCCAGCTCGACGAGCAGATCGACAGCCAGCAGCAAGCCCTGGACAAGGCGAAGCAGATACTGGCGATTTATGAAGCGCAGTACAGGAATGGCCTGTTGCCCAATACCCGGGTGCTGCAGCAGCGCGCGGAGATCAACCGCCTGACCACCGATCTGCTGGAACTGCGCCGCGCGCGCAGCCTGTCCGACAATGCGCTGGCGACGCTGATGGGCGTGCCGGCCGGTGAATTCAAGGTGCCTTCCGGTCATTTGCAGGAAAAAATCGAACTGCCGGACGTGCCGTCCGGCTTGCCGTCGGAACTGCTCAAGCGCAGGCCGGATATCGTCGCGGCGGAATACCGGGTGCTGGAAGCCTACGATCTGGTGGGGCAGGCCAAGCTGGCGCAACTGCCTTCGGTCAGCCTGACTGCGAGCGGAGGAACGTCCAGCCTGGCTCTGTCCGGCTTGCTGAAGTCGTTCACCTTCGGCCTGGCGCCCGCGATCAACATTCCGGTGCTGGACCCGGGCGTCAGAGCGCGCGTCAAGACCAGCGAGGCGCAATCCGAGGTGATCGAACAGCAGTACCGGAAAACCGTGATGGCCGCGTTCGAAGAAGTCGAAAACACACTCGTGAATCTGGATGCGCACAAGAAGCAGAGAGCCGAACTGGAACAGCAGATCGAACATCTGCGGGTGGTCGCGGCCCAGGTGGAAGGGCAGCTGAAGGAAGGCATGGTGTCGCAGCTGGATGTGTTCGAGGCGGAGCGCTCGCTGCTCGGCACGCAGCTCGCGCTGCTGGCCAATCATCAGCAAATCCTGTCGGACACGGTCACGCTGTACAAGGCGCTGGGCGGAGGCTGGCCGCCGGTCGAGGTCAGCAATGCGCGCAGGTAAGCAGCAATGAATGTCGCGTCACCCCCTGTTCCCGATCCAGCCCTGAACGGCAAGGGGCGTGCGCCAGGCGGGCAGGAATCCGAAATCCTGCTGGAGCCCCTGTCCCATCCGGAACTGGGCGAGATCCGGATCGAGGAAAGCCTGTTCGCCGTCGGGCGAACCGAGCATCCTTTTGCGTCCTGGCAGCCGGACCTGGTGGCTGACTTGTCGCGCCGCCATGCACGAATCTTTTCCCAGTACGGCACCGTCTATCTCGCCGATCTCGGCAGCAAGAACGGCACGACCGTGAACGGCGTCGAGGTGCGCCAGAAAACCGTGCAGCTGCATGACGGCGACGAAGTCTGCTTCGGCGGGCGACTGCTGTACCGGGTACGGCTTGGCGTGCGCACCCGCTCGCCCAAGCCCGCCGCAAAACTCCTCGGCCTGACGCTGCAGCCGGAACGCGGCGATCACGGGCTGCAAGCCATCGTGGTTACCCAGTTTCCCTTCCTGGTCGGCAAGGCCGATGCCGCATTTTCACGCTACAAGGAAAAATACCCGCAACAGGTGAATTACCTTTCGCGGCGCCACGCCCATGTCTTCCTCAAGGGTGGTGCGCCCTACATCGAAGACCTCGGCAGCACCAATGGCACTTTCCTCAATGGCAAGCGGCTGGACGAACATGCGCTGCCCTTGCAGGAAGGCGATGTGCTCGGATTCGGCGGTCACCATTTCGTCTACCGGCTGAGCTTGCAGCAGGAGGATGCGCCGGCCGACCCCACCCTGACCCGGCTGGGCGTGCCCCAGCGTCCTGCCGCGGTCGGGACCGCCGATGCCGACAAGACCACCTTCGTTGCGGCTGCCGATTCTTTCCTCGATATCTTTTGCGTCGATCCGGCTCCGCAACAGGAAGACGAGGTAAACGAGGAAGCAGCGCGGCAGGCAGGGGGTGTTGCGGAAGCAGGCCAGCGTCGGCCGCGCGGCAAGTTCGCAGCCTTCCTGTCCGAACTGCGCGCAGTGCTTGGGGAAGGCGAGCGCAGGAGCAGGCGGCGCGCATGGTGGGCTGGTGGGGGATTTGTAGTCATCCTCGGCGCACTGGCATTCGCGTTCTACCTCAAGGCCGCGCCGGAGCGCGAGTTGCAGGACATGCTGGACCGCGGCGAAGCCGCGCAGGCGGCGGCGAGCGCCGACCATTACCTGGAACAGGCGCCCGACGATGCGCAACTGCAGGCACTGGGCACCGAGGCGCTGCTCAAGGCAAAGCTGCCGCAGTGGCTGGCCCATCTGAAGGCACGCGAGTTCGATGCGGCGAATGCCGACCTCGCCCACCTGCAGCGCCTCGGCAGCCACAATGCCGATGCCCGGCCCTTGCTGGGCGAGCTGGCGTGGATGACGGAACTGGAACGATTCATGGCTGGCAGGGAGGGAACGGATGCGCCGATCCGGATCTTTGCGGACGAGGACAGGATCAGCGCCTTCCTCAAGCGCTGGAATGAAGACACCCGGGAACATCAAAGGATGTTCTCCCGCATCGCTTCCTATGTGCCGGAATTCAGGGACAGCTACGCCGGAACGCTCAGCCACCTGCGCCGGCTGCAGAGCGACGACGCGGTTTATGTGGCCGCCATCGACCGCCTGAAGACCACGATCCGGAGCGAACTCGATCGCGACCGGCCGGAAGCTTTGGAAGACGTGCTGAAGGACTATGCCGAGAAATATCCGCGGCTCGCCGGGCTGGACAGCCTGCGCCAGGACCTGCGCCAGTATCTGGAAATCGATCGTGCCATGCGCGCACGCACGCTGGTCCCGCTCATCCGGCTGCTGGCCGCGACTCGGCTTGCCACTCCGCCGTTCCAGGCGAAGCTGCAAAGCCTGATTGCGAGCCGCCAGCTTCCTTCCGCCGACATGGTGGCGCAGTACCAGACGGTATCACGGGACTGGCGCGCGGGCAGGGGAGAGCAGGCGCTTGCCGGCCTGGAACGAATGGATGCCGGCACTTGGCGGGATGCGGTGGCGCAGCAGCTGGAGCACAAGCGAGCGGTGCTGCAGCAGTTCGCGCAATTGCAGAAGGCGCGCGGCACCAAAGGCTACGACGACCGGCTTCTCGCATTCTATGCCTCGCTCGATCCGCAAGAAGATGCCTATTTCGTGCGCGCGACCGAGGCCGATGTGAATGCCTACCGGGGCAAGGCGCTCAAGCGGGCGCAGGATTTGCTGGCGCGGGCTCAGACGCTGTGGAGCCGCTACCGGGAGAATGGCGCCATCGGCGGCGGGCAACGGCTCGAAGCCGGCATCTCCGGCCAGTTCCGTACCCAGGCCCGGCTGCTGTCGGAAGCGCAGGATAATGCGCAGCAGGGCATGCGCATCTATACCCAGCTGAAAGCCGATTATCCCGTGCAGTCGGGCAAGCTGCGCGATGACATCAATGCGGAAACCGAGCTGCAGCGCCGCTCGCTGCTGGAATTGCGCCGGGTGCTGGAACCCGGGCTGTTGAAGGCCAAGCTGGATTTGCTGGGAGGTCCAAGCGATGAAGAGCGGAGATCGTCTAAAACCCCTAACTGAGGCGCTCGAAGACCACAGCGCCGAAGGCATTGCACTCCTGACCGCCGAGCCGTCGCGCTTCACGGGTGCCGCGGTGATCGCGATGGTGGCGCTGGTGCTGGCTGGACTGGCCTGGTCGTTTTTCGGCCATGCGGACGTGATCGTGACGGCACCGGGCACGCTGCAGCCGGAATCGGATGTACGGCGCGTCTATGTGCCGGTGGATGGCGAGCTGGCCAATCTCTATATCGCCGAAGGCCAGCCGGTATCGAAGGGCGATGTGCTGGGCCGGCTGAATGCGCGTGGCGCGATCGAGGCCGCCACCAATGCGCTCGAAGCCCAGCTGAAACTCGAGGATGCGGAGCGGGAGTGGCGCCAGTTCCCGGAACGGAAGGCGCTGATGGAACGCAAGGCGCAGGCCCTGCAACAGCAGATCGAGGCGGAAGAGCGCCTGCATGAAAAGCGCATGTCGGAAGGGACGAGCAAGCTGGCGGAAGGGCAGAAGGCGCAGCTGCAGGAAGCACGCAGCAATCTCGACAATGCGCGCCGCGCGCGCGACCTTGCCAAGGAAGAGGCAGACAAGTTCGCGCGCCTGTTCGCCATGCCCGGCGGCGGTGGCGTGTCGCAGTCGCAGGTCGAAGCCAAGAAGAATGCCTTGCAGGCTGCGGAAAACGCGCTGCGGGTGGCGCAGTCGAAGCTCGGCGAATTGAATTTCCGGCTGAGCCAGGAATACCGGGAAGCCACCGAGAAGGTCGAGGGCAGCGGCCAGCAGCTTGCCAAGCTGCGCCTGGATTATGACGCGGCTTTGAAGGAGATCGCGATCGCGGAAGACAAGACGCGCCTGCAGGTGCAAACCGCCCGCCTGGTCGCCGACGCTGCCGCGCGAATCCGCTTCGAGAACATCGACAAGGATAATTTTCTCCTGATCGTCGCACCGGTGGACGGCGTCGTCACAGACGTGACATCCACCCAGCCCGGCGACAAGATACAGGCCAACGCGCCGCTGGGTGGCATCGCACCGAAAAATGCCCGGCCCGTGCTCAAGATCGCGATTGCCGAACAGGACCGCGCTTTCCTGCGTGAAGGCCTTCCGGTAAAGATGAAGTTCAATGCCTTCCCCTACCAGCGGTACGGCCTCATCGATGGCACGCTCGAATACATTTCACCGGCCACCAAGCCCGCGGGGCAGAACAAGCAGCCGGTGTACGAGGGACGCGTCACGCTGCAGCGGGATTATTACCAGGTGGCAGACAAAAGATATCCCTTGCGTTACGGGATGACGGCAAGCGCGGAAGTCGTGGTACGCGAGCGCCGGCTGATCGATCTTGCGCTCGATCCTTTCCGCGATATCGGCGGATGAGGGTTTCCCGGTATGGCATAAGAATTTCGATCACCCGGCTCAGCCTCCGGATTGCAGCGATGCCGTGAATGCCTTGAGATCCTTGGGATTAATGAACGGAATGCGCCAGGAGTTGAGCATGGCTAGGCATACCGGGCAGGCGTTATTCGAAGGCATGACCAGCAGCACCGCGTCGCCATTGCTCCAGATGCCAGTGATTCCATTGACTTCGGCGTGATGGAGATTGTTCTTGTCCAGGCCTTTGATCTTGTCTATGCCGCGCAGGTGCTCATCGCTTTCCAGCCAATCGCGGAATTTTTTCGGTACCAGCGATTTGTTCGCGGAAATCGGGATGTACGCCTTCTTGGTCCGGGGATCGTAGGCGACAAAGACGGCCACGGTATTGAATTTCTTGCTGGCCCCATCCAGGTAGGCATTGAGCTGCGCGCTTCGCTTCGCGGCTTCCTTCAAGACCTTTTTCGGAACTTCGACCTTCTTCGGTCCGTCCGGGAAATGCGCATCCATCTTTACATTCTTGCCTTTCCTCGAAGTGAGCTTCTTGATCAGCAAGGAAGCGGCGACGGAACCCGCCGTGGTGAGGACTGTCTTTGCATCGCCCTTGTTGGCGGCATCGACCATGGTTCCGGCCGCGTCGACCAGGTCGGAAGCGGTCAATACGGCTGAAATGACTTTTACCGCTTTTCCCTGTGGCAGGACATTGACCACCCGGCCCAGGTCTTCCTTCACGCCTTCCCAGGAGCCTTTCTTGACGCCTTCGCCCAGGTTCCGGACATCCAGGATGCCTGTTGCCGTCGACCCGGCGAATCCCATCGCAAGGTTCAACGCGTCCAGGCCGGTTGCACCGAGCGCCGCAAGCATGGGGTTGCCGCCTTCATTCACATACTCTTCCAGTTGGCCCTTCAATGTCGCTGCGGCTTGCTGGCCCTGACCAAAAAATTGCGACACGGCTTCCTCGGCCTGATCGCCGACCGATTTGCTTTTATCATCTTCGGTGGCAGGCGTGGTGTTTTGTGCGCGCTGGTTGTGATCATCATTGCCAGAAATGCCGCTGATGTTCTCCTGCAGTTTTTCAGGACGGTTGTTGTCGGATTTCGCCACATTGGACCTGTCCTCGTTTTTGATATTCGGTTCCGTCGGTCTGGCATTGTTGAGCTGGGTATTGCTTTTCTCGGCCGTTACGGAGATGACATCTTGAGGATCGATGGATTCGATATGGAAGGCGTAGTCGCTATAGATCGGGTGCGTCTCGATGTAATTCTTCAACACTTCCAGAGCTTTCACGCCCGATGGGTAATCACCCCAGCGCGCATCGAAAGTCGGTCTTTGTTCGACGATATGAAAGCGTCCGGCGGCGTCCTTTTCAATGTCAAGGAGCACCCAGTTGCGCGGATTGGTGCTTGACCTTCCTTCCAGCCATGCTTCGTCTTGCAGGACATCGGTTGGCAGGTTATCCATGGGATTTCGGCGATACTTTCCTTGGCGGCGACGTGGCCCATGCTCATCCGAACTGCGGCCGGATCATCACTTCCGCGACCAGTCTCGCTTCCAAGTTCGTGAACTTGTTGGTCATGACGTCGATCTCGATGAATTCATACAGGCTGCCGGCGTCGTCCGGATCGTTATTCACGATCCGCTCATAGTCGCTGTGCACCAGAGTGGCCGACAATTCCAGTGTGACCAGCATTTTCCGCAAGGGCGTTCCCTGCGGCTCGAACAAGTGGTATGCCGATGCCAGGCTCAGGAGTTCATGCAGCGAATGAATATCATGGGCCGGCTCGACCGGTTCCAGCAGATTGACTGCCCGCAGCAGCGGCGTGCCTATGGATTCGCTGAGCAGAGTGCTGTGCTTTTCGTAAAGTGCGGCATCCTTTCTCACATCGGCCGTGAATTCCACTTGATAGAAGGCGACATCTTTCAAGCCCAGATTTTCTGCCTTGCGCGGGGCGGTGGGATCGAGGTTGCCGGCTTGGCCCATGTTCTGCGGGTTGGCAAGAAACACCGTCCGGAGCAAATTCCGGTTGCCGTCGAAGGTATCGAGTTTCAGGCTGTATTCGAAATTTCCCTTGGCCGTCTTCCTGGAAGCTGCCAGTTCCCAGGCGGCGTGGACCAATGCCATTGGCTCCGGCATGGGGTAGAGGGGAGAGGTCCATTTGCACAGGCCGGTGCCGATCGAGACAATGGTCGGGATGCCGTCGACATCCAGCGCCCGCGCATTTTTGAATTTGCCGCGCTTGAAATCCTCGAAGCCCGCGATGTTGTGGACGCGATGCCGGAATGGGTCGGCAAACAGGGAGGGAAACATTTCCTTCATCACGGTGATCGAAAGGAGCGGCTGCGCCTGCCGCCTGAACAGGTCGAGCAAGTCGACCGTGTCGGATTCGATCAGCAATTCGATGGAAGACACGTCCAGCTGCTTTCCCTTGCCGAGTGGTTCTGTCCGCGATCGAACCTGGTTCGCGAGGTTGATTTGCCCCGCATTACCCGGGTCCTGGAAGTAGGCGGCGAGACCTGCAAGGCGGGTTTTGTCAATAATCATCTCTCACCCTCTCTTCGGTCAGATCGAACCAGAAATCCACCGACACGGATTTGCCCACGCCGCTGCCGAGGCGGACCCGCAGTGAGTCGTCGGCTGTGCGGAAATGCGTCCGGGTGGAAGTGGCAGGCAAGGTGAAATTCAACGGAATACTGCCGGTGATGATGTCGGCCAGTTCTCCCTGCCACATCACTTCCGCGCCATTGATGCGTTGCCGGTCGGTGCCCGGGACCGCCTTGCGCATCACCACGCGGTTCTGGTTGCCCTCGTCGCCATAGCTCACGGTGCGCGCATCGTCGAAGGACTTGTTCAGGGATTGGGCATAGGAATATCCCTCTTCCGATGCAAGGGTGCTGCGGTTGCCGACTGATCCCACCGAATAGGAATAATTGACCGTGGGCGTCGGCTGAATTCCAAGTGACACGCCTACGCCGCCCGGACTGACGGAGAGCGAGGAGTTACCACCGCCGCTCAGGAGCAACGGAACAGTGCCGGTTGCCAGAAATCCCAGGTTGATTGCGTTGAATGGCCGGTTGTTGATTACGTCATCGATCATGTTAGTCACATCGACGATCGGTGCCAGAGGGTTGACGCTGACGTTCATCGTCCCGCTGACAATCGGCACGGATGAGCGGCCCAACCAGGCGCGCGTATTCCAGCCGCCTACCCCCAGACCGGCAGCCGGGGGCGCCGGTACCAGCACACCCGGTTGCCCGATGTTCTGGATTTCCCCCAGCAGGTTGAGATAGCTGCGGATGGCATTCCATTCATTGGAATTGCCCTGAGTATCGGTCAGGCGAGGATACTGGTTGGCGCTGTGGGTGCGGATTTCCCGGTTGCCGAGGGTGCTGAATCCGAAAGCGCTGCCCTGTTCGCTCGGTGCATCCGGCGCCTGCTGGCCTGACCAGTGCGGCAGTGGGCCGTACCAGCGCTCCGGGCCGCTGATGAAGTCCTGATGGCCAGCGGTCGTTCCGGTTTCCGTGCGCCGCCAGGAATCGGAATAGGCTTCCATACGGCGGATGTCGTAATTCCTGCGGCCTGCGCCCAATGCCTTATCGGCGCTGATGGCGTCGTTGTAGCTGCTTTGTTCGAATTCGACCGCCCGGCGCCTGACGTTGCTGTAGATTTTCGCGACGCCTACCTGCAACAGGTCAACGAGGCTGTTGGCGCGGAACAGCACGCTCTTGCGTTCGCCGGCAATGAAGCGCTCGATGCTGAAATTGAAACCATTGTCTCCCAGCAGACTGTAATCCTCGGCGAGGTTCGACCCGACAAGCCGGAAATTGAGGCTCTTGACTTGCTGGGTAACGGCCGCCCGCGGATGAACCGAGACGTGGGCCGACTGGATGCATTTGCACGCCTTGACGGCAAACTGGCCAGCCTTGTCGTCGCGGTTGGAAAGCTCGATGGCAAAGTAGCGCGAATTCGACGGCCTGAGGAATTTGACGCCATCCAGAGTGAGGCTGAGGAGCAGTTCCGACAGGTCGTCGATCTGGACGTCCGCCAGCAGCGTCGCATGCTTGCCGTCGAGCGGAACGCTGACCGGAGACACGCCTTCCAGCGGATCGAGTTCGAAAATCCGGATGCCTATCTTTTCGCAGAAATCGACGTCGAGCGGTACGCTCAGGAACAGGCGCAATGCCTTCTCCAGCTCTTCGCGCGGAGCGTTTTCGTCGAAGGAAAAACCGGGGAAGAAGGTGGCCAGGTTTTCGAGGACGCGCACAATGTCTTCGGCGGAAATGGATTCCGGCACGAACGGCAGGAAGATCTTGATGCCGGCCACGCTGCGCTCGTATTCCTCCGCCTGCTCGGTACACAGCAGTACTGATTCGCCGGATGCGATCATGGAAGAAACGAAACATTCCGTAAGCCTAGTCTGTGGATGTTCCCGGTCGAGGAATTCTCTTTTGGGAAGATAGTCCCTCTGCTGCCCGAACATGCTGGCGGCGGTGAAGTCAAAGTATTCACCGTTGCTGCCGCTGCTGTCGGTCAGGATGTACTTGTCTTCGATGTCGGTGGAAAAGGCATTCTCGACGCTCGGATGGCGCGACGGCTTCAGGCGTCCCGTCCTGCCGGCTCCTAGCAGACCCGCACATACCGGCGGCCGGTAACGGGTTTTCTCTCTGTACTGGAACACATAGAAATAAGGAATGATGAAGCCGTATCTTTCCTCGATGGCAATGTTGTCGCCGGAGGACTTCATGCGCCTCAGTATCCGCGGGTAATCGGAAAGATGCACCGTCACCACATTGGTCAGGGTAGGGTCGATGCATAGATAGTGGAAGCTGGAGTGCGAAATGATGTCCTGCTTCGTGGCCGAGATTTCCGCGTCGAGAAATTCAAAGGCCGCGCTTGAATCCTTTTCATCGCCCGTCAGCCCAAGGCAGGTCAGGCGCACTTCACGCGGTAGGCCGAAGTTGGCGGAATTCTCGCCTTCGTCCTGCATGCGCGAGCGGGAAAACGGCAGATAGGGATAGCCGCCGAAACAGATGCCGCCAACCAGGAATTTGTCAGGCAAGAGGATGGAAAACTTTGCTGACAGCTTTCTGGAGACATCAGTCGTTGCCGTCGTCTTGCTGAGCGCGAACAGGGACAGGACTTGCGCATCCGGGCCAAATGGCAGCGGCGCCGGCGGTACTGGCAAGGTATCCATGCCTGCGCCCGGTACGAGGCTGGTGCCACCGATGTCATAAACCGGCAGGTAGTTCCGGTAATGCGGATCCGTTATCGTTGCCGTGATGCCTGGCTTCGCCACGACCTCGTATTCGATTTGAAGCTGCTTCGACTCCTGCGATTCGAAAGTCTGGCTGATCTTGGGCGTCTTTCCAAGTGGAATAGCGTCGCCAAGTATGGTACGCAAGGGAAAAAGCGAAGTCTGAAGCATGGTTCACCTTCCGGCCTAGTCGTTCAATTTGGCGCAATGGTCTGCTCCCTGAATCGGCCGGAAAGATGGCGAACTCTTATGGCTCTAATAGTGTTTGCTCAAGCGCGGCATTCCTTGAATATTGGTCGATCTCGCTGTGTAACCATTGATGCAGCTCAAGGCAGCTATGCCTGGAATCGCGGCGATGAGCAGGTACGGTGCAACGTTGCGTACTTGTGACCTGCTTTATCTGTGCCTGTGCCCGCCGTCACCAATGTAGCGCGGGTCGGGCGTGAGGTAGACGCGCACCCGGTGGTTCAGCATGCCGGGCGGCGCCACTTCGTTGAGATCGAAGGCGTGGATGGTGCGCGCGACAAAGAAATTCCAGGCGAAGGACTGGTCGCCGACGTTAAACCTGACGATCTGCCCGCCTTCGATGTTCACGTACTTCGTCTCGGGCGTGATGACGATCGTGCGCTGGGCTGCGTCAAGCGGCGCCGGCTGGCCCAGGAGGTCGGTGTACTTTGTCGCGCAAGCGGCCATGGCCCCGACAGACAGCACGAGCGGGGCAAGGATGGAAACTCTCCGCTTCATTGTCGGCAGGCGCCTGGTAAGCATGGGAGGCTCGCGTGTGCTCGTGTAGATGCAGTAATGACCGGAGAACGGCCTCTGCGGTTCCGCATGCATGACATCCTGCGCTGCTGCCGGCACGCAATATGGGAGTCGTCCTTGTGCGCGAGCTTCGCTTGATCAGCAAAGGGACTGATGGTCCCTGATAATTCTCAACTCCACGTCGTGCCCTCATGCTGTAATGGGACATCACTTTGCGCACAGAAGAGGTGGACCGCCATGGTCGTAATCATCGTGCTGGGAACCGTATTAATCAGCGGCCTCGTTACAGGTGGCTTGATCGCCGTATTGACCCGGCTTACCGACGCCAACCGGTAAACAGCGAGGCAAGCCGGGCATCGGGAGACGGCATCTCGAATCAATGACAAGAAAGGATGAAACCATGAAACTGCTGATCGCACTGGCGTTGGGGACGGCTGTCCTTTCCGCTTGCGCCAACATGTCGAAGTCCAACCCGGTTGCCGTGGCGCAGCTCAAGCCGACCCAAGGCAGCGAGGTCAGCGGCACCACGAGCTTTACGCAGCAAGGCGACAAGCTGATCGTGAAAACCGAGGTCCGGGGTTTGAAGCCCGGTGCGCATGGATTCCATGTGCATGAGAGAGGCGATTGCAGCGCACCGGATGCCAGCAGCGCCGGCGGGCACTTCAATCCGACGAAGGAAGCGCATGGCAGTCCGACTTCCGTGCCGCATCATGGCGGCGACCTCGGCAACCTGGAGGCCGATGCCAGCGGCAAGGCGGTCGCGGAAGTCGCCATTCCCGTGGGCAGCGTGAACATGAAAAAAGGCGATCCGAACAGTGTGATTGGACGTGCGCTCGTCGTGCACGCCGATCCGGACGATTATGTCAGCCAGCCGGCCGGCAATTCCGGCAAGCGCGTCGCCTGCGGGGTCATTGCCTTGCAGTAATTTGGAGCAAGGCATGCCCGGCCCATGCGAGGGTGGCATGGGTGAATCCCTTCCTTGCAGGGCGGGCACTTTTGCCGCGTAGCCGATTGCGTACCGTGTTCCCTATAGCCGGACAGTGGGCGCGCCTTCTCTTCCATGAAAGAAAGCTTGAGTTAAGAGCTGGCGTCGACCAAGATGAATGAATAGGAAATTCATCCTGATATGTCCGATGAGGAACGCTCCGGACCCTGCCGGTTGGTGCAGAAGTGAACATGGCGCCGAAAATCTATGTCATCCATGAGAATGAACTCTGGATGGAGCCGCTGCGCGCGGCATTCGCGGAACTGGGCCTGCCTTATGAGGAATGGTACCTCGACCAGGGAGTGCTCGATTTTTCTTCGACTCCGCCGCCGGGCCTGTTTTATAACCGGATGAGCGCTTCCTCCCATACGCGCGGCCACCGCTATGGGCCGGAATACGCAGCGGCGGTTCTTGCCTGGCTGGAATGCCACGGACGGCGGGTCGTCAACAACGGACGTGCGCTCCAGCTGGAAGTCAGCAAGATCGCGCAGTATGCGGCCCTCACACAGCATGGCATCCGCGTGCCGCGCACCGTAGCGGCAGTCGGACGGCACCAGGTGATCGATGCGGCGCGCTCCTTCGATGGCTCATTCATCACCAAGCACAATCGGGCAGGCAAGGGGTTGGGCGTGCGTCTCTTTCGCAGCCACGATGCGCTCAGGCGGTATGTCGGGAGCGATGTCTTCGAAGAGCCGATCGATGGCATCACCCTGGTGCAGGAATACATCGGTGCACCTGAGCCTTTCATTACGCGTGTCGAGTTTGTCGGTGGCCGATTCCTGTATGCGGTACGTGTCGATACTTCACTCGGCTTCGAGTTGTGCCCGGCGGACGTGTGCCAGGTCGACGACGCGTTTTGTCCGGCAGGCGAGGCGCCGCCCGCAGCTTCCGCGCCGCGCTTTCGCATCCTGAAGGATTTTCGGGAACCGATTGTCGAAAAGTACGCCCGCTTCATCGCGGACAATGGCATCGGCATCGCCGGCATCGAATTCATCATCGATGCTGCGGGCACCATCTATACCTACGACGTCAATACCAATACCAATTACAACAGCGAAGCAGAAGCCGAAGCGGGCATGTACGGCATGCGCGCTATCGCTGCATATCTGGGTGAAGAACTGGAGATGTCGGTCAGACCGTGACGCCGGCGGCCGTGTAGTCACGCGCATCGTCGCGGGCTTGAGGCGAAATTAAGAGCCAGCCCGAAGAGGCTGGCTCCTGCAGTTCCGGCATCTGCAGACTTGCGTGCCTAGCGGTTGTTCAGGCTGATCTCGGAGGCGAGCAAGACATTCCCCTGCATATTGCCTTTGACGTAGACTGCCGCTCCGGGGATGAGATCGCCGGAGCTGATAGGTGCAATAAACGATGTAAAGCCATCCCACTTTACCGTGACGTTGCCGTTGCGCATGGTGAATGTCCGGTTTCCTGAATCAACATTGAAAATCTTGCCATGCACCTCGTTGAGATTGGCTTGCGGCTGGGTCTTGTCCAGAACCAGGATGCGTGAAGCCAGCAGGACGCCATTGCTGAAGCTGCCTTCGACTTCGACGCGCGCGCCCTGAGTCAGGGTGCCGATGAGCTGGCCATCGGCGGCGAGGCTGACTTTCAGTTTGTTGATTTCGAAATCAGCAGCCGATGCAAACTTCGTCACCACGCCTTCCAGCTCGGCATACTGGCTTTCCTGAAGGGCCGGGACCAGGCCAATTTGCCGCACTTCGCTGGCGAGGATCATTCCTCCTGCCGATATCGAACCTTTGATCCTTACTGTGAGGCCTTCCAGGACGCCATATGGCAAGCCAACGAGTTGGGCGCTGGAATACTTCACCGTGGTGTCGCCGATCTTGAAGGTGAGGGCGTTGCTGTTTGCTTCGGCGGCAGTGCCGGTCAGGCGTACCTCCGTGGTGGCGACAGGCTTTCGTTCGATGCGGGTCGCTTCCAAGGTACCCGCTGCATCAGGGAGTCCGTAGACTTCCACGATGTCGCCTGACTGCAGCCCGCTCACATCGGAGAGGCTGCGATTGTCGCTGTCGTCATATACGGTGTTCGGCGTGACGTTTACCGATACGCCGAGGACCTTGATTTGCTGGCCAACGAATTCGACCGGCCCTTGCACGTAACTGCGTCCGGCGATGCGTGAAGCGGTCCCGGAAGTCGCACCCGCAGCCACAGTGCCTTCGATATCGACCGTCATGCCGAGTCGCAGATCGCCATCCGTTGCTGGCGCATCGTCCAGCATGATGGTCGCAGAATCGTCGTCCATACGGATGCCGTTCACGATGACGCTCCCGAAGCCGGTCACCGTGCCGCTGACCGCGGCGCCCGTGCCGCCGCTGCCGACGCCGGCAACATCGACTCCGCCGCCGCCACAGGCGATCAGGATGGCTGCAAGGCCGGCTGTGGCCGCGAGCCAGAGCCGGCGGGGCGTGAACAGCGTGAGATGGGAACGAATATTTTTCACTTTGCTTTCCTGTCTAGATCGTTTTGCAGGTCCTGAGCGGGCTCGCGCTCGTCTTCTGCATAGAAATACATGCCCAGCCTGATACGGGCATATCGCGGCGGGTTGGCGCCGGCTGCAGGTTGGGCATCCTGTGTGTCTGGTTCATGGCGCGCGACTTCCGGCACGAAGCTTTTCAGGATGTGGGTCCATTCCTGGCGGGCCAGTCCTGCCAGTTCGGCAACCGCGTTCGCATGCACGGCATCGCTGTAAATGCTTTGTTCCAGGAATGCCGGCTTGATCCCAAGCGTGTTGCGCACTGCAGTGGCCGCATGGTCGTGCAGGTTGGCGCCCAGGTAGGCCAGCATTTGAGCGAAATCGGAGTTCGGCACGAAGGCATTGAGCCTGGGATGAACGCTCTCACCGTCGACGTCCACCAATCCCAGCCGGCTCAATTCGTTAAGCACGGTACGCGGGTGCACATCGGTGGAGATGCATTTGACGAGCGATGCGAAATCGTGCGGGGCGTCGCCGCGCCGCAGCAGTGTTCTCGGCTTGCCGTCCTTCTCGCAAAAGGCCGGATCGCTCAGCCAGCGGGTGAATACGGCAGAAGGCAGGCTGACGGACATCTTGCGCGGCCCGTCTGGTGTGGCGCGTGCCCGCGCACCGCTCAGGCGCTTGGCATCCTTGCGGTGAATGCCGGTTTTCACGGCCAGCCGGCTGTCGGTCATGCGCCGTCCATTGTCACGCACTTCCTCCCGCGCCACTTCAATGAACACGCCCTTCAGCATTTCGGTCAGTTGCGGATATGTCACTCCGTGACTGAGCAACAGTCGCACCAAAGGACGAAACGCAAGGGCGGCCTGCTGCAGCACCGCGACGCCTCCGGGCGTGCTGTGGACCGCATCGATGCCAGACTCATCGTCGCCTTGGCGAGCCTTGTTGTCCATATTGAAAGTTTCTTTCGCGGAAAGAACCCTCGCATTCTGCCATCTGGCAACTCTTGCCACCAGCGATGTTGCGCCTGAGCAGCAATAAATGGGAAAAAATCCCATTTATTGCCGTAACTCAATTATAGTTTTGGAACCGTATAAAGGCGGGGAAATCCGCCCGGAGTTGTCAAGGTGGCATCAATTCTTCAGGTTCTTCATACAAGGAAGCAGCGAATGGACAGCAACATTGCTCGCAGGCGGACAGATAGCCGTGGCTTTACCTTGATCGAGTTGATGATTGTCGTCGCCATCATCGGGATCTTGGCTGCGGTGGCTTATCCGTCGTATCAGCAGCATCTCGTCAAGTCGAACCGGGCGGCGGCGCAATCCTTTTTGATGGACATTGCGCAGCGTGAGCAACAGTATTTGCTCGATAGTCGCAATTACGCATACTCCGTCAGTGATCTCAATTTATCCACCCCTGAAAAGGTGGGCAGTTTATATACGGTTACGATTGATCCGGTTCCCGGCTCGGCGGTAAGTTTCATCGCGAAGGCAACCCCGATAGCAGGTAAAGCTCAGGCGAATGACGTTGTCCTGAGCATCGATAACGCCGGGGCGAAGACCCCCGCTGGCAAGTGGTAGGCGAACCATGAAATCCGCTGCTTGCGTCCCGATTCGCTTAAGTCTGTCGAGCATGGAACGCCTGCTTCGGCAGCAGGCGTTTACGCTCGTGGAACTGGTGACCGTGGTTGCCATCGTTGCAATCCTGGCAGCCATGGCGGCTCCGTCCTTTTCCACCATGATCGCCAACCAGCGCGCTCGGGCAGCCGCGACGGATCTGCATACTGCCCTGATCAAGGCGCGCAGCGAGGCGATCAAGCGGAATACGAGCGTAAGCCTCGTCCCGAATGTTGCGAACGACTGGCAGTCGGGCTGGAAAATCCCCAATCCTTCGAACCCCGCACTCGATATCGAAGACAAGGCCGCCGTTTCCGGTGTCACGATCACCGGGCCGGTCAGCGTCATCTTTCAAAGTTCAGGCCGGATCAAGGGCAGCACCACGCCAAGTTTCGAGGTCTCGGCTCCCCGTGCTACCAAGCGCTGGTGCGGTTCCGTCGACTTGAGCGGCCGTCCCTACCTGAAGGCGTCATCATGCTGAGAATCCGTTCAACTCGCCATCGGCAAGGTGGCCTGACGATGATCGAAGTGCTGATCACCATCGTTATCCTTGCGTTCGGCCTGCTCGGCTTGGCTGGCTTGCAGAGCAAGATTCACGTTGCGTTGGTGGAGTCCTATCAGCGGGCCCAGGCGGTTTTGCTCCTGACGGATATGACCGAACGGATCAAGGCCAACCGCAATCAGGCCGCAAGCTACGTTACCGCGGATGTGCTTGGCACCGATGACAGCCAGCCGGATGACTGTAATACCACAGCGATCGGTGTTGCACGCGACCACTGCGAATGGAGCAAGGCCTTGAAGGGTGCAGCGGAGGTCAAGGACACGGCGAATGTGGGTGCGATGGCAGGTGCGCGGGGGTGCATTACCGAGGTACAAGCACCCAACCCGGCGTCCGGAGTATGCACGCCTGGGATTTACCAGGTAACCGTGGCGTGGCAGGGAATGTATGAGACGAAAGCACCGGATGCTGCCTGCGGCAAGGATTTGTACGGAGCCGATACTCAGCGTCGCGCAATTTCCGCGCGGGTCTCGGTTGGCTTACCTTCCTGTTCCTGAGGCGAGGTCCTAATGCATCACTATTCCAGCCAACAGAAGCGGCGCGTACAGGAAGGCTTTTCCCTGATCGAACTGATGATCGCGATCGCGATCGGCCTGTTCCTCGCAGCCGGACTGACCGCAATCTTCGTCAACAACAGCCAGTCGCGCGCAGAAACAGAACGCAATAACCGCCAACTGGAAAATGGCCGTTATGCGATGTCTCTACTCACGGAAGATCTGCGGCTTGCGGGATTCTTTGGTGAATTCGATCCGACTGTCTTGACAGGTCCGACTGCAGTTCCCGACCCTTGTGCAACTTCGGTGGCCGACCTCAAGGGAGCGATGCCGCTTCATATACAGGGCTACGACGATGAAGCCGGATTTGCCGTGCCAAGCTGCCTCAGTGATGTCCGCAGCGGGACTGATATCGTCGTAATCCGCCGCGCCAGCACTTGCGTGGCGGGCAGCGCCGACTGTGAAGCTGTCATAGAAGGTACCCCTTATTTTCAGGCTTCCCGTTGCAGCGACACGAACGAGCTGGCCTCCGGCGACGTGACAAAGTTCTATGCGCTCGATACAGCAACAAGCAACCTGAACAGGAAAAAGCGCGACTGCACGACCAAGGCAGATTTGCGCCGCTATCGGACGCACATCTACTACATTGCGAACAACACCGATGGCTCGGATGGTGTTCCCGCCCTCAAGCGCGCGGAGCTTGGTCCGGATGGTTTCAACATCGTTCCCCTGGTGGAGGGAATCGAGAATTTTCAGCTGGAATACGGACTTGATACCGACGGCAACGGGGCGCCGGATCTTTACACCACGCAGCCGGAAAGCGGCTGTACAGGTGCGGACTGCGTAACCAATTGGAAAAACGTAGTGACGGTCAGGTTCAGCTTGTTGGCCAGAAATACCGAAGGATCGCCCGGCTACAGCGACGAAAAAACTTATGTCCTTGGCGTCAAGCAGGACGGTACAGCCAAGTCCGTCGGCCCGTTCCGCGACAATTTCAAGCGCCATGCCTATCAAGGTTTGGTAAAGCTTGCCAATCCGGCAGGACGGAGAGAGTGATGCACAGATTTTCAAACCATCCATCCCTGAGCCGCCAGAAGGGGATTACCCTTTTGATTGCCCTGATCATGCTGGTCCTTCTTACCCTGCTCGTCGTCACAAGCCTGAATCTCGGGAAGGGCAGTCTTCAGGCAACAGGGAACATGCAACATCGAAACGACACGATCAATGCCGCGCAGGAGGTGCTGGAGAGGACCATCAGTACCACGCGCTTTGTCGAGACTCCGACAGCGGTTTTCCTTAATCCTTGCGATGGGGTCCCCAACAGAAGGTGTGTCGACATCAATGGCGATGGCAAGAATGACGTCAAAGTCACGCTTACCCCTGCGCCGACCTGCCTGAAGGCGCAAACCATCAAAACCACATCGCTGGACTTGTCGAATCCGGAGGACGCCGGTTGCAGCCTTGGCACGCCACAGAACTTCGGAATAGGCATGCCGGGAACATCCTCCGGCGACTCATTGTGCTCCAACAGCTTGTGGGAGCTGCGCGCAGAGGCAGTTGACGACGTAACAGAAACCAAGGTGGTCGCCACGCAAGGCGTATCCGTGCGGGTGTCGAACGACAGTATTGCTGCCTCCTGTCCTTGAATGTAAGGGGAACCGTGATGAATAAATCCTTCATATCGAAGTTGCTCACGCTGGCGCTATGCCTTGGCCTGCTCGCTGCGCCACTGCAATCTGGCGCGGAAGATATCGATATCTTTACCGGCGCGTCCGGTGGCACATCCATCAATGCCAACGTCCTGATCATTCTCGACAATACATCGAACTGGTCGGCAGCCAAGCAGCATTGGCCCGAGGACGGCGGCAAGCAAGGGTTATCGGAGCTGAAGGCGCTTCAGACAGTCGTGGCAGGCCTCGGCAGCAATGTCAATCTCGGCCTCATGATGTTCACGCCGAACGGCTCAGGCAACGCGGGCGGTTATGTTCGATCCGCGGTTGTGCCAATGACCGACGATAACAAGACCATCATGAACGCCAGGATCCAGACCATCATCGACAACTTCCAGAGTTCGAGCGAGAAGGCGGCGTCCAATGCGAATTACGGCAACGCGCTATTCGACGCGTTCAAGTATTTCGGCGGATATACCAAGCCTGCCAATTCGAAGACGGATACAGCAGGAAGCCCGCTGGACAAGACCCACTTCGGACCGGCGGTGTTTAACGACCTGACACCTGTTTCCATGGCCGACCAGCGCGCCTATACCGACAGCACGTTCAGGACTTATCTGCCGCCGGGAACGGTCGCCAACATTTGCGCACGAAATTACATCATCTTCATTGGCAATGGCTTTCCCAACGCGGATGAAAAGACTTGGCTGTCAAATGTCGGTGGGGACACTACCGAGCTTCGCCTGACGAATTACGTTACGAAAACCACGGTTGTTGGAGATCCTGTCAATCTGGGTCAGTCAAGCGCCTGCTACGTTGATGCGGCGTCATGCGGAAGTTCCGGCTTCCCGGATTATCCGGCCTGCACGGACGGTACCTACAGCACATGTTCATGCCTGAGTTCGAGTGCCAATGGCGCTGGTTGTTCGAAAGTCAAAGGCAGCAACACTTTTAAATTCACGGTTCAGGGCATCAATACCGTAACGACCCTGGAGCCCTCCGGAACTTACCTGCCCTCCGGGTCGACAGCACGTACCGCCGACGAGTGGGCTAATTTTCTGGCCGACACTGATATGAACTCGGCGACCGGTCAGCAAAACGCGACGATGTTCACCATCGACGTCTACAAGGATGCACAGGATGCCAACCAGACTGCGCTTTTGCGCAGCATGGCCGATTACGGCGGTGGCAAATACTACGCAGCGACCAGCAAGGACCTGATCATCAAGGCGATGAAGGAAATTCTCGCCGAAATCCAGGCAGTCAACACCACCTTCGCTTCCACCAGCCTGCCGGTCAATGCGACCAACCGCACGCAGAATGAAAACCAGGTCTTCATTGGCATGTTCCGTCCGGACGCCGATGCCAAACCGCGCTGGTTCGGCAATCTGAAGCGATATCAGTTGATTAACTCTGCGGGGAGCATCGAACTCGGCGACGTTGATGGTGTGCTGGCGACCAATACCCTGACTGGCTTCGTCACCAACTGCGCAACCAGCTACTGGACCAAGGATTCAGGTACTTACTGGCAAAACGTGACCATGAATCCCAGTCCGGCCGGCGGCTGTACGACGACGGCTTACAGCCCATATTCTGATGCGCCCGATGGTCCGCAGGTTGAGAAGGGCGGAACCGCGGAAGTGATCCGCCAGGGGAATAATCCGCCAGGTACTGCAACGAATCCAAGCTGGCAAGTCAACCGGACCATCTATACCGAAAATGACAGCGCGCTGACTGCCTTCGACACGAGTTCTTCCGGCCTGTCTTCCGATCTGGTGGATTTCCTGAAGGGCTATGACTTGCTGGACGAGAACCGGAACAATGTGCGAACGGATACACGGGTGTCGGTGCATGGCGACGTCGTTCACTCGCGGCCACTGCCGGTGAACTATGGCGGGACCAAAGGGGTGACCGTGTACTACGGTGCGAATGACGGCACGCTGAGAGCCGTGGATGCGGCAACCGGCAAGGAGCGTTGGGCATTCGTTGCGCGCGAATTCTTCCCGCGGTTGTCGCGCCTGAAGGACAACAGTCCGCTGGTCAATTATCCGAGTTTGCTGCCGGGCGTTACGCCGACTCCGACGCCGAAGGATTATTTCTTTGACGGCACGACCGGGATTTATCAGAACGCCGACAATACGACAGTCTGGATCTATCCCACTACCCGGCGCGGCGGGCGGATGATCTATGCGCTCGATGTGAGCGATCCGGCCTCCCCTGTATTCAAATGGAAAGTGGGCTGTCCTAATCTAACCGATGACACGGGTTGCACCACCGGGATGTCGGCCATCGGGCAAACCTGGTCGGCACCGAATCTTGCGTTCATCAAGGGATTCTCCGACAACACGCCCCTGATCCTGGTTGGTGGGGGATATGACAACTGCGAAGATGTCAACAGCTCCAGTCCGTCATGCGAAAGTGCGAAGGGCCGCGTGATCTATGCGCTCAACGGCAATACGGGCGAATTGATCCGGGCATTCACTACCGAGCGCAGCGTCGTAGGTGATGTTTCCTATGCGGATATCGACGGTGACGGCCATCCGGATTATGCCTATGCCGCAGATACCGGTGGCAATCTGTACCGGATCAGTTTCATCGACATGTCGAATACTTCGGGATCGACAGCACTGGCAAGCAATGAATGGACTATCACCAAGATCGCTTACACGAGCGGCGCTGGCAGAAAGTTCCTGTTCAGGCCGGAAGTCCTCAGCAACAGCAAAAAGGTGTATATAGCGATCGGTTCCGGCGATCGCGAGCATCCGCTCCAGAGCCATTACCCGTATGCGTCATCCGTGGTTAACCGCTTCTATGTATATGTGGACGATCCGGCTTCCAACACGGTCGTTAACCTTGATGACACCAGCAAGATGTATGACTACACGAGCGACACGACGTGCAACACCACGCCGGTCCTGCCGGGCTCACGCATGAAAGGCTGGTTCATGAGCCTGGATCAGTATGGCAGAGGTGAGCAGGTAGTGACCTCGGCATTGATCGCAAGTGGCATGGTCACGTTCAGCACCAATCGTCCGATTGTCAACTCCAACCAGTGCTCCACGATTCTGGGTGAAGCAGGAGGCTACTGGGTCAACTTGCTGAACGGGTCCGGGGCCATTGGCGTGACCGGAAATTGCGGCGGTACCCGGCGAACCACCTTCGTCGGCGGTGGCCTCCCACCATCTCCAGTATTGGCTACAGGGGTACCGATCGATGGCCGTCCTACCACGGTCGTGCTTGGTGCGGCAAGAAGGGGTGGTGGTGCAAGCGTCACCATTAATCCGCAGGAAGTAAAACCGACGATCTCGTCCAGGCGGAAACGCACCTATTCTGCTACATCAACGGATAATTGAAATAGACGCGTAATAGCAAAATGCCCGCTCATGAGCGGGCATTTTTTTTCTCTGCATTCCCTGCGGGACTTGCACCATAAGCCCGCATGAATACCTCGACAGCGGCCGCGACAATGCGCTCGATCTCCTTGCGGGTCACCTTGCTGATGACCCCAAGCAGCTGGAGTTCAACCACTTCAGCTTCGTACAGGCTCTTGAGATGCATGGTCATGATGCGTGCGTCGGCAGGGCGCAGAACGCGGTTGTCGATGGCGGATTGGAGCAGGTCTGTCACCTGTGCCCATGCGCTCTTCGGGCCGCGTTCATAAAATAGCCGGCCGAGATCCGAGCGCCCGCTTTGGGAAATCACGATACGTCGCATGGCAACGATTTCCGGGGCCATGATGATCTTCAAAAAACTCTGCCCCAAATTTTGCAGAATGGCTTGCAAGTCGCCTGACCTTTGCAACGCAGCGAAGAACATGTCGCGGCCTTGCTTCTGGGCAGACGAAAGCATCACCTCGACAAACAATTCTTCTTTCGAAGAAAAATAATTGTAGAGCGTTGCCTTCGAACCTCCGGTTCGCACGGCGATTTCCGCCATCGATGCTGCATCAAATCCGACTTCCTGAAATACGTCCGCCGCCGTGGCAAGAATCGCCTGGCGCCGCGCTTCGGTTTTTACTCTCACGGCATCTCCTCGTTCTTCTTTCTTTTATGAACCAGGGAGTACAGTTTTGCTTGACAGAAACAGCAATTGCAAACTACGATCATAACTGTACTGCGCTGTGCAGTTTATGCTGGCCTACAGGGCCAGGCAAGACGTTGCGGGCAATGCGCAACGATGAAGCAGCAAACCCGCCCGCCCAAGCAACCGAGCAACTTGATCAACCAAGCAATTGGACTGGAATGTCGCCGATCAAGTGCCGGAAAAGGGTCTCAATCTGTGGCCGACCAATTCCGCGGACGTTCAGGTACAAGCACGTTTCCGCCCATTCGGCCGCATGGCAGCGGTCCCGGTGCCCCTGATTCACTGCGACGCTGCCGGAAGTGAATTTGACACTTACGGGCGCCGCATGTCGTCTGGACGCGTGTCAAAAGCGACGTCTCGCGGAAATCTCCATCGCGAGGGTGGCTATAACAATTTCAATGCTGAGAGGGATACGTCTGCCGAACCGCGGCCCTTGTGCCCATACGTATCGCGCTCTGGCTTACTTCTGGAACAAGGGAATTGATGTCTTTTGAAACACTTCTAGCCTCTAGCGAAGCCGGCATGCCGGATGGACCGAATTCCGTGGAGCGGCATAGTTTCAGCAAGCGCCTGCAGCAGGCTTTGCAGCAGGCGAATTATCCAGCGGATAGCCCGACCCGGCTGGCTCGTGAATTCAATGTGCGATTTACCGGAAGTCCGATCTCGGTGCATGCGGCACGAAAATGGATCGTGGGCGAGGCCATGCCCACCCAAGAAAAGTTGCGCACCCTTGCCGCCTGGCTCGGTGTATCTGCGGAATGGCTACGCTTTGGTACGGGCGGGAGTGAAACGGATACAAGCATCCTCAGCACCCGGCTGCAATCGGAAGATTTGGCCCTCCTTTCTGATTTGCAGCAGCTCGAAGACAAGCATCGCCAGATCGTGCGGACCATGATCCGCATGCTGCTGCATGCGCAGAAATAGGCAGAGGCGACCCAAGAGATTTACTGTGCACGAGCGGCCCTCCGGGCGCTGCTAGATAACGCCGGCCGACATGAGCTCTGGTTGCGAAGAGGTGCTTCCGCCTGCATGTGAATGCGCTAAAACAGCTCGAATTGCCCTGTCGCATTCCCAGGCTTTCTCATGGCTTGCACTGTCTCGATCGCGGGGCGGCGAAAGCGTGAGGCATCCAGCGTCTTGAATCCGCGCGACCTGTCACCGAGACCGAGACGCGCAGCTGCCTTTGCAAAACGCTGCCTGATCAAGTCGGCCCATACGCCTTCGCCACGCATGCGCGCGCCAAAGCGCGCATCATATTCCTTGCCCTTGTGCATGTCGCATATCCGGTTCATGACCCGTTCGGCACGATCGGGAAAGTGTGCCTGCAACCATTGCTGAAACAGCGGATTTACTTCCCAAGGCAGCCTCATGACGATATAGCTGGCATTGATGGCGCCGGCCTCTACCGCGGCTTCGAGTACGCGTTCCAAGTCCGGTTCGGTAATGAAAGGGATGACCGGCGCGATGCTGACGCCAACCGGAATGCCGGCGTCGGCCAGGGTGCGGATGGAGCGCAGGCGCCGCGCAGGCGCTGCTGCGCGCGGCTCCAGGATACGTGCGAGGGTGTGATCGAGCGTCGTGATGGTGATCGCTACCACTGCCTGCTGCTTTGCGGCCATGGGCGCCAGCAAGTCGATATCGCGTTCGATCAGGGAAGACTTGGTGATCAGACCAACCGGATGTTCGCACTCATGCAGCACCTCGAGCACGCGTCGTGTCAGCTTCAGGCCGCGTTCGCATGGTTGGTAGGCGTCAGTGTTGACACCAAGCGCGATCGGTTCGGGCTCATACGATGGCTTTGCGAATTCCTTTCTCAGGAGTTCCGGCGCGTTGGCCTTTGCAAAAATCCGGCTCTCGAAATCCAGGCCCGGCGACAAGCCAAGATAGCTGTGCGTAGGGCGGGCATAGCAATAAATGCAGCCATGCTCGCAACCCCGATATGGATTCAGCGTGACGCCGAATGGCAGGTCGGGAGAAGCATTGCGACTCAAAATGCTTTTGGCCTCTTCGAAATGGACTTCAGTTTTCGCGCGCTGCGGGACGGCATTATCGTCGTCGCTCGGCCAGCCGTCATCGAACTCTTCGCGGACATCCACTTCATGACGGCCCTGCAGGTTGGAAACCGCGCCGCGCCCCTTCTGTGCCTTCAGATCCCGTTCCCCAGCCGGAGGCAGGCTCACCGGTTTCCAGTTGTTATCTGCCATGGCGTTTCATGTACTGTATAAAGAAACAGTATCTTAGTTGGCAGTTGCTCCGAGATCAAGGGCTTCTATGCCTGAGTGGAATCGTCAAGGTGAGCTTTCGCACAAAGGTTTGATCTCACTCACCATCCATGCAAATGGCGATGATTTAAATCGGGAGAAGACTGTCATTGAACGATGCACGGTGTATCTCTCTGTGACTACGTTTCCGGTCCGAAGGCGGCCCCTGTCGGGCGGCCAATCGTAGCCGCTACACATGTGCAGTAGCTCGGCAAGGAGGCACCGTGAGGCGCAAATACGCAGCCATGTTTGTGCGGCAATTCATGCAGCCATGGAGGCTAGCATTGCTGTTGCTGGCTGCATTGTTGCAAGTTGCCGGCTGCGGCCAGAAGAACCAAGGCCCGGCACAGGCAGCGCCGCCGCCACCGGAAGTGTCGGTGATCAAGGCTGCTACGTCCCCTGTCACCTTGCTGGAAGACTATGCTGCGCAGACGGAAGCGGTGGAGGCGGTCGAGATCCGTTCGCGCGTCGGCGGCATCCTTGAGCGGCAGGCGTTCAAGGATGGCAGCCCTGTAAAGAAGGGGGAACTGCTTTTCGTGATCGACCAGCAGCCCTTTCTTACCGCGCTGTCGCAATCCAGGGCAAATCTGGCGCAGGCGCAGGCGTCCCACCTGAACTCCGCCCAGAATCTGGCGCGGCTGAAACCCCTGATGCAAACCCGGGCCATCAGTCAACAAGACCTTGATGCAGCTGTCGCCAAAGAACGCGCGGACGCGGCCAGTGTCGAGGCAGGCAAGGCCCAGGTACGCCAGGCCCAGCTGAACCTTGACTACACCACCATTCGCGCACCCCGCGACGGGATGATCAGTCGCGCATTGATCAGGCCGGGAGGGCTGGTCAATGCCTCGTCGACACTCCTGACGACACTGTATTCGGTCGATCCCATGTATGTCAGCTTCACCATCAGCGAACAAAAGCTGAATGAGCTGCAACGGCATTACAACTTGCGCGATGCCCGCAAGAGGCCTGATTTCAAGGTCAAGCTCATCGACGGTTCCGACTACAAGTATGGCGGCAAACTCGATTTCGTCGATGCAGCCGTCGATCCGCGAAACGGAACGCTGCCGGCACGGCTGGTCGTGCCCAATCCGGAAGGCTACCTGCGGCCCGGGCAGTTCGTGCGCGTCATCATGCCGGGCCAGGAAAATCCGAACGCCATCCTGATACCGCAGAAGGCAGTGCAGGAATTGCAGGGAAAGCGATCGGTATATGTCATCGGGCCGGACAACAAGGCGCAGTACCGGGACATCGTTGCCAATGCCCGGGTTGGGAATAACTGGGTCGTGGAACAGGGGATCAAGCCGGGAGAACTGGTCGTGGTCGAAGGCATTGCAAAGGTCAAGCCGGGCGCACCAGTGAAGCCGGTTCCGGAAGGCGCTGCCGGAAATGGCGACGCAAAACCCGCGCAGCAGGCAAGCGACCACAAACCGCAGAAAGCAGGAAGCTGATTTTCACGGGACGCCACAGTCGAATGCCCGGGCCTGAGGCTTGCCTGACAGCAGGTAACACATGTTCAATTTCTTCATTGACCGGCCTGTTTTTTCCACGGTGATTTCCCTCATCATCACCCTGGCAGGCGCGCTCGCCGCATTCACCTTGCCGATCGCGCAGTATCCGCAAATCGTCCCGCCTCAAGTGCAAGTCACCACGAGCTTCCCCGGTGCCAACGCGAACGTGGTTGCCGAATCGGTGGCCGCGCCGATCGAGCAGCAGGTCAACGGCGCGAAGGGTATGATTTACATGGATTCGAAGAGTGCAAACGACGGCTCCTACAGCCTGACCGTTACCTTCGATATCGGGACCGACCCCGACCTCGACGCCGTCGATGTGCAAAACCGGGTGGCGATTGCTCAAAGCACGCTTCCACCCGATGTGGTCCGGCAAGGCATCACCATTCGCAAGCAGTCGACCGATTTCCTGGAAGTGCTGGCGCTGACCTCTCCGGACGGTCGTTTTGATACGACCTTCATGAGCAATTACGCCTTGCTCAACCTGCAGGATACGCTGTCGCGCATTCCCGGCGTCGGCATCGTGCGCATCTTCGGCGCGCGCGATTACAGCATGCGCATCTGGCTCAACCCGGACAAGATGGCGCGGCTGGGCGTGACGGCATCGGATGTGCAGCGGGTCATCCAGGAACAGAACATCGTCGCGCCGGCAGGACGGATCGGCATGCCGCCGGTGCCGCCCGGCCAGCAAATGCAGTATTCGTCGACGATCCAGGGACGACTGTCCGAACCGTCGCAATACGAAGATCTGATCATCCGCGCTGCGCCGGACGGCCAGATCGTCTATCTGCGGGATATCGCTCGGGTCGAACTCGGCGGCGCCGACTACAGCATCAATGTCCAGGAAAATGGTACTGCCGGCGTGTTCATCGGCATTTTCCTGCAGCCGGATGCGAACGCGCTCGACGTGGCAAAACAGGTGGGGCTGACGATGGATGATGCGGCCAGGCGCTTTCCTCCCGGCCTCGAATATTCCATTCCCTACAGCACTACGCCATTCGTGACGGAATCCCTGAAGGACGTGGTGAAGACCCTGGGCGAGGCATTCCTGCTGGTACTGTTCGTGGTGTTCCTGTTCCTGCAGACATGGCGCGCAACGATCATTCCCATGCTTGCCGTCCCGGTATCGCTCGTCGGCACCTTCGCGATCTTCGCTGCGCTCGGCTTTTCCATCAACACGCTCACGCTGTTCGGGCTGGTGCTCGCCATCGGCATCGTAGTGGATGATGCGATCGTGGTGGTGGAGGCGGTGCAGCATCGCCTCGACGAAGAACAGATGTCGCCGGCCGAAGCAACCAAGGCGGCCATCGCCGACGTCGGCGGGCCTGTCGTCGCCATTGCACTCGTGCTTGCGGCAGTGTTCATTCCGGTCGCATTTCTGGGCGGCTTGACCGGCCAGTTGTACCGGCAATTCGCACTCACGCTCGCCACCTCCGTGATCCTGTCCGCCGTCGTCGCGCTGACACTGACACCCGCCTTGTGTGCGTTGCTGCTGCGTCCGGCCGCCCATGCGAGACCGCCCGGTTTGCTGGGCAGGTTCTTCCGGAAGTTCAATCACGGATTCAACACATTCGCCGACCGTTACAGCGGCTGGGTCGTCTATCTGGCACGGCATGCGGCAATGGTCATGCTGACCTTTGCGGCCTTGCTGGTCGTCCTGTACGGCCTGATCAAGGCACGTCCGACCGGGCTGGTGCCGTCGGAAGACCAGGGCTATGTATTTGCAGTGATGCAATTGCCGCCAGCGGCATCGCTGGAACGCACGAACGAGGCGATGGCCCAGCTGACCCGGATTGCGAATGAAACGCCGGGCGTGGCAGGTGTTGCATCCCTGGCCGGATTCAACCTGCTCACCGGCCTGACGACGTCCTACAATTCCACCTCCTTTATCCGCTTGAAGCCATGGGATGAACGCAAGGAGCCCGGACTGAACGCCGATGGAGTCGTGCGCGCATTGACTGCGCGCCTGAACAGTGAAATCAGGGAAGCACAGGTCCTGGTGCTGAACCCGCCGCCGATACGCGGCCTCGGTTCGACCGGCGGCTTCGATTTCATCCTCCAGGACCGGACCGGCGGCGATCCTAAGCAGTTTTCCCAGGTTCTCCAAAACGTGGTCGCCGCTGCCAGCAAGCGGCCGGAAATCGCCTTTGCCTTTCCCAACTATAACGACCGCATCCCCCAGATTGAATACCAGGTGGATCGGGAAAAGGTGAAGACCTTCGGCATCGCCCTGAACGAAGTCTTCTTCACCCTGCAAACCCTGATGGGAAGCTACTACGTCAACGACTTCAATCTGTACGGCCGCACTTTCCGGGTGCAGATGCAGGCGGAGGCCAGTGCGCGGGCGCAGCCGAATGACATCAACCGTTACTATGTGCGCAACGGGAATGGCGACATGGTTCCGCTCAACACGGTACTGACACCGAAATCGATCAACGGGCCGGAGTTTTACGAGCGCTACAACGTCTACCGCGCCGCAACCATCACCGGTGCTGCAGCGCCGGGCTACAGCTCGGGCCAGGCTGCGCAAGCCATGCAGGAAATCGCCAGCAATATGCCGCCGGGCTTCGGCTATGAATGGACCGGGGCCACCTATCAGGAACAGAAAACCAGCGGACAGACCGGATACATCTTCGCGCTGTCGCTCATGTTCGTGTTCCTGGTGCTGGCGGCGCTCTATGAAAGCTGGGCCATGCCGGTCGCCATTCTTCTCGTGATTCCGTTCGGGGTGCTGGGGGCATTTACCGGCTTGACGCTGCGCACTTCGGTAAACAATGTCTACACGCAGATCGGGCTGATCATGCTGATCGGGCTGGCGGCGAAGAATGCCATTCTGATCGTGGAATTCGCCAAGCTCGCGCATGAGCGGGGCGCAAGCATCCTCGAAGCCGCGCGCCAGGGGGCGCAATTGCGGCTGCGGCCGATTCTGATGACTTCATTCGCCTTCATCTTCGGCACGATCCCGCTGGCAATCGCCACCGGCGCCGGTGCTGCTGCGCGCCAATCGATCGGTACGGCAGTGGTATTCGGAATGCTGTTTGCCACCGCGATCGGCATCTTCGTTATCCCGGTTTTCTACGTGATCCTCCAGCGTATCAGTGAGCGCAAGATGCCGTTCAGGCATGAGGACGAAAGGCCGCCGGGCGGCAGGCTGCCTCCGAGCACCGCGCCTGCCGCGCCGAGAAAAGGAGAGCCGTAGCGCAGCTTGCCGCCGTCGTCACGGCCGGCGCGCGGATTTCGTTACCCTTGGCCGGTCTATCATGAGCCATGCAGTACAGGCTGCGCCAAGAGCAAGCAGTGCCGATGCGAGCATGACCCAGCGGAAGCCGTAGACAAACGAGTCGGAAACTGCCTCCCCGAGTGCCTGCCTGTCATGTTCGGTCGCTTCATCAGGAATTTCGACCGCCGCCAGCTTGTATTGCTCGGCCAGGACTTGTTCCAGTATCGGAGGCGGCACGCCGGACTGCTCGGCATGCCGGCCCAGTGCGCTCCCGAAGGCCTGAGTCATTGCAATGCCGAGTACTGCAATTGCCAGCAGGCCTGCAGTCCGTGAAACCGCATTGTTGACTCCGGACGCGATGCCGGCCATCTTGTTGTCAACCGAGTTCATGACCGTGGTGGTAAGCGGCGCCACGCTGATCGTCATCCCCAGGCCCAGAACCAGCACCGCGGGGAAGAAGGTGAGCCAGTAACTGCCCCCGACGCCGGGTACGGCAAACAGGGTGAAGCCAAGCGCAGCGATCGCGGGACCGATGACCAGCGGGCGTTTTGCGCCATATCTGTCCACCAGGCCGCCAGCCCAGCGCGACAGCACGAACATCATCAGGGTCAAGGGTAAGAAGACGGCCCCTGCTGCGGTGGCGGAGTAGCGGTGAATCTGGATCAGATCGAGCGGTATGAAGAACATGCTGCCGCCGAGGGCCGCATAGAGCAGCAGGGTCAGCAGATTGGCCCCGGAAAAATTCCGGGAGCGAAACAGGTGCAAGGGCAGCATGGGTGCCGGGTGCCTTGCCTCGGCAAATATGAAACCTGAGAGCGCAAGCACCGCTGCCATAAACGCAGCAATTGTTTCGGCATCGCTCCATCCCTGCGTAGGCAATGCAATCAAACCATAGACCAGGCATCCCAGCCCAATGCTGGCAAGCAGCGCTCCCAGCCAGTCGAGGCGCTGCACGCCCTGCGCACTGCGGCTTTCGGGCACGTATCTGAAAGCAAGAAACAGGACCAGCAGAGCAAGTGGCAGATTGATGAGGAAAGCGTAGCGCCAGGACCAGTGCTCAATCATGAAGCCGCCGAGCACCGGGCCAAGTGCGGTGGTAATGGCGGTATAGCCCGACCAGCTGCCGATCGCCTTGCCGCGGACATTTTCAGGAAACGAGGCACTGATGAGGGCAAGGCTGCCCGGAACGAGCAAGGCGCCGCCGATGCCTTGCAGGGCTCGCGCGACAACCAAGTGCGCGAGCGTCGGCGCCAGCGCGCACCAGACCGAAGCGGCAGCAAACAAGCTGACTCCGAGGGAAAACACCCGGCGCCGCCCGAACCGATCTCCGGCACTTCCCCCGACCAGCAGCAATGCGCTCAGCAGCAAGGCATAGGATTCGACGATCCACTGGACCTCGGCCATGTTGGCCTTGAATTGCGCCTGCAAGGCGGGCAGGGCAACATTGACGATCGTGCCATCGATGAAGGCCATGCTGGAAGCCAGGATCGTGGTCGTCAGGACCCAGGGGCGCGCCTTTTCACTGCATGGGAAGTCCACGACACTGGTCCGGATAAAAGGTTCGTCGCATGGAGGCAGTAGTTATCAGAGAAAAAGTACGGTGATTTGCGCTCGAAGTCCTGCCTCCACTGGTGAGCGGCAGTATCGATAGACAGCAACGAATGGGAGAAGTGCCGGCCAATGCGGCCTGGAACATTTTCTGCCTAGTCCTTCAAATGGAAACGCCGGCGCAGGAATACGCGTTCGACAAGTTCGAACAGGAATTGGGTCAGCAGCGCGAGCACGGCGGCAGGGATGGCGCCGGCCAACAGGATGGCATTGTCGTTGAGTGCGAGACCGGTGGCGATCCGCTCGCCATAGCCGCCGGCACCGATAAAGGCTGCGATGGTCGCGGTGCCCACGTTCATTACCGCAGCGGTTTTGATGCCGGCCAGGATAAAGGGCAGGGACAAGGGCAGGTCAATATGCACCAGGGTATCCCTTGGACGAAGGCCGAGCGCCAGCGCGGCTTGCCGCAATCCGGTCGGCACCTGCTCGATGCCGGTGCAAGTGTTGCGCACGATGGGGAGCAGGCCATACAGGAACAGCGCGATCAGGGCCGGTACGGCACCAATGGTCCCCAGGACCGGGATCAGGATGGCGAGCAGGGCAAGCGAAGGTACGGTCTGGAGTACGCCAGCCACTGCCATGATGGCCTGGCGCAGGCGCGGCTTGAAAGCAGCGACGATGCCGAGCGGGATGCCGATGCATGCAGCGAGCGACACGGACAGCAGCACGAGCATGACATGCTGCCGGGTCAGGCGCCCGAGATTCCCGTCGAACAGTTGCTCAATCAAGCCGTTGGGTTTGGATGGAAGCGTCCGATCCTGCGCTAAAAACGCGCCCGCAACCGCAGAGAAACTCTTGCCCTCCAGTTCGGCTGCCGCATTCATTCGAATCATGTCGTTGGCCGATATCCGGCCTTCCAGCTTTTGAATCGCTTGCCACGCTTGCGGAAAACGTGCCGGAACGTCGAGGCGGTACAACAGCACGGCATCGTAGCGGGGGAAATAATTCAGATCGTCCAGCAGGACGTATAAATGCATTCGCTCGATCCTGGCGTCGGTGGTGTAAATGTCGATCGCATCCACCTGCCCGCTGGTTAAGGCTTCATACGCGATGCCATGGTCCAGCCCGGTCACCCTGTTGCGCAGCCCGTAACGCCCGGCGAGTCCGGGCCACCCGTCCGCCCGTCCCAGAAATTCATGGGATAGTCCCAGGCGCAATTCCGGGTGGCGCGCCAGTTCGCTGAGCGTGCGGATTCCGTAACGCTCGGCATCGGCGACCCGCATGGCGATTGCATAGCCGTTGCTGAAGCCGAGCGGCACGCCGATTCCGATCCCGAACACAGCCAGCTCGCGCCTTGCCGATTCGAGCGGCATAGGGGATGAATGTTTCAGTATTTCGCGTTCAACAGTCCCGATGTATTCGGGATAAACATCGATGGCGCCGGTCTTGAGTGCTTCGAACACGATCGCCGTGTTACCCAATCCCTGCTTGTGTGCCGACTTCGCATAAGGTGCACTTGCCTGTGCCAGGATCTCTCCAAGAATGTAGGACTCGGTGAATCGCTTCGATCCGATTTTCAGTACTTCCTCGGCGCCAACTGTTCGGGGCACCAGGATTGCGGCGAAAACCAGCAGCAGGAAAAGAGTTGCGCGCAAGGCAGGAAGCCGCGTGTGCGGACATCTCGCGGCAAGCGCCGCAAGAGGCGGGAACAGTGAGTGGTCGGTCATTTTGGTCGCGGGCACTCCGGCAGGTGCAGGAATCTGCTTCGTGCTCTGGTCTCGTTTCCGGGCATGGATTCACGAAACATCCTAATTCTTGAACATTATGCATGTCGCGACCGCGGCGAGGCGGCTGCCATGTCAACCCGGGAGCACCGTACCAGCGCTCCCGGGGCAAGGGCCGGCACGGTTCCGAAAGAAACTGCGATATGACCGGTGTCAATTCCGCCGGACGGAAGCAGCGCTTGCCATGCCCGCTTTTCGGTACACTTGGAACGCCCGGCGAAACATTCCAGGCGGCAGGTGAATTGCATCTGCCGTTTTCGCTTCCGATCCCACGACAGGAGGACACATGCTGCATCCACAGGCGCGTGCATTGCTCGATCTGATTGAACAGCGCGGCGTGCCGCCGACCCATACGCTCGCGCCGGAAGAGGCCCGGCGTGTCTATCGGGAGCGCCGGTCCTTTACGCAGCCGGATGCCCCGGCAGTGGCCGAGGTCCAGGATTTGCAGGCAGAAGGGCCGAATGGTCCGATTCCCGTCCGGCTGTACCGGCCGCGCCTGCCCGAGCAGGCCGCAAACCATACCCGATCGCTACCGGTGCTAGTCTATTTTCACGGCGGAGGCTGGGTGATCGGCGACCTCGAGACCCATGATACCTTGTGCAGGGAACTGGCCAATGGCGCGCGCTGCGCAGTCATGTCCGTGGATTACCGCATGGGACCGGAGCACCGTTTTCCGGCTGCCGTGGAGGACTGCATTGCCGCGACCTACTGGGCAAGGCGCAATGCTGCCAAACTTGGGCTCGACGCAGAGCGGCTTGCAGTAGGCGGGGACAGCGCCGGCGGCAACCTGGCCGCAGTCGTCGCCATCGCGGCCCGCGATGCAGGCAACTTGCCCATCGCATTCCAGCTGCTGATCTATCCCGCTACCGACATGCGGCGCAGCGCGCCGTCGCATGCGACCAATGGCCAGGGCTATCTGCTCACGCGCGACACCATTGACTATTTCCACGACCACTACATCATCGATCCTGCGCAAGACCTGGACTGGCGTGCATCGCCGTTGCTGCGGGAAGACCTGGGTGGTTTGCCGCCCGCCTTCGTGCTGACTGCAGGATACGATCCCTTGCGCGACGAAGGTCTCATGTACGCGCAGCGCCTTACCGAAGCCGGCAACCGGGCCGCACATATCTGCTTCGAACGGCAGATCCACGGCTTCATCCTGATGGGCAGGGTGATCGATGAAGCCAATGATGCCGTTGCCATTTGCGCGTCGCAGCTTGCGCGGGCGCTCGGGACAAGCAGTGGATGAAAGGATTCGACATGAACAAGACGATTTTGATGGCTGCGCTGTTGTGTTGCGCGAATGTTTCGCAGGCGGCAGGCACGTCCAAGCCGATCAGCAACGAGGATATCCAGCAGCAGATTTCCCTGGCCCAGGAAATGGTCGTCGGCTGGCTGCAGCGTGCCGGCGTTCAGGGTGAAGTGGAGATGCGGCGCGATTCCCTGGAGAAGAATCCGAACCCCAAGAATGTCTGCGCAATCAAGCTGGAAACACAGAGCTTTCAGGCTGGTGATAATGACTTCGTGCAGGCTTGTGCAAAAGCGCTCGACAAGCTCAAGGCCGCGCGGCCCGATCTGGCTTCCAAGGCCGAAGCCAATGCGCCGAAGTAAAGCTCACTGGAAAAATGCCGGCTGGGTCAGCCAGAGCCAGTATCCGCCTCCGATGATGAGCAGGTAAGGCCAGGAAGCAATCGAGAGCACCCAATCCTGGCGCGAAGGCCAGAAGGAGAGGAATTGCGGCGCGAGAAGAAAGGCGATGCCGAGGTCGACCCAGGTGAACGACCAGGGCTGCCTGACTCGCCAGGCGGCGACGATGAAGGGAATCGCAAGTATCGCAAAGGGCGCGAGTGCGGTTGGCGCGGCGTTGTACCAGCGCAGGTTGGCAAACTCGACCGATCCCAGCATCCATTCCCGGGCGCTGCGGCGCGGGATGACTGAAAACGAAACCGGCTCCGCCCGGGTAATGAGGCCTGCGCAAAAATGTGCCAGTTCATGGCAGATGGTGCCGGCAAGATAAAACACAATCACGAAGTCATGCCTGCGCCCGACCAGTGCAATCACCACGGCCAGCGCGATCGAGGGCGACAGATAGATGAGGATGTCCAGGTGGCTGCACAGGTAGAGCGGCGCAATCGCTTGGCAGGCTTGGGCTGGGGACATCTGGTCGGTCTTGGTGGTGATTCCGGAAGAAGCATAAAGATAGGATCAAATCGCTGCGCAGTCCAGTTGTACTGATGTTCTGATGAGACGGTGCATGTCTGCACGAGGCAGGCTGAACGCAGCGGGATCCGAGCGGCGCTAGAATGGTGGCTCTCTCCCGCACATTCCCCGCTTGCCATGAGTACCGCTCCCGCCAATCCATCGCTTTTCCCTCCCATCGAACCTTACCGCAGCGGACGGCTCGCCGTCGATGAATTGCATACCTTGTACTGGGAAGAGTGCGGCAACCCGGACGGCCAACCAGTGCTGTTCCTCCATGGCGGCCCGGGCGGCGGGCTGTCGCCGAAGCACCGGTGCTACTTCGATCCGGCCCATTACCGGATTGTTTTGTTCGACCAGCGCGGCGCCGGCCGGTCGACTCCGCTTGGAGAATACCGCAACAACACCACGCAGTTGCTGATTGCAGACATAGAGCGCATCCGGCACATGCTCGGCATCGACCGATGGCTGGTGTTCGGTGGTTCATGGGGATCGACGCTGGCCCTGGCTTACGGCGAAACCCATCCGGAGCGTTGCTTCGGTTTTGTGCTGCGCGGGATTTTCCTGTGCACGCAGGACGAGATCGACTGGTTCCTGCATGGCATGCGCTGGTTCTATCCCGAAGTGCATGCGGAATTCGTCGCCCCGATTCCTGAAGCCGAGCGAGGCAATCTCCTGCAAGCCTATGCCAAGCGCCTGTTCAGCGACGATCCGGCGGTGTATGTGCCGGCGGCCCGCGCCTGGAGCCGCTATGAAGGAAGCTGTGCCTTCCTGCTTTCCAACCCGCAGGCGATCGAGGACTTCAGTTCGGATGCGGTGGCCCTTGGTCTCGGACGCCTGGAGGCGCATTACTTCCTGCACCGGGGCTTTCTGGAAGAAGAGCAGCTGATCCGCAACATTGACCGTATCCGGCATCTGCCGGCAGTTATCGTGCAAGGGCGCTACGACATGGTTTGTCCGCCGCGTACGGCGTACCGGCTGCACGCCGCCTGGCCGGAAGCCAGAATGCGCGTGATCGCCGCTGGCGGCCATTCCGCCAGCGAACCGGGGATTGCTGCGGCCCTGGTCGGCGCAACCGAACAGTTCAAGCTGCGCCAGGCCTTCGCCTAGCGTCGACCTTTGTAGCGGAAAAGCCGCCTGCATTCCAAAGCGGCAGGGAATCGGTTAACATTCCTGGCCACCGAATCCTTGCGCATCATGATCGACCAAGCAGATACCGTTACCCGGCCTCTCCCCATTCCCATCACTGCTGCCTTGCGCGTGAATCTTGCGACTTCCAAGCGCTTGTATTGCATCGAACTGAGCCAGGATCTGCTCGGCGACTGGATGCTCACCCGTTCCTGGAAGGACAAGACTGACGGTCGGGTAGGGCGCAAGCAGACGATGGTGGAAAGCCAGACCGTCGGCCTCGCCTTGCTCGATACGATCACGAAAAAACAGATGAAGCTCGGCTACATGCCCTGCTGAGGCTGCTTTCCCGGACAGTCCGCCTTCTTAATACTGCCCGGTTCCCCGAAGCAGACTTGCCTTCGCAGCCTGCAGTTCAACGGGCGCGGAGCTGCCGTCGGATTGTGGGCTGCTCCGTGCGGCCTTTCTTGCGTGCGAAATTCCATAGGGTTCCGAAGGATCATCGGCGCATCCTGCAAGCATGGCGAGGACAAGCAGCGGGAAGATGAAGCGTTTCATGATCTGTTCTCCACAAAATAATCCGCAAATTTACGCATGAGCGTGCGATGAGCAAGAGGTGGTGAAACATTGGTTGCGGCGCATCAAGCGCACGGCCGGTGCCGCCACGCTCCTTGTGGAAAATCAAGGGGCCTGCACTCGCTTCGCTCCTCCGCAACGGGATGCCGTTGCCCAGCCTTAACAAATATTTACAATAAAGCGATACTGGCCTGTCGATTTCGCTATTCCTCATTCGTCGTGCAAATGGAGAGTGAAAACAGTCTCCGCATCCGGGAAGCCGGTCGGAACCAGCGGGCCACCCGGCTTCCCACCCGTTACTCAGCAAAGGAGAAAGGACGATGAGATTCATGATCATACGGAAGGCCGACAAGGACACCGAGGCCGGCGTGATGCCGAGCGAGCAGCTCCTGGCCGACATGATGAAGTACAACGAAGAACTGGTAAAAGCCGGCGTGATGCTTGCAGGCGAAGGCTTGCAGCCGAGTTCGAAAGGGGCACGGATCAAGTTTTCCAAGGGAAAACCGACCGTGATCGACGGTCCATTCACCGAAGCGAAGGAATTGATTGCGGGCTTCACCATGATTCAGGCGAGATCGAAGGAAGAAGCGCTCGAATGGGTCAAGCGCTGGCCGGCTTCCGACGCCGATGGCGAGGTTGAACTGGAACTGCGCCAGGTATTTGAAGCCGAGGATTTTGGCGATGAGTTCACGCCCGAGCTCAGGCAGCAGGAAGAGCGGCTACGGGCGCAATCGGCCGAAGTCGCTAAAACCGGGCAGCGTTGAAACCGAAATCAAACTCTAGAGGAGATATCATGCAAGTCCAACCCTATCTGGTCTTTGACGGCCGTTGCGAAGAAGCAGTCACGTTCTATCGCGAAGCGCTTGGCGCGGAAGTGGAGATGCTCATGCGCGTCAAGGATAGCCCGGAGCCGCCACCGCCCGGCACGCTTGCGGCCGGTTCCGAAAACAAGGTGATGCATGCGAGCCTGCGCATCGGCGAGACAACTGTGATGGCATCCGATGGCTATTGCCACGGGCGGCCGAGCTTCCAGGGTTTTTCGCTGTCGATCCAGGTGACTGACGAGGCCCAGGCCGAGCGCCTGTTCACCGCTCTGGCTGACGGAGGGCAGGTGCAGATGCCTCTGTCGAAGACCTTCTTTTCCCCGCGCTTCGGCATGGTTGCCGACCGCTTTGGCGTGTCCTGGATGATCAACGTGGTGCAGTAAGGTCCAGGCGGCATGGCAGCGTCTCCTGCGCATCGAGTGGTCGAGGCGGTCTGGCGGATCGAATCCGCCAAGATCATCGCCGGCCTTGCGCGCATCCTGCGTGATGTCGGTCTCGCGGAGGAACTGGCGCAGGATGCGCTCGTCACGGCGCTCGAGCAATGGCCGCAGTCGGGCATCCCGGACAATCCTGGCGCCTGGCTCATGGCCGCGGCCAAACATCGCGCGATCGACTATCTGCGCCGGAAGAAGCTGCTGGAACGCAAGCATGAAGAACTGGGCCGGGAACTCGAAGTGCAGCATGAGTTGGCGGAAGCGGATCTTGCCGAAGCCATCGAGCGGTCGATCGGCAAGGACATCGGCGACGATCTCTTGCGGCTGATGTTCGTCGCCTGCCACCCCGTGCTGTCCAGTGAGGCGCAAGTGGCACTCACCCTGCGCCTGCTCGGCGGGTTGACGACGCAAGAGATTGCCCGTGCCTTCCTCGTGTCGGAACCTACCGTGGCCCAGCGCATTGTCCGGGCCAAGAAGACGCTCGCCGATGCGCGCGTGCCCTTCGAGATACCGCGGGCGGGCGAACTGGCTGCCCGCCTGTCGTCGGTGCTCGGCGTGATTTACCTGATCTTCAATGAAGGCTATGCGGCAACCGCGGGGAATGCGTGGACGCGGCCGGCGCTCTGCGAGGAAGCACTGCGGCTCGGCCGCATTCTGGCCGAACTCATGCCGCAGGAACCGGAAGTTCATGGCCTGATTGCGCTCATGGAAATCCAGGCATCGCGGCTTGGCGCACGCACCGGGCCGGATGGTGAGCCCATTCTCTTGCTGGACCAGAACCGTGCGCGCTGGGATCATCTCCTCATACGCCGCGGGTTGGCGGCGCTGAAACGCGCCCAGACGCTCGATGCGAACCCCGGTAGCTACGTCTTGCAAGCGGCCATTGCTGCCTGCCACGCGAGAGCGCGCACTGCAGAGGAAACCGACTGGAAGCGCATTGCGGACTTGTATGACGCGCTAGCCGGGATTGCGCCGTCGCCTGTGGTAGAACTCAATCGTGCGGTTGCAGTGGGGATGGCGCACGGTCCGGCAGCCGGACTGGAAATTCTCGAGGGACTCGCCGCAGACCGGCAACTGCGTCACTACCACCTCTTGCCGAGTGTACGGGGAGACTTTCTGGCAAGACTCGGCCGCCATGACGAAGCTCGCGCAGAGTTCGAGCGTGCAGCAGCGCTCACGCACAATGCACGCGAACGTGAACTGTTGCTAAAGCGCGCGCAGGCATGCATATCCAGCCCGCCCACGCCCGATCCGAAATGACGCTTCGGGTAAGGCTGCATCGGCGTGCATACCGATAAACTTGTAGTATTTCTCCTGCAGACGCGATCCTGAAGAGTCGGTCTTTCTGGAAAACATCCCTTGGGCAAGAAAACTGATATGGCGATGAACACCACCTATGCATCGATTGAGCCGACGCGCGCAGAAATCGATACGCTCGACAGTCCGACGGTACTCGAATTCGGCGCGCCCTGGTGCGGCTATTGTCAGGCGGCTCAGCCACTGCTGGCTTCCGCCTTCGCCCACCATCCCGGGGTACGCCACATCAAGATTGAGGATGGCAAGGGCCGGCCGCTGGGTCGTTCATTCAGGGTCAAGCTTTGGCCCACACTGATATTCCTGGACCGGGGCAGGGAAGTCGAGCGGCTGGTTCGCCCGACGGATGCAGAGATGATTCGCGAAGCGCTGGCACGGATCGACGCCGCCAGCTAAACCCTCAGCACTCATCTTTTCTACTGATTCTCGGTACTTCCGCCCTAGCCAGCTCATCCACATCTTTTCAGCCAAGCAACGCCCTTCAGTTCTGTGCGGCCTTTAAAGTCCCATTCCGCGTAACAGTTATTGCCATAAAGGCAATGACGTTGCTTTCCAGGCAGCCCCCTAAACGTGCCATTGCGTAACATCGGGTTACAAGTTATTTTATATTGCTTAGAAGAAATTACAGAGTGTTAACCGTATAAAAAGAATTACAAGCAAGCATAAATAAATCATCGGTGTGCCAAGTTAAGAAGCTGCACTTAAAAAAATTTTTCGCTTCTACACCGTCGAATTCCACGAAAGCAGGAGACAAAAATGTTTAAGGGCATCGCTGTCGCTCCGGCCTTGAAGAAGTACGTTTCGGTTTTACACTGGTTCGTTCCCGAGCGCTTACAGCACAAGCCGCTCGAACTGTCACGTTCCCAGAACATTGTCAGCGCCACTATCATCGCTGCCATATCCGGCCCGTTCTACGCGTTCGTCTACCATCTGCTCGGCTTCACACCAGCGAGCTACGTAATTTTGCTTTGTTGCGCCGTGATGATGAGTGCACCTTTCATACTTAAGGCGACAGGCAGCATCAGAGTGGCTGAAGCGGTCTTTGTCAGTGCCGTCTTCTTCAATTTTTCCTGGTTGAGCTACCACCTCGGCGGCGTCATGGCTCCTACCGCCGCGTGGCTGATCGTCTGCCCCCTTGTGGCAATGCTATTGGGCGGAGTCGCGACTGGTATCTTCTGGCTGCTGATGAGTTCCTGCTCGCTCATCACCATTTATCTGCTCGAGGTGAACGGTTTTGCCGCGGACCCAGCGCCGATTGCCAATACCTTGTTGCTGCAAACGCTATGCACTCTGGGCCTGTTCATGGTGGTTGCGATTTTCGCTTTGCTTTTCGAGCAAGCCAAGACCCAAGGCTTCATCAAGCTCGAGCGTGCGTTGAACACCATTCAGGAACTGGCCATCCGCGACGAACTGACCGGCACCAATAACCGCCGCCACCTCATCAAACTGATCGAGGACGAGAAGACCCTGGCGAACCGGACTGGCAACTCGTTTTGCATATGCCTGCTGGATATCGACCACTTCAAGCGGATCAACGACACCTACGGTCACTCGGTTGGCGACCGGGTTCTAAAGGTCTTTGCGGATACCGTTCAGAGCAAAATCCGGGCAATAGATTGCTTCGGTCGGTATGGAGGGGAAGAATTCCTGTTGATGCTGCCGCAGACAATGCTTGATGAAGCACAGGCGCTAGCTGAAAGGGTTCGGATCAGTACGGAACAGATTGATTTTTCAGAAATAGCCAGGAATCTGACGGTCACGGTTTCCATTGGGATCTCGGAATTCCGTCCCGGTGACACTGTCTCCCAACTGATTGCCTGGGCCGATCAGGCTCTGTACCAAGCCAAGTCCAGCGGACGGAACCGCGTCGTTCTCTTCAGTGACAGCGACACAGCCAATTGCCATTACGTTGTAGAGCGACACCACGAAGATCCTGATGCAAGCACGTCCATTCCGGCCGACCTGGATGCAGAAGGGCGAAAGCTTGGACATGCACATCCGCTTCATCCTCATGACCTGCAGTCGGTTCTGGATTGCATACCGGACAGCGTTGTGCTTGTAGACAAAGATGGAGAGTGCCTGTTTGCCAATGCTGCAGCGCGAACCTTTATTCCATTTGTCACTCGGCAGTCCTTGAACCAGAACCAGGATTCATATGGATTGTTCCTGCCTGATCAAGTAACGCCGTACCCGGTCGACATGATTCCGCTCAATCAGGCCTTACGAGGGCAGAGCGTCGACAATGCCGAAATTTACGTGCGGGCGCCATTTAGTGCTGCGCCTGTCTGGCTGAGCTTCAGTGCAAAGCCTCTCCGGGACAACCAAGGGAACGTGTGGGGCGCCGTAGGAAATTTCCGTGAAATCACGGGCCAGATGGAAAATAAATCCAGGCGTATATCCCCTGCTCAGTACGATGCATTGACCGGCCTTCCCAACCGCCACATTTTCCGCGACCGCCTGAGCCATGCAATGCATCGCTCGATACGGAGCCATCACATGATTGCTCTGATGAGCCTGGACATCAACAAGTTCAAGGAACTTAATGACGCGTTGGGATATGAAAATGGGGATCTTGCCCTCGTGCAGGTTGCCGGGCGCATCAAGGACTGCTTGCGCGACTGCGATACCGTTTCACGTTGGGATGGCGATGCATTCAGCATCATCCTTGAGGACGTGATAGATGAGAGAGACGCCTGTGTGGTCGCACAGAAGATCATCGATGCGTTATCTGAACCGCTGGTTCTAAATGAAACCGAATGCTTTTTGAGCGTCGGTATCGGGATCATCCTGTTCCCGGTTCAGGACATTCATATCGACAGCTTGCTGAAGAAGGCCGATCTTGCAATGCTCCGGGCGAAGAGTTCGGGGCAGAATAATTATGAAGTTTATTCACAAGACATGACCGGGATGGCGATTGAGCGTCTAACGCTGAAGAACCAGTTAAGGCGCGCACTTTATCGCGACGAGCTGTTTCTGCAATACCAGCCTCAGGTCGACATCAAGACGAATAGGATAATCGGCGTCGAAGCTCTCATAAGATGGCAGCATCCGGAGTTGGGATTCATAGCGCCTGCCCAGTTCATTCCACTTGCCGAGGAAACAGGGCTCATCATTCCTATTGGCGAATGGGTACTGAAGACAGCATGTGCGCAAATGGTGGCATGGCGGAGTGAAGGATTCTCCCCCATAAAGATCGCCGTCAATCTCTCGGCACGGCAGTTGAAGCATCCCCGGCTAGTTGCAAGCATCCGCGAAATCATTTCGGAAACTGGCATCGATCCCACTTATGTGGATTTGGAAATTACAGAAGGACTTCTCATGGAAGACCTGCTCTTTAGCAGGAAAGTCATTTCCGAGCTAAGGGCAATCGGGATCAAGATATCAATCGATGATTTTGGAACCGGCTATTCAAGCCTGAGCTATTTAAGTGAGCTTCCCTTGGATATCCTCAAGATGGATGGCTCATTTGTGAAGCGACTGGAAGACACCTCGCACGAAGAAAACTCCTATTCAATTGCAGAAGCCATCATTGCGATGGCGCATAGCATGAACCTGACAGTCATCGCCGAAGCTGTCGAGACTGAGCAACAACTGGCAAGCCTGCGGAAGATGAAGTGCGATCAGATGCAGGGGTTTTTGTTTAGCCGACCCCTGGCTTCCTACGGAGTTGCTGCAATGTTGAAGAGACAAAAATTGAGTTTGACGAACGAAACGAATCTACTGCACGTCAAGGAGAGCATGGCCTAAGGGCTATGTGCCGTAATTGTTGGCAGAAGAAGACCCGACCGGCTTATACCGGAATGGAAGGTGAGAAGAAGATGGGCGATCCACATTTTGCAGTGACTTATCCGAACACCGATACCGGCCCGGAAAATGAAAACATTTTCTTATCTGCATTTTCAGAATTTGATTACGAGGGCTTGGCCCGGAGCGGTGCGCTGTCCGGCTCCACTGCCCAGTTTTCCCTCCTGGCCGGCCCACATTTGCTGAAGAGGACAGAGCCACTCAACCAATGGCGCGAAACACGTGGTAAGCACGGCGTCTGGCAGTATTCCCGCTCGCTTGAAGGTCCGCCGCATGCGATCGCTACAATCCATGATGAAAAGGGTGCCAAGGCGCGCGGCATCAATTTCGCATCACAGGATTACCTATCGCTCGCTTCCCATCCCGCAATTGTGGAGGCGGCGACGAGGGCCCTGCGGGATTACGGCCCTCATAGTGCAGGATCGGCCGTGTTGCTCGGCAATACCAGGCTTTCGCTGGCTCTGGAAGAAGCCTTGGCCGATCTCCTGCAAATGGAACATATCGTTCTGTTTCCGACTGGATGGGGCGCAGGCTTCGGGGCCATCAGTGCCTTGGTTCGTCCAGATGACCATGTCGTGATCGACCAGTTGGCGCATGCGTCATTAAAGCAGGGTGCAGCTGCGGCCACCCAGAATATATGTACTACCCGGCATCTGGATATCGAGCATGTTCGGCAGGTTTTGAAGGACATACGCGTTCGGGATGCTCAACATGGCATTCTCGTTATCACCGAAGGGCTATTCAGCATGGATTCTGACATGCCGGACATCCCCAAACTGCAGTCGATTTGTCGTGAACATGACGCCATTTTGTTGGTAGACGTTGCGCATGACCTGGGGGCCATGGGTCCTGGCGGCACTGGCTGCATCGGAATGCAGAAGATGCTCGGTGAAGTCGACCTGGTAATGGGGGCATTCTCGAAATCTTTTGCATCGAATGGCGGTTTCCTCGCGACTCATTCGGAAGCGGTCAAGCAATATATAAAATTATTTGGCGGTCCTCACATGTTCTCGAATGCTCTTTCACCTTTGCAGGCGGCAGTGGTTTTGGAGTGCGTGAACATTATCCGCTCCGCTGAGGGGGAGGAACTGCGCGCAGACCTGACGAGAAACGTACGAGCCTTGCGCAACGAGCTTGCATCAGCCGGCATTTCATGTCTGGGTGAACCATCCCCGATAGTGCCGGTTCTTATCGGCAGCGAAAAGATTTCGAGGCTCGTAGGGCGGCTGATCTTCGAGCAATCGGTATTTGCCAACCAGGTTGAATTTCCAGGCGTGCCAATTGGCGCTTCGCGCCTTCGCATGCAGGTAATGGCGAACCACAATGTGCAGCAAGCCAAGCGGGCGGCTGCCGTAATAAGGGAAGCAATAGGCCAAGCCCGGAATATGTTGAAAATCATGGACGCAGCCTCTCCGAAATGACTGGGTGGGCTGCAATAATAAAACAGGACGCCTGATGAGCCATCTTCCGACCATTACCGAACAGCTTCGAATTCATGCAGAGTCATCGCCGGACAAGGTCATTTATACATTTCTTCGCGATGACGGCAAGATAGACGAGATCAGTTTCAAGGAGCTTTACGATCAGGCGCGGGAACTTGCTGGAAGACTGCTCTATTGTGCTGAAAAAGGTAGCAGAGCCTTGCTGCTGTATCCGTCCGGCCTGGAATTCATCAAGGCATACCTCGGCTGCCTCTATGCCGGCATTGTCGCTGTCCCGGCGACATTGCCCCGCAAGGCCCGCTCTTCTCAGCGCTTGACCGCGATCTTGAAGGATGCGGATCCACTGCTTATTCTGACCACGCAGGATTGCATCCAGTCCGTCAGGTTAAGCTATTCATCGGAAGATCTGGCGCATCGTGTATGCATGGCTACTGATGCGGTCGGCGTCCCACGAGAAAGTAAAGAGCTTCCGCCTGCGGCGAACGAGGGGATCGCTTTTCTTCAATATACATCTGGCTCCATAGGAACTCCGAAAGGAGTGGTGGTTACGCACCAAAATATCGTCAGCAATGTGCGGGCAATCCAGGAAGCGTTTCGATTTTCCAACAACAGCGTGATGGTTGGCTGGCTGCCTCTCTTTCACGACATGGGACTTGTCGGTGGTGTTCTGTCTCCGCTTTATGTGGGGTTTCACAGTGTCTTTATGTCGCCGAACACCTTCTTGAAAAATCCGTTCCAGTGGCTGGAAGCGATATCGAAATACAGGGGAACGTGCGCTGGGGCTCCGAACTTCGGCTGGGACTACTGCATTGATCGGGTGTCCGATGATCAGAAGAAGGGGTTGGACCTTAGTTGTCTCACCGTGGCCTATAACGGATCTGAGCCAGTCAGAGCAGATACGCTTCGCCGTTTTTATGATGCGTTCGCTGTCTGTGGCTTGAGGCAGGATGCGCTGTTTCCCTGTTACGGCATGGCAGAAGCGACGCTGTTTGTTTCCGGTGGCCCGGCCCAAAGGCCGCCCGTCGTACTGGCTGCCAGCAAATCGGCTCTGGAAGGAAATCAGATCAGCCCGGTTTCATCGGACGGCAACGACGCCCGCCATATTGTAAGTTGTGGCCAAATTCCGGCGGACATGTCCGTTGTTGTCGTAGATCCCGAGACTTGCCTGCCCTGTTCCCGTCGCCGGGTTGGTGAAATATGGATTGCAGGCAGCAGCGTTGCCCAAGGTTACTGGAACCGGCCCGAAGAAACGGAGAAGGTGTTCCGGGCTCGCTTGTCGGAGAGCGGAAGCGGACCGTATCTCAGGACGGGAGATCTTGGATTTGTCAAAGACGGGGAACTGTTCATTACGGGACGCCTGAAAGATCTCATCATCGTCAATGGGAGGAATATATATCCGCAGGACATCGAACAGGTCATCGAGCAGTCGATTGACTTCATAGAGCCCAACATGGCCGCGGCTTTTTCGGTCGAAATTGATAACCGGGAAGGATTGGCAATCGTGGCAGAAGCGAATCGAAGCTTGATGCGTGCCGCGCACCTTGAACAAAAACAGGCGGCGGACAAGGAAGGCCAAGCCCGTATCAAAAACGAATACCTGGCAAAAATCGATCTGCTTGCCAGCAATATTTGCAAGGTTGTCGCCGAACAGTTCGATGTTTCTGTGTCAACGATTGTTTTCGTGAAGCCGGGCACTTTTCCCAGAACATCCAGCGGCAAAGTACAAAGGCTCAGATGCAGGCAAATGGCATTGAACGGGGAACTGGATATCGTTTATGTCACCTCTGGAAGTATTTTAGATCGCAGGGAGTCCTTTTCGTCTGCTCCCCATGATGTTCCGGTGCCGGCCAAAGAGATGCCGGTGGCGAGTGCCTGCGCGGAAAAGGGTATGGACGATCGTACTCTTGCTATTGCCGCCTCTTCAAAACCTGACAGCCAACGGAGCAGGGCAAGCGCAGACTCGATGATCATGTGGTTTCGCGATTATGCCGAGCGGCGCCTCAACTCTCGGATGATGGACGAGCGCCGGACCGTTCCACCTTATGTAGTCCTGGATCTCGGCAATCATGGATTCTTCGGGCTTCAAGTGCCAAGACGATTTGGCGGGTGCGAGCTGACAACCACTGATTTGTTGCGCGTCCTGGAGCAGTTGGCAGGCGTGGATCTTACTCTCGCTCTGCTCGTCGGCATCCACAACGGTCTTGGCATACGCCCGATACTAAAGTCTGCTAGCGAGACGATGAAGGAGCAAATCCTGCCAGGTCTTGCCGCGGGTCGGGAGCTTGCAGCTTTCGCGCTGACAGAGCCCGCTGCCGGGTCAAATCCGCTTGCCATGAAAGCGAGCGCAGTCAGGGTGGCCGGCGGATGGCTGGTAAGCGCGGAAAAGCAATGGATTGGGCTCGGAGCATGGGCAGGCATGCTGACGGTATTTGCGAAAGCCCAGGATTCGGAGGGAATGCCGCTGGGTACCGTTGCCTTGGCCGTCCCGGAGAATACGCCGGGGCTGTCGCAAGGAACAGAGTCTCTTACCATGGGCGTGCGCGGAATTGTGCAGAACACGATTCATCTCAACAATGCCTTCGTCCCGGATAGTGCTTTGCTTGCCGAAGTGGGTGAAGGAATGGCAGTCGCACAGGATGCCATGATGTTCAGCCGCCTTGGCATTGGCGCTGTCAGCGTTGGAGCAATGAAGCGATGTGCCCAGTTGATGATGCGCTATGCGATGAACCGTACGGTTTCTACCGGACTGCTGGCCAATAATCCAGTGACTCTGACGAGGCTGGACGAATTGGCTTCTGCGATTTATGCAATGGAGTCCCTCGTTCATGAGATCGCCGCACTAATAGACCGTGGAGAAGATGTTCCAGCCGAAGCGTACATCGCATGCAAGACTTCAGGCCCGGAGCTGCTGGGTGAAGCGGCTGACCGGCTCATTCAACTACTGGGCGGGCGTGGATATGTTGAATCAAATTTGGCCCCACAACTGCTGCGCGATGCCAGAGTGTTGAGAATTTTTGAAGGACCTACTGAAACTCTTTGCATGCATCTTGGTGCCAGCGTGATGCGACAGAGCCACGCGGTAGTAGATTTTATGGCTACGACACTCAATTCGCTGGAGGCTGCGGATGCGCTTCGGCAGGCGATCGACGAGATTCGGACCAATGCGAACAAAGCGTCATTGCTGTTTCAGAGCGAAGCCGCTGCAGAGCAATGGATCCAGTTCCAGGTTGGACAACTGGCCACTGCGGCGATCGTATTTGCTGCGACTAGAAAGCGGCATCAGGACGAGCACGGAGTACATGGCTCTTTGCAAGCGGTCTTGTGGGCGAAAAGACGTTTTTCGGATCTTCTGCAGAGTGCTGTCCGCTGGTACGCAGATGATCGGCCAATCCTTGCTTCGACTGGGCTGCTACGCGTTGTTAAGCAATATCAGGCAGCGATCGGCGATGTGGAACAAAAAATGGCCGGGGAGGAGCACGGGGTGGACAGCTTGTTGCGCCGCGAGCCGGATGCCTCGGCTGAGGATCCATTCAGATGGCACGCGGGCATTGCGAATGCTTCTTCCATTCAACCGGGAAATTCCATTGTTCAGGCATCAGACAGTCCGGAGAACAAGTCGGCCGTGTTCGGCGGCGGCATGCATTCTGATACGGTGCAGGAACAATCAACAAAGCACATCATTCATGATTGCGTTCTCAAGTGGCTGTACGCCGAGAAAAGACGAAAGCTCGACAAGCTTGATTACGACATGCCATTCAGCCAGATGGGAATGGATTCCTTGGGGGCGGTAGCCCTGACCGTGGAAATAGAGCGACGAATTGGGCTAAGCCTCAATCCGGAAATTGTGTATGAGTATCAGACTATCAACGACTTGGCACCGTATATTGATGCCAGTAGATCAAGCGCAGCAAATTGATCTATGTTCCAGTTTTCTTAGCCTTCTAGGCCGGTACTCTTGGCTCGGAATTGCAAGGCCGTCAGGGCCATAAACGCGGGACGAGGACCGAATTACAAGAAAGTGAACACCTATGAGCAAAAACGAAATCATGAGAGCATCACTTTGGATCGGTTCCATCTTCAATTTCGTGGCGAGTTTTATTCTGGCATTTCCCGAGTCCGCGCTGGGGAGGCTTGTTGAATTGCCCCCAGCAGTTCCATCGTTGTATTGCGCGCTTTCTAGTTTTTTGGTTGGACTATTTGGCGGTGCATATGCCTGGCTCGCATGTCAGGAACAAATTGACCGGCCACTGGTTGCACTGTCGACTATCGGAAAGGCCAGCGTTTTCTGTATTGCCTTGGTGCTTTGGTTATTGGGCAGCGCGTCGGTTCGCATCGTTTTTCTCGCCAGCGGCGAATTGATCCTTGCAGTCCTTTGGGCCTGGTGGATTTTCGAATCGGGCCAATCGGGCACGCGAGCAAATATGGGCAGGCATGTGACACGTTAAATAATCGCGCGGCCGCGCCGTCATATGCATGCCCTTCCTTCCACATCTACACGAACCCGGGACGACGGGACTCATCCGTAAATCTTGGAAGTATTATCCACGATAGTTTCGGCGGTGCTGAGGTAGCCTTCAACGGGATTGACGCTTTCTCCCGGCGGCCATTCACGCTGCGACTTGGCCAATTCTGGCGCAATTTTCTCCAAAAGGTCGAGCGGGATCGACTCGGCGCAGGCTTCAACCACATGAAACTCTCCGGCAGCGGAATACTGCAGCGCTCCCTTCTCCACTTCCTGCGCGAGCGAAGCGAAGCGGGATCGCGCCAGTTCCATCAAGGAGGCGCGCATCCGCGACGAGTACGGGTTGGAAAGGGCGGCTTCCGCCAGGTCCGAATGGTCTATCACGGGAAGGTCGGAACTGCCGGAACCACTTCTCACCATCCTGAAGGGATCAAAACCTGCCTGCAGCGCATGGCCCAGGAAGCGCTCATGAAATTCACTGTGCTGCACACCATCCAGGGCCAATGAGTGGAACGAGGGGCCGGTGCCTTCGTTATAGGCATGTGCACTGTTTCTGGCCAGTGCCTCAAGGGATGCCCAGTCAAAGCCGTCCGGGTCTTTTTCCCAGCGTTCTTGCAGATCCATGAACTCACCAATCAACCGGTTGATCTCATTAGGGTCTTGCTGACTCATGAAAGCCTCCTAAACTGGGTTTGGCGCGTTTAGTGCAAAAACGTTCAGACCGTAATGTCCGGGGACTTGTTGCATGAAACGCAGCAGAACGATCGGTCCCTTTATTTTGGATAACTTTTTAGGGCGTTTTTGAGCCATTTTTCGCTTCCACCCCATGAAATCCCATATTCATGGTATGGGCGGGGCAGGTTTTGTCGGGTCTAATTGCTCAAAATCAACAAAATTGCTGTAAGAAAAGATTAGGCAGCCAACAGCGATTCATACCTATTCAAGAGAAGAACATCATGAACGCAGCAACACTTACCCAATATCGCAGCCCGGCACCCGCCCGGCGCATTGGCGTTGCCTGGAGCTTGTTGTGGCGCGGGCTTCTCGCCACCTTCGCCTGCGCAGCCGGGGGTATTGTCGTCGGCGTGTTGCTGGGCTTCGTGGTGGCCTTTACCGAGCCAGTCCCTCATGCCGCCACATGGCACGAGGCACTTGTGCACTACTCCCGCCTCTTTTCCGAGTTGCTGACGGGGTTCGTCGTATGACTGCGCTCTGGTGCTACCTCAAGCAATTCTTCGGACCTGCCTCGGCCGGCCTGGCTTGCAACTGCCCCCAGTGCCGCGGTTATCGAAAACGCTTCCAGGTCGGCTAGCCCCGCGTACAGCAATAAGTTGCTACTACACCCGTGCAGAATCGTAAGAGTCGGCGGCTTCTGACCGGCGCACCTGAAACACCGGTAACTCCGGCTCGGCCCCCTAAAAGAATTCAATGTCGTGCGCGTGCCGCTAGTGGGTCTGACGCACGCTGAAGCTAATTCCTACCTTTACTTGGGAGTCCGACCATGTCACTGGAACTCATGAGTTCGCCGGCCGTGATTGCCGCTCTTGTCTTGGGGATCCTTGGCGCCATCCTGATGTTCTGGGGCCTTTTTGCGCTGCTGCGTTTCCGGCCACGATGGTCCATACGACGCATATTGGGCGGCATGCTGATGCTGGGCATCGCTGTGCTTGGATGCACGATGGCGCTTGCCCTCCACGGTTATCAGGCACTGACGCGAGAGGAAGTTGCCGTGCGTCTGAGCGTGCGGCCGCTGGAAGCACAGCGGTTCGAGGCGAGGATGCGGTTTGCCGACGGGCGCGAGGCGGTGTATCAACTCGCCGGCGATGAGGTGTACGTCGATGCGCGCATTCTGAAGTGGCATCCTTACGCGAACATGCTCGGTCTGCATACCGTCTATGAGCTCGACCGCGTAGGCGGCCGCTACCATGCGATCGAGCAGGAGCGGGCGGCACAGCGCACCGTCTACCCGCTCGGGCAGGAAAAACTGGTGGACCTGTTCGGCCTGCGCCGGCGCCATGAGTTCTTGAAGCCGCTCGTCGATGCGCAATACGGGTCGGCCACCTTCCTGCCGGTCAGCGGCCCCGCCGAGTTCGAAGTGCGCGTGTCGACGACGGGGCTGCTCATGCGCCAAGCCGAGAGTACCCCGATGTAATCAGGCTTGCTTGTCGCCGATCTCGAAATTGGCGAGTTGCTCAAGCGCGCGCACCATGGCTGAATGGTCCCATGCCTTGCCTCCGTGGGCCGAACAGGCATTGAACAATTCCTGCGCCGTCGCGGTATTCGGCAGCGACACGCCGAGGGCACGGGCACTGCTGAGCGCGAGGTTCAGATCCTTCTGATGCAGTTCGATACGGAAGCCCGGATCAAAGGTGCGCTTGATCATTCTCTCCCCATGCACTTCCAGGATCCGTGATGACGCGAATCCTCCCATCAGCGCTTGCCTGACCTTGGCAGGGTCAGCGCCCGCCTTGGCGGCAAACAGCAAAGCTTCAGCGACCGCCTCGATGTTGAGCGCAACGACAATCTGGTTGGCAACCTTGGCAGTTTGACCGTCGCCATTGCCGCCGACCAGCGTGATGTTTTTGCCCATCAGATCGAACAAGGGCTTGACCTGGTCGAATGCTTCCTGAGGGCCACCGGCCATGATCGACAGGGTGCCGTTCTTTGCGCCGACTTCGCCACCAGAGACGGGGGCATCGATATACTGACATCCCAGCTGGTTGATGCGTTTTGCAAATTCCTTCGTCGCAACCGGGGAAATCGAACTCATGTCCACCACGATCTTGCCGGCGCTCAGGCCCTGGGCCACACCGTTTTCGCCGAACAGCACGGTTTCCACATGTGGCGTATCCGGCACCATGGTGATGATGATCTCCGATCGTTCTGCCACTTCCCGCGCATGGGTGCATGCGACGCCGCCTGCCGCGGTCAAGTTGGCTGGCACGCCGGATCGGCTGAACAGGTAAAGCTCGTGGCCGCCCTTGATGAGTTGCCCGGCCATGGGATTGCCCATGATGCCGAGGCCGATGAATCCTACTTTCATGATGTACCCCTCCTGCTATGTGTTGACGTTATTGTTGGCGCGTGAGCTGTTCATGCACCTGTGCTGCAATTTCATAGGAACGCAGGCGCGCCCTATGATCGAAAATCTGCGACGTGATCATCAGCTCGTCGGCGCCGGTCTGGGCGATGAAGGCTTCCAATGACTTTCTGACCGTTTCCGGCGAACCGATGGCCGAGCACGACATGGTCTGATCCAGTATGCCGCGTTCAAGCGGCCCCAGCTGGCTTTCGTAGTCCTTGACCGGAGGCGGAAGCGGACCAGCCCTGCCGGTGCGCAGGTTCACGAAGGCTTGCTGCATCGAAGTTGCGAGAAAACGGGCTTCGTCGTCGGTATCCGCCGCGAATACATTAAAGCCGAGCATGACATACGGGCGGTCGAGCTGTTCGGAGGGACGGAACAGGCCGCGGTACAGGTCGATCGCCTGCATCAGCTGGGCCGGCGCGAAGTGCGAGGCGAAGGCATAGGGCAGGCCGAGTTGCGCCGCAAGCTGCGCGCCGAACAGGCTGGAACCCAGGATCCAGATCGGCACGTTCAGACCGTTACCGGGCACGGCGCGCACGGTCTGTCCAGGCTCGACCGGCCGGAAGTAATGCATCAGCTCGAGTACATCCCGGGGAAACTCATCGGGGTCGGACGCGAGAGTGCGCCGCAGGGCGCGCGCAGTGGCCTGATCGGATCCGGGGGCGCGACCGAGCCCAAGGTCGATGCGGCCCGGGAACAGGGATTCGAGGGTGCCGAACTGTTCCGCGATCACCAGTGGCGCGTGATTGGGAAGCATGATGCCGCCCGCGCCGACGCGTATGGTCGAGGTTCCTGCAGCGACATGGCCTATGACCACGGCAGTCGCGGCGCTGGCAATGCCGGGCATGCTGTGATGTTCCGCCAGCCAGAAACGCTGATATCCCCAGCGCTCGCAGTGCCGGGCGAGATCGAGCGTGTTGCGAAACGAGTGCGCCGCCGTGCTGCCTTGCGGGATCGGCGACAGGTCAAGGACGGAAAACGGAATCATTGCAAGTCCAGGATTTGAAAATGGGAAACCGGCCTGGCTAGACAGGCCGGCGAGTACGAGGAGTGAGTTTAGCGAGATCGGCCAAGTTTCGCTTGCGCCTCGCATTGCAGTCACCAGAGGGCGGTGATGGACCAGCCGAGAACTATTCCTATTGGAGACCGCTTGGCGATCCGCTTGAGATATTTCCTTGCTTCCGGCTTTGATATCTGGAAGTCGGGGAAATTGCGGAGTTACCAGAGCATGAGGGTCAGTACTTCACGCAGCATTTCCATGTAATGCAGGCCTATTTCGCCCCATGAATTGAAGTTGGACGCCACGTCGTTCAAGGCGATCAGGCATCCCAGTGCGACGCCAACGATAACGCCGGCAATCGTCGTGCAACTAGCCGCCAGCAGCCAGCGCCAGAAGAATCCCCAAGCTGCGCCGACGCGCTGTGTCGACTCCATGCTGCCAGACTGCACCATTGCCGCCGCTTCCATCTCTCCATCCCCAAAAAGCCGAAATGACGGCTTGTAGCAGGGCTGGCCGGCATTTCTTAAAAGAAAATATTGATTTTGAGCAATTAAACCGCACAATCCAGCTTCAGCCCATCCCATAGATATGGGAATTTGAGAGGGAGAAACCGAAAGTTGTAGCCGCACCGGAGACAGTTGATTTCTTCTTGACTGGACAATTCAAATTAGAGGGGCTCGCTGCCCAGCGCAGTTCCGGCATACAATCCGGTTCTTTTCCTGCACGCTTCTGTTCATTTTCCTCACCCTATGAGTCCCTGGAATCCAGCCCAGCCGGGCGATGCGCTTGAGGCGATCGAGACGCCCGCCCTCATCCTTGATCTCGACGTCTTTGAATCCAACTTGCAGCGCATGATGGATGCCCTACAGGGCCGGCAAGTGCGCCTGCGTCCCCATGCAAAAAGCCATAAATGCCCGGAGATCGCATTGCGTCAGATAGCACTCGGCGCGGTCGGCGTGTGCTGCCAGAAGGTCAGCGAAGCAGCAGTGTTCGTGGCAGCCGGCGTGAAGGACATCCTGATCACCAATGAAGTCGTAGGCGCAGGCAAGATCCGGCGCCTGTTGGAGCTTGCCGCCAAAGCCCGCATCGGGGTCCTAGTCGACCATCCGCAGCAGGTGCAGGCGCTGGCGGTGGCGGCGCAGGCCAGCGGCACGGGGCTGGATGTCTATATCGAGGTTGATGTCGGAGCGCGCCGCTGCGGCACTCTCCCGGGCGAGGAAGCAGTGCGCCTGGCGGAACTGATCACTGCCGCAGCACCGCTGCGCTTCGCCGGACTGCACTGCTACCACGGATCGGCCCAGCATTTTCGCGAGCCGCAGGAACGTGCGGATGCCATCCGCGGTGCCGCCGAGCTGGCGCGCATGACCAAGCAGCAGATCGAAGCACGCGGTATTCCGGTCGGGATCATCACGGGCGCCGGGACCGGCACCTTCGTGCATGAACGCGATTCCGGCGTGTATGGCGAGCTGCAAGCCGGCTCCTACGCCTTCATGGATCGCGATTACGGTGACAACCGCTCGGGTACCGATGATGTGCGCTTCGACCATGCGCTGTTCGTGCTGACCACCGTGATGAGCCGGCCGACGGCCGACCGGGCGGTGGTGGATGCCGGACTCAAGGCGTCGAGCGTCGATTCCGGCATGCCGTCGGTATGGCAGCGTCCCGACCTGAAGTATGTGAAGGCCTCGGACGAGCACGGGGTCATCACCACCGCCGATGCGGACTCCCTTGCGCTTGGAGACAGGCTGATGCTGGTGCCGGGGCATTGCGATCCCACCGTCAACCTGTATGACACGCTGGTCTGCGTACGCGGCGGGAAGGTGGAAGCCCTGTGGCCGATCGCGGCGCGGGGAGCGCTGCTATAGTCAGCAGGCCATGGGCGGGACCAGCCGCTGCTTTCCCGCAGTTTGCGTAAAGCAGACAGCGCCTCCCCGAAAGTGGGAAAGACTGCCGCAAAACTGGCGGGGGCGCCCACAGACTCTCCTTGAGTTGGTATTATTTCCACAAAAAAACATCCGCGACTGCCGGTTGCATCGGTGGTGCCGCTACCGAGAACGCGGTAGCAAGGCCTGCCTCCGGGTACCGTGATTCGTCAGACTTGCGGTAGCTGGCAATCGCCAGTGTTGCAACAAGAGGGGGGAGCATGAGCGCTGAAACCAGGTATGTCTATTTTTCGCTCAGCGGCCGGCAGATACAGCTGCTGCTCGCTGCGCTGCTGCGCAGCCTGTCGAAGATTTCGGCCTTGGGCGACACCGCGAATGATCTTCAGCGAGCGCAGGCCCTGGAACTGGAAGCGGTGCACCGGGTGCTCGAAAACCTGGGGAATACCGAGAAGAACTCGGTAAAGGTGATCCTGTCCGAGGATCAGTTCAGCATCGTCAGCATCTCAGTGAAAACCACGTTGTTGAGCCTGGCTCCCAATCATGCGCTCAAGCAGGAATACGAGGAATTGATGGCCGCACTGGAAGCACGTCGCCCCAGTCGCCGCTCTCCGGCGCGCGATGAAGCGGTGGCCAGCGGCCTGGCCAAGCTGTGAGAGCGGCAAGCTTCCCTGTCTTTCGCGCACTCATGCTCGCCCTGCGCCGACATGCGGAATGAAACGGTCAAGACCGCGCCTTGTTCGCCACTTCCTCGATCTTTTCCCCGACCTTCTGCAGTGCTTCGCCCGTCTTTTCCCCCGCTTTCCTCAGGGCTTCGCCGGTCTTTTCCATTGCCTTGTTGATGCCCCGGCCTGCGCTTGCAGCGGCCCTGTCGATATGTTCACCGGCAGTTTGCGCCGGTCCGGCATCCGCCTGGGCCGAGGCCAGGCTTGCGGCAAGGGCGAGTACAGTCAATGCATGAAGAAAAATGCGTGGATTCGTCATGCCTGCTCCAGTATTCCATGCTTGGTCCGCCGCAATATAGCATCGTGCCGGAGCCGGCTTCGGGACTCTTAAAAAAAGTTACATCGCGTAACGGCCAAGCGAAAGAAGTGCTAGGCGATTTCGGTTTCGACTTCCTGCTTCTCCGGTTTTTCCGGAGTTTTGATATCCGGCGAGAGCTGCCAGAAAATCCAGGCGGTAGCGGCGGTGATGAATCCCATGCAGACAAAGCTGGCATGGAAGGCTGGCAGAGACTGGTTCGCATGGTCATGGCCGAACAGTCCGGAAAAGGTCGCCAGCAGGGCGCCCGCTGTCGCCACGCCAAGGCTCATCGACAGCATCATCACCATCGACAGCAGGCCATTGCCGCTGCTGGCATGCGCGCCTTCCAGGTCTTTCAGGGTCAGCGTATTCATCGCAGTAAATTGCAGGGAATTGACGGCACCGAAGAAAGCCAGCTGGAGCAGGCGCAGCCAGGATGGCTGCGCAGGCGATATCAGCGCGAAGCTCGCGATCGTCAGGCCGGCCAGTACCGTGTTGAGGATCAGAACTTTGCGGTAGCCGGCGCGCTTGATCAACGGCGTGCCGATGCGCTTGATCAGGATGCCGGCGATGGCAACCGGGATCATCATCATGCCTGCCTCCAGCGGCGTGTAGCCGAGGGTCAGTTGCAGCAGGAGCGGAATCAGGAACGGCATGCTGCCGCTGCCGATGCGTGCAAACAGATTGCCGAGGACGCCGACAGTGAAGGTTTCAATCTTGAACAATTCCAGGGGAAAGAGGGGATCGGGCCGGCGCGCGGCGCGCAGCCAGTATGCCGCCAGGCAGAGCAGGCCGAAGATCAGCAGGATCAGCACGGTGGCGCCGCGCATCGCGAACTCGGACAAGCTATCCAGGGAAAGCGAAATCGTGATCATGCTGAGAGCAAGCAGCAGATAACCGCCAATGTCGAAGCGCGCCGCCAGCGGCGCCCGGCTGTCCGGCATGTAGGCGATTGTGGCCAGGCAGCCGATGATTCCAACGGGAAGATTGATCAGGAATATCCAGTGCCATGATGCAAATTGCACCAGCCAGCCGCCCAGGGTCGGACCAACGAGAGGGCCGATCAGGCCGGGAATGGTGACAAGACTCATCGCGTGCAGGAATTTCTCGCGCGGGAAGGCGCGCAAAACCGCGAGCCGCCCCACCGGCAACAGCATCGCACCACCGATTCCCTGGACCACGCGCGAGGCGGCCAGGAAAGTCAGGTTGGGCGAGTAGGCGCACAGTAGCGAGCCGAAGGTAAACAGGATGAGCGCGGACAGGAATACCCGGCGCGTACCGAAGCGATCGGCCAGCCAACCGGAGGCGGGAATCAGCATGGCCATTGCCAGCGAATAGGCGATGACCACCGACTGCATGCGCAGCGGGCTTTCACCAAGGCTTTGTGCCATCGCCGGCAAGGCAGTGTTGACGATGGTCGCGTCCAGCGTCTGCATGAAAAAGCCGACGGCTGCGATCCAGAGCAGCATGTTGGGCGATTTTTCTGCTTTCATCGGCCGGTCCGGTCCTCTCCTCTGCTGCTCCGGCCAGCGGCCCGAATGGATCCAGGCAGTTGACTATTCATGCTGCTACTGATGAAACCGGTTTCGACCGCCATCTCCGCAGACTGCCCGCATTTTCCTTTCGATAGCCGTCCGCAACTCGCCGAAGGTAATTCGGCCATCGGCGGCAATGCCTAGGTCCCTGGCTTGCTGGCGCAAGGGATCGTCAGGCGGCACGACATTGATTTCGAGGTCTTCCGTTACTTCCAACAGCGACTGCACATCCTTGAGCAGCTGTTCGATTGCGCGAGGGTCCGTCGCCATATCCTGTTCCTCGTTGACCTGGATTCAGCCCGCCCGGGAAGGAAGGCTGTTGCCTGCGCCCGCTCCGGCAATCTGTTTGTGCTGCCGGGGCTGCTGCTTGCTTTCCGTACTCTGTGCGCGGCTGCCGATTTCGACGGCATACTCATGGGTGAACAGGGCGCCATAAAAGAAGATCTGCGCCGAGTAATAGATCCAGGTAATGAGAATCACCACTGAGCCAGCCGCACCGTAGGAAGAACTGATGTCGCTGTGAGCGACATACATGCCGATCAGGAATTTGCCGACCGTAAACAGCACCGCGGTAAGCAGCGCACCGACGAGTACGTCCTTCCATGCGATTTTCGCGGCAGGCATGTATTTGAAGATCACCGCGAACAGCGCGGTCACGATCAGGAAGGAAATCGTATCGGAAATGGCGAGCGAGATGATCTTGAACGCCGAATCTGACGCGACGTCGCCCCACAAATTGCCGAGGGCGGCCAGTGCAGTGCTCACGGCCAGCGAGGCTAGCAGCATCAGCACGAGCACCAGGATGAGGCCGAAGGACAGGAAGCGCTCGCGCAGGAGATTCCACAATCCCGATTTGCCTGTTGGCGGCACTTCCCACAGTTCATCCAGGCTGTCCTTCAGTTCCGAAAATGCAGTGGTCGCGCTCACCAGCACCAGCACCGCCGATACCATGCCTGCAATCATGCCGCCGTTTTCATGACGCGACCCCGCCAGAATGGTCTTGATGGCTTCCGCTCCCTGCGCGCCCATCAGACCTGACATCTGCTCCACCAGCAACTGCCGCACCGTGTTTTCCCCGAAGAACACGCCCGCCAGCGTGACGACCAGCACCAGCATGGGCGCGAGCGAAAACAAGGTGTACAGGGCAAATGCCGCGCCCTTGCTGGCCGCACGGCGCGCAGACCAGGCCTTGGCGGCCGCGATCACGATATGCAGCAGCGCCTTCGGATAGGATGACTGCCGCGTCGCCGGCGCCGCCTTGGGGGTGTCGGTAGGCTGCGCGCTTTCAGTTGGCGCAGCTTGGAGTGGCGGCGCAATTGGAACATCGGCGAGAGAGTGGGAGCTATTCCGGTGCGATTTCCGACTTCGCAGTTGCCAGAGTGAGAAGGCCGCAGCGGCGATCTTTGCCAGATTCAGAAACAGTTCCCTTTTTTCCAGGCGATGGATGCTTGTCATGAGTGCTTCTCCCGAAAAGGACGGCACATCTGAAAGTGGATTTTCCTGCATGCTCTTTTATCCATACGAGTGGACAGGCCGCGGATTTGTTCCTGAGCATGTGATGCCTGCCTGTCAATGAAATCCGCAGCAGCATCAGGAAATTGTTGCCACAAAGGCTAGCAAAACATGCTGCATGTGCTCGATGGGATTTCGTTGGCATGCAAATTCTCTGCACGCTTGTGGCGGGAGTCTTACAATGTGTTGTTTACCGTCACAATTGGAATAGGGAAAGCAGTAATGAGTATGCAGCACAGCGGCGCAGGAAAAGGCAATTCAGCCGCTACAGTATTGTTTGCCAGCTTGATCGGTACCACCATCGAGTTCTTTGATTTCTACATCTACGCCACCGCCGCAGTCCTGGTTTTTCCCAAGCTGTTTTTCCCATCCTCCGACCCGACCGCAGCCACGCTGCAGTCGCTCGCGACTTTTGCGATCGCATTCTTTGCAAGGCCGGTGGGTTCGGCGGTGTTCGGCCATTACGGCGACCGCATCGGACGCAAGGTCACGCTGGTCGCCGCCTTGCTGACGATGGGGATTTCGACCGTGGTCATCGGCTTGCTGCCAACTTATTCAACGATTGGAACGGTGGCGCCTCTGCTGCTGGCGCTGTGCCGGTTCGGTCAGGGCCTCGGCCTGGGCGGCGAATGGGGAGGGGCAGTGCTGCTTGCCACCGAAAACGCGCCGCCGGGAAAGCGGGCCTGGTATGGCATGTTTCCGCAACTCGGCGCTCCGATCGGCTTCTTCCTCTCCGGCGGCATTTTCCTTCTCCTGAGCGAAACGCTCAGCGATGCGCAGTTCTTCAGCTTCGGCTGGCGCATCCCTTTCCTTGCCAGCGCGCTGCTGGTGCTCATGGGCTTGTACGTGCGTCTGAAGATCACGGAAACGCCGGTGTTCCAGAAAGTGCTGGACAAGAACGAGCGCGTCGAAGTGCCGGTGCTGGCAGTGTTCCGCGACCATGGCCGGATGCTGGTGCTCGGTACCGTGATCGCCGTTGCAACCTTCGTGCTGTTCTATCTGATGACGGTGTTCGCGCTCAGCTGGGGCACCAGCGCGCTGGGTTACTCGCGCCGTGAGTTCCTGCTGCTGCAACTGTTTGCGGTAGTGTTCTTCGCACTGACGATTCCGCTGTCGGCCGTGCTTGCGGACCGCTACGGCCGCCGATTCGCCATGATCCTGGTCTCGGCCGGGATTGTCCTGTTCGGCTTGCTGATGCCCGTCATGTTCAAGTCCGGGAATGCGCTGGAAGTCACCTTGTTCATGTCGCTCGGCCTGGGCTTGATGGGAATGACTTACGGTCCCCTGGGTACCCTGCTGTCGGAATTGTTCCCGGCAGAAGTGCGCTACACCGGCTCCTCGGTGACCTTCAATTTCGCAGGCATCATCGGCGCTTCGCTGGCGCCGTACATCGCCACCTGGCTGGCGTCGAACTATGGCCTCAAGTATGTCGGCTTTTATCTGTCGATCGCAGCCGTGTTGACCCTGATCGCCTTGCTGTTTACGAGGAAAACCCGGGCGCACAGTTTCGCGTGACAACCGCTGTCCGCTTGCTGACCGCGCAAGGTCCTCGGCCTTGCGCGGTTAAGCGATGCGATTAGCAATGCGGCACGTTTGGCGCTACCATCGGATCCTTGCCAAGCTTGCAAAAGGATCTGCATGGATGCCGACTACGTCATCATTACCGTTCACCTGCTCGGGGCATTGATCGCCGGTGGAGTCATCGGCCTCGAACGCAGCTATCACGGCCGCCCTGCCGGCTTCCGCACGCATACCCTGGTCAGTCTCGCATCCAGCCTGCTGATGCTGGTAATGCTTTATCAGTGGAAATGGCTGCCGGGCGTTCCGGCGGATACGATTCGTACCGACCCGACGCGGATGGCGCAGGGGATCATGACCGGCATCGGTTTTCTCGGCGCCGGCGTCATCTTCAAGGAAGGCTTGAGCGTGCGCGGCCTGACCACGGCGGCGTCGATCTGGATGACGGCGGCAATCGGCATCCTGATCGGCATCGGCTTTTATTTCCCCGCGATCCTCGCGACTCTGCTGACGCTTGGCGTGCTGTCGGTATTCCGCTGGCTCGAGGCGCGCATCCCTTCCCATACCTACGCCCACCATTCCATCCGCTTCGACCGCGAAAACGTCATGCCGGAGCAAGACGTCAGGGCGCTGCTGGCCAGCTACGGCTTCACCGTCGCCAACATGAGCTATCGACTCACCGACGATGGCCTGTCATTCGAATACCGGATGGTGCTGCAGACTTCCGACGTAAAGAACACGTCGAGGCTTGCCGCCGACCTGCGCGGCATGAAGCAGGTGCGCTGCTTCCAGATTTCGCCTACCGGTGATTAGATAGAAAATTTACGCCGCGACCCGCATCGACTGTATGCTCCGCGGGACGACGCCGAGATCGTTCCATGCCTCGGGATGGCAGGTGAATACCAGGATCTGGTGGCGTTCCTGCGCATCGAGCAGGGCGCGCTTGATCCGGTCGCGCCGAGCGGCATCCGTATGCACCACCGCATCGTCCAGCAGAAGCAGGGTCGGCACTTGGGCTTCCCGCAGCAGGTCCGCATAGGCGAGGCGGCACAGGATGCCGAGCTGCTCTTGGGTACCGAAGCTCAGTTGCCCGAGCTGCGCTTCCCAGCCGTTGCGCCTGAAGCCTGCCGGCGACAGCTTGTCGTCGAGTGAAAGACCGGCCTGGGGAAACAGCTTCCTGCAGTAATGCTCCAGGCGCGACAGCAGCGGCGCCTGCAGACGCTGCACCATCCGGTCGCGCTCTTCCACCAGCAGGTCGGCGAGCAGGGCGAGCGCATCGGCGCGCAGCGCCAGCTCCTGCTGGCGCCGGCCCAGTTGTTCGAGCGCGGCTTCCGCTTCTGCCAGGCGCTCGCCGAGGCCGGATGCACCCACCTGTTCCAGGCGGGCACCAAGCGCGATCAGTTCGCCCTTCTGCCTGTCATGCGCTTCCCTTTGCAACCGGGCAGACCGGGCAAAACGTTCCGCATCGCCTTCATCGACTTCGGTTGCCAATTCTTCGAGCCGCCTCTTTGCGGCTTCGATCTCGCTCGCGCGCATGCCGGCCGTCGCCAGCGCATCGGCCAGCTCATCCTGGTCTTGCCGCCTCCGCGCCTGCCAGTCGGTTGCCCCTAGCAGCCTGCGCTTGGCCTCGAGCTGCTCAAAGAGGGAGGAAGTTCTTGCTTCCAGACTGGAGCGCATGCCGATCAATTCGCGGTGCCGCTGCTCGCATGCCGCGTGGCGCGCAGTGGCTTGCGCGAGCCGCTCCTTCGCTTCCTGCAGGGGCAATGCATGCGCGACGTCCGGCATCGCCGCCAGCACGTCCTGCGTCTGCTGCAGGCCGGCCCGAGCTGCGTCGCGCGCGCTTTCGAGCGCATCGATGCCCTTGGGCGCATGAAATTGCAATTGCCGGTTCAGGCTGTCGAGTTCCCGCTCCAGGCCTTGGTGCGCGAGGAAGCGGCCTTCGGCATCGGCAAGCGTCGATACCCTCAGGGCCAGGAACAGGGCTGCCTGCTCCGCCTTGCGTTCGCCATGCTGGGCAGACAGGCTCGACAGGTTCGATGCGCCGGGAATGATGGTGACTTCGCCGACGCCCGGAATTTGCAGAACCGCTTTCCCTTCCAGCAGCTTGTGGCCGCTGCCCTGAAGGATGGCATCGTCCAGGCGCAACGCCTTGCCGTCCGCCAGCCGGTATTCGATGCGAGTGCCGGCGGCATCCATCTTCGCCTGCAGGGACGAGAGTTCCGTTTCCAGCGCACGCAGCCGGCGCAGCTTCGCTTCATCGATCCTTGTCTTGCCCGCTTCGGTCTGGACCGACTTGATCTGCACTCGAATGGCTTGCGCTTCCCTGAGGCTGTGTCCCAGGCGGTCGAGTTCTTCCTGCTGCCATTGCGCCTTCGCCTGCAAGTCCTTCGCCTGTTCCGCCGTCTGCGCCAGTTGCAGCTGCTGCCGCGCCTGTTCCACTGCGGCAGCGAAATCGCCCATCGTCCGCAGCTGTTGATCCAGTTCGCCAGCCGCTTCATCGGCCGCCTTGCGCGCCTTCGCATGCTCGGCTTCCAAAGTTGCAAACGCTTCGAGGTCCCGGTTCGCATCCAGCTCCCGTTCCCGCAGCAGGCGTATTTTTTCCCTGCCCGCATTCTGCAGGCTTTCCAGCTGATCGAGCGCGCGCTTGGCGATGCGCAATTCCTCGACCTTGCTGCGCGCATCGGCCGCCTTCTTCTCCAGCGCTTCCCATGGCTTTTGCCGCGCGACCTGATCGTACTCGGCCTGCAGGCTGGCAAGCCGGTCCACGTCTTCCTCGAACTGTCCCTGCTGGCGGCGCAACTGCTGCGCCTGTTCGCGTGCCTGGGCGAGCTCGGCTTCGACGGCGGCGAGTTCGCCGGTGGGCTTGCGGATCTTTTCCGTCACGAGCGAATGCAATTCCCGATTCACTGCGGCGATCAGCACATCCTCGCCGCTTTCGATCTTCGCCCCCGACAACTGGTTAAGCGCTTCGCGCAGGTAGATCGCCGCATGGGTAACGGGCCCGTCGACATCCTGTGCCTGGCCCTGGGTCACCCACAACAGGCCGGGAATGCCGCCATGTTCCGGCGACGCCGAACCGCGTCCCGGGCGCGAGAAGCGCAGCAGGGCGGCCAATGCTTCTTCCGCTTCTTCGCCTTCCAGCCGGTGGCGGCCATCGTGTATCAGCTCGCAGCGGGCTTTGGTGACGAAGCTCTTGCGCAGCAGGTAATGCTGCTCGCCGGTGGTGAATTCCACTTCAATGCGCGGTTGTCCGGACGACGCCTGCCACGGCACCAGGTGCTTGAGCGTGCTCGAGCGGTGTTTTTCGAGGAAGACCGTGCGTACCGCGGTGGCGATGCTGGTCTTGCCGGATTCGTTCGGGCCAGTGAAGATGTTCAGGCCGGGGCTGAGCTCGTCGATCAGGACCTGGCCGGCGAACTGCTTGAAGTCTTCGATCAGGATGCGCTTGAGTTTCATGGCTTGTTTCCCAGATCGCGGTGGATGCGCGACAGCAGCAGCAGGGCTTCCGCCGCGGTTTTGCCCCTGGCCGCATCATCCTGCAGCGCCCGCAGGCGCTCGACCACATTTGCGAGGTAGCCACCCTGCGCGCCAAGTTCCGCCAGGTCCTGCGGCGTCGGCATCAGGCGTATTCCGGTCAGGTCGGCGCGCAACGCGCGGGCGCGGGCCTGAGCGTCGGCGATCGCCGCTTCCAGGCGGGAAGACGCGGCCAGGTCGAGCGCGCCGCGCACGGTCAGCTGCACCACATCCCGGGTCCCGAGGTCCGCAAGCCTGGCCGTCAGCATCTCGACATCGGACGCGACCGCGAGCGTCTCATCCCAGCGCTGCCAGTCATACCGGCCGATACGGTGCTCGGACACTTGAGGCAGTGCACGCGGCTCTTCGATTTTCACTTCCAGCACCATGCCGGAACGGTTTTCGCGGAAGCGGTCGGTCTCCGGCGTGCCGGAATACCAGGTGCGCTCGTTGATCTGGTAGAGGCCGTGCCAGTCGCCTAGTGCAAGGTAATCAAGCGAGGCGCGCTGCGCCCGCTCCGCTGCAATCGGATTGCCGCCGTCAATGCCTTCCGGCAGCCTTTCCAGCACACTGCCATGCGACAGTCCGATGCGCACATGGCCCTCTGCCGTAACAGCGCGGTCAAAGAATTCGGTCACGTCATCAAAGGTGCGGCGCTGCGTCAGTGGTGCGGCGAGAATGGAAAAGCCTTCGTCGAAGGACAGCAGTTGCGGTGCAAGCAGGAGTTTTACGTTGCCAGGAATGCAGTTGAGGCGGAGAGCACGCGTCCATACGCTTTCCGGCAGCGCCGCATCATGATTGCCGGGAATCATGATCCAGTGCCCGCGAAAACCGGCCAGCGAGGCGAACAGGCGCCGGACCACACGGTCGGTCACCGTCTGCTGGTCGAACACGTCGCCCGCCACCAGGACCGCCTGCACGCCCAATTGGCTTGCCAGGCGCGCAATGTTTTCCACCGCCTCGAACCGGGCCTCCGCAAGCAGTGCGGCTTCTTCCGGGCCAAACTGGCCGAATCGCGTGCCTATCTGCCAGTCTGCGGTGTGGAGAAAATGGACCAAGCTGCACTCCTCTGTTTCTGATCACCCGAATATATCAAATCGGGGAGGGCTTGCGAATTGGGCACAGATGAGCTTTAACGTAACCCGACCTTGGCGATTTTTGTTTAATGGAGGGATCGCCGGTAGAGGGATCGAAAGCCTGGGAAGCGCGGTCATGTAATTCTTCATTGCAGCGTCTTTTACCGCAATCCCTCTTACCATGCCGCTACTGTCACGGGAGTCCGTGTCATTGGTTAGCGATATATGCATTTATGGTGGGAGGCGTTTATGCAGCGTCCCCTATATCGATATGTCGATAAGTGCTGACCTTTCCCGCCTCATCTGCACAAGCACCTATCAACCGCTCTCTCATGTTTATGGGATAGCGCCATAAAGATGACTTGGATACGCTTCACCCATTTTTGCAAAAATGCAAATGAAATAGGGCGGACGTCTGCGCACTCTTGAACAGGGCATATGCAACGACCGCTAAATTCTGCGTAAGACATGGTTCATCTGACGATCAAGCCTGCAAAGAAAAAATTGTCTGTACCCGGCGCAAATACCGGTCGGTCGAACACTCGGACTGTTGGGCCAGTGTCGACCGCTGCTCCATCCAGCATGTGTTCGTCAATTGCACTGGTATTTGCTTCAATCGCCATGCCAAATGCGGCCGTGGCGCAGACCGCGCCACCTGGTCCATCATCGGTACAGGCGATTGAAGAAGGCCTGCGCCGGGAAGAAGCCCGAATGAAGGAATTGCAGCAACAGGTGCAACCCAAATCCGATGTGCTGCAAGCAACACCCCAAGTCGCCGCGCCGATGGCACTTCCAATCGAGACGCCGTGCTTTCCCATTGAGGAAGTCCAGTTCACCGGCAACCATGTCGGACGGTTTCGTTGGCTGCAGACTACCGTGCAGCCTTACCTGGGACATTGCGTCGGAGTCGTCGGCATACGCCAGATCGCCGCAGCATTGGATGCCACCCTGATCAATTGGGGATATGCCACGACCCGGGTCTCGCTACCGCAGCAGAATCTCAAGTCCGGTGTCCTGACCTTTCATCTGCACGTAGGTCGGGTAGCCGAGGTGCGCATGGTGAAGGCCGATGATCCGAAAACATCCGACGATGCATGGGGAACCTGGTGGAATGCGTTCCCCACCGGCCGCAAAGACATTCTGAATGTGCGTGACCTGGAACAGGGCGTGGAACAGATGAAGCGGGTACCAAGCCAGACGGTCGCCACCGAGCTGGAACCGGGAACGGATCCGGATACGAGCATCGTGAAAATCCTGCGCAAGCCGGGCAGCTTATCCGACCGTGTACGCGGAGGCATCACGCTGGACAATTCAGGCAACGAGGTATTGGGAGCGACCCAATTGTCGACCTATCTGTCTCTCGACAACGTGCTGGGTATCAGCGACATTTTTTCGATCTCGGCCAATACCAATGCTGAGCATCCCGACAGCGACCACCGCAGTCAAAGTGCCGCATTCAATTACAGCATCCCCTGGGGGTACAACACCTTCACGCTCAACAAAACCAACAGCCGCTACGCACAGGTGGTGCAGGGAACGACCACACGCTTTCTTTCCAGCGGCACGAGTCAGTCCGCCCAATTTCGCTGGGATCGCGTAATGCTGCGCACCAGCGCTGCCAAGACAGGCGTGTATGCGGCTGTTGTCACCCGGCGCGCCAAGAGCTTTCTGGATGATGTGGAACTGATCGTGCAGCGGCGGCGCACAACCAGTCTGGAAACCGGCGTCGCCTACAAGCAGTTGATTGGGCAAGGTAGTGTGGATTTCGAGATCGGCTATCGGCGCGGCATGCCGTGGCAAGATGCCCAGGAGGATTTTCCGACAGCCGCGACCGGCGGGCTGACGACACGCCCCACCATCTGGGGGCTATCCGCCGCCTACAGCCAACCGTTCAACATCGGGAAAACCCCTGCGCAATACACCGCAGTCCTGCGCGGACAACATACTCGTGACACGACATTGACGATCGACCAGATCGCAATCGGCAACCGCTTCAGCGTGCGCGGTTTTGATGAAAACAGCCTGCTGCTTGCCGAGAGCGGCTACTTCTTGCGCAACGACTGGCTCGTGCCCGTCAAGCTGGTGACTGAGTTTGACGCCGCTGCCTATGTCGGGATCGATATCGGCCGGGTTTGGGGAGCAAGTGCGGGCAATCTGGTTGGTACCAAGCTCGCCGGCGCCGCTGCTGGAGTGCGCGGCAAGTGGAAGCAGCTCCAGTTCGACTTTTCTGCCGGCACGCCCTTATACAAGCCGGAAGGCTTCCGAACCAAGTATTGGAATCCCTATCTGTCTGCAACCTACGCATTTTGACGATGATCCTGAAACAAGGCATGGGATCGGAAAGGCCCGATATGAACTGGCAACGGCACCTTCTCTGGACAAACGGCACTGTTGAGTCTACGTATGTGCCTGTAAGCACGCGAGCCTGGGTCAGGCAAGTCGCCCGGGCGATCGCGATGCTGATGCTGGCCCAGAGCACGCTGCCGGCTTTCTCGCAATCGACGGCGCCGGTCGTGCCCAATGCAAATGCGCCGGCCGGGCAGCGGCCGATCATGGATGCAGCGTCCAACGGCGTGCCGATCGTGCATATTGCACCGCCAAGCGCGGCAGGCGTATCACGCAATGAATATACGCAGTTCAATGTCAACCCGAACGGGCTGATCCTTAACAACAGCACGGTCAACACCCAGACCCAGCTGGGCGGATGGGTTACGAGCAATCTGCAGCTTGGGCCGGTGCCAGCTCGCATCATTCTCAATGAAGTCGTCAGCACCAATCCCTCGCAATTGCGCGGCACGATGGAAGTGGCGGGGCAACGCGCGGACATCGTGCTTGCCAACCCGAACGGCATCACCTGCGACGGCTGTGGATTTCTTAACACCGGCCGTGCCAGCCTTTCCACCGGCCGAGCACAATTCGGCGGCGATGGTTCGATACAAAGCTTCGACGTGCGCCAGGGACAGCTCACCGTCGGCAGTAACGGACTCAGTGCCACCAATGCCGAGCAGCTTGATCTCATTGCGCGCGGTTTGGTGATCGAAGGCGAGATCTGGGCAAAGAACCTTAACGCCATCACCGGTGCCAACCGGGTGCTTTACGGCTCCTTACAGGCAAGCGCACAAAGCGGCACGGGTGCCGTGCCCGGCTTCGCCATCGACATCAAGAATCTGGGCGGCATGTATGCCAATCAGATCTACCTGGTGGCAACCGAAAAGGGCCTGGGCGTCAACAGCGCCGGCCGAACCGCTGCCCTGCAAGGGAATCTTGTGCTGTCTGTCAATGGGGATCTCAGCCTGAGAGACAGCTATGCGAAAAAGAATGTTCACATTGACAGTTCCGGGAATATCCAGCTTTCTGGCCAGACCCAGGCCGAAGGCGCTGGGGCCATAAATGCCAGCGGCGATCTCAGCAATCAAGGCACTGTCGACGTACAAAGTCAGCTTGTGATTAAGGCGGCCGCAATCAGAAATATCGGCACCGTCGCCCAGCGCAATGCCGATGGAGCATCGCTTAAGACAGCCGGTGCGATTAACAATAGCGGCGCGATCTATAGTGGCGGCACGCTGGTGGCTACCGGCCGTTCGCTGAAAAATGATGCTGGCAAAATCACTGCCGCCCTCGATCTGCAGCTGACAAATCAAGGACTGTCAAACGACCAGGGCTTGCTGCAATCAGGACGAGACGCCAGCATCAATACGCAGGGACAAGTCCTCGTCAACACCAACAGCGGCACAACCGGCGGCATACTCGCCGGTGGCACACTGAATCTGGCAGCAGGCAGTTTGGATAATAGGGCTGGATTCATTGCCAGTAACGGTAGCCAGGTGTTGAGTGTGACGGCCGATATCGACAACGGTCAGGAAGGAAAGATCCTGGGGAATTCGGACAGCACGATCACGGCAACCAGAATCTTGAACAGCGCCGGCCTGATCAGCTCGCTCGGCAAAGCGAAGCTTACTGCCGACACACTGGAGAATCGGAGCGGGCAGCTTAGTGCCGGCAACGACAGTCAGCTGCAACTGGCAATGTTCGACAATACCAGCGGTGTGCTCACCTCCACGAAAAATCTCGACCTCGCCGCAAACAGCCTTGTCAATGACAGCGGAAAGCTAATTGGCGATGAGTCGGTGACGATCCAGACCAGCAGCCAGGCGCCTGGAGGCACGATTGCCTCGGCCAATAATGTGACGCTCACTGTCAATGGCGACTACAGCAATGCCGGTCTCCTGTCGGCGCAAAAGAATCTGACCGTTAATGCGAGCAACATCCACAACAGCGGGACGCTCACTGCCGGCCAGGCACTTACTGCCAATACCGGCAATCTTGCCAACTCCGGCGAGATCAGCGCCAACAATCTGCTGCTGAATCTGACCGGGACGCTATCGAATGCCGGTGCCGGGTTGATCGACGGCGGCGACACGCGTATTGACGCGGCGACTACCAACAACACCGGCCGCATTTATGGTGACAGGCTGCGCATTGCCGGCGGCACGCTCAACAATAGCCGCAATGGCGCGATCGCCGCACGCGATACCTTGCTGATCAGCGTGCAGAATTTGAACAATACAGAGGGTGGCCTGATTTACAGTAGCGGTGACATCGAGATGGCCGGCAGCTTCGATAGCGCAGGCCAGCCGCAGGGAGCGATGCAAAACCTGATAAACGCATCAAGCACTATCGAAGCCGGGCGCAACCTGAGCATTTCCGCGGTTAGCATCGTGAATCGCAATGACCATTTGACGACTCGGACGGTAGTGGATGGCTCATGGTCCGAAGACAAGATCGAGCCGCGCAGCTCGGGAACCCGCTATTCGATCGAACATTGCTGGGGCATCGGAGGCGGGCAGGACAACAATTCCTGCATCGTGCATCCCGACCGATATGGCCAACGCAGCACGATACTTCCGGCACGTTCGGAGAGCTGCGACATTGATGGCAATTGCGCCATGGTACCCAATTACAGTTGGGATTCCCCGGTGTTTGCCCAGTTCCAGATTGCTCCGGTCGGTCCGCCGCCAGCACAACCCCCTTCCTGCGGGATCTTCGTGCTAGGCGCGGCATGCAGTCAATGGCAATCTGAACTGGTCGCGTGGGATGCGCAATACCAGAACACCTTGAATCAGCTCACGCCCCGGATTGATGCGTACAATGCTCAGGTCAATGAAGACAATCGGACAGTTAACTTTGAGGATTACACCTGGTACAGGGTCATCCGCACCGACAGTCACACTCAAGTAGCTAGCAGTGCGCCGGGCCAGATACTCGCCGGTGCCAAGATCATGCTGACTGGCGCCGGCATCGGCAGCACGGTCATCAATAGCGACAGTCATATCGTGGCCGGTGGCGTACTGGAAGTGAACGGCTCGTCGGTATCCAACCAGGCAACCAAAGGTGAAATTCGCTCGGACTACAATGCCACGCGAGAGGACACCGAGGTCGTGTCCTGCGGAACATTCGGTAACAAGCATTGCCGTAAATGGTATGGACAAAGCCCGTACCCTATACAGGCAAAGGTGGATAAGTCTCAGGACCTGCCGACGATACGCTATGACCAATATGCCGGCAACGCGACATCGGGACGGGTGCTGACAGGTGCTGCCGCCAGCGCCGATAACAGTACGGCGCCCGTAATTATGCCCTCCGCTGGCAGCAGTCGGGACTTGCCACTGCTTGGCCCGACAAGCCGCCTGTTTGCCTTGCATGCCGAGCCTGCAGCCCTCTATCTGGTAGAAACCGATCCGCGCTTTACCAATTACCGTACTTTCCTTAGCTCCGACTATTTCCTGAATGCGCTCAATCGCGATCCGTCGCATCAGATCAAACGCTATGGCGACGGCTTCGCCGAACAGCAGCTCGTCAATGACCAAATTCTCGCCTTGACTGGGCGGCGCTACTTGAGCGGCTATGCCAGCACGGAAGATGAATACAAGGCGCTGATGAATGCCGGCGTCGCCTTCGCCAGGCAATATCGGCTTACGCCCGGAGTGGCATTGACGGCTGAGCAGATCGCTCTTCTGAGTACCGATATTGTCTGGCTGGTCACGCGCACAGTCGCCTTACCCGATGGCTCGAACCAGGACGTGCTCGTACCTCAGGTCTATCTGCGCCGCCCGACCAGCATAGATCTAATGCCAAACGGGGCGCTGATAGCGGCCAACAATGTCCGCATCACCACCGCAGGCGATCTAGTCAACAAAGGCACGATCGCCGGCGACAGCGTCACTATCGAGGCCGACAACGATCTGGTCAACCAGCAAGGCCATATCGGCGGTCATGACATCTGGATGCACGCTAGTAATGACCTGAAGAACCTGTCCGGCGTCATCGGCGGCACTGGTGCGAATTCGCTAGTTAACCTGCTTGCGGGAAGGGACATGCTGCTGCAAACCCAGACCGTGCAGACGGCTAGCAAGGATGGCAACAGCACCCGCACCAACGTGCAACGCGTGGCTACCATACAGGGTGGCGATGTGCAGCTGGAAGCCGGACGCGATCTTGCCATTGCGGGCGCTATTGTGAATGCGAAGCAGAACCTGATAGCAACGGCTAGCGAGATCAAGGTGACGGCCGTGGCCGGGGGACAGCGGATCGAGGCCCAGGGCATAAGTGGCCGCAGTATCCGCGAGGATGCTGACAAAACCGAAGGCGGCCAGGTGCCTGCCTCGCGTACCGCCTACTCTAGAGAAGAGCAAATCGCCAACCAGTTGGCAACGCTCAATTCCGGCAACAACGTGGTGCTCGCCGCCACCGGCAACGTCGGTATTCAGGGTGCGAATATTGCCGCCGGCCAGGCCGGATCGGGTGAGGTGCAGATCCAGGGGCAGAGCGTCATCATTGAATCGACCAAGGACCGTTCAGCGACCGACACACAGTTCATCGGTGCCAAGAGTTACACGCGGGGGGCGCGTGATGATGAAACCTTGGTTGGCGGCTCCATCACGGCCGCCGACAATGTCGCGATCCGCGCAACCGGCGCGCCTGCTATCCGGGTTTATAACAATGATGGCAGCCATGCCGGTGATGACAACGGCGGTCCGGCTGTAGGGAATGTTGGTGGCGACATTGCGCTCACGGGAGTGGCAATCGCCGCGCAAAAGGGGCAAGTAGCGCTGACCGCCAACAACGACATCGTGGTTCAGAACGGCACGGCACGCCATCTGACCATCGATGAGAGCTACAGCAAGAGCGGCAATATGCTGCGCACCACGGCAACCACGAGGTCAGACTACGTCGATGCCATGCAAGTGCAAGGCAGCAGCGTCAGCGGCAATACCTTCGTGGCGCAGGCGATCCATGATCTGACCGTGCAAGGAAGCTCCGTGGCTGGCGACGGCGATGTGACGCTGGCAGCAGGTAACAACGCATCCATTATTGCGGCCATCGGTACCCGCACAGAAAGCCACTACACCAAGGTCAAGGAAGACGGTTTCCTGAGCGGTGGTGGGTTCGGCATCACCTATGGTGAGCGGATCACCACGACGGATCAGAACCAGCGAGCAACGACCCAGAGCGGCCAGTCGCGCAGCCTCGTTGGCTCCAATGGCGGCAACCTCAATGTGCAGTCTGGGGCCGCGGTGAAGGTCAGCGGCAGCGACATCGTCGCCGCACAGGATGTCGATATCACTGGCAAGAGCGTCACGATCGATCCGGGACGCGACACTACAGACGGCAAGCTGACGTATCGGATGCAACAGGATGGCCTGACGCTAGCGGTCGGCGGGACCGTCGTAAACGCTATCCAGACCATGCAGGCGATGGACGACGCGGCCGGCAACACCGGCAACTCGCGCGTGAAGGCACTGGCCGCCGCCACGGCGGCGATGGCTGCTGCCAATGCGGCCAAGGACGTTGCAACGAATGGCGTGAGTGTCAGCATTAGTCTGACAGTTGGTCATTCGGAAACTGAGCAGACCCGTACTCACTCTGCTAGCAACGCTGTCGGTAGCACGGTCGTGGCCGGCAACGACCTTAACATTCGCGCCACGGGCGACGGTAAGGCAAGCAACATCCATGTGATCGGCAGCGACCTCTCCGCTAATAACAATGTCAATCTCGTTGCCGAACATGAGGTCAACTTTCTGGCGGCGCAGGACCTGGAGTCGCAGCACAGCAAAAGCAAGAGCATGAGTGCGGCCGCTGGGGTCGCCATCTCGGCCAGCACCAATGGAGGCATTGCCCTAGGCGTGACCGGCAGCGTTGGCATGGGACGCAGCCAGGAAGATGGCGAAGGCGTCACCCAGCGCAACACGCATGTGACAGCCGGCAACCAGTTAGCGATCAGGAGTGGCGGCGCTACCAACATCAAAGGTGGCGTGGTGAGCGGAAAAGAAGTCCATGCCGACATCGGCGGCGACCTGAACATCGAAAGCCAGCAGGATACGGCACAGTTTGACAGCATGAGCCAGAGCGCCAGCGTGAGCGCGACGGTAGGCTATGGTGCCAGCGTCAGCGCCAGCTACAGTCAGAGCAAGATCCGCAACGATTATGCCAGCGTGCAGGAGCAAAGCGGCATCCAGGCTGGCGATGGAGGCTTTGATATTGTGGTCAAGGGCAATACCGACCTGAAGGGCGGCATCGTCAGCAGCAGCCAGACGGCAATCGAAAACAACAAGAACCGTCTGACTACGGGTACGCTGACAGTCAGTGATATTCAGAATTATTCCAACGCTAGCGCCGATACGGTGGGAATCAGTGCCAGTGCCAGCATCTCAGGCGGTAATGATAAGGAAGGTGGCCGAGAAAAAGGCCCGGGTAAAACCAATCTGATCAATGCCGGGAGTGGGCCGAATGTCACGGATGGAAAATACGAAGCCGGCAAGACCATATTGGGCAATCTGCTTAACAATGGCGCCGAATCAGGATCATCGTCCGGCATAACCCGCAGCGCGATCGGCACCGGAACAATCACCATCACAAATGCTGCGGAACAGTGGAATGCTTCAGAAAGGGACGCTGCGGATGTGATCGCATCGATTCGCCGCGAAACCGCGGGTACGAACGAAACGGTAAAGAAACTGAATGTGCAGCAAATGGCCACTGATGCGCAGATTCGGCAGGCATTCAATCAGGCAGTTTTTCAGGAGGCAGCCAAATTTACCGATGAGTCATACCGCAAGATGTTTCTTGAAAAGGCTAAGGTGTACGAGATTTTGAAGGATGGAAATGGAAAACCTCTTTTGAATGATGACGGTACGCCCTTGATGCGGGAACTTTCGAACGCCGAAAAGCGCAACCTGAAGGCCGGGTCGGATGGCGTTGTTCACATCGCCAATAACGGCATTTTCAACGACGGCGATGCAGCATCAAAATACGCCAATCAGCATAGCTCGGTCCAGGGAGCTCAGTATCTCATTCACTTCCCGGAGGCGGACAACATGATTTCCGAGCTTTTGATTGCTGGCTATCAGAAGTTTTTGGAAAATGACCTGTTGGGATTGGCGAATGCGACCGCGGAGACTAAAAGAATGATGCTCGAATATGGCCAGACGGGACTGCATATTGACGGTCACAGTCGCGGCGCGCTAACGACCGGCAATGCGCTGGAATCACTTAACCGACAACCGGACGCACAGGGAATCTTGAGCGGTACAACAATCAATTTCTATGGTCCTGCCTACAATGCAGAAAAGGCAGATGCCATCCTGAGCAACCTGCAGAATCGCGAAGCGGTTAGTGTCCTCGCGCAAAAGAACGGGATGGTCCTGCAAATGCAGAATCACCAGGCGGATCCCGTAGGGAGGCTATTCTTCATTGGTAACAATCCGAGTACGGGAGGTACGATTCCTGAGGGGAGCAACGTAGCTAAGGAAGCTATCAATGCATTGGGAGGGGAGTTTACAGTTCATAACTGCTACGGAAATGGAGATGCACGATGCCAAAAGTTCTGGCAGACGTATCCTGATTCAGTGCCCCAACTAAAGCCCGTAAAGAACTATCCATAAATTTAGTCGGTATAAGAAAGAGCATGCTAAAAAGAACCCTTCTTTTGATTTTTATAGCGTTTGAATTGAATGCATGCATTATAAAACCGCTTCAACCTACACCAGCGACATTCACATTATGGAAAAAAAAGGACGGATCAATTGGCGAAGTAAAGTCTTCGCTTTTGGCTTGTGGCTTCAATAGTCCATACACGACGTTTGGAATGACCGAAAATGCTTATGCAGAAGCAGAGCTTTGCATGCTGGACAGGGGTTTTGTAAACACTTCAAGGGATGGAATTTTATGTAATCAGATTGAATACAAAAAGCGCTTGCCGGCTTGTCAGGTAAGGGAGGAAGCTCAACGCAAGTGACGAATTGCAAAGACACCGAGCAGGGAAATTTGTTAGCGAATTAGGTTTAATTAAATTTTAAAAAAATCGATGAAGTCACTTATCGCAACTCTTGTTCTGATTACGCTCTCTGGTTGTGCTAACCGAATCTTCGATGTAAAAGGTGAGCCAAAATATGACCCTAGCATAAACGCGAGGATGCGGGTCAGGGGGAATATGACGCTGCATTTTGGAAATGCATGCGAATTGGCGACATGGACTCCTGTCGGAAATATCACGCGGGTTGTTAGCGATGCCAAAACGCTCTTCGTTCCTGCAACAGGATTTTTGTACCAAAACAAAACGCTTGGCATGCCCGTAGCGAGCGAGGGAAGCGCGACATCGTCCTTCCACGAGATTGTCCTACCCACCGGCAAGCCGCTTGCCCTGTCTGCGATCTTCAATCAGGGAAGCCTCAGGTGCGGTCCGGTCTCAGGAAAATTCTGGCCGCAAGCCGGGCATGACTATGAAGCGGACTTTTATATCAACAACGACCGTAAATGCTTGCTGGAAGTCGAAGAGTTGATTGCGGCGAACGGAAGGATTACCAGATCTTCTGTTCCTCTCGTTCCGCTGGAGACCGCTTCTACCAGTTCGCCAAATCCAAAATGCGAATTCGCGTCGGGTCAGATGCCAGGCAATTGAGGTTCTATCGCAGCCCGGTATATCTTGGTGCTTTCAAAGATAGTGAGGAAGCGATAATGCCTGCTGTGAAATGATTGCCCTGACCGTATAGTCACTATTTACAGGTTCGCGACTATCTCCCCACAACACAAAATGAAATGCAGGGGACTGCCTCCCGCACCGTTAATTCACTTGCAACCGCGCCTCCGTCACACCGCTCAACCCAAACACAAAATCCTTCCCCATCAACCTCGCCGGCGTCCAGGTGCCGCATTCCTTGCGTCCCTCCAGAAAGCTGCGAACGATGGAAAGAGCGCCGTCGACGGTCAGGGCATAGCCGCTCGGGGTGGTGAAGCGCACTGTTGCCGTCTTGCCCGATGCGTTGCGCGCTTCGCCCCAGATATAAGTGCGCAGCTTTTCCATCGCTGTCTGGTCCGGGCCCTTCACCTTCTTTTCGATCTGGCGGCTGAGCGCTCCCTTGATCAGCCGGGAACGCAGGAGCGGGCGCATCAGGTTGGCTACCTTGGCCGCGCGAATCGCTGCGGGCGCGGCTGGGATATAGGTGGTGATGTCGGGGATGCCGGTGGTGTAAAACGCGGAAGATACGTCACCCCAGGGAATCGACATGGCCAGTCTCTCACCCTTGCCGAAATCGATGCGGCGCACCGCATAGGCAAAGGGCACGCGCAGCATCTCGCCGCGGCGCCGGACCCAGCCGCCGTCTCCGAGGCCTTCGACCGCGGTCTTGGCGGTGCCCGGGGATAGTTCATTGCCGGCCTGGAAGCCGAGCGACAGTTCGGTCGCATCCGGCAGCGTTTCCTTGAGGAGCAGGGCGGCACAATCGGTCGGCACCACGTCGAAGCCGACGCCCGGGCAGATCACGATGCCGGCGGCCCGCGCGCGTTCGTCGAGCCGCTGCGCGGCTTCGAACACGGCGATCTCGCCGGTGATGTCGAAGTAATGCGCACCGGCTTCGAGGCAGGCTTCCATCATCGGTGCCGCGGTACGGATGAATGGGCCGGCGCAGTTGAGGACCACATCGATGCCGCGCAAGTCGTGTTCGGCTTCGGAATCGAAGCCGAGGTCGAAGATCCGCGATTCCAGCTGCAGCTCCTCGGCTAAGGGAAGAATGGCCGTGGGATTGCGACCGGCGAGTACGGGCGCGAGGCCCAGGTGTACTGCCTGTCGTGCGATCAGGCGCCCGGTATAGCCGTTCGCGCCGTAGATGAGCCACTTCATTCTTGTCCCTCCTGTTGTTGTGAGCCTGTGGTTGCCGTAAAGCCAGCCAGTCGATATTTTCGCTTGACCTTGCCATTGCGGGAAGGTCTACAGTGAGGCTACCTCATCTTGTTCAAGGAGAAAACCATGCTTGAGTTCCAGGTGGAAGACATGACTTGCGGCCACTGCGTCAGCACGATCACCAAGGCGATCAAGGGCGCCGATGCGAATGCCTCAGTCGAAGTCGATCTCGCGAAGCATCTCGTGCGGGTCGAAGGCAGCGCAGGCGGCGAGGAAATCGCCGACGCGATCCGGGAAGCCGGCTACACGCCGGTGCCCAGCAAGTAAAAGCTGCCCGGCAGGCAGGCGTCTGCCGGGGGGATTATCCGAAGGAGGCAAGTATTCCCATGAGTACGTTCGGAAAACGCATTCGTCCGCACGTCACGGCTGAAATCTCCCGGGCGGATCGGGCCGAGCGCGAGGGTTATGCCGGCCGCGCGTTCCTGCATCTCGAGCGGGCGCATGTATTGGGGCAGGCGTCGACCCGCGAACATGTGCGCGTGCATTGGCGCATGCTGGTGTGGGGCTGGAGGCGGCGCGACATGCGGGAAGTCGCGGGCCAGTTGCTGCGGCTGGTCGGGGCCGCCACCAAGACGGCGATCGGCTTCATCCCGTCTGGCAATACGGGCGGGGCCAACATCAGCCCGGTCAAGCGCCTGCCGGTTCCCGCCGATCTTGTCGCCATCATTCAAGCTGCAAAGCAGCGATAAAACTTTTCGCCATGCTGCCGCTGGTCGCAGGACCGGCCAGGGCGGCCCCGCATGTCGCAAGGCCCGGATGGGCCAAATCCCACGCACTATTAAACAGTCGCACCGAGCAGTTTTCCAATTTGAACCGGCACCCGATCAGGAAGGGCAGCCAAGTGGAGAAATCGTTCAGGCAATTGCCGCAGCCACGGCAAGGCCGTCACGCATGTAAGCAATTGTTACCGCAGTTACTTTTTTGTAGTATATTTCCCAAATGCAATTTTTTAAGAAGCAATGAAGATTTCTTGATCAGGTGCTGGCAGTACCCCGTGTTTTGTCCTTGCCAGTCGGTTGATGAAAAAGCCTGTCCTGCCGGCAAAAGCCGACCGGACCATGAGCCCGGCAGTCTGCCATGCGAAAAGACCAGAGGTTGAACGAGACAATGGATACCCGCCGCACGCCTACTCATGAATCGGCTTCGGTCCGGCAGGCCCTGCGCGAGCTCGCCGACTCGGCACAGATGCTGGTCTGGATGACGGATGCGAACGACAATTGCCTGCGCCTGAACGAGAGCCAGCCGGAACTATTCGCAAGTGGAGTGCAGCTAAATACTTCCGCCTGGCTGGAATACGTGCATCCGGATGACCGCGAGCGCATCATCGCCGTCCGGGACGAAGCCCGGTTGCAGTGCAAGGAATACCAACTCGAATATCGCATCGTCAGAAGCGATGGTTCCATCCGCTGGATGATGGGGGCAGCCGCGCCGCGCGTGGCGCCCGGCGGTGAATTCCTTGGCTACAACGGCACGACGCACGACGTGACCGACCGGCATGAAGCCCTGGAACGCCTCGCCAAGAGCGAGGCCGGCCATCGCCTACTGGCCGAGAACAGTTCCGATCTGCTGAGCCACCATGCCCCGGATGGTTCCTTCATTTATGCCTCGCCGTCCTTCGAACGCGTGCTCGGCTACACGCCTTCCGAAATGCTCGGCACGAATATCTACGAACATGTCCATCCGGACGATGCGCAGGTCATCCAGGAGGAATGGCGCACGCAGATCTGTTCAGGCTCTGACAGCGGCCTGATCGAATTCCGCTTGCGGCACAAGAAGGGGCACTACATCTGGGTGGGCAGCAAGGGCCGGAGGCTGGTTGACCCGACCACCGGCAAAATTGTCGGCATGGTCTCGATCTCGCGCGACACCACCTTCGAACGCGAAGCCAAGGAAGAGCTGCGAAGGCGTGAGGAGCGGTTTCGCAGCCTGACCAACCTGTCGTCAGACTGGTATTGGGAAACCGATGACGACGACCGCTTCGTCTTCATTTCCGATGGTGTGCAGCGCCTGTTCGGCATGTCGCCGCTTTCCATCCTTGGCAAGACGCGGCTCGAACTGATCAGCGACCCGGACCAGTCGGCGCTGCTTGACTGTGCCGACAAGATCGCCCGGCGCGAGCCGTTCAAGGATGTTACCTACCGCTTCAGGATGGGCAACGAGGGTGTCGACTTCCATAACCTGATTTCCGGCGAACCGGTCTTCAGGGATGGCGTCTTCATCGGATACCGGGGTGTGGGCCGCAACATCACCAAAGAGAAGGCGATCGCCGACGAATTGGCCAGGCTTGCCGCGGAAAACAAGGCCCTGATCGAAAATTCGCTCGACATCATGGTGCTCGGTGACCATGAGGGCCGTATCCTGCGCATCAACGAAGCCGCCAGGACCATACTCGGCTACGAGCCGGAGGAGCTGCTTGGCAAGCGCTACCGGCAGTTCGTCGCACGCGATGAACTGGAGAAAACCCGGGCAATCGAGGAACGGGTCCGGGCGGGCACCAACATCGTGTATGACTTCGAAAGCCGCTGGTTTCACAAGGATGGCCGCATCGTGCACCTGTCATGGGCGCTGCGCTGGTCGGACGACAAGAAGCTGTTGTATGCAACCGGGCGCGACATTTCCGAGAGTTACCGCACCCGCATCGAGCTGAAGAAGTCCAAGGACAGGCTCCACGCCGTGCTGGAAAGCATAGGCGACGCGTTTTTCGCGGTCGACCGCGACTGGCGACTGACTTATGCCAACCGCAAGACTATGGAATTTGCCGGCCTGGCCGACGATGTGATCGGCAGGACGGTGTGGGAGGCATTGCCGCAAATTGTCTCGCCTGCGCTGTGCCCGCATTACCGCAAGGCGATGAATGAGCGCCGGGAAACCTTCTTTGAAGCCTATTGCGAACCGGCGCGTGCCTGGCTGGAAATCCGTGTCTATCCCAATGAAGACGGCTTGTCGGTGTTCTTCCATGACATCACCGAACGCAAGCAGGCCGAAGCCCGGCTCGAGCAGCTGGCGACGCACGATACCCTGACCGGCCTGCCGAACCGTGCCCGTCTCAATGAGCGCTTGCAGCAGATGCTGGATTTTACGCCGCGCGATGAATCGGTCGCGGTAATGTTCATTGATCTCGACCGCTTCAAGGAAGTCAACGACTCGCTGGGGCACGAAGCCGGCGACCAGCTGCTGTGCGCGATCGCGTCCCGCCTCAAGGATGGCATGCGCCCGAGCGACATCGTGGCCCGGCTCGGAGGCGACGAATTCGTGGTGGCCGCGCATTGCGCCGAGGGCCCGGATTCCGCAGCCAGGATTGCGGAAAAGCTGCTGGCCACGCTGGCCGAGCCGGTGCAAGTCGGCGGCCATGAAGTCTTTGTCGGCGCCTCGATCGGCATCAGCATGTTTCCCCAGGACGGGCAGACGCGGGAATTGCTGTTCCAGAATGCGGACACCGCCATGTATCGCGCCAAGGCGAGCGGACGCAAGGCCTATCGCTTCTTCGAAGAAGAAATGAGTGTCAAGGCCAAGACGCGGATGACGCTGGAACACTCGTTGCGGCGCGCGCTTGAACGGCGCGAATTCGAGCTGCATTACCAGCCGCGCGTCAACCTGAAAACGATGGAAGTGGTCGGGATGGAAGCCCTGATCCGCTGGAACCATCCGCAGCTGGGCCGGGTACCGCCTCTGGAATTCATCCCGATCGCCGAGGAGAGCGGCCTGATCGAGCCGATCGGCAAATGGGTGCTGGAAGAAGCCTGCGCCCAGGCCCGGCGCCTGATGGACAAGCTGGACCGGAATCTCTGCGTGTCGGTCAACCTGTCGGCGCACCAGTTGAAGTGCAGCGAGCTGGTGCAGCAGGTGGCGGATGCGCTGCAGCAGTCCGGCCTGCCGCCCCATCTGCTGGAACTCGAACTGACGGAAACTGCGCTCGTCGAAGATATAGATGTCTCCGTCGGCGTGCTCAAGAAGCTCAGGGACCTCGGTATCCTGCTCGCCATCGATGACTTCGGTACCGGCTATTCCGGGCTTGCCTATCTGCGCCGCTTTCCCCTCACTACCCTGAAGCTGGACCGCTCCTTCGTCAACCACCAGGATGAAGAGATCAGCAATTTCAGTTTCATCAAAGCCTTCGTCAATCTCGCCCGGGCCCTCAAGCTATCGGTGGTGGCGGAAGGCGTCGAGGGCGGTGAAACCCTGGAGTTCCTGAAGGAAGCGGCCTGCGACGAAGCGCAAGGCTATTTCCTGGCCCAGCCGTTGCCGATCGAGACGTTCGAAAGCTTCCTGTCACGCGTGCCCGACACGGCAGGCAGTACGGCCTGAATGGGGCGGCGCCCTGGGCACGGAAGCTTTCCGTCGCACCGGCTTCCTGAAGGCAGAGGTCGCATCTACACCACCTTTTTCGATGCAGATCAGAAAGAGGTCCAGCACGCGCTCGCTCTCAATGGTGCCACTTGCAAGATACTGACGAGAAACCGGCTCATGCGGCAAATGCATGACGAGCGCCGGCAAAGCTTGCATGGGCACGCTGCCGGAATGGCGCAGCTGCCCGCTTGACGTTCAAACCGTCTCATCCCTACACTGGCCGTCCCGCAGCGGGAAGCCGCCTACTTGTCGACTGGCATGTCTGTGGTTCCGGGAAGAGAACGAGCCATAAGGAAGACGACGTGCAAATCGGCTTGCCGGCTGAGCGATCCTGCGAACTCTCTTGTCCGGGTCGCGGCCTTCGTTGACTGTGTTCCCAAGGTGCACCGCCACCGCAACCCCAGGAGGAAATCCATGCCAATCTTCGAAGGCGCCGACGTGCGCCTGCATTACGAAATCGACGGGCCGGAAGACAAGCCCTGGCTCGTTCTGTCCAATTCGCTCGGCACCACGCTCGACATGTGGACGCCGCAGATGCCCGCGCTCGCGCAGCACTTTCACTTGCTGCGCTACGACACGCGCGGTCATGGTGCATCCTCCGTGCCGCCCGGGCCCTACAGCATCGATCAGCTTGGCAGGGATGTCATCGCGCTGATGGATGGCCTCGGTATCGCGCGCGCCCATTTCTGCGGCCTGTCCATGGGAGGCATGACGGGGATCTGGCTTGGCATCCATCAGGCGGCACGCATCGATCGCCTGGCGCTATGCAATACTGCGGCCCGCATCGGCACGCCGGAAGTATGGAATGCGCGCATCGACAAGGTCAGGTCCGAAGGCATGGCTGCCATCGTTCCCGCGGTGCTCGAGCGCTGGTTCACGCCGGGCTTTGCGGCCCGCACTGCAGAGCAAGTGGAACAGGTACGGGCCATGCTGCTGACTACCGATCCTGCCGGGTATGCCGCCAACTGCGCAGTGGTGCGCGACATGGACCAACGCGATGCCCTCGGCGTGATCAAGGCGCCGGTCCTGGTCATCACCGGCACGCACGACACATCGACTCCGCCTGCGGAGGGCAAATGGATTGCGGACCGGGTGGCGGGCGCGCGCCATGCGGAACTGGATGCCGCCCATCTGTCGAACTGGGAACAGCCGGAGCAGTTCACGCGTACACTCTTGGATTTTCTTTCCGGAGCGGCAAGCGGATGAACGCGAACGCCATGCTCGAGGAAGTTCGGGTGCATGTAGCGGGCAAGGGCCATGAAGGTAGTCAGATAAGGTGCCAGCGCCGCATCCTTGACTAGAACAAGCTTGCAAGAGGAGAACCATGCAGTATTTCGCGCCCGGGAGGACGCCATGCTAGGCAATTTCATCGGCGTTCTGTTCGACGGGATCGCTTATGGCAGCCTGCTGTTCCTGATCAGCGTCGGCCTCTCTGTCACAATGGGCCTCATGAATTTCATCAACCTGGCCCATGGTGCGTTCGCCATGTTCGGCGGTTATGTCTGCACGAGCCTGATGAGTCGCGCCGGAATGCCCTTCCTGCTGACGCTGCCGGCTGCGTTCGTCGCGGGCGCTGTTGCCGGGCTGGTGCTGGAGCGAACCCTGTATCGCCGGCTTTACCGCGCCAGCCACCTCGACCAGGTATTGTTCTCGATCGGCCTGGTGTTCGTGGCGATGGCGGGCGCAACCTACATCTGGGGACCGCAGCAGCAGCCAGTCATGCTGCCGGAATACCTGCGCGGCCGCGTCATGCTGCTGGGACAGGAAGTCGGGACATACCGGCTGTTCATGCTCGCCGTGGTGATGGCGATTACGCTCCTGCTCGGACATTTGCTGGAACGCACACGTTTCGGCGCGCAGCTGCGTGCGGCGGTCGACAACCGCGCTGCGGCCGCCGGCCTGGGCATCAACGTTGAGCGGGTATTCAGCCTGAGCTTCGCGCTCGGTTCCGGGCTGGCCGGGCTCGGTGGGGCGCTGGGCGTCGATGTGCTCGGCCTCGATCCGACGTTCGCCATCAAGTACATGGTGTATTTTCTGCTCGTGGTCGCAGTCGGTGGTGCCGGCACGATCCGCGGGCCGCTCTTTGCCGCGCTCATCCTCGGGGTGTTCGATGTCGCCGGCAAATACTATGTGCCAGATGCCGGCGCATTCGTGATCTATGCAATGATGGTCCTGCTGCTCTTGCTCTTCCCCGCCGGCATACTTGGAAGGCGTTCATGAATCCGAAGGATATCTTCAGCCCCGGTGCTGGCATGCGGGCCGACACGCCTGCGGCCACGGAAACACTGCAGCTCCCCCATGACCGCTGGCGTCTGCCGGAAATCCTGTTCTGGCTGCTTCCCGTCGCCGCTTTTTTCCTGTTCCCGGAACACCTGATGGTCGGCAGCCAGGTCATGATCACCGGCCTGTTTGCCGTGTCGCTCGACCTGATCCTCGGCTATGCAGGCATCGTGTCGCTCGGCCATGCCGCTTTCTTCGGCATCGGTGCCTACAGTGCCGGCTTGCTTGCCGCGCATGGCTGGGGCGAGCCCGTCAGTGGCTTGCTGGTTGGTGCTGCAATTGCCGGGCTTGCAGGTTTCCTTGCGGCCTTTCTTGTAGTGCGCGGCCAGGACCTGACGCGCCTGATGGTCACGCTCGGACTTGGACTGATGATCTTCGAAGTCGCCAACAAGGCGGCCTCCATTACCGGCGGCATCGACGGCTTGTCGGGCGTGGCAATGGACAAGCTGTTCGGTTACTTCGAATTCGACCTATACGGAAAGACCGCTTATGTCTACAGCCTGCTTGTGCTATTCCTCGTCGTCGTCCTGTTGCGCCGCCTGGTCAATTCGCCGTTTGGCTTGAGCCTGGTCGGCATCCGCGAAGGCGCTCGCCGCATGCCGGCACTTGGAGCCGACGTGAACAAGCGGCTTGCCATCGTCTTTACCATTGGTGCATCGATTGCCGGGCTGGCAGGGGCGCTTCTGGCCCAGACCACCCAATTCGTCGGTCTCGATACGCTCGGTTTTTCGCGTTCGGCGGAAGTATTGATCATGCTGGTCCTTGGCGGCACCGGGCGACTGTACGGTGCGCTGGTCGGCGCGGCGGTATTCATGCTCGCCCAGGATTACATTGCCGGACTTAACCCGGTGTACTGGCAGTTCTGGCTCGGTCTCCTGCTGATTGTCATCGTCTTGTTCGCACGCGGCGGCATCCTCGGCGGCGTGCAACGCCTGCACACCCTGCTGCTTGCGAGGGCAGGGGAGGCGAAGCGATGAATGCCTTGCTGCGTACCGAAGGCCTGATGAAGCGTTGGGGCGGCTTTGCCGCAAACAGCGATATCAGCATTTCTCTCGCGCCGGGCGCGCGGCATGCGCTGATCGGCCCGAACGGCGCCGGCAAGACCACTTTCATCAACCTGCTGACGGGCGTGCTTGCACCGACGTCCGGCAAGGTGTTTTTTAACGGCGAGGACATTACCGGCCTGCCGCAGCATGTGCGGGTCAAACGCGGCATGAGCCGCACCTTTCAGATCAACACCCTGTTTTCCGGCTTGACGGTGCTCGAGTCGGTGATCCTGGCCATCGTCGAGCGGGAAGGCATGCACAGGCTCTGGTACCGGACGGTTGCGCAACAGCATGCGGCTGCGGATGAAGCGATGTCCCTGCTTGCCATGCTCCGGCTGGAGCGGGAGCTGAATACCGTCGTTCGCAATCTGGCGTACGGCAAGCAGCGCCTGATCGAAATTGCACTCGCGCTCGCCGGGCGGCCGAAGCTCCTGCTGCTCGATGAGCCGGCAGCCGGCATTCCATCTGCCGAAAGCGGCGAATTGTTCGAGACCATTGCACGCTTGCCGCGCGAGGTCGGCATCCTGTTCATTGAGCATGACATGGACCTGGTATTCCGTTTTGCCGAGCGCATCACCGTGCTGGCAGGCGGCAGGGTGATGGCGGAAGGCAGCCCCGACGACATCGCCGCCGATCCGCGGGTGAGGGAAGTCTACCTGGGAGAAAGCGCGCATGGCTGAGCTGCTTGCATTGGACAGCGTCAGTGCCGGTTATGGCGACGCAGTCATACTTGAAGATATCTCCTTCAGCATGCAGGAAGGCGACAGCCTGGCGCTCCTCGGGCGCAACGGGGTCGGCAAGACCAGTCTGCTCGCAACGCTCATGGGATTCACGCGCCTGCACCGTGGCAGCATCCGCTGGCGCGGTGCCGAGATCGCCCGCATGCCGACCCACAGGCGGGTGCATGCCGGCCTTGGCTGGGTGCCGCAGGAGCGCTGGATTTATCCATCGCTTACTGTCGAGGAGCACTTGACGGCAGTGGCGCGTCCGGGTGAATGGACCGTCCCCATGGTCTACCAGCTGTTTCCGCAGTTGCGGGAACGGCGCACCAACATGGGCAACCAGTTGTCGGGCGGCGAACAGCAAATGCTTGCCATTGCCCGCGCGCTGATGGTCAATCCCAGGCTGCTGCTATTGGATGAACCGATGGAGGGGCTGGCGCCGGTCATCGTGCAGGAACTGACGCGCGTGATCCGGTTGCTGGTGGCCGAGCGTGGCATGTCGGTGATCGTGGTGGAGCAGCATGCGCGGCTCGCGCTGGCGCTGACCCGGCGCGCGATCGTGCTCGACCGGGGACGCATCGTGCATGCATCGGACAGCGCCAGCCTGCTGCAGGACGCGCAAGCGCTGAGCAGGCTCGTTGCGGTCGCTTGAACGCCGTGTCTGCGGCGAAGGGCTGAAAGCGGGATTGCCCGCCTGTCCTATTTCCCCGGGTCTTTCACGTTGGCGAACTTGTCGAATTCCACGTTGTACAGCTCGCGTCCGACTTTCTCCACCTTGCGCACGTACACCGTCTGCACGATGTCGCGGGTAACCGGGTCGATCGTGATCGGGCCGCGCGGGCTGATGAGCTTCAGTCCCTTCAGCACGGCCATCGCCTTGTCGCCGTCGATTTTTCCATCGAGCTGGCGCGCCACCTGATAGATGGCAGCCATGCCGTCATAGGCGGCAACCGCCATGAAGTTCGGGCGGCCCGCTTCCGGATTGGCGGCCGCATAGGTTTTCAGGAATGCCTTGTTCTCCGGCGAATCGTGGGCGGCCGAATAGTGGGACGTGGTGATCGCGCCGAGCGCGGGGTCGCCCATCGCATTCAATACATGGTCGTCGGTCAGGTCGCCGGTGCCGATCACCCTGATGCCGGCTTCGGCGAGACCCCGTTCCCGGTAAGCCTTCATGAAGCCGATGCTCTGTTCGCCCGCCGGCACGAATACGAACACCGCATCCGGCTTCGCATCCCGGATGCGCTGGATGTAGGGCGCGAATTCGGGATTGCGCAGCGGCACGCGGATCGATTCGACCAGCTGCCCGCCGCCGGCAGTAAAGCTGGACTTGAACGCGGCTTCGGCATCGATGCCCGGGCCGTAATCCGCGACCAGGCTCACCACTTTCTTCATGCCGTTTTTCGCCGCCCAGCTGCCCATCGGCTGGGATGTCTGCGGCAGCGTCATCGAAACGCGTGCGATGTAGTTCGACTTGGCCGTGATTACCGAGGTCGCCGCATTCATGATGATCATCGGTTTTTTCGCCTGCTCGGCAATCGGTGCCGCGGCCAGCGCTTCCGGCGTGAGGCCGAAGCCAGCCAGGAAGTCCACCTTGTCACGCACCACCAGTTCCTGCGCGAGCCGCTTGGCGACTTCCGGCGCCGGCCCGGTGGTATCCCGGGCGATGATCACGATCTTCTTGCCTGCAACGATGTCGCCGTGCTGCTGCATGTACGTTCTGATTCCGGCCTGCATCTGCCTGCCGTAATCGGCGAAGGGGCCGGAGAAAGAGGCGATGAGGCCGACCTTGATGACATCCTGGGCATGCGCCGCAGGTACAAGGCCGAGCGGGCTGCACAGGGCAAGAACGGCCAGCATCTTCTTGAAATGCATGAGGGTCTCCTGGGGGAATCGTGATGATCGGGAAGGGCGGAGATGATAACGGATTGCCCTCGGGCGGCGCTACCCGTTCAGATCGGGTCCGGCGCCCACCGGCAATCCGTGCCTTCTATCCGGTAGCTGCTGATCAGGTTGTTCTCGTTGACGTCCCAGTACACCGTGCAATCCTCATTCTTCATCCGGTACACGAAGATCCTGTGTCCGCCGTCCTTCGCGAGGATCCTGGCAGGTTCGCCGTTATGCCATCTCCATTGGTTGATCGGCGCCCCGACCCAGGACGCAATGTCGCTTTCGAAGGAATGCCGGGATACACAGCCCGCCACGAGGAAAGGCCACAATGCAAGGATCGCCGCGCGCCCCAGCACAGCTCTTGCGCTGTCACCGAGCCGGGAAAAGTTTTTCGTCACGGTCATCAAAAAATCGAGTGATCGCATATCTGCAGGTACTTACACGGCAAAGGAGCCTGTTTCAGTGAGTTCAGTGAGGGTTTTCATGAAATATTTGGGAGACTCTTCATAACCCTGGCGTGCATAAAACCGGTGCGCACCGGTACGCCTGGAATGACAGTGCAATTCGATACGGTCGCAATGCCGCGCCCTGGCTTCCGATTCCGCCCGCCGTTCCAGTTGCGCGCCGATGCCGCGTCCCCGCGCAGTTTCAGACACGCAGAAATAACTGATGCGGCAAAAGTCGCCGGGCAGGGCCAGTTGCGGAATGAAATGCAGGGAAATCAATCCGAGTATCCGTTCCCCTTCTGTCGCCACCAGCAGGAGCGCATCGGGATGCGCCGCCTGTTGCGCGATCTTCTGCGCAATGAAGGCTTCCGTGCCGGGATAGCCGAGCTCGGCCAGCAGTTGCGCAAGCGCGCCTGCATCCGACGCCGTGGCTGGTCTGATCCGGGTACCTGAGTCCGTTTTCATGAGCGATAAGACTTATTCTGTCGTGGAAAATTTTCGCATGTCTTGCCGACTTCCGAGTATGGCATGAAGGCGGGCCGCTCCGGGTGGCTTTGGTCAGAAGCCATCGCCGCATATTCCACCCGGAAAGATTTAACTTTTGGCCGCGGCTTTGCCCCCGATTCCCGAGCCCGGCGCCGGCTTGGGCAATTTGCGCAAGCTTTCTGCACCCGATGCTGGACATTTGTCCAAATGCTCCTTACCATTGGTTTCGCAACATAAGACATGGTCATTGCCGCGCCGGCGCTCGCCGGGCAAAAGCGGCATTGACAGCAACGGCAGAGACCCAGTACAAGGGTCGGCCCGGGCAGCAGAGTGCAAGCGGCGGAGGAGATGAGTCGGGCGCATTCGGCTTTGTTTGATCGATGCTGGCTTCTTTGAGGGGTAAAAAATGAATGCATTTGCGATGCCGAAACCCGCGTTTGACGATCGACTGGAGCTTGCGTTCGCATCCATGCGCGCGGCCCACGGCAAGGACCTGACGCCGGGCTGGGAAGTCAGGGCCGGCCGGCTGCGCCGCCTGCGCTCGATGGTGCTGGCGCACCGCATGGAAATCGCTGCGGCCGTCAGCCGCGATTTCTCCCACCGGCCGCAGGAGGAGACCGAACTGCTCGAAGTCTTCCCATCCCTGCAAGCCATCGACGATGCGCTTCGCCACGGCCGGAAATGGATGAAGCCGCGCCGGCGCCGTACCGGACTGTGGTTCAAGCCCGCGCGCTCCATGCTCATTCCCCAGCCGCTCGGCGTGGTCGGCATCATCGTTCCCTGGAACTATCCGCTGTACCTCGCCGTCGGGCCGCTCTCAGCCGCGCTTGCCGCCGGCAACCGGGCCATGCTCAAGCTGTCCGAATTCACGCCGGAATTCGCAGCACTGTTCGAACGACTGATCGCCCGGCACTTCGACCCGGCCGAGATCAAGGTGATCAACGGCGACGCCTCCGTGGCAAGCGCCTTCAGCGCACTGCCGTTCGATCACCTGCTGTTCACGGGTTCGACCCGCATCGGGCGGGAAGTCATGCGTACCGCAAGCCAGAACCTGACACCGGTCACGCTGGAACTCGGCGGCAAATCGCCGGCCATCATCGGGCCGGAAGCCGACTTCGAAAACGCCGTGACCTGCATCCTGCGCGGCAAGCTGTTCAATGCCGGCCAGACCTGCATTGCGCCGGACTACGTGCTGCTGCCGGAAGGCTCGGAAGAACGCTTCATCCGCACCGCGCGCGAGGTCTTCGCCAAACTCTATCCTGCCGAGCGGCAGTACAGGGATTACGCCAGCATCATCACCGAGCGGCACCGCGAGCGCCTGCTGTCCCTGGTCGATGAAGCCAAGCGCATGGGCGCGGCCGCGCATCCGCTTGCGGATGAAACCGCGCCCAAGACGGGCCGCCAGATGATGCCCGTGCTGGTCACCGGCGCGAGCGAGCAGGCGAAGCTGATGCAGGAAGAAATCTTCGGACCGGTTCTGCCGCTGAAGACTTACCGCTCGATCGAGGAAGCCATGGCTTACGTCAATGCCCATCCGCATCCGCTCGCGCTCTATGTCTTCGAAAGGAATGACAAGAGCATCGAGCGCGTGCTGGCGCAGACGAACGCAGGCGGCGTGACGGTGAACGACACGCTGCTGCATATCGCCCAGGATGAGCTGCCCTTTGGCGGCGTCGGCGAAAGCGGCATGGGTGCCTATCACGGCGAGCACGGATTCAACACCTTCACCAAACTCAAGCCGGTCGTCTATCAGTCGCGCCTGAACGGCATGTGGCTGGTGCAGCCGCCGTACGGCAGCCGCTTCAGGAAGATGATGAGCATCATGATCCGGTAAGGCTTGCGGCATATGAGCGCCATGCCGCGACGCACTGCCGCGGCGGCGGGGTCGATTAGAACAATATTGGGAGACATATGGCAAACACGCTTTCTCGCCGCAGCTTCCTGAAAGCCGGCATCGTCGGCGCGCTCGCGCTGGCAACGGCGGGCGGCATCTACCGCATGACGCGGCAACCTGCGACGCTGACGCCTTACACCCTCGATGGCGATGCCCGTACCGCGCTCGGCGCCATCGCATCCGTCATGCTCGACGGCGCGCTGCGTCCGGGCACGAGCGACATCCAGGCCGCGGTGCAGCGCACGCAGGATGCCATCCACGGCTTGCCGTTGAATATCCAGAAGGAAGTGCAGGATCTGTTCGCATTGCTCACGCTCGGTCCCACCCGCCGCTTCCTGGTCGGCCTGCCGGACGACTGGGCGCAGGCGAAGCGGGAGGACATCGCCGCCTTCCTGCAGAACTGGCGCACGCATCGCCTGCAGCTGCTGCAGGCGGCCTACCAGGCCCTGCATGAACTGGTGGCAGGCCCCTGGTATGCGGATGAATCGACTTGGGCATCCATCGGTTATCCCGGCCCGATCAAGGAACTGAGCTGAGGCAGATCATGACGACAAAAAATTCGAACAGCCCCATACCCGATCCGATCCAGGAAGGCCTTGCCTCCGGCTGGAAAGTCATCGATGCCTCGACCCTGAGCGACAACCGTGATGTCGAGGCCGACGTTGCCGTCATCGGCACCGGCGCCGGAGGCGGCGTGACCGCCGAAATGCTGGCGCTGGCCGGCCTGAAGGTCGTGATGATCGAGGAAGGGCCCCTGAAGTCATCGAAGGATTTCAAGATGCGCGAAGCGCAGGCCTATCCGGCGCTGTACCAGGAATCCGCCGCGCGCAAGACCAAGGACAAGGCCATCAACATCATGCAGGGGCGCAGCGTGGGCGGCTCGACCACGGTCAACTGGACCTCGAGCTTTCGCACACCGGAAGATACCCTGAACTACTGGGGCAGGAACTTCGGCCTGAAGGACTATTCGCCGCAGACGCTGGCGCCGTGGTTCGCGATGATGGAGCGGCGGCTGAACGTCGGCCCGTGGGCAGTGCCGCCGAATGAAAACAATGACCTGCTGCGGCGCGGCGCGGCGAAGCTTGGCATCCCGACCGCAGTGATCCCGCGCAATGTGGTCGGCTGCTGGAACCTCGGCTATTGCGGCATGGGCTGTCCCACCAATGCGAAGCAATCCATGCTGGTGACGACCATTCCGTCGGCGCTCTCGCATGGCGCCATGCTGTTTACCCGCGCGCGTGCCGAGAAGCTCAACTTCAAGGGCGACCGGGTCGAGAGCCTGTCCTGCCTGGCGCTGGATGACAGCGGTCTGAAGCCCTCCGGCAAGACCGTCACCGTGCGCGCCCGGCATTACGTGGTCGCCGGCGGCGCGATCAATTCGCCGGGCTTGCTGCTGCGCTCGAAAGCGCCCGATCCGCAAGGATTGCTTGGCAAGCGTACCTTCCTGCATCCGGTCGTGATCTCATCGGGGCTGTTCGAGCAGCAGGTGAACGGTTATGCCGGCGCGCCTCAATCCATTTATTCCGATCACTTCCTGCACACCCAGCCGGTCGACGGCCCGATCGGCTACAAGCTCGAAGTGCCGCCCCTGCATCCCTTGCTGTTCGCTTCCACCATGGTCGGCTTCGGCACGCGCCATACCGAGATGATGCAGCAGTTTGCCCACACGCATACTCTCATCGCATTGCTGCGCGACGGCTTCCATCCAGAATCGGTTGGCGGTACAGTGCAGTTGCGCGACGATGGTTCGCCCGTGCTCGATTATCCGATCACGGACTATATCTGGGACGGGGCGAAGCGCGCCCTGCTGTCGATGGCAGAGATCCAGTTCGCCTCCGGTGCCAAGAGCGTCTATCCGGTCCATGAATTGTCCGAAGGTTACACCAGCTGGAACGCCGCCAAGAAAGCAATCGAGGAATTCCCGTACAAGCCTTTCCTGGCGCACGTGGTGTCGGCCCACGTCATGGGCGGCTGCACCATGTCGGACGACGTGAAGCAGGGCGTGGTGTCGTCCAGCGGGCGCTATCACGGCGTCGCCAACCTGTCGGTGCATGACGGCTCGCTGTTCCCGACCTCGATCGGCGCCAACCCGCAACTGTCGATCTATGGCATGACAGCGCGGCTTGCGAGCGGGCTCGCACAGCAGCTGACGGGCAAGCCGGCGCCGGTATTGCAGCGCAGCGCGGCTTGACGAGGCGTTCCTGCCGCGCGCAATGCCGGCAGGACCGTCAGGTCAGGTCTCTTCCTGCGTGTGAGCCAGGGACGCAGCGGGTACAATGACGGCCTCCCATCGCACTTAAAGAATGCCGCAAGAATGGAATTGAAGGAAAAGGGCAAGGCTGGCACCCGTCGCCCGCCTCGCAGCACCAAGCCGAACGGGAAACCGGACGCGCAAAGCGACAAAAAGCGCGAGCTCGCCCTGCATATGCTGTCAGCGCTTGCCGACCTCGGGTTTGCACAGCTGAACCTGCGCGAAGTGGCGGCGCGCTCGGGCGCGTCCCTCGGCAGCATCCACTATTACTTCAAGGACAAGAACGACCTCCTGATCTACGGCTTACAGCTGTACAAGGACGGTTTCATCGGTTCGCTGGACACGCTCATCGATTCGGCCGCCACCCTCGATGGCCTGGCCGCCATGGGCACGGATGCGATCGCCAATGTGATCGAGGACGACGGCCACCTCCACCGGCTCTGGTTCGACGTGCGCACGCAGGCGCTGTTCGATCCGGCATTCCGCCCCATCGTGAAGGAGATCGAAGGCCGGCTGATCGGGGTGGCGGAACGATTCCTGGCACGGGTACGCGCGCTGGGCGCGAAAAAGTCGCCCTCCGATGCCCTGAGCCTGTACCTGACGATCGATGCCCTGGTGCGCTACTTCCTCCAGCAGCATCTGGCCGGCGATACGCAAGCCATCGGCGAGCTGCGGCGCCAGCTGATCGAGATTTTCCATCGCCTGGTCAAGGCCTAGCCCCGTCCTTAAGGTCATAAACTGGATTTATGGCCGGCATCAAAAACGATCAATTCACCACGGCTGTCCGGTTTGGCTAGACTTGGCTGTCTTTCACTCCGGAGCAGGCCATGGACTTCGAACCAAGCGCGAAATCGGCGGAATACCTGAAGCGGGTAAAAACCTTCATCCAGGACGAAATCACGCCGGTCGAGGCGGACTTCTGGGCCGGCATCCGCGCTGCCAACAATGGCTCGGACTGGAAGCGCTGGAGCGTCCCGCCCATGCTGGAAACCCTGAAGGCCAAGGCGAAGGCTGCCGGCCTGTGGAACCTGTTCCTGCCCGATGAAAAGCTGGGCGCGGGCCTGAGCACGCTCGACTATGCGCCGATTGCGGAGGAGACCGGGCGCAGCCTGCTGGCGCCGACCGTCTTCAACTGCAATGCGCCGGACAGCGGCAACATGGAAGTGCTCTGGAAATACGGCTCGGACGAGCAGAAGGCGCAATGGCTGACGCCGCTCCTGAACGGTGAAATCCGCTCCGCCTTCTGCATGACGGAGCCGGATGTCGCTTCGTCCGATGCCACCAACATGCGGGCCACCGCCGTGGTCGAGAATGACCAGATCATCCTCAGCGGCAAGAAATGGTGGTCGAGCGGCATCGGCGACCCGCACACGAAAATCCTCATCGTCATGGCGCACACGCCCGATTTTTCCAAGGGCCCGCACCAGCAGCATTCGATGGTGCTGGTGCCGATCGACACGCCTGGCGTGACTATCACCCGCATGCTGCCGGTGTTTGGCGCCTACGACGAACCGCATGGCCATGGCGAAGTGCATTTCAAGAATGTGCGCCTGCCGCTGTCGAACTTCATTGCCGGCGCGGGACGTGGTTTCGAAATTGCCCAGGGCCGGCTCGGTCCCGGGCGCATCCATCATGCGATGCGCTGCATCGGCGCCGCTGAAGCCGCCTTGGACCTGATGGTCCACCGCGGCATGAAGCGGGTCGCCTTCGGCAAGCCGGTCATGATGCTGGACGGGAACCGGGAGCGGCTCGCTGAAGCACGCATGGCGATCGACCAGGCGCGGCTGCTGACGCTGTATGCCGCGTGGAAGATCGACAAGGTGGGCGCGAAGGCGGCGATGACCGAGATTTCCGCGATCAAGGTGGTTGCGCCGAATGTACTGCAGCGCGTTACCGACATGGCGATCCAGATCCATGGCGGCGCCGGCGTGTCCGACGATACGCCCTTGCCGGCCTTCTTCATCCAGGGCCGCTCAATCCGTATCGCCGACGGGCCGGACGAGGTGCACAAGGCGGTGATCGCCAAGATCGAGCTTGAAAAGCGCGGGTACAAGAAGCGCTGAGCGGCGCGACATTTTTGTGATCGAAGAACGATGAATAAAACCAGCTTGATTGATCAGGCCAGGGCGGTGCGCCAGGGCGAAGAACTCGATGCGCGGGCCGTGACGGAATGGCTGCGCTCGACCGGAGTGGAACTGATCGGGGAACCGCAGGTAACGCAATTCTCGGGCGGCGCCTCGAACTGGACCTACCGCCTCAAGTATGACAACCGTGACCTGATCCTGCGGCGCCCGCCGATGGGGACCAAGGCCAAGTCGGCGCACGACATGGTGCGCGAGTACAAGGTTCAGCATGCGATCAAGCCGGTCTATCCGGTGGTGCCGGCCATGGTCGGGCTGTGCATCGATCATGCCGTGATCGGCGACGATTTTTACGTGATGGACCGCATCGAAGGCATCATTCCACGGCGCCACCTGCCGCGCGGGCTGGAGATGACGGAAGCGGACGTGCGCCGGCTGTGCCTGAATGTGCTCGACAAGCTGGTCGAACTGCACCAGGTCGATTACCGTGCGGCCGGGTTGCAGGATCTCGGCAAGGGTGCGGGCTACGCACGCCGCCAGGTCGAAGGCCGGTCGGCCCGCTACCTGAAGGCGAAGACCTGGAACGTCTCGGATTTCAGCTATGTCCGCAACTGGCTGCAGGAGCGCATCCCGGAAGATGTGAAGACCTGCCTGATCCACAACGACTGGCGCTTCGATAACGTGGTGCTGGCCCCGGACGATCCCACGCGCGTCATCGGTGTGCTCGACTGGGAAATGGCGACGCTCGGCGATCCGCTGATGGAACTGGGAAGCATGCTGGCATACTGGGTCGAGGCAGGCGACGGCTTCCTGATGAAATCCACGCAGCGCCAGCCCACCACCCTGAAAGGCATGCTCAGCCGCAGGCAGGTGGTCGACTATTACCGGGAACGCAGCGGCCTGAAGGCGGACAACTGGATCTTTTACGAAGTGTTCGGCTTGTTCCGCCTCGCCGTCATCGCGCAGCAGATCTACTATCGCTACCACCACAAGCAGACCGCCAATCCCGCCTTCAAGCACTACTGGGTGATGGTCAACTACTGTGCCTGGCGCTGCCGCCAGCTGATCAGGCAGCACGGCCGCTGAACCGCAGCAGCGGCTGAAACTTTTTAACCTATCGGTAAATAAATGCTCAGAAAAAATATCCTGATCACCGGCGCAAGCTCCGGTCTCGGCGAGGGAATGGCACGCGAATTCGCGGCGAAGGGACGCAACCTGGCGCTATGCGCAAGGAGAACCGAGCGCCTGCTCGCCCTCAAGGCGGAACTGGAAGGCAAGCATCCGGGCATCCGGGTGCTGGTCAAGCCGCTCGACGTGAATGATGCGGACGCGGTATTCAAAACCTTCCGCCAATTCGCTGACGAGCTCGGCAGTCTTGACCGCGTAATCGTGAACGCAGGTGTCGCCACGGGTCGAAGAGTCGGCACCGGGAATTTCGAAGCCAATGCCCGGACGGCGCAAACCAACTTCCTCGCCGCACTGGCGCAATGCGAAGCGGCGGTCGAAATCTTCCGCAAGCAGGGGCAGGGTCACCTGGTAGCGATCTCTTCGATGAGCGCGCTGCGCGGCTTGCCCAAGCATCTCACCGTCTACGCGGCGACCAAGGCTGGTCTGGCGACGCTGGCTGAAGGCATCCGCGCCGAACTGCTTGCCACGCCGATCAAGGTATCGACAATCTACCCCGGCTACATCCGGACCGAACTCAATGCCGGTGCAAAGAAGCTGCCCTTCGAAGTCGACGCGCGCACCGGCAGCGCGGCACTGGCCAAGGCGATCGAGCGCGAGCCGGCCAAGGCTTACGTGCCGTCCTGGCCATGGATGTTGGTCGGCGGCCTGCTGCGAGTGATGCCGCTGTCGCTGGTCGCGAAGTTTGCATAACCGAGTTTGCACACGGCACTGCAATTGAATGGGGAATGAATCGATGACTACACGCATTTTCGTTACCGGAGGTGCTTCCGGGCTGGGCCGCGAAATCGCCCTGCGCTGGGCCCGCACCGGCGCCCGGGTTTGCATCGGCGACCTCAACGACGAGCGCGGGCAGGGCGTGGCAGCGGAGATCGCGAAGATGGGTGGAAGCGCCCTGTACCGGCGCTGCGATGTCACCAAAACCGAAGACCTGCAAGCCGTGGCCGACCTGCTGCAGCGGGAGTGGGGCGGCGTCGACATCGTCGTCAACAATGCGGGCGTGGCGACGGCCGGCGAGCTGAGCGGCGAAACCATCGAGCAATGGCAATGGATCCTGAACATCAACTTGCTCGGCGTGGTCCGGGGATGCCAGGTATTCGCGCCGCTGTTCAAGGCGCAGGGATCGGGCCGGTTCGTGAACATCGCTTCCATGGCAGGCCTGGTCCATCCGCCCGCCATGGGCAGCTACAACGCCAGCAAGGCGGCCGTGGTCGCCTTGTCCGAAACCCTGCACCTCGAACTGGCGCACGACGGCATCGGCGTCACCGTGGTCTGCCCCTCGTTCTTCCGCACCAACCTGAACGAATCCCTGCGCAGCAGCGACCCGAACGCTGCTGTCGTGATGGAAAAGCTGTTCCGCAAGGCGCGCATCACTGCGCCGGAGATTGCCGACCGCATTTTCGACGCCGTCCGCGCCAACCGCTTCCTGGTGCTGCCGCATGCGGATGACCGCAAGGCTTATCTGATGAAGTGCTATGCGCCGGTGCGCACCTACCTGAACATCATGGCCAAGATGACGCGCGGCTTCCGCTCGTCGCGTGCCAGGACAGCGCGGACAGCCGAGCCGGCCCGCTGAGGCGGGAAGGGCGATCCATCCATGGAAACCGAAATGAACGATTCCGTCCGCCGCAAAAGCCTGCTGGCATCCATCCAGGCGCGCCTGTCGCCGCTGCCGAGGCCCCTCCAATACCGAATCCTGAGTTTTCTGTTTGGCCGCTTCAGTCCTTACTTCCGGACCAACCGGATGCGGATTGCCGACATGGCGAAGGATGAAATAACAATCGCCGTGCCCAATCACCGCGCATTGCGCAACCATGTGCGTGGCATTCATGCGGCAGCCATCAATCTCGCATGCGAATATGCATCGGGACTTCTGCTCGGCCAGTATGCGGATGCCGACAAGGTGGTGGTGGTAAAAACCATGCACCTCGAAATCCACAAGCCGATCACCGGTGCTGTCCGGGCAACAGCCAGGCATGACGGCAAGGAACTGGCGGATATGCTGGCGCAGGACAAGGGGAGCGTGCGGATTCCTGTCACGGTGGTCGACTCAACCGGCGCGACGCCGGTGAGCGGCTACATGGACATCGCGTGGTTCAAGCGGCGCAGATAAGCTTCACTGCAGCTGGCCTGCAGCCTGCCTGCTGATCGAGGCGATGAGTTCCCTGAACCAGCTCTGCGCCGGGTCATTGTCCCGGGATTCATGCCAGTACATTTCGATGCGCATCGCTTTCAGCCGGATCGGCAGCGGCCGCACCACCACCGGCAATACCCGCGACAGGCGCTGCGCGTAAAAGCCGGGCACTGTCAGCAGCCAGTCGCTGCTTGCCGCGACTTCGGCGGCGGCAAAATAATGCTGGCACACCAGGCCGATGTCACGCGTCTTGCCATCCTCCCTCAGCAATGCATCCAGCGCTTCGCTCCCGCTTTCCTGTGACACCGCGACGTGCCGCGCACTCAGGTAGTCGCGCCGCTGCAGCGGATCCGACGCCAGCGGATGCCTGTCTGACATGACGACGACCAGGGAGTCGTCGCAGAGATAGGCGCTGCGGACCCGCGCCATCGCCTGCAGCCGCCGGTCGACCACGAGATCGACCGCGCCGGAATTCAACTGCCTTTCCACTTCGCTGCGCACCACCGGGCGGCTGAGGACCTTCGCCCGCGGCGCTTCCTCTGCAAGCCGGGCAACCAGCAGGGGAAAGGCAATCGATTCGAGCACGTCGCGGAAACCGACGGTGAACACGAGGTCGAGGCCGGCGGGATCGAATGCTTCCTCCATCGACACCGCCGCCTGCAAGCCATTCAGGTGCAGCTGAATCTTCGGCATGATCGCGCGCGTCCTGTGGGTGGCGACCATCCTGTTTCCCTGGCGAACGAACAAGGGATCGCCCAGGAGTTCCCGCAGCCGGTTGAGGGAATGGGTAATGGCCGGCTGCGTCAGGTGCAGGGCACGCGCCGCCCCAGTGATCCCGCCATGGGTATAGATGGCGTCCAGGATCTTGAGCAGGTTGAAATCGAGTCGCACATCCCGTTGACTCATGTCGGGTTCCAGGTTCTCAGGTCGGATGAAAATCGGTTTGCGTACGGAACAGGCGCGTCCCGCAAGGGGCGGCACAAGCGCCTCCTAAGGCAGGCGCATGGCGATTGCCGAAGCGAAACAATTTTAAGCGCTTGTCTTCGCAAATGCCCGTTCTTTTTTACATGCTGCATGTACAAATTACGGGAGCGAAAGCTTTTATGGACGATGCACAGAACGCGTTCGCTGGCGCCTATGTCTCCGCAATACCGGTCGCATAAAGCCCTTTTCGGCTCCCATGTGCGGAAGTAGAAAAAAATGCATCGCTGCGCACGGTTCCTGCTTGTTGGGATTCAAGAATTGATTTAATGAAAGGAAAACTATGCCGCAACAGCCCGGCGCATCAGCGCCTGCGCCAGCGTGAAAGCCAGCATGAACAGTCGCCATCGCATCGTCCCATTCAGCCGTCCCAGGTTCCAGGAGTAATCCATGTTCTTCCAAATCCCTGACCGCCTGATGCGCGGCAGGCCGTATCCGCTCGGCGCCACTTACGATGGCTCGGGCACGAACTTCGCCGTGTTTTCGGCGAATGCTGAAAAAATCGAGCTATGCATTTTCGACCAGGCCGGGCGCCGCCAGCTGGCCTGCCTGCCGCTGCCGGACTGCACCGACGAAGTCTGGCATGGCTACCTGCCCGAAGCCGGCCCCGGCTTGCTTTACGGCTATCGGGCCTACGGGCCCTACGATCCGCAGCGCGGCTTCCGCTTCAATCACCACAAGCTGCTGCTCGATCCGTATGCGCGCCAATTGTCAGGCCCCCTGCGCTGGACTGATGCCCTGTTCGGATACCGGATCGGATCCGCGCGCGCCGATCTGAGCTTCGACCGGCGCGACAGCGCGCCCGCCATGCCCAAAGCCGTGGTGGTCGAGGATGCCTTCAACTGGGGCGACGACCGCCGGCCTCGGACCCCCTGGGAAAAGACCGTGATCTATGAAGCGCATGTGCGCGGCATTTCCATGCTGCGCGACGACTTGCGCCCGGACATGCGCGGCACTTTCACCGCGCTGGCCAATCCGCGCTTCATCGAACACCTGCACAAGCTGGGCGTGACCGCCATCGAACTGATGCCGGTGTATGCCTTCATGCAGGAAAACTACCTGCTGCAGAAGGGCTTGCGCAATTACTGGGGCTACAGCCCGCTGTCCTTCTTCGCGCCCGAACCATCCTATCTGTCGCAGGGTGGCCTGAACGACATGCGGCTGGCGGTGCGGCGCCTGCATGCGGCCGGCATCGAAGTCATCCTCGACGTGGTCTATAACCATACCGGCAGCGGCAACGAGATGGGACCGACCATCTGCTTCCGCGGCCTCGACAACCCAAGCTATTTCCGCCTGGTGCCGGGCAACGAGCGCTATTACATCAACGAGACCGGGTGCGGCAACACGCTCAACGTCTCGCATCCTCGCGTGCTGCAAATGGTGCTCGATTCCCTGCGCTACTGGGCTGAGTCCTTCCACGTCGACGGTTTCCGCTTCGACCTCGGCGCGACTCTTGGCCGCGAAGGCACCGGCTTCGACCCGGGTTCGGGCTTCTTCGACGCGATCCTGCAGGACCCGGTCCTGTCGCAGCTCAAGCTCATTTCCGAACCCTGGGACATCGGGCCCGGCGGCTACCAGCTCGGCAATCATCCGCCGCGCTTCGCGGAATGGAACGACAAGTTCCGCGACGGCGTGCGCCGCTTCTGGCGCGGCGATTCCGGCCAGCGCGGCGACTTCGCCGCGCGCCTGTCGGGCTCGGCCGAACTGTTCAACCGGCGCCGCCGCAAGCCCTGGGCCTCCGTCAACTTCGTCGCCTCGCATGACGGATTTACCCTGCACGACCTCGTCAGCTATACGCACAAGCACAATGAAGCCAACGGCGAAAACAACAACGACGGCCATTCCGAGAACTACAGCGCCAACTGGGGCACGGAAGGACCGACCGACGATCCGGCGGTACGCGAGGTGCGCGAGCGGGTGAAGCGCGCCATGCTCGCCACGCTCCTGTTTTCGCAGGGCACGCCGATGCTGCTGGCCGGCGATGAATTCGGGCGCACGCAAGGGGGCAACAACAATGCCTATTGCCAGGACAACGAGATTTCATGGGTGAACTGGAACATGGCGCAGGAGCCCGCGGGACAGGCGCTGATCGACTATGTCGGGCGGCTCACCGCAATTCGCCACGAGTTCGAAGCGCTGCAGTCGTACCGCTTCCTCCACGGAGAGGAACTGGCACCGGGCATACGCGACATTGCCTGGTTCGACGAACGCGGCGAACAGCTCTCGTCCGAGGCCTGGCAGAATCCGGAAGCGCGCGCGCTGGCGGTGCAGCGCGCCAGCGTCAATGGCAACGGGAAGATCGATGTCGTCCTGATGCTGGTCAACGCTGCTGCCGATCCGATCACCTTCCGTTTTCCGCCGCCGCGGGACGAGTGGTATCTGCTGCTCGACAGCGCAGAGCAGCAAACCGTGGTCCGAAAGATCGCGGAACCGGAAGCGACGGTGCAGGGACATGGCGTAGTGGTGCTGGCGAATCGGGTACCGGCGAAATTGGCCGCATAACAAGTCAGCGACGACGCGACGCGACGACCTAAAGCAGCTTCCATAAGCCTGAAGGACTGAAGTAGGGTGCGCCATGTGCACCGGAATTGCATGGTGCGCGTGGCGCACCCTACTTCCCCTTCGCAAATCGAAATCTGCTCTAGGATTTTGAGTGAGGCGCCGGGCGCAGTCATTTCCTGCCCGCGCAGCGTGGTCTTGCTACCCCAGGACGCTTAAGGCACGAGATGGCCGCGTATGAGCGCGGCCTGCTCCTGAAGTGTCGGAAATGACGTGCGCCTGCCGAACAGGCCGGTGAGGTGTAACACCATGCGTAAAAAGAAGCCCGCGTTATCCCGGCCGCTGCGCGGGATCAGATGGAAGTGCACATGCGGGACGTGCTGGTTCGCTGCCTTGCCGTCATTCAGCAGGAAGTGGGTGCCACCGACGCCGAACCCGGCCTTTCGTTGCGAGGTCACGATGCGGTTGCAAATGTCGAACAGGTGATGTCGCACGGCTTCTGCTAGCATCTGCCTTAAATGCTAGGCGCTTCGGCATGCAGGCGCCTTGTCTTTCCATTTGACAATCAGGCTATTCATTTCGATGGTACGACTTATGAAATATGATTCCCAGAATGTATTTGCCAGAATTTTACGCGGCGAGATCCCATCCGTCAGAGTGTACGAAGACGACGCAACCGTCGTGATTATGGACGCTATGCCGCAGTCTGAAGGGCATGTCCTTGTCATTCCAAGGGAGCCGGCTGTCGAAATATTCGAGCTCTCTGAAGAGAGCGCCGCGGCATGCATTCGCACGGTTAAAAGAGTGGCGGCGGCGGTAAAGGCTGCGCTGAATGCGCCAGGCATCATGATTGCCCAGCTCAATGGAAGTGCAGCGGGGCAAACTGTGCCCCATGTTCATTTTCATATTATCCCAAGGCATCAGGCGGAGCCGCTTAGGCCACACGCCGCCGTTCCCGCAGATCTCGACAGGCTACGCGAAATTGCAGCCCGGATTGTCGCGGCCTTGCCTGCTAGATCAGATTAAATTTCTAACGCGCCAATACCAAATCACCGTTTGAGTGTCCGCTTCTGGCCGATACCAGTCTCTGGCGATCTCCAGCTTTCGGCCAGAAGCGGACATCGTTTCAATGTGATGTGATAGCATTCAAGCGTCGAAAAAGACGGGCCGGTATGGTTAGTCCGGCCGTTCCCTCGGGAATTCTGCGTTGGCATCAGCCCAACCCCACGACCTTCACCTGACTCAACGGGCTCAGGATGGTGGTCGTGTGCCCATTCCACAGCGATCCCGTTTGGTGATGTTCACTTCCTTTCATCTGTGGAGAACGTCATGCAAGCTAGAATTTCTGTTCTTACCCTCGGCGTACAAGACCTCGAACGCTCCGTCAGGTTCTACCGTGACGGGCTTGGCTTGGCTACGGAAGGTATTATTGGTACTGAATTCGAGAACGGCGCGGTCGCCTTTTTTAATCTGTCCGGTGGACTCAAACTCGCCTTGTGGCCGACGAAAAGTATTGCCGCCGATACTGGACTACAGATTCAGGACGGATATGTGCGATCAACCATCGGCCACAACGTGTTTTCCAAGGATGAGGTCGATACAGTTCTAGAAGAAGCGCGAAAAGCCGGTGCCCAGATTGTCAAGCCAGCGGCAGAGACGTTTTACGGAGGGTATGCGGCCTATTTCGCCGATCCGGACGGGCATCTGTGGGAGATCGTGTTCAATCCGCAAATGCTTCCAATGCTCTAGTAGCTCGGCTGCTGGCTAGGACATCCCGTGTTCGCTTCGAAGCGGATGTGATCAGTTCGTCCATGTCCGCTTCGGGTCGCAAGCGGACGTATTTTCGGCACCTGTTATTTATTGCCTCGGGTCTTCATCGACACTCATGCCTGCGAAAAAACGCTCACATCCAGCGTCGACGCGTACCCGTAGACTCACCGATGCTCTCCAGTCATGACGTCCGCGATATCAAATGCTTACACCTTCTTCGCTGTACCATCCAAGGTGAGCAGACAAACAATGCTGAAAAGCGGAGAGTAAGAGTGCGGGCCATCCCAAGTTTTGTAATCCCGTCAGATCACTGGCAGCTTTCATGCATCAGAACACTCAGCCTGCATGGCCTGAGCAAACGTTTGGGCCCCCGCAATCGCTTCGAACTCCGCACGATTCTTACCGCATGCAGTCTTTAGCCTGTCAGCGAGATCGCGGAATGAGAATCCGTGATGTAGGTCGAGCTGGGCCGCTCGTTTTCGAAGCGATAAGTGAAACCTCGCCGCGTCTACATTTCTTCCCGAGAAGACGATGCGGTTGAAGCTGCTGCTGGCGTCGCACCACCATAAATTGCCGTGGAAAACACCATATAGCCGCTTCATCATGGGTAAAAGATCAGCCGTATCTCCCCAAAGGTTCGATACGAGAACACCGTTCTGTTCAAGTACGTCATGGCACCGCCGGTAGAAAGCCTCGCTGCTGAGCGTGGGGGCGAGCCCGTCCGCCGTAAAGCCGTCATGCAGGATGACGTCGACTTGGTCGTTCATGGCAGACAGATAGTCTATCGCATCAGCCTGAACTACCTGAAACCGGTCGTTATTGTCGGGAACGCAGAACGTGCTGCGCAGCGCAATGACATCGGTATCCAGTTCGATAACCGTGATGCGAGTCGCGGGCAGCCCGCGGTAGCAATATTTTGCTAGCGAACCCCCGCCCAGGCCAATCATGAGGATGTGCTGCGGGGCCGGATTAAACAGCAAGAATCCCATCATGGCCTGGGTATAACTGAGCAGCAGGTCGTCGGGGGCCGAAATCCGCATCGCACTTTGAATGTATTTTTCATCAAAGTGCAAGGTGCGCATGTCGCCATGGTCAAACGCGAAAGGCTTGCCCCCGCTGTTGTTCAGTGCGTCGGCAAAATGCGGGGGAAGGGTGATGGCATCATCGCGTTGCGAATTTTTCATGTAGAACTACTTGATTTCATACCGTGCGAATAGTGCATACGTGCCTGCACCCGCAAGGCGCAGCATGCACCCTCGTCATACCTTTTTGACAAACTCCGATTTCAGACTCATGGCGCCGAAGCCATCGATCTTGCAGTCGATATTGTGATCACTGTCGACCAGTCGGATATTCTTGACCTTGGTGCCCATCTTGATGACGCCTGCCGACCCCTTCAGTTTCAAGTCCTTGATGACCGTAACCGTATCACCATCTTTCAACACATTGCCGGCCGAGTCGCGATAGACCGTTTCGCTATCTGCGGGCGCCGTAGCGGCTTGCGCTGACCATTCATGGGCGCATTCCGGGCAAGTATAGTTGCCGCCATCATCATAGGTAAATTCGGAATTGCACTTTGGGCAAGCGGGTAATGTATTCATGGCGTGTTCTTCAGTCTCGGGCGATGCCTGCAAAAGGGCGCAAGTATACCGCGCGGGCGGGCGCCAACCATTTCGGCATTCGTGGATTTGAATCTGTGAGGCAGTACACCGGATAGCTGCAGGCATGCAAAGGGACACGCTCAGCGACTTAGTGTTGGTCGAGGACAGGAGTCAAGCTGGTCGAAATTTTTCGCACGGCGCACGCAGCAATCTGTCTTATCCAGCCCCCCTGTTCCGGCGGCGGCGGCAGCAGCTGCCTTTTCCGCAAAACAAATGCAAGCGGGCAAGCCACGCCCCCAGAACCAAGCGATCCAGGCCGTGTCAATAAGGCACTGGTCGGAAGCGCCGACCCATCCAAGGGAACATCATGAACACCAATCTCGAGCCCGCTCTGCAATCCATCGACCAGGCTGCCGTGGCAGATGCGCTTGCGTCCGCTTTGACGGCTGTCATTTCCAACGCTTCCGCACCGGAATCGAGCCTTGCGGGCTTGCGCAAGGAAAGAAACGACTCGGTCCCGCCAGAGAAAATGGCTGCCGTAGCTGCCTTGCAGGCGTATGGGGCCGAATGCGCCGCAGATGTACTGACTGCGGGGCTGGAACAGGATGCGAGCGAACGTGCCGCGCGCCTGCGTGAAGGGCTGGAGGCGGATGCGGGAAGTGAGACTCTTTCGCTATTACGAACAAACGTCGATGCCGGTTCCACGTTCAAGTCCAGGCTGGCCCTGCGGATCGCATCGAGATGCGCGGAAATGATCGCAGCTGAAATAGAACGCGACAAGCAAGGGCATTTCACCATCCTCAATGAGCAAGACGCAGCGATATTCGAGTCGAGACGCGAAGCGCACCGCAAGCTGCGCGCCGAGGTAGCGCGCGACTTTCTCGCATCACTGCCGAGCCGATACCCTTCCTTTGGCGCAGCCTTGTTCGCTGACATCAGGCGACATGTAGAACGAGAGGTCGCGGAGCAACACAAGCGGCCCGATATACATGAGGCCGTGGCGTCGTTGTTCGACACGGCTATGCGCTGCATGCCAGAGACAATGCGCGACGCAGTGAAGCGCGCGCAGCAATCGGCGCAATAAGCGCTACAGCTAACCTCTACAGCTAACCTCTACTGCCCCTGCATGCCAGGACCACCGCATACGGCGGTCCTTGATCCGTGGCCGCATGTGCGGCCCGCCTTCTTGCCCGCAAATGCGCGAACACCCTGCAGGGCCATCCTCGTGTTCAATGTCGGCTGAGAATCGGATGGCTCGCTGAACGTGCATAAACGTCCACACGGCAAATTGCCAATGCAACAATTCCCGATCCTGTCGCTGCACACCATCCATATAGATGGGAACCAGATGGTAAATGGATGGTCTCACTCGGCAAGGAGGCGACCATGGGACGCGAAACCAGTACTCAAGACAATCGGACAAGAATGGGTGAATCGGAAAAAATCACCATCAATCTTGGCCCGATTGACCTGGGCCAGATCGACTTGCTGGTGCAGGAGGGCTTTTATTCCAATCGCACCGATCTGATTCGCACGGCTATCCGGAACCAGTTGCAGTCGCACGGCGATGTGATCAAGCAAACGGTCGCTCGCAAGAGTCTGGTTCTCGGTTTGCAACATTTCACCCGTGCCGATCTGGAGGCGGTGCGGGACGCAGGACAGAAGCTTCAGATACAGGTGTTGGGGCTGGCCAGCATTGGCGCGGATGTCACGCCCGAACTGGCACTGGCCGCCATCGACTCTGTCACCGTGCTGGGTGCCTTGCATGCCAGCGCAGCCGTCAAGGCCGCCCTGGCCGGACGGATACATTAACTACACGCGAAAGAATGTTATGAAAATCGATGAAGGCTTTCTCGCGCAAATGCGCGAAGCTACCCAGATCCTGCAAAACGAGGGCCCAATGGCCGCGACTGCCGCAATTCAGCGTGCGCTGCACAGAGCGAATGCAACGGACAAAACGGCCGCGCAACCAGACTGGGATCGGCTCCGGCCGAAGGCGCCGGAACTACGCGACATCAATCAAGCGCATGCACGCGCTGTTGATCCGAGTGCGCAACCGCAAGACGACATGCTCAATCGCCTGAGCAGATTCCCGGGCAAGTGGGCAGGCGCGATGGCCAGGCAAGCATTTGAGGATGTCGAAGTCAAGGAAGCCGTCACCCCGGCGGGCAAGGGCCGCTTCCTGTCCGGATCGTGCACCAACCACGCCGGCACGCGCGACTACAAGCTGTACATCCCCAGCGGTTACACCGGTCAGGCGCTGCCCTTGGTCGTCATGCTGCACGGCTGCACGCAGAACCCGGACGATTTCGCCGCCGGCACCAATATGAATGCAGCTGCGGAAGACAATAATTGCTTCGTCGTGTATCCGGCCCAGGCCAGGGCCGCAAACGGATCGAACTGCTGGAACTGGTTCAACACCAGCGATCAGCGCCGTGATCATGGCGAGCCTGCAATCATTGCCGATATCACGCGCGCCATCATCCGCGAGTACGCGGTCGACACTAATCGCATCTATGTCGCGGGCTTGTCTGCAGGCGGCGCCATGGCGGCCGTGCTGGGCGCAAGCTACCCGGACTTGTATGCTGCGATCGGCATCCATTCTGGCCTGCCGTACGGCGTCGCACACGACGTGCCATCTGCTTTTGCCGCGATGAAGAATGGCAGGATCAAGACGTCGGCACGCAAGACAGGGGGCAAGGTGGTGACGCCGTTCGGGCACACCATGCCGGTCATCGTTTTCCACGGCGACCGCGATACCACCGTGGATCCGGCCAACGGGGACCTGGCATTGGCGCAATGCGTCCCGCTGCTTGATGCCGGTTCCGGCTTGGATACGGGCGTCAAGGTGGAGCAAGGCGCAGTCCCGCATGGCCGGACCTATACGAGAACGGTTCTGCATGATGTGCAAGGCAAAGCCATTGCGGAAAAATGGATCGTGCACGGCGCCGGGCATGCGTGGGCCGGCGGCAGCAGCAAGGGTTCTTACACGGATCCCAAAGGGCCGGACGCTACGCGCGAGATGCTCCGTTTCTTCTATACGCATGGACGGAATGGGGGCTAGTGTCCAGCCGGTGCCGGACTACAGAAGCGGGGGGCGGCAGTGCCTCCGCAATCTGGCAAGCTGGATAGCAGCCGGCTTGGGGTGACACGCCATATGCGCGTCATCATTGCATTGCTGGCCGCGTTGTTCCTGTTCGGCTGCAAGACCGGGCCTGCTCCGGATGCCTCGAAAGCCGAAGTCGCGGCAGCCACTCGACAGTGGGTTGAGGGTATGACCCGTCACGACATCGATAGCGTTGTGGCGCTTTATGACCCGGAAGCGGTGTTGTGGGGGACTCGCTCGCCCACGCTTCGCGATAATCCGGCCAAGGTTCGAGAGTACTTCAACATATTGCGCACGGTGCCGCCAACGTATAAGGTGGATCTCGGGGAGCAGCGTATTCGCGTCTATGGCCCTATCGCAATTAACACCGGGACATACACTTTTTCGGAAGTACGCGACGGCAAAGAAATTGTTCGTCCCGCTCGATTCAGTTTCGTCTACCGCCATGTAAACGGACGGTGGCTGATCGTTGATCATCATTCTTCAGCCATGCCCGCACCGACGTAATGGATTTCGCAAGGTCGGCGGCATGCGAATTGGGGCTGCTTCAATTTTCCTTAGCTTCCGCGCCTGCTCATTGACGCGCTAAATAAAGCGGTCATTTTCGCGAAACTTCTAAGCCCGCTCCGGATCGGGAGCAGACGGTCGTCAATGACGGCATCCGATCGATTTTTGGCTGGTCGGCCTTCATTCTCAAATGGCTCTTTTACCTGGATCGTCGTACTCGACAGTGCAAGATCTATTGCTAGCCCCATATCGTTCTTGGTTCTACCAAGAGAAACCGCGACAGGTGCATTGCGGCGTTTATTCAATGACGTGGTTAGCGGTTTCCAAAAGGTCCGAAGGAATAGCTATTCCCAATTCCCGAGCGGTCCTTGGGTTGATAGCTAGCTCACGGCGAGAAACGACCTCAAGCGGCGTGTCAGCTGGGTTGGCACCTTTCGATATTTTATCGATGATGGGCGGCAGCCGAGGGAAGTCAGTGGTGAAGGGAGTGCCATAACTTACCAGGCAACCAGAATCGGATGCACCACCCCAAAACATTGTTGGTAAACGCTGCTTCAAAGCGAATTCCGCAATGCGCTTGCGGGCCGCAATGGTGGCGGGTACTTCCAGCACGACCAGCGCCTGTGCGTCCTCGGTGGCCATGGCCTTGAAAGTATTTTCCAGATCAGGGTTCGGGCCGCGCACTTTCGGCACTTGAGACGAGAGACCGGCGGAGCGAGCGGCGGCTACAATGGCCCGTTCTATGGGGGCGAGGCCGCTGGCATCAGCGCCGGGAATGTCAGAGTCGCTCAAAATCGCAACGCGCGCTAGTTTTGGTAAAAGCGCTTTCAGCATGTCTAACTGCCGCCTGGCGAGCTCAGGGTCGTTGTTCGTTGCCCCGGTAATGTTTCTTCCAGGGCGCTCCAACGTTTTCGCAACTCCTATCGCTAGCGGGTCGGCAACGAGAGCAGCTGCGACCGGGACTGTCGTTGTCGCCTTTCGCGCAGCGTTCGTTGATGGGCCCCCAAAGGTGGAAATGGCATCAACGCCCTTGGCTACCAGTTCGGAAGCAAAGCCAGGCAGACGTTCAAGTCGTCCTTCCGGAAAAGGCGCTTCATAGATTATGTTGGTTCCCTCAACATAGCCAAGTTGCGCCATGCCTTTGCGAAGCCCATCGAATGCCGGATTGGGTTTCCCATCTATGGTAGCGCCGCCATTCATAAGGACGCCGACTCGGTAAACCCTGCCAGTTTGCTGCGCATTTGGTGTTTCTGGGAAGATTACCAAACCTGCGATAAGGGCTGCCACGCCCGCGAGAATAGTACGCCGGTCCATGGTATTTCCTTCCGAATAAAACGGCTGCAATGCTGAAGCGATAAAGCCATCTTAGGTCTCTGGAGGCTTATCGCCTTTATTGTTCGATGTGCTTCCTTAATACATATCAAGCTACGTATTTTTTCTCTGGATCTGTAAATAAGGCAGCAACAATAAACGGCAGCTTCAATAGCAGAATGATTTCTTCAACTGGATTGAGTTGAGCGAAAACCTGTCAATGAGCCACGCGTCCTTTCCTGAACACTTCCATTTCTCTTGCAATGTTCTCCAATTACGACTTCTGCGAAATCGATGTCCTGCACATTCTTTAGCGTGCCGCCGAGATTGAACAGAAAAACAATGCTGCTATCGCTGTAGCGTCGCACAAGGGAAAGTACGCCTTCGGTCGCGCCGAGCAGTTCTATGCTGCCCATGTGCAGCTCCGGCCGCATGTTGCGCAAGGTGATCCGTTTTCGCGCGAACTGTAGTATCGACTCCGGCTGCGCTTCCTGCAGCACGGCGTTCATGCCGAGGTGTGCTCAATCACCGACAGCCGTCGCAGGCCGTGAATTTCGGCCAGAAGGATTTGACGAAGGGATCCTGCAGGCGTTCGAATGGGGCGCCGGCCTGGATCAGGAAGTGAGGAACGTGTAGTGCAATGGTTCGGATTCCCCGGCCAATCGGGCAGGGCCATGTGAAGGACGGGTTGCCGCCAGAGGCTAGATGTGCGGAGATACCGTCGATATAAACACGCGCAATGGCCGTAGAGGCCAGCACTTTCCTATGCGCTCGGTGTCCCATGGTGGATGGTGCACAAGATCAATCCAGACTTATATTGGAGAAAGTTATGCGACGAACCGCACTGGTAGTGGGGGCTAGCGGCATCGGTGGAAGCCATGTTGCGCGTGAGCTGGTCACAAACGGCTGGACTGTTTACGGGCTGGCACGCCGGCCAGCACAAGATGTTGCCGGCATGATACCAGTCGCCGCTGACTTGCTTAAACCGGAGAGTCTTGGGGCGGCGCTGGCTGAAGTCAATCCGACACATGTATTTATTACGACCTGGATGCGCAAGGACACGGAAGCCGAGAATATCCAAGTCAACGGTAGCATGGTTCGGAATCTGCTCGCTGCACTTGCCTCAAAACAAATGCTGCGCCATGTAGCATTGGTGACCGGCTTGAAGCACTACCTTGGTCCGTTCGAGGCATATGCACAGTCGGGGACCTTGCCGGAGACGCCGTTGCGGGAAACTCAGCCACGGCTTCCCATCGAGAATTTTTACTATGCGCAGGAAGATGAGGTATATGCCGCTGCCGAGCGTGATCGATTCACCTGGAGCATTCATCGTCCCCATACAGTGATCGGTATGGCCGTCGGTAATGCAATGAATCTCGGCACCACGCTGGCGGTCTACGCGTCGATATGCAAGGAGACTGGACGGGTGTTCCAATTTCCCGGCTCTGAAGCGCAATGGAAAGGTGTGTCCGACGTGACCGATGCGCGCATGCTGGCCAGGCAACTGGTTTGGGCAGCCGATACGGACGCTGCCCGCAATGAAGCGTTCAATATCGTGAACGGGGATGTGTTTCGCTGGAGCTGGTTGTGGGGACGACTGGCCGACTGGTTCGGCGTACCGGCGGCGGGATTCAGCGGCCGCGCGCAGCCACTCGAAGCCGCAATGGCAAACGATCATGCACGGTGGCGCGACATGGCGCAGCGCCATGGGCTGGCCGAACCGGATCTGGATCGCCTGGCGTCACCCTGGCATACCGACCTTGATCTGGGCCGGCCCATCGAAGTGATGACCGATATGGCGAAAAGCCGCAAGCTTGGCTTTTCGGCCTATCAGGCAACCGATGAATCATTCTTTGACTTATTTTCCCAACTGCGGGCCGCGCGCCTGATTCCCTGATCAGGTCGTGACGGACGGAGTTCTGCATGCTGGCTGTTCAGGCGGCATGAACCATTGACAAAGCGCATGCAATGGAGATTGGCTGCAATGACATCGGACTTCATAGCGTCTTCCTGTCCCGCTTGCGCCTCCGCAGGTCGGCTTTGCTATCGTGAATTAAGCTTGGGCAGCGCCTCCCTCGTCAACTCATCAATACAGTAATTTTGGTCCGAACATCTCCGCTGATTGTGACGTTGAAACTGGATGACGTTTCCTTCGCGCGGCTAAATGAATTACGTCGGATTCATTTTCCACCGGAGCGCAACTTTTTATCCGCACACGTCACCTTATTCCATGCGCTTCCAGGCGAACAGCTGCCGACTATTTGTTCGCACTTGCAACAAATATGCGCACACATGGCACCGATCCCTGTCGAATTTCCCCGCGTCCGGATGCTCGGCCGTGGAGTTGCCATCGAAATCGAGAGTGACGAGCTACAGCGTTTGCATGATCAACTCGCAGCGTGCTTCAGTGCCTGGTTAAGCCCCCAGGACCGCCAACGCTTTCGGCCGCATGTCACCATTCAAAACAAGGTATCGCCGCAGCAAGCCCGTGAACTCCATGATTCCCTTGCGCCGCGGTGGACGATGATGTCAGGAAAATCGGCAAGCTTATTGTTATGGGAATACCGGGGCGGTCCCTGGCACTGTATCGACGAGTTTCCATTTGCGGACGCATAGGGTGCTTCGATCAGGGCGTCTGACGCTTCTTCGATAAACCTGCAGGCTGTGCGCCGAGCCAATGCTGGCTCGGTGCCACAGTTTATGCCCATAAGGCCATTGGGATAGCCGTTGATGACAACCTGGCGCTCTTGGCGGACGTGTAAAGCCTGCCTCACGCCCGTGAGCTGCTGAATGTCTTAAAAGCGCTTCCCATATTCAGAATTGGAAATCATCTATTGTTGTCTACACGTCCGTTCTGGGGGGGACTTGTCAGTTCACGATCAGAACGTTCGGCATCCGGATCCGGGCTGGCCTGTCGAGTTAACGGCTAAAGCTCGCCTACGTACTCGCCGCGAGCGGGATAGTCGTGAGCGACGGCAAAATCAATCGCACCGATAAGATCTGTGAAGTTCGGCCGGGCAAACGGCATTGTCTGCACAGAGCCGTAGTATAGGGAACCATCAGGCCGTATGAGGAATACGCCAGGCTCGGAAAAGCGCGGCGGTTCTTCGATGCCGATAGACGTTTTCCCACGACTCTCTGACACATACAGGCCCCATTCTCTGGCCGTTCGCAGATCCAATCCGTAACCCAGTGGCAGCCGGACAGCCTTGATTTTCTCTGCCATTGCGCCCGCTCGTTCCGCATCGTCCGAGGAAACTGCTAATACCCGTACGCCTCTCTTGTCAAACTCGGGAACCAATCGTTCCAACTCCATCAGGTACTTGGCGCAAATAGGGCAGTGCAAGCCGCGGTAGAAAACCACCATGGTAAAACGCTCGGCATGCCCGCTCAGCAGGCTGAATGAACCGTGAGCAACGGTATTCACGGTGAGGGCAGGGACACTCTGGCGCGGAACAAGCATGATTTCCTCCTTCTATGGTTGGGTAGGAAACCAAATTCTGCTGTACTATCTGCAATCATTCGTTCAAATTCTCTAGCAATTCGTTCAAAACATGGGACCAATGCGCCTTGACCGGCTTTCTGCAGTACTGGACGGGCTTGCTCCGACCATGATTGTCCGGTTTGCCGGCCAGATCTTGAACCCGCAAAGTTTCGAGCCAAATGAGTTCGACGGCCTGCGACTACATCTGCTCACCCAGGGCCGGATGCAGGTCGAAAGGCCTGGCGAGGAATGCAAGACTCTCTCTGCACCCGCAGTTGCTGTTTTTCGGGCCGACGACCGCTATTTGCTGCGCTCGCTGCCCGGCGATGATGCAGTGCATCTGCTGCACATCGACGCGTCATTTCAAGGACCAGCCGCCACCCTCCTGTTGGAAGCGTTCGATCGGCCCCTACTTCTAGCCCTCCGCGGCACGGATACAGAACTGGATCTCGTCGTGCAACTCATCGCGTCGGAACTTGCCGATCCCAGGTGCGGCCATCCCGCGCTCTTAGCCAGAGCCGGGGAAATACTTTTCATTGGCGTATTGCGGCACCTGCTCGCGCATCCCCGCACTGCATCCGGATTGCTCGGCGGTTTAGCTGATCCGCGTATCGCCCGGACACTTGTTGCAGTTCATGGTGCTCCCGAGGCACCGTGGAGCCTGGAGACGATGGCAGAGCAAGCCGGCATGTCGAGGACGGCATTCGCCGTCCGATTCCGGGAAGTGATGAGTCAGACGCCCGGCAATTATCTGAAAAGACTACGGCTATCGATAGCTGACAAGGTGGTGAGCAGGGGGGAAGGTCTGAAGCGTGCAGCGAAGCTCTCCGGATACGCGAGCGTCTCCGCGTTGTCGCGGGCGCTGGCCCAGCATGCTGCGACAACTGCCGGACGGGCCGTTTAGGGTCGCAAGCGGGCATCCGCTCAGCGGCCTTTACTTATACCCTCAAGCATTCGTCGATAATCAGCTCTGCAGCAAACAATACCCGCTCACATCCAGCGTCACCGCGCGCTCCTCGACACGCGCATGCTCTCCAATCACGACCTCGGCGAAGTCGATGCCCTGCACCTTCTTTGCTGTTCCCTCCAGATTGAACAGACAGACGATGCTGCTGCCCCCATGGCGGCGGGCGAACGCAAGCACACCTTCCGGTGAGTCAAGCAATTCGATGCTGCCCTGGTGCAGTTCCGGCCGCGCCTTGCGCAAGGCGATCAGTGTCCGCGCGAACTGCAGCATCGACTCCGGCTGCGCTTCCTGCAGCGCGACGTTCATGCCGAGGTGTGCCGGGTCGACCGGCAGCCAGGGTTCGGCATGGCTGAATCCGCCATGCAAGGCATCGGCCCAGGGCATGGGTGTGCGGCAGCCGTCGCGGCCCTTGAATTTCGGCCAGAAGGATTTGCCGAAGGGATCCTGCAGGCGCTCGAACGGGACCTCGGCCTGCGGCAGGCCGAGTTCCTCGCCCTGGTAGAGGCAGATGTCGCCGCGCATGGCGAGCAGCAGCGCGAAATGCATGCGGGCGGTGGCATCGCGGTCGCGGCCGTTCTGCCAGCGGGTGGCGACACGCGCCTTGTCGTGGTTACTCATCGCATAGCAGGCGGCGCTTTCATCATGGATGTGGTGTTCCAGCGTGGCGATGACATTACGCACATAGGCGGCACCGCTGTCGCCGCGCATCAGCGCGAAGCTGTAGGCGGAATGCAGGCGGCCGGGCTGAGTGTATTCGCCCATCAGCTTGAGCGGATCGGTGCCGCCGACCTCGGCCAGGCTGAATGCGCCGTAGGCGTCGAGGAGCTTGCGGACCTTTTCGAGGAAGGGCAGCATCTCGGGCCGGCCCTGGTCATACACATGCACCTGGAAGCCGTAGGGATGGAGCGCGTCGACGGGATTGTCGCGCGGCGGGTTGTTGCGCAGGAGCGTGTCCTGGAAGAGGTGGTTGCAGGCATCGAAGCGGAAACCGGACACGCCCATGTCGAGCCAGAAGTCCATTTCCGCCAGCACCGCCTTCTGCACATCCGGGTGATGCATGTTCAGGTCGGGCTGGCTGGAGAGGAAGGAGTGGAAGTAATACTGGCGCCGCTCCGCATCCCAGCGCCAGGCCGGGCCGCCGAATACCGATACCCAGTTGTTGGGCGGACTGCCATCCGGCTTCGGATCGGCCCAGAGGTACCAGTCATCCCTGCCGTTTTCCTTCGCCCGGCTTTGCCGGAACCATTCGTGTTCGTCCGAGGTGTGCGAAATCACCATGTCGACCAGGATGCCGAGACCCTGCGCCTTCGCGGCTTTCATCAGGCTCCTGAAATCTTCCATCGTGCCGAAAATCGGATCGACTGCGCGGTAATCGGCGACGTCGTAGCCGAAGTCTTTCATCGGCGACTTGAAGAAGGGGCTGATCCAGATGGCATCCACACCGAGACTCTTGATGTAGGCAAGCTTTCTTTCGATGCCTGCCAGGTCGCCTATGCCGTCACTGTTCGAGTCGTAAAAGCTTCTCGGATAAACCTGGTAAATGATCATTGAAGTCTCACAAATCTGCGGCGGCTCGCCTCGCTGTCAATGCGAGGCGCTTCCCTGTTCGCCAATCTTATTGCCCATAAGAATCTCCCGCCAGGGTAGATCGCGCGCGCGGCTGTTTTGTTCCTGAAGGGCAACAGCAATTGTGGGCAGAACGATAAAGATCATCTCTTTCATGCAAGGAAGTTGCGATTTCTGAATGTCTTCCTGAGAACAAATTGGCATTCTCGTCGCTCTTAATTGCAACCCTTGCATCCAGCCTCTTTTCATCCGATCCATCCCTTTCATGAGCATGCCCCGCGCAACACCTTTCCTGCCCCGGATCTATGCCCTGCATCCCGCTACTCCTGCATCGGAACTCGACGCGCATCTCGACCGTTGCGCACAGATGGGCTTCACCCATGTGCTGATGCCGACCGTCTCTGCAGCGCATGCCGGCGAGGCGCCGGGCGCTCTGACGCGCAGCTGCGCCCGGAACAAGCTGCAGCTGCTGGTCGACCTTGACATCGGCAGCGTCGCCGGCGACAACCGGCTAGCCGACACGCATCCGCACTGGTTCACCGGCGAGGAAGCCGATGACTTGCCGGACCCGCGCAGGCTTCCGCAGCAGCAGGCCGTGCGCAGGTTGCGCCTGGACGACCCCCAGGTTGCGGAAGACGTGCTCGGCTGGTGGTTGGGCCAACTGCGCGCCTTCGCCAATGCAGGTGTGGCAGGCTTTCGCTGCATCGATGTGGCCGGCCCGCCGGCGTCATATTGGAAGAAGCTGATCGAAGCGGCGAAGGCCGTGCAGCCATCGCTGTGCTTCCTCGCCTGGACACCCGGATGCACGCCGGAGCAGCTCGAAGCCCTGGCCGATTGCGGTTTCGATGGCAGCTTTTCCTCCGGTGCCTGGTGGGACTACCGCTCGCGCTGGCTGGTGGAAGAGCAGGCGCGGCTGGCGCGCATCGCGCCGCCGATTGCCTTTCCCGACAGCCCGGATGGCGAGGTGATCGCGCGGGTGGCGGGATTCGACGAGATCGGTCAGCGCCGCCGCCTCTTCCAGCGCGCGCTGCGCCTGGCCGCGGCCACCGGCAACGGCATCCTGGTGCCCATGGGATTTGAGTACGGCATGTCGCGCCGCGATGCGGCGGCGGGAGACGGTGAGCAGGCGGTGTTCGACCTTTCCGACGAGATCTCCCGCGCGAATGCCTTCATTGCGGCCAGCGGCGCGGATTTCTATGGCGCCCATCTGCGCCTGCTGAGCGGCCTCGATGCGCAAGTCGCGGTACTGCTGCGCGAGCCTTGGGCTGAGCAGGCTGCGGCACAACCGGATTCCGGTGCGGCCCTCCTGATCGTCGCCAATGCCGACAGCGCGCGCGCCTGCGCCGTCAACGACAGCCGCCTGCTGGAACGCGGCGGCGGCTTCGTGCGCCATGAGCGCATCTGGCCGCAGTCCGGTATCGCACCCGCGCCGGGCCAGGCACTGGAGCTCGCTCCGGCGGAACTGCAAGTCTTCAGCGCACGCCGCCTCGCACCCATCCTGACGCCGCTGCCACAGGACGACGACGCCATCATCGCGGCAGCACGCATGCCGCGCATCGCGATCGAAGCGGTCACGCCCTCGGCAGACGAGGGCCGGTTCCCGGTCAAGCGCATCATCGGCGACGTGGTCCAGGTCGAGGCGGATGTGTTCATCGATGGCCATGACAAGCTGGCCGTCGTGCTCCTGTGGCGCAGCGCGGACGAAACCGAGTGGCATGAGACACGCATGCATCCGCTGGGCAACGACCGCTGGTGCGCGCCGCTGCCGCTCACGCGCATCGGCCGCTACCTGTTTGCGGTCGAAGCCTGGCGCGACGCCTTCGCGACGTATCGCGATGAACTGGAAAAGAAAACCACGGCAGGCCTGAATGTCAGCCTCGAACTGGAAGAGGGGCGGCTGATGGTGGAAGCCGCCGCCCGCCATGCGAAGGAAAACGGCATCAGCGTCGCAGCCACCCTGAGCGCGCTGGCGCAGACGCTGCGTACTGCGGAGCCGGGCATGCGCGATGCCGCCGGCAACGATGGCGAACGGATCGCAGCCCTGCTGTCGGAACCGACCATGGAAGCGATGCGCGCAGCGGATGCGCGGCCGTTCGCGGTGCGCAGCGAACCGGTGTTGCGCATCGATGTGGAGCGCCCCGCTGCACGCTTTTCCAGCTGGTATGAATTGTTCCCGCGTTCGCAGAGCGGCGACCCCGCACGGCACGGGACCTTCGACGACGTGATCCGGCGCCTGCCCGCAATCCGGGCCATGGGCTTCGATACGCTCTATTTCCCGCCCATCCATCCGATCGGCAGGAAGCATCGCAAGGGCCGCAACAACAGCCTGACCGCGGGGCCCGGCGAGCCCGGCAGCCCGTATGCGATTGGCGCGGAAGAGGGCGGGCATGATGCAATCCACCCGCAGCTCGGCACGCTGGACGACTTCCGCCGCCTGCGCGACGAAGCGAAGCGGCATGGCCTGGAACTGGCGCTTGATTTCGCGATCCAGTGTTCGCCCGACCACCCCTGGCTCAAGCAGCATCCGGAATGGTTCGCCTGGCGCCCCGACGGCTCGCTGCGCTATGCGGAGAATCCGCCGAAGAAATACCAGGACATCGTCAACGTCGATTTCTATGCCAAGGGTGCGGTGCCCGGCCTGTGGATGGCGCTGCGCGACGTGGTGCTGTTCTGGGTGCGCGAAGGCGTGCGCGTGTTCCGTGTCGACAATCCGCATACCAAGCCCTTGCCGTTCTGGGAATGGATGATCGCCGACATCCGCGGGCGCCACCCGGACACCATCTTCCTGTCCGAAGCCTTCACCCGACCGAAGATGATGTACCGGCTTGCCAAGGCGGGATTTTCGCAGTCCTACACCTATTTCACCTGGCGCCACACCAAGGAAGAATTCACCGAGTACCTGACGGAACTGACGCAGACGTCCGTGCGCGAATACTTCCGTCCGCATTTCTTCGTCAATACGCCCGACATCAATCCCTATTTCCTGCAGCGCTCGGGCCGGCCCGGCTTCCTGATCCGCGCCGCGCTGGCCACCATGCTGTCCGGCCTGTGGGGCATGTACAGCGGCTTCGAGCTGTGCGAAGGCACGCCGATACCGGGCAAGGAAGAATATCTGGATTCCGAAAAATACGAAATCAAGGCCTGGGACTGGCAACGTCCCGGCAACATCATCCGAGAGATCAGCCAGCTTAACCGCATCCGCATGGAAAACCCTGCATTGCAATCCCACATGGGCGTGCGCTTCCTGCAAGCGTCCGACGATAACATCCTGTACTTCGCCAAAACCACCGAACCGGCCGACAGCGGCCAGCGCATCGGCGACAACGTAGTGCTGGTGGCGATCAACCTCGACCCGTTCGCCGCGCACGACGCGAAGATCGAACTGCCGATGTGGGAATTCGGCCTGGCGGACGATGGCATGCTCGAGGCCGACGACCTGGTCAATGGCGGCAAGGTCTCCTGGCACGGGAAAACCCAGCAGCTGAGGCTGGATCCGTATGACTGCCCCTACGCCATCTGGCGCATCCGCCACAGGGGGACTTGAGCATGGACCGACGCACAGTAGTGGACCGCCGCAGTGCCGTGCGGCCCGGCGTCTCCGGCGCCGCGGCGGCAGGCCGTACGCCCTTCCAGAAGGATCCGCTCTGGTACAAGGATGCGATCATTTACCAGGTGCACGTGAAATCGTATTTCGATTCCAACAACGATGGCATCGGCGATTTCGCGGGACTGATCGACAAGCTCGATTACATTGCCAGTCTCGGCGTCAATACCATCTGGCTGCTGCCTTTCTATCCCTCGCCGCGGCGCGACGACGGCTATGACATCGCCGATTACCGCGGCGTGCATCCCGACTACGGCACCCTGGCGGATGCGAAGCGCTTCATCGCCGAAGCGCATGCGCGCGGCCTGCGCGTGATCACCGAACTGGTGGTCAACCACACGTCCGACCAGCATCCCTGGTTCCAGCGCGCGCGCCGTGCCAAGCCCGGATCGGCCGCGCGCAACTTCTATGTCTGGTCGGACAATGACGAAGCCTATGCCGGCACCCGCATCATCTTTTGCGACACCGAGAAATCGAACTGGACCTGGGACCCGGTGGCCAACGCGTTTTACTGGCACCGCTTCTTTTCGCACCAGCCGGACCTGAACTACGACAATCCGCAGGTGCTCAAGGCAGTGCTCGGCGTCATGGAATTCTGGCTCGACCTCGGCGTGGACGGGCTGCGGCTGGATGCCGTGCCCTACCTGGTCGAGCGCGAAGGCACCACGAACGAAAACCTGCCGGAGACGCATGCCATCCTCAAGCGCATCCGTGCCGAACTCGACAGCAAGTATCCGGGCCGCATGCTGCTGGCGGAAGCCAACATGTGGCCGGAAGACGTGCTGCCGTATTTCGAAGACGAATGCCACATGGCTTTCCACTTCCCGCTGATGCCGCGCATGTACATGGCGCTGGCGCAGGAAGACCGCTTCCCGATCGCCGACATCCTGCGCCAGACACCGGAAATCCCGGACAACTGCCAGTGGGCCATCTTCCTGCGCAACCATGACGAGCTGACGCTGGAAATGGTGACCGACCGCGAGCGCGACTACCTGTGGAACTACTACGCCTCCGAAAAGCGGGCGCGCATCAACCTCGGCATCCGGCGCCGGCTTTCGCCGCTGCTGGAGCGCGACCGTCGCCGTACCGAGCTGCTCAACAGCCTCCTGCTGTCGATGCCGGGCACACCGGTCATCTATTACGGCGACGAGATCGGCATGGGCGACAACATCCATCTCGGCGACCGCGACGGCGTGCGCACGCCGATGCAATGGACCCCGGACCGCAACGGCGGATTTTCCCGCGCCGATCCGGCCAAGCTGGTGCTGCCGCCCATCATGGACCCGCTCTATGGCTATGAAGCGGTGAATGTGGAAGCGCAGGTCGCCGATCCGTATTCGCCCCTGAACTGGATGCGGCGCATGCTCGCGGTGCGCAAGCAGCACTGCGCTTTCGGCCGCGGCACGATGACGCTGCTGCATCCGGCCAACCGCCGCATCCTTGCCTACCTGCGCGAGTACCGCAAGGGGGATGACGAGCATGCAGTGGAAACCATCCTGTGCGTGGCAAATGTTTCGCGCTCGGCCCAGGCGGTGGAACTCGACCTGTCGCCCTATGCCGAGCGGGTGCCGGTGGAGATGATCGGCGGCTCGGCCTTCCCGCCGATCGGCAAGCTGCCTTACCTGCTGACGCTGCCGCCTTACGGTTTCTACTGGTTCCTGCTGGCGTCGAAGGACAAGATGCCGGCCTGGCACCAGCCTTCCCCCGAGCCCTTGCCGGACCTGATGACCCTGGTGCTGCGGCACGACATGCTGGAATTCCTGGAAGCGCCGCGGCGCACCCAGATCGAGCACGACATCCTGCCGGCCTACCTGCCCAAGCGCCGCTGGTATGCCGCCAAGCAGGAAAAGCTGCGCTCGGCACGCATCACGCTCGCTGCGCCGCTGCCGGCTTCGCACGCGCGGCCGCATGTCATGCCCACCATGCTGGCCGAGATCGAGACCGTCACCTCCGGCCGCACCGAGCGCTACCTGTTGCCCCTTGGCTACATCCGCGAAGAAGACATCCTCACCGCGCTGCCGCACCAGCTCGCGCTGGCGCGGGTGCGCCGCGGCCGTCATGTCGGCCTGCTCACCGACGCCTATGTGATGGATTCCTTCGCCTACGTGATCGTGGAATTGCTTCGCGCCCGTGTGTCCGTCCCGTCCGAGGCGGGCGAAATACGCTTCCTTCCGACCGAGGCGCTGGAGCGGCTGGAAGTGACGGAGGAGCCCGAGGTCAGGCGCATGGCGGCGGAGCAGTCGAACAGCTCGCTGATCATCAATAATGCCATGGTGCTCAAGCTGATCCGGCGCATTTCCTCCGGCGTCCATCCGGAAGCGGAGATGGGGCGTTACCTGACTTCGCTCGGCTATGCCAATACGCCGCAACTGCTCGGCGAAGTGACGCGCTTTGGCGCCGATGGCACCCGCCATACGCTGATGCTGCTGCAGCAGTACATCCACGGCCAGGGCGATGCCTGGGAATGGACGCTCGATACGCTGGCGCGCGCCATGCAGCAGGTGACCGTGTCCGAGCCGGCGGCTTCGGCCGAACTGGTCAGCGAAATTTCCGATCCGCAGGATGAGCTGATTCAGCTGGCGTCGATGCTGGGACGGCGCCTCGGCGAAATGCATTCGGTGCTGGCCAGCCCGACCGACAATCCGGATTTCGCGCCGCAGCCCGCCACTGAAGAAGATGCGAAAGCGTGGGCCGCAGACGCGCGGCGCCAGCTCGAAGCTGCCTTCGACATCCTGCGTAGCCGCCCGGATTGGACGAGCGAGGCCGAGTCGCGGCGGGTGGCGCACCTCATCGAGCAGCGCGAGAACCTGCTGGAAAAAGTCGATGCACTCGCCGCCGCTGCAGCGGGCACGCCGCGCATCCGCATCCACGGCGATTTCCACCTCGGCCAAGCGCTGGTTGCACATGGCGACGTGTACATCATCGACTTCGAAGGCGAGCCCATCAAGTCGCTCGAGCAGCGGCGGGCGAAGAGCAGCCCGATCCGCGATGTCGCCGGCCTGCTGCGCTCCTTCGAATACGCGGCGGCTTTCGCCGCCCAGGTCGGGCCGGGCGACCTGGACGAGGAAGCGGAACTGCGCAAGCAGCACATCATCCAAAACTTTGCGCCGATGTCGCAGGCGGCTTTCCTGGCAGCGTACCGGGAAGCGGTGGCGGCCGGGCCGCTGCGCTTTACCGAGGAAGCGGAGCAGGCGCTGCTGCAGATGTTCGTGCTGGAGAAGGCCGCGTATGAAATCTGCTACGAGGCAGCGAACCGACCGAGCTGGGTTCCGGTCCCGGTCAATGGCATGGCAAAGATCGCCGACCAGCTGCTGGGCTTGTCCATAGGAGATTTGTCGAATGACTGAGCAAGGCGAAGAATTTGCCGGCGTCGGCCAGGGAACGATCGATGCGCTCCTGCACGGCCGCCTGCGCGACCCGTTCGCGCTGCTCGGGCCGCACCCAGTAAACGGGAAGGCGATCGTGCGCACTTTTCAGCCCGGCGCGCGCGCAGTGGACGTCGTCGCACGCGAACCCCGGAATGAGGTCGGCGGACAGCTGATCGAATCGCTCTACAACCTGCATCAGAGCGGCCTGTTCATCAGCGGTGCACCATGCCTGGAACCGGGCCAGCGCTACCTGCTGCGCATCACCTGGCCGACGGCAGACGGCGGCGAGCATGTCGAGTACACCGAAGATCCGTACAGCTTCGGCCTTCTGCTCGGCGAGCTCGACATGCACCTGCTGGCCGAAGGCAGGCACCGGGAGCTCGGGCGCTGCCTCGGTGCCAATCCGATGGTCATCGACGGCGTTGCCGGCGTGCGCTTTGCGGTATGGGCGCCGAATGCGCTGCGGGTATCGGTGGTGGGCGACTTCAACCAGTGGGATGGCCGGCGCCATCCGATGCGGCTGCGGGTCGAGGCCGGCGTATGGGAACTGTTCATTCCGCGCCTCGGCAGCGGCGCGCGCTATCAGTACGAAATCGTCGGGCCCGACGGCAAGCTGCTGCCGCTGAAAGCCGACCCGGTGGCGCGCGCCACCGAGGCGCCGCCTTCGACCGCGTCGGTGGTTGCGCCGGACGCGCCTTTCCGCTGGACCGATGCGGCATGGATGGCGGACCGGCCACGCCGCCAGCGGCCGGATGCGCCGATCGCGATTTATGAAGTGCATGCGGCCTCCTGGCTGCGCGTCCTGGAGGAAGAGGGGCGCAGCCTCGACTGGCACGAGCTGGGCGACCGGCTGATTCCGTATGCACTCGGCATGGGCTTCACCCATGTCGAATTCCTGCCGATCATGGAACATCCCTTCGGCGGTTCCTGGGGCTACCAGCCGCTCGGCCTGTTCGCGCCCAGCGCGCGCTTCGGCACACCGGCGGGATTCGCTTCCTTCGTCGACCGCTGCCATGCCGCCGGGCTAGGTGTGATCCTCGACTGGGTGCCGGCGCATTTTCCCTCTGACGAGCACGGCCTGGCGCGATTCGACGGCACCGCCCTCTACGAGCATCAGGACCCGCGCGAGGGTTACCACCAGGACTGGAACACGCTGATCTACAACCTCGGGCGCCGCGAAGTGTCGGGCTTCCTGATCGCCAGCGCCCTCGAATGGCTGGAGCATTTCCATGTCGACGGCTTGCGCGTCGACGCGGTGGCATCGATGCTGTACCGCGACTACAGCCGCCGGCAGGGGGAATGGGTGCCCAATGTTTATGGCGGGCGCGAAAACCTGGAAGCAATCGCCTTCCTGCGCGAACTGAACCAGGTGATCGCGCAGCGCTGCCCCGGTGCGATCATGATCGCCGAGGAATCGACTGCGTGGCCCGGCGTGTCGGCCCCGGTGGAGCAGGAGGGGCTTGGCTTTTCCTACAAGTGGAACATGGGCTGGATGCATGACACGCTGCGCTATATGCGCACCGATCCGCTGTTCCGCCAGCATCACCACCACGACCTGACCTTCGGCCTGGTCTACGCCTTCTCGGAGCGCTTCGTGCTGCCGATCTCGCATGACGAAGTAGTGCATGGCAAGGGCTCGCTGCTCGGCAAGATGCCGGGGGTGGACAAGGCCCAGCGGCTGGCGAACCTGCGCGCCTTCTTCGGCCTGATGTGGACCCATCCGGGCAAGAAGCTGCTGTTCATGGGATGCGAGTTCGGACAGGAAACCGAATGGAACCACGATGCCTCGCCGAGCTGGAACCTGCTCGACGACCCGGCGCACCGCGGCGTGCAGCGCCTGGTGCGTGACCTGAACCGCCTCTACGTGGGCGAACCGGCGTTGCATCGCAAGGATTGCCTGCCCGAAGGTTTCACGTGGGTAATCGGGGATGACAACCGCAACAGCGTGTTTGCCTACCTGCGCAAGGGCGGGCCCGATGATGAGCCACTGCTGGTGGTCCTGAATATGACGCCAGTGCGGCGCGAAGGCTATCGCATCGGCGTGCCGGCAGCCGATGCGCACGCCGCCGGTACCTGGCAGGAAATCCTGAATACCGATGCGGCGATTTACGGCGGCAGCGGCGCCGGCAACGGCGGCACCGTGCGCAGCGAGCTTGTGCCCGGTCACGGCATGCCGCAATCGCTGGTGCTGACGCTGCCGCCCCTGTCGGTGCTGATCCTCAAGCGCCAGGCATGACGAGCACGCCGCTGCCGCCGATCCAGCCCGGTTCGCCTTATCCGCTGGGCGCGACCTACGACGGCCTCGGCACCAACTTCGCCGTGTTTTCGGCGCATGCGGTCAAGGTGGAACTGTGCCTGTTCGACGCGGAAGGGCGGCACCAAATTGCGCGTTATGCGCTGCCGGAATGCACCGATGAAATCTGGCATGGCTACCTGCCGGGCGTGCAGGCGGGGACGCTGTACGGCTACCGCGCCTATGGGCCATACCGGCCGGAGCAGGGCCACCGCTTCAATCCGAACAAGCTGCTGCTCGACCCTTACGCGAAGCAGCTGCATGGCCAGGTGCGCTGGACCGATGCGCTCTACGGTTACCGCTTTCACTCGCTGAAGGCCGACTTGTCCTTTGACCGGCGCGACAGCGCATGGGCCATGCCCAAGGCGGTGGTCACCGATTCCACCTTCAACTGGCATGGCGACCGCCATCCGCGCACGCCCTGGGAAAAGACCGTGATCTATGAAGCCCATGTGCGCGGACTGACGATGCGCGCGGAACGGATCCCGGCGAAGGAGCGCGGAACCTTTGCCGCGCTCGCCAATCCGTTTGTCATTGACCATCTGCACAAGCTGGGCATCAGCGCCGTGGAATTGCTGCCGGTGCATGCCTTCCTGCAGGACCGGCGGCTTGTGGGGAATGGCCTTTCCAATTATTGGGGTTACAACACGATGTCTTACTTTGCGCCCGAGCCGCGCTATCTCGCGAGCGGTTCCCCCGATGAAATGCGGCATGCGATCCGGCAGCTGCATGCGGCCGGCATCGAAGTGATCCTCGATGTGGTCTACAACCATACCTGCGAAGAAAGCGAACTCGGGCCGACGATGTCCTTCCGCGGCTTCGACAATGCGAGCTATTACCGCTTGCAGGCCGGCAATCCACGTCACCTGGTCAACGACACCGGCTGCGGCAATACCCTGAACCTGTCGCATCCGCGCGTGATCCAGATGGTGATGGATTCCCTGCGCTACTGGGTGCAGGAATTCCATGTCGACGGCTTCCGCTTCGACCTCGGCGCGACGCTCGGCCGCGAGGCGCATGGTTTCGATCCCGGTTCCGGATTTTTTGATGCGCTGCTGCAGGATCCGGTGCTGTCTCGGGTCAAGCTGATTTCCGAACCCTGGGATATCGGGCCGGGCGGCTACCAGGTGGGCAACCAGCCGCCCGGCGTCGCCGAATGGAATGACCGCTTCCGCGACGACGTGCGCAGCTTCTGGCGCGGCGATCGCGGCATGCGCGGCGCGCTGGCGGCACGCCTGCTCGGCTCCGCCGACCTGTTCAACCGCCGCCGCCGCCGTGCCTGGTCCTCAGTCAACTTTGTCACTGCGCATGACGGCTTCACGCTGCAGGACCTGGTGACCTACAGCCGCAAGTACAACGAAGCCAATGGCGAAGGCAACCGCGACGGCAGCGACCACAACCTCGGCAGCAACTGGGGCGCGGAAGGACCGAGCGGCGACCCGGCAATTGTCGCGACGCGCGAGCGGATCAAGCGCGCGATGCTGATGACGCTGATGTTTTCGAACGGCACGCCGATGCTGCTGGGCGGCGACGAGTTCGGCCGCAGCCAGAACGGCAACAACAATCCCTACTGCCAGGACAACGAGATTTCCTGGTTCGACTGGACGCTCGCCGAGACCGATGCCGGCCGGGCGCTGATCGAATTCACCCGGCGCTGCATCGCCATCCGGCTGGCGCGGCCCAGCTTGCGCAGCACCCGCTTTCTCACCGCCAGCTCAAAGACGCTGCAGGGCGTGCCGGATACCGGCTGGTTCGATGAAACCGGCGCCGAAATGACGCCTGAGCGCTGGAATTATGCGGAAGGGCGTTTGCTGGCCCTGCGCCGCATCACCAGCGAAAGGCCGGATGGCAAAACTGGGGCGGTGGCAGCCTCGCTCCTGCTGCTGAACGCGTCCGCCGAAGACCGGGAATTCGTGCTGCCGCAACCCGGGATGCACTGGCGCACCGCGATCGACGCGGCCGAAAGCGCCGAAGGCGGCTGGAACGACGGGGCTAACCCGTGCCGCCAGCCGCAAAACAACAGGATGATCGTCGCCGCCCATAGCGCGGCATTACTTACTGCTGACCATGTCACTCTTTAATCCTTCCTTTGGTGCGCAGCTGGTCGCACCCGACCGTACCCGTTTCCGCCTCTGGGCGCCGGGCAGCCAGCAGGTATTCCTTGAAATCGAAGGCGCGCCTGCCATCGAAATGACGTCTCTGGCCGACGGCTGGTTCGAGATCGAAGCGCCCTGCGGCGCCGAGGCCCGCTACCGCTACCGGGTCAGCGAGGCGCTCGCGGTGCCCGATCCGGCGTCGCGCGCCCAGGATGGCGACGTGCATGATGCGAGCATCGTGTGCGACCCCGCCGCCTACCACTGGACACACGGCACCTGGCTGGGCCGGCCGTGGCATGAAACCGTCCTGTACGAGCTGCATGTCGGCGCGCTGGGCGGCTTTGCCGGCGTCACGAAGCAATTGCCGGCGCTCGCCGAACTCGGCATCACTGCCGTCGAGCTGATGCCGGTGGCGGATTTCCCCGGGCCGCGCAACTGGGGCTACGACGGCGTGCTGCCGTATGCGCCCGACGCCGCATACGGCACGCCGGACGAACTCAAGCATCTCGTCGATACCGCGCACGGGCTGGGGATGATGGTCTTCCTCGACGTGGTCTACAACCACTTCGGCCCGGACGGAAATTACCTCGGCGCCTATGCGCCTTCCTTCTTCCGCGACGACATTCACACGCCGTGGGGGCAGGCGATCGATTTCCGCCGGCGCCAGGTCCGCGACTTCTTCACCGAGAATGCCTTGTACTGGCTGATTGAATTCCAGTTCGACGGCTTGCGCTTCGATGCGGTGCATGCGATCAGCGAAAAGGACTGGCTGGTGGAAATGGCGGAACGCATCCGCGCCACCATCCCGGCGGAACGCCATGTGCATCTCGTGCTGGAAAACGACGAGAACGGCGCGCGCCTGCTCGAGCGCGCACCGCGCCGGCTGTTCGATGCGCAATGGAACGACGACATGCACCATGCGCTGCATGTGCTCCTGACCGGCGAGCGCGAAGGCTACTATGCCGGCTACATCAACCAGGCCGGGGAAAAGCTCGCGCGCGGCCTGACCGAAGGCTTCATCTATCAGGGCGAGGCGCCGCTATATCCGGGCGGCACGCCCCGCGGCGAACCGAGCAAGCACCTGCCGCCGACGTCCTTCGTGCTGTTCCTGCAAAACCATGACCAGATCGGCAACCGCGCCTTCGGCGAGCGCCTCTCGACGCTGGCCGACCCGGATGCGCTGCGTGCGGCGAGTGCCTTGCTGCTGCTGTCGCCGCAAATCCCGCTGCTGTTCATGGGCGAGGAATACGGCGCAACGCAGCCATTCCTGTATTTCACCAGCCACCTCTCGCCGGAACTGGCGGATGCGGTGCGCAAGGGACGGCGCGAAGAGTTTGCCCGCTTCCCGGCATTCTCCGACCCGGCGGTGCGCGAACGCATCCCCGACCCGAATGCGGAACAGACCTTCCTCGATTCCATTCCAAGGCCCGATGACAATACCGCCTTGCCCTGGCGCGACTGGGTCAAGACCTTGCTCGACATCCGGCGCGAGCAGATCGTGCCGCGCCTGGACGGCGCGAAGGCGCTCGGGCCCGAACTCCTCGGGCGGGCCGCGGTCAAGGCGCGCTGGCAGATGGGCGATGGCAAGGTGCTGATGATCGCCATCAATCTCGGCGATGCGCCGGTGGCGGTGTCCTTCGAGGAGCTGGCCGACGGAACGGGAGGAAAAATCCTGTTCGAAACGGCGGGCGTGGCCGATGCGGCGCCCGGCGGGGAATTGCCGGCCCGCTCCTTCATCGCCGTCCTGGAGTCTGCGGCATGAATGACCAGGACATCCTCGACCTCGCACAGGCGGCCGGGCTGGCGCGCGACTGGGTCAGCGCCAAGGGCGAGGCGATGCAGGTCGCGCCGGACGCGTTGCGCAAGATACTGGAAGCGCTCGGCTTTCCCTGCGAAAGCGACGAGCAATGCCGGGACAGCCGGCACCGGCTGGCGAAGCTGCAGGATGGCGACCGCATGCCGCCGCTGCTCACTGGCACCATCGGCGAACCCCTGCGTCTGCCGGGCGCGCAGCGCCTCGCGGGAAAGCCTTACCGGATCGAACTGGAAGAAGGCGGGCACCTCGATGGCCGCTTTGCCGACGATGCCGGCGCCGGACTGGAATTGCCGGCTATCGATCATTACGGCTACCACCGGCTGCTGGCCGGCAAGGAAGAGACGACACTCGCCATCGCGCCGCCACGCTGCTTCGGCGTGGCCGACGCCCTTGGCGCGCATCCCGGGATGCCGGTCGATCCGCGCGTCTGGGGCCTGGGCGTGCAACTGTATGCGCTGCGCCGCCGTGGCGACGGCGGCATCGGCGACTTCACCGGCCTGGCACAACTCGCACGGTCGGCGGCGGCCCATGGTGCAGCCGCGCTCGCGATCAGCCCGGTGCATGCAATGTTCAGCGCCGACGTCTCGCGCTTCAGTCCCTACGGCCCGTCGAGCCGCTTGTTCCTGAATGCCCTGCACATCGATCCGGCCAGCGTGCTCGGGCCGGAAGTGCTGGCTGCCGCACTGGCTTCTCTCGGCGCCGATGTGGCGAGCAAGCTGTCGCGGCTCGAACAGGATGAGCTGATCAACTGGCCGGCCGCCGGCGCACTGCGCCTGTCCCTGTTGCGACGCCTGTTTGATCAATTCAATGCGGCCGGGGATGAGCGCGAATTCGAAGCCTTTCGCGCGCGCAGCGGTACCGCCTTGCGCGACCATGCACGCTTCGAGGCGCTGCATGCCTGGCGCCTGGCGCAGGGCGAAAGCGGCGACTGGCACAGCTGGCCGCACGGCTTGCGCCATCCCGGCGATACGGCAGTGGAGGAATTCGCGCGCAGTCATGCGCAAGAAGTGCGCTTCCACGAGTTCCTGCAATGGCAGGCGGCGCGCGGTCTGTCCGGCGCACAGCAGGCGGCGCGCGCGGCCGGCATGGCCATCGGCGTGATCACGGATCTCGCGGTCGGCGCCGACAACGGCGGCAGCCAGGCCTGGAGCCGCCAGGAAGAAATCATCAACGGCTTGTCGGTGGGCGCGCCGCCGGATGTGTTGAACACGCGCGGCCAGAGCTGGGGATTGGGTGCATTTTCGCCGCATGCGATGCGATCGCGCGGCTTTGGCGCCTATATCGAAATGCTGCGCGCGACCTTTGCCTATGCCGGCGGGGCGCGCATCGACCATGTGCTCGGCCTGGGCCGCCTGTGGCTGGTGCCGCATGGCGAATCGCCGGTAGACGGCGCCTATCTCCAGTATCCGATGCAGGATCTGCTGCGCCTGATCGCGCTCGAATCCTGGCGCCATCGCGCGATCGTGATCGGCGAAAACCTCGGCACCGTGCCGGCCGGTTTTGACCGGACCCTGTCCCAGGCTGGCCTGCTCGGCATCCAGGTCCTGCTGTTCCAGCAGCAGCATGGCCGCTTTCTTTCGCCGTCCGAGTGGTCGCGCGACGCGATCGCCACCACCACCACGCATGACCTGCCGACCGTCGCAGGCTGGTGGCAGGGGCACGACATCGACTGGTATGCGAAGCTCGACCTGCTCGAGCCCGGCAAGACCGAAGCCGACGTGCGCCAGGGGCGCATGCAGGAGCGTGCTGCACTGTGGCGAGCGTTGACGGAAGCGGGGCAGGCAAGCGGGGCCGAGCCGGAACACCGCGCCGGCAGCGCGCCGCTGGACGCGGTCGCCGGCTTTCTCGCAGCGACACCCGTACCGCTGGCGATGCTGCCGATCGAAGATGCGCTCGGCCTGGTCGAGCAACCCAACCTGCCGGGCACCGTCGACCAGCACCCGAACTGGCGGCGCCGCCTGCCGCAGCCGGTGGAAAGCGTGCTCGACCAGCCCGCGGTCGCTGCACGGCTCGCGCGCATCAATGGCCAGCGTCCCTCCAAACCCTCCACGGGAGAATCCTGATGGGCATTCCACGCGCCACCGCGCGCCTGCAGCTGCATCGCGGCTTTACCTTCGATGACGCGGTCGAGGTCGTGCCTTATTACGCATCGCTCGGCATCAGCCATATTTATGCATCACCGATCCTGACCGCGCGCAGCGGCTCGACCCACGGTTACGACATCGTCGATCCGACCCGCATCAATCAGGAACTGGGCGGGGAAGAGGGCTTGCGCCGGCTGGTGGCGCGACTGCGCGACGCAGGCATGGGCCTGATCCTCGACATCGTGCCCAACCACATGGGCGTTGGCCCGGAAAATCCGTGGTGGCAGCATGTGCTGGAATGGGGACAGAAAAGCCCGTATGCGCGCTGGTTCGACATCGACTGGCAGCCGGCGGATGAAACCCTGCATGGCAAGGTGATGGCACCCTTCCTCGGCCAGCCCTATGGCGATGTGCTGGCCGCAGGCGAGATCCGGCTCCAGTTCGACGAGGCGCGCGGCAAGTTTTTCGCCTGCTATTACGCCCACCGCTTTCCGATTGCTCCCACCGATTATGCACCGCTGCTGAGCACCGTCGGTGCCGAATGCCTTGCCCCGGCGATCGCCGCCTTCGAGCAGGTGCGCAGCAAGGACTCGGATGAAGGCATCACGCAGCAGGAAGCGGATACCGGCTTTGGCCTCTTGCGCGAGCTGTACCGAACGAGCGAGGGCGCATCCGCCATCCATGCCGCCATGGCTGGCTTTTCGGCGGAGACGCCGCAGGGCTTCGATGCCTTGCACGGCTTGCTCGAGCGCCAGCACTACCGGCTTGCCTGGTGGCGCTGCGCAGCCGACGGCATCAACTGGCGGCGCTTTTTCGAAGTGACCGACCTGGTCGGCGTGCGGGTGGAGCAGGAAGAGGTGTTCGAAGCCACGCATGCCCTGATCTTCCGCCTGTATGCCGAAGGCCTGATCGACGGCGTGCGCATCGACCATGTCGATGGCCTCGCAGATCCCGGTGCCTACTGCCGCAAGCTGCGGCGCAGGCTGCAGTCGCTGACTTCCCAGCGCCCGCCCGAGCTGCCGCCGGCACCGGCCTATCTCATCGTCGAAAAGATCCTCGCGCCGGACGAAGCGCTGCGCGCGAACTGGGATATCGACGGCACCAGCGGCTATGATTTCATGGACCGTGTGGGTGCGCTGCTGCATGATCCCGCAGGGGAGCAGCCCCTCACCGCGCTGTGGCAGGAACTGACGGGCAGCGAACAGGACTTCGACGAGGAAGTGCGGCAGGCGCGGCGCCAGCTGCTGGCCATCAATCTTTCCGGTGAATTCGAAGCAGCGGCCCGCGCGCTGCATGCAGTCGCCCGTACCGATTTGCGCACGCGCGATTTTTCGCTCGGCGCCATCCGCCGTGTCTTCGCCGAGCTGCTGGTGCATTTCCCGGTCTACCGCACCTATGCCGACAGCAATGGCCGCGACGAACTCGACGACCGCATCATCGAACAGGCGCTCGAGCAGGCGCGCGCAAGCGTGGAACGCACCGAAGTGCCGCTGCTCGACGTGCTTGCCCGGTGGCTCGGTGGCGACGCGCCGCGCGACTCGGCCAACCCGCGGGTGCGCAGCCTGCACCAGCGCGCCATCACCCGCTTCCAGCAGCTGACACCGCCGCTGGCGGCGAAGTCGGTCGAGGATACGGCCTTCTACCGCTACGGCAGGCTGTTGTCGCGCAACGAAGTCGGTTCCGATCCCGCCCAGTTCAGCATTTCGGTGCAGGAGTTCCATGAAGCCAATGCGGAGCGCGCACGGCGCTTCCCGGATTCGATGCTGGCTACCGCCACCCACGACCACAAGCGCGGCGAAGACGTGCGGGCCCGGATTGCGGCGTTAAGCGAGATGCCGCAGGAATGGGGCGAAGCGGTGCGTGAATGGATGCAGATGAACGAGCCGCTGCGCACCGAACTCTCGTCTGAAAATGGCGAAGCGGCGGGCACGGCGCCGCATCCTGCGGATGAATTGATGCTGTACCAGATGCTGGTCGGCGCCTGGCCGATCGGACTGGATGTGACGGACGCGAAAGGTATCCGGGAATTCGCGGAACGCATCGAACAGTGGCAGACCAAGGCGCTGCGCGAAGCCAAGCAGGTGAGCGACTGGATATTGCCGAACGAAGCCTATGAAGCGGCTTGCAGGAATTTCCTGCGGGCGGCGCTGGAAGTGGGGCCGGAAAACGCCTTCCTGCCGAAACTCGTGGACTGGATCGAACGCCTCACGCCGGCAGGCGCAGCCAAAAGTCTTGCGCAGACGGTGCTGCGGCTGACTTCGCCCGGCATGCCCGATTTGTACCAGGGCACCGAGTTCTGGGACTTCAGCCTGGTCGACCCGGACAACCGGCGCCTGGTCGACTATGGCGCGCGCCGGGAAATGCTGCGCGAATGGTCGGAACGCGTCACCAGCCTGGAAGGCTGGCAGACCGGCCGCCTCAAGCAGCAGATCATCAACCAGACGCTGGCCTTGCGCGCGCAGGAAGCCGAACTGTTCGCGCGGGGCACTTATCTGCCGCTTGCGATCGACGGCCCGCTCGCGGCGCATGCGATTGCGTTTGCACGTCGCCACAACGACCGCGAGGTCATCGTGATTGCCGCCCATCTCCCATCTCGCCTGCTGGCGAACGACGGCACGCCGACCGTGCCGCCGTCGACATGGGGCGATACCGCCGTGCTCCTGACCGGCATGGCGGACGGACGGCGGATCGATGTCCTCACCGGCAGCGAAGCGACGATTGCATCGGAGCGCCTGCTGCTGAGGGAAGCATTATTGCTGCTGCCGGTGGCGGTGCTGACGCGGGCGATTCGTGCAAGCGCATAGCGGTAGCACGGTTCTGCATTCTGGATGCATGCGAATGTGATTCGCGTTTGAGCTGCCGCTCAAGGCATCCAGACATCCTTCGCGCACCGTGATTCATGTCGCGTTTCCCTGGCAGGCGAGCATGAGCCAGCACAAGCGCATGCGGCGGACCGGTATGGGTCCGCTTTCCTGCGCAGGAATTGAACGAGCAGCATCAGCACCGGAACCGCGAGCAGCAGCAGAAACCACGGCGAGTGCAGGAAACCTGCTCCCGCGATGCCCAGCCAGACCAGCACCGACGCAAACAGGGAAGGCGCAGCGCAACACGCAGCACAGGCGACCACTGCCCCAGGAAACCAGAATTTCTTCAGAAAACGCTTCATCATCAGCTCCTTGTCAACGGCCGCAAAATGGCCTTGCCAGAACTGTACTTCCTCAAGTAACTTGAGGAGCAAGCGTTTTCGGGAGAGTTCATGGACAGCGAAAATCTGACGATTGGCGCCTTGGCGGCGCGCACCCAATGTTCGGTGCCCACCATCCGGTATTACGAAGAGATCGGCTTGCTGCCGCAGGCAGCTCGAGGTGCAAATGGACGGCGTTACTATCGGGAGGCCGACCAGAAACGGCTGGTATTCATCAGGAGGTGCCGGGACTTCGGGTTCGCGATTGAGCAGGTGCGCGGACTGGTGGGCTTGTTCGAGAATGGCGATCGCCCTTGCGCCGAGGCGCGGGAGATGGCGCAGGATCACCTGATCACGGTCCGCACCAGGATCGAAGAATTGCGTCAGCTCGAGCAGAACCTCCTGGCATGCGTGCAAAGCTGCGACGACGCCTGCATTGGCGGGCCTGTGCGGGAGTGCACGATCATGGACGATCTGTCACAGGCGGCCGGCCAAAGCGCGCAGTCCTGCGGAAACGGAATGAGCGAAGGCGCTGGAGCAGACACCCCCGGGTTCATTGAAGTGAGGCGCCGCTGAACATGGAGTGGACCAGCATCGCACGCACCTTCGGATTGTTCTTCGCCACCGCCATCGCAGAACTCCTCGGCTGTTATCTTCCCCTCCTTTGGCTCACTGGCAAGGGGAGTGCATGGCTGTTGTTGCCGGCCGCAATCAGCCTGGCCATCTTTGTGTGGTTGCTGAGCCTGCACCCCTCGGCCAGCGGGCGCGTGTATGCAACATACGGCGCGATCTATATCGCAACCGCCCTCGGCTGGCTGTGGGTGGTCGATGGCATCAAGCCCGCGCCCACCGATTACCTCGGCGTAGGGCTCGCTTTACTTGGTGCCGGCGTGATTGCCATGGGCAAAGGCACATGAGTCGCGCGCAGAATTTGCGAGCGCATTCGGTCGCTGGCAGCCCGAGTAGACCGAATCTCAATATGTCATAGGGAAGTAGGGTGCGCCGTGCGCACCATCCAATCCCGGTGCGCACGGCGCACCCTACTTACGTCCTCTATCAGGATTGTCGAAACCGCTTTATCGCTGCACCGGGCATCCGGCCCTTTCACGCGGCAGCACGGCCTTGATATTGATCCGCACTTTGCTCCAGATTGAACGATGTCGGCCGCCTGCCAGGTCGGACCGGTTTCATGATTTATGTAGACGGGATCAGTCGGATGAGTCACTCCACCGGGCGGCACACGGGTTTCGGCAGGGGTCGCCCCTGCGGCTTGCTGCGCGTGTCAGGGAAGTAGGGTGCGCCATGCGCACCATTTAATTCCGTTGCGCACGGCGCACCCTACTTTCGCTTTCGTCTTCTTTCAGGATGGTGCAAACCGCTTTATCGCTGAACCGGGCATCCGATCCGTTCATACGGCAGCGCGACCTTTATATTGATCCGAACTCGGTTCCGTGCTGAACGACGCTGGCCGCCAGGCGTCCTGCCGCCCGCTGCACAGGCCAGTCCTAAGAGCCCTGCCTATTTCTTGTTCGCCATCTGCTTGGCCATCGACAAATGCTGTTCCACGATCGGCAGGATTTTGCCTGCGTAGGCGCGCAGTTCCGAATCCTTGGCGTTCTTCTGCGTTTTTTGCAGCAGCTCGACGGTTGCCTGATGGTCGTCGACGCCTACCCGGGACAGGTACTGGCTGTCGAAGGTGTCGCCGGACAGGGCTTTGAGGGCCGTTGCGATTGTCTTGTGCTTGACATCCGTTTCCGTAGGTAGCTTGACGCCCTTTGCCTGCGCCAGCTTTTGTAGTTCTTTCAATGCCGTTGTATGGTCATCGATCATCTTCTGCGCAAATTTGCGGACCTGATCGTTCTTCGACTTATCCAGTGCCATTTTGCCGGTCTCGATCTCGGCGTAATTCGCCTCTGCAATATCCTCCATCATTTGCCGGTCGTCATCGCTGACTTTCGCGTTGCTGGATGCCCCGGAACTGCCCGAACTCGCATTGCTGCTGGAACCTGAGGCGGTCTGAGCATGTACAGGTGTTGCGCCAAGCAGGAGGGCGATGGCCGTGGCACCAATTATTTGGGACAGGTATTCGAGCTTATGCATGGGATTGTTCTCCTTGAAAATAGGCTGAATGCCGCCGTTCAATGAATATAGGGCATAGGAGAAAAGCAAAGCATGTGCCCGATGAATAAGATTTCTAAGCATCACTACCCAGGCGTGCGGCATCCGGTTCCTGCAGTGGCAGGATCTCGAATTTGCCGTGCTCAGCGCGGACCTGGTAAAGCGCATTGAAGCCTTCATCCATGGTCGGCCGCTCCAGGCGTTTCAAGGTGCCAAACAGACCTGCTGGCGGAACCCGATGCTTCGTGTCCCGCTTCTGGTTGCGCTCGAAAGACGCTTGCGGGTTCGGTTCGAAGAAGTAGCCGATCACGCGAAACTTCGCTTGCCGAGCCCGTTCGATATAAGGCAGGCGCTCTGCGCGGGTTGGATTGGTGTTGTCGACCACGAAGCGCTGCTGCGTCTGCAGGCAGGTTTCCATGAAAGCCTGCTCGCGGTGCCGAGTCCGCAAGAGATCCATGCTGATGCGCACATGAGTCTGGAAGAAGCGCTCCAGGTAAAAGCTGGTCTTGCCGGATGCCTGTATGCCGATGAAGAGGATCAGTTCCATGGTGTTGAAGTGCTCGACGATTCCTGTCTATATAAATACCCGGTGCAATCTGCTGAGGCGTGAAAACCTGCTTTCTCAAGGGATGGTTAGGGTTGTTTCAGTCCGCCGCTGGCAGGTCACCGAGTCGTGGGGCGGCTTGACAACCCGAGAACGGGAAGGGAAGGCGGGACAATTGTGTGGAAGTGTGAATTGCGCATTTCATCGGCCGAGCGACTGGAAGTTACAACGTTGGTTTTGCTGCCGCTGTTTATTTATGCAACACCTTGGACCTAAAAAACAAGTTCAACGGCATTTGATTTTTATCAAAGCTTTATCCCTCTGATATGATTGGCAACTACCAAAAGGTTGCAATAAATCAATACTTGGTTCACCAAGCACTATCAGCAAGGGAGCAGTTGTGGAAGTCATGTCGCGTTTCGAGGGAAAGCCGCGCCAACCGAATTCAAGCGGTTTTACGCTTCTGGAGCTGCTGGTAGTCATGGTGATCATCGGCCTGCTTGCCGGCTATGTCGGGCCGAAATATTTTTCCCAGATTGGAAAATCGGAAACCAAAACCGCGCTGGCCCAGATCGATGCATTGGGCAAGGCGCTTGACCAGTATCGCCTGGATACCGGCCATTATCCATCGACTGAACAAAACCTGACTGCACTGTTCACCCGCCCGGCAAACGAGCCGAAATGGGATGGTCCCTATCTCAAGAAGGCGGTTCCGCCCGACCCATGGGGAAAGCCTTACGTCTACAAGCAGCCAGGCGACCACGGCGACTACGACCTCTTTTCCTATGGTAAGGACGGCGAGCCGGGCGGCACGGGCGATGCCGCCGACATCACCAGCTGGTGATTTCCGAGATGCGGTACGAGATCAAGGCTCTGCGCGGAAGAGATGAAGTCGTCATGCTGGCGGTAGAAGCCCTTGATGCCAACGAGGCGGCTCTGCAAGTGCAGGGTCAGGGATGCGCCGTATTGAGCATCCGGGCCAGCAATGCCGCCCTGCCTTCATTTGCTAGACGGCGCGCCGCGTTTCCCTTGGTGCTGTTCAGCCAGGAATTGCTGGCCCTGCTGAATGCCGGCCTCAGCCTGGTGGAGGCGCTCGAAGCGCTGAGCGAAAAGGAAGCCAACGCCGACGTCAGGAAGACACTGGAAAAGCTCGTTTCCCGCCTGTACGAAGGACAGACCTTATCTTCAGCCATGCAGGATCTGCCTGCGATCTTCCCGCCGCTGTATGTTGCAACCGTGCGTGCCAGCGAAAAATCGGGCGGCATCGTTGAAGCCTTGGGCCGGTATGTCGCCTACCAGGCTCAGATCGACCAGGTCCGCAAGAAGATCGTCAACGCCTCCATCTATCCCGTTCTCCTCATGCTGGTCGGAGGCCTGGTCGTATTGTTCCTGATGGCTTATGTGGTGCCGAAATTCGCCGCGGTGTACGAAGGCACGAACCGGGACCTGCCCTTGCTGTCGCGCTTGCTGCTGGATTGGGGCGGGTTGCTGCAGCAGCACGGCATGCTTTTCTCAGCTACGGTGGCGGCATTGATTCTCGGGGCAGGGTATGGATTGTCGCGTCCCTATGCCAGACAAGCGATGCTGCGCCGATTGCAGCGAATTCCCGCAGTCGGTCAACGCATGCACATCTACCAGCTGGCGCGCTTCTATCGCACGCTGGGCATGCTGCTCAAGGGCGGAGTGGTGATTGTCCAGGCCATGGAAATGGTCAGCGGGTTGCTGTCGCCTGAAGCGCGCACCAGTTTGCAGTTGGCGCTGCAGGATATCCGCGAAGGGCGTTCCATTTCCCAGGCAATGGAAGCCCGGCAGCTGACAACCCCGGTCGCGCTGCGCATGCTTCGCGTTGGCGAGCGGGCAGGGAACATGGGTGACATGATGGAGCGCATCGCCGGCTTTTACGATGAAGACATGGCGCGCTGGGTGGACTGGTTTACGCGCTTGTTCGAGCCGATCCTGATGGCGCTGATCGGACTGGTCATCGGCGCCATCGTGGTCCTGATGTATTTGCCGGTATTTGAACTGGCAGGGAGTTTGCAGTGAGTTCGGTACCTGCAGACCATTCCCTGTCAGTCAGCGAACTGCGGCAGGCGCATGCGGAAGCTCAGCGCCTGGGCTGGCATCTCACCCGGGTGCTGGAAGAGCGGCTCGGCCTGGATCCGCGCGAAGCGCTGGCCTTGCTCGGCGCGACATTTCATTATCCAGTGCTCGACATGGCGGCGCTGGCGCAATGCTCGCCTTCTTTCGAACTGCTTCCCTTTGCCGAAGCAACGCGACGCCAATGCCTGGTGGTGCGCACCGAGCAGGGAAGCCTGACCGGCGCGTTTTGCGATCCTTTCCATCCCGATGTCCAGGAGTGGGCGGAAACGCTGGCTGGCCAGCCGCTTGCCTGGCACCTCATCCACCCTGCCGACTTCGCCGCCTATCTTGCCCGCTATGAACAGAACCTGCGGGCGATGGACAGCATTCTCGCAGAGAAGGCACAGGCTGGCGGCGACGTCGAGCATGTCGAGGATTTGTCGCTGCAAGCCATCAGCGAAGATACCCGGCAAGTGGTCAAGCTGGTGCACTCCACCCTGTACGATGCCCTGAAGGCTGGCGCCAGCGATATTCATCTGGAAATCAATGCGTCCGGGCTGGCGATCAAGTACCGGATCGATGGCGTGCTGGTTGCGGTCGGCGAAGTCGGTGGCACGGAATTGTCGGAACAGGTGATTTCCCGCATCAAGGTGATGTCCGAGCTGGATATTGCCGAGCGCCGCATTCCCCAGGATGGACGCTTCAAGGTCACCATGCAGGGACGGGAGATCGATTTCCGGGTTTCCATCATGCCCAGCGTGTTCGGCGAAGACGCGGTACTGAGGATACTGGACCGGCGCAGCCTGTCGGACATGATGCACGGCCTGCGCCTGGATACGCTGGGCTTCGATGAAGCAAGCATTGACCGGTTCCGCCGCATGGCCAGCGAACCCTATGGCATGGTGCTGGTGACCGGGCCGACCGGCAGTGGCAAGACCACGACCCTGTACGCCGCCATCAGCGAAATCAACCACGGCGCGGACAAGATCATCACCATCGAAGACCCGGTCGAATACCACTTGCCCGGCGTGCTGCAAATCCCCGTGAACGAAAAGAAGGGACTCACGTTTGCGCGCGGCTTGCGCTCGATTTTGCGGCATGACCCGGACAAGATCATGATCGGTGAAATCCGCGATGCCGAGACGGCCCAGATCGCCATCCAGTCTGCATTGACCGGGCACCTGGTGTTCACCACGGTCCATGCCAACAATGTATTCGACGTGATCGGCCGCTTCATGCATATGGGTGTCGATCCCTACAGCTTTGTTTCAGCTTTAAACGGCATTCTGGCGCAACGGCTGGTGCGCGTCGTATGTCCTTCCTGTGCCGAGCCGGTGCAAATGCCGGCCGACCAGCTGGTCGCTTCCGGCATCGCGCCCGAAGCCGCACAGGAATACAAATTCATGCACGGGCAGGGCTGCGGCCATTGCCGCGGCACCGGCTACAAGGGGCGCAAGGCGATCGCGGAAATGCTGCAGCTGAACGATGAAATCCGTGAACTGGTCATTGCCCGGGAACCGATCCGGCGCATCAAGGAAGCCGCACGCCGGCAGGGTACCCGCTATCTGCGCGAAGCGGCGCTTGACCTGGTCAGGCAGGGTAAAACGACATTGCAGGAGATCAATCGTGTCACTTTTGTGGCGTGACCAGCTTCGTATCGCGATCGCTCCGGACCGGCTGTTGGCGGTGCGGATAAGCGGGACCATTCGCCGGCAGATCCTGGACAAGCAGGATATCTCCGTCTCCACACAAGGCAACGACTGGCGGACTGCGCTTTCTGCACTCACCGACTTGTTGAAACAGCCAGCCTGGCAAAAGGCGGACGCTGTGGTGATCCTCTCCAACCGGTTTGCCGTCTATCAGCTGCTGCCGTGGAGCGGCACTGCATTAAGCGCCGAGGAACAACTGGCCAGGGCAAGGCATGTCTATGCGCAAAGCCACGGCGAAACGGCGGACGCGCTGGAACTGAGGATCAGCGAGGGTGACCTGGGCGAGGCGTCGCTCGCGGCTGGCGTAGAGCGCGAGTTGCTGGCGTCGCTGCGGGAAGGCTTCAAGGCTTCTTCGGTACGACTGGTATCCGTGCAGCCCTACCTCATGAGTGCTTTCAACGGCTTTCGCAATAAGCTCGGTCGCGGCGCACTATGGTTTGCCGTGCTGGAGCCCGGGATGATGTGCCTGGCGCTGCTGGACCGCGGCGGCTGGCAAAGCCTGCGGGTCAAGCAGACTTCCGATAACTGGTTTGATGACCTGCAGCTGATGCTGCGACGCGAACAGGTGACCAATGGCCTCGCCGAACAGGTGCGCCGGCTTGCAATTTGCTTGCTCGATGGTCAAAAGGTGGAGTTCTCCGCCGCCGACGGCTGGTCCCTGGAGCGCCTTCAATTATCCCCGATGCACGGGTTCTCGCCTGAGACGGATGGTCATTTGGGCATGGCATTGGCGGGGCTCTGCTGATGCGTGCCTTGAATCTTGACTTCCAGGCCGGGCCACCCAAGCGGCGATCAGGCGTGTTCATGCTGGCCGCCGGGATGGCGGCATTGGCGGCAGCGCTCATGAATTACCACGATCTGACTGGCGAGGCGGCGCTGCGGGAAGCCGAAATAGCCAAGGCGCGTGGTGTCCTCGAAAGAAAGGCAGGCAGCCGTCGCGGGCCGGCAGCACAGGAAGCCCCGCGCAAGGAAGAAATTGCCGCTGCCAATGAAATCATCCACCAGCTGACGATGCCCTGGGAGCAGATGTTCAGCACGTTCGAACTGGCGACCAGCAAGGATATTGCCTTGCTGAGCATGGAGCCCGACCCGAAGAAAAAGATGGTCCGGGTCACGGCGGAATCAAAAACCACACAAGCCATGCTTGCCTATATCCGGCGCCTGGAAAAATCCGTGCTGCTGGACGACGTCGTGCTGCTGAAGCACGAGGTACAGCTCAAGGATCCTGAGCAGCCGGTGCGATTTGTCGTCACCAGCGCATGGAGAGATGGCCAATGAACCGCCATAAGCTGCTGCTTGCCGAACGGCTCAGGCGTCTGGGTTGGCCAGCGCGGATCGGTATCGCATTGCTCGCATCCGCGGCGGCATTTCATTTTTCGGTGCATCAGCCCATGCAACTGCGCCTCGCACGCCTCGAACAGGAAGCCGTTGCAGCAAGGAAGACTGCCGCCACCGTGGCACGTGACCAGGCCGGCCGTGAGGTGCGTTCGATCGATGCCCGCGTCGACGCGTTCTACCAATATTTTCCGGCGAAGAAGGCGACTCCGGACTTATTGAACACGATTTACCGCGCAGCGGCACAGCAGACGATCCAGCTGACGCAAGGCGAATACCGGATTCAGCCCAGCAAGGTCGACAAGCTTCTCGGTTACCAGGTCAGCCTGCCGGTGCGGGGAAGCTATGCGCAGATCAGGAAGTTCATTGTCCAGGTCTTGCGGGAAGTGCCGGCTGCGTCGCTCGACGAGCTCAGTTTCAAGCGTGAGGCGATCGACAGCACCGAAGTGGAAGCAAAGGTCCGGCTGACTCTTTATCTGAGGGCTGAATGATGGCGCTTTCAAAAACGCAGCGCTGGATGGTTCTCGTTACCGCACTGGTGTTGACATTGGCCGCGGTACGGTGGGTGAGCGCCGATGCTGAAAGCACGGATGTGATCGAAGTGGTCGCGCCGGCGCACGCCTCGATTGCGCCGGCGAACCGGCAGCGGGCGGCGCAAACCTCGGAAGCTCCCAATGACATCCAGCTGGAAAGGCTACGTAGGCGCGACACCGGCTCGAACGTGAGAGAGATCTTTACCGCGAAGTCCTGGTACGTGCCGCCGCCCCCACCCAAGCCGGCTGCCGAGCTGCCGCCTTCGGCGCCGCCGCTACCCTTTGTCTATATCGGAAAAATGGTCGAAGAGGAAAAAGTGACTGTCTTCCTGTCGAAGCAGGACCGGAACTACACGGTAAAGGAAGGGGACGTGATCGATGGCACTTACCGGATCAGTTCCATCAAGGGGACATTAATGGAGCTGACCTATATCCCGCTCGACATCCGACAGACCATGCAAATCGGAGAACACAATTGAAGCTGCGGCCCGGGTTCAGAATATTGTCAGCACTGATGGCATCAATGCTGCTGCTCAGCGGCTGCGCCGGCGAATGGGCCTATCGTCGGGGCAAGCAACTGGTGGAAGAAGGCAAGGTGGAAGAAGGGCTGGTGCAGCTCGAGCGTGCGGTCAAGGTGTCGCCGGATGATCTCAACTACAAATCCTATTACTACCGGCAGCGGGAAAGTCAGATCAATATGCTGCTGACGAATGCCGATGCAGCGCGCCTGGGCGGGCAGCATGACAGTGCCGAACTGCTGTACCGTCGTGTACTTACCATCAATCCGGAAAACGAGCGTGCCAAGGCAGGGCTGGAAGCAACGCGCGCGGCGAGGAAACACAAGGTCTTGCTGGAGGAAGCGGAAGCCCTGTTCAGGCAAGGCAATGTGGAGGGCGCCCAGGCGAACGTACGGGCTGTTCTGGTGGAAAATTCGAGGCACCCGCATGCGCGCGACCTGCTGCGCAGGATCGAGGAAAAGAATGCAAAGGACCAGGCGGTCAGCTCGACGCTCAAGACCGGTCTGAAGACGCCGATTTCCCTGGAATTCCGCGACGTCGCCCTCAAGGCGGTATTTGAAATCCTGTCGCGCACGGCGAACATCAATTTCGTGCTGGACAAGGATGTGCGGCCCGACCTCAAGACCACCATCTTCGTCAAGAATACGCCGATCGAGGACGTGGTTCAGTTCCTGCTGGTGACCAACCAGCTGGAAAAGAAGACGCTCAGCGACAACTCCCTCCTGATCTATCCGAATACGCCGGCCAAGGCCAAGGATTACCAGGAACTGGTGGTGCGCAGCTTTTATCTCGCCAACGCCGACGTCAAGCAAACCGTCAGCATGATCAAGACGCTTGCCAAGACCAAGGACATCTTCGTCGATGAAAAGCTGAACATGTTCGTGATGCGCGATACGCCGGAGGTCGTGAAACTGGCGGAGAAGCTGGTTGCGATGCAGGACCTGGCCGAGCCGGAAGTCACGCTCGCCGTCGAAGTGCTGGAGGTAAGCACCGGTACCTTGTCCGAACTGGGCATACGCTACCCCAATCAGCTTGCCTATAGCGTTGCAGGCGCAGCCGGCGTCCCGGGACAGCTGACACTGAACGAATTCAAGAACCGTAGCGCCGACCTGGTGCGGATGACGCTGAGCGATCCGCTGCTGGTTGCCAACCTCCGCGCGCAGGACAGCGACAGCAATCTCCTGGCCAATCCGCGTATCCGTGTCAAGAATCGTGAAAAGGCGAAGATTCATATTGGTGACCGGGTCCCGGTGATTACCAGCACCTCCACCTCGACCGGCTTCGTGTCCGAATCGGTGAACTACCTGGATGTCGGGCTGAAGCTGGATGTCGAACCGAATGTGTATCTGGAAGGCGAAGTAGCGATCAAGATCGGACTCGAAGTCAGCAACATCGTCAGCGAAATCACCAGCAAGAGCGGCACGCTGACTTACCGCGTCGGTACCCGCAATGCTTCGACCACCTTGCGCCTGAAAGATGGGGAAACCCAAATCCTCGCGGGTTTGATCAGCGACGAAGAGCGCAACAGCATGGACAAGGTGCCGGGCCTCGGCGACCTGCCGCTGCTCGGTCGCCTGTTCTCGAACAAGAAGGGCACGAAAAACAAGACGGAAATCGTGCTGCTGGTGACGCCGTATATCGTGCGCAATGTGGACCAGCCCGATGCGACCGTGTCGGAATTCATGTCGGGTACCGAGAGCACGATCGGTGCGGCGCCGCTCCGTCTGAAACAGGCGGAAAAAGCCGCGCCGCCAGCGAAGGCGTCCAATTCTCCGGCCGCACCGGCTCAGTCGGTGCAGCCAGCCGCAACGACTGTCACGCCATCGGCTGGGACTGCGCCGAGTGCAACGGGGCAGGCTGATGTCCAGGCGCCTGCAACGGCAGCGGCGTCCCTGCCACCGCCACCGCCACCGCCGTCGGTACCCGCATTGGCGCCAGCGCCAGTGCCCGCCCCGGTCGTCACTGCCCCGGCTCCAACGGCAGCGCCGGCAATGCCAGGCTCGCCGCAACCGCCGCAGGCGCAGCCCGTCGCAACTCAGCCCAAGACTTGATCGAGTCCAGCCATGATCTGCGCTGCGCATAAGCATCGAGGCTTCACCCTGCTCGAACTGGTCATCACGGTGGCGATCGTGGCAGTGCTGGCTTCGATTGCCTTGCCGCTTGCGGAAGTGAGCGTGCAGCGCTCGAAGGAACAGGAGTTGAGGACCAGCCTGCGGCAGATCCGGGAAGCCATCGATGCCTACAAGCAGGCGGCGGACGAAGGCAAGATTGCGCGTTCGGCACAGGAATCCGGCTACCCGCCTTCCCTGAACGCACTCGTGGAAGGGGTGGAAAACATCAAGGATCCCGGCAGGTCGAAGCTGTATTTTTTACGCCGGGTGCCGCGGGATCCGATGGTGGCGGACAGCAGCATGGATGCGGATGCCACCTGGGGCAAGCGCAGTTATGCCAGTCCTGCCGACGACCCGCAGGAAGGGGAGGATGTGTTCGACGTCTATTCCCGTTCGCAGGGGACCGGATTGAACGGCATCCCCTATCGCCAATGGTGAAGAGCATGATCATGAAGCGAATGGACAACCGGGTGAAGGCAGGTGCGGCCGCAAAGCGCGGGTCTTTCGGCTTTACGCTGATTGAGCTGCTGGTTGTGATGGCCATCCTTGCACTCTTGCTCACGCTGGCCACGCCACGTTATTTCAACAACGTGGAAAAATCGAAGGAAGCGGTGCTGCGCCAGAACCTGGCCAGCATGCGCGACGCGATCGACAAATACTACGGCGATAACGGCAAGTATCCGGAAACGCTCGAAGACCTCGTCACGAAAAAATACCTGCGCAGGGTTGCGCTCGATCCCATCACCGACAGTGCGACAACCTGGCTCATCGTGCCGCCGGAACAGGCGGAGAAGGGCGGCGTGTACGACATCAGGAGCGGCGCGCCCGGCAAGGCACGCGACGGTTCGGCCTACAAGGATTGGTAGCGGCCATGCAGCACGTCCCGTCTGTTTGCTCAGCCCGCTTGCCAGTGACGGCTCGCGCGAGCCATGCGAACGCCTGCATGTTTCCTTCCAGGCGTGGGCAATCCGGCTTTACTTACATGGGCATCATTTTCCTGGTGGCGCTCATGGGCCTGCTGCTCGCTTCGGTGGGAACGATCTGGTCGGCCGCCCGGAAAAGCGAGCAGGAAAGGGAATTGCTCTTCGTGGGCAACCAGTTCCGGCATGCCATCGAACTGTATTACGAGCGCACGCCGGGCCCCATCAAGGAATATCCGAAAAGCCTGGAAGCATTGCTGCAGGATGCACGCTATGCCAATGTGCAGCGCTTCCTTCGGCGGATCTATGTCGATCCGGTCACTGGCAAGGCCGAGTGGGGACTGGTGCCGGGCCCGGGTGGCGGTGTGATCGGCGTCTACAGCCTGTCCGACAAGGAGCCGCGCAAGAAGGCCAATTTCAGCGAAGCGAACCAGGCGCTGGAAGGCAAGACCCGCTACTCCGACTGGAAGTTCATCTACATCCCTCGTGCAGCCAATTCCAACGGGATGCCCGCTACACCATCGCAGCGCTGACTGCCAATCCCATAAACATGGGAGTGCGGCCTAGCATAAATAAAAAAACAACACCTTGATATTTATCAGTTTCCATTTAGAAATGCCTTTGTAATAATTTCCGCCCGTCAATCACCGGCAGTTAAAAGCGGAGTACGACAAAAAAACAACGGGCCAGCTGCTGCAAGGCCTGGATCCAAAAAATACAGGGAGTGTCACTTGTTTGCGTCCTTCGCGATTTGCGCGCGCGCCATGCGCCGCCGCCTGCTGCCGGCCCGTTTGCCCTCCGCCAGCAAAGCCATTGCCTTAGGCCTGTTGTCCCTCGCCACGCTCGCTTCGCTGTCACGCGCGGTGGCCCCGACTCAGGACACGCTCAAGCTCACTCCCGCCAGCATTGCCACGGAATCGGTTATCGACCCGGATGTGCAGCGCTTAAGCGACCGGGATACCGGCACGGCGTATAGCCCCGCATCCGGGCAGGTCGTCATTCTCACGCTCGATGCCGCGACCGAGATCCGCAGCCTCAAATTCTTCGGTGCCGCGCCCTTCGTGGCGAATGTCCAGGCCCAGTCCGGCAATAGCTGGAAACCGGTCGCCGGCCTGCAAAACCTGGATCTGACGGCTTTGCCGGAGACCTGGAACAGCTTTGGCCCCGCGAGTTCCGTTACGACTCCGCGCTTGCGCATCGAATTGACCCCTGCCGGCGGCAGCGCGTCCAGCGGCTTGAAGGAAATCGAAGTCTGGGGTGGCGCCATCCGCAGCTTCATCGGCAATGGCAGCCAGCTGGTGACCCTGGTCGATTCCAAGAATCCGCCGATGCAGGGGCGCTCGTATGCCGCCACGCCGACCCAGGGCGTCATCGGCAGCAACAGCGCCGCGCCCGACGACCCAAGCGACAACCATTTCACGGTCGACATCAACCGTCATCCCGCCGACGCCAAGCGTGCCTACCTGGTCTATGAAACAAATGGCTTGTCGCACTGGAGCTCGGGCATCCGCGCCATCAATGGCAATGCCGCCCAGGGCGACTGGCTGCTGCAGCGCTCGGACACCTGGAGCACCCAGATCGAATCCATCAATCCGGCCTGGTTGAAGCAAGGCAGCAATGCCATCGATTTCGCAGCAGGCACCGCGGGCATCTACAGCGTGCGCAATGTGCGCATCGTCTTCGAGCTGGAAGACGGCACCAATTTCGTTCAGAAAGTGGTTGCCTCCGGTACCGGCAGCACGGCGGCCTACGATGGCGACACCGGCACCGGCTGGGCGCCGTATGCCGCGAGCAGCATCGCCAATGGCGTGGCCACGCTCGACGCCTTGTTCGACAAGCCGACCCAGGTGGCTGGGTTGCGGCTCAATATCGCCGGCACCCTGGGCGGCAAGATCAATGTCGCCTTCCTGAGCAATGGCAACTGGGTCGATTCCAGCTATACCGCATTCAATGCCAGCTCCCTGGTCGCCGGCTGGAATGACCTGAACTACCCGAGCAGCTTCGCCGTCGATGGCGTGCGCCTGACTTTCCAGGGTGGCAGCAGCGTCACCGGGGATGTGCGCGAGCTGGTCGTGTCGGGGTCCGGCACCGGACAGCAGGCCGGCGCCCCGGCCCTGCGGGTCACCTATCCGGACAATGGACAGTTCGTCGGCCGCCAAGCCTATATCCGCGGCTTCCTGGCCCCGCTCGATAACGGCAGTGGCCCCGCCCGCGTGTACGTCGGCGGCACCGAAGTGCCGCAAGTCGACGGCGCCTTCGGCGTAACGGTGAGCAAGGAAGAGCTGGGACTGCTGGACCAGGCCGACCGCGATCCCTGGTCGGTGGAAGTGAAAGCAGTCTATCCGGATGCCACGGAAGTGCGCCAGGTCGTGCAGCTGAACCGTTACAGTGATCCGGTGATCGCGAGCAAGGATGGCCTGTCGACCCTGTATGCGAAAGTCCCGCCGGGCAAAGCCCGCAAGCTCGCCTATAGCGGCGCGGAACTCGACATCGGCGCCAACGCGCTCGATACCGAACTCACTTTCGGCATGACGCCGCTGCGCGACACCGACGTGCCGCGCCTGGACGCCGGCATGACCAACGTCACCAAGGGGCCGCCGAAAGGTTACCGCTTCACCCCGCATGGCGCGCACTTCAAGAACAAGATCCAGGTCACCCTGCCATACGACCGCAATGCGATCCCGCCCGGCCAGTCCGAGCAGGACGTCACCACCTTCTATTTCGATGAAGAAGCCGGCCGCTGGATGCCGCTCGAGCGCGCGCAAGTGGACGCGCAAAAGGGCGTGATCGTCAGCTATACCGACCACTTCACCGACATGATCAACGCCACCATCACGGTGCCGGATCATCCCAATCCCGCCAGCCTGAACCCGACGTCCATCAAGGACATCAAGGCTGCCGACCCGGGCGCGCAAATCAACCTGATCGAGCCGCCCAAAGCCAACAACATGGGCGACGCGCGCCTGTCGTATCCGATCGAATTGCCGCCGGGACGCAATGGCATGCAGCCGAGCCTCGCCGTGCAATACAACTCCGGCGGCGGCAATGGCTGGATGGGCCTGGGCTGGGATATCGCGCTGCAGTCGGTCTCCATCGATACCCGCTGGGGCGTGCCGCGCTATGACGCGGCCCTGGAAACCGAAACCTATGTGCTCGATGGCGAACCGCTCACACCGGTGGCGCACCGCGGCGAACTGAAGCCGCGCAGCGCCGAAAAGCGGTTCCATACCCGGATCGAAGGCCAGTTCCGCCGCATTGTGCGGCACGGCGATGCGCCAGCCAATTACTGGTGGGAAGTCACCGACAAGAACGGCATGCGCTTCTTCTATGGCGGCACGCCGGAAGGCGGCCAGGACAAGAATGCGATCCTGGCCGACCCGGGGAGCAAGGGCAACGTCTTCCGCTGGGCTCTGAAGGAAGTGCGCGATACCAACGGCAACAACATCGTGTACGGCTATGACATCGTCAACGGCGGTGCGGGCGGCGAACCATGGCGCCAGATTTACCTGAGACGCATCAATTACACCGGCAGCCAGGGCGGAACCGGGCCGTACCAGGTGACTTTCAGCCGGGCGGGCGGACGCACCGATGTAGTGGTCGATGGCCGCGCAGGGTTCAAGACGGTGATGGACCAGCGGCTGACAGGCATTGATGTGGCCCTCAACAGCGAAACCAACCCGCTAGTACGCCTTTACAGCTTCGATTACAGGACCGGAGCCTTCACCAAGACCCTGCTGACGAAAGTCACGCAGTATGGCGAAGACGGCATGACCGAGTTCAACCATCATGACTTCGAGTACTTCGATGACGCGCGCGATACGGCGGGGAACTACCATGGGTTCTCGTCACCAGTTGACTGGAATATCGGGAGCGACAGTGTCAGCGCCGGCCTGCTAGGCAAGGGATTGGCTAGTGCATTGGGTGGCAGCAAGAGCGAAAGCGCCGGGGGACATTTGTATGTCGGTGTCGGTGTGGGAGACGCGAGTAGTAAGTTGGTCACTGTTGGCCCCAAGATCGGCTACAGCAAATCCGGCAGCGAAACCTTGATTGCCATGGCGGACATGAATGGTGATGGCTTGCCGGACAAAGTATTCAAGGGCGCGGGCGGATTTTATTACCGCCCGAATCTGTCTGGACCGCGCGGCACACCGACATTCGGCGATGACGTCAGGCTGGACAGCCTGCCCGCCATATCGCGGGAGAAAGTCACCTCGACCACAATTGGTGTCGAAACACACGTTGCACCTGGCGTGGCTGCAATGGTGGACCATAATCGCAGTATCAATCAAGCAGATACCTATTTCAGCGATGTGAATGGCGATGGGTTGATTGATCTGGTAAGCGGAGGACGCGTACTTTTCGGCTACGTCAATGCGGCTGGTGTACCGACATTCAGCACCAACAGTGCCGATACGCCTGTTGTTATTGGCGCAAGTGTGATCAATACCAACGGAATCCTTGAGGATGCAAGCCAGATTGAGGTGGAACGTGCTGCAGCATTTCCGCTGCTCGATACGGTGCGCCGTTGGGTAGCGCCTTATGATGGCATCGTGCAGATCAATGCGCCGGTGCGCTTGCTCGAAGATAAAACACCGGATCGTGCAACCTATAACGGGGCAGACGGTGTTCGTGTGGCTATCCAGCTTGAAGGTGCCGAGCTGTGGTCAACGTCGATCGCAGCTACAGACTACGCAGTTCACACTCCGACCGGCGTGGCTTCGGTGCCAGTGCGACGGGGTGATCGGCTCTACTTCCGTGTGCAATCGGTTTTCGATGGTGCATACGATCAGGTAGCTTGGGATGCGCAAGTCAGCTATCTGAATGTCGATGCTTCCCGTACCGATGTCAACAATCTGCCGGTTTACGCGTATCGCTCCTCGCAGGACTTCACGCTTGCCGGCCGCAAGGCATCGATAACTGTACCTCTGACTGGCACCTTGCACTTGGGTGGCAAGTGGGAAAAAACAGGCGTGACCACGGATGACGTCACTCTCTCCGTGACCCGTAACGGGTCGGAAGTCTTCCGCCGCACGCTGGGCTTCGCCGAAGTCGCTGCCATCGATCTGTCGCAGGATTTGGCAGTCAACCAGAATGACGTGCTGGCCTGGCATATCCTGGTCGATTCTCCCATCGATGCCACCCTCGTCAAACTTGCGCCTGTAGCTTTTTACACCAGCGCACAAGGCGTTGATCGGGTAACTGACGACCAGGGCAATTATGTACTCCAGGTCCGGGCGCCTTACGACATGGACCTGTATCCGGTCGATGGTTTGGCCGTTCCTCAGCAGTTCTATGTTGCCGCTGCCACGGGAACGATTCCGGTTCAGGCGACGCTGCAGATGAACGGGTTGGCATCTGGCCAGCAGGCAAATGCCGTATTTACTGTCAAGAAGCGTGGGGCATTGCTTGCCAAGCAAATTGTCAGCGTTACCGGCACGGGCTCAACAGTCACGCAAACCGTCACGTTGAATGTGCCGGTGGCCACAGGCGATCAGATCTATTTCGATCTCAGCGCCCGGGATGCCGCCTTTGCTTCGGCTAATCTGAATGTCACCGTGGCTGGCGCACCGGCCCCGGCCGCTATTCACGTGCCGGCCGATGAAGGGCTGTTTGCCCAGCCATATCGGGGATGGGCTGCGGTCGGATATAACGGCAACGGAGACTGGGCAACCAAACCCATTGACCAGTCGGCGTTGGTCCTGACCCAGCAGACCGATGCGAACAACATGCGCGTCTATCCGTTTGTGCCGAATCCCACGACGATGTCATGGGGCGGTGTTGATGACAGCGCATGGGTCAAGGCCGCCGAGATCAGTTCCTCGCGCCTTGGCCTCGACGATATCCGCATGCCTACCGGATCTCAGTTTGCCGGCGCCGCTGCAGTCACCCGGATATCCGAGTCCGTCAACGACTCAGTCTCGGTCGGTATTACGGGCAGCAAGGGCAACAGCCGTAGCAAGCTCGAATTCCAGGATTTGAACGGCGACCGCTATCCGGATGTAATCAGCCAGGGAGGCGTGCAATATACAAGCATGACCGGCCCGCTGGAAGGCGATATCAGGAATGTAGGGCTTGGTTCTGCGCGGGAAAGCGACAACGAAACCTACGGTGCGAGTACCGATGGGGCCGGCAATATCGCGCGTGCCATTGCAACAGCGCGTGGCACGGTCGCAGGCGATACAAGCAAAAATGCGACAACCGCTCAGCAGGGAATGGATATGCCATCGCTGGGCTTAAGTGCCAATATTGGTACCGGCAAGGCTGATACCCAAAACGAGCTGATTGACATCAATGGCGATGGACTGCCAGACAAGGTGTTTGAAGACGGAACTGTGGCTCTCAATCTGGGTTATCGCTTTGCCGCCCGCGAGCAATGGGGCGGCGGCATCCTCAACCATGGCCGAAGCCTGGATGCCGGCGGCGGCATCAGTCTTGGCTATCAAAAGGACAACCTCAGCTGGGGCGGTGGCCTGAGCCTTACCATCGGTAAGTCCGAGAGCGATGAGAATTATCTCGACATCAACGGCGACGGCTTGCCGGATAAGATCGTCGCTGGCAATCCGTTCACCGTCCGGCTCAATACCGGTAACGGCTTTACCAATCCGATTGTCTGGCCGGCGAACCAGGACGGCAAAGTATCGCTCGAAAAGCATGTTTCGCTCGGCGGTGGTGCCTATTTCACCTATGGGTTTACCTTCTTTGGTACTGCCAAATTCGTTATCAACCCAGGTATCAATTTCTCGACATCGATGGGCCGCCCGGAAGTCGGCTTCCGCGACATGGATGGCGATGGGTATGTGGACTACGTCGCCTCCGAAAAAGCGAGTGAACTGCAAGTCGGCGGCAACCCGATCGGCCGCACCAACCTGCTGAAGCGCATCACCCGTCCGCTCGGCGCCGTGATCGACCTCGACTACATCCGCGACGGCAACACCTACGAGCAGCCGCACTCGAAATGGGTCTTGAGCCGCACCACGGTGTTCGACGGTCATCCTGGCGACGGCGTGGACAAGCTGCTCACCACCTACGATTACGCCGACGGCTACTACGACCGCGCAGAACGCGATTTCTACGGCTATGCCAAGGTGACGGAAACCCAGCGCGATATCGCCCGGGGCGAAGCGGCCTACCGGCGCAACATCAGCGAATATCACAACCGCGACTACTACACCAAGGGCCTCCTGGCGCGCAACGTGCTGGAAGACGGCAATGGCCGTGCCTATACCGAGACCAAGCACCAGTACAACGTGGTGGTGGTCGCCGATGGCGCGGCGGTAACGGGTGACGAGAACCGCTCCGAGACACGCTTCCCGCAATTGATCCGCACCGATTCCGCCTGGTATGAAGGGCAGGCGAGCGCCGGCAAGCAGACGTACACCACCCACCGCTACGACGACCTGGGCAATGTCATCGAATTCTTCGACGCAGGCGATGCCGGCGCCGACGACGATGTCAAAGCCACGATCGCCTACACCAGCGACACCACCAACTGGATCGTCGGCAAGCCGACCCGCATCACGGTGGAAGGCGCCGGGCGCGTCATGCGCGAGCGCGAGGCGACCTATGCCCCGGGCACCGGCAACCTGATGCAAGTGCGCCAGTACGTCGGCAACGGGCAGGCGGCGACCACGGATCTGGCCTACAACCCGAACGGCACGATCCAAAGCGTGACCGGCCCGGTCAACCACCGCGGCCAGCGCTACGCGCTCGCGTACAGCTACGACCCGGTGGTCAATACCCATATCACCGGCATCGTCGACAGCTTCGGCCTGTCATCGACGGCGACCTACAACCTGAAATACGGCAAGGTCACGTCGACCATCGACACCAACGGCAATGCCACCGAAACCGCGTATGACACGGTGGGCCGCGTGGTAGCCATCACCGGCCCGTACCAGACCGGCACTGGCGACGCCACCATCCGCTTCGAGTACCACCCGGATGCGCCGACGCCATGGGCGCGTACCCGGCACCTCGATGTGTACCGCAACGCCGCCGACCCGATCGACACGGTCTTGTTCACCGACGGCATCAAGCGCGTGATCCAGACCAAGAAAGACATCACCCTGTTCACTGGCGCCACCACCGCGCCGCTGGATGTGATGAGCGTCTCCGGCCGCATTGTCTATGACGCCTTCGGCCGCGCCGTGTCCCAGTATTACCCGGTCACCGAAGCGCTGGGCCGCGCCGGCATTTTCAATGAAGCCGTCGACAGCGTTGCCCCGACCCGGACCGAGTACGACGTGCTGGATCGCGTCACCCGCACCACGCTGCCGGACAACACCTTCACCACCATGGCGTATGGCTTCGGCGCCGACCGCAATGGCGTGCAGCAATTCCAGACCGTGGTGACGGATGCCAACGGCAAGCAAAAGGTCAGCTACCGCGATGTGCAGGAACAGATCACGGCGGTGCAGGAATTCAACGCCGGCCAATCGATCTGGACCAGCTACCGCTACGATCCCTTGAAGCAAATCATCGAAGTGCGGGATGACCGCGGTTACCTGACCCAGGCCAGCTACGACAACCTCGGCCGCCGCATTGCGCTGGACAACCCGGACACGGGCTTGGTCACCAGCGAGTTTGATTTGGCCGGCAACTTGACCGGCAAAGTCACGGCCAACCTGGCGGCCCAGCACAAGACGATCCGCTACACCTATGACTATGGCCGCCTGGTGAAAGTCAATTACCCGACCTTCCCGGGCAATGACATCACCTATACCTATGGCGCGCCCAAGGCACCGTACAACCGGGCCGGGCGCATCGTGACCGTCGACGACCAGAGCGGCCGCGAAGAGCGCTTCTATGGCAAGCTCGGCGAAACCGTGCGCGAAGTCCGAACCATCGCCTCCAAGACCCAGGGCAACAGCGCCAACAGCCCGGAAGTCTGGACCACCGATTACCTGTTCGACACCTTTGGCCGCTTGCAGCGCCTGGTCTACCCGGATGGGGAAGTCTTGAGCTTCGCCTACGACGCCGGCGGCAACGTGCAATTTGCCCAAGGCCAGAAACAGGGCCAGCTGTTCACGTACTTAACAAGGCTGGAATACGACAAGTTCGAGCAGCGCGCGTACATGGCCTACGGCAACGGCATCCGCACCCAGTACACCTACCACCCGCAAAACCGCCGGTTGAACAGCCTGGAAGCCAGCGGGCAGGGGCGCACGCTCCAGAATCTGGCGTACCGCTACGACAACGTCGGCAATATCCTGGGCTTGAACAACCGGGTCGCGATCCCGCCGGCCAACAGCTTTGGCGGGCCGACCACCCAAAGCTTTGGCTACGACGACTTGTACCGCTTGACCAGTGCGACCGGCACGTACGACTTCGCGCCCAACAAGCGCGACCAGTACCGCCTCAGCATGGCGTACGACAGCATCCACAACATCACGAGCAAGGTCCAAAGCCATGAAGTGGTGCAGCCGGGCGGCAAGGCGATCGAGCAAAAGAAAACCAGCTACCGCTGGAATTACGAATACGCCAGCGTGCACCCGCATGCCGTCACCCACCTGGGCGAGCGCAGCTACCGGTTTGATGCCAATGGCAACCAGACCGGCTGGGACCATGACAGGAATGGCACCCGCCGCACCATCATCTGGGATGATGAAAACCGCATCCAGTCGCTCTTCGACAATGGCCATGAAAAGAGCTATGTCTACGACGACCAGGGTGAGCGGGTGATCAAGCGCGGGCCGCAAGGCGAAACCGTGTACGTGAACCAGTGGTTCACGGTCAGGAACCGCGAAGTGGCAAGCAAGCACGTGTTCATCGGCACGACCCGGATTGCGACCGCCCTGGTGCCGGGCGTGAAAGCGCTCAATGGCGGCACGGTACCCAGCGGCACGACCAACGCCAACAGCAGCCGCTTGCCGGCGCCGGCGCAGCGCGCCTCGGGCATCCTGAATGCCATGGGCATCCAGCAGCGCAGCGCGGTGGCGGCGCAGCGCGCACGCAACCTGGAAAAGAACCCGCACTATGCCAACCCGGCACCGGCCACCCCGGGCAGCGGCACGGCGACCAACCAGGACAATTTCCTGTACTTCTACCATCCGGACCATCTCGGGTCATCGAGCTATGTGACCGATGTGAGCGGGCGGCCGTATGAGCACCTGGAATACTTCCCGTTTGGCGAAACCTGGGTGCAGGAAAGCAGCAATACGCAGCGCACGCCTTACCTCTTTACCGGCAAGGAATTGGATGAAGAAACCGGGTTGTATTACTACGGGGCACGGTATTACGATCCGAGAACCAGTGTGTGGCAGAGCCCGGATAGGATTTTGGGTAAATATCTAGAGGGCGAGCCAAACCAAGGAGTTTTTAATTCCGCGAACCTAGCGCTCTACACATATAGCTACAACTCGCCGATTGTATTAAAAGACCCAGACGGCAATTGTCCTATGTGCATAAGTGGCGGTATCGGTGCTGCTTTTGGTGCTGTTGTATACGTGGGCCGAAATCTTTACATAAGCGGTGGGGAAAATTGGGGCAGTGCCAAGGGTTTAGCAATTGCTGCAGGTAGCGGTTTCGCCATCGGGTCAGGCGCAGTGCTGTTGCCTGGAACAACTGCAGTGGTAGCTGCGGGTCTGACCGGCTATTCCGCAGGGGACGTGGCAAATCGCGCAAGCAATTATTCGAATCTATCTCCGCAAGAAAAGCGAGCAGTACAAGCAGATGCGGCATTAACGGCCCTAGCGGTTGTGGGAACGATTGCTCAAGGCGCAAAGGCAACGCCGGCAACCGCGTCCGAATCTGCGCCTGCAGCGCCAAAGCCACTTCATGGAAATAATTTAAACACTACCAAGCCGGCCCAAGGCTATACCCTCAGGAATCGCGACACTGGAGAAATATTGAAATACGGTGAGACAACGCGTGGCACAGCACGTTACAGTCAAAAATATCTTAAAGATAACAATGCCAGAATGGTGTTTGAAGCACAGGGAACAAAACGAGAGATGCACCAATGGCAGCATGAAAAAATCTTAGAATACAAAACGACAAATGGGGGCCAAAGGCCACCTTTAAATAAGTCCGACTATTAACTCTAAGGCAATGATTTATGAAGATATGGATGTCTGAGGAAATACAGAGTGATGTTGCGGAATCCTATATGGAGATCCGGAAAAACATCGAGGGTACGATAAACCGAAAATTAGCTAACTCTTCTCTTTCAACGACGTTTATCGAATGGGCATTTATAGCAATCGTTCGACACCAGGATCACCCTGATTATCAAGAGATAAAGCGAAAGCATACGAAAAGAAAAGTTTTAGAGTTTAGATTGAAGATTGACCATCAAGATTTTTTGGTCGGATCAGAAGTGCGGAGAATTGGATTAATTATTGACGCACTTAGACGATGTGTAACCCATATGGCGGATTTCGGAATTATCGCTGAAGACCAGCACAAACTGTTTGCCATACTTGAAGAGACTGAAAAGGAATTAAAACAAAGCTAAAGTATATTTAGCATCGGACTCAACATGGTATGGGTAGGGCGCGCTCCACACACCGTTGCGCCTTTAAACAAGGCATGCCTTCATTACAAATTCTTCTCGTTCCATCCGTGGTCGAGGCAAGAAAGAGGTTAGGTTTTACGCTTTGCTTGATGCAGTCGACAGAGGAGATGTTCACTGACGATGGTTGCAGAATAATAGGGGACA
>NZ_HE978635.1:610773-830106 GCF_000312045.1 Noviherbaspirillum massiliense JC206
GGTAACTATGTATTGGGTACCAACCGGTTCCAGGCGGAGATTGAAAGAATGGTGGGGCGGCGAGTGGTAAAGGGAAAGGCGGGCCGACCTAGGGAGCGACAGCACCAAAAAGAATAATCGTGGTCTGTCCCCTATTTATGATTTTGAACTCGCCGCTTCATGACAATCATATGCACATAGGGCGAAGCCTTGGCAGATGGGAGGCATTGCATAAAAAACGACTTTTGCACATGCTCACCGTCTTCTTAAGATTTTCTATATGAACGCAGGACTTCTGAATTGGTTAGGTAACTCATGATTAGAAAAAATTTGTTGACCATCGCGATCGTTGCAACGACTACGTTACCAATCTCTAGCTTCGGACAAGGGTCTGCTAAGGGCACGAACTTTTCAAAACCTGAGAGTCTAGCTTTCTCCGGGCCTGAGAACTTGTATGAGTGTGTAAAGCGTAGAAACGACAAAGAGCTCTACACTCTATCTGACAAGCTCAATCCCTTCTATCTTCGGCTTGACTTAGACGGAGATGGGAAATTGGATTTCGCTGTATTGATCGAGCGCGCGCGCGACAAAAAACTCGGAATGTTGGTGTGTTGGGCTAATAAAAGGTCGGAGATTGTGTTCGCTGGAACCCAAGTGGAGTTCTTCGGAACAGAATCTTCGGATGATCTCGCGGAGGCCGGTATGGACTACTGGTGGGTGTACTCCGGCAAGATTAGAAAACTTGAAGAACTGCCAGCTCCGCCACCAAAGGCTGGTGAGGCCATTTTTTTCGGGAAGAGCGAGGCTTGGGGCGGAACTTTGTATTGGACCGGAAAGAAATTCGTGGTGTACATGGGCGAATAGCCTGGCCGCGTTCAGCAAGCTTAGGGTTAGTATCACACATCATTCCACAGCTACACACGATACGTCTTTAACAAATTCGTTTTAATGAGCTGGCGATCTAAGTAGGAACGGGGCAGGAATATTTCGTCTTTGCTTGATACTGTCCTACAGATGAGAGATTTACGGAACAAGATTGCGCTATTCGCCATCTCCTCGGATTCGCGAGTTTCCGACTGATCAATATAGTCCGAGTAAAAGACAAATCCTGACTCGAACTACAAATTGAACGACAAGACAGGATTACGGCTAAGCGAAAGAAAAGCAATTGCTCCTACAGAAGCCAGCATCCAGCTTCAAACTAAATACTTGTAAGGAAGACTCGTGCGATGGTACCCATAAAGCCGCTGGCTGCACTGGCATCTTGCTTGGCCATTGCCCTGTCAATGGCGGGCTGTGAAACCGTCAAGCCCGAAGCCAACAGTTGGCGCCTGCCCAAAAAGGAAGGCACCGACACGGGGATGATCATCGGCCGGCTGGAATACCCGAGCGATCCCGCCCTCAACCCGGACAAACTGGTGCTGAACCTGCGCAACGTGGAATTCCGGAATGAGGCGCAAGCGGTGCGCTTCGGGAATGTAGGCGAGGAAAGCTACATCATGGACAACAATTATTTTGTGGTCCCGAACCTGAAGCCCGGCACTTACCGTCTGGTCTCGTTCCGCGTCGGCCAGCTGTTTCATGGCTTGCATCGCGAAGAAGGTTTTACGTATGAGGTCAAGCCGGGGCAGATCAAATATATCGGCAGCCTGGAATATTCCCAGTACCAGCAAAGCTTGTTGCAAAAGATGGGCAAGACGCTGAACTACAGCGTCACCAGGGTGCAGCACCCAACCGAGCTGGACATGCTGCAGTGGCTGAACAAGGCCAGCACCGGCAGCGGCTGGGAGCCCGCGATCAGGAAACGCATGCTTGAGTTGGGGCGGCGGCCTTAGCGTAAAGGACAGACTGCAACCTCAAGAACGCTCATTTCCGGTTGATGTGCTACCACTGATGAACGCAGAATGGGCTTGCCAAGTTGGGAGGCGGTAAGACTTAACCGACCTCGTCATCCAACACATAGGTACCTGTTGGTGCCGAAAAATTCAAATCTTCGACTGAAAGAACAATACCAACCATGAAATCAATCATCTCCAGCCTTATTTCGGTTTTCTTGGCATCAGCGCTCTTGTCTGGTTGCGGCGGCGGAGGCGGTAGCTCCGATTCCAGTTCTAACCCGGGCACGTCGACCCAGCAACCTTCAACCAGCAGCGGCGGCAATTACGGCACATTGACCCTGTCAGGTTCAGGTACGGCGGAAGCCGGAACATCGTTCACAGGCCGGACCCGCCTCGGAGGAGCTTCGATGGGCCAGTGGTACAACATCAATCTGGCGGCAGGAGTAACGTATCCCTATGTCGTGATAATCGTAAATGTAGACAGTTCAGGGAACGTTGATTTTGTAGATATCAACAAGATGACCGGCGAGAATAGCGCGTCCGGTGAATGGTCGCAGCTGACGGTACCTGCGGGCACGGCGACTGTTACGGCAACAGGCGTCACATTCAATAATCTGACTGCCCCGGGTTATGGAGCATCCCCTGGAACTTCACTTGTTTTGAACGGCACGCTACGCTTTGATCCACAATGAGTTGTTCTATGCTTACATAAGCAAATCCCCGATAACGTAATAAAGAGCAGGCCACGATTAGTTGCTCGTCGACGAAACGATTTGCTTCGCATCTTTTGTGACCGCAGTAGCTCTGTAAAAAATTGATTTGATTTATAGGAAGGTAATAATGATTCGAACCAATGGAGCCACGATCCGAGCAACCCTGAAAATCATGACTATTGCGGGTGTGCTCACGCTATCAGCATGCGCGGCCCTTGAACAGCCGAAGACCAGGGAAGAATTCACGAAGTTTGTCGTCGATAGTCCAAAGATGATGCTGACGGATACTTACACGGTGAATCGGCGCTTTGAGGATGTTGTGCAGTCTCTGGATCGCAGGTGGCAGGAGTGCTACAGGATCACCAAGTCTATGTCCAGTTCTTCCGGCAGCGTCACGACCATGCAGTACCGGGATACTTACATTCCTTTTACCCATCGGATCAGCAACTCGCGGGCAGAACTGACGCTCCAGACTTCCACCATCCACATGAAAATGGTGAATAACGTGCCAACGGGTGGCGACTACATCATGGCACTGGACATTGATCGCCTGTCTGCCAACAAGACCAAACTGACCTGGTACTCTCCCGCCCTTTTGGGACGTTGGAAGGAGCACTGGGCGAGGAATAAGAAATGGGGCGAGGGCAGTAATATCGGGTGTAATGATGAGCAGGAAAAATAAGAAAAAGACCAATAAAGGGATGTCCCCAAGATGAAGAAACCAACATCCATAAAAGCCGGTTTTACTTTGTATTTGTTGGCCGTGCTAATAGGAATTCCATCCCTATTGATAAACGCAGTATATGCGCCGGAAGAGCAATCCAAGTCTGCAATTATCGATACCGGCCTTGTGTTTCAAGGTTTGGTGGCTCTGTTGGGGTACATGATTTATTTGGGGCGGAACTGGGCAAGGAATTTGAACGCTGTAGTTTTCGTATTGGGTACACTGACCATGCTCACGTCGGAGCAAGCAGGCATACATCATGAAGCAGTAAGGTGGTTGGGCTGGGTAGCGACGGTCCTGTATGGGGCAGCGACTATCTTGTTTTTTATGCCATCTTCAAATTTATGGTTCAGCAAAATAAAGAACGAAAAAAAGCTTAATAGACAATTTCGGAAGCGGCTCTGCTAGGCATTGAGAAACGGCTAATACCAGGTAGATACCTGTAACAGGATTTATAAGTGGAATTTGCAGCTATTTTTAGAAAGGGAAAATTCTCAATGCTGAAGCGTCTTGCGCTCGTTCTATCCGTGCTGTTGCTCACAGCCTGTGCCAGCGGACCACGGGTCACTGACTTTACCGACCGTTCGGTGGGCTACGGCTGGCTGAACATCGACGATGTCGACGCCAGCCGCTTGCATGCGGTCTACATCTATCAATTCCGGCCGCTCACCAAGGAGCCTTACTATTTGTCGTCGGTCAGGAAGTTCAAGGACGGCTATCTCTATTACACGGAAACGCTCCCTGTTGGTTCATTCAAGACCGAATCCGCATCCGGTCAGCGTTGCCTGCTCATCTTTTGCGGCAACACCATCTACACCTATTCGTTCGGCAAGCAAGGCGACGATGTGGGCGCGGTGGTCATCAAGACACCCGGCGTCTATCACATGGGCTCGTACGACCTGAAGCATGTGAAGACCGGATGGTTTGAACAGGGCAAGTTCGGCGTGGTGCCTGCCGCCAATGCGCCATCCAAGCGTGAGATGCTCGAAGAGATCCTCAAGGATGTGGAAGAACCGGTCATCATCGAGCGGCTCAAGCGCGAGCTTGCGCAAGTGCGATGAAAGCGATTCTTTCCCTCCTGGCCTGCCTGGCGCTCGCGGCATGCACGCTGCCGCGTGCCTTGCCCGAAACGACGGACTTGAAAGCCGACCCATCGGAAGTGGTCGTCATCGGCAAGATGGAACTGATTCCGCCGATCGATTCCGAGTACGAGCAGAGATCGCACTGGAACGTCATCGGTGAAAAGCGCATGCTGACTCGCGTCTGGATGTCTACCGGCGGCGAATTCCAGCCGGTGAACACGGCGAACATGGACTTCGGCGACTTCCAGGACAGCCTCGAAGCGCAGTGGGGCGTGCCGTTCATGGTCAAGGTCAAGCGCCAGCGCACCTATTTGAATGGAGGCGTGTTCCACCTCGATGTCGGAGACAACGCCAAGCTCTGGTTCCCGGGCGGCCTTTACTTCGACGTGCCTAAGGATGCGAAGGCCGTCTACATCGGCACGCTGCGTTACTACCGTAACGATTTCAATGCGATCACCAGCGTAGAGGTTGTCGACGAACGCAAGGACATTGCGGCAGCGCTGAAGACGGGCGGCTCGCCATCCGAGGTGCGGACCTCGCTGCTGAAGAGGATTCGCTAGTGCAAGCCCGAGGCGGCTGGCTGCATGAAACGGCCTTGCGCAAAACGCAGCCTCGCCTCATTCATTTGCTTCAGTTCATCTTTGAAAAGTCATTGCAACCGGCCCGAAACAATATCGGTTCACTATCTGAGTAACAAATCACTGTCATCCCGAGGGAGTCAATAAGAAATGAAAAAAGCCGCCATATTTCTAATGTCGTTCCTGGTTTCCCTGGGCAGCGCCATGGCCCAGCCCGGCGCTTCACTGTCGTCCGTGGAAGACCTCATGCATCAATCCGGCATATGGGTACAGGTCGCCCAATACGAGCCCATGGTTCAGCTTGGGCTGACACAGGCACAGAACCAGGACAAGCAGGCCGACAAGAACGACAACCTGTGGGCAGTGCGCCAGGCGGTTGCCACCTACTATGCCGCGGATCGGCTGAGAGAAGAAGTCAAGAATCAGCTTGCCGCATCTCTGTCGCAGAAGGACATCAACAGTGTCCTGAAGTGGCTGTCCACGGATTTGGGCAAGCGTTTGACCGCACTGGAAGAGCAGGCCGGCGAGCATCAGCCGGATCCGGAGCAGGCCGCGCAAGCGGTGCAGGCGCTCTCACCGAAGCGGCGAAAACTCATCGACCAGTTTGTCAAGGCAACACGCGTCGGTGAATCCTCCGCATCAGTGGTCATCAATACCACGCTTGGAATGACGCATGGGATGTCCCTCGTCATGAGCCCCGAGAAGAAATCCGATCTTCAAGAGCTGAAAAAGACCTTGCTGGCCCAGAAGCCGAAGATGGTCAAGATGTTCAGCGAATACAGCGTCACCACGTTTGCGTTGATCTATGAGTCCGTCTCGGACCGCGACTTCCAAAAGTACCTGAGCTTTGCCGAGTCGGCAGCCGGGCGGAAATATCATGAAGCCGTGATCCAGGCGATAGATGCAGCAATGACCAAGGCGGCCACCGACATGGGGCGCGAAATCGGCAAGGGAATCAAGGCAGCCGGCATCGCTGGAGAAGGTCTGGTGCTTGCATCCTATCCTCGGAATATGGCGTGTTTCGTCTCTTGATGCCTGGTATCGAGGGGAGCGCGGCGCATATTGCTGCGCCTGGGAGCACCCGGCTTTCCAATTGGTTTTAAAGCAGCGAATCCAGAAACAAAAATTAGATACCAATCCAATTACTGCGAAGGGGAGCAGCGATGAAAATGAAATGGGAGGTGGATGCAGCCACTACCGTCGAATTCAAGATCGGCGTATTCGGCGGCAAGCGCATTCTTGTCAATGGCACGCGACTGGATATCGAGCGCAGTCTGCGAAAGAAAGCCGAAATTCCATTTGCCTTGCCGGACGGCCGGGCCGCGACGGTCCAGATTCTTAAAAGCTACGTCGGCTATCCGGATATCCTGCTCCGGGTTGACGGACACATGATTGTGGCGAGCGAGAAGAAGCCGATAAAGTGCTCCTCATGTAGTGCTGTTGCGAAACCTTACGACCGCTTCTGCGGTGCATGCGGCCATGCGATGCCGACCGCTGAAGATTATCTGCACAAAAAGCATGTCAGGAATGCTTCGGGCGCGATGAAGATTCTGGCGGTGCTGTTTGTGTTGTCGGGCATTGCCATGTTCTTTGTGACGAAGATGCAATCCGAAGAGGCACTCGGCAAGCTGCAATCCATGGACCCGGAGGCGGTATTGTCCACGCCGATTAATGGCGAGATCTATACCGTGGAAGCTTTGACGAATCAACTCCTGTGGGAGCCGTGGGGCGTGCTGATCATTAATGTGATCCTGGCGGCCACAATGGGTGTCCTGGCGCTCTGGAGCAAGCGTGCGCCACTCGCCGCGATTCTGATCGCCACCGCCACCTATGTGGTGGTCATTGTCGGAAACGCGATCGCCGACCCCATCACGCTGACACAAGGAATGATCATGAAGATCATCGTGATTGCCTTTCTCCTGAAGGGCATCAAGTCGGCGCTGACACTGCGGTCTGCGTATGCCTGAATTGCGGCCCGGCGAACCTGAGTCTTTCTGTGGTTCGTGCGGGCAGGCGCTGCGGCTGGGAGCGCAGTTTTGTTCCGCCTGTGGTTATAGTCACCTGACAGAGCCTGCGTCTCCTTCGGGCACTGAAACTCGGCTGCCTGTTACTCAGGTCAATGGGCTCGCCAATGCGCATTTGAATGCGCTTATGCAGGTTGGCGAACTGTTCGGGCTGCTGCTCTGCAGTTCGTTGGTGCTGGGATTAATCTCACGGTCTACGTCATCGCCCTGGGCGGATGTGGTCTTCAACGGTATCGATGCGCTCGTTGCGGGCGTATTCCTGATGATGACCCGCCGGGATGTATCGCCCTTGCTGCGTGCTCCTGCGATCAGTCTTCGCCAGGCATCCGGCCTTGCCGGATCCGCCCTGGTATTCATGCTGGCAATGGCCGCATACTTTCAGCTCATTGAAAAAGCCGGCGTTCCCTTTTATCGTGCTACGGCTTCTTACCTGGAGCATGGATGGCCGCTATGGTCCATGTTCCTGATGATCAGCGTGCTGCCTGCGGTAGTGGAGGAAATCGCATTCCGGGGTGTGATTCAGTGTTCCCTGGAACATGTACTCGGCGCCCGCGAAGCATGGCTGATCCAGGCCGCCTTGTTCAGCGTATTGCATCTCCTGCCGATCATCTTTCCCAGTCACTTCGCCATGGGCCTGTTCTTCGGATATCTGAGGCTGCGATCGAAGAGTCTTTATCCCGGCATGCTGGTGCATGCGAGCTGGAATGCGCTTAGCTTGTGTGAAGAGCTTTATTGGACGTAGAGCGCCGATGGCTTTAACAACAGTGCTGTAGGGAGGGTGCGCACTGCGTTTTACGAGCGATATTTCGCTTTATTTCATGGAACAGTCTTTCGCACAGTATCGGGGCGATTCTAGCCAGCTTGGTACCCCTTCACGGAAACAGAAAGAGTTCGCGGCTTAACGGGGACGCTTGCCGACTAGTGCAGCCGCCATGTCACGACCGTCAGTTACGCCGGCAATAATTAGTTGGCGATTGGAGCCACCTGGCAGAAGGTACTCTACAGCGACACCGCTTACGGTTTTCGGCATGCTACATGTTGAGCCAAAGCTCAGGGCAACATCAAATACATTTTTACCTGAAGAGCGTGGGACGATGGTTCCATTGATGCTACAACCGTTAGAGAAGCCAGTAAGTGTTCCGTCGGTCAGCACAGTTAGCGCGTATCCAGCACCCTCCAAGTCCGTAACAGACCAGCCGCCTGTGATATTGCCGAGATTGGCAGGCATATCATAGTCGTACTCGGTTTTGGGCAATACCGCGCTGGTGAACGTTGCAGTGTCGACGCCGTCTGATAACGACCCATTGAAACTGCTACGTACCTGATAGCTCGCGCTTAATGAGCGTGTTTCCACCGCGCCCTTGAAATCGAAGTCTCGCAGATTGCGAGCCGAGTAGCTGCCGTTATTGGCGAAGCCATTTCCTTGGATCAGCCCATAGGCCTCTAAATCGTAAATCTGAGAATACCCGTAAACAGACAAGTATTGATCTTTTTCCAGAATCAGGGTCTTGATGTCATAGCCGGTTGAGGTGGTTCCTGCATAGAAGCCTTGCGCGGCACTGGAGTAGCCAGGATCAAGGATGGGGTTGTACCCGTTATCTGCGCTGTTGCCATCACCGCCGCCACCCCCGCCACAAGCTGCGAGCAAGGCAGAAAGAAGGAGTGAGCAAGCAAGCGCAGTCTTATTCATCGAATGTCCGATCCTGGTTTTTAGCTATGAGGGCATGAAAAGCTGCGTCATGTTAGTCGGCAATATATTTTCAGTAAAGAAAAGCGGGTGAAAGTTGGGCACTTCGTTGCATACTTCCCACGACGTTTGATTTGCCAGAATCTGAAAGGCCTCGACAAGAGGAGAATTCATTGCCGGAGTGCCGACATGCTGACGAGTCAAGACCCACGCCGCTTTATGAGCTACGTGGGAGAATCCTGCGAGTTATTCGGGGACGAAAGGCTGCCGGCCCCGCAAAGGAATTGAAAGCTGCCTGGTTCAAGATGAGCGTATTACCCGACATCGCAATCACGAAATGATGAAAACCTTATACCAGGCCTCCAACAGCATCGAGGCGCACATGATTCTCCACCTGCTGAAGCAGGAAGGCTTCACGGGCTGGGTGGAAGGCGAGTACCTGCAGGGCGCCGTGGGTGAGCTCCCGGCCACGGGGCTGGTACGTGTCGTCGTCGCGGAGGAAGATTATGCAGCGGCGAAATCCCTGGTGGATCGATGGGAGGCGACCCAGCCTGCCGAGGCGCCGAAACCCGCGGCTTCGATCAAGGCGGGCAGCGCTTCGGGTTACCGCTTCCGCGCACTCGTTGCTGCCTTTGCCGCCGGGGTCCTGCTCACGTATGCCTTCTACCGCGCGCCGGTCAGTGTGGATGGCATCGACCACAACCATGACGGCGTGCTGGATGACCGCTGGACATCTGCGCCGGGCGGTCGCGTCGTCAGGGAAGAAGTCGACCGCAACCTGGATGGCAAGGCGGATTACATCGCGACGTATGGCCGGGACGGGTCCGTGGAAATGGTGGAGACCGACGACAATTTCGACGGCATCTTCGAATCCAGGACCACGTACCGGCGAGGCAATCCGGTGCTGACCGAAACCGATACGGATGGCGACGGCTACCGGGATTTCAAAACCAATTTCGAGAACGGCGTAGTGATGTCCACCGAGTACATCAATCCGACCACAGGGCTGCCGCAGAAGATCGATTATTTCAAACTCGGGAAGCTGACGTATTCCGAAACCGACAGCGACAGGGATGGCAGGATGGACAAGCGCACGCGCTACAACGCGCTTGGGGAAGCGGTGTCGGTGCAGGACATCAGGTAAAACAAGCTCGCACCTTGTCCACGCCGGCATTGCCCTGCAGCGATCCGGCCGAATGCAAGGGCAGGATCAGGATTCCACCGGCTTTTGCGGCGCGCGCAACAGGAACTGGATGGCCTGCTCCGCCAGGTCTTCGATGCTCGTGCCGGCGCCGCTCCTGAACCATTGAGCAGTCCAGTTCAGCGTGCCGAACAGGAACAGCCGGTCGAACCTGGTGGGCGACGGCCACTCGCCCGAACTGTGGAGCGCTTCGATCACGCCGTCCCACAGCGCTTCATAACGGTCGGTCAATGCAACGATCCTGGTGCGCGCCTGTTCGTCCAGCGAGCGGCCTTCGTAAAGCAGGACTGCGATGAAATCATTGTTCGGGGCGAGCAGGGTTTGCAGATGCGTCCGCACCAGCTGGCGAAACGTTTCGCGCGGCGGCAGGCCGCGGGCAAGGATGGCTTCGATGTCTTGCAGCGAACGGGTCATGCCCTGTTCCATGACTGCCACCAGGATGTCCTGCTTGGTCTTGAAATGATAAAACCAGCTGCCGGCCTGCATGCCGGCAGCGGCAGCGATGTCGCGAACGGTAGTTTTCTCGTAGCCCTTTTCCCGGAACAGCCGGGCCGACTTGGTAATCAGCTCGCTGCGGCGGCTATCCTCTTCCTGACGCGGGTACTGCTCCTGCTGCGGCTGTGTCTGCAGGTTTTGCTCATGAGTCCGGGATTTTGCAGAACTGAGCTGCACGGGCATGTCTTTCAGGTTTTTCATCTCTTAACAATTCAGGGGCATGCTTGCGGTGCTGCTCCAGCGTGCCGGTTCTCCATTCAGGCCGCGGCAACTGCGGAAGGTGCCAGGCCCATCATCCGGCGCGCTTCATGGACATCGGCAATCTCGCGTCCGGCTTTGCGGGCATAAGACGCGATCGCCTCGACCAGTTGGGCATTGGAGGTCGCCTTGCGCCCGTCCGGCAGATAAAAGGTGTCTTCCAGGCCGGTGCGCAGATGCCCACCCATCTCGGCTGCGCGCCGGTGCAGCGGCCAGATGTTGTCGCGGCCGATGGCCGTCACCTGCCATGCACTGCCGGCAGGTATCAGGCCGGTCAGGATAGGCAGCAGCGCAGGATCGGCCGGCATGCCGGACTCGACGCCCATGACGAAATTGTAGTGCGCGCTTCCCGCATACATGCCGGTTTTCGCAAACATTTCGACGCAGCGCACGATGCCGACATCGAAGCATTCGAATTCCGGCAGGGTGCCGGTTTCGCGCATGCCCGTGAGGAAGGACGAGATCTTGTCTACCGGATTGTCAAACAGCATCGGCGGCCAGGCCCATTTCCCTGCTGCTGTCGCTTTGAGATAGTTCAGCGAACCCGCATTGCAGGCTGCGATTTCGGGGCGAATCGCCTGCATGCAGGCCAGCGGCCCGCTGATGTCGGGACCGACGACGCCGGTGGACTGGTTGAAGATCACGCCGGGACAGGTTTCACGAATGGCTTGTGCGATATCCGATGCGACTTGCGGCTCCCATGAAGGAAAGCGCCCCATGCCCGGTTGCTGGTTGCGGAAATGCACGTGCATGACGGTCGCCCCGGCATCGAAAGCGGCTTTCGCTTCGCGTGCCATTTCTTCCGGCGTCACCGGCACCGGATGCTGGGCAGGATCGGTGAGGACGCCGGTCAGGGCACAGGTGATGATGGCTTTCTCGCTCATGGGTCTCATCCTTGTAATGAACTCGCAGGAACCGAAACGGCGATCCGGGTTGGCAGATAGTAAAGCAACCGATTGATTGAGGCCCATGGTTCACACGGATTCTGCGCAAATCTTGTTTTTCCTCAATAACGGTAAAGAAATGCTGCCAGGAGTCACTGTTCGGTACTGATGCGAAAACAGGCAGGTGTTGATGTAAATCATGCGAAACGCATTCGGGCCGGGATGTCATGGGAATCGGTTTGAGCAAAGCAAGCGATTGACTTAGGATGGCCTCACCACCTTTGTCACTGCCAGCCAAAAATGATTGCCCACCAAGGCGTCCCGAAAAAAACAATGGCAAGGGCCCGCTTGAACCGACTGAATGGGGATGGGAGACAGGATGAACGACGACTTGCTGGTAGAAGTGCGGGACCGCGTCATGCATGTGACGATCAACCGGCCGGAACGGCGCAATGCCATCAACGCCAATGTCCTCGCCGGCCTGATGCAGGCACTGGAAAATGCCGGCAAGAGCAGGGAGGTACGAGCTGTCGTGATCACCGGTGCCGGTGACAGTGCCTTCTGTTCCGGCGCGGACCTGCGGGAGCCTTCCTTCCGCTTCGACTATTCGGAGCCGCATCAATGGCTGGCCGACCTCTTGCGCCAGTCGCGGCGCTGCCTCGTCCCGCTGATTGCACGCGTCAACGGCGCCTGCCTCGCCGGCGGCATGGGCTTGCTGGCCATGTGCGACATGGCAGTGGCCAGCCCCAATGCCGTGTTCGGCCTGCCCGAAGTCAAGGTCGGCGTGTTCCCGGCCCAGGTCCTGTCCGTGCTCCAGCATCAGTTGCCGCGGCGCGTACTGACCGAAATGTGCATTACGGGTGAAACCATCGATGCGCAACAGGCACTGGCTTACAGGCTGGTGAATCATCTTGCCGAGGATGATCTCGATGCCAAGCTCGACTGGCTGCTGGCGCGCTTGCTGGACAAGTCGCCCGCCGCGATCCGCCGCGGCCTGTACACCATCAAGCAGATCGAGGCCATGCCCTTCGAAGCCTCGATGGCCTTTACCGAAAGCCAGATCGGCCTGTTTGCACTGACCCAGGATTTCCAGGAAGGGATGGCGGCGTTCATCGAAAAGCGCAGGCCGAACTGGAGCGGGCGCTGAGCAGCGCCTGCCACACCACGCGGCCCGCTGCCGAACAATGGAAAGCAGGCCAGGGCAATCCACCAAGGGATCAATCATGTACCCGACACTGCCCCCTCTGGCACCTTGCAATAATGAAGAATACCGGGCCTTCCGCGAAACCGTGCGGCGTTTCGTCGACAAGGAAATCCTGCCTCACGTCGATGCATGGGATGAGGCCGGCGAGTTTCCGCGCGAGCTTTATGGCCACGCCGCGGAACTGGGACTGTTCGGACTCGGCTTTCCAGAAGAGTACGGCGGCACGTCCGGCCACCTGTTCCACGGCCTGGTCATGATCGAGGAAATGACGCGCGCGGCCAGCGGCGGCCTGCTGGCATCACTGTTCAGCCATACCATCGGCGCGCCGCCGATCGTCGCCGGCGGATCGGCGGAACTGAAAGCGCGCGTGCTGCCCGAGATCCTTGGCGGGCGCAAGATCAGCGCGCTCGCCGTGACCGAACCTTCCGGCGGCTCGGATGTCGCCAACCTGCGGCTGCGCGCCGAGCGCGACGGCGACTACTACATCCTCAATGGCAGCAAGACCTTCATCACTTCCGGCATGCGCGCCGACTACATCACGGTAGCGGCGCGCACAGGTGGCGCTGGCGCCGGCGGCGTATCCGCGCTGCTGGTCGAAGGCAACAGTCCGGGTCTTACACGCACGCCGCTCAAGAAGATGGGCTGGTGGTGCTCGGATACGGCGCAGCTGCATTTCGATAATTGTCGCGTGCCGGTCGCCAACCGGCTCGGACCAGAAAACGGCGCCTTCCCGATCTTCATGCTCAACTTCAATCAGGAGCGGCTCGCGCTTGCCATGCAGGCATATGGCTTTGCGCGCGTTTGCCTGGACGAGGCATCCGACTGGGCTTCCGGCCGTACCGCTTTTGGCAAGCGCCTGGTCGGGCATCAGGTGGTGCGGCACAAGCTGGTCGCAATGGCCACGCGCATCGAAGCCACCCGCGCCATGATCCTCGACCTCACCGCAAGGCTGGAGCAGGGCGAATCGCCGATCCCGCAAATCTGCATGCTGAAGAATTTCGCCGCGCAGACCATGCAGTTCTGCGCCGACAGCGCGGTCCAGATCCTCGGTGGCATGGGTTTCATGCGTGGCATGAAATCGGAAAGGATTTACCGGGAAGTGAAAGTCAACATGATCGGCGGGGGTGCCGAGGAAGTGCTCACCGAACTGGCGGCACGACAGCTTGGCTGGGCCTGAACGCCACGCCGCATCCTCATCCGTAGGAACGCATAAAAAAGGAGACGCACTGTGTATTGCTCAATCTTCAAGCCCGGGCTGTTCGATGGCAAGCTGGTGATCGTGACGGGTAGCGGCAGCGGCATCGGGCGCTGCGTCGCCCATGAACTGGCCGCGCTCGGCGCCACCGTCGCACTGGTCGGCAGGACACCGGAAAAGCTGGTCACGGTGGCCGCAGAAATTGCGGAAAGCGGCGGCCGCGCCCGTTCTTATCCCGGCAACATCCGTGATGAAGACACCGTGAAAGCGCTGGTCGCGCAAATCGTGGCCGAACACGGGCACGTCGACGGCCTGGTCAACAATGCCGGCGGCCAGTTTCCTTCGCTCCTCAGGGGCATTTCCAAAAAGGGATGGGAAGCGGTGGTGCAGACCAACCTGACCGGCGGCTTCCTGATGGCGCGCGAATGCCTGAACCAGGCCATGCAGCGCAGCGGCGGCGCCATCGTCAATATCGTGGCCGACATGTGGGGCGGCATGCCCGGCATGGGTCATTCGGGCGCGGCGCGCGCCGGCATGATCAACTTTACCGAGACTGCCGCCTTCGAGTGGGCGGGCTACGGCGTGCGCGTCAACGCGGTGGCGCCGGGCTATGTCGCGTCGTCCGGACTCGATGCCTATCCACCTGCAATGGCCGAGCTGATCCGGCAGGCCGGCAAGCAGTGCGCGCTGCAGCGCATGGCAACCGAAGCGGAAATCTCGGCGGCAATCGTGTTCCTGCTGTCGGAAGCTGCTTCCTTCATTACCGGCGCGGTACTGCGGGTCGACGGCGGCCGGCCGAATGTGCGCACCGGATTCCCGCTGGAGATGCAGCGCAAGACCGCGCCCTTCAACGGTTTTCACCTCGCGCGCATGCCGAAGGTGCTGGCGGAACGGGAGCCGGAATAATGCCTGCCATCGAATCCCGCATCGCAGTCCAGCGCGAAAGCTTTCAGAAGAACCGTGCTGCCCTGCTGGAGCAGGTCGAGCAGCTGCGCACTTTGGAGCGCCGCACGCGCGACAAGTCGGCGGCCTCGCGCGAGCGCTTTGCAAAGAAGGGCAAGCTGCTGCCGCGCGAGCGACTGGGGCGGCTGCTCGACCCGGGCGCGCCTTTCCTCGAATTGTCGACGCTTGCCGGCTTCTGCCTCGACAAGCCTGATCCTGCGAAGTCCATCCCGGGCGGCGGCGTGGTGATCGGCATCGGCTATGTCAGCGGCGTGCGCGCGATGATCGCAGTCGACGATGCCGGCATCGAAGCCGGCGCGGTGCAGCCGATGGGCGTGGAGAAATTCCAGCGCGCGCAGCAGATCGCATTGCAGCAGAAGCTGCCCTTCATTCACCTGGTCGAAAGCGCCGGCGCCAACCTGCTCAACTACAAGGTGGAAACCTTCGTCCTCGGCGGCAGCGGCTTTTACTGGCTGGCGCGCCTGTCGGCGGCCGGCCTGCCGGTGCTGACCGTGGTGCACGGGCCGAGCACCGCTGGCGGCGCCTACATGCCGGGCCTGTCGGACTACGTGGTGATGGTGCGCCAGCAGGGGCAGGCCTTTCTCGCCGGCCCCCCGCTGCTGATGGCAGCGACCGGCGAAGTCGCTACCGAGGAAGAACTGGGCGGCGCCGAAATGCATGCCACCACATCCGGTCTGGCCGAATACCTGGCGGAAGATGACGCGGATGCATTGCGCATCGCGCGCGAACTGATGGCTACGCTCGACTGGAACCGCGACCTGCCGCCGCCGAACAGGCAATATGTACCGCCGCGTTACGACGCCGAGGAATTGCTGGGCATCGCTTCCACCGACCACAAGAAGCCGCTCGACATGCGCGAAGTCATTGCGCGCATCGTTGATGATTCCGACTTCCTGGAATTCAAGCCCAACTATGGACCCGCCACGCTGACCGGCCATGCCGCGGTATGTGGCATGCGCATCGGCATCATCAGCAATAACGGGCCGCTCGATCCGGCCGGCGCCAACAAGGTCACGCATTTCATCCAGGCCTGCTGCCAGTCCGGCACGCCCCTGCTGTATCTGCAGAACACCACCGGCTTCATCGTCGGCAAGGCGTCCGAGCAGGCCGGCATGATCAAGCATGGCTCGAAAATGATCCAGGCTATGTCCAATGCCACCGTGCCGCGCATTACCGTGCATTGCGGCGCATCCTTCGGCGCCGGCAACTTCGGCATGTCCGGGCGTGGTTTCTTCCCTGACTTCTGCTTCACCTGGCCGAATGCGCGCACCGCGGTGATGGGACCGGAACAGGCGGCCAACACGATGGCGATCGTGATGGAAGGCAGCATGCGCCGCAAGGGCCTGGAAGTGGACAGGAATTCGATCGAGGCGATGCGCCTGATGGTGATCGACACCTTTGAAAAGCAGACAAGCGCTACGCACATTTCAGCGCGCCTGCTGGACGACGGTGTAATCGACCCGCGCGATACGCGCAAGGTGCTGGCGATCGTCTTGTCGGTTTGCGAGGAAAGCCGGCGGCGCAAGCTTTATCCGGTGCAGTTCGGCGTAGCGCGTCCTTAATGTCGAACTGAAAAACTTCCAATATCAAGAACAAGGAGACGGCAATGCAATTCACCCATGAACACCAGGAACTGAAGCGCAACGTGCGGCGCTTCATCGACAACGAGATCAATCCCTTCGTCGATGAATGGGAAGAGGCGGAAATTTTTCCGGCGAAGGAATTGTTCAGAAAGATGGGGACGCAGGGCTTCCTCGGCGTGACCAAGCCGGCCGAATATGGCGGCCTCGGGCTCGACTATTCCTATTCCGTGGCAATGGCTGAAGCGCTCGGACATATCCGCTGCGGCGGCGTGCCGATGGCGATCGGCGTGCAAACCGACATGGCCACGCCCGCGCTGGCACGCTTCGGCTCGGATGAGTTGCGCCGGGAATTCCTCGCGCCGGCGATCAGCGGCGAGGCCGTCGCCTGCATCGGCGTTTCCGAGCCGGGTGCCGGCTCCGACGTGGCGTCGATCAAGACCACGGCGCGCAAGGATGGCGACGATTATGTGATCAATGGCAGCAAGATGTGGATCACCAACAGCCTGCAGGCCGACTGGATGTGCCTGCTGGCCAATACTTCCGACGAGGGGCGCTACCGCAACAAGTCGCTGATCATCGTGCCGATGAATACCAAGGGCATCTCGGTCGGAAAGAAGATCCGGAAGATCGGCATGAATTCCTCGGATACCGGACTCATCTACTTTGACAATGTGCGCGTGCCGCGGCGCAACCGCGTCGGCGAAGAAGGGCAGGGCTTCCTCTATCAGATGCTGCAATTCCAGGAAGAGCGGTTGTGGGGCGCGGCCAACGCGATGCAGGGAATGATGGATTGCATCGATGTGACGATCGAATACGCGCGCGAGCGCAAGGCCTTCGACATGCCTCTGATCGATAACCAGTGGGTGCATTTCCGCCTGGCGGAGCTGAAGACGGAAGTCGAATCGCTGCGTGCCCTGGTCTACCGCGCCTGCGAACTGTATGTGGGCGGCCAGGACGTGACCGAGCTTGCCTCCATGGCCAAGCTCAAGGCGGGCCGTCTTGCGCGCATCGTGCCCGACAGTTGCCTGCAGTTCTGGGGCGGCATGGGTTACACCTGGGAAAACCCGGTATCGCGCTTTTTCCGCGATGGGCGGCTGATATCAATCGGCGGCGGCGCCGATGAAGTCATGCTCGGCATCATTTGCAAGTACATGAACATCCTGCCGGGCAAGAAGAAAGCATGAGTGCCGCCCGCTTCCATTCCGTGCTGGTGGCGAACCGCGGTGAAATCGCGCTGCGCATCATGCGTACCGCGCACCGGCTCGGTTATCGTACCGTCGCGGTGTATTCCGATGCGGACCGCAACGCGCCGCATGTGCGGGCCGCGCACACCGCCGTGCATATCGGCGCCGCGCCGCCTGCTGCTTCCTACCTGAACATTCCGGCGCTGCTCGACGCTGCGCGGCGCACCGGCGCCGACGCGATCCATCCGGGCTACGGCTTCCTTGCCGAGAATGCGGACTTCGCCCAGGCCTGTGCCGATGCCGGCCTGGTATTCATCGGCCCCGGCGCCGATGCGATCCGCGCCATGGGCAACAAGGCGGGCGCCAAGCTCCTGATGCGTCAGGCGGGCGTGCCCTGCGTGCCGGGCTACCAGGGCGCCGACCAGTCCGATGCCCGCATGCTGGAAGAAGCCGGGCTGATCGGCTATCCGGTCATGATCAAGGCTGCCGCAGGCGGCGGCGGGCGCGGCATGCGGCGGGTCGATCGCGCCGATGATTTCATGCCGGCCTTGCGCTCCGCGCGTTCCGAAGCGGCAAGCGCTTTCGGCAGCGACGAGCTGATCCTCGAAAAAGCCATCGTCGAGCCACGCCACATCGAAATCCAGGTATTCGCCGACATGCACGGCAATGCGGTTCACCTCGGCGAACGCGACTGCTCGGTGCAGCGCCGCCACCAGAAGCTGATCGAGGAAAGCCCTTCGCCGGCGGTATCGGCGGAACTGCGCGCTCGCATGGGCCAGGTATCGGTGGCCGCAGCGAAGGCAATCGGCTATGTCGGTGCCGGAACGCTGGAATTCCTGCTCGGCGGCGACGGCAATTTCCATTTCATGGAAATGAACACGCGCCTGCAGGTCGAGCATGCGGTGACGGAAGCGGTTGCCGGCGTCGACCTGGTGGAATGGCAGCTACACGTGGCGCAGGGCGCTACACTGCCGCTGGCGCAGGCGCAGATCGATGCGCGGCTTGCCAGCGGCGGACATGCGATCGAAGTGCGCCTGTGTGCGGAAGATCCGCAGCAGGACTTCCTGCCGCAGAGCGGCACAGTCGCGCACTGGCGGCCGCCAACGTCACTGCGCTGCGACCATGCGCTGGAAGACGGGGCGGCGATCCCGCCTTACTATGATTCGATGGTCGCAAAGGTCATTGCGCATGGCAGCGATCGCGCGGATGCCCTGCGCCGCCTCGCGCACGGCTTGGATGAATGCGCCTTGCTCGGCGTAAAAAACAACCGGAATTTCCTCTCGCGCTGCCTGCGCCATGCAGCCTTCACGGCCGGACAGGGCACGACAGCTTTCATCGAAACCCACTTCCCGGCGGCAGCGCGTACCTCAGCCCCCGACGACACGGCCCCTGCCATCGCTGCCGTACTGCTGGCGCTGCAAAAAACGGCAGCGGTGGAGTCGCGCTATCCGCTGGAATTGCAAGGCTGGTCGAGCAGCTTTTCCTATCCCCAGCCTCGCACCTTCATGCTCGACGACGCAAAGATCGCGTTGCAGGTAACGACCCTGCCGGGCAGGTCATGGCAGGTGGAGCAGGAAGGAAAATCGACCACGATGTCGGCGACCGTTCTCGGCGCGCATGAAACGGCCCTGGTCGTCGACGGCCGAACCCGGCATGCCTTCCATGCAGGGGCTGGCACGACGCTGCACTTTGCGCTGGATGGGAACGAGCATGCAGTGATCGATCTCACCTATGCACCGGCAGCGGGCGACAGGCGCGGCGCCGGCAGCGGGCAGGTGGTCGCTCCGATGAACGGGCAGGTGGTGGCGCTGCATGTGGAGCAGGGCGCGCAGGTGAAGGCCGGCCAGGTCCTGCTGGTGATCGAAGCAATGAAGATGGAGCATGGCGTGCTGGCCGAGATCGACGGCCAGGTTGGGAGCCTGCTGGTTGGCGTGGGGGATCAGGTCGCGCCCGGGCGACTATTGGCGGAGATTTCTCCGCCGCAGCAAACACAGTAACCGTAACAAGAAAAATGCCGTCCGGTACAAAACCGGCCGGCATTTTTTTGGCCTTGGCCGAGAGCCTCAGGACAGCTTGCTCGTGTCGAACAGGCTCGGCAGGCGCTGCGCCAGCATCATGTCGCCTTCGACTTTCAGCTTGCCGCTCATGAAGGCGGAGATGCCGTTCAATTCACCCTTCAGCATGGCTGCCAGGTTTTCATCGCTGATGATCAGTGACAGGTCGGGGGATGGGGCCAGACCGTCGTGTGCGGTGCATTTGCCGTCATCGATGACCAGGTACATCGGTTGCGTAATTTTGTACTGGATGGTGGAATGCATGTTCGCGGTGGCGGCAGGATTGATCGCCTCAGGCATTTTCCTGATCAGTTCATTGACAGACATGTTTACTCCAAAAATGAAAACGCCCTTTGCTTCAGCCGTCATCATGCGCGTAAAGGGCTTCCGCGCACAGGCGAAAACTATCTCGCCGCGGTCTCGCGCAATGCGCGGCGCAGTATCTTCCCGATCGGTGTTTTGGGAAGCTCGGAGCGAAACTCGATCTGCTTCGGAATCTTGTAGCGGGTGAGGTTGCTGCCGCAATGGGCCAGCAGATCGGCTGCGGTCAGTCTCGGATCGCGCGGCACCACGAACAACTTCACCGCTTCCCCCGAATGGGCGTCGGCAATCCCTATGGCTGCGGCTTCGAGCACGCCAGGGTGGGTGGCGACGACCGCTTCAATTTCGGCCGGATAGACGTTGAATCCGGACACGATGATCATGTCCTTTTTCCGGTCGGTGATGGTGACCCACCCATTCTCGTCCATGGTGCCGATGTCGCCGGTCTTGAGCCAGCCGTCGGCGGAAAGCACCTCTGCCGTTTCCTTCGGGCGTTTCCAGTAGCCCTTCATCACTTGCGGTCCGCGCACCACAATCTCGCCGTCTTCGCCGGGCGCGCAGAGGCTGTCGTCATCGCGCCGGATCTGCACGTCGGTCGAAGGCAGGGGAATCCCGACCGAGCCGAGCCGGGGCTTGCCCAAGGGGTTGATGCAAACGCCCGCGGTAGCTTCGCTCAGGCCGTAGCCTTCGATCATCGGCACGCCGGTAAGCGAGGTCCAGTGTTCCATGACCGGTCGCAGCATTGCCGCGCCGGCGCCGATCGCGAGCTTGGCCTTGCGTGCGCATGCACGGTCGAAGCCGGGTGTGTTCGCCAGCGCGTTGTACAGCGTGTTCACGCCGGTCATGACCGTCCACGGATACGCCTGCATCGTCTTGACGAAGGCCGGCAGATCCTTCGGGTTGGTGATCAGCACGTTGAGGCCGCCGAGCGGCATGAAGGTCAGGCAATTCGCCACCAGGGAAAACACGTGATACAGCGGCAGCGGGGTCAGCACCACTTCTTCGCGCTCGCGCAGGGTCTTGCCGATCCACGCGCTGCACTGCAGGACATTGGCCACCACGTTCGCATGCGTCAGCATCACGCCCTTCGATACGCCAGTGGTTCCGCCGGTGTACTGAAGGAAGGCAATGTCGGCGGCATTCGCCTCGGGATAGGAGCGCCGCATCTGCTGCCCGGCCGACAGCGCCTGGCGGAACGGTACCGCGTCCCTGATATACCAGCTCGGGACCATTTTCTTCACATGGCGCACGGCGATATTGGCCAACAGGCGCTTCGGCATGTCGAGCATGTCGCCGATCTGGGTCACGATCACATGCCTGAGCTCGGTGGCCCGCATCACCTTTTCGACCTTGGCCGCGAAGTTTTCCAGCACCAGGATGGCACGCGCCCCCGAATCCTTCAGCTGATGTTCGAGCTCGCGCTCGGTATAGAGGGGATTGACGCTGACGACCACCAGGCCCGCGCGCAGGATGCCGAAGATCGCCACCGGGTACTGCAGCAGGTTCGGCAGCATGATCGCGACCCGTTCGCCACGGGCCATGCCCGGCAGGGAAAGCAGGAATGCGGCAAATCCGTTGCAGAGCTGATCGAGCTCGCCATACGTGATCGTCTGCCCCATGTTCGTGAAGGCGGGCAGGTCGCGGTACTTGCGGCTAGCTGTCTCGAACAGCTGGTTCACCGAGTGATACCGTCCGGGATCAATCCCTTCCGGTATGCCCGGTGGATAGTCCTTGAGCCAGGGTTTGCTTGTCTCCATCGCCTTGCCCTTTGTAGATGTTTTGACAAGATCCTACGCGGCTCGATGGATAAAGCAATCGATTGATTGAACTAGAACGGCCAATCCGGCGAGATATTGATTTACATCTAATGCTTATCTAAGCCATAGCAGGCCGAAGCAGCCTTGGTTTCTTGCAGAGCGAGGCACGCGCGACGCGCTGCCCGATGAAGCCTGACTCAAAGGGTAGGTGGTCGCGTTGGCGAACCGGCTTCTCAGCCACATGGGAATTTTGCCCGGCACCAGGGACGGCAAGCTGCCGGGCATCGAGAAGCATTGAGCGCAGGCCGCAATCCATTGTGATGCCGATCCGCTGATTGCAGCCTGGTGTGGGCGTGAGGCTTCATGCTGGCCGGTCGCTCTTCCGGCGATGAAAAAACGAGTTGGGCTTATGCCTCGGCGGCGAGCGGCATCTTCGCCACGCTGGCGCCCATTGCAGGCCCTTCGCGATAGCACAGGTACCGGCGCAGGATGTCCTGCTCCACCTTCACCCGGTCGTTCGGCCGGCAGGTGTAGCGCAGCGCCAGCGTATATTCCTGGGCGTCGTGCAGTTGCAGCAGCACGCGCGGTTCGGCCGACGGCAGGTCGATGAATTCGCGCGACTCGATGCTCTTGAGATGGGCATTGGCCGCCTCCGTCCAGGGATCGCATACTTCCCTGGCCGCCTGCAGGAGCGCCTTTTCCAGTCGCGGAATGTTTTCCGAAGACGGCACCACGACATTGAGCAGGTTGACCACGAATGTGCCGGTCGCGGTCAGGTTTCTTACCGGGCTGGTCAGCAGGAGGGAGTTGGGAATGGATACCGTCCTGCCGGTCAGCTGATGGCCTTCCAGGGTTTCGGCAATCGTCGTCACCAACAGGTCGGTATCGAGGACGCGCCCGCGCACGTTGGCCATTTCGATGAAGTCGCCAACGCGATAGGGGCGGGATGCGGCGAGAACGGCCGAGCCGAGAATGTTGGCCAAAAAGTCCTTGCTGACGATGAGGATGGCGCCGGCGACGGCGGCCAGCGAGAGAGCGGCGCCGGCGATCTTGGTCGCCCAGATCGAGACGACGGCAAGCAGCGTCAGGCAGAAGATGAGGTTCTTGGCAAGGACGAAATTCTCGCGGCGCAGTTCCTTGTTTTCATGGCCGCCGACTTCGGCGAAGTTGCGTTCCCTGAAAATGCGCCAGGCCAGCGCGCCTACGGCGACTGTCAGCAGGGTTGCCAGAATGCGGCCGAATTCGGTTTGTGCGAAGGCGCCGAGGCCGCCGGTAAAGAAAGACCAATCAATCATAGTTGAATTTGAGCAATTGATCCCCGGAAAAGTTCATCCCTGTTTCAATCTGAGCCGAGGCAGGCAGCCATAGTGGCAAAGCTGCTAGTGAAAGCGCAGATTGCCCAGGCCAAGCAAGCCGATCAGGCCGACTGCGATCAGGTAAAAAGCAACGATGAAGCTGAGCAGCTTGGGCCGGACCAGTATCAGGATGCCGGCGATGAGTGAAATCAGTGGAACGAGAGAGAAATGAGGATGCATGTTTTTTATTTGTCGGTTCTGGGGCTTGAGGGCTGAAAGGAATATGGGCCAGTCATGCAAGGGCGTCACTGCATTCGTCGGCTTCTTCCTCGTGGCAGGACAAGAGCAGGTTCATGCTCGCCTTGCCGGCCAGTTCCTGTTCGATCTGCGGCAGCAGGTCGGTCAGGAAGGTGAGGGCGGTCATGCCGCGTGCCAGAAGGCGGTTCTTTCCTTCGGCATCGCCGCCATGCACCAGATTGCGATAGTTCTTGATCAGCAGTTCATTCAATTCGATCAGGCCGAGCAAGCCGGATTTTTCAAAGCTGATCCTTTGCAGATTCTGAATTTGCTTCCAGGCGGCCTGTTCTGCAATCAGGACGGCTTCGGAGCGGATATCTGGAGTAGCCATGGTTGTGCCAATCTTGAAATTGTTGGATGGAAAGCTTAGCAAGTGAGGGCAATGTTGACCGTAACAAATGGTGAGCGAATATGTCTGCGCAGGGAGGCCTATTGCGCACTTCCTTGTCGCCAGCCGCCATGCCGCCGCAAGTATGGCGGGCAAATATGACTGGAACATGAAACCGGCTTTCCAAAAACGAGCGCGTTATTTTCTCGCGCTGGCGTTGTAAAAACCCACAGTCCCTCGGCCTTGCTGCATTGATTTTCATCAATAGCAGCGCAAGCCATGCCAGTTATGGACTTGCCATTCTTATCCCCGCGTTCTCCACAGCTTGTCGACAGCTTATCCACGGCCTGTCCACAGTTTTCCTGAATAAGTTTTTATGCATTTCGCAAAGTTGGGCTTGCGTAAACTACTGTAAATTTATACAGTAAAACATAACAAGCATTCCTTACAAGAAGTCCAACATGACCCTGCCTCTTTCTTTCGCTGCGGCGTCCGGTGCCGCCGGCGTGGCCGCTGCCTTGCCCGACGTCTGGCTGGCGAACCAGATGGCGTCGTACCGCACCGCGGCCATCGCCACCGGACAGGCCTTGCTCGATCGCGAACTGCCGGACGGTGGCTGGCCGCCGGGCGCCCTGATCGAATTGCTGGCGCAGCAGCCGGGCATCGGGGAAATGCGCCTGCTGCAGCCGGCGCTGCGGCAGCGCGCAAGCCGCGCCCTGGCCCTGGTCCAGCCGCCGCATCTGCCGCAGGCGGCGGCCTGGGCGGTCGAAGCCTTTCCGGTCGAGCGCATGCTCTGGATAAAAGCTTCCCGTGCTGCCGATGCCTTGTGGGCTGCCGAGCAAATCCTGCGCAACCGGGCCTGCGGCGCACTGGTGCTGTGGCAGCCGCATATCCGCCATGAATCCCTGCGCCGCCTGCATCTGGCTGCGCAAGCGGCGGATACCCTGTTCTGGATGATTCGCCCGCTGACCGCCGCCCAGGAAGCGTCGCCGGCGCCGCTGCGCCTGGCATTGCGGCCGGCAGCCGGCGGCATCCGCATCGACATCCTGAAGCGGCGCGGCCCGCGCCGCGATGAACCGCTCCTCGTGCCGCTCGAGCGCATGCCGGCGGCAACTTCCTTTCCCACCGAGACCAGCCATGCGTTTGTGGATCAGCGTGCATCTTCCCCTGCTGCCCCTCGAGACCTATCGTCCGCGCTGGTCTGAGCCGGGGCCGCATGCCGTCCTCGAACGGGAGCGCGTGCTGGCCGCCAGCGGCGCCGCCCTGCAAGCCGGCGTGCGCCCCGGCATGAAGCGCAATGGCGCACTCGCCCTTTGTCCCGATACGCGCTTTTACGAGCGCGATGCCCAGCGCGAGCGCCAGGCCATCGACAGCATCGCCCTGTGCCTGCTGCAGTACACGCCGGAAGTCGCGCTCGCGGCGCTGCACAACCTGATGATGGATATCAGCGCGAGCCTGCGCGCCTTCGGCGGCTTGCGCCGCTTGTTCCGCCTGGTAGAGAAGGATGTGCGCGAACTCGGATTCACGGCCCGCCTGGCCCTGGCGCCCACCGCCCAGGGGGCATGGCTGCTTGCGCAGGCAACTGGTGCCGCAATCCGCCGGCGCCGCGCCGTCAAGCTGGCCACGCTCATGCACAGGCTCGACCGCATTCCCTGCCATTTCCTGCCAGCGCTGGAACCTTATGCGGATTGGATTGCCGGCATCGGCTGCCGGACCCTGGGCGATGTGCGGCGCCTGCCGCGCGCCGGCCTGAAGCGGCGCTGCAATGAAGCGGTGCTGGATGCGCTGGATCGGGCCTATGGCGAGGCGCCGGAAATGTTCAACTGGATTGTTGCGCCGGAAGTCTTTTCCACACGGCTGGAACTGCCGGACCGCATCGAGCATGCGGAAGCGCTGCTGTTCGGCGCGCGGCGCCTGCTCCTGCAAATGACGGGATGGCTGGCGGCGCGGCAGCTGGCAGTCGAGCGCCTGGTCCTGGCACTGGAGCATGAGCGCGGCCGGCAGGCGATACCGCCAACCTTGCTGGAACTGGCGCTGGCCGAGGCGACATGGCAGGAAGCGCATGTGACGCGCCTGCTCAAGGAACGGCTGGGGCGCATCGAACTGGCGGCGCCCGTCATTGCCTTGCGGCTGGAAGCGACCCACACCACGGCGATGGCAGCGCCATCCGGATCGCTGTTTCCCGAGCCGGGCGGCACGCCTGCCGACTTCGCCCGCCTGGTCGAACTCTTGTCCGCCCGCCTGGGCAGCGATAATGTGCTGATGCCTGCGCTGCATGCGGACCATCGTCCGGAAGCCTGCAACCGCTGGCAGCCTGCCGGCCTCGCTGCCACGGCGATTTCCGCAAGCCTGAAAGGGACGGAAAGCAGGGGGCGCCGTGCGCACCGGGATGACATGGTGCGCGCGGCGCACCCTACTTCCCCATCGCAAATTGAAATTCGTTCCAAGCAGCCGGAGCTGCCGGCATATGAACGCCCGTTCTGGCTGCTCGCCTCGCCCGTCGAACTGATGCTGCGCGAGCATCGGCCGTTTTATGGCTCGCCCCTGCGCCTGGCGGGCAGCCCGGAACGCATCGAGTGCGGCTGGTGGGATGGCAGGCTGGTGGTGCGGGATTATTTCATCGCTCAGGGCGCGGACCAGGCCTGGTACTGGATTTACCGCGAGCGGCAGGGAGATGACATCCGCTGGTACCTGCATGGTCTCTTCGGATAAGCCATGGCAGCCATGCCCGAAATCCTGCCGGCCTATGCCGAATTGCAGTGTGTCTCCAACTTCACTTTCCTGCGCGGCGCTTCCCATCCGGAAGAGCTTGCGGCGCGGGCGGCGAAACTGGGCTACCGCGCGCTTGCGCCGACAGATGAATGTTCGGTGGCCGGCGTCGTGCGCGCCCATGTCGAAGCGAAGAAGCTCGGCTTGCACCTGATTGTCGGCAGCCAGTTCCGGGTGACCGACGACACCGGCCGGCCCGTCTTCACGCTCATCGTGCTGGCGCAAAACCGCGAAGGCTACGGCAACCTGTGCGAACTCATCACGCTCGGGCGCACGCGGGCGGACAAGGGCAGTTACCGCATCACGCTGGCGGACTTCACTCATCCCGACAAGCCGCATGCGCACTTGCGCGGCATGCCCGGCTGCCTCGTGCTCCTCGCTCCCGCTTACCGCATCCGGGAAGCGGAATTGCAGCAGCAGGCGCAGTGGCTGCGCACCGCCTTTCCCGGCCGTGCCTGGCTGGCCCTGACCCTGCTGCACCAGGCGCGCGATGTGCAGCACCGCTATGTGATCGAGCAGGTTGCACAGAATCTCGGGCTGCCCGTCGCTGCCACCGGCGATGTGTGCATGCATGTGCGTTCGCGCAAGCCCCTGCAGGACATCCTGACCGCCATTCGCCTGTGCAAGCCGGTTGCCGAGTGCGGCTTCGAACTCGCGCCGAATGCGGAGCAGCATTTGCGTTCCCGGCTGCGGCTGGGGAATATCTATCCGCCGGCCGCACTCGCCGAGACGATCCGGATAGCCGATCTGTGTACCTTTTCGCTGGATGAATTGCGCTATGAATACCCGGATGAACTGGTGCCGCCGGGCGAAACCGCAGCGAGCTATCTGCGCAAGGAAACCTACATCGGCGCACAGCACCGCTTCCCCCATGGCATCCCGGCCAGCGTGCAACAGCAGGTCGAACATGAACTGACGCTGATCGGCGAGATGGCGTATGAACCGTACTTCCTGACGGTGTACGACATCGTCCGTTTCGCCCGCAGCCGCCACATCCTGTGCCAGGGCCGCGGGTCCGCCGCCAACAGCGCCGTCTGCTATTGCCTGGGCATTACCGAAGTCGACCCGGCGCGTGGCAATCTCCTGTTCGAGCGCTTCATCTCGAAGGAGCGCAATGAACCGCCGGACATCGATGTCGATTTCGAGCACCAGCGGCGGGAAGAAGTCATCCAGTACATCTACGAAAAATACGGCCGACAGCGCGCGGCATTGACGGGCGTCGTCATCAGTTACCGGCCGAGGAGCGCGCTGCGGGATGTCGGCAAGGCGCTCGGCGTGGACCTGAGCATCGTCGACCAGGTGGCGAAATCGCATCGCTGGTGGGATGGCAAGACGGCATTGGCCGAACGCTTGCAGGAATGCGGCATGGACCCGGATTCGCCGATTGCCCGGCACTGGGTCGGCCTCGCCCAAACCCTGCTGGGTTTTCCGCGCCACCTGTCGCAGCATCCGGGCGGCTTCGTCATCGCGCGCGGCAAGCTGTCGCGCCTGGTGCCGATCGAAAACGCGGCCATGGCGGACAGGAGCGTCGTGCAATGGGACAAGGATGACCTGGATGCCTTGGGCCTGCTCAAGGTCGACATCCTCGCGCTGGGCATGCTGAGCATGATTCGCCGCGCACTGGACCTCATCTCGCAGCAGCGCGGCGAACGCTTCGAATTGCAGGATATCCCGGCGGAAGACCCGGCGACCTATGCCATGATCAGCCGCGCCGATACCGTCGGCGTGTTCCAGATCGAAAGCCGGGCGCAGATGTCGATGCTGCCGCGCATGCAGCCATGCACTTTCTATGACCTGGTGATTGAAGTGGCGATCATCCGCCCCGGTCCCATCCAGGGCGGGATGGTGCATCCCTATCTCAAGCGCCGGCAGGGCCTGGAGCCGGTCACCTATCCCAGCGCCGAAGTAGAGCAGGCGCTGTCGCGCACGCTGGGCGTGCCGATCTTCCAGGAACAGGTGATGCAGATTGCGATGCTGGCCGGCGGCTTTTCGCCCGGAGAAGCCGACCAGCTGCGGCGCGCCATGGCCGCGTGGAAGCGCAAGGGACAGCTCGATAAATTCCAGGACAAGCTCACGCAGGGGATGCTCGCGCGCGACTATTCGGAAGAGTTCGCGCAACAGATTTGCCAGCAGGTGCAGGGCTTCGCGGAATACGGCTTCCCTGAAAGCCATGCGGCGAGCTTCGCCTTGCTCGCCTATGCCAGCAGCTGGCTGAAATGCCACGAGCCGGAAGCCTTCCTCGCGGCGCTGCTGAATTCGCAGCCGATGGGTTTTTATGCGCCGGCGCAGCTGGTGCAGGATGCGCGCCGGCATGGCGTCGAAGTCTTGCCGGTGGAAGTGCAGGCGAGCCAATGGGAAGCGGTGCTCGAAGACACCGGGCGCAGCCGGACAGCCGTGCGGCTCGGCTTGAACATGGTGTCGGGCCTGTCGCAGGAAGCAGGCTTGCGCATCGAGGAAGCGCGCGCCATCCGGCCGTTTGCCGACCTGCGCGACCTCGCATTGCGGGCACAGCTGACGCGCACGGAACTCGAAAAGCTGGCGCAGGCGAATGCCCTGGTCTCGCTGGCCGGCCACCGGCGCGAGGCGCTGTGGCATGCCCTGGCGGCCGCGCCGGAGCGCGGCTTGCTGAAGCGAGCGGCGATAGCGGAAGAGGAAGTGCAGTTGCCCGCGCCCTCGGAAGCGGAAAACATCGCCGGCGACTATCGTTCCATCGGCCTGACGCTCGGGCGCCATCCGGTGGCGCTGCTGCGGCCGACTCTCGCCAGGATGCGCTTCCTGCCGGCCGAAGTGCTCAATACCTTTGCCGACCGCCAGATTGCGCGCGGCTGCGGCATCGTGACGGTGCGCCAGCGCCCGGAAACCGCCAGGGGCGTGGTCTTCATCACGATGGAGGACGAGACCGGGCCGATCAACGTGATCGTGTGGCCGGACCTGGTCGAGAAGCAGCGCAAAGAAGTCCTGAGCGCATCGCTGCTCGGCGTGTATGGCATCTGGCAGTGCGAAGCCCAAGTGCGGCATCTGGTCGCCAAGCGCCTGGTCGACTTGTCGCACCTGCTGGGGAAGCTGGAGTCGGGCAGTCGGGATTTTTGCTAGCGGCTGTCATGAACCGGCGCCGGCGCTTCCTGCCGGCGCTGCTTCATGGCCGCTGTGCTTCATGGATGGCCTTCAGTGGTTCCGGCCCATCTCAGCTCGCTTAGATAGACGTGCGCCTCGGTAGACATCCATGAGCGCCGAAATTCAACCGGTTCACCATGCAGGTCGTAAGCCGTACGAATGGACAGCAATACCGGGTGACCGGCGGGCAATGCAAAATCCTCTGCAAGCTCCGGGGGCAGGAGGCAAGCCTGGAGCCGATCCTGCACCCGGCTTATCGAGATCCCGCACTGCTGTTCAAGAAACGAGTAAACCAGATGAAATGGCGAGCTATCGTCACCCCATTCCTTGGTTCCCACGCGGGCGAAAGGAAATGCGATGGTTTCCAGGACCAGCGGCACACCATCAAGGACGCGTCGCCGTCGAAGACGATAGACCATCTCGTCTTCCTTCAAGTTAAGGGCTGCCCGTTCCTCGGGGTCGGCTGTCGTGCGCTCACGTGCCAGAATCGTATCCGATGGCAATTGACGCGCGTTGCTATCACGATCCACCAAGCGGAAAAAACTGGTAAAAGCGCGTTCATCCGTCGCTCGCGCCACGAATGTGCCCCGGCCGCGATGGCGCGTCACCAGGCCTTGTCCACTCAGCACATCGAAGGCCTTGCGCACCGTGCCGACACTGACCTTCATTTCACGCGCAAGGGCTTCTTCTCCCGGGAGAAGCTGGCCGGGCAGCCACTCTCCGCCAACGATGCGTTCACGAATATGCCGGGCAAGCCGTACGAATACAGGACTGAGGTCGATTGCGGTCATCGCCGTATTCTATACAGAATATAGAAATTACTCTATAGAATTTGATTCTCAGCGCGTTTTTCGAATCGTATAGTTCATTGCACCAAGACCAGCAAGACCGGCAGGCGCCGAGAGGCGGAAACAGTGATTCATTTATTTACGCATCCGCATTCTGCCACCGGCGAGCCCCAGCATGACAACGCGTCGTGCTTCGGTTGCCGGGAGAGGGGAGTCATTGGCTAAGCGCGTTGCAGCCGCTGACACAGTGAATTAGCACCGAATTTCCTACCTAAAACATCATACTGAGGCCTGAGATATCGTTATGACTAAGCCGTTCCACCGCATTGAATCCGTTGAAGCTCTTCACGTTGGACAATTCCTGTACGCCCGCATTCGCACCGAAGCCGGGCTGGTAGGGTACGGCGAGGCGGGCTCATGGGGACACATCGAAGCCGCCAAGGCGGCCTTGGAAAAATTTGGCCGCTACCTCGTTGGCAAGGATGCCAATCAAATCGAACTGCATTGGAATGTGATGCAGCGCTTTTCGCACTTCCGTGGAACAGCCGTAAATGCCGCCGTCTCGGCAATCGACATCGCGCTGTGGGATTTGCTAGGAAAGCGGCTGCAGGTACCGGTATGGCAATTGCTGGGCGGTGGCTATCGGGACAAATTGCGTGTCTACGGCCATGTCTATGCAGAGACGCTTGACGAAGTGCTGGCCGAATGCCGGCGCCTGCGCTCGGAAGGCTTCACTGCAGTGGGCCACATCAATCCCTTCCTTGATGAGCCGGAAGGCGAAACCTATTTCCGGTCACACGTCGGCAAGGTGCGCGATGCGAAAGAACGCGTGATGGCATTTCGGGAGGCGGTCGGTCCCGACGTCGACTTGCTGATCGAGATGCATCGCCGCCTCAGTCCCGCAGAAGCGATTGCCATCGGCCAGGCGCTGGAGCCGCTCACCCCCATGTGGCTTGAGGACCCCCTTCGTCCCGAGTTCTATCCGCAAATGACCACGGTGGGCCACTCCATCAAGGTGCCGATTGCGACGGGTGAACGCTTCTGTACTCCGGCCGAGTTTCAGCAGCAGCTTGCCGGTGGCAGCGTCCGGTTTGCCCGGACCTCGGTCTGCGTGTGCGGCGGTATCACAGGAGCGAAGAAGATCGCCGCCCTGGCCGAAGCACAGAACGTCGACATTGCACCGCATAATCCGCTTTCGCCAATCAGCCTGGCCGCATGCATGCAGGTTGCTGCGGCCGTACCGAATTTTGCGATTCAGGAATATCCGACCGGATTCGAAAATCTGGTTCTCAAGTCAGGACAAAAGCTGCTGGGTTCGGATCTCGTCAAGAGCCATCCAGTCCCGCAAGCCGGATTTATCACGGTACCGGACGCACCCGGCATCGGCGTTGAACTAGTCGATGATGTGGAGCATAAGCGCGCTCCCTTGTACCGCCCTGTCTCAATGCGCCGCACCGTCGACGGCGCTCCTTTAGATCAGTAACACGAACTGGCGCCGCATTTTCCAAGGCGCCTGGGAACCATATGCCACATCTCACAATTGAATACTCGCCTGGCGTCCTTCAGGAGACAGACCTGGAAAGCACGTTAAGGAATGTCAACGCGTCCCTCCTGGCCAGTGGCGCGATTCAAAGGGAAAGCGACCTCAAGTCGCGCATCGTGCTGCGCGACGTAATTCGAATCGGCACTGGCGAAGGCAGCCGCGGCTTCGTCTATGCGCAGCTGCGCATTTTGCCCGGCCGCACACCTCAGGTGCGATCCGATCTTTCCGCGCGAATTGCGGCAGTCCTCAGGGAACACTGCCAGCGGCCTCCCGGAATGACGGTTCAGCTGAGCGTGGAAATCGCGGAAATGGAGAAAGAGTCCTACATCAAGGAAGTTCTTTGATCCGGGCTATGACTTTGCTTTTGCAACGGCGTCGATATTCCAATGCGTCGTGCAGCCAGCGCCTGCTCGCTGATAGATATTGCAGAGCCAATGACGGCGGCGGCGGAGACATCCGCACTGGCGCCTTTTAGAGAAATATAGAGACAAGGAGACTCCGGAATGGATCACTCACTAGAAAGTGTTCTGAAAATTGGAAAATACCGTTGGTTCACCGTCCTTCCCACGGTATTCATGGTGTACATGCTGTCGTATTTCGACCGCGTGAATATCGGGATGGCGTTGCCGCACATGACAAAGGAGCTCGGGCTTACCTCCGTGCAAGGCGGGTGGATCGGCGGCGCCTTCGCCTGGGGCTACGCTTTCACGCAGTTGCTGGCTGGCTGGCTCGCGCTGAAGTTCGGCTCGAGACGACTCATTGCCATCTGCCTGTTCCTCTTTGGCGGTGCGGCCATGATGACAGGAATGGCGCATACCTTCTGGGAAGTCATCGCGGTTCGCATACTCCTGGGCTTGGCCGAAGGGCCAGTCTATGCAGCCACATCCATGCTGCTGGCACAATGGTTCATGAAAGCCGAACGTGGGCGAGCGTTTGGAATCTGGAACCTCGGTGCGCCCTTGGGCGGCTTCCTCGCGGGACCGATATCCGGTGCCATTATCGCCCACTATGATTGGCGCATCATGCTGGTCGTTGAAGGGCTGCCGGCATGGCTGTTCTGTGTCATCTTGTTCAAAGCCATCCCGAAAAACCTCGATAGCGCGAATTGGCTGCCTGCACAAGACCGGACACTGATCAAGGACACGCTCGATCAAGAGCAAGCGAACTACAAGAAGCCGGAAGTAGACCCGTGGTGGACCATTTTCAGCGAACCTGCCGTCTGGTGGCTGACCGCCGGTTTCGGCCTCAATACGATTCTTCTGTACGGCATAACGCTTTGGCTGCCGACCATTATGAAATCATACGGTCAGCTGAGCGAAACGATGATCGGTCTTTTCGCTGGCGCGCCCTTTGTCATGACGATGCTGGGTATCTACTACATTAGCCGCCGCTCGGACAGGCATGGACAGGAACGGCGTTGGCATGCCGCGGTGCCGACAATGATTACCGGCCTGTTGGTCATTGCCGCCGCATTTGTACCCTTGTCCCTGTACTACGTCCAAATCTGCCTCTTCATTTTGATGGGATTCACCCTGAAAATGCTCATGCCACTCGTCTTCTCGCGGCTGACAGAAATTCTTCCACTGCGTAAAGCGATGCCGGCGGTTGCCGTTGTCAGCGGTGTAGGCAATCTCATTGGCCAATTCCTGGGGCCGCTGTTGGTTGGTTACGTGAGATCGATTTCGTCGGACTACAAGACGTCACTGTTGATGCTGGGCGGATTTGCCTTGCTCGGCGGAGTTGCGATCGCCTTGTCCAAAACCAAAGAAGAGCGCACTCGGACAAAAAGCGCACTGATTCATAACCCGACAACCGCACGCTAGACTTTCTTCTTCTCTTGGTGCCTCTTTCAGCAGGCCCTTGGGAGGGGAAATTGCGGAGTAGATGGCGGTCCAAGCCTGTGTTGAAAGAAGGGCAACATGGGCTTGGTCAAGGGCGCCAGCTCGAACCCCTTCTTCACCTTGGGTGGCTTCCGCCCGGACACCATCGCACCAGCGCATGCAAGGCATGCCCCATCGTTCCAAAGCATCCAGTGCGCAGCCCGCGCTGGTTTCGCGATTGATCGGTGTGCCACCCGTGGAATATCGCGTGGCAGCCGGCGCCGGAAAGCCTCACTCCAGAGCAGACAGTGCAACGCATGCTCGCGCTGCCCCGCTTCCAGGGGCGACAAGGCCGGATAGGCATGACGAATTCCCGCTCATCATCTTTTACATTGCTTGCATAAGGCTTTCTAGCATTTACACCAGTATCGACGCTTCATGGCCGCGGCAACTCGTAACAGCCTTTGACAGCCTGGACTCGCTAACGTTGTGCGGCTTGCCATCCTCACCGCCCGCTTTGTCTTCCGATGCAGATTGCCAGGTTCGCATTCCTGTGTCAGCATCCGGCAGGTTTTTGCAAGTCTTCCTCAGACAATCACTTTAGGCGAATCGGACCATGCGCGAACTTCCCATTCCAACTGAAAACAACGGCGACGCGGACGCCACCGAAATGGCCAGGGTCTGGCTCGGCAATGGCTCCTGCAATGTGTCGCTTCTGCTGGGGATGTACGAGGATGCCGAGGAATGCGGCGTGGACGAGCTGTGGGCATGGGGGAATATCCTCAGCGACATTGCCCAGCATATTGCCAACGGCTTCAAGCAAAGCCACGGCTGGGACGAGACGGAAACCATGGCTCGACTGAGGAAGCACTTCAATGCAGCCATCAAGGAGCGCGCTCCGGGTCTGGAAGGGCGATATCTGGACGAGCACTGAGCATGCATGCCAGCCAGTGCAGGTGCATGAAGCGCAAATCCGACGATCACGAGCAGCGAGATCCGAATCGCCGGAGAGGATGCAGGCCGAGCCGACTCAGCGCAGCGCGGCATCCTCCGCAGTAGAGAGTTCGATCGCAGTCCAGTCCAGGCCCGCGCGCCCCTTGGCGAGACTGGTGAGCAGGCGGGCATGGAGCAGGTCCGCCAAAGGCATGGGCACCGTCGCATCCTCCGCAGTGTCGCGCACAAGCCGTACATCTTTCATGCCCAGTTCCAGCTTGAATCCGGCTGGTTCATAGGCACGTTCCGCGAGGATGCGCCCATAGTTCTGATACAGCGGGCAGGCAAATATCGTCTTGCCGAAGAATGCGGCCAGGTCTTTGCGGTCGATACCGTTCTTCTCTCCCAAGGCAAGCGCTTCCGACATGGTTTCGATGGCGGACAGGATCATGAAATTCCCCGCCAGCTTGACGACGTTGGCTGCGCCCGGGTCTTCGCCAAAGTCGAAGCTTCCCTGGCCCAATGCATCGATGACTGGTTTGGCGCGCTGTTTCGCTTCGGACGTCCCCGACTGGCAAATCCACAGCTTCTTGCCCGCGGCAGCCTCGGGACGCCCGAAGACCGGCGCACTCAGGAACAGGCTGCCATGCTCGGCATGACTCGCGGCGAGTTTTCTTGAAGTGTCGGGTGAGACAGTGCTCATGGAAATGTGCAAGCCCCCCTTGCCAAGTTTTTCCAGGATGCCTTCGCTTCCAAGCGTGACGGCTTCCAGCGCGGCATCATTGGCCAGCATCGTGACAGCAATGCCGCCGGCAGCAACGGCGCCGGCAGGCCTGTCCGCAACCGTTGCACCGGCAGCCGCCAATTCATCCGCACGCGCCCTGGTGCGGTTGTAGACGCTCAAGCGCAGGCCGCTTGCGAGCAGATTGCGGGCCATGGGAAGTCCCATCTTTCCAAGGCCGAGGAATGCGGCTTTCAATTCAGACATAGGCTTCTCCTAAGGTTAGTCCGGACGATCAAACCCGATGACTGCGGAACTGTTCTCTGGTTCCTGATACACCTGCATAAGTAACTTCTGGGTGATGAGAGACGGGAAAGATGGGATGCCTTGCTGCTCCAAAAGGAGCAGGCAATGCCAGGATTGACTCACGAAAAGATCGCATCCGGGGAAGCACAACCAGCCCTAAGTATTAGTCGGCCGTGCTTGTTAGTCGCCTGAGGCCACTAATATCGCCGTGACGATCCCGATATACCTAGGTCTTAGTCTACTGGAATGCCAATAATATTGGCGCTTATCAATAAAGTGATTCCAAATATGCGGTGGAATGAGTCAATCAGGAACTCGGTCGTCTCCAAGCTGCTAATTTATTAGACTAAATCTCGGTCGAGAAAGCACAAGACGAAGGCTAAGTAATGTCGCTCGCTTGTCGAGCACTGACGGCAAGCCGATAAGGAATGAAATTTAGTCCAGAACAACCGTCGAATGGATAAATCAGGCATCATCTCGAATGCTGCATTGTTGACGCGCAAAAGCAGGGGTGACGCCAGACGCGTAACGGGCCGGAGTGGTAACGGCCGACATAATTAGAGTAACCGACTGAAAGAGAAAGGAAATGCCATGCCGAGAACGAAGAGCACGGGCCAGCCTGACGGCTTCATTAATGTACCGGTAACACGGGAAACACGCGAGGGTTTGCATGAACTGAAGGAATCCATGCAGGTAGCGAGCCAAGCCGAAGTAATCGAGAAGGCAGTTGCGATCCTCCTGGCGATTCAAAACGCAGCGCGCAATTAATAACAGTTCCCCCCCCCCCGCGTCCCAAAAGGGGCGCGAGGGCGCTGCAACGGGACTTGCACATGCCCGTTACCCAATCCCATTATTGCCGCTAAAAATAAGCCCGGGCAATATGCAGAACCGCTGACCGGTGGTGAATGGGCTTTTGCGATCGCGCTATCTGGTCTGCTTCAATCAACAATGCTGTAGCAATCTCGCTGCGAAACCAAATAATAAGAAGCCGCCAATGCATGTCCGGCATCCGGCGGACTTATGACAGCGCAGACAGGCTTTTGCAAGAGATAGCGCTGCGCGGCTACAGAAGCGCTGCAGATCGAAGCCTGGCCAGAATGTCCTGTAGCGCCGGACCCTGCGGTGCCTACGAGATTTTTTCCTCGGTCTTTTTCGCGGCTGCCTGCGACCCTGTGCGCAGCGTATTTTCCGGAATCATCCAGGCCAGCACATGCGCCGCCGCTGCAATCAGCGCGCTGCACAACAAGGTCACGCGGAAGGCAAAGGAAGCATGCGCCGGATCGCTGCTTACCGCATTCTGTATTCCTGCCTCGATCCCCGTGGTCGTGCCACCACCGTGCAACAGCGCAAACAAGATCGAACTAAGGATGGCGACCCCAATCGCGCCGCCCATGCTGCGGAACAGCGCGGTCATTGCCGTGGCAATGCCAATGTTCTTCTGCGGCACGGCATTCTGAACGGCAACCAGAGAGGTCGGCATTGTCATGCCGATCGAGAAACCGGCCAGCGCGAGCACGGCACTATTGGCGAAGTTGGCATGCGGACCGAGATAGGCCAGGATCAGCGTGGCCAAGGGCAAGAGCGCGGTGCCGGTAACCTGCAACGGCTTGTACCGGCCGGTATGCATCATCCAGCGACCGCCGGTGAAAGCGCCTGCCGGCACTGCCAGCGAAAATGCGATCAGGCGCAAGGCCGCGGCATCAGGGCCGATGCCATCCAGTGTCTGCATGCCGAACGGCACCAGCACGGATAGCGACACCACCTGAAAGAAGCTGATGAACAGGATGGTGCAGCCGATCCAGACAGTTCGGATCTTGAACAGGCCAAGCGGAATCAGGGGTTCGGCCGTGCGATGCTCCTGCCGCACGAACACCATCAACAGCACGACCGACACGGCCATCAGCCACAGGGTGTCCGGCGACAACAGCGCCACGCCCTGGCCGACGCGCGTGATTGCGACGAGCAGCAGGCTGAGACCGGTGGTCAGCAGGATGGCGCCGAAATAATCCACCGGCAGTTTCACGCCCGGCACTGGCAGGCTTTTCAGTGCACGACGGGCGGTCCACAGTGCCACCACCCCCAGGGGCAAGTTGATCCAGAATACCCAGCGCCAGGACAGCAGATGGGTCAGATAGCCGCCGAGTACCGGGCCGCCAACGCTGGCCACCGCATACACAACCGAGATGTAACCTTGATAACGCCCGCGCTCGCGCAGCGGGACCACGTCGCCAATAATGGCTTGCGCAGAAGAGATCAAGCCCCCGCCGCCTATGCCTTGCAGCACTCGCGCAAGTACCAGCATCGGCATGGTCTGCGCCAGCGCACAACCGACCGAAGCGATCAGGAAGATGACGACCGCGATCGACAGCAGCATGCGCCGCCCATACAGGTCGCCGAGCTTGCCATAGACCGGCGTCGATACGGTAGAGGCGACGAGGTAGCCCGACACGACCCAGGCCAGCATCGATACGCTGCCGAGGTCATGTGCCATCTGCGGCAGAGAAACGGAGACGATGGTCTGGTCGAGGGCGCCGAGAAGAATAATCAGCATCAGGCCGATGATGATGCGGCGGATATCACTGATGGTAAAACCGGAAGAGGGCTGAGCAGTCACTTTTGATGTTCTATGCAGAAAGACAAAATCCGCGGTCTGCATGCCGGCAGGAAGGGCAGGTGATGCCGTGACACAATCCGCTTGCGAACCAGCATATTAATGCTTGTTAAAACTTATTGCTGGACGGCGGTCATTTGCCAATGCAGGCCCGATTTGACGTGCAGTGGATCGTTCAAGCGAACGCGCCATCCGGCGCCTGCGTTTCGTGACTGCATACTTTGAATAGAGCAATTGGTATCAGTTCTGCCGGCATGTTTGCATCGTCCTGTCAAACCCGCTGCAATCCACACCATCGCGGGAACTGGGCAGTTGGAGAATAACCAAACCATAGTTGCGCCATCGGGCAGCAACCAGACACTGCGCTCGCTTTTACGGGAATCGACCCAGGCCGGCAGCTGGCTGTCGTGTATTGGGCAAATTCATGCGCAGGACAGAGCGACTACGCGTTATTCGCGTGAGCTTCCGGTGAAAAGCGTTCACCGGGCAATGAAGGAGAGACAGATGCAGATGGTTTCCGAAGTGATGACACGAAACGTCAGATCCATATCACCTATGGAAAATGTGCAACGCGCGGCCGCGCTGATGAATGAATTGAATGTCGGCGCGCTGCCTGTGTGCGACGGAGACAGGCTGGTGGGCATGCTAACCGACCGTGATATCACCATACGTGCCACGGCGGACGGGAAATCGCCGCAGGCTACCCGTGTCGACCAAGTCATGAGTACCGACGTGCGCTGGTGTTTCGATGATCAGCCCCTGGACGAAGTGATGGGCCAGATGGCCGACAGCCAGATCCGGCGTATCCCGGTGCTTTCGCATGACGAGCAGCATAAGCTGGTCGGTATCGTCGCACTGGGAGACGTCGTCACCAGGACGCCGGGGGGCGCGCAGGCGCAGGACGTGGCGCAAGTCGTCGAGACGGTGTCGTCTCCGTCGGCTCCTGTTGAAGCAGGAACGGCTGGCAATGTGCGAGACAAGGATGCTGAGCGGAAGGCCGCGGACGTCGCCACGAAACCCTTGGGGCGCCCGCCCGCGACGGGAACCGATAGCGCAAACGCGCGCGTTCCGTCCGGCGGGGCGGGAGGCACCGGAACGACCGGTCTGGCCGGTGACGGCACGGCTGGCGGCACAAGCGGCACGGGCGCTTCATCCAATGCGAAAGAAGCAAATGATGTCGGCCCGGCGGGTGACTACAGCCGGTAGGCTCGCCGCCGTCTCGCGCATTTCGTCGAAGTCTTTGCATCCGCAAATGCATGCCCGGACCTGCTGGTGGCAGGATGTCGGGATTGTCGCGGTGTCGAGTCTCGTCCAATCAAACCACCTGCAATGCCGAGCGGTGGCCGTACTTGCCAGCCTGTCCCGGGCAAAAGAATTCAATCGATAATTTCCGACATGTACCCTGAGTTGAATTACAGATTCCGGAAACTGAAAAGAGGCACGCTGGCGCGACTCGCACTGCTCTCTTCCCGGTTCGACCGCATGTTCAAGACGGGCGCGCCGCTGCTGCTCATGGCTTATTCCGGCGGCGCATCGAGCAGGAACCTGATCGTATTCTTGCCCGGCATCGGCGACCTGGCGGAAGATTTCGAAAGAAGCGGTTTCATCGCCGACTTGCGTCACCATGGAATTACCGCCGATGCGGTCGCCGTGGACGCGCACTATGGCTATTACTCATCCCGGATAATTCATGCACGGATCGCGGAAGACGTAGTCGCTTCCGCACACGAAGCCGGCTATGAACGAATCTGGCTGGCCGGGATTTCCCTCGGCGGACTTGGCGCCTTGTCCTTTACGGCATTGCATCCCGCACAAATATCCGGTTTGCTGCTGCTGGCGCCCTATTTGGGAAATGGAAAGCTGGTGAACGAAATTGCGGCGGCAGGCGGCGTTGAACAGTGGGAGCCGGGACATATTCAAGAAGGCGACTACCTGTGCAGCCTGTGGTCGTGGCTGAAAAGGGACTATGCAGAAGGGCAGGCGAGGGTGCCGATCTATCTCGGCTATGGCAGGAGCGATGCCTTCGCCCGTGCAAACGCGCTGCTGGCAACGCTGCTGCCGAGCACGCATGTCTATTCGCGTCCTGGGGGACACGACTGGCGCACCTGGAAAAAGCTGTGGCGGGAAATGGTGGCAGGCTCCAAGGAGTCGCTCGATGCCGCTCACTCCCCGAAGTCTTCTTCCCCGGTGAGCGGCAACATGGCTTCATGAGCTGCCTTCGATAAGTTCAGCTCCGGCTCCATGCCTTTGACATCCGGTGTCAGCACCGCACCGATTTCCAGCGTAATCGGAATGCGGCGCGTCAGCCACGTTCCCAGTCTCAGTGCCCGACGTGATCCGCGCAGGCCTGCAACGACCACTGGGACGTTTTCTGCTACTGCGGCAACAAACGCTCCCGAATGGAAGGCTTTCAATCCGGCGTCCGGAGCAATGCCGCCCTCCGGAAACACGATAAGGTTTTTTCCGCGGCGCAGTGCCTTCCGCAGGCGCCTGGTATTGATGGCGGCATGGAGATGAGGGCGGCCCAGGACCACGGTCCCCAGTGCCCTGAGCAATGGGCACAGCACGCGCTGGGCAGCATGCTGTTGGCGCACAACGAACGCGTACCCGGGCTGCGCGGGAAGCAGCGCCGTGAGCACAAGCCCGTCGAGGAAACTCGTGTGATTGACCAGCAGGATATGCGGTGTGCGCGGCAGCCGCTCCTTGTCATGGATGGCCAGCGGCAGGGCGGCGAAACGGAAAAGCAGTCGCGTGCCGGTGCGGGCAACCGGCCGCGCATGGCGTGGCGTGCGCACCAGCATGATCAGGCTGCCGAAGATCAGCAGAACTAGGATGAACAGGAGCCATGCATAGCATCCGTAGCTCCATGCCGAAATCGTTCGTATCTCCTTCATCGCCGCCTTGTGTCATCAGCGCGTAACTAACCTAAAAAGAATATCGGGGTTGGGTCGCGTGTGCGGCATACCCAGAGGCGGGAGTTGCGCAGCATCAAATTCCCCGACCCTCGGGGCGAATCTTGCAGTGCGTCGACAGCATATGGCTGATAAGCGGGATGAGCGATATCAAGGCCAACGCTCTGCTTGTGCTTTAGGTTGGCAAAAGGGCAATCGTAACGCGGCACGATGGCAGTCATGAAACTTATTTCCCGTTCTATGCTTTTGGCGCTTTTTGCGCTGGCGCTGGGCATGCCCGCAGCAGCCCAGCACGATCGCGGAGAACATTCCAGGAACGGGCCTCGTCCGGAGCGCGGCGAACACGGCCGGCGTGTCGTGCCGTGGCATGGAGACATCCATCGCTTTCATGACCGTGACCTGCCTTTCTGGCGCGGTGGCCGCTGGGTCCATGGCAGGCATGGCGCACACGAAGGCTGGTGGTGGGTGGTCGGGCCCACCTGGTATTGGTATCCTGCGCCGGTTTATCCCTATCCCGATCCCTACCTGCCGCCTCCCGCGGCGCTGATCACGCCGCCCGAGCCCGCAGCCCAGCCACAGTACTGGTACTACTGCGTCAATCCTCCAGGGTACTATCCGTATGTCCCGCAGTGCAATGGCAATTGGGAACGCGTGCCGGCGACGCCGCCACCACCGCCTCCGCGCTAATGGGCGAGTCCAAATCCAGGGTTCTGTTCACGGTTGCAAGCTTCATGGGCGAAGCTTCGTGGCGTGGCGGGGTGCATGTTTTGATACGGATCAAGGGCAAACTCTCCGCTGGAGGATGACAATGATTCGGCGATGCAACGAAGGAAGGATAGCCATGGTGTGCACTTCCATCATCCGCAAGATCGAAAGAATCCGTGACAAGCAGCACTCCCTGCAAAATGCTGGGGCAGGGCGGGAGGAAAGGCATGACGAACCGACATTTCTTGATCACGCTCGTGATTCTGTTTGCCATGGCAGCCGTGCTGGTGTGGATCGGCAGGTACACGAATGTCGACCTCTATCTCGCCGATGCAGTATTTGACTTCGGCGCCAGGAAATTTCCGCGACGCGACCAGTGGTTCTACCAAAACTTCATGCACCACATGGCGAGTGGCCTGTTGATCGGGGCCGGGTTGGTGCTGGTCGCAATGCTGCTTATCGACCGCGCAGTCAAAGGAAAGCTATTGGAGGTCAGAACCAGACGAGCATTAATGGTGGTCCTTGGATCGGCAGTACTGATCCCTCTTACCGTCAGCACCATGAAACTCCTCTCGATCCACCACTGCCCATGGAGCATGGAGCGTTATGGCGGATTTGCCCCGTATTTGCGCATCTTTGATACCCTGCCGGCCGGCGCTGCAGCCGGACGCTGCTTCCCGGCCGCCCACGCAAGTGGCGGCCTATGGGTCGCTGCGGTGGCTGCTTTCTGGCTGCCGGAAAAGCCCTTGAAGGCACTGGCTGCCTTTGTGGTCGGACTCACTCCAGGCATTGCGCTCGGCCTGTCGCAGCAGATGCGCGGCGCGCACTTCCTCACGCATACGCTCTGGTCGATATGGATCGCCGCATTCATCATTCTTATTCTCATAAAGGTGTTCATTTTCTCGACTAAGAAAGAACTCGCTGTACGCAAGACGATCCTGGCAAATCAACACAATAACTTTTAGGGCGGCCATGTTTGATCTTAAATCTCTGTCGCTACGCGGAATTGGATTGGCTTTTTCTTTCTGTCATGTAGGTGTCGCATTGTCTTTACAGATGAACTAAGGCCTGATCACTACGATCTAACGATCCGATATCTCTGGGAGTCAGCAATGCGTCCTTGGTCCGTCCTAAATGTAGCAATGCAAAATCCCATGGAATCTTGGGCATTCTTACGGTGGGCAATACATGACCCCATGGGATCACGCCACTACTTTATTGATCGTTGGAAGCATCGTGATTGGCATATTCGTATGTATCCGGTTGATCATGATTGGCGTATGCGAATCGGATCGACTGACGACGACCGCAAGCAGACCGAACAACTATGGCCATCAGTTTTGAGACGCTTAGAAGAACAGGGACTTCGGCCAGGGCCGGAAAGCTATTTTTTTTGGAACGATGGCGATCCTGCATTCATTCAGGCTATATGGTGCTTGGTGCGCCGACTGCAGGCGACAAAGGTGGTTGAGACCGGTGTTGCACACGGAGTGACTAGCCGATTCATTCTTGAGGCGCTCGGTATGCGTGGCGGACATCTCTGGAGTATTGACCTTCCGCCGCCCGGCTCGCCCGAAAAGCACCATGAAATCGGTGCTGCCGTGATCGATCGCACGAACTGGACTCTCCTTCTTGGATCAAGCCGCCAACACTTACCTCACTTGTTGAAGGAAGTCGGGCCTATCGACATCTTCATACATGACAGTGAACATTCCTCGACCAACATGCTGTTCGAGATGCGCTTAGCGTGGGAAGCGCTGCGACCGGGTGGTGCCCTTATTGTTGACGATATTGATTTGAACTGGGCATTTGGTGAATTTAGCAAGCAGATTAAATGTGAGAAGTTGGTCGCAGAAGCGGAACCCATTCGGCCTGACCTGCGAAGATTCAATCAAAAGGGATTGTTCGGAGTCCTGCTGAAGCCTCAAAGTTCAGCCATGAAGCCTTAAAGAGGCTGTTTCGATTGGGTTCGAACACAAAGCGATGATTGCGCAGGCAGAGTGCAGCATGGCGAGGCAGGGGTCTTCACGCTTCTCCCATCGCGCTCGCGGCTGACGAACCCGGTGCGGCCAAGTATGCGTACGCTCGAGAATCCAGTGGCAAGCACGTCCACTACGCTGCTTCTTGTTCTCCTTGTCGTCGCGACTACGTCCGTTAGTGGAGTCTCCACTCCGGTTAAGTTAACCAAGGACCAAACGGACAAAGTGGTTACTGGATCTGGCGATTACGGGAAAGCTCTATACCGCTGAAGATTGCTGCCGCCAGTTACAAGAATCGATCGAATGACGGCTTCCTATTCTGGAGCGGACTTTTTCAACTATGTTCGACGGACAGCTTCTGGCCGTCGTTACCCGTGAATGTTCCGCGATTAGTGGCCGCTTTGCGCCAGCTGCGAACCGATCACAACATCGGCTGGCGCCTGTGGACCGGTAAAAAAAGGTCATCTCTCTATTCCTGAATGTCACACTTCATTCCTGCCTGCCACGAATCGAATCTTTATCAAGATTCTCTTCGTTTCAGTTTACATAAGACAAATTATGCACCTTATCAGGAAAGAGAACGTCGACGAAAAATGGAATCCGTCGCCAATACATCTCTTTTCCGCCCGATACAGAATTGGCGGCGTGGCTGGATCTGGTTTGCGTCTGTCGCCGGTATTGGAGAGAACATCTTCATGATCAGCAAGCGGCCGGCAGAATTCATATCCATGGCTTCGAACCGGAAGCCGGCCCGCTCGAAATGTTCGGACACAATGTGAAGACATCCAAGTTGGGCAAGCACGAAGCCGGTTCACACATGAACCAGTGTGGTAACTGCAATGCTCAACAAGCTATGTCTTCTTATAAGCAGCCCTTCTCGATATCTCTCCCAGCAATGCCATAATCAATACACCGGAAATAATGGTCAAGGCGGTACGCATGGTGGGCTCCAAGTTGCCCAATGCGATCAGCAACGTCGTGGCCTCTGCCGGGGGGTGCTTGGCTTTGACCAGGTGCTGTACGATCATCGAAAGGAAAACAGCCAGCACTGCTGCCGCAATACGCGGCCCTGACAAGGCATGTGCATCTGTGACAGGTAACACGTCAACAGCGTGCGTAAGATGAACAGCGGCGAACCCTGCAGACAGGCCGATCAGATGGCCCACCACCACATTGAAAGACCGTGAGCCTGGCAGGTCCGGCGCGGCGGTCTGCAGCGCCAGCGTCGGCCCAAGGCTCGGGAAGAGCCACGGCATTCCTGAGGCCATACCGATAACGCCAACGATGCCGATCGAGATAGCGGCCAATGCGGGCGGCAGAACCCCGGACTGGAAACCGTTCTCCTGGTTCATGATGGCACGACTAGTGTCTGGGGAGCCGCCTGCCGCAATCTTGTTCTCAGCCAGGCACGCTGCCGCTTGTTCTGGTGCCGGATCGATTTGATCGCTGCTTCGAATTCCTTGTCATGCATGGACCGCGCAGCCTGTTCGAGTATATCGAGCGAAATCATGCTTTCATTGACCAGAAGCCATAAATCGTGCAGGTCACGCAGCATATCGAAACCGCCCTGGCTACGCTGCGTCATCAGCAGTTTGTCCAGCCTTTCCGGTTCTCCCTCCTTGCGTTCCCCGTAGCGATTGACAAACGGATCGAGTGACTTGGCTGCCTCGCTGGACCATTGAGCGAAGATCGCGCATAGCGGACCGATGTCAGGCTCGTCGGGATGCGTGTTGCGCACCTGATCGAATGCCTGGACCAGGCGGCGTTCGCTTTCCTGCAGCAGGCCGATATAGTCGGCGACATGGGCTCTTGGCTCCTTCGCACGCGCGGCTCCCTCGACGAAGGCATCCTTGATTTCCTTCAGCGCATGCATGATGCCGACGCTTTGATCCTGCCCCTGCCCCTGCTCCTGCGATGACGATGCGCCCTGCCTCGGCTCAGGCTGCTGCGAGGCCGGTTTGTCTATTTTTTCCAATCTGACCGCCGCATACTTGAAGTGCGGCTGCTTGCTGACCGGGTCCCATTCATAAACCGTCAATTCATTGGCCGCCCGAACGATCCGGATCGTCCCAGTAACCGTAATGGAAAGGCACGAAGATTTCGCCCGCGCCGATGTCGCCTATCTTCGCCCTTGCCTCCAGCATGCCGCGACGCGACGTCAGTCGGACCCAGTCGCCCTCCGAAAGCGTCAGCCGCTGCGCATCCTGTCCGGAAATCTGCACATAGTCATCCGGAGCGGCATCCACGAGCGGCTGCGACCTGCCCGTCTTGGTGCGAGTGTGAAAGTGATAGACCTGCCGCCCGGTGGTCAGGAAGAATGGATACTCCTCATCGGGCTGCTCGAACGGCGGCATGTAATGCGTCGCCTTGAGGATGGCGCGTCCGGCAGGATTCATTGCACGGTATTCTTCAGGTGACACCATTCCGCCTGTAATCAGGTCATGACCGTAGCTCTCGCAATAGTCAGGGTCAGTAGGAAATACCAGCGATTGATAGGGATGGTGCATCCCTTCAGGATATTCGGCATTGCATCGCCACGAGATGCCGGATCCGCCCGTGAGCTTTGCGTAACTCAAGCCTGTGTAATCGCAGGGGCGCCCTGCGGTGCATTTCTTCCATGCCTCGAATGCCTCCTCGGGCGTAGTCCATTTAATCAGGGGTGCACCGTCCTTGTCCTTCAAGCCCATGCGGCGGGCGAAATCAAGAAAGATCTCGAAGTCCGACCTCGCTTCGCCTGGCGGCTCTACTGCCTTGTGGCTGATGTGGACCGTGCGGTCCACATTGGTGAAGGTGCCCGTTTTCTCCCCCCACATGGCGGCAGGAAGTACCACATCAGCCAGTTGCGCAGTCTCGGTGAGAAAGGCATCCTGTACCACGACAAACAATTCAGGTTTTTGCAGTATGTTGCGAATGCGCCCGAGGTTAGGCAATGAGACGGCCGGATTGGTGCACTGAATCCAGAGCATGCGGATCGAGCCTGTCTCGCAATACCGGAATATCTGCAGCGCATGTGTGGGCGGCGTCCAGTGCGGAATGATGGCCGGCTCCACGTTCCAGAGCCTGGCCAGTTCCTCGATATGTTTTATGTTGTCCCAGTTTCGAAATCCCGGCAGGTCGCCGTCCGCACCAGTCTCCCGGGTATTCTGCGCGGTCGGCTGGCCGTTCATCTGCAGGATGCCGCAGCCCGGACGACCGATTCGCCCCAGCACAAGATTGATGTTATTAACCTGCACGGCCGCGGCGGTTGCCTGGTTGGACTGATACACGCCCTGAAGGCAGGTCGAGAGCAGCATTTTCGATGTCCCAATCATCTCGGCGGCGCGCCGCAGGTCAGCCGCGGCAACGCCGCAGATCTTTTCCACTCGCTCGGGCGGGTATTCTGCGACCGTTTGTTTCAGGGTGGCAAAGCCGATCGTATGCCGGTCGATAAAGTCCTGGTCGATGTAATTGCCTTCAATCAGGAGATGCAGCAAGCCGTTCAGCAAGGCCATATTGGTTCCCACGCGCGGCGCAAGATGGAGATCGGCCTCCTTTGCCGTCATTGTTTTTCGTGGGTCGACAACGATCAGTTTGGGTGGGTTGTTGGTACGCCGCCTGTCCAGCACACGCGTCCACAGCACGGTATCGGTACTGGACATGTTGTGCCCAACCATGAAAATGCAGTCGGTGCTGTCCACATCGAAATACGAACCCGGCTGTCCGTCGCTGCCGAAGGTCTCCTTCAGGGATGCGGCGGCAGTGGCAGTGCAAAGGCGGGTATTGCCATCCATATGCGGCGTGCCAAGACCGGCTTTCCCGATGACGGCCAGCGTGTAATATTCCTCCAGAAACAGCTGGCCGGTTGTATAGAAACCGATCGACCCGGCGGAATATCGCTGATGCGCTTCTTTTGCCTTGGCAACGATTAGTTCCATCGCCTCGTCCCAGCTTGCCGGCTCCAGCCTGCCGGCGCGACGGATAAGAGGCCTCGTCAGCCGCTCCGCGCTATTGTTGGCTTCCCAGCCATGCAATCCTTTGGGCCCGAGCCGCCCGCGATTGACAACATCCTGTGCACGGCCACGCACGCCAACTATGCGTCCATCCTTGACGCCGATATCGCATCCGCAGCCGTTGGAGCACAGTACGCAGGCGGACTGGACCCAACGGTCAGGTTCTTCAAGTGTGCGCTGGTCGACCCGGACCGGCCATTGGTTTTCCCCTTCGAACGGTGTACGGTCGCCCCAGATATTCGAAATGCTGTCGCGTGTCGTGAGCATGCGCCCTCCTTATTTCAATTCGGCAAAGCACTATGTCAAGCAAGAATTATTCCGTTTTGCCACGTATGCGGTCGCATTGGGCCTGAATCAGTCCTTTATCTGCGCCCTTGCTTGCCAAAGGAAGATGAGATGCATGAGCGCAGGGGTTCTTCAACACAGACGTGCGGCCTCTCCCTGCATACACCGGATCGATTGCTTTAAAAAAGAATGGGCCTTCTTTGCGAGCGTTGCAATTTGGGGAATTCCTATTCACATACGATAGATGGACGAAGACTGCCTGTTACTTCTGTGTAACCGTCTTGAACCTGGCGCCATCATGCCTGCCGCCAATATCGCCACGAGACCCTGAATCGCCTGCAGAACAATGAGCTGCTTGCAGACATTGCGGAACCCATAGCTGTTGTGGGCGTAAAAAAAAGAGGAACCGGCTTTTCGTCCGGTTCCTCTCTACGCATAACGGCGGATCGCCCGCGCTCAGTTGTTCGGTCCGTCGCGGCGCAGGCGGGTTTCGACTTCGCGCACCCGCACATAATTGGCGCGGCCCAGACGGCCAACCGGCCGGTTTTCGATCTTTTCCAGCAGGTCGATGCGATGGTTCTGTTCGCCCTTGCGGCCGACGTACACCGCTTCATCGATGTGCACATGCTGCACGCTGCCCATGATCCATTTGTTCGCGCCGGCATCGACGATGTCGTAGAGCTTGCACTCGTAGGAAATCGGTGCCCATGCGACGCGGGGCGGCTTGACGATGCTGCTGGCCGCCTCCGCCAGGGCGGCATAGCGGAATTCGCTGTCGCCGGGCGCGAGGTCGGCTGCGGTCTTGACCATCTCGTCCATCAGGTGCTCGGGCACGATGTTCACCACGAATTCGCGCATCGCCACGATGTTGGTGTAGGTATCCTTCGGTACCCATTGCCCGGCGTGGTTGTCGCCGCGCGGTCCGCAGCTGAAACCCAGCACCGGCGGATACGGCGAGACCACGTTGAAGAAGCTGAAGGGAGCAATGTTGGACACACCTTCGGCGGAAATCGTCGATACCCAGGCGATCGGCCGCGGCACGACGGAGTCGCGCAGCAGGAAGTACATTTCGGTCGGCTGGAAATCGGCAGTGGAAAGCGAAATGGTCATGGCAGAGGAGTGAAGAAAAAAAAGCCGGTCCGTGCATTGCGCAGGAACCGGCGGAGACAGGCAGCCTGTTATTGCTGCGGATCGTAGAGTTTTTCCTTGATGAACAGCGCCGGCACAATCCCGCACAGGAAATACGCCGCACCCATTACCAGGAAGCCGAGGCCAATGGAGCCATTGGTAGCAAGGTAGCCGATGCACGCCGGCGCGACCGCTGCGCCGACACGGCCGACGTTGTAGGCACCACCGACGGCCGAGCCGCGGATCGAGGTCTCAAAGCTCTCGGTCATGTAGGTCGCATTTACGCCGTACGGAATCCCGTAGAGGAAGCCGAAGATGGTCAGCAGATACACGATATTGTCCGGCGTGTGCAAGAACACGATCGCAGGCAGGAAGACCGCTGTACCGAGCGCGCCGAAGGCGAACACCGCCCGGCGGCCGAATTTGTCGGCAAGCCAGCCCGCCACAATCTTGCCGAGGATCATGGCGACATAGGTGCCGACCATGTAGCCGGTCATCGCCTTGAAGTTCATGTGCAGCTCTTTTTCGAGGTAGGTCGGCATCCAGTTGTTGACGCCGTAGTAGCCGAACTGCAGGAAGCCGGCAGCAAGCGCCCAGAGGATGAACATGCGGCGATGAGCAGGATTGGCGAAAATGATTTTCATCGCGCTTTCCTTCTTCTGTCCTACGATTCCGGCCGCCTTGTCCGCGGCGCGTTTCTGGCGCGCGGCGACCCAGGCTGCCGGCTCCGGGACGATGCGCTGCATCAGCACGGCCAGCACGACCGGGATGATGGCAATGTAGAACAGCCAGCGCCAGCCATGCGTCGGAAGGATCCAGCCGGCAAGCAGCGTGGCCACGACATAACCAACAGACCAGCCTGCCTGCAGGGTGCCGAGCACGGTGGTGCGGCGCTCGGTGGGCACATATTCGGCCATTAGCGTGTTCGACACTACATACACCGCGCCCAGGCCTAGCGAAGCGATGAAGCGGAAGAAGGCGAACTGTTCGAAGTTGTGGGTCGTGCCCAGTGCCGCGGTACCCACCGAAAACAGGATGATCGTGGCGACGACCGTGCGCACCCGGCCGAAACGGTCCGAGGCCAGCCCGCCGAAAATGCCGCCGATGGCCATGCCGGCGAGCGTCACGCTGCCGAGTGCGCCGGCCTGCACCTTGGTCAGCCCGAATTCCTTGGTGAGGCTCGACAGGCTGTAGGACAGGAACATCAGGTCTGCCCCGTCGATCATCAGCGACAGGAACGCGAAGATGAACACGGCAATCCATATCTTTTGATTCTCCGCGGTGACCACGGCGCGGTTTGCTGCGACTTCCATTACTCCTCCAGGGGTAGAACGCGCGCGGCGACGGAAGCGTCGCGCGCAAGACAAGTGTGAGAACCGGGAATTACTGTTGCGCGTTCCTGATCATGTTGCGCGCGATGACCAGCTGCTGGATCTGGGTCGTACCCTCGTAGATGCGGAACAGGCGCACGTCGCGGTAGAAGCGCTCGATCGAGTATTCGGATACATAGCCCGCACCGCCATGGATCTGTACGGCGCGATCGGCGACACGGCCGCACATTTCGGAAGCGAACAGCTTGCAGCACGAAGCTTCGGTCGAAATGTCTTCCTTGTTGTCGCGGCGGCGTGCCGCATCAAGAACCATGGAACGGGCAGCATAGATTTCCGCCTTGCTGTCGGCCAGCATGGCCTGGATCAACTGGAAGTCGGCGATCGGCTTGCCGAACTGCTGGCGCTCGATCGCGTAACGCAGTGCATCGTCCAGCATGCGCTCGGCGGCGCCAACGCAGATCGCCGCGATATGCAGACGGCCCTTGTCCAGGACCTTCATCGCGGTCTTGAAGCCGACGCCTTCCTTGCCACCGATGATGTTGACGGCGGGCACGCGGCAATCCTCGAAGATCACATCGCTGGTGTGGGCACCCTTCTGCCCCATCTTCTTGTCGGTCTTGCCGATATGCAGGCCGGGCGTGCCCTTCTCGACGATGAACGCCGAAATGCCGCCGGCGCCCTTGATATCCGGATTGGTGCGTGCCATCACGGTGAAGACGCCCGCTTCCGGCGCATTGGTGATGAAGCGCTTGGTGCCGTTGATGACGTAATGGTCGCCGTCGCGCCGGGCGCTGGTACGCAGCGATGCCGCGTCGGAACCTGAGCCCGGCTCGGTGAGCGCGAACGACGCGATCAGCTCGCCCGATGCCAGCTTCGGCAGGTAATAGCGTTTCTGCTCTTCGGTGCCGTCCACGATCAGGCCTTGCGACCCGATGCCGTTATTGGTACCGATCAGGGAGCGGAAGGCAGGCGACGTCCTGGCGATCTCGAACGCAACCAGGACCTCTTCTTCCATGGTCAGCCCGAGGCCGCCGTATTCTTCCGGGATGCACAGGCCGAACAGGCCGATGTCACGCATCTCGGCCACGATATCGGCCGGGATCAGGTCGGTTTCCGCCACTTCGTTCTCGGCCGGCACCAGGCGTTCGCGCACGAAGCGCGACAGCGTGTCGAGTAGGACGTTGAGGGTTTCTTGATCGCGAATCATGCTATTTCCTTCTAAATGCGGCCCATTGCGCCGCTTACACGTTTAACCAGGCTCACCAGCCGCGGCCCGATGTCATTCTCGAGCAGCTCGCGGGTGAGCATGAAGGCGGGACCGCCGCAGTTGAAGGCCATCATGCCGCCCTCGGGTGCACTGAACGGGACGCCGACGCCCGAAGTACCCTTGTCCCAGTCGCTCATCGAAATGCAGAAGCCGCGCTCGGCGTAGTCGCGCAAGCCCTGCTCGATGCCCGCCTTCACCTGCGGCCATTGATCGCCGGCACGCAGGCGGATCTGGTCCACCAAAAAATTCCTTTCTTCTTCCGGCAAGCCTGCCAGATAGGCACGGCCCATCGCGGTCGTTTCGATCGGCAGGCGGGTGCCGATGCCGCGCTGCAGGATGATCGGCGAACTGCTCCGGACCGATTCCACGTAGACCATGCTGAGGCGGTCGCGCATGCCGATCGACACCGATGCCTGCGAATGCTCCGCCAGTTCCTGCATCAGCGGCTTGGCCACCTCGCGCACATCCAGGTTCGACAGCATCGAATAACCGAGCGACAGCACCGCGGCGCCCAGCCGGTATTTGCCCAGCTCCGGCGAGAAATCGAGGTAGCCGAGCTTGGCCAGCGTGCCTGCCAGGCGCGACACGGACGGCTTCGGGATGCCGGAGCGGCGCGCGAGCTCGGTGATGCCGAGATAGCGCTCCTTCGGCCGGAAACAGCGCAGCAACTCCAGCCCCCGGGCCAAGGCGGTGACGAACTGCCGGTCCTTGCCCTGCTCCTCTTCATCGAACTGTTCGATGTCGCTGCCGTCATGTGCCGTATTCATGCCTGTCCCTCCTTGTTGTTGTGGACTGCCCGCCTGGCCAGTCTCACCGGTGAAAGCTGAAGGGATCGTGTCATATCAATTCTTGTGATGTCAAGTATTTTTAAACCGGCGGTCCGCAAAGCGAACCATACCGGCATCTAACCCGGATAAAGTTGGCAGATCAGACAAGAACCGGCGCGTCCCGGGCAATCGTTATGACACATATTCATGCTGAAGTTGCCTGGAGGGCATGGACCATGCTCTTTACAAGCGGGAGAACTTTCCATATCCTGCGGAAATACCGCCTATCAAACCGGTGGTTCGTTTAGCGGACCCCAGCCACCATGAACGAGCTTATCCTCTCCCGCCCGGAACCGGGCATCGCCAGTCTCTGCATCAACCGCCCGGAAGTCCGCAACGCCCTCAACCAGAGCGTACGCCGGCAACTGGCCGAGCAATTCGCCTCCCTTGGCCAGGACCCGGACATCCGCTGCATCATCCTCACCGGCGGTGACAAGGTGTTCGCTGCCGGCGCAGACCTGCGCGACATCGCCGAGTCCACGCCGATCGACATGCACCTGCGCCAGGTCCAGCGCCTCTGGCAAGCCATCGCCGGCTGTCCCAAGCCCGTGATCGCCGCCGTCAACGGTTATGCCTGGGGCGGCGGCTGCGAACTCGCGATGCATGCCGACATCATCGTCGCGGGCGAAAACGCATCGTTCGGGCAGCCGGAAATCAAGGTCGGCATCATGCCGGGCGCCGGCGGCACGCAGCGACTGACCCGCGCCATCGGCAAGTTCCAGGCGATGAAGATGCTGCTCACGGGGCAGTCGATCAGCGGCCGCGAGGCATTCGCCTCCGGCCTGGCCAGTGAAGTGGTGGAAGACGACAAGGTGCAGGAGCGCGCGCTGGAGCTGGCAAGGACGATTGCCAAGATGCCGCCGCTAGCCGCCACCCAGATCAAGGAAGTGCTGCTGGCAGGACAGGATGCTTCGCTCGACGCCGCGCTGATGCTGGAGAGGAAAGCCTTCCACCTGCTGTTCGCCAGCGAAGACCAGAAGGAAGGCATGCGTGCCTTCTTCGAGAAACGCAAACCCAGTTACACAGGACGATAATCCATGAGTTCAACTTCCCTTGCGCCGGGCCTGCTCGGCATCGTCGGCTGCGGCCTGATGGGCCGCGGCATCGCGCAGATCGCCATCCAGGGCGGCATTCCGGTCATCCTGCATGACAGCCGTCCCGGCGGGGCGGAAGAAGCGCGCGCGGCAATCGGCGCCACCCTGCAGAAGCTGGCCGACAAGGGCAAAATCGGCGCGCAAGATGTCACAGCCGCCTGCGCCCGCCTGTCCGTCGCCGCATCTCTGGCCGATCTCGCTTCGTGCACCACGGTGATCGAGGCGATCGTCGAAAAGCTCGACGTCAAGCAGGAGCTGTTCCGCCAGCTCGAAGCGGTGGTCGGTGATGAGTGCATCCTCGCCACCAACACCTCCTCGCTGTCGGTCACTGCCATCGCCGCCGCCTGCAAGGCGCCGGGCCGGGTGGCCGGCTTCCATTTCTTCAGCCCCGTGCCGCTGATGAAGATCGTTGAAGTCATCGCCGGTCCTCTGACCGATGCACATGTGGCCGATCGCCTGACCGCGATGGCGCGCCAGATGGGCCACACCCCGGTGCGGGCCAGCGATACGCCGGGCTTCATCGTCAACCATGCCGGGCGCGGCTATCTCACCGAATCGCTGCGCCTGCTCGGCGAAAGCATCGCGCCCCATCCGGAGCTGGATCGCATCCTGCGCGAAGCCGCCGGCTTTCGCATGGGACCGTTCGAGCTGCTGGACCTGACCGGGCTGGATGTGTCGCAGCCGGTAATGGAATCGATCTACGACCAGTATTACCAGGAACCGCGCTTCCGCCCGTCGCCGATCGCACGCCAGCGCCTCGCGGCCGGGCTGCTCGGACGCAAGAGCCGGCGCGGCTTCTATCGCTACGAAGACGGCCAGAAGCAGGAGCCGGCCACGGTCGCCATTCCGCCGCGCGTCGCCCTTCCCGTCTGGCTCAGCCCGCGCGATGCCGCAGCCTATCCTGCCGTCAGCCAGCTGCTGGACAAGCTCGACGCCAAACGGGACGAAGGCGCGCGCCCGGGCACCGGCTCGCTCTGTCTGGTGCTGCCAGTGGGCCAGGATGCCACCAGCGCCGCAGTCGCCGCCCAGCTCGATCCGACCCGCACCGTTGCGCTGGACCCGCTGTTCCTGGGCGGCCGGCGCACGCTGATGACCACGCCGCTGACCGCCGACACCTACCGCGACGCTGCGCATGCGCTGTTCGCATCCGACGGCGTGCCGGTCTCGGTCATCCGCGACAGCGCGGGCCTGGTATGCCAGCGGGTGATTGCCACCATCGTCAATATCGGTGCCGATATCGCGCAGCAAGGCATCGCCACTCCGGAAGATATCGACAAGGCGGTAACGCTCGGCCTCGGCTACCCGAAAGGCCCGCTGGCGCTGGGCGATGCGCTGGGCGCCGCGACCATCCTGCGCATCCTGGACGGCCTGTTCGACTTTTATCGCGACCCGCGCTACCGCCCCAGCCCGTGGCTGAAGCGCCGCGCCATGCTGGGCGTATCGCTGCTCACGCCGGAAAACTGAACCAACTTTCATTCGAGGAAAAACATGCTCGACGCCTATCTCTATTCCGGCCTGCGCACCGCGTTCGGCCGCCATGCCGGCGCCCTCGCCCCGGTCCGTCCGGACGACCTCGTCGCTGCGGTCATCCAGAAGCTGGTTGCCGATTCCCCCTTCGAGGCCTCACAGATCGAGGATGTCATCCTCGGCTGCGCCTGCCAGGCGGGCGAGGACAGCCGCAACATCGCCCGTCATGCGGTGCTGCTGTCCGGGCTGCCGCACACGATTCCCGGCCAGACCGTCAACCGCCTCTGCTCCAGCGGCCTGGCTGCGGTACTGGATGCCGCGCGCGCCGTCAACAGCGGCGAAGGCGACCTGTACATCGCCGGTGGCGTGGAAAGCATGAGCCGTGCGCCCTTCGTGGTCGCCAAGAGCGAGTCCGCCTTTGGCCGCGAATTCAAGGTGTTCGACTCCGCCATCGGCGCGCGCTTCCCCAATCCGCGCATCACGAAGCAATACGGTGACGACAGCATGCCGCAAACCGCGGACAACGTGGCGCGCGACCTGGGTCTCTCCCGCGAGGAGAGCGACCGCTTTGCCGCGCTGTCGCAGGCCCGCTTTGAAGCGGCCCGCGCGAGCGGTTTCTTTGCCGGCGAGATCATGCCGATCGAAGTGCCAACCGGGAAGAAGACACCGCCGCGTCTCGTGGCCGAGGATGAACATCCGCGTCCCGAGACCACCTTCGAATCGCTGGCCAAGCTCAGGGCGCTGCACGAGGGTGGCGTGGTCACCGCCGGCAGCGCGTCCGGCGTGAACGACGGCGCCGTCGCCATGTTCGTCGGCAGCCGGGCCGTCGGCGACAAGGCCGGGGTCAAGCCGATGGCACGCATCCTGGCCGGCGCCGCTGTCGGCGTCGAGCCACGCGTCATGGGCGTCGGCCCTGCCTACGCGATTCCGAAGGCGCTCGAGCGCGCCGGCCTCACGCTGGCCGACATGGATGTCATCGAAATCAATGAAGCCTTCTCGGCCCAGGTGCTCGGCTGCCTGAAGCTGATGGGCGTGGCCTTCGACGATGCGCGCGTCAACCCGAACGGCGGCGCGATCGCCGTCGGCCATCCGCTCGGCGCATCCGGCGCCCGCCTTGCGCTGACCGCCGCCCGCGAGCTGGAACGCCGCAACGGCCGGTACGCGGTGCTGAGCCTGTGCATCGGCGTCGGCCAGGGCCTGGCCGTCGTCATCGAACGCATCTGATCCAAGGAGAGCTTTGCATGTCTGGAGCACTGTCACACATCCGCGTCCTCGACCTGACGCGCGTCCTCGCCGGTCCCTGGGCCTGCCAGATTCTGGCCGACCTCGGCGCCGAAGTGATCAAGATCGAACGCCCGGGCAGCGGCGACGATACCCGCGCCTGGGGGCCGCCCTACCTGAAGGACAGCGACGGCAAGGATACCCGGGAGTCGGCGTACTTCCTGTCCGCCAACCGCGGCAAGAAGTCCGTGACCCTCGACATTTCGAAGCCCGAGGGACAGGCGATCATCCGCAAGCTCGCGGCCGAAAGCGATGTCTTCATCGAAAACTACAAGGTCGGCGACATGGCGCGCTACGGCCTGTCCTATAAGGACCTGAAGGAACTGAACCCGCGCCTGGTCTATTGCTCGGTCACCGGTTTCGGCCAGGACGGCCCGATGTCCGGCTTTGCCGGCTACGACTTCATCATCCAGGGCATGGGCGGACTGATGAGCATCACCGGCGAACGCGACGACCTGCCGGGCGGCGGCCCGCAAAAGCTCGGCGTCGCCTTTTCCGACCTGATGACGGGCATGTATTCGACCGTCGCCATCCTGTCGGCGCTGGAAAACCGGCACCAGTCTGGCCAGGGTCAGTACATCGACATGGCGCTGCTGGACGTGCAGGTGGCCGCGATGGCCAACATGAACATGAACTACCTGGTGTCCGGCGCCATTCCCAAGCGCCAGGGCAATGCGCATGCCAACATCGTGCCCTACCAGGTATTCCGCTCGAAGGATGGCCACCTCGTGCTGGCGGTCGGCAATGACCGGCAGTTCGCGAAATTCTGCGACATCGCCGGCTGCCCGGAACTGGCCAAGGACGAGCGCTTCGCGACCAATGCCAACCGGGTGCGGAACCGCGAAATCCTGGTGCCCCTGCTGCAGGAAGTACTCCTGCAGCGCACCACGCAGGAATGGGTCGCGCCGCTGGAAACAGCCGGCGTGCCGTCGGGCCCGATCAACAACATCGCGCAGACCTTCGAGCATCCGCAGGTCAAGCATCGCAAGATGCACGTCGATCTGCCCCATCCGCAATCGGGCACCGTCCCGTCGGTAGCGAACCCGATCAAGTTCTCGGCCACGCCGATCACCTATCGCAGCGCCCCGCCCATGCTCGGGCAGCACACGCAAGACGTTCTTTCCACGCTGGGCGGGCTGTCCGAGGCCGAGATCAAGGCGCTGAAGGACAAGGGCGTCATCTGAAGCGGCATCCGGCGGGCGGGACCCGCCGGTTTTTCGTCGCCGGGTCGGAATGGTTCAGGCGGTACAGCCGTGAAGACTGGGCCGCCGGCGGCAGGCTGCGGCTGATGGCCGGGCGCTGCAATCCATGAGAAAAGGCAGTGCCGGCGCTGCCGTCATTGCGTCGATTCGGTTTCCTTCAGCGTTTCCTTGCTGGTCAGCTCCGCGCGGATCTGACGCAATTTGCTTTTGATTTTTGCCGCATTCTCGGCTCCCATGCGCATCATGATCTTGTGCCCGGCCGAACTGGCTTCCAGCTCCGGATCGGCAAACTTGTAGAGTACGTGCGGCTGCGTTAGCTGTACCGGCGCCTCGGGTTCGGGTGCGGCCAGCAAGTGGTCGATCACCGCGACCAGGCGATCGTTGAAGTAGGCGTTCGGGTATCCCTGTTCCCGATAGGCGTGCTGGAACAGGGGATAAAAATGAATGTACAGCGCGACCAGCTTCTTCGCATCGAACTTATCGGCAAGCCGTACATAAGGTGTGTAGCGCTCCGCATTGCCGGGCGCGATGGCCAGCTCATCTCCCGTTCCGGTCGTGCGGAAGGTGCCTTCAGCCGGCTTCGTGGGGAGCAGGCGCGCAGCCAGCGTCTTGCGCGGCAGATTATCGACGGTAACCACAATGTGCCGCACGATGTCCTCCGGCCGCAGCAGGGCTTTGATCCCTCTCTCGCCGAGCATGGCAGCCAGCGCCTTCCACACATCGCTGTCGCTCTCGTTCAGGGCGGGAAGCGCGCTCGCATCCGCCTCTTCCTTCAGGGGATAGCGGATGGCCGGTTCGGCCGACTCTGCCCGCGGCGGCGGCGAATCTGGCACATCTGCCGGCACGGCTACCGGCTGCAGCACCGGACTTGCCGGCTCCTGCGCCAGGTAGAGCGCGACGCCCGTCACGGTCCCGGCCAGCAGAACGCCAGCCGCCGTCCATCCTCGCGTTTTCCGTCTCATCATGTACCTCCCTGCAGGCAATAACTGCTGCCGCCAGCCTGCACTTGCCCTATTCTGGCCCGATTGTCGGCGCCGGGTTTATCCGGGATCAGGAACTTGCACTCTGGCTGGGCCGTTTCCTGGTCCAGTGAATCAATTTTTCGCGCTGATGTTCTTCTTCATAAAAATGCAGGGAAGTCTTGATCAGGTCGCTGCGCGAAATCAGTCCGACCAGGCGGCGCCGGGCGGGATGGTCCACGACGGCGACGCGCTCCACCCCATGCACCGCCAGGTAGGTGGCGATGGTGCGGCAGGTCTGGTGCGGAAGCGCAATCAGGGAAGCCTCTTCCAGCAGCTCGCCGATCCGTGCATGCCCCGAATGCTGCGCCCGCAGGCGATGGAGCGTTTCGCGGTCGACGAGGCCGATGAAGCGGCCTTCGGCACTGGTAACGGGATAGCTGCGGAACTTCTGCTGGCCTTCGAAATAGCGCGCCGCCATCTCTTCCAGCGGCATTTCCGCGGGAATCCTGACGATTTCTGTGGTCATGATGTCTTCGGCGTGCGTGCGTTCCATTGGATCGACGCCGTATTCGCGGTAGATATGGCGGCCGCGCCGGGCAATTTTTTCCGTCATGATGGAGCGCCGCATGGCCAGCACGGTGAATCCATAGGAAACGCCGGTTGCCAGCAGCAGTGGCAGCAGTGCATTGAAGTCGCCGGTCAGGCCGAGGGCGAAGATCGCGGCCGTCAGGGGCGCACCCAGCACCCCGGCCAGCACTGCCGCCATGCAGACCAGCGACCACAGCGAGGGATCGCCGCCCGGCGATACCATCGACACCACCGTTCCCAACCCGGCGCCCAGCATGAGCAGCGGCGCCAGCACACCGCCGGAAGTTCCCGACCCGAGGGCAATCACCCAGATCACGGCTTTCACTGTCAGCAGGGCCAGCGCTGCGCTCGCAGCGATCTTGTGGTTCAGCAGGTCGGAGATGACGTCGTAACCGACGCCGAACGCACGCGGTTCGAGGTAGCCCCCGATCCCCACGACCACGGCACCGAGTGCCGGCCACCACATCCAGTGGACCGGTAGCCTGGCAAACATGTCTTCCACCTTGTAGAGCGCCATCGACATGCCCGCCGACAGGGCGCCGCAGAGCAGGCCCGCGACCAGGCATACGGCAAGCGCGACCGGCCCGACCGGCTCAGTGTGAAGCGGGAACAGCGGCGCGGCATCCAGCAGCAGGGGCCGTGCGAATCCCGCCACGGCGCATGCCAGGATGACGGGAAGCAGGCTGCGCGGCCGCCATTCGAAGAGCAGCAATTCGACGGCCAGCAGTACGGCCGCCACCGGCGTGCCGAACACTGCCGTCATGCCGGCAGTCGCTCCGGCCACCAGCAGCGTCTTGCGCTCGGCGGCGCTCAGCATGAAATGCTGCGCGATCAGCGAGCCGATGGCGCCGCCAGTCATGATGATCGGACCTTCGGCGCCGAACGGTCCGCCGCTGCCGATAACGATGCCCGACGACAGCGGCTTGAGCACTGCCACCTTGGCCGACATGCGGCTTTTCCCGAACAGAATGGCTTCGATCGCTTCCGGTATGCCGTGGCCCCGGATCTTGTCCGAGCCGAAGCGTGCAATCAGGCCGACGACGAGGCTGCCGATCACCGGCACCACAATGACCCATGCCCCCAGAGTGTGCTCGGATGGCGAACGGTTGACGAAGGAAAACGTCTGAAAGAAGAAAAGATTGGTGAACAGGTGTATCAGGTTCAGCAATACGAAGGCAGCGATGGTCGAGGTCCCGCCAATGACAGCAGCGATGGCGGAAATGTAGAGCAGTCTCCGGTCGCTGCCGAAGTCGCGTTGATGCAGGCGCATGGGTATGGTTGCTTGGATTGGGAAACTAGTTGCGGTCGTTGAACTCGGAAATAGTGGCGACCTTGAATACCCTGCTAAGGGATTCAAGTTCGGCGCGGTGAAGTTCGGCAAGCTGACGCAGCTTCGACTCGCCGAGTGCGGTAAGACTGACCAGGACCTGGCGGCGGTCGACTTCGCCGGGAGAGCGCAGCACCAGCCCCGCACTCTCGCAACGCGAGACCAGCGCCACCACACCATGATGCTGCGACTGCAGCCGTTCGGCGAGCTCGCCCACGGTTGCCGACTCTCGCCCCGGAAATCCCTTTATGTGAAGCAGCAGGAGATATTGCAGCGGAGTCAAACCTTCTGCCTCTGCCGCTGATTCGCTGAAACGCAGGAAGCGTCGCAGCTGGTACCGGAATTCGGAAAGCGCTTCGAAATCGGCCTTGACGAGTTTTTTCGTGGTTTTCATGGCGCCCACTACGGGATGCATGCCGTCGTTGCGAGCGCGTAAATATATCACAATGTGATGTATTGGTGCCGAGACGGGCACTGCTTATGAATCGCCTCTGCCCTGCAATGAACGACAAGACAAGGCCCGAGCACAGCGAGGCGCTGCATGCACGTCCCTTGCAGAATGTGGCCGGCGGCCGCCCGACAGCAGGGTGCGCCTGCGCACCATGCAATCCCGGTGCGCACGGCGCCCCCTACTTCACCACGGCAGATTGAAATTCGTTACAGGGCGCGGCCTTTGCGAAATCACCGGTTTGATCACTGCACCCGGCCAAGCCTTGCATTGGCTTGCCTTGTTCATCCGGCATGCCAGTCAAGCCCTCGGCGCATTTTCGTCTTCCGCTGCTCCGAGTGGCAGCGCAACCTGTTCCAGCGGCTTGCGCTCGGCATCCACTGCAAACCGTAAGGCGAGCATGCCGGCAATGATCACCAGGATGGCCGCGATGGCATAGCCGGCGGCGACCGCACCACGGCTGCCGCTTTCGATCAGCCGGCCGAACAGCGCCGGCGCGGCAAATCCGCCGGCGCCCGTTCCTACCGCATAAAATACGGAAATCGCGACGGCCCTCATCTCCAGCGGAAACACTTCGCTCACCGTCAGGTAAGCCGAGCTTGCCGCCGCCGATGCCAGGAAAAACACGGCAGACCAGCACAGCGCGAGGCTGCGCGCATCCAGCCAGCCCTGCAGGAAAGCCCAGCCGGTGAGCGCGAGACCAATCCCCGACAATATGTAAGTCCATCCGATCATGCTGCGCCGTCCGACATGGTCGAACAAGGGGCCGAGCACGAGCGGCCCCAGCACATTGCCGAGGGCAAAAGGAAAGATGTAGAGCGCAACCCGCCCTTCCGGCACCCCGTAAAAGCGCGTCAGCACCAGCGCGTAGGTGAAGAAGATCGCGTTGTAGAAGAAGGCCTGCGACAGCATCAGCGCCAGCGCCACCATGCTGCGATGTCGGTAGCGCCGCAGCAGCACGTGCACGACTTCAGCCATCGGCGGCGACCCTTTCCTGTGAAAGCCGATGTGGCCGGCGGCCGGTGCCAGCTTGCCGTGCCGGCTGGCGACTTCGGCTTCGATGCGCTCGATGATGCGCTGCGCCTCCTCGCCACGGCCGTGCGCGAGCAGCCAGCGCGGGCTCTCCGGCACGTCGCGCCGTACCAGCAGGATCGCCACTGCCAGTACGCCGCCCAGCACGAAGCCGGCACGCCAGCCCAAAGTCGGTCCGAGCACCCGCGTGTCGAGCAGCAGCAGCGACAGGGCTGCACCGAAGGCGGCGCCGATCCAGAAACTGCCATTGATCGCGAGATTGACCCGGCCGCGCACCCGCGCCGGAATCAGTTCGTCGATGGCGGAATTGATCGCGGCATATTCACCGCCTATGCCCAGCCCGGTGATGAAGCGACACACTGCAAAGAAGGCGAAGCCATCCGCAAAGCCGGTGGCGAGCGTGGCGCACATGTAGACGGCGAGCGTGACCAGGAACAGCTTCTTGCGGCCCAGCCGGTCAGCCAGGCGGCCGAACACCAGTGCACCGATGACCGCGCCTGCCACATACAGCGACCCCGCCCATCCGATCTGCCCGGCCGTCAGTCCGAGCGTGTCGGGACGTTCCAGTACGGCGCCAATCGAGCCCACCAGTGTCACTTCCAGGCCATCCAGCACCCAGGCGATGCCGAGCGCCAGCACCACGCGCCAATGCCAGCGCGACCAGGGCAGGCGGTCGAGGCGGGAAGGAATGTCGCTGCGCGTCAAAGCCATCTGTCCTTGTCCTCCGCCCCTGTCTGCTTTTGCCAAAGGATGAAAAAACTATTGTTACCCGCTTGTTGAAAGACGGTATCCATTTGCATCAAACCATGGCCATGCCGGGCACGTCATCGTGGCGCACGCCCGGGAAGAAATGCGAACTCAAGCGAGCAGCCCGGTGGCTGCGGTCGCCAGTGCCAGAAGTGCGGCACCTATCGAGCCGGCCAGCAGCCATCGCTTGCGTGTCAGGACGGTAATCGACGCCAGTGCGATTGCAATCTGGACCAGCGTCATGGCAAGCGCCATCTTGTGGTGCGGCCGCAGCATTGCATCCGCTTCCGCATCGAGCTTGTCCGCTTGCGCCTTGAGATGTTCCGCCTCGCGCCGGACCTCTTCCTTCTCCGCCTCGTAGCGCTTGGCATCGTTCAGGAATTCATCTCTTTTTTGTGGATCTTCCGTCTGGCGTGCGGCAGAGCGGGAAATGAACTCGCGTGTCGACTTGGCCTGATAGTAGGCCCACTGGTCGCTTGCCTGCGTGAGTTTTGCAATGCTGGAACTCTTCAGGATCTCGGCTTCGACACTGGTGCTGCCGCTCTGATAGCTGAACACGGCGCCGATCGTCGAAAGAATCGCGGTCAGCAAGGCAATCCGCTGCGCGAGACGATTTTCCCTGGACTCTTCTTCCAGCATCTGTTCATGCAGTCCCCGGACTTCGATTTCGGTTTCTTCCGCCATCGCCTTTCCCCTGCCGTTGCTCCTGCTTTCATCCAAGCGGGAATCTGGCATTTGACCCAATTCAAGGCTTTTCCGTTTCAGGCGCGGCCATGCCGGCTGATTCGCACCGGTTCATGCGCGCAACTTCCTGCAAAGCACATCAAAGCCTGCGCGGTACGCTGCCGCGAGTTCTCCCGCCTTTTCTTCAAGCCGCATCCGGTCCACCGCCATGGCTTGCCGGATTCCCCGGGCGGTTTCCCATACATCCACGGTCGTCGCCATGCCCTGCTCTTCCCATGCGGCGGCGAAGGCATCCTGCTTGGTCAGCCGGCCGCTCTGCACAGGATGCATGAGATTAATGCGCGGCATGCCAAAAGCCATGGCGACGATGCGGCCATGCAGGCTGCTGCCGCAATAGGCGCGGCTGCTGGCGATCAGGGCGCAGATTTCCCACAGATGGACGGACGTGAATATTCTGACGTGCGGGGACCGCATGCATGCCGCAAGCCGCCGGTAGCATTTCAGCTCGTCATGCCAGGGCGCGGTGCCGGCACGGAACAGGACCACGCCTTGCTCGCGCGCAAGATCGTCGAACTGGGTGGCGAGTTCGCCCAGAATTTCATCATCGTCGAAGCTGGTGTTGAACTGTACCGCGACATACCCATGCGGAAAGGCAGACAGCAGCTGAGCAACTTCCCCCTCCTGCGCGCGGCGACGGATCTCTGTGCCGAACAGTTCGGCCGTCATGACGGCGGGATCGGGCAGCAGCCGGGTGTCGACACCGCCTGCGTGCAGCAAGACCTGAGTTCGCCTGTCGCGCACGCCGACAGCATCCGCAGCGTTCAAGTTTGAGAGAACCTCCGCTTGCATGGCCGGTTCACAGGCATCGAAATCGACACCGCCGACGCCGTTGTAGATGATATGGCGTGCACATGGAAACAGACTGCGCGGCACCGTGTACGGCGCATGTCCCGCAAGCCCGAGTTCTTCGCGCGCCCATTGCATTGTTCCTTCAGAATGCGCATCGAAGCGCGCGATCACCTGCCGCGCCTGGGCGGGTTCGAGCAGCATCACGGCGGCTTCCCATGCAGTACAGGTCAGCAATTCGCCGCCGGCATGCATGATGTCGACCGGTCGCTCGCCCCATTCTTTGGCGATTTGCGCGATCGCTTGCACCTGATGGCCGCCGCAGGCGCGCAGGTCGCGACTTGCCAGACCGGCGAACACCAGCTTCCTTTCGCCCAGCATGGTCGCAGCCACATGCGGGAACAACAGATCGCCAAAGTTGTGACGGTCGAATGCGCCAAACAGGATGACGGGAATGTCTGACGCAAGCGTTTCCATCGCTGCAGAGGCCGTGATCAATCACCAAAGCTGATGCCGATGTCGCGCGCAGTCTGCAGCGTGTCGCTGTCCAGCGGCACGCCCTTCATGCGGCCGGTGACTTCTTCCAGCGCGACATATTCCACGTTCGGGAAGGCCAGCGACACCATTACGCCCGAGCGGCCCTGGTCCAGCGCACGCACTGCAGCGGCACCGAAGCGCAGCGCGGCGAGGCGGTCGAAGGCAGTCGGGCTGCCGCCACGCAGCAGATGGCCCAGCACTACCACCCGGGTTTCCTTGCCGGTACGCTCCTGCAATGCGGCGGCAACCCGTTCGCCGATGCCGCCGAGGCGTTCGGAATGCCCGGCGGCGGCGGCTTCCAGCACTTCGCGGTGGCCGCCGACAGGATGCGCCCCTTCTGCCACCACCACGATGGAATACATGCGCCCGAGGCGGTCGCGGCCGCGCACCCGCTCCGCCACCTTCTCCACATCGAAGGGAATTTCCGGAATCAGAATGCTGTGGGCGCCGCCCGCAATGCCGGCATGCAGCGCGATCCAGCCCGCATAGCGGCCCATGACTTCCACCACCATCACGCGCTGATGGCTTTCGGCCGTGCTGTGCAGGCGGTCCAGGCATTCGGTGGCGAAGGACACCGCGGTATCGAAGCCGAAGGTGGTGTAGGTCTTGTCGAGGTCATTGTCGATGGTCTTGGGCACGCTCACCACGCGCAAGCCCTTGCGATGCAAGGCATGGGCGATGGCCAGCGAGCCGTCGCCGCCGACGGAGATGAGGGCGTCCAGCTTTTCCCGCGCAAAGAAGTCCACGATCTCGCCCGTCCGGTCGGTTTCCCGGATGCTCCCGTCCGGCATCTGCATCGGAAACCGCAGCGGGCTGCCCTTGTTGGTCGTGCCCAGGATCGTGCCGCCCAGATGCGCGATGCCGCGCACCCGATCCAGGGTGAGACGGACTACGGCGCCTTCCGGATAGCGCTCGGGCGAGAGGATGCCGTTGAAGCCGTCGCGAATGCCATAGCATTCCCAGCCGCGCTTGTTGGCGGAAAGGGCGACCGCCCGGATGACGGCATTCAGGCCCGGGGCGTCACCCCCGCCGGTATTGATGGCAATGCGCCGAATCATTGTCGACACTGAAGCTCCTCTAAGAAAATCAGGTGGATGACAGGCCAAGTGGCCTGGCGGCAAGAGCCGCCATCCGGCCTTGCTTGCGACGCCAGTCGCCGATCTTATCTTCCGGACGTCAGGGAATGATTTTCCTCCTGCCGCAGGATAGACTCAGGATTTGGCACAATGTGCCGTCCTTCATTTTGATCCTGCAAAAGGCAGTCGATCTCAATCACGATGAATCCTGAACTTTTGCAACTCTTGCTCACCCGCCAGATGCCCTACGGGAAGTACAAGGGACGGCTGATTGCCGATCTGCCCGGCCATTACCTCGGCTGGTTCGCGCGCGAGGGCTTTCCGCGTGGCGAACTCGGCACGCTGCTGGCGCTGATGTATGAACTCGACCACAACGCCTTGCGGCATTTGCTCGATCCCTTGCGCGAGCGGTAGCAACACGCTTTCCGCAGCTGTTGGGCGGAAACCAACGCCGAAGCGGCACAAGACGCTCCCGGTCCGACTCTTCTTCCATGCGGATCACGGCCTGCAAGCCTGGCATACGCCAGGACTGCATCGAAAAAACGCTTTCATTTCAAGCTTCTGCATGGTTTCTCCACGCCAGGCTGCACGGCTGGCATGAAGGCTGCTGAAGTTGGGCGTCGTGCACCACCTGTCGACGCACGAATGGCAGCCAACTCAACCAAGCCTGAAGGAGAAACATCATGAGTACCATCCACATCCACGATTTGCACAATGCCCGCGAACTCGATGCCGGCGTCATGGCCAAGGTTCACGGCGGGCGGTTCAGGAAGGGGCTGATGGTTCCCGACTACAAGGAGCCGGAGGTCTATTACGACGACGGCATCAATATCTATACTTCCGACCCGTCGAAGAGCAACGTCGGTTACGACTCGCCCTTCACGCCCATCCCCCATCCTGCGTGACCGGGGATCGGCGCCGCATCCCGCGCTCCCGTCAGCCGAGCGGCCGCGCGAAGCTGAGTTCATGCCCGTCCGGATCGGCGATATGGAAATAGCGTTCGCCCCAGGACGCATCCAGCGGCGCGAACGCGGGCGCGAGACCAGCATCGAGTGCTTTGCGATACATGGCATCCACGTCCGAGACATACAGGATGACGCGCCCCCACCATGCACCTGACGCGCGCGCATCGGCGATCAGGTTCAGGAAGGAGGGGCCGACCGTGAACGAGGTGAATGCCGCATCCGGGCCGCCATACCTCAGCGGTAAGCCCAGCGCTTCATAGAAGCGCACTGCGCTTGCCATGTCGCGCGTTGCCAGCGTAACCGCACTCAGGGACTCGATCCGCACTCCGTCCGGCACCGCCACTACGCGCCCTGCCACGAGAACGGCGCGTATTGCCCGTTGTTGCGCCCGCCGGCATCATCCCAGTCGAAGCCGAGCGCATGCACATGGCTGCGTGCAGCATGGGCAAGCGCAAAGCGGTCGACGGCGGGATGGCCGGTGTTCTCAAGATAGAGCGGTTCGGTCGCATCCGGGTTCAGCCCGGTCGCGCCTTCGGCTGCCATGTCGACCAGCTTGGGCGCCGTCACGGACCACTTCATGCCATCCCGGTCGAAGCGGATCGGTGCAAAATCGACGCCGGCAAACGATCCGACGAGGCCGGAAAGTGCCGCCATCGGCCCGCCCGCCGCGCCGCTGACGATCGAAGCGATCGCTTCGCGTTGCGGCGCACTGGCGCGCTCGTCTGCAATGACGCCAACCGTCCAGTTGCCCTTGGCCATTTCCTGCGGCGTGAAGCCGAGGACGATGAAGCCCAGGCCGTCGAGGGGCTGCTCCCCGAACTGGCCGCGTTCGATCTGAAACGCCATGGCGAAGGTGCATGAACCCTTGCTCGGCTTGACCGCCATGCGTCCGGGAACACATGGACAAACGTAATCACAACTGCAGGTCTCGTAATACTGACCACTGACATTCCAGGTCGGCGTTGCCATCATCCATCTCCTATTCTTGCTTATGATCGTTTCGGGCTCCCGCGGCATGCCGGTTTGGCCCGGAGCGCGCTGATCCGTGCACGGCTCATGCAGGGATGCCACAAAATCACTATAGGACAGCGAATCGGGACACAACAGCATCATGTCGAAGTTGTCATTTTTCATGTCTGTCAATACACTTGCCGGTGCAAAATTTTCAATCAACAACCGGTGGGTGCCAGGATTGCAGGTCTGCTGCGCAAGCCTGCCGGATCACCCGGAGAATCCTGATGACGTATTTCCCCCAATGGCGCGTGCGGCAAGGCACCGGTGACGGCCAAGGCGCCGTGATCGGCACGGAAGAACGCCTGCCCTGGCCGCAGACCATCGCGATGGGCATCCAGCACGTGGTGGCCATGTTCGGCTCCACCGTGCTGGCGCCGCTGCTGATGGGCTTCGATCCCAACCTCGCGATCTTCATGTCGGGCATCGGCACGCTGCTGTTCTTCGTGTTCGTCGGCGGGCGGGTGCCGAGTTACCTCGGCTCGAGCTTCGCCTTCATCGGCCTGGTGATCCTGGTGTCCGGCTATGGCGGCCAGGGGCCGAATCCGAACATCGGGGTGGCGCTCGGCGGCATCGTCGCCTGCGGCATCGTCTATGCGCTGATCGGCCTCGTAGTGATGGCCATCGGCACCAACTGGATCGAAAAGCTGATGCCGCCGGTGGTCACCGGCGCAGTGGTGGCCGTCATCGGCCTGAACCTGGCGCCGATCGCGGTCAAGGGCGTTTCCGGCAACAGCTTCGATGCCTGGATGGCGCTGGTCACCATACTCTGCGTCGGTCTGGTGGCGGTGTTCACGCGCGGCATGGTGCAGCGCCTGCTGATCCTCATCGGCCTGCTGCTGGCCTATCTCATTTATGCCGTGCTCACCAATGGAGCCGGCCTGGGCAAGCCGATCGACTTTTCCGGCGTGGCCAATGCCGCCTGGTTCGGCGTGCCGCATTTTGTCTCGCCGGTATTCAAGGCTGATGCGATGGCCCTGCTGGCGCCGGTGGCCGTGATCCTGGTGGCGGAAAACCTGGGCCATATCAAGGCGGTCAGCGCCATGACGCACCAGAACCTCGACCGCTACATGGGACGCGCCTTTGTTGGCGACGGCGTGGCCACTGTCCTGTCGGGCAGCGTCGGCGGCACCGGCGTTACCACCTATGCGGAAAACATCGGTGTCATGGCGGTCACGAAGATCTATTCGACGCTGGTGTTCGTGGTGGCCGCGGTGATCGCACTGGTGCTCGGGTTCTCGCCGAAATTCGGCGCCGTCATCCAGACCATTCCCGGCCCGGTGCTGGGCGGCGTGTCGATCGTGGTGTTCGGCCTGATCGCCGTCGCCGGGGCGCGTATCTGGGTGGAAAACCGGGTCGATTTTTCGGATAACCGCAACCTGATCGTGGCAGCCGTCACCCTGGTGCTGGGCGCCGGCGACTTCACCCTGAAGCTGGGGCAGTTCTCGCTGGGCGGGATCGGGACCGCGACCTTCGGCGCGATCATCCTGCACGCCTTGCTGTCTTCGGGCTCCGGGCGCAAGGGCTGACACCGCGCCGCTTCCGTTTCATGCAAATGGCTCCTTCGGGAGCCATTTTTTGTAGGGTGCGCATGGCGCACCCTACTTTCTTCTCCGGCGCGAAGAAGCCGTTCTAAAGCGAAAAGCATTCAGTTCCTGACGATCAGCACCACCCCGCCGACCAGCAGCAGCGCGCCGAAGATGCGCCAGGCATTGATGCTGTGCTGGGCAAAGCCGACCGCGCCGAAATGGTCGAGGATGAGCGAAGTGCACAACTGCGCCGTCACCAGGATGCTGATCAGGCTGGCCGCGCCCAGCTTCGGCGCGACGAAGATCGAGGTCGCGATGTAGTAGGCGCCGAGCGCTCCGCCAAGCCAGGCCCAGACCGGCACCTTGGAAACGGTTTGCAGCGACGGCCAGGGCGCGCGCGTCAGCAGCGCATAGGCCAGCAGGCATAGGGAGCCGACGCTGAAAGACACGAAGGCAGCGAGGATCGGACTGCCGATGATGGAACGCAGCGAATTGTTGACACCGACCTGGATGGAAAGCGCGGCGCCGGCCGCAATCGCGGCGAGGACAGAAAGCAAGTTCATTGACGTTCTTTCGGTAGCATGAAATGAAATGCGCTTCGTGTACCGGGAGCATTCCGGCCGAAGCGCTCAGTTGTTGCGACGGCCTGCGGGGCAGGTCAGCGCATGCTTTCCCACGTAATGTTCACCGCCAGGAAAATCTCGCGCAGAAATACGATCAGGCCGCTGATGAAGGCGAACATGGCGAGGATGAACAGCCCGGCCATGATGCTCGAGAGATTGGCCACCAGGAAGGCATCGATGAAGGCGGTCGCAATGATCAGGCCGACGAACAATCCGCAAAAGACTTCGCAAGTCACCGCCAGATAGATCAGCCTCAGACGCCGGCCGAGCACTTCGAGTTCATGCCGGGTCGCCTCGATATTCATGACTTCCTGCCGGTGCAGTCTTTCCTCGAGAGCCCGGATGCGGTCTACGATGCGCGACAGCCGGTTGATCAGCACGCCGATGATGGTGCCCACTGCAGTCAGCAGGAAAACCGGCGCGATGGCGAGCTGGATGAGGTGGGTGACGTTATCGACTTTAATTAGCGGAAACAGAGGCGGCTCCCTTCACCGGAATGCCAGTCAAGTCTGGCGCAGCATAGTTTACCGACAAGTGCCGTGATGGACAAATCGGGTGTGCCGCGCCGCGGAGGGAGCGGAAAGATGAGCAAAAGAAAGGCGGCATCCCTTCCGGGATGCCGCCCCAGGACAATCTTCGACCAATTACCTCAGAACTTGTAAGTCAGGCCGACGCGCACCACCGGGTAATACCGGTAATCCTTGGCCTTGTCGCGCAAGTCCTGGCTTTCCCGCTCCAAATCGGATGCGAGCTGGGAGCATATGGTTGGGTCGCACCCGCTAGCCTTCAGATTGACATCGGGCGAACCCTGGAACATCACGCCCACATCGGCCGTAAATCCCCAGCCCTTGTTCTTGCCCACGGCATTGCCCCAGCCGATGCCAACATAGGGGGCGACCTTGTTGAAGTCGATGTTGCCGTCGACTTGTCCGGCGTCCGACGCGCTGTAGGTGCGGCCGTTGAAGGTATAGGTATTGCCCGCAACCGGCTTGGCGGTGGCCGACACCTTGTTGCCGTTGTAGACCAGGCCGCCGGTCAGGCGGAACTGCGTCGAAGTCGGATACAGGTCCAGCAAGGCATCGAAGGTACGCAGCTTGAGCTTCGCATCGTAGGTTGCGTCTTCGGTATCCCAGTCGGAGGAATAGTTCAGCCCGTTGAAGCCGAGGCGCGCATTGAGGGTTTCCTTGATCAGCGGTGCAACCAGGTGCAGGCCGGCGCCCGAGGTGCCGATTTCAGCAGTGATACCGACGGACTGGGCATGCGCGGATGCGGCGAAGGTTCCGAGAACAGCGATTGCAGCAAAGATTTTCTTCATGATGAGTCTTGAATAAGCAATTAAAAAAGAGCAGGTGAAAATGGATTGAATGAATCAGTGGGCAGCGATCTTCCTTTCGTTTTCAATGGCCGTATGGTTGTCGCCGGACCTGGATATACCGGGCCCGGACTGATGGAGAATCTGCGGATGGCGGGACTTATGGCTGTGCGGCGACCGTGCTTGTAGGTGCTTCAGGCGCCGGGCGCGGCCCGGGATCAGCTTCCGCAACGGCGTTCTGTTCCGATGCCGGCGTTGCCGTGGAAGCCTCCGCAAGGCTAGCTTCGGCTTCCGTCGCTTGCGTTTCTTCGATCGCATAGGACTCGAGCGCGGCCGGCGCCTCAATGCCTTCGGTGATCACCTGCACGGCATGGGGGTCGCCCCCGGCCAGCGCCAGCTTCGCCTTGGCGCCGACCCCGCCCGCTTCGGCCAGCTTGATCATGCCCGCGAGCCGTTCTTCGTCGAACACGAAGGCATTCTCGGCTTGCGAGCGGGAGGCAAGCTTGTAATGCAGGGTGTAGGCGGCAAGCGGATCGGCACCGAGCCTGGCCATGCGGTCGAAGGCCCATTTGTCGGCCATGTAGAAGCCGGTGCCGGCCACCCATGAAATGCCGCTCAGGCTGGATTTGAAGATGGCGGCGGTGCGAAGCGCGCCCACGGCAATCTCCTGGGCGGTAGCCTTCGCGATTTCCTTGATGGCGGCTTCGAGCGCCTTTTTCCGTACGGCGTCCGCCACCTGCTCCGCCGCGTAGTTGGCGAGTTCCTTGCCCGCTGCCTGGGCTGCCGCCTTGCCCGCTTCGGAGGCGGCATATTGGGCCGCTGCCGCCGACGCCGCATTGGCTGCAGCGCCCACGCCGCTGGCGATACTGGCGACGGTAAGCGTGGTTTTCACCACCTTCATGCCGTAGTGATAGGTTTTCATGCGCGCGCCGGCTTCTTCGGACAAGCCTTGCGTCCACAGCACCACCCACATCGCCTCATCCGGCGTCAGGTCCTGCTCGAATATCGACATTGCGTGCGTGGATTTGAGCCAGTGGTAATCCTGGGCATTCGGATCCTTGGGCTTGGTGACTTCGACGTGTCCGCGGCAGACCTCGATCGGCTTGATCTTCACTTTGCGCAGGTCGGACAGCGTGAGCGTGAATTCATCACCATCGTCGCGCAGGTCCATCAGCTTTTCGAACAACTCGTCGGCGTCGTCCTTGGTGCCGTCAATCCGCTGGATCTTGTCGCCGGGTTGCAGGCCGGATTCCGGCGTCGCGGCGATGATCGTCAGGCGCTCGTCGACCTGCAGCCCGCGCACCCAGGCGATTCTTTCCATGCGCGGCAGATCGTAGGAACTGGCCACGACGAAGGGCAGCTCCCATTGCTTGTCGCAATCCTTGTCCTTGAGTTGCGCGGATTTGATGATGCTCGGCCGGAGCGTCTGTTCCGCCTTGCCGTAGGTGCGGATCGCGGCAAGCAGCTTTTCGTCGACCGGGCTGCCGTCGTCGACGGTGTACCTGGTAGCGCATCCGCTCGCCAGGAGGCACAAAACGAGCGCGCAGGCGGCCAGGAAGCCCGAGCGCCAGCTGGACTGGTTTTTCATTCTTCTTTTCCCTGATCTCTCTAAGTTGTCATTCGCCGGCTCCGGCGACGCAAGGCGGTCCTGAGCCGAACCCGGGCTTCGATGGCCTCTATGGGTCTTTTGGCAATAACGGCAAGTCGGTACAGAAATTAAGGGTTGGTTTCGATTTTTTTTGCTTGTTGGGTAAAACCAGGAAAACCCTTGGAGGAAGGCAGGAAGGCAGGCTGCGGGAACGCGGCGGCCCGCCGGTACGGCTTCAGCGCCGGGAGGAAAACACGATTCCGCCTACAATCAGAGCGAAGGCGACAGCATGGTAGGCATGCGGCGCTTCGCCGAGGAAGGCGGAGGACATCAGGGCGGCGAACAGCGGCGTGAGGTTATTGAAGAAGCCGGCGATATTCGGGCCCACGCGCTGCACTCCGGCACCCCAGAAACGCAAGGCGAGAATCGCCGGTCCGATGGCCACATACAGCAGCGCCGCAACCAGGGTCAGGCTCCACTCGATCTGGCGCGCGCCCATCATCCATTCGCCGGCTGCGAACGCGCCGGACCACAGCAAGCCATAACTGATCTGGGCCATCAGGAACGCAGCCCAGTCGCGCCGGATGGCATCCGGCCCGACAGAGCGGGTCAGCAGCCAGCTGTAGAACGACCAGGCGATGGTCGCAAGGAGAATGAAGATGTCGCCGATCACCAGCCGCATCGCCAGCAACTGACGCCACTCGCCGCGGCTCAACACCAGCAGCACGCCGGCAATCGACAGCACGGCACCGATGATTTGAGTGCGCGACACGGCCGCACCGAAGAACATCCATCCGACGAGCATCATCCACACCGGCATGCTGGAAGCGACCAGGGTGACGTTGATCGGCGTGGAAGTCTGCAGCGCCATGTATTGCAAAGCATTGTAGAGACCGATGCTCAGCAGGCCGAGCAGTGCGAAATGCCGCCAGTATTTCCACAGCCCGCTGCCACGGCGGAAGACAGAGGCTCCGAGCGGCAGCAGGATCACGAAGGCGAGCACCCAGCGCAGGAAGTTGAGCATGATCGGCGGCACCATCTCGTTCACCATGCGGCCGACGACGGCGTTGCCCGCCCATAGCAAAGGCGGGATCACGAGCATCAGCACAGTGGATGGGCTCAGCCTTTGTTCCATTCAAGCCACCCAGTTGACCTTGGCAAACCGGCTGTAAAACCCTTCCGGCATCGCCGTCACCTTGCGCGCCTTGTAGTCGAAGAAAACGAAGCCGGACTTCGCCATGGCGATCAAGGCCTGGTCGCGCGGCCGGGTGATGCGGAAGATGATGTCGCCGCCGTACTTGTTGAAATCCATGACGCCGACTTCGAACAGCAGCTGGTCGCGGGCATGGGCTTCGGCCCGGTAGGTGGTGGCGAGGTCGGTGACAATGGTGCCGATGCCCTCTTCCGCCGTGTCATGGATGCCGAAGTCGTAGAGGAAACGCGCGCGCGCCTCGGAAATCATCGAAATCATCGAATCATTGCCGAGATGGTTGGCGCCGTTGATGTCGGTTACCCGGACGGTGAGCTGGGTGGAATAGCAGTACTGGTCTTCGGGGAATTCAAGTTTCAGGCGCGGCATTGCGGATCTCGTTCGACAGGAATGCCGCAATTCGCGGCCGGGGAATTGTACCCGTTTGGCCGCGCCTTGCGCATCCTGCCCGCGATCCGCTACTGGGTTTTGAAGGTCGAGGACTGGTCCTGCCCGGTCCTGGCCTTCCATTGCTCGAAGCTCAGTGCCTCGCCGTTGTAATTGGCGAAGACGGAAGAGGAACTGGCGTAGTCGTTGCCGCTGTAGGTGCCGAACTGGGCTGCGGCGGCCGGGTTGAGCGTGCTGCCGATGCGGTAGGTTTCTTCCCCAATCCTGGCGCTGAAGCGGTTTCCGCTGACGACGATGTTGCGGACGTTCGAGCCATCCCCGGTTTCCCCGATTTCGACATGCGTCTGATGGCTTTGCGAGAAGGCGTTGCCGGTGACAGTGTTGCCGAAGCTGTTGAAGATCATCATGCCGTTGGCATTGCCGCTGATGGTGTTGCTTGCGACCGTCACCGCATTGGCCGAGCCGTCCAGGAAGATGCCCCAGGCGAGCCGCTGGGTGCCGCCGACATTCCGGATGATGTTGGCTTCGACCCGGGAATTGAGCGGCTGCTTGTCATCCGCGTTTGCGTAGAACCCGCCACAGTCGGTGAGCACCAGGCAGGCGGTATCGACGGTGTTGCCCGTTACTGTCGCGTTGCGGAAGAAGCGGATGCCGATGTAGCCGGAATTGGTGACGCTGTTGTTGAGGATTTGCGCACCACTGCTGGAGGCAAGATAGATCGCGGCATGGGCGTTGGTCGGCATGCCGATGGAGCCGGCAGCATCGATGCTCGAATTCCGGATCAGTTCTCCGCCGCCGCCCCAGCGCACCATGATGGCGTCATGGCGCACATTGCGCAGGCTGCTGTCTTTTACCGACAGGCCCGAGCCGCCGGAATTCAGGATGCCGTTCTCCGATGCATTGATGATCTCGGCATTGCTGACGGCAAGTCCCGTCGCTCCGGGCGCGTTGATGCCGTTCGCGGCACCGAACACGCGCACACCGTCGACCGTGATGTTCCGCGAGTTGGAGGCCTCGATGCCGTTCTGGTTCGGCGATGCCCAGGCCCTTCCTTCCGGCGATTGCCCGTCCGGCGTCCAGACGTAGAGCCGGCCTCCGCTGACGGCCCACTCGCCGGGCTCATCCAGCATCCACAGCTTGCCTTCCACATAGAAGGATGCGGCGCCGCTCGGCGCATAGCCGTCGTAGGCCGGATTGCCGGTAGTTGCAAGCGACATCGTGCCGTTCGAATAGGCGGTGATCCGGCGTGCATCGATCGACCAGTCGTAGGCCCGGAATACCAGAGTCGCGCCGGCGAGATCGGCATTCGGCATCGCATAGCTCAGGCTGTTGGCAGTCGAGCTCGATGCCTTCGCCCAGGTTTGCGCCCTGCTCGGCCAATGCGCCAGCGCGATGGGTTGACCATCGATGAGGACTTGTGCCGCGTCGAAGGCAATCAGCGCCGAATAGATATTTCCCTGCTCCCGGGTCCAGCCGGTGACTGCCTGACCGGGCGTCAGCACGGCCTTGCCGCAGCCGCCGGCGGTTTTTACCGTCACATCCGACTTGCCTGCAAGGTCCAGCGTGCCGACATAAATTCGGCCGCATTGCAGCTCCAGCGTGCTGCCGCTGGCAACATTCGCAGGCATGGGCAATGGCGGCTGCGCCGCATCAGGCGCAAGCACTTCCGGCAAGGGCGCCGGACTGGCAACGACGCTGGAATTCGGCGCCTCGACGCTCGACGAGGCATCGGAACTGGAAGAGCTTGGGCTGGAACCGGAGCCGCCTCCGCAGCCAATGAGCAATGCGCTGAGCGAAATGGAGAGAAGGCTTAGCGAAGCTGTGGGCGATACATATGATCGATTCTTCATTGTCTTTATGGAACTGCTCCCTGTTGCAAGTCATGCTCAGAGCTTGCACTGAGGGAAATAGTTCCAGAAAGAATTGTTTCTAATTCTTATGACCGCTGTAAAAGACAATGAAAATTTTGCAGGTGATTGCCTCGCCTGTATGCAGCACGAGGCAATCGGTACGTTCCGTAGCCGTGACGCGGAGCAAACAAAGGCCGGCTGTCGCGCGCCGGCCCCTTCTATTCGATCGGCTGCCCGGAGAAGGCTCTTCGTTTAAGAATTTTTTAGCATTTTCTGAGTGAAGTTTTAAGAACGACGCAATCGGTATGGCCGTACTCTGCATGGCATGCCGAACATCGCGCATCCCCCGTAAAACCTTTACATGAACGGAGAAGAAATTGGAACACAGCACACAACCCCAACGCATGGACATTTATGCGTTCATTCACAAAGCCTTGCGCGCCTGCATGTGCCACGCTTTGACCACTCTCGGCAGCACCGACGCGGCGGATGAGAGAGAAGTCGGCGCGGCTCTGGCCGAGGTGCGTTCGCTCGCTGCGCTGTGCGAATCGCACGTGGAGCACGAAAACGAATTCGTTCATCCGGCGATGGAAGCTTGCCGGCCCGGTTCGTCGGCACAGACAGCAGATGACCATGGGCATCACCGGATCGCGCTCAAGCGCCTCACAACGCTGGCCGATCAAGTCGATGCCGCCGCCGGCGATGCGCGCGCTGCCGCGCTGGCCCGACTCTACCGCCATCTCGCCACATTTGTCGGGGAGAATTTCATTCACATGGAACAGGAGGAGACAGCCAACAACCAGGTGCTGTGGTCCGCCTACACTGACGCCGATCTGGCAGCGATCGAACATGCCATTCACCAAACCATTCCGCCGCAGGAAATGGAGGCGTACATGCGATGGATGCTTCCGGCGCTCAGCGCTGCCGAACGTGCGGCACTGCTGACGGAGATCCGTGACAATGCGCCGGCTCCGGTCTTTGACGGCATGATGCAACTGGCGCAGCAATGCCTGTCTGCGCGCGATATCGGCAAGTTGAACGCCGCACTGGCTCTGCCGGTTGAGATGGCGGCATAGGCTCAGGTCGCTTCTTCGACCAGGCGGAGCGGGCGCCCGACGTTGAGCCGGAAACGGCCGCGCCCGGTCTTTTCGATGCGTACGCAGGCATCCCGCTCGGCCAGGCGTTTGCCGAGCAGGACCAGGCGCGCTTCCAGATTGTCGCTGATGTCGGGAAGACGGATCCGCGGATCGAGCCGCAGCTCCCGGTTGCTGAACTCGGTGCGCTTGTGCTCGGCGTAGTCGCGCGCGAGCTGCCAGAAAATCGCGCCCGCGACACCCTTGATGAGGTATTCGCCGCCCAGAAAGATGCTGTCGTTTTCCGGATAGTGGCGAACGACGAGCGGCGCACCAGCGGGCTGTGCCGGCGCAGCGGGCGCAGGAGCCAGGTCGTCGATCGCTTCGGCACTGCCCTGCAGGAGCTGCATGATCATCCCGAGCTGTGCGGCAACCGTGACGAGCGCGTCTTCATCATCGTAGGAGAAACGCAGGTCGTGCGGGCTTTCCACGAACAGCACGCCGAGCAGACGCTGGCAAGACGTGACGGGCACGGCGAGCTGGCTGCGCGATTGGGGCAGACCGGGAAACGGTATCTCGGTCCGCAGCGCGTCGGCCCCTCCGCTTGCTTCGATGCTTTGCCGTATCGCCCGGCTGTAGCCGTACTCGGCGGTCATGTGGCCGATGCGAATTGGCGTGCGTTCGCGCGCCGCAACGCCGATCACGCCTTGCCCGAGCGGTATTTCGGAGCCGACACCGGACGCCTCGTAGCCGCGGCTGGCCACCGTATAGAGCATGCCGCGCCCCTGGTCGAGCATCAGGATCATGGCATGGTCGATGCCGAATTGCTGCTCCAGGCATTGCAGGGTGGTGGCCAGCAATCCTTCGAAGTCGGAACAGGCCGCAAGGCGCTGCGTGCAGACCCGCGTAGCTGCCAGCAGATTCCGCGCCGGCAGCGGGTGCGGCAGCGTTAGTCCCGGTATGGGACGGACCTCCAGTACCCGGAAAACATCGGCGCCAAGCAGGCGGAAAACGCCGCTCATGCCGGTGTGGGAAGCGATGCCGGCCAGTTTTGCCTTCATGCTTTCGAACAGCGGTCCGGACGTCTCGGTGCGCAGATACTGCAAGGACAAGAGATAGTGGGCGGCCGTCACCGGATCGCCGACCCGAAGCGATGCATAGGGATTCGCGAGCAGGTTCTGGCGCGTCTTGTTGAAGAACTGGTAGGACAGAGCGACATGCTCGCTGTCGACGAACTGCACCTGTGACAGGTAGGCGATGTTCGGCGTGCCGTCCGGTGCCGCGGTTGCCATCGCGCCCGGAATCACCCCTTCCAGGCATTCCCGTATCGCATCGACTTTCGAACTCATCGGCGCGTCTCCAGGCGTTCACCGGCGCGCGGGCCCGGCGTCTGCGAAAACGCGGCCGTCGGCATGAAATCGATGGCGACAAGCTCATCCGCCGCGCAGGCGAGCATCGCCCGGACCATCGCTTCCGCATGACCGATGGCGACGGTTTCCTTCACGAAGGCGTCGCGATAGGCATCCACGAGGCGCAGCTCAGCCTCCGACAGCTGTCGCACATCTGCGCGCTGCGCCTTCAGCTGGATGGTTCGGTGGGTCGAGGGCTGGCTGAACACGGCCGCGATGGGGCCGCGGTTCCGGATGTCCGCAATCAGGTCGGCAGCATGGTCCATGCCCACGAACAGGGTGACCTGCATCCGGTCGGACGAAACCGTGCATCCGAAGGCGCGCGTCTGACTGGGAATCGGTCCGTGCCGGGTAGCGGCCACGGAAATGGACACGCCGCCCTGCAGGAAGGCGGCGTGATCGGCATCGATGAGTGGCTGCGAGGAAACATCCATGGGCTGGCGCATTCGTCGGTTTGGCAGTGCATATGCAATGCACGCGCAGGATATCCTGGTGCAATGATACCGCGTAAATCCGATGGCTCATGACCGCTTCTCCCCGGTCGGTTACTCCCGCAGCGCAAGCCCGCGAATCGCGCAAGGGCGATCCATGGATGAAGCTTCCTACATGAACGACCACCCAAGCGGCTTGCCATCCTGGTCCGTGATCCGGGTGAACTCGCCATAGATCCTTGCCTGCACCGCGTCCGGCAGGCGCACGAAATCAATGCCGTTGACGGTGTCATCGCCTTTCAGAAATGCCCAGGTAAAGAACCTGAGCGTGGCGATGGTCGCCTTCGGATTGCTCGTCTTCCTGGGCACGATGACGAAAGTGCCCATGGTGATCGGCCAGCTTGAGGGGCCGGGTTTGTCGGTCAGTGCCTCTTCGAATGCGGCCTTGCTTTTCCAGCCGCTGTTGGCCAGCGCCGATGCGAATGCGGTTGGAGACGGCTCCACATAACGGCCGTGGCTGTTCCTGAGTTTCGGGTAGACCAGCTTGTCCTGCACCACGTAGTTGTAATCGACATAGCCGATCGCGCCCGTAGTTTGCCTCACTGCCGCGACCATGCCGCTGCTGCCCTTCACCTGCAATGCACCGGCCGGCCATTTGACGGTGAAACCGGTGCCGAATCCGGACTTCCATGCTGCGCTGACCTTGCTCAGGTAATCGCTCAGGTTGTAAGTAGTACCGGAGCCGTCCTGGCGCGCCACGATCACGATGGACAGCTTCGGCAGGGCGATGCCGGGATTGAGCGCAGCAATCGCGGCGTCGCTCCACTTCGTGATTTTGCCGGCGTAGATATCAGCGAGCACCTCGCCGCTCAGGAGCAGTTCTCCCGCTTTCACGCCAGGCAGGTTGATGACCGGGACCACACCGGAGATTGCGGTGGGAAAGCACAACAGGTTTTCCTTCGCGAGTTCTTCACGGCCCAGGGCCACGTCGCTCGCGCCGAAATCGACAGCCTTTGCCTTGATCTGCCTGATGCCGGCGGACGATCCGACAGGCTGGTATTCGACCGAGATGCCGTTCTTCTGCCGGTACAGCTCGGCCCATTTCGTGTAGAGCGGGTGGGCGGCGGAAGAACCCGCGCCTCCCACATCGGCTGCTTGGCTAAAAAGGGGCAGCAGCAGGCAAAGGCTGAGCCATGCGGTTTTTATTGTGGAAGGCATGATCGGATCAGGTAGTTGAAAGGCCGCGCCGGATCCTACAGGGGGAACATGACTGTTTGATGACAGGACCGCGCAGCCATGAAGACGGTCATGGATGGCAGACCACTCCAATTCGCGGCACAGCCTGCCCGGCCTTTGCCGGACAGGCTCCTGAGTGAACCGGCAGCCTTATGCGGAGGGTGCGTTCCGGTCCGGAATGTTCAATCCCTTTGCGACTGCAGGGCGTGCAAGGAAGCGTTCGAGCACCCGTGTTACATGCGGAAAATCCGCGATGCCCACGATGTCGCCGGCTTCGTAAAAGCCGATCAGGTTGCGCACCCAGGGGAACGTGGCGATATCGGCGATCGTGTAGGTGTCGCCCATGATCCAGTCGCGGCCGGCGAGGCGCTGGTTGAGCACGCCGAGCAGGCGCTTCGATTCCGCCACATAGCGGTCGCGCGGTCGCTTGTCTTCGTAATCCTTGCCGGCGAATTTATGGAAAAATCCGAGCTGGCCGAACATCGGCCCGATGCCGCCCATCTGGAACATGAGCCACTGGATCGCCTCGTAGCGGGCGCCAGGATCCTGCGGGAGCAACTTGCCGCTCTTGTCGGCCAGGTAGATCAGGATCGCGCCGGATTCGAACAGCGGCAGCGGCTTGCCGCCCGGGCCGTTCGGATCGAGGATCGCGGGAATCTTGTTGTTCGGATTGAGCGACAAAAATTCCGGTGACAGCTGGTCGTTGGTTTCGAAGCGCACCAGATGCGGCTCGTAAGGCAGGCCGGTTTCCTCGAGCATGATCGACGCCTTGACGCCATTCGGCGTCGGCAGGGAGTAGAGCTGGATGCGGTCAGGATGCCGGGCCGGCCATTTCTTCGTGATGGGAAAAGCGGAAAGATCGGTCATAAGGATTCCTTGTACAGAAGTCAGGGCTATGGGAATGTCCGGATGGATGGGAAGCGCCGAATTGCTGGAAGGGCAGGAACACAATCCGGACTTGCCTCGTATTATGCCGTCTTCCGGAATTTCGCTTTGGCAGCCGAGTGTGCCGCAATCGATCCGCGGCCAGCGCCTTTGAGGGGCCGTCCTGTGCCGTTTCTGGCGCAAAAGCGGGCAAGCGAAGATGCTGCAATGCTAGCTCGCTTATAATAAGCAATGCTTATCAATCGCCGGAACCACCCATGCAAGTGCGCCAGGACAGCCTCGGATTCCTGATTGCCGATCTCTCCCGTCTCATGCGCCGCGCCTTCGCGCAGCAGCTCACCGGCAGCTCCCTGACGCTGGCCCAGGCCAGGGCACTGCTCTACCTTTCCCGCAATGAAGGCATGCGCCAGGTGGACCTGGCAGCCAACCTCGAAATCCAGCCGATGACGCTCGCGCGCCTGGTCGACCAGCTGGAAGCCGGCGGACTGCTCGAACGCCGATCGGATCCGGCGGACCGGCGCGCCTACCGGCTGTATCTCAAGCCCGCCGCCGCCCCTCATCTGGAAGCCGTGAAGCAGGTGGCGAAAGCCATTCGCAGCGATGTGCTGCGCGGCGTCGGCAAGGAGCACGCGGACATCCTGCTCGCCACGCTGGAGCAAATGCATGGCAACCTTGTCGAGCAGGAGGAAGGCTGATGCGAAACGAAAGCCTGACACGGCGCCCTCCCCTCTGGCTGCTGGTGCTCATTGCCTTCAGCGGTACGCTGGCAATGCACATGTTCGTGCCGGCCTTGCCCAATGCGGCCCAGGACCTCGGCGCCAGCATCGCCCAGATGCAGATGACCATCAGCCTGTATGTCGGCGGCCTGGCCGTGGGCCAGCTGGTGTACGGGCCGCTGTCGGACTGTTTCGGGCGCCGCCCCACGCTGATGGTCGGCCTCGCTCTCTATACCGTTGCGGGTCTGGCTGCGGCCCTGGCGCCGCAGGTGCATGCACTGGTCGCCGCGCGTCTGTTCCAGGCGCTGGGCGGCTGCGCCGGACTGGTGCTGGGACGGGCGATCGTGCGCGATACTGCCGGGCCGGACGACGCGGTAGGCCGGCTTGCCCTGATGAACCTGATGATGATGGTCGGACCGGGTCTGGCGCCGATGATCGGCGGCACGCTGTCTGACAGTTTCGGCTGGCGCGCCATCTTCCTGTTGCTGGCCCTCCTTGGCGCTACCAGCATGACATTCGCATGGCGGCTCCTGCCGGAAACGGGGCGACCTACCGGCCGCATCAGCGCGGCCTCGCTTGCGCGTGATTACAAGAGCCTGCTGCGCTCACCCGCCTTCGTCGGCTATGCCATCGGCGGCGGCTGCGCGACCACTTCCTTCTATGCCTTCATCGCTGCCGCACCATTCATCTTCGTCAATGAATTGCATCGCTCGCCGCATGAAGTCGGCATCTACCTCGGCATCGTGGTGGCGGGCATGTCGCTCGGGAATGCGCTGATCACCCGTCTCATTCGCAGGCTGCCCATCGAGCGCCTGATGGTCGGATCCAATGCGCTCAGTGCGGTCAGTGCCTTCGCCCTGCTGGCGACGGTGCTGCTGGGAGCATTGAACGTGTACCTGATGGTCGGCCTGATGTTCGTGTTCACCGCGGGCGCCGGGATGTCCAGTCCGACGGCCCTGACCAAGGCAGTCAGCGTCGACTCCAAGCTGATCGGGTCGGCCGCCGGATTGTACGGGTTCACCCAGATGGCCATAGGCGCGCTCTGCACCTCTCTTGCCGGCGTCGGCCGCGATCCGGCACTTGCCGCTGCCGCCGTGCTCGCCCTTGCCGGCATCGCCGGGCAAGCTGCATTCTGGATGGCCCTGCACCGCGACAGGGCCGTCCGCCAGGCCTCGTCTTGAGCATGCCGGCGCTTCGGTACAAGCCGAGGCCACCGGGCATGCTGCTACCGCCGCCCGCCGGCACATCGCATTGATCGGCCACCGGCTCGCAGGTGGCGTCCGGCAGCCGCGCATGTCGTTGTTCCGCGTCCGGCACCCTGCTAGAATCGATTCGTTGCTTTTATGGCAAGGGAACCTATCGTGGCGCACGCGAATACAAGCAGAGTGACCGGCTCCGCGTCCGGATTTCTTTCCGGCGGCGGGGAAATGGGCGCACTCTTGCGTGCGCACGACTGGACAAGCACGCCGCTCGGGCATCCGGATACCTGGCCGGCCACCCTGAAAACCGCCATCCGCCTGATCTTGACCAGCAGCCACCCCATGTTCATCTGGTGGGGCCCCGATCTGATCCAGTTCTATAACGATGCCTACCGCCGGACGCTCGGGCCGGAGCGGCATCCGGCTGCCCTGGGCCAGCGCGGGCAGGAATGCTGGCTGGAAATCTGGGACATCATCGGCCCGGACATCGAGCTGGTCATGTCCGGCCAGGGCGCGACATGGCGCGAAGACGCGCTCGTTCCCGTAACACGCCACGGCAAGCGGGAAAACGTCTGGTGGAACTATGGATTCAGCCCGCTCGAAGATGAGTCGGGGGTGCGGGGCATCCTCGTCATCTGCAGCGATGTCACGGAACAGCACCTGAACCGCGAAAGACTGGTGCAACTGAACCGGGAACTGGACGGCGAAGTGCAGGTGCGCCAGCAGGCGCAAGCGGATTTGACGATTGAACGCGATCGCATCGATGCCGCCCTCGGAAAGTCGCGCGACGATCTCGCGCGCCAAGTGCGCGACTGGCAGCGGCTGCATGACATGAGCAGCATGCTCCTGAAGGCGCGTACCCTGGAAGACCAGTTTGACATCGTCCTCAAGGCGGTTACCGACTTCCACCACTGCAGCCAGGGCGCCATTTCCCTGCATGACCCGAAATCAAACTGCCTGGTCAGCCAGGCGAGCCTCGGCCTGACCGAATCCGGCATGGCCTGCCTTGCCAGCGTGCCGGTCGGCGCCGGCGCATGTGGTCTGGCCTTCCAGACCATGGGCCGGGTTATCGTGGAAGACACGGAGACCGATCCTGTGTACGAACCCTACCGGGATTTCGCCAGGGAACAAGGCATAAGAGCGCTGTACAGTACACCGTTCTTTTCCCTTGCCGGCGAACCCCTGGGCGTGCTGAGCGTGTACTACGACACGCCGCGAAGACCGGATGAACGGGAGCTGCGGCTGACCGATATCTGCGCCGGCCAGATTGCCTTGTTCATCGAGCGCGCCCGGGCGGAACAGCAATTGCACCGGGAACAGGAACGCAGCCACCGCATCCTCGAGACGATGAAAGATGGATTCATCTTGCTGGATGCCGATTTTCGCGTGGTGCAAATCAATGCGGCCGGCCTCAGGATCGAAGGCCGGCCGGCGTCGGAAATGCTCGGCCGCAGCCACTGGGAGCTCTGGCCCGGCACGGAAGACGGGCCGACAGGCAAGACCTACAAGCAGGTGATGCGGGAGCGGCAGCCGGCCAGCGTGGAATCCTGCTATGTCCTGCGGGGGCGTGAAACCTGGTTTGACGTCATCGCCTATCCGCATGAGGACGGGATCGCGCTTCTGTACCGCGACATCACCGATTACAAGCAGACCTCGAGGGAATTGGCCCGGGTGATGGCCGAATCCGAGCGCCGCAGGCGCTTGTACGAGACGATCCTGGACAACACCCCTGATCTGGCCTATGTGTTCGATCTCGATCATCGATTCACCTACGCCAATGCCGTGCTGCTCCGGATCTGGGGCAGGACCTGGGATGAAGCCATTGGCAGGAGTTTCCTCGAGCTCGGTTATGAACCCTGGCACGCCGAGATGCACGACCGCGAAATCGAGCAGGCCAAGTCCACCAGGCAGCCCATCCGGGGAGAGGTGCCTTTCAACGGAACGCTTGGAAGGCGCATCTACGAATATATCTTCGTCCCGGTTCTCGGCCCCGACGGTGAAGTCGAAGCGATTGCCGGAACCACCCGCGACGTGACCGAGCGCAGGAAAGCCGAGGAAGCATTGCGGCAGGAAAGCCTGCGCAAGGACGATTTTCTCGCCATGCTGGCGCATGAACTCAGGAATCCGCTGGCGCCGATCAGCGCCGCGGCAGAACTGATGGAGCTGGCGCCATTCGATCAGGCACAATTGACCAGTGCCGGCCAGATCATCGCGCGGCAGGTAAGGCACCTGACCGGCCTGGTCGATGATCTGCTGGACGTGTCACGGGTCACGCGTGGCCTCACGACCATTCAGCCCAGGCCGCTGGACATCAAGAGCCTCGTGCCGCTCGCGGTGGAACAGGTGCGCTCATTGATCGAGTCCAGGCACCATCGCCTGATTCTCGAGCTGGCCGCCGGCCCTGCCCATGTGTCGGGCGACAGGAAAAGACTGGTGCAGATCCTGGTCAATCTGCTGAACAACGCTGCCAAGTACACACCGGATGGCGGCAATATCCGCGTCAGGATGGAGGTCGATGAGCGCCAGGTCAGTTTGAGCGTGCAGGATGACGGGATAGGGATTGCGCCGGAGCTGCAGCTTCATGTATTCGACTTGTTCACCCAGCTCGACAGGACGTCCGATCGTTCGCAAGGCGGATTGGGCATAGGACTCGCCCTGGTCAAAGCCTTGACCGAACTGCATGGCGGCACCATTGCTTGCAGCAGTGATGGGCCAGGCAAAGGCAGCCAATTCACCGTCAGCCTGCCCAAGCTGACGGAGCGGAGCGATCCGTCCGTCGACCGACCTCCCCGGCTACCCATTGCGGACGACAAGCTCCGGATTCTGGTCGTGGACGACAACGTCGATGCCGCGCACATGCTGGCGATGTACCTGCAGGCCTTAGGGCACGAAGTCTTCACCGAGCATGGATCGAAGCGGGCATTCGAGCGCGCCAAGGCAGAACGGCCGGATGTATGCGTGCTCGATATCGGCCTGCCCGAGATCGATGGCAACCAATTGGCGCGCATGCTGAGAGCGCAGGGCGAGACGGAAAAATCCCTGCTGATTGCCCTGACCGGCTACGATCAGGAACAGGACAGGCTCACTTCCCTGGCCGCAGGATTTGACCACCATCTTGTCAAGCCCGTGGACATTCCCCGCCTGAACGCCTTGCTGGCGCAAGGGCGCACGCCGAGAGAGCGCCGGGCCTGACCTTGCCATCTTCGTGCGCCGCCGCGCTTGCGGTGGAAATGCACGAAGGATGAACAGGCCCCATGCATTTCCTCCCAGTTATCCTCATGGGCTGCTTCAGTGCAAGGATGAAACGTTCCATAGAGAATAAATTTCCTCCATAGAAATCCTGCCGTCTCCCGCATTCCCTTCCGCCGCCCCCAGCGTCGCTGAGTAATTTTTCCACGACGGACCAAAAGCTGAGACATGCCGGTGGCGTCTGTTCGTGCCGCACCTTGTAACTTTTTCCTTGCGTACACGCTGCATTGACAAGTGCATCCCGTATTTACCGCGCCGCAGTGCTGGAACATTACTTGCTGATCTGTCCGGAACATCTCTCCGGCAACCTTGCCTCCCCGCAGGCAAGCCTCTAAAACACTACATGCAATCGATTACAACACCCCAGATCATTTATCTCATCATCGCCGCTGCCACGCTGGCTCTGCTGATCACCGACCGGCTACGGGTCGATCTCGTTGGCCTCCTCGTCATCCTTGCGCTCGCCTTGACCGGCATTCTTACTCCCCAGCAGGCATTTTCCGGGCTGGGCAGCGAACCCGCGCTGGTGATTGCTGCCATCTTCGTGCTCAGCCGCGGCTTGCAGCTGACCGGTGTCGCGGATACGGTCACGGGCTGGATCGTGCGGCTCGCGGGAAAGAGCGAAAGGCGCATGGTCTCGGTGATGATGCTCGGCGTGTCGGCGTTTTCCACCTTCACTGAACATGTCACGCCGACAGCGATCATGATGCCGGTGCTGCTCAGGCTGTCACGCGAACGCAATATCCCGGCGTCCAAACTGCTGATGCCGCTCTCCTTTGCCGCGTCGCTGGGCAGCACGATTGCCCTGATCGGCGCGCCCGCCTTTCTCTTCGCCAGCACCCTGCTGCAGCGCGCCGGCCGGCCGGCGCTCGGCCTGTTTTCCATTGCTCCGATCGGGCTGGTCCTGGTGGTCATCGGCGTGCTCTATGTGCTGCTGATCGGCCGCTTCCTGCTGCCGTCCAACAAGGGGCGCGACACCACCAATGACATCTTTACCCAGGGGCGCTATCTCGCGGAAGTCAGCATCCCGCCCGAATCCACTCTCATCGGCGCCGGCCACGGTCGCTTCCACGAACTGGGCCTGCGTTCGCTCGAGATCCTCAAGTGGATGCGTGATGGCAAGGCCTTGCGCGGGCCGCTGGACGATTTCAAGCTGAACGCGAATGACATGCTGCTGGTGCGTCTGACTCCCGATGACCTCGCGACCCTGCGGCAGGAGCCGGAAGGCGTGCGGCTCAAGCCGATCGAACAGTTCGACCTGCCCGGCGCGGAAGCGCAGACGCCCGGGGAAGAACTGAGCGCCCGGCTGGCGCAGGCAGTGGTCATGCCCGGATCGAGCCTGATCGGGCATACCATCCACGAAGCCAACCTGCAGCACCGCTACGGGATCGTGGTGGTGGCCTTGTCGCGGCAAGGCGCGCCCACCTCCGAAGCAATCGACCGGGTACGCCTGCGCGCCGGCGACGTGCTGGTGCTTGAAGGCGACGAGGATGAAGTACGGCACCTGACCGAGGAACAGCCTACCCTCCTGATGGCCCCGTTTCCCGGCAAGCCCCGTCCGCGTACCGCCAAGCGTGCGGCCGCCATCATGCTGGGCGTCATCGCTGCCGCCTCATTCAACATCGCCCCGCTGGAAGTGGTAGCCGTCGCGGGAGCAGTGGCGATGGTCTTGGTCGGCTGCCTTACGGTCAACCAGGCCTATGACGCCATCGACAAGCGGATCTTCCTTTTCATCGCCGGTGCCATTCCGCTGGGGACCGCAATGCAGAAGACCGGCCTGGCGGCAGAAGCCGGCCGCCTGCTGCAGACATGGTTGGGCCACTGGCCGGAATTCTGGATCCTGGTCGCAATCTTCGCCGTCGCCGGCTTGCTGACCCAGGTGCTGTCGGACACGGCCACGCTCTCCATTCTCGGCCCGGTTGCCATCGCATTTGCCCATGCCCTGGGGCGCGCGCCCGAACCCTTTGTGCTGGCCGTGGCCTTCGCTTCCGTGACTTCCTTCCTGACGCCGATCGCGCACTGGGGCAACCTGTTGGTCTTTACTCCCGGCCAGTACCGTTTCACCGACTTCGTGAAAGTCGGCACGCCGCTGACCGTCCTGATTGCGCTGGTCGTGGCATGGATGGGGCCGATCGTGTTTGGATGAGCGTCCCCGGCTTTACCCGCATGAGATCGTTCACGGCCGTCCGTGCGTGGCGGCTTCCTCGCGCGGTTCGGCTTCGGCAAGCGCCATCCGCAACTTCACCCGCTCGCGCAGGTAATCCTTCAATGCCGGCATATCAAGCTGCGTGCCTGCAAGGCCGACATGCCCGTCGGGACGCAGCAGGTAGAACGAGGGCCTGGGAATCTGCGCGTGCGCCAGCGCCTGCTTGTTTTCCGGCGTGTCCGGAATCGTGCAGATGGCAATGAGTTTCATCTCCTGATCGGACAGCGCGCCGGCCGGCAGCGACTGGCCGAACAGCATCAGGCTGAAGCACGTGTCATCCAGTTTCTGGAACAGGTCCTCGACCGGCCCATTCGGCGCGAATTGCAGCCGCATCCACGGAAAGCGATCGCCCGCGCAGGGGGCGTCACCCGGGAGTTGCGCCGCCATTCGGGACAAAGGGCTGCGCGGGTAACGGATTCCGATCTGCGAAATCGTGCGGAAGGCCAGCTTGCGCGCACGTTCACGATGCATCGCAATGGCGACCGCCCTGGGAAAGATCCGCATGCGGAACACTTCGGCATACCATCGCTCGGACACAAAGAATGTGAAGGCACGATCGGTGGTGCGAAGCAGGCGCGAGGCAACCGGAGCGCGTTCCAGGTCATACGAGTCGAGCAAACCATCTTCCGCCTGGCCCGACACCACGAGCGCAAGCTTCCATGCCAGGTTGTAGGCATCCTGCAATCCGGTATTCATGCCTTGCGCGCCGACCGGACTGTGGACGTGGGCGGCATCGCCGAGCAGGAAGCAGCGGCGGTCGCGGAACCGGGCGGCACGCCGGTGATGCACGTGGTAGGTAGAGAACCAGCTGCATTCCTGGAACCGCAGCGCAGTGCCTGCCTCGTTGCGGATATAGGGTTCGACCGCGTCGAAGTCGATGTTGCTACGGGTGAGCAATTCCGGCGGAACGATCCCCACCACCCGCCAGTGGTTCTCTCCACGCATCGGGAAAAACAGGTGAAAGCCGCGCGGCCACAGATAAATGTTCAATTCGTCCGGCGTCATGGAACCGGTTACGATGGTATCGGCAACATAGAACAAGTCTTCATAGGGCGCGCCCACGAAGTCGATATTGCACAAGCTGCGCACCGCACTGTGGGCGCCATCGCAGCCGGCGACCCATTTGGCCTCGATTTCCAGCGTCCGGCCGTCGGCTTGCTCCAGCGTGGCCGTAACGCCTTCCTTTGCCTGCTCAAGTCCGACGAGCTTTGTGTTCCACTGTATGTCGGTGCCGCGGTCGCGCAGGATCGTCCCGAGCAGCCGTTCATTGTCATCCTGGCCCAGGATCAGAAGAAACGGATAGGGGCTCAAATCCTGCCCGATGTCACCCAGCGGCACGCGCGCCGCGCGCCGTCCCTGGACCCACATGTTGGCGCCGGTCGCGCGCTTGCCGAGTTCGACTGCCTCCTCGGCGATGCCGAGTTGCGAATAAATTTCGAGCGTGCGCGCCTGCACGCCGAGCGCCTTCGTCTGCACGGAAGGGCCGGGATTGCGGTCCACGATTACTGCCCGGATATCGTGCTTGAGAAGTTGGTTGGCGAGCATCAAGCCAGTCGGGCCCGCACCGACAATGAGGATATCGGTTTCCATGGAGGTGGTCTCCATTCTTCAATGCGTTCATGGGATCTGTCGGCCGGAAATATCCTGCCGGGGAATGGCGAGGTTGGCGCAGACCGGTTTGTTCACCGGGAACCGGTGAGCATCGTCTTCTTATTTTGGATGCCGGATGGCTAAAGCCATGCTGGTCGATCACGGCGACCTTGAGATAGGTCATAGGGCTGCCAGATAGGAGGCTCGTCCAGTGCAAGCGACCTGCGGTGCACAAGCGCAATATGGCCAGCTTGCAAGCAGCGATCAGCCAGCGACGAAGCCGCAGCGCTGGTCGAGATTGCCGGGGATAGTTCATGCGCGGAAATCGGCAGGTCATTTAACGTGCGTCATCGCCGCCCCTCTCCGGGATGGTCATCATTGTCCCGGCCATCATTTCTTGCCCATACCAACCATGCGCACAAGGACCAACGCCGCCGATTTCAGCATGCCCACCCCTTCGCGGCCGGGCCGCACACGCAAGCCAGGAGCCTGGGCCGTCAGGGAGTCGCTTATCCATGGCAAGGGAGTGTTTGCGACCAGGCCGATTGCACCGGGGGAGCGCATCATCGAATACAAGGGCGAGCGCATTTCCTGGCCGGAAGCACTGCGCCGGGCGGAGCGTAACGGCGGACCGTTGAATCACACCTTTTTCTTCACCCTGTCCGATGGACGAGTCATCGACGGTGGCAGCCAGGGCAATGCGGCGCGCTTCATCAATCATTCATGCGAACCGAATTGCGAGGCGATGGAGCATGAGGATGGCAGGGTCTACATCTATTCCCTGCGCCACATCGATGCGGGCGAAGAGCTGAGCTACCACTACGCGCTGATCTATGAAGGGCGCCATACCGCCGCGGTCAAACGCGCATTCGCCTGCCATTGCGGCGCACCGAGCTGCCCCGGCGTCATGCTGGCGCCCAAGCGCCGCGCAGCCCGCAAGGCTTCCGCGTAACACACAGTCCGCGTTCGCTTCCATGCTATCGCGGCCGGCGACAGGCAAACCGGCACATGGTAAGCGCAAGTGCAAATCTGCCACGGTGGCCGATGATAAAATTCTGACATGGGAATGAGCCACCGAACCAGACGTCTTGCCGCAATGATCGCTTCTTTTGCGATCCTGCTGGCCTTGCTCGCCCCATCGGTTTCCCAAGCGCTTGCAGCCGGCAAGGGCAGTGGTTTTTGGCAGGAAATCTGTTCAGTCAATGCTGCCAAGCTCTACCTTGCGGACAACGACAGCACCTCCGGAGCGCCTTCACCCGCCAGCAAAAACGGACTCGCCCCGCAATGCGATTTCTGCCTGACCCATGCAGGCTCGTTCGGCCTGGCGCCGGCTGCCTTCACTATTCCGCTTGCCATTCAACCCAGCGTTCCTTCATTTCCCCCGCTCTTCTACCAGGCGCCGCGACGATTGTTCATCTGGTCCAGGCCGCCATCCCACGCCCCGCCCGTTCATCTCTAGCCATTAGTACGCCCGATCGCCGCGCAATCATGCGAGGCAGATCCACCGGCCGTCCCTGCTCCGCCTTGCGCCAGCAATTCCGGAGAACATGGACCGGCCATCCGTATATGGCATGCGTCTCCTGCTAAGAGCTGCCAGAAATCCGACACATTCGAGTTTAGAAATGAAAACCTTCAAGCCCTTCCTCATCGCCGCATGCTGCGGCAGCATCCTTCCTTCGCTGGCAATGGCCAGCTGCGGCTCCGCGTTTTGCACCGTCAACAGCAGCTGGACCTCAGAAAGCGCAGCGGTGGAAGCGGGTTCCGTACTGGACCTGCGCTACGAATACATCCACCAGGATCAGCCGCGGACAGGCAGCGACAATCTCGCGGTGGGAGAAATCCGGCGCCACCATGACGAAGTCAGCACGATCAACCGGAATTTGCTCGCCACCTATTCCCATACTTTCAACTCCGCGTGGGGGCTGTCGGTGGTGGTGCCGGTCGTGGACCGGGACCATCTGCATATCCATAACCATCAAGGCGGGCAGATTCCCGAGCGCTGGGATTTCACGGAACTGGGGGACGTGCGCGTCGTGGGCCGCTATCAGTTGCCCTACATCGGCGATCCGCTCAAGGCAAGCACAACCGGAATCACCTTTGGCGTGAAACTGCCCACCGGCAGAACCAGGCTTGCCAACGAGGACGGCGACGTGGCCGAACGCAGCCTGCAGCCGGGGACCGGCACGACCGATGCAATCATCGGCGCCTACTACCATCAGAAGCTGCCGGAATGGAGCTCTTCCTGGTTTGCCCAGACCCAGTACCAGCATGCGTTGAACAGCCACAATGACTACAAGCCGGGCGACCAGTTCGGCCTGGATGTCGGCTACCGTTACGGGTTGACCGACAATCTCGGTGCGCTGATTCAGGCCAACTTCCTTGTGAAGCGGCGTGACAGCGGCGCCGAAGCGGAACCCGAGGACAGCGGCGGCCGCTTCGTTTTTATCAGTCCGGGCCTCAGCTACACCATTTCAGACAATGTGCAGGTCTATAGCTTCTTCCAGAAATCCGTGTACCAGCATGTCAACGGCGTACAGCTGACCGCCGACAAGGCATTTGTCGTGGGCATTACCGGACGTTTCTGACGGGTTGAAGATAGGGAAGCGGTGTACCGCATCGCTTCCTCCTCGCACCTGCAGCAGACAGGAATGCACGGCCAGCGGCCCATCTTGCTGCCCTGATTCTGCAAAAAAAAGCAACAGCGGGTGAAGCGTCTGGAATTGAATTTGCATTATGGATAAGATGCAATTCTTTGCCACGACTGGTCTTCCGCCATGCGCATCCGCTCCCGTCTGCTCATCCTGGTCTTCGCGATCCTGATTCCGTCGGTGCTCGGCGCTGCGCTCGCCATCTATTACGTCTATGCGGAACAGCAAAAGTCTTACCGGGAAAGCATTCAGGAACTGACCAATGCCATGTCGCTTACCCTGGACAAGGAAATGTCCGGCCGCATCAGCATCTTGCAAACCCTGGCCAACGCCCCCTCCCTTACCGCTAACGATGTCCCGACTTTCTATCGTTATGCGCTCGAAGTTGCCTCGCATGCAGACGCGGTAGTCATCTTGTCGGACCAGGCAGGTCACCAGGTTTTCAACACCCGCGTGGCTTTGGGGACCGAGAATCTTCCAAGCATCAACACTTCCCTGCTCACGCTCCGCCAGCAGCACGGGCCTCATGTTCCGCTGGTGTCCGACGTGTATTATGCTCCGCTCGGCAAGAACCATAGCTTCGCCATACAGGTGCCGGTTGTCCGCGAGGGCCGCATCCTGTATTACCTGCAAATGAGTTCCTTCGTCAGGAATCTGCAGCGCCTGTTTGAACAACAGAAAATGCCTTCGGGGTGGATTGCAACCATCCTGGATCGCCAGGGGATGGTCGCCGCACGCTCGCAGGAGGCCGACAAGTTCGTCGGTGCTATCGCCGATGCCTCCCTCCGGACGAAGATCGCCGCAAGTCCGACGGGTACGAATGAAGGAACCACACTGAACGGCATTCCGGTGACGGCGTTTTACAGCCGGACACCCACATTCAACTGGTCCGTCGTGGTGAGCGTCCCGAGCGAAACCCTGCTGCGACCAGCCAGGAACGCCGCAGCCCTTGTCGCGGCAATCGCCCTGGCGCTGCTGGGCCTGGGCATGGCTGCGGCACTGGTCACCGCGCGCAAGACTGCCAAGTCGATGGAAGAGTTGCGCATGGCCGCTGCAGCACTGGGACAGGGAAATACGATTGCAGGACTGGCTTCCGGCGTTACCGAGATCGATGCGGTAAGCAAGGAAATGGCCCACGCAAGCGAACATATCCGCAACGCGAAAATCGAGCTGGAGCATCGGGTTGCCGATGCGGTTGCCACGGCCGAACGCTCGCAAAAAGCCTTGGTTCAATCCCAGAAGCTGGAAGCCCTGGGCCGTCTCACGGGCGGCATCGCGCATGACTTCAACAATGTGATGCAAACCCTCACCACCGGCTTGCAGCTGCTCTTGTTTACCGTGACCGAGCCCCGGCTCAAGGCAACGATAGAGGTATGCGAGCGTGCGGTAGAGAGGGCGGTGGAACTGACGCGACAGCTGATGGTGTTTGGACGGGTGCAGGACGCGCACCTCGCGGTGGTCGATCTGGTCCGCCAGGTCGAAGAGATCAAGCCTCTGCTGGTGGGAGGCCTGCGCAACAATATCGAGCTTCGATTTGACGTCGGACCCGATCTCTGGCCGGTGTCCATTGACCCCAGCCAGTTCGACCTGGCCATGCTAAACGTGGTCATCAATGCGCGTGATGCGATGCCCGACGGCGGAAGCATCGTCATCAGGATGCACAACTTCCCTCTGGCAGAATCGATGGGTGAGCTGGTCGCAGGCGACTACGTGCAGATTTCCGTCATCGATACCGGGCAAGGAATGCGGCAGGAAGTCCTGAGCAAGGCGCTTGATCCGTTCTTCACCACAAAACCGCTCGGGAAAGGCTCGGGCATGGGGCTGCCGCAAGCCTACGGATTCGCGAAGCAGTCGGCGGGCAACTTGACGCTCCACAGCAAGCCGGGCGAAGGGACGACTGTCATCTTTTACCTGCCAAGAGCGCACGGAGCGGTTGAGCCGAGCCCCGGGCCCCACAAAACGGCCATGCCGCGAAGCCTGGAAACGGGAAGCAGACTCCTGTTTGTCGAAGACGATCCTCTCGTTGCTACTGTCGTGATTCCTGCCCTGAAGGAGGCAGGCTTCGAAGTGCAGGAAGCAAAAAATGGTGAAGATGCCCTGGCGAAGATAAAACGGGACGGGCCGTTCGACGTGGTGTTCTCCGACGTTGTCATGCCCGGCCCGGTCAGCGGGATCGACCTGGCTGAGTACATTACCAGGCACGACAGCCGTACCAGAGTGGTCCTGGCCACCGGGTACTCGGACCAGCGCATAAATCTGCGCGGGGTGGAAATACTCGCCAAGCCGTATGACGTGCAGGAAGCCGTTGAGATCCTGAGCCGGACGCAATCTGACTGACTGCTCCTGCAACCCGGCTCCCTTCGCCGGCCGTCATGCGGCTGGCTTGCTTGCCTTAACTCGCGTGTGGCGGCGCTTGGCTCCATTCCTCCCGAACGCAGTGACGTTCCCGGCGCAGGCTTACCCTGCCTGGCTCGCTGCGGTCCTTTCCGCATTCAGCATCACCGGACAGCCGCGGGTTGCCAGCCGGTTGATCGCGTTGACCAGGGCGAGTACCGAAGCAGTGACAATATTCGTACTGATCCCGGCGCCGAATGCGGAGCCGGCCACGCCCGGCCAGGCTGCCTCCAGGATTGCGACAGCCTGGCCTTCCGCACCGGCGCTGATCGCCCGTTCTTCGTAGTGGTCGATGCGCACCGGAATGCCCAGCGCATCCACAGCCGCTGCGATCGGCCCATTGCCGTTCCCGCAAAGACGGTGGCGGCTGCCGCGGAAGCTAAGGTCCAGTTCGATGCTCCGGCCATTCTCGTCAAGCCGGTGTCCGTGGCAGATCAATGCGGCGTCGGCATGCTGGGTGTGGAGATAGGTGTCACGGAAGAGCGCCCACAGCTGATGGCCGCTGATCTCGCTTTCACTGGCATCGGCATGCTGCTGCACCAGTGCGCTGAACTCGACCTGCATGCGCCGCGGCATCTGAATCCCGCGTTCCCGCTCGAGCAGAAATGCGATCCCGCCCTTGCCGGACTGGCTGTTGACGCGGATGAGGCTGTCATAGGTGCGGCCAAGGTCTGCCGGGTCGATCGGAAGGTAAGGGACTTCCCATATGCCTTCCGGGTCACGCGCGGCGAGCCCTTTCTTGATGGCGTCCTGGTGCGAACCAGAGAACGCCGTGAAAACCAGGTCGCCGACGTAGGGGTGACGGGGATGAATCGGCAGCCCGGTACACTCCTCGGCAACGCGTGCGATACCGTTGATGTCGGAAAAATCGAGGTGCGGATGGACTCCCTGGGTGTAAAGATTGAGCGCAACGGTAACCAGGTCGAGGTTGCCGCTCCTCTCCCCGTTACCGAACAGGCAGCCTTCAACCCGCTGGGCGCCGGCCATCATCGCAAGCTCCGCTGCGGCTACCCCGGTACCCCTGTCGTTATGGGGGTGCACTGACAGGATGATGTGTTCGCGAGGCGCGAGCCGCCGGTGCATCCACTCGATCTGGTCGGCGAACACGTTCGGCGTCGCGTTTTCCACCGTGGTCGGCAGGTTGATGATGATGCGCCGGCCGGGGGCGGTGCCCCATGCATTGATCGCGGTCTGGCATGCCTGCAGCGATACGTCCAGCTCCGTCATGCAAAAGCATTCAGGTGAATACTGCAAGGTCCACTGCGTCTGCGGACAGGCATCAGTCAACTCCCGGACGTGCCGCACGTTGCGCTCGATGAAGCCCAGCATTTCCGGCACTGACATTCCGAACACGACTTCCCTCCACACCGGTGCCGTGGCGTTATAGAGGTGGACGATCGCCTGCCGCACACCCTTGACAGCTTCCACCGTCCTTTCGATCAGGTCGGGTCGGGACTGGGTCATGACCATCAGCGTGACGTCGTCCGGCACAAGGTCTTCTTCGATCAGTCGGCGCACGAAGTCGAAGTCGATCTGGGACGCGGCAGGAAAGCCGACTTCGATCTCCTTGAAGCCGATGCGCACAAGCTCACGGAACAAGCGCATCTTGCGTTCGCCGTTCATCGGCTCGAAGAGCGCCTGGTTGCCGTCGCGCAGGTCAGTGGAAAGCCAGATTGGCGAAGAGGCAATGACTTTCGAGGGCCATTGCCGGTCGGTGAGCTGGACAGGGGGAAAGGGGCGGTACTTGCGGGCGGGTTCTTGCATCATCTTGGGCTCCACGATTATTGCCGGCGTTCTTGCGCCAGCTGGTTCAACACGGATGTACTCCCCCTGTCGCGTCTGCCACTTGGCAGGTACGATGATTGGCCGGGATCAGGGGGGAGTCAGATGCGTGTGCGCGGTAGCAGCAGATGGGTGGCGAACGCGAGCAGACCCCGGCCAAGCCTCAGGCTTAGCAGTAGGTCTAGAGCCAGCAATTGCAGTTGATTCGCCATGCCGTTTTATAACATGGAACTTTCGGATACGGCAACAAGGGCGGATGAAAAGTCTCGCTTCATTCGCCGCATTTCAATCTCATAGGCGGCGGATGCATTGTCGCCATGAAACATAGGCGACACTGGAAAAGCGATTTCCCGTGTTCGACGTCCAAATACGGACGGAGCGACATTCCGTTCCGCTCCACGCCCCTGCCAGCCGCCGACGCAGCTTTGATTTCATGGCTGCGTATCGAACCGGGGCAGGAAGCGCGGACGGGATGTCAGTGGACCGAGGGCTGGCTTGTGCCTGCCTCCGTCTCTGCTGCCGACCCCAGCGTAGCTTCGTTGAACCAGGTTTCAACCTGCTGCAAATGGCTGCGTTCCGCCTCCAGCGCGGCGCGGAAATCCGCCGCCATCTGATCATGGTTCTGGGCTTCGGCGAGCGTGATCAATCCTTCCCAGCCATGGTTGTCGGTCATTTCCGCCACCAGTATCGCGTGCAGCGATTGCGCCACGCTGGTGCGGGCATCCGTCACCACCTGCAGCAGCCCCATGGATTCCACACCGACCACGTCGGCACAGGGAGTCATGGATGTCGGATCGCCGCCCAGCGTGCGAATGGCATCCGCGACCATGGCCGCATGGCGCACCTCTTCTTCACGGATGTGCAACAACCGTTCTCCGGGAATGGTCATGGTGCCTTCCTGTTCGAGCGCGGCGACCTTGGTGATCAGCGCGTCATACAGGCGCGCGCCGGTACGTTCGAATGCCAGCCGTTCCCCCAGCTTGTCGAGCAGGAGTTGCGGGGCATGACCGGTCATCATCGAGGCGCCGCTTTTCAGCATGCCCTTGACGGTGCCGGGAACGGGCACGGTGCCGAGCGGGTCGGCCTCGTTGATATAGGAGCTGCGCAATGCAGCCATCGCGGACGCGTCGCCCGCAGGGCTCGGGGTGGCGGCGGAGGATGAGGCTTGTGTCATGTCGTCGATGTCGAAAGGTGACATCTGGACGCCGGTGCGGTTCATGCCGATGGAGGGTGTTTCTTTCATGATGGATCCTTTCCTGGAAATTCTTCAGCTCGGTGGAACGAGAGACGCCAATGCGCGTCAGGCTGGCACGCCTGCGCGCCGGCTCAATTCCGTTCCCGGAGCCCAGATGTATCCTGCCGCAACGATTTCGGTCGGCACGCCTTCCGAGTTCATGTAGTTGCGGAGATTGATGGATTCCTGGCTTTCCTGCGACTTGTTGACATACTGGGCCCCCTTCGAACGCAGGTCGACTTCGTTGTTCAGCGTCTGGCGCACGAAGTCGCGCTGGCTTTCGAACTTGATCGGTTCCGGCAGGGCAGCCGGGAACAGTTCCGCAGGATCGCGGCCCTCATATTTCTTGAACAGTTCCGCGACATGGTGGAAATGGCCGAGCTCGTAATCGAGGAAGCGCTCCCAGATTGCCTTCAGGCGCGGATTGCTCTCGTACTGTACGCAGCTGTAGTAGTTATAGGCCTCGACGGCCTCGTGCAGCAGCCATTTTTCGAGCAGCGACTCGCTCGGGTCGATCAGCGAGGCGTACTGGGTGACGTGCTGGTCTTCGATGGAGGCGATTTCCGCATAGAGCTGACGCGCCATCGGATCGGAAAACAGCGGCCCGATGTTCATGTAATAGTCGTGGGTCTGGAATTCGCTCGCCACGAGCGTCAGCGCATTGACCTTGGACATTGGTGCTGCGGTAGCGCGGTCATAGGGATTGCGAACGTCATCGATGGGAGCACGATGCTGGATGATCGTCGGCCGCCCCGGCAGGATGTCGGTATAGCTCTGCGTGATGTTGTTCGGGTCCTTGCCTTCGAGGCGATCGAGCATCGCCGAGTAGCGATACAGGTGGTCGAAATCTTCGAGCAAGCCGTAGCGGTAGGTCTGGGCGAGATAGGCGTCGGGTTCGTTCTGGGCGATGGACGCGGTGACTTCGATGGCGACCTGTTCATACGCAATGGTCGTCTCCAGCGGCGAGTGGTCCGGGCCGATCAGCCAGTTCACCATCGTCTGCTGGTGATGCTCGCTGCGCTTGATGTTGGCCAGCGATACCCGCAAATCGCGATTCATCATGGTGGCCAGCGCCTGGAAACGGATTGCCTCGGTCTCGATCCCGTTCATGAGGATCACGCGGACACGCGTGTATGCATCATCGTTGAGCTTGCTGATCGGCTTGTTGACCAGGTCGCGCCATGTATAGCGCTGTTGCTCGACCGGGACTCCCTTGGAGTCGAATAAGTTGAATGCCATTGCGTCTTCCTTTCACGAGGTGTGTGTACTGGTTCGGGACATATCCTGACGATCCTTCGCTGGCCCGGAACATTCGATGCTGTTCTGCACGCCGCGCTGTTTCAGCCACTTGCCCATTGCTATCGATCTGTCGCAAGGGCGACCAGCGCCTTGGTTTCTTGTGCATTCGCAATGCGAAGAACAGCTCCCGCGTCCGTCACCATGTGGTTCAGATGATGTACAGCGTTGATAAAAGTTCCAACGCCGCCGCATTGCGAGTGTTTGCGGCAACGGGAACTTTCGTGCCTGCAGATGGAAGATGCTGGCGTAGCCGGTCCTTATGCCTTTCCAGACGGGTTGCAGAATACGGAAAGCTTGCATGCAGACAGCAGCTCGGAACAAACTGCGGGAGGGCGAATCTTTCATCTGAATTCCCCTATACTCGTGGGGCTCGATCGACTGAGAGCCCATACAGTCAATTCATATAGTTCTTGAAGTCGCAGGATGCCAACTCTTTCCTATAAAAAAATCAAAACTGATGCCGACCAGCAGTTTTGCTCTGTCTCCAATCATGAATCTCCCGTTACCCTCCTGCCTGCATCCATCCGGGCAGCGAGCGGGCGGGGAGCTCCGTGAGCCGCCTGATGAAGGGGACATTCCGTTCGCTGAGGAGCTACAACTATCGGATCTGGGCCGCCGGGGCACTGATATCCAATGTCGGAACGTGGATGCAGCGCACGGCGCAGGACTGGCTCGTGCTCACCCAGTTGACCAACGAAAATGCGACGGCGGTGGGCATCGTGATGTCCCTGCAGTTCGGACCGGCGCTGCTTCTGCTTCCCCTGACCGGATATGCCACCGACCATTTCGACCGGCGGAAGATCCTGTTCGTCACGCAGACATCCATGGGCGTGCTCGCCTTGGGCCTGGGCCTTCTCACGCTCTCAGGACACGCGCAACTGTGGCATGTTTATCTGTTCGCATTCCTGCTCGGAAGCGTCAGCGCGTTTGACGCCCCCGCGCGCCAGACCTTTGTGTCGGAACTCGTCGGCGAAGCCGACCTGACGAATGCAGTCGGCCTGAATTCGACCTCCTTCAACGCTGCGCGCATGATCGGCCCGGCCGTTGCCGGCCTGCTGATCGCGTCGACCGGCACCGGTTGGGTGTTCCTGATCAATGCGATTTCCTATGTCGCCGTGATTTGTTCGCTGTCGATGCTGCGCGTGGACCAGCTGCACGGGCGCGACCGGCGCGTAGGCATGCAGGGCGGGCTGCTGGCGGGATTCAGCTATGTGCTGGGCAGGCCCGACCTCAAGGCCCTGCTGCTGATGCTGTTCCTGCTCGGGACCTTCGGCCTGAACTTCCCGATTTTCATCTCGACTATGTCCGTCACCATCTTCCATGCCGGCGCCCGCGAATACGGCATCCTGACATCGGCCATGGCCATCGGCTCCGTCACCGGAGCGCTGCTGGCGGCGACACAGGCGAAGCCTCGCATTTCCCGGATCGCCGCCGCCGCAGCCATATTCGGCGTCGGCTGTGGCGTGGCGGCCATGGCGCCAGGCTATGGTTTTTTCGGCGCCGTACTCGTTGTCATCGGCGTCTCCGCTCAGACCTTCACCACCTCCATCAACAGCGTGGTGCAACTCTCCACCGAGGTGGGCATGCGCGGGCGGGTCATGGCCATTCTGCTTGCGATTCTCATGGGCGCCACGCCGCTCGGCGCACCCCTGGTCGGCTGGGTGGCCGACGTCTTCGGCCCGCGCTGGGCACTCGCGGTGGGTGCAGCATCGGGAATCGCCGCGGCAATCGTCGGCCTGCGCTACCTGCGCAGCCTGCGCCAGCCGGAAACCGAGGTGCAGCGCTAGTGACCCATCCCACAGGATTCTTCGTGGCGCCGCCGGTGGCATCCGGCGCCCCTGCATCCTGTACGCAAAGGCGAACGGACTTGCCCGCATGCGCGATCCGGGCTCCTGCCCGTCCAATCCATTACAGCAACCAATCATGACCAAAATCAAAGGGGTTGCCTTCTACAAAGTATCTTTTCCGGAATATTTGTTAGGCTGAGAAAGATGCTTTCCCCTGTCGATCCAGTGGGCAGAGGCGGTTTCCATCGGAGAAGGGCGAAGTAGCAAAAATGGTTCTTGCCGCGCGGGCATTTCACTGGCGCGGCATTACCTGACGACATGGTTTTGCTTCAGCGAGAGCGGCCCGGCCCGAATTGGCCGGCTGCACCAGATTCCAAATTTCATAAAACAGGAGACAGGAATGAAACGGTTCGCTTTGCTCGCCCTATCCCCATTCATCATTGCCGCCAGCGGCGCGGCTTCCGCTGCGGAACCTATCGCCATCGGCGTCAGCATTGCCCAGTCCCCGCCGGGCTCGGTGGTCCAGGGCACGCAGGTCAAGGATGGCATCGAGATCGTCAAGGACATGATCAATGCTCAGGGAGGCGTGCTGGGACGCCAGATCAAGCTGGTCTATGAAGACAATCAGGGCATTCCGGAAAAAGGCCGCGCCGCGACCGAGAAGCTGATCGCCAAGGACAAGGTGGTTGCGGTCACCGGCGGCCACCAGAGCTCGGTTTGCCTGGCCGAGATGGAAGTGGCGCATCGTGCCCATGTCCCCTACATCAATACCAATTGCTGGTCGGACGATATACGGAAGAAGGGTTATCCGGAAGTCTTCAATCCGTCCAACTACAACACCCGGGTGTCCACCGCCATGGCCGAGACCATCGCCGCCATGGGCGTCAAGCGTGTCGTGGCCTTTGCCGAAAACACCGACTACGGCATCGGGCAGGCCAAGCTGATGGCGGAGCTGATCAAGGCCAAGGCGCCCGGCGTCGACTTCAAATATGAAACACTCGACCGCGCCAGCAAGGATTTCACCCCGGCCATACTCGCCTTGCGCGCCAACCCGCCCGACATGGTGGTCAACATCATGCTGCCGCCAGCTGCCTACATCGTGATGAACCAGCTGTACGAACAGGGCGTGGCGCCGAGCGGGAAGACCTGGAGCTATGACGGTGCCGGCATCGCCGACTATCCGGACTTCTGGCAGAACGTGAAGGAAGCCGGCAAGTACATGGTGTCCTTCGGCCTGTACCACCCGAAGATGCCGATGCCGGAACTGGGCAAGCAAGTCGCGGCCGAGTACAAGAAGCGCACCAAGAATGAGCCCAACCGGCTGATCTTCCAGGCCGCCGATTCGCTGCTCCTGGTCGTGGATGCGATCAAGCAGAGCAAAAGCACCGATCCGGCAACGCTCATCAAGACCATGCAGAACATGACCTTCAGCGGCGCCCGCGGGACGTTCCAGTTTTCGAAAGAGCCGGGCTACAAGTTCCAGCAATGGGTCGACATTCCCTATGTGAATTACCAGCTCACAGCGGTGAACCAGCCGATCGCGGATTCCGTCCTGATCCAGGGGCCGGGCGAAAAGCTCGACCTGAAAAAGCTGGTCAAGCCAGGCCAGTAATCTGTCCCGCACTCCACCCATCCTCATCAGAGTTGGGTCTTATTCATACAGGGAGCCGCGATGGAATCGCTGAAAGAGGTGCTGGCGGGTTTTGCCGCTTGGCTTGGCCACGACCATGGCGACCGTGCCGGGGCGTGGATGGCACGGTTGCACATCAACCAGCCGGAGATCGACACGCTTCGGGCATTGCCGACACCGGCCTTGCCCGCCCATGTTGCCGCACCAGCCGGGCTCGACGAGCCGGCCGGCACGGGTACGCCGGAGGAAAATACGGGAACCGGCCAGCTCGAGGCTGCATCGGCGCTTGCCCGTGCGCGCGAACATCCTGACTGGCATATCTTCACACGCCTGGCCGATGCGCCGCCGCAGGCCGCGCCCGGCTTCCTCGCAGGCATGCCGGTCGTCATCAAGGACCTGATGACGGTACGCGGCTACCCGCTCACTTGCGGCAGCGGCTCGCAGGGGCAAGTGCAGGAGCAGGACGCCGAAGTGGTGGCGCGCATCCGGAAGGCAGGCGGTGCCATCATCGGCACGGCCAATCTGCATGAGCTGGCATACGGCATCACCAGCGACAATCCGCATTTCGGCCGGGTGCGCAATCCTGTTGCGCCGGAGCGCATCGCCGGCGGTTCCAGCGGCGGCACGGCCGCGGCGATCGCGGCGGGGATGGCAGTGGCGGGCGTCGGCACCGATACCGCGGGCTCGATCCGGATTCCAGCGGCATGCTGCGGCGTGGTCGGCCTCAAGCCGAGTTACGACGTGCTGCCGCGCGCCGGCGTGGCCGATCTGGCACCGACCCTGGATCACGTCGGCCCGATGGCCGATACGGTCGAACACTGTGCCGCGCTGTTTGCCGCCATGCTTGGTCTGCCGGCAGTCCCGGCCTGGCGCCGTGACAATCTCTCTGGCCTGAGAATCGCCAGGCTCGGAGGCTACTTCGAGCACCCCCTGGACCCGCTGGTGGCGCAAGCGCTCGACGCTGTCATGCAGGCCGCAGCCAGGGATGGCGCAGCCTGCAGCGTGCGCGAGATTGAGGGCTGCGAGAATGCACCCGCAATCCAGTTCCATACCATCTGTGCCGAAGCGACGAACGCCAACTGGGAGCGCCTGCAGCAGACGCCCGAGAGCATCGGCGAAGACGTGCGGGTGCGCCTGGAGATCGGCCTGTTCCTGCCGGCACCGCTGTACGTCAAGGCGCAGCGCTTGCGGCGCCAGCTGGCCGAGCGCATGGAGGAGGTATTGCGCGAAGCCGACATCCTCATCTGCGCCACCCTGCGCGCGCCGGCTCCGCCGGTCGGCGCACCAACGGTCGCGATCGGAGACGTGAACTATCCGATGCACACCGCGGCCACCCAGCTTACCCTGCCCTTCAACCTGACCGGGCTGCCCGCGCTGTCATTGCCCTGGTCCCGCACCACGGATGGCGTGCCGGTCTGCATCCAGATCGTCGGGCGGCGCGGTGCCGACTGGCAGGTGCTGGCCGTCGCGCAGCGGCTGCAACAGCTGGCGCCGTGGCGCCGCGACGTTTCCACGATAGCGGCATCGGGAGAATCACATGCTCGCGGCTGATCTTTTCATCAATGGCCTGATCATAGGCCTGTTCTATGCCTTGATGGCGGTGGGCCTGTCCATGATTTTCGGCGTCCTGAAGATCGTGAACTTCGCCCATGGCGAGTTCTACATGGTCGGCGCCTATGCCTATGTGCTGATCTCCCTGAAGCTCGGCATCTCGCCCTGGATCGCGCTGGCGCTGGCGGCGGTCTGCGGCGCCGCGCTCGGCTGGCTGGTGGAGCGCCTGCTCATGCGCCCGCTGTATGCCGGGTACGGGAGCTGGAGCATCATGAAAGACGAGTATGCGGTCGTGGTGACCTTCGGCCTGTCGCTGCTGCTGATCAATCTGGTGGACAAGATCGTCGGCCCCTACCCTTACCGCGGGCCAAGCCTGATCGAAACTTCGCGCTTCGCGTTCGGGCCGGTCATGCTCAATGGTCAGAAGCTGATTGCCGCCTGCCTGTCCGCAGCCATTCTCATCGGCCTGGCGCTGTTCATCAAGCGCTCGCTGTGGGGCCGTCAGATCCAGGCGGTCGCGCAGAACCGGCTCGGCGCTTCGCTTGCCGGCATCGACGCCACCCGCGCCACCAGTCTGATCTTTGCGATATCCGGCCTGCTCGCGGCCCTGGCCGGCGGCTTGCTCGCGCCCATGATCAATCCCGCGCCGGACGTCGGCGCTTTCCCTGCCATCAAGTCCTACGTCATCGTGGTGCTGGGCGGCATGGGCTCGATCTGGGGCAGCATGGCGGCGGCGCTGGTGCTCGGCGTGCTCGAATCGTTTTTCGCGGTGTACGGATCGTATGACTATCGCGATGCATTCGGCCTGCTTATATTGATTCTTGTGCTGCTGTTCCGGCCCCAGGGACTGTTCGGCGAAAGGGGGCGCGAGGTATGAGCACGATACGCAATCTCTGGGCCAATCGCCTGCGCACTGATTTTCGCGCCGCGCTGGCAGTCCTGTTCCTGCTCGCGCTCGCGCCGCTGGTCGTGACGAACTCCTATACACAGGGCATCCTGGTCGTCAGCATGTATTTCGCCATGCTGTCGCTCGGATGGAACCTGCTGGCGGGCTTTACCGGCCAGTTCTCCCTGGCACCGGCAGCCTTCGCGATGCTGGGTGCGTACACGACGGCGCTGCTTGCGTATCACTGGAAGATAAATCTTGCCATCGGCATACCGGCCGCCATCATTGCCACCGCCGTCATCGGCTGGGCGCTGGGCCGCATCGTCCTGCGCCTGAAGGGCCCCTACCTGGCGCTGACCACCTTGTCCTTTGCCGAAATCGCGCGCGTGGTCATCGGTAACTCGCATGAATTCACGCGCGGCGACCAGGGCCTGAATGTGCCGACCCTGATGGATAGCCGGCTCGGGTATTACTACCTGTTCCTGGCGGTGCTGCTTGCCATGCTGCTCGGCCTGTACGCCTTGATGCGCAGCCGCGCCGGCCGTTTCCTGCTTGCCATCCGCGATGATGAAATCGGCGCCGAAACCCGCGGCATCAACGTGGTGCGCTACAAGACGATGGCCTTTGCGCTCTCCTGCGCCATCTGCGGCTTGGCCGGCTCGCTCTACGGCACCTTCAGCCAGCTGGTCAGCCCGGAACTCGGACTGGTGCTGCAAACCGGCCTGGTCATTTCGATGGTGGTCATCGGGGGCATAGGCACGCTCACCGGGCCGCTCATCGGAGCGCTGCTGGTGTATGTCGCCTCCGAATGGCTGCGCGATGTCGGCAATATCCAGATGATCGTATTCGCATTCGCGGTGATCATCTTTGCCCGCTTCTTCCGCACCGGCTTGTGGGGGCTGGTGACTGACCGATGGTCCCGCGCGGCCGGCCGCAAGCCAGAGCCGCAGGTGGCGAAAAAAACGGCAGGAGACGCACGATGACGCTCCTCAAGACACTCGGCCTGTCCAAGCACTTCGGCGGCGTGGCCGCGGTAGACCAGGTCGACATTTCGGTGAAGGCCGGCGAGATACTCGGGCTGGTCGGCCCCAACGGCTCGGGCAAGACCACCGTGCTGAACATGCTGTCGGGCTTCCTGGCACCCGATGCGGGGGAAGTCTGGTTTGCGGATGAGAACGTCACGCGCTTGTCGCCAGTGCAGCTGGCGCACCGCGGCCTGCTGCGCATGTTCCAGATGACGCGCGTCTTTCCCCGCATCTCCTGCCTCGACAATCTCCTGGTGGCCGGCATGGCGATGGGCTTGCCGGAAAAGGAAGCAAACGGCCAGGCGAGCGCCCTGCTGGAAGAGCTGACCCTGACGCCGGTGCAATACCTCGATGCCGGTTCCCTCTCCGGCGGGCAGCGCAAATTGCTCGAATTTGGCATGTGCTTCATCAAGCCGCCGCGCATTGCCCTGCTGGATGAACCGTTCGCAGCGGTGCATCCCGTCATGCGCGAAACCATGGCCGGCTTCATCCGGCGCCGCCATGCGCAAGGCCAGACCTTCATCCTGGTCAGCCATGACATGCCAATCGTGGTCGAACTGTGCCAGCGCGCGGTGTGCATGAACCTGGGGCGCGTGATCGCGGAGGGGCCGACTCGCACCGTGCTGGAAAGCGCGCCCGTCATCGAGGCTTATCTCGGGAGCACGAGCCATGCCTGAACTCTTGCTCAGCCTGGAAAAGGTCACCGCCGGCTATGCCCAGGACATCGACGTGCTGCGCGATGTGTCGCTCACGGTGCATGCCGGTGAAATAAGCGGCCTGATCGGGCTTAACGGTGCCGGCAAGTCGACGGTGGTCAAAACCATTTGCGGATTCCTCGCGCCCAAGGAAGGACGCATCCGGTTCCGCGATCAGGACATCAGCGGCATCGCGCCGCACAGGCTGATCGACCACGGCATCTGCTGCATACCACAGGAGTCGAGCCTGTTTCCCTACCTGACGGTGGAAGAAAACCTGCTGCTGCCCCTGCAGGGGCGGGCAAAGCATTACGGCCCAGTGCTCAAGCAGCGCTACGAGGAAGTGCTGGAAGCATTCCCGACGGTGCGCGAGAAGCGGCGGGCACAGGCCAGCGATCTTTCGGGCGGGCAGCAAAAGCAGGTGGAATTCGCAAAAGCCTGGCTGCAGCAACCCAAACTCTGCCTGATCGATGAACCCAGCATCGGTTTGTCGCCGATTCTTGCAGAGGGCGTGTTCACATGGATCGAAAAATTCGCCAAAGCCGGCATGGGCATCCTGCTGATCGATCACAATGTCCGGCGCGTGGTCAACATGTCGGATCGGGTCCATGTGCTCAGCCTCGGCCGCATTACCGCTGCGGGCCAGAGGAAGGATTTCGAGGGTGACCTGCATGAGCAGGTGAAGCAGTGGCTGGGCCTGAACTTCTGATGCGCCATCTCGCCTGTCATCCGCTGAACGCATCGGCATTCGCACCCTTCGGCACCGTCATCGATACCGAAGGCAGGACTGCGGATCTGATCAACGAGGGCACGACACGGCGTTATGCCGACCTCGCCAGCCTCGATCTTTGCAGCGATGGCAATCCCCGCCTCCATCTTTACCTCGCATCGGCGCGCGCGTTTCCGCTGCGCTTGACGCAGCTGGAACGGCACCGACACGCCAGCCAGGTATTCATTCCGCTGAATGGGCAGCGTTTCATCGTGGTGGTGGCGCCGGGCGCGGCCCAACCCGAATGGGAAAACATTCAAGCCTTCCTGAGCGCGCCGGGGCAGGCGATTGCCCTGCATCGAGGAAGCTGGCATCATGGCCTGCTGGCCCTGAATGAGGGCGACCGCTTCGCAGTCATCGACGGCGCCGGGTATCGTAGCGACACGGAAGAAATGCCGTTGCCGGAGGAAATCCTGCTCGATTTGCCAACATCGCTCTACGAAGACAAGCCGGCCTGATGGAATGCGCGGGTCATCGAGCCCCTGACGCGACTCCGTACCTGCCCTTATCGATCCGATAACATCCTTCGCTTTTGCACGAAGCCGCTCTCGTGCAAAATTGCGGCACCACGGCTTTCGGAATACCCCATACATGCAACCCCGCTCTCCCAGTTTCAGCACTCCGGCGCTCAGCAGCGGCACCATCGTCCTGCTGACGACGCTGTATTGCGCGCAAGGCTTGCCTTCCGGCCTGATCGCGCACTCGCTGCCAGTCCTGATGCGCCAGCATGGCGTCGACCTGGCCTTGATCGGCCTGCTCAAGCTGCTGGCCCTGCCCTGGGTACTCAAGGCCGTGTGGGCGCCCTGGGTCGACCGGCTGGCCTCCGCTCGCCTCGGCCACCATCGCGGCTGGATACTGCCATTGCAGGCAAGCGTGCTGACGATCGTCGCTGTATTGGCCTTGCTGCCGCCGGACGCCTTGTTCGGCGCCTGGCTGCCGGTGCTGCTGGGCTTGCTCGCCTGCGTCAACCTGGCGGCCGCCACGCAGGACATCGCGACCGACGGGCTGGCCGTTCGCCTGCTGCCGCCACGCTGGCGCGGGCTGGGCAACAGCCTGCAGGTCGGCGGGTACAAGGCCGGCATGATCGTCAGCGGCAGCCTGCTGTTACTGGTGGTCGGTGACTGGGGATGGCGGACAGCGGTCGGCCTGATCGCCATCCTGGTGGCCTGCATGACGGTGCCGGTCCTGCTGTTCCCGGAAAAGCGCATCCTGCCGTTTCACCCTGAACTGGCCGAGCCGCAGGGGGGGCCGCGGCTGTTGTGGCGGCATTACCGTGGTTTTCTCGCCCGACCCGGCATGGGCCCATGGCTGCTGGTGGTGCTCACCTTCAAGCTCGGCGATTCGCTCGGCTCGCCGATGATCAAGCCCATGCTGGTGGACCATGGATGGACGTCCGCAGCCGTGGGGCAGCTCACGCTGGTCAGCAGCATCACCGGCATTGCCGGCGCCCTTCTGGGTGGACTGATCTATGCCCGCCTCGGCGCGCGGCGCGGGCTCATCCTGTTCGGCTTGGCGCAGGCATTCGGGATCGCGGCGATGGCATGGCTGGCGCATTCCGGCGCCAATGCCTACACCGCATACGGCATTGCGCTGTTCGAGCAGGTGGCCGATGGCATGTCGACAGTCGCCCTGTTTGCCATGATGATGAATCAATGCCGCCCCGAGCACGAAGGCGCGGACTACACCATCCAGGCCTGCGCGCAAGTGGTCCTGTCGGGCATCGTCGGCTCCCTGAGCGGCCTGGCGGCAAAATGGCTCGGATATGAAGGCCACTTCCTGCTGGCCGGCCTGCTCGGCATCTTGGCACTCGTGTTTGTTATTCGCTACTTTGCGAGACAGGCCGTTATTCCTGTTCCGGTGCCATCAACAGCAGCTTGAAACGCCAGATGCGAGGCTGAAGTTCAATCTGGTGTTGCACGACCGTTGCATGTACTTTTTCCTGGCATAGGTCCGAACGAGCAAAGATACAATTCGGCAAGCATCGGGTATTGGAGCGTGCTCCTGAAACGATCCGCCAATTCTTGATGACTACCCATTTATTAATGCGTCGTCACGCTCGCCATGAACATAATTAAAACGATTGCCCTGCTTGGTTTATTTGCTTGTGTCCAGGCGCAGGCCGCAAGCTTCGATTGCGGACAAGCGCGCTCCACTTCCGAAAAACTGATCTGCAGTGGCGAGAAGCTGTCCGAGCTGGATACGCAACTGGACGAGGCCTACAGGACAGCGAAGGAGAACGCCAGTACGGACAAAGCCAGGCGCCTGAAAGGGGAACAGCTTCAGTGGCTGCGGAACATCAGAAACCGATGTGAGGACACGGCCTGCCTTCTGAACGCCTACGAAAGCCGCCTCAACGAGCTTGATCCGTTTGCAGACAAGCAGATTACTTGCGAAGAGATGAAAAAATCCCCGGAACTTGTCTTTTCGGGTGGAATTGACTTGGGAAGCGGGTCGGGATCTCCTATTGATGTGGACTACAAATGCCGCGAGAGCCTGGACCAGCAGGGCTTCATGCTGAAGCTGCTCGATTTGGCGGAGAAGATCCGGGGAGAGAACGGTCCTCAGATTTGTACAGGGTCGATAGTCCATGCCCAGTGGCGCTACTATCATTTCAGCCTGGCCGAAGCAGGATTTTCACCAGGAACGCTGATGCGGGAACTGCCATCGGTGCGCACAGGTACGGATTGGAATTCGTTCGCGCGCGCGGAAGGAACTGATGACGATAGTCGTACCATCAGCTATTTCCAGCAGTGGTCAGAACAAAGTCTTTTCAATCACGACCTGTATCAAGAATTTGTTTCCGAGGTGGATCGGGTTCTGCCTGAGCTTGTGAAGCATTACGAACGCAAGCTCGGATTGCCCAGGCAGGATGCGAAGATTGCAGCGGGAGGAGCATTAAGGCTTGTCGTGCAGCGTGCGGCTGGAGGCTTTCCCCGCAGCGAGCTGCAGCCCGATTCTGTTCTGGTACGACTCGTACGCGACAAACAAGTTACGCCGGATGAGATTCGAAGCGCGCTAAACGGCAACAAAGGCGATCCGGCCCGCCATTCCGAAGCCGATATTTACCAGGCACTGGTCGTTGCGCTAATCAAGAACAGGCCGCTACAGATCGTTTCCTCTCTGACTGGAATGCTGAGCCCGGAGGCCTTGCAACGCCTGGGTGAAGGCAAGGAACCCTTGCTGTCGTTTGCTATTAACAGCCAGGAAAATCTGGAATATCTGATCCGCCGGAAACCACCTGTGAATGCGGCAAACGACTTCGGCAAAACTGCGCTCTTCTATGCCATCGGTTCAAACAATCACAAAGCCGCCGAGACACTCCTGCGGGCTGGCGCCGACGTCAATCAGGCATACAAATCGGCGAAAGAACTGAGGCCGGACGACGATAAATGCACATACTTCGCCCTTGCCCATACGAAGCGGACACCGCTGATGCATGCGGCACAGCATAGCGACGTTCGAATGCTCAAGTTGCTGATCCAGGCCAATGCGCACCTGGATGCTGCAGATGACATGGGCTATAACGCGCTGGACTATGCCGTCATGGGCAGGAACAAGGATAACGAGACCTACTTGAAGTCCCTGGGCCTGAAATTCGGGGCGCCGAAATAAGGTTCCGCTCCTGATCCCGCGGTACGGGAGCGGACAAAAAAGAAATCTGCGACTCAGCTTGGCGCCACCCGATGCCCGGTCAGCGGAAGGTGGACAGTAAAGGTGCTGCCCAGATTTGCGCCTTCGCTGAATGCCTCCACCCGCCCGCCGTGCAGCGCCACCAGTCTTTGTACCAGCGCCAGGCCGATTCCCAGCCCTCCCTGTGCCTTTGACCCGTGCTCGCCGATTTGCTCGAACATCTGAAAGATCTTGGCCTGCGCCTCCACGGGAATGCCGATTCCGTTATCCGAAATCTGTACCACTGCTTCATGGTCTTTCCTGAACGCCGACAACTCGATCTGTCCGCCGGGTGGCGTGTACTTGGCGGCATTGCTGAGCAAATTGATGAAGACCTGATGCATGCGCCCTGCGTCCACGTCCATATGGAGGGGAGCGTCCGGAAGGCTTACCTTGAATTCGTGCCCAGCCGGTTCCATGAAGGTCTGAGCGGATTCAGCGACATTGACGAGCACATCCCTCAAATCAACCCGCTCGCACTCCAGCCTGACTTTTCCACTGTTGATGCGCGCCACGTCCAGCAGGTCCTCAATCATGCGTCCCATCTGATCAGTTTGATTTTGCAGGATGCGCCGCGCACGCGAAGTTGCCGGAGAGTCAGGCGGCAAGCGCTCGAGAATGTCCAGCCCGCTCTGCAGCGGAGCAAGAAGGTTCCTGAGTTCGTGGGAAAGCGTTGCGAGGAATTCGCCTTTCAGACGGTCCGCATTGGTCAGTTCGTCGGCCAGATCGCGGAGTTTCTCCTCTTTCAGTTTACGATCCGTAATGTCTATCCCGACTGCCGCGACGGCGAGAAGTGCTTCATTCGCGTCGAGAATGGGCGATAGCACCAGCTCAACCATGCGCCGTGTGCCATCCGCCCGGGAATAGATAGCCTCACAGGTGAACGCCCTTCCATTGAGCACTTGTTCAAAACCCTTTTCTACGTTCTCGGCGTGATCCGGCATGTTGCTCCACCAGCTGCCGGACCAATATTTCTGGCCAATGACCTGTTCGCGTGTATAGCCGCTGTGAATCAGGCTCGCATCGTTCGCCTCGAGTATGGTTCCGTCCCGGGAAAGAACGCAGGCGAAGTAGCGCCCCTGCTCGAAGAATGTGCGGAACTTGGCATTGGCTTCGGCCAACGCAGTGGCCTCGGCCTGGGCCGCCTGGAGAGCGATCGCACGTTGCACCTGCTGCTGCCTCTGGATGTAAAAGAACACGCCCGAAAACATCAGCAATGACAGGACAACGGCAGCTCCGATGGCTCCGGTGGCCGTACGTCGCCATGCTTCGAGTGCGACGCTTTCCCTGGTGCTCAAGACAACCACCAGCGGTTGATGCTCGAGCCCGCGGTAGCTCGCGATGCGCTGGTAATTGAAGGGCGGGCCGGCTGTCGTGTAGGAGGCTGCACGCTCGCGGGGAAGATACAGTGCAAACAAAGGCAGGTGCCCGTAAGTGCGACCGATACTTGCATCGTCATCCGGATGGCGGGCAATCAATCGTCCGTCTGCGTGATACAGGGACATCACCTGCCCTGGGCGCAAGTGCAGCTTGTGGTACAGACGGGACAAGGAGTCAAGCTGGACCGCTGCAACCACGACTCCCTTGAACTCTCCGCTCGGAGAGACGATTCTCCGCGTCGAGGCGACAAACCAGCCTGTACCGGACCGACTCAGCATCGCCGAGGACAAGCCTTGCTTCAGATTTTCATTCTCGATGTACTGGCGAAAATAATCGCGGTCCATCAAGGAGACATCGGGTGTCGTGGGGTAATCGGTATCGTGCTGGATGAAACCGTTTGGGCCAATGACAAACAGTGCCCTGACGGCAGGCAGATATTGCAGGTACTTGAGCATCAGCTTCCGGGCTTGCGGGTCGTGCCGGGACAAGCTGCGGGACGCGAAGTAGCTGGATATGCCCAGCAAGGCGATATCGACGCTGCCGAACGTCCGGGCCATGTTCTCTTCCAGCACCGTCGCCATGGTCGAGGTCTCGTCCTGGGCTTGTTGCAGAGACTGGCTCCGCTCTCGCATCAATGCAATGCTCAAGGCCAGGACCGCTGTCAGCCAGAATACACAAGCCACCAGAATTGCCATATTCGCATGCGGCGGAAGCGCGGATTTCCAGCTTTTGAGACCCAAGGCCCCTCCCTTGATCGTTAGGAAGTCAAAAGTTGTTACCTGCTCTGTTTCGCGGCCATTCGATGGATTCTTCAGTTTGACGGCTTTTTTAGGGGCCCATCAAACGCCGGCTGAAAAATCCCGCGCAACGACTAATTCTATTGTAAGTTCCCATCAAGACCATGCTGCAACGCGTGATGCATCCGCGTGGCCGAATATGACCCCGTTGGTCAACTTCGATGGTTAAGGGGTTGGCGATGCACTATATGCCTCGGGACGATGATGATGGCACCCTCATTCCTGAGTGCGGAAGAATCCCCGCCTCCGCTCACGCAGCGCCTCTCCTTCAGGGTTTACGCGGATCGATTGCTTTCCTGATCTTTCATTCCAGAAAATTATGCTGCCGCGCCAGCCCGAGGATGGGCACATGGCTGGTGCTGGTGCCGACGTTCAAGCTCGGCGATTAATAAGTCGTTTTCTCAGAACGACAGGCAGATCTTGCCGAAATGCGCGTTGGATTCCTGCATCCGGAAGGCATCCGCGATCTGCGGCAAATCGAAGCTGCGATCCACGACAGGAACGAGCTTGATCGCCTCGATCGCGCGCACGAACTCCATCTGCTCGCGCCGGCTGCCAACGATCAGGCCTTGCAGGCGGGCCTGCTTGGCCATGAGAAAGGCGGTGGGCACGTCGCCTGCCTTGCCGGTCAGCACGCCGATGAGCGCGATATGTCCATTCACCCTGACTGCGGCGATCGACTGCGGCAAGGTGCCGGGACCGCCGACTTCGATGACATGATCCGCTCCGCCGCACATCTCGTACACGCGCTTTCCCCAGTCGGGAGTCTGCCGGTAATTGATCGTGATATCGGCTCCCAAGGACCGGGCCCGCTCAAGCTTCTGATCGGAGGACGAGGTCACGATGACGGTTGCACCCATTGCCCTGGCAATCTGCAGCGCAAAGATCGACACCCCGCCGGTGCCGAGCACCAGCACCACATCCCCGGCCTTCAGCTTCCCGTTCACCACCAGAGCCCGCCAGGCGGTCAGGCCGGCGGTCGTCAGCGTGGCCGCCTGCTCGTGCGTGTAGTCGCGTGGCGCCAGCGTGAAAGCATGTTCGCTGCATACCGCCACTTCGCGGGCGTAGCCGTCGACACCGTCGCCCGGCACGCTTGAGAAATCGCTGACCGTGGGCGGCCCGTCCAGCCATGTCGGGAAGAAACAGGACACGACCCGGTCGCCCGGCTTGAACTGGGTGACGCCGTCGCCGACCGCCTCGATGATCCCGGCACCATCCGACATCGGAATGCGGCGATCCGCGCTCGGCGCGGATCCTGTCACGACGCCATAGTCATGGTAATTGAGGGAGCTTGCATGCAGCCGCACCCGGATTTGTCCGGCGCCAGGGGCACCCGGGTCCGGCCGGTCAACCAGCCGCAAGTGGTCCAGCCCGCCCGGGGCATGCAGTTCAATCGCTTTCATGGTCTTCCCTTCCGGCATTAACTCGCCTGCGCATCAAGTGCGATACCTGACCGGCCCCGGGAAACAAAGTTTCGTCCTTTTTCCGTCAGCGAGACGATGCCCGCCATGCCCGGAGCGGCATTGACCATGCCATCGGCGCAGGCATCTTCCCAGATGCTCAGGCGCGGGCAGGAGCTTTTCCAGACATCGATTACTTCCGCGTAGGAATGCGTTCCCTGGGCTATCCACTCCAGCATCTGCAGGGTCAGTGCGTCATGCGAATTGTTCATTTCGATTCTCCTTGTGCTCCAGCACTACGGCGGCCCGTCCAGCCATGGGCGCCCGCGCATTCGACACGTTCGCGGCCCCCGAATTCGCATGAACGCGCCGGCGAAAACATGGGCGCAGCATCATTGCCGCGGCGAACGCTTCTGCAGCAAGGGCGCGCTCACGCCGTCGACACCCGCGAGCCCGAGGATGGCCAGCAAGGCCTTGCTCGGTCCGAGATAGGCATTCGCGGGATCGAACCATTCCTCCTTCGAATGGATGCCTTGCGAATATCCGCCGGCTCCCACGACCGCAGCCGGAATGCCCAGGCTGATCGGAAGATTGGCTTCGGTGCTGCGGGCTCCGGCCAGCTTCGGCGTGCCGCCGATGGCTTTCACCGACAGCCACAGGGCATGGACCACCGTGGAATCCGGCGAGGGAGAACCGCCCGGGCGGGCACCGACCTGGGTGATTTCGACGCGCAGCTTGTCGCTGTTCCAGCGCTTGTTCTCCGCCACCGCGGCATCTTTCGCGATCTGCAAGGCCTGGGTCTCAAGCTTCTGCAATTCCGCGTTGTCGTTCGAACGCATGTCGAGGTCCATCGTCGCTTCCGCCGCGATCGAATTGACCGAAGTGCCGCCCGATATGGTACCGACGGTGAAGGTGGTCTTTGGCGTCTTTGGCACCTGCAGGTCGCTGATGCCGGCAATCGCCCTTCCCAGCGCATGGATCGCGCTCGGCAGGCCGAAAGCCTGGTAGCTGTGCCCGCCGGGGCCCTTGTATGTGATGCGGTAACGGTTGCTGCCGGCGGCCTGGTAGGAAATCTCTTCATTCGGCACGGTGGGGGATTCGAGGGCGATGTAGCCGTCGATGTCCTTGTGGTCCCTGAATACCTGCTTGATGCCTTTCAGGTCACCCAGTCCTTCCTCGCCGACGGTGCCGCAAAACCAGACATCGCCCACGGTCTTAATGCGGCTGGCCTTGAGCGCCCGCACCACCGACAGCATGGCCGCCAGACCGCGCGCGTCATCGGCGATGCCCGGCGCGTACAGCTTGCCATCCTTCTCCTTGATGGTGAGGTCCGTGCCTTCCGGGAACACGGTGTCAAGGTGCGCGGACAGCAGCAGCTTGGGTCCCTTGCCGGTGCCGTGCAACACGCCGCAGACATTCGAGACGCTGTCCATGCGCACTTCATCCAGGCCCGCCTTCTTCAGCCGCCCGAGGAAATCCTCGGCGCGCTTCTGTTCCTTGAAGGTCGGCGACGGGATCATGACCAATGCCTTCTGCTCCGCCAGCGTATTGGCATCATCCTTCTTGAGGAAGTCCAGAGCCTGCTTCACCGAGGGATCTGCCGCCAGCTTCGAAAACAGGGCTTCCGTATTTGGAGGAATGTTCACTTCCTGCGCGAATGCCGCAGCCTGAATGCCGGACAGAAGAACCAGACAGAAGGAGTGCTTGAACAGGGTCGTCATGACGGGAGCTCCGGAAAGGTGATGACTCATGGTAGCACCGGCGTCGCACGGATTCCTTGCGCTGTCTGGAATGCCGTCATGAAGACAAATTCCCGGCGGGAATGCGTGCACATCGTAGGACTGGCCGGCCAGTGGGAACCCTCTGCCCGGAACATGCTCATAGATAACGAGCATCCGGCTGCAGCTTGAGCGTTGAAATCCACCATTCCAAGGCATGACGCAAGCTCCATGAAAACTTCCACCCCGGCCATATCCCTTTCCATGCTGGGCGGATTGCTGCTTGCCAGTGCCGGCTCCGCCACCCACGCACAAGGGCCGGCAAGCCTTTCGGATTGCGCCGGCATCGCCGACGACAGGCAACGGCTGGCATGCTTTGACCGGCTCGCCGCCGGCACCGGGCAGGAAGGCAGGACCAGACCGGTACAGCGCGCAGATGAAGCACCAGCCGTGCCCGAGCCCGCCACAGCTTCTTTCGAGAAAGCCAGGCAAGCGGACGCCTTCAGCCTGTCGCGGCATTGGGAGTTGTCTCGCGAGGACAAGCAAGGCACGTTCGTCTTTCGTCCGCATCACGACAACTACGTGCTGTTTGCCAACTACAGCACCTCCCCCAACAATGCACCGTTCACACCCTTGGTCGGATCCCTGGTACCACAGGGCACCAAGCTGTCGCACGTCGAAGTGAAGTTCCAGCTCGGCTTCAAGATGAAGCTGCTGGAAGACCTTCCGCTGCGACATTCCGACCTGTGGTTCGGCTATACCCAGCAAAGCTACTGGCAGGCGTACAACAACAGGGCGTCCAATCCGTTCCGGGAATCCGATTACCTGCCGGAACTGATGCTGGTCGTGCCGACCGACTACAACTTGTTCGGCTTGAACGGGCGCTTTGTGAATTTCGGCCTGATTCACCAATCGAATGGCCGCGGCGGATCGCTTTCGCGCAGCTGGAACCGCTTCTACCTGCAAACCGGGCTGGAAAAAGGCGACTTCAGCCTGCTGGCGCGCGCATGGAAGCGCATCCCGGAAAGCGCATCCACGGATGACAATCCGGATATCCTCAACTACATGGGCTATGGCGATCTGCAAGGCGTCTACCGCTGGAGGGGACACGAATTTTCCCTGCTGGGCCGGCGCAACTTCCATACCAACCACGGTGCGGTGCAGCTCGGCTGGGCATTTCCGCTGGCGCCACGGGTCAAGGGTTTTGTCCAGGCCTTTTCGGGATACGGTCAGAGCCTGCTCGACTACAACCATGCACAACAGACGATCGGCCTCGGGATTCAGGTCGGGTATTGACGGGCCATGAGAATCGGGAGCGGCATGGCAAGGCTTGTACCGGGAGTCGATTGAAGAATATGAGGAACGCCTGTCTCGCTCCATCGCCGCCGCGAGCGCTTCTCTTTCCCGGAACCGCCCCATGAGCCGCTACCATCCGCGCGAGTGGCTGCCGCACGAAAAGCCGGCCCTGCCGGGCTCGCCTTCCACTCCGCATCACCCGACGGCGCGCCGCCTTGCCTATGCTGCCGTGGGATTCATCGTGGCCATCACCGGCGGCCTCGGCAATGCACTGGTCAGCGCCAACCTCCAGAACATCCAGGGCGCGCTCGGCGTCTACCAGGCCGAAGCGGCATGGCTGACGGCCGCCTATGTCATGACCAATGCGACGGCCAACCTGCTGATCGTGAAATTCCGGCAGCAGTACGGATTGCGGCTGTTTACCGAACTGTTCCTCGGGCTCTATGCACTGGTGACGTTCGCCCACCTGTTCGTCAACGACCTCAGTTCCGCGGTCGCGGTGCGGGCGGCCCACGGCATGGCCGCGGCCGCCCTCGCCCCGCTCGGCCTGTACTACATGCAGCAGGCGTTTCCGAAGGAGCAGCGGCTGAGAGGCATTGCTCTCGGCCTGGGCGCGTCGCAACTGGCGCTGCCGCTGTCGCGCATCATATCGCCGGATGTGCTACGCGTGGGCGAATGGCGCGGGCTGTACCTGTTCGAGCTCGGCATGGCGCTGCTGGCGCTGGGCTGCGTGCTGCTGCTGAAACTGCCGCCGAGCGACCGCATCAAGGCTTTCGAGAAGCTCGACTTCCTCACCTTCGCCCTGTTTGCGCCGGGCGCGGCCCTGCTGTGCGCAGTGCTGTCACTCGGCCGTATCGACTGGTGGCTGGAAGCGCCCTGGATCGGCATCGCGCTGGCCTGTGCCATCGTCCTCCTCGTTGCCGCGATTGCACTCGAGCATAACCGGCGCAATCCCTTGCTGAATACGCGCTGGCTGAGCAGCGGCAAGATCGTGCGCCTGGGATTGTCCATCACGCTGATCCGCATTGCGCTGTCGGAGCAGGCGGTGGGCGCCGTCGGTTTCCTTCAGGCACTCGGCCTGACCAACGACCAGTTGCACGGCTTGTTCACCGTCGTCCTGCTGGGCCTTCTTGTCGGCATGGTCACAAGTGCCCTGACGCTCAATCCGAAGCACTTGCCCGAACCGGTCCTGATTTCGCTGATAGCGATCATTGTGGGCGCGCTGATCGATGCCCAGGCCACCAATCTGACACGGCCAGGCAACATGTATATCAGCCAGTTCCTGATCGGCTTCGGCAGTACGTTTTTCCTCGGACCGGCGATGGTGTTCGGCATCAGCGGCGTGATCACCCAGCCGCGCAACCTTGTCAGCTTCGCGGTGCTGTTCAACATGAGCCAGAACATCGGCGGCCTGATCGGCTCGGCCCTGCTCGGCACCTTCCAGACCGTGCGCGAAAAATTCCATTCCAGCCAGCTGGTCGAAAACCTGACCCTGCTCGACCCGCAGGTGGCGGCACGCGTGCAGTCGGGCGCGTCCGCCTTCGCCCGCGCCATCCCGGACCCGGCCCTGCGCAGCCAGCAGGGCTTGTCCGCGCTCAGTGCGGCGGCTACGCGGGAGGCCAATGTGCTGGCGTACAACGATGTGTTTCTGCTGATTGCCGGCCTTGCCCTCCTGACTTTCCTGTGGCTGTTCATCCGCATCACCTGGCTGCGGCTGAGCAATCCACAAGTGGTCCCGGGCGAGCAGCCCGCCGCCGCCGCAGTTTCCGCCACCAGCACCTCCGAAGAAAAAGAAGACGCATGACTTCAAGCGCAGCCACGCCCCCGCCGGAATCGCGCACTTCCAGGCGCAAGCAAATCCTGTCCTTCCTCGGCTTTGGCGCCATTGCCGTCATCGGCGTGCTGATCGTGCTCTATGCATGGAAGCTGCCGCCCTTCTCGAGCCCGATCGAGAGCACGGACAATGCCCAGGTGCGCGGGCTGGTCACCATCATCAGCCCGCAGCTGAGCGGTTATGTCGCCGAAGTGCATGTCCAGGATTTCCAGAGGGTGCATGCGGGCGAGCTGCTGGTGAAGATCGATGATCGCATCTACCAGCAGCGGGCGGACCAGGCGCGCGCCCAGCTGGAAACCCAGAAGGCCGCCCTGTCCAATTCCATTCAGCAGCGCAATAAGGCGGAGGCCGCGATCAGGCAGGCGCAGGCAACGCTCGCCAATGCCCGTGCCCAGGCGCTCAAGGCCGATGCCGACCTGCGCCGTGTCGAGGACCTGGTGGCGGACGGCTCGCTGTCGCTGCGTGAGCGCGACCAGACCCGCGCCGCCCATGCGGCGGCGCAAGCCGCCGTGGCCCAGGGGAATGCGGCGCTGGAGACCGCGCGCCAGGACTTGCGTTCGGTCGTGGTCAACCGCGATTCGCTGGAAGCGGCAGTGTCGAGCGCACAAGCGGCGCTGCGGCTCGCGGAAATCGATCTGTCCAACACCCGCATCCTGGCCCCGCGCGACGGCAAGCTCGGACAGGTGACGGTACGGCAGGGCGCCTATGTCAATGCCGGCACCCAGCTGACGGCGCTGGTGCCGGACCGGCTCTGGGTGGTCGCCAACATGAAGGAAACCCAGATGGCCCATGTGCGCCTCGGGCAACCTGCCACCTTCCGGGTGGACGCGCTCAATGGCGCGGAGCTGAAGGGACATGTCGAGAGAATCTCGCCTGCCACCGGCTCGGAATTCGCCGTGCTGCCGCCGGACAATGCCACCGGCAATTTCGTCAAGATCGCGCAGCGCATCCCGGTGCGCATCAGCATCGATCCCGACCAGCCCTTGATGGAACGCCTGAGTCCCGGCATGTCGGTCGAAGTCTCGATCGACACATCCGCACCCGGCCAGGCTGCGCCAGCCGCGCAGGAGCAGAAGCCGTGAGACGCGGCAGCCTGGGTGTAACAGTCCTTGCCTTGTCCATGCTGGCCGGCTGCGCGCTCGCGCCGCAGCCGGCGCCGGCGCCGACGCTGCAGATACCCGCCGCCTGGCGCACCACGGTCGGGCCGTCGGCAGCGGCCGAAGCGGACTGGTGGAAAGGCTTTGGCGATCTGGCGCTCAATGCGCTGGTGGATGCTGCCCTGACCGGCAATAATGACATGCGCGTCGCCGCGACCAGGGTGCGGGAATTCCAGGCCCGGCTGCGGATTGCGGAAGCCGGCCGGCTTCCCACGCTCGATGCCAACGTCACACTCTCCAGGGCAAGTGCGCTGAATTCTGCCGGCAGCACCACGCTCGCCAATTCCTTCCAGGGCGGCCTGCAGGCAGCGTATGAGATCGACCTGTGGGGACGGCTCGAAAGCCTGGTGGAAGCGGCGCGCGCCGATTACGAGGCGCAGCAGGCGGCGCAGCTGGGCGCCATGCTGTCGGTGGCGGCTTCGGCCGCATCGGCCTATATCACCCTGAGAGGATTGGATGCTCAGCTGGAGCTGGCGCGCGCCACCCTGGTCTCACGCACCCAGTCTTTGCAGCTCGCACGCGACCAGTTCCGGGTCGGCTACAGTTCCAGGCTGGAGTTGAACCAGGCGGAAGCCGAATACCGGGCCACGACCGCCATGATTCCGCAGCTGCTGCAATCGATCGCCCGCCAGGAGAATGCCCTGAGCGTCCTGACCGGCGCCAATCCCGGGCCCATCACGCGCGGCCCGTCGCTGACCGAGATGCCGCTGCCGCCGGTGCCGGAAGGCTTGCCTTCGGATTTGCTGCGCCGCCGGCCGGACATCCGCCAGGCGGAACAGGCCATTGTCGCAGCCGATGCCTCGCTCGCCGCCGCGCGCGACCAGTTGCTGCCGGCCGTCCGGCTGAGCGCGTCGGTCGGGCGGCAAGGCTTCAGCCTGAGCCAGCTGCTCGATGCGCCCAATCGTCTTTGGAGCGTGGGTGGCAGCATTCTTGCCCCGCTCTTCGAAGGCGGCCGTTTGCGCGCCCAGGCCGACGTGGCGGCAGCCCAGCGCGACCGGGCCATTTATCTGTACGAGAACACGGTGCGCACCGCCTTTTCCGAAGTCGAGAATGCGCTGTCGGCCCTGCTTCGCCTGAAAGAGCAGGCGACCGAACTGGAAGCGCGCCAGGTAGCCGCGGCCGAAGCGTTGCGCGTGGTGCACAACCGCTATCGCAACGGTTATGCCTCCTACCTCGAAGAACTGGATGCGCAGCGCACCCTGTACAGTGTGCAGGTCAATCTGATCCAGGCGAGGACCAATCTCCTGACAGCGCAGGTCGATCTGTATCGCGCGTTGGGCGGCGGCTGGCAGCTTCCATAAGCTTGCAAGGGAAAGGAAGTAGGGTGCGCTGCGCGCACCGGAATTGCATGACGCGCATGGTGCGCATGGCGCACCCTACTCCCTGGATGCGCAGCGCACCCTGTACAGTGTGCAGGTCAACCTGGTCCAGGCGAGGACCAATCTCCTGACAGCGCAGGTCGACCTATTTCGCGCTTAGCAGCGGCTGGTGCAAAAGAGCGTCAATAAGCGTGTAAGGGAAAGGACGTAGGGTGGGCCATGCGCACCATGCAATTCCGGTGCGCACGGCGCACCCTACTTCGGCTGTATCGCGTGCCGGCGGCGGCTTGTAACGGTCGTGATCAGAGCGCAGCGATTGCTTCCACCTCGATCTTGAAGCCGTAATGCAATTCCGGCACCGGCACCACAGCCCGGGCAGGCCGTGATGCGCCGGCCCAGGCTGCATAGATCGCATTGAAAGACGGCCACGACGCGATATCCGTGACGTACACGCGAACCTGCACCAGGCGCTCGACGGATGTTCCGGCGCTGCGCAATGCCGCGGCGACGTTGGCCAATACCTGCTTGGCCTGCTCCTCGAAGGAAGCATCCGCCAGCTTCACCCCGTCCGGCCTGATCGGCAACTGGCCGGAGACGAAGACCAGGTTGCCCGCGACAACTGCATGGCTGTAGTGGCCGCCCGGCGGCGCCATGTCTTCGGGATTGATTGCTCGGATTTCACCAGCCATAAAAGCGCTCCCAGATTTGCACCTCACCCTTCCCGCCGATTACATGATATTCAGGGAACTGTGCGCCGGTTGCGCAGGCGTGGTTGGGCAGAATGCGCAACTGCGTGCCGATCGGGAAAAGCCCGGCAATGTCTTTCGTGATCCCGCCATCGGCACGCGACAAGATGCCGTGTTCCTGATTGGCGCCGGTCAGCACGAAGCCCTCTATCAAGCGTCCGTTCAGGTCGCATGCGGCGGCGCCATAGCCATAATCGGTTGCCTGCTTTTGCGTCCCCCGGTCGCGGCTCATCGCCATCCAGCCCGCATCGACGATCGCCCAGCCCTTTTCCGGCTGGTGGCCGATGACCGTCGTCAGTACCGACAGGGCGACATCTCCCGGTGTGCAGACGCCGACATTGGACATCACGAGGTCAAAGAACACATACACCCCGGCGCGCACTTCGGTGACGCCATCCAGGTTCAGCGCCGACAAGGCGGTCGGCGTCGATCCGACGCTGACTTCCGCGCACGGCAGGTCCGCACTGCGCAGGCGTTCGGCAGCCTGCACGCACAAGCGGCGTTCCTGTTCCGCGATCCTTTGCAAGGCTTCCGGCGTATTGAAATCATAGGAACTGCCGGCATGCGTCATCACGCCCTTGAGCCTGGCGCCGCTATCATGCAGGATGCGCCCGATCCGGATCAGGTCGTCGGAACCGGGCTGCACGCCGGAGCGGTGTCCATCCGTGTCGATTTCGATCATCACATTGAAGCGGTGACCGGCTGCCCTTCCCTTGTCCACGATTGCGCTGGCGGAAGCCTCCGAGTCAACCACGATGGTCAGGTCGCAACCCATGTTTGCCAGGGCCAGCGCCTGCTCGAGCTTGTTGGGCGCCATGCATACCGCATAAAGGATGTCGTTGAACCCGGCTTTGAAAAATTGCTCGGCTTCCTTCAGGGTGGAAACCGTGATGCCGGTGGCCCCTGCCTGTGCCTGGCGCCGCGCGACTTCAATGCACTTGGAGGTTTTCACATGCGGACGAAAGCGCACGCCGAGTTCATTCATCCGGCGCTGCATGCGTTCGATATTGCGCATCATGCGCGCTTCATCGACTAATGCGGACGGCGTAGAAATGGTGGAGAGATTCATGGATTTTCCTGCAAGAGATAGAGGTTCCCGGGACATCAGCCATGCATTGTATAAGAGCCGGCCATGAAACCCGGTGCACCGAAAAACCGGACGCAATTTCCGTTGAAAATGTCAGCCCGCATTTTTCCATGCATACATTCATTCATACCTGACCTGAGTTCTATGCCAAGGGGTAATCATTCTGGTTCGCCGATCCTGGTGATGGAACGAAACTTGAATATGCCTGTCTTTGCTTAACGCCGGTTGCCCGGTGAACCAACACACCCGTGGCGGCACGGCGGTATAAGCATGGTCCCGTCCATGGATGAGGCTGCAGCATCAGGGTGACCGCAGCCAGAAAGGACAAGGTATGAACATGAGGTCGCCATCGACGCGTTCCGCCGATCAGGTGCTTGTCAACCTGACGAATCTGCTGCCGGATCTGGAAGCGCTTTACACCGATGTCCATGCACACCCCGAATTGTCGATGCAGGAAATGCGCACTGCAGGCCTGGCAGCGGAGCGCTTGCGCTCGGCAGGGTTTGAGGTAACGACCGGGGTCGGAAATACCGGTGTCGTCGGCCTGCTCCGGAACGGCACCGGGCCGACAGTCATGCTGCGCGCCGACATGGACGCGCTGCCAGTCGAGGAAATGACCGGCCTCCCATATGCCAGCAAGGTCAAGTCGAAGGATCGCGACGGCAACACGGTTCCCGTCATGCACGCCTGCGGCCATGACATGCATGTCACCTGGCTGGCAGGCGCGAGCAAGCTGCTGGCACAGGCGCGCGATGCATGGAGCGGAACGCTGATGGCGGTCTTCCAGCCCGCGGAAGAAACGGCAGAAGGCGCAAGGGCGATGATCGATGACGGACTCTTCCAGCGCTTTCCCAAACCCGATGTGGTGCTCGGCCAGCACGTCATGGTTGCATCGGCGGGCGATATCGGCGGGCGCACCGGAACGATCACCTCCGCTGCAGACAGCCTGCAGATCCGCCTGTTCGGACGCGGCGCGCATGGCTCCATGCCCCAGGCGAGCATCGATCCCGTGGTGATGGCGGCCGCGACGGTGATGCGGTTGCAAACCATCGTCTCGCGCGAACTCTCGCCCAACGAAGCAGCCGTCGTCACCATCGGCTCGCTGCAGGCCGGCACCAAGGAAAACGTGATCCCCGATGAAGCCGTCATCAAGCTGAATGTGCGCAGCTATGACGAGGGCGTGCGCAAGCGGGTGCTGGCCGCGATCGATCGGATCGTGAACGCCGAGTGCGCCGCTTCCGGCGCACCCAAGCCGCCGGAGATCACGACACTGGACAGCTATCCCCTGGGTGTCAACAGCGAAGTTGCGAGCCAGCGCGTGGCCGATGCGTTCCGCGCGCATTTCGCTGCCGAACGCGTTCGGCACACCGGACCGACATCGGCCAGCGAGGATTTCGGATCGTTCGGCGCCGAGTGGCATGTACCCGCGGTGTTCTGGTTTGTCGGCGGCACCGATCCCGGGACCTATGCGCAAGCCAAGGCGGCAGGCGAAGTCAACAAGCTCCCGAGCAACCACAGCCCGTTCTTCGCACCGGTGCTGCATCCGACCCTGGAAACAGGCGTGGAAACCATGGTGGTCGGCGCGCTGGCCTGGCTTGGCAAGGATGGCGCCGCCGCGGCAACCGGGCAAGCGGAGGCGCGATCCTAAGTGTTCCATGCGCCTGACCTTGACATCAGCACTGCGATCAAGACGCTGGTGCTGGCGCTCGATCTGGTGGGCACGTTTGTCTTTGCGCTCAGCGGTGCCCTGGCCGGGGTCAAGCGCCGTCTGGATCTGTTCGGGATCATGGTGCTGTCGTTTGCTGCCGGCAATTCCGGTGGAATCACCCGCGATCTGCTGATCGGCGCGGTACCCCCGGCGGCGATCAGCGACTGGCGCTACCTGGCAGCCTCGATCATTGCCGGCGTCCTCACCTTTTTCTGGCATCCCGCGGTTGAGCGGCTGCGCGGCACCGTGCTCGTGTTCGACGGCGCAGGACTCGCGCTGTTTGCCGTCGCTGGCACGCAGAAGGCGCTTGCCTTCGGGCTCAATCCCGTCATGGCGGCCTTGCTCGGCATGCTCACGGGGATCGGCGGCGGCATGGTGCGCGATGTGCTCCTGACCGAGATTCCCACCGTGCTGCGTTCGGAGGTGTATGCAGTCGCCGCCCTCGCGGGCGCGGCAGTGGTGGTGGCCGGACACATGCTGCTGCTGCCATCCGCCATCGTGGCACTCGCCGGCGCATTGCTCTGCTTCGGTATACGGATGCTTGCCCTCGTGCGCAGCTGGAATCTCCCGACTCCAGCCTCGTCCGCATCAGCGTCTGCAAAAACCGATTCTTCCGACGTCCGGCGCGACAAGTAGCACGTCCGGATCGGACAGAGGTACAGCCGATCCCCGCCGGGACGCAGTCCCGGACGGGACTGCGTTCTCAAAAGACCAGCTTCAGAACGCCTGTGACAACCAGCAAGCCGATCAGGAAGATGATGGCGATGATCCACATGAATATTTTCATTCGTACTCCAGAAGTCAGACTGCGATGAAGGAAGATCGCGGCATCGCGTGCCGGATGCCATGCCTGCGAGCTAATGTTTTGCTGCAACTGCTGCAAAAATGACAAGCACGGCTTGCTAAAGTTCCTTCCTGCATTCAACGCGGGGGCATGGATCAAGGGCGCGGATAGTCCCTGGACGCGTTCCCGGCTGGTCGCGCGCCATGCTTGCGCCTTCCCTTCTCTCCATCCAGGCTTCGCCGGAACCAAGGCAAGAGTGCGTTATCTGACTCTTGCTGGGAGAAGTACTGCGTCATGTGGCATCATGCGGGAGCGGCAGAAAAACCCGCAGCATTCTTTTCACGTACTCATTTCACTGCCATGCATATCGAAGAATCCGTCAAGCTGGACTTCAAGGACGTGCTGATCCGGCCGAAGCGTTCCACGCTCAATTCGCGTTCCGAAGTCGACATCCACCGCAAGTTCACTTTCCGCCACTCCCAGAGGGAATACCACGGCATTCCCATCATTGCCGCGAACATGGACACGACCGGCACGTTCGAGATGGCACGCGCGCTCGGCAAGCATGGATTGTCGGTGGCCTTGCACAAGCATTATCCGAAGGATGAACTGGTCCGCTTCTTCCACTCGCTCCAGACCGAGAATCTGCGGCCGTCGACTGCGTTTTATTCACTCGGCATCCTGCCGGCCGATTTCGAAAAATTCAGCGAGATCATGGCGAAGGCACCCGACGCGATCGGCTATGTCTGCATCGATGTGGCCAACGGCTATACCGAGCGCTTCATCCATTTCGTCAAAAAGGTGCGCACCACCTTCCCGCAGCTGACCATCATGGCGGGCAACGTGGTGACCGGCGACATCACGGAAGAGCTGATCCTGGCCGGCGCGGATATCGTCAAGGTTGGCATTGGTCCCGGTTCGGTCTGCACCACGCGCAAGATGACCGGCGTCGGCTATCCGCAATTGTCGGCCATCATCGAATGCGCCGACGCCGCCCATGGACTGGGCGGGCAGATCTGTGCCGATGGCGGCTGCGTGGTGCCGGGCGATCTGGCGAAAGCCTTTGGTGCAGGAGCGGATTTCGTGATGCTGGGCGGCATGCTGGCCGGGCATGATGAAACCGAGGGTGACCTGGTCGAGCGCGAGGGCAAGAAGTTCAAGCGCTTTTATGGCATGAGCAGCCGCGCCGCGATGGAAAAATACGCTGGCGGCGTCGCGCAATACCGCGCCAGCGAGGGCAAGGAAGTCCTGGTGGAATACCGCGGTCCGGTGGAAGGTACGCTGCAGGATATCCTGGGTGGCGTGCGTTCCGCCTGCACTTACGTCGGCGCCCGTCAGCTCAAGGAACTGACCAAGCGCACCACCTTCGTACGCGTGAGCCAGCAACTGAACGAAGTCTTCGGCAAGTCCTGAAGGCTGCCGCACTGCTAGTCCAGGAGGGCGATGGTCCTCCCGGACTGCAAGCCCGCCTGACTCTCACCGAACCCCACCACCCGACGCCGCCAGCCAGACCAGTCCGATCTGCATTTCCCGCCACTTCATTCCCTTCAGCCAAGGCCACATCCACGCCACCCATGCGCAGGCTGATAATGCCCCAGCAGCAAGTTGCTTGATGCAACCGGAACAAATTGAGATACCTCAAGCTGCGGCGAGAAACCCCTACCTATGCTGATCAGGAAGGCATTCCACACGTTGCCCAAAGCCCGGGTGAAAACCTGCAGCGCCCATGCATGCATGCTCACAGGGCATCGCGTATCGGGTGCGGTCGTTGAACAGGTTTCGGGCACGAGCCTGGGCGCTGATCGCGCAGCGGGGTTTGCCTCTCCACATTGCTTTCAAAAACCAGCGAAGGAGCGAACATGTCATTACGCATCAATGATATTGCCCCGGATTTCACCGCCGAGACGACGCAAGGGACGATCCATTTCCACCAGTGGATCGGAGATGGCTGGGCCATCCTGTTTTCCCATCCCAAGGATTTCACGCCGGTATGCACCACCGAGCTGGGTTACATGGCAAAGATCGAGCCGGAATTCACCAGGCGTCACTGCAAGCTGATCGGCCTGAGCGTGGACCCCGTCGAAAACCATCGCGCATGGGCCAAGGATATCGAGGAAACCCAAGGCTACATGCCGCAGTACCCAATCATTGCCGACCGCGATCTCTCGATTTCCAAGCTTTACAACATGCTGCCAGCGGAAGAGCCCGGCACTTCCGAGGGACGCACCGCCGCCGCCAATGCGACAGTGCGGTCGGTATTTGTAATCGGCCCGGACAAGCGCATCAAGATGATGCTCACTTATCCGATGAGCACCGGCCGCAATTTCGATGAGATCCTGCGCGCCCTCGATTCCATGCAGCTGACGCAGGAACACAAGGTCGCCACGCCGGCCAACTGGAAGCAGGGCGAGGATGTCATCATCCTGCCTTCGGTCAGCGACGACGACGCAAAGAAATTGTTCCCGCAGGGCTGGAAGGCGGAAAAGCCTTACCTGCGCAAGGTGAAGCAGCCCCAGCCATCCACGCGAAGCTAGCGCGGACGAGGCTGACAAGCCTGCCGTCCAATTGCCTGTTCATTTCTTGATTGGAATCGGCTGGGCGGCAGGCACCGGCACTGCAGTCACGCTGTTTTGCGGGCTGCCCTCGATCAGGCGGTCCGAATACACCAGGTACACCAGCGCATTGCGCTTGGGGTCGGTCATGCGCACGACGCGGATATGCTTGAACAGGATGGAGGCGCGCTCAGTGAACACTTCCTCCTGCCTCGGGAGCACGCCATTGAAGCGGATGTCGCCCACCTGCCGGCATGCCACGGCGGCTTCCGCCTTGTCTTCCGCCAGACCGAATGCGCCCTTGAGGCCGCCGGTCCGCGCGCGCGACAGATAGCAGCTCACGCCGACCACCTTGGGATCGTCGAATACTTCGACCACGATCTTGTGGTCCGGGCCGATCAGCTTGAATGCGGTATCGACTTCTCCAATGCTTTCAGCGCCAGCACCGCCGACGGCCACCAGCAGCAAGGCTGCCATCATCGCTTTTTTCATCTCGGATCCTTTCATCATCCATGTGGGCCGGGTCACGCCGGTCGCGCCCGCGTTGAAAAATTCCGCCCATTGTGCCATTTGACAGAATGCCGGCATTGCCCGGCATGAAGAAATTTTTGCCGGGCACACCAGTCCATCGCCCTCTCTGGAAGGATGGCCGGACTTCCCCCGGAGATTCAAAGTCGGTACATTACATTGAATGCCGGAAATTAAAATAAATCCAACATTCTGGAAACGTCGGCAGATCCGGGTGAAGCAATCCGGAATCCCTCCAACAAAAACAAATCCGCCTACTTAGGAGACAGTCATGTGGTTTAGAAGAGCTTTGGCAGCGCTATTGACGTGCTGCGCACTCGTTCATGCACACGCGGAAGAAATCAGGATCGGAAACGTGCTCGGCCTGACCGGGCCGAATGCCTCTTCCGCAACCGAAGGGGAAATCCTGACGCACGGATACATCGACATGATTAATGCCAAAGGCGGAATCCATGGCAACAAGCTGTCCCTGGTGATCAAGGATGATCAATACGATCCCAGGAAAACTCCCGCTCTCTTCGAAGAAGCGATCACGCAAGACAATGTGATCGCATTCCTGAATGCCGTCGGCACCGCCAACGTGGCCGCCGTGATGAAAACGGGCATTCTGAACAAGTACAAGGTGCCGCTGGTCGGCGTGTTCAGCGGGTCCGAAATCGTCCGGGGGCCGGGGTCCGAACAGATTTTCCATACCCGCGCCAGCTACACCGATGAAGTCATGAAGATTTCACGCCTGGTCCCGACCATCGGGCTGAAGAAGGTTGCGGTTCTGTCTCAGGAAGACAGCTTCGGTTCCGGCATCAATGAGATCATCGCCAAGGCGGCCCAGGAATACAATTTCGAGGTCATCGCCAAAGTGCCTTACGAGCCGGGCGAAACCGAATTTTCCAAACATGCCCGGCAGATCATAGCGGCCAAGCCGCAGGCCATCTTCCTGATGGGCGTGCCCGAAGCCGTTTACCATTTCATGAAGGCCTATGATGCGCCGGCAGGCGCGGCGCAGATCTACACCCTTTCATTCGTCTCTTCCACCGGCCTTGCGGAATTTGCGGGCGAGAGGCGGGTCCGCGGCATCGGCATCAGCCAGGTCGTTCCCAATCCGAGTTCGGTGAGCCTGCCGCTGGCGAAGGATTTCCAGGCCTTCCTGAAGACGCCGTATGGACAGGGAGTGCATTCGACGCCCCTGAACTTCGAGATTTACATGAATGCACGGCTCCTGGTGGACGCGATCAAGATGGCCGGTCCGAAACCGACGCCGGAAAAGGTGACGCAAAGCCTGGTCTCGATGCAGAACTACCGGCTTGGCGGCTATCCCATCAACTTCAGTGAAACCAATCGTCGCGGCTCGTCCTACTCCGACATCGGCGTGATCGGCTACAACGGCCGACTGTCCTACTGAGGCAGATGGCCCGGTCCGAAGGCAGGCGCGTTCCGTCGAAGGCGGGCGCCCTCTTCGGGCACTGTTGCAATATCCCACAAACGGGGTATTGACAGCTTCTCCGAACTCATACCCGGCTGTTACAATCGTCCGCATCATTTCTTTTTGGCATGCGAAGAAGAAGGTCGTCGGCAATGGCCCGGCATGCCAAGCGTACGTATCCAAGCGCTTGGAGTAGCTGGTTAAAAACATGACGACGACCGTCGGAATCATCGAAGACAACCCGGATTTCCTTGCCCGGTTCAGGGGCATCATCGCATCGCACCCGGAATTCACGCTGGTCGGAAGCGCAAGCAGCGGCGCCGACGGGATTGCCCTCATCAACAGCCAGCGTGCGGATGTCTACCTGGTCGACCTCGGACTGCCCGACATGCATGGCACGGAAGTGATCAGGCATGCGGTCAGCACGTGGCCCGGCAGCGAAGTCATGGTCATTACGGTATTCGGCGACAATGCCAGCATCATGGGAAGCATCGAAGCCGGCGCAACCGGATATCTGCTGAAAGGCAGCTCGCCTGCAGAGATCATCGACAGCATTCGTACCTTGCTTGCCGGCGGCTCACCCGTGAGCGCGGCGATTGCAAGGAAAATCCTGCAAAAGCTCCAGCTTGAAAAATCCGGGCCGGCGGAACATGCACCCGCGCCGCACATGCCGCCTGCGGCGGCGGGGAAGCTGACCGAACGGGAAATCCAGATCCTGCGCTCGCTCGCCAAGGGCCTGAGCAACAAGGAAATCGGCGACTCCCATCAGATTTCGGCTTATACCGTGGCCGGCCACGTCAAGAAAATCTACCGCAAGCTGGCGGTCCATTCACGGGGGGAAGCCGTTTATGAAGCAACGCAGATGGGCCTCCTCAAATAGAACCGGCTGCATCGCCTGCCTGTTAAAGCTCCTTCTCCTCTTCTTCGCATACCCGGCAGTACTTGCCTCGGCTGCGAACGTCCAGCAAGTCATCCGCATTGAACAGGCGGAGTTCGTCATTTCGAACGCACAATCCATTCCCGGCAATGACGCCGGATGGCAAAAGGTAGTGCTGCCGCATCGCTCGCCCAAGCCGAAAGAACGCGATCTGGTTCCGTACTGGTATCGCGCGAGCTTCCACCTCGGCATGACCGACCAGCCATTGTGGGCCTATTTTCCCAAGCTGCGCAGCGGCGGCGTCATCTATCTGAACGGCATCAGGATCGGCGAGATCCGGGGCGCGGACGAGGTCGACCAGGTGCGCTGGTTCCGGCCTTACCTGCGCTACCTGCCGCCCATTGCATTGCGCGAGGGACGCAACGAGATCGCCGTCCATTTTGCGATCCGGGAGCCCTTGACCAGTTTCGGCGAATTCGTGGTCGGGCCCGAAACGACGCTGCGCGGCGATTACGAACAAATGCTGTTCTGGGAAGAGACCAGCACGAAAATCGCCAGCGCCGTGTGCCTGTTCGTGGGCACCCTGATTCTCATTTTCTGGCTGCGCCGCAGGCAGGAGCGCCTGTACGGGATCTTCGGCATATGCGTCCTGTTCTGGGGAATCCGCACCTTCGTGTTCAGGATGCCGGTCGTGCCGATGGAGCACTGGGTATTCTGGCGCGTTTGCTACTACTTCACGACTGCCGGGTTCATCGTCTGCATCACGATCTTCCTGCTGCATTTCAGCGGCTTCATCCGTCCTCTCCTGAACCGCTTCCTGCTGGCTTACTGGCTGATCGGCTGCCTCCTGTTCGCCCTGATCGGCATACCGGCGCGCGCCGTCATGGATACCTGGTGGACGCTCGGCTTCCTCCCCTTCACCCTGTTCGCCTTCCTTCGGCTGGCTCACTACGCGGTATGCCAGCGCACCGCATCCAGCATTGCCATGGTGCTGGCCATCCTGTTCGCGCTGAGCCTGGCGCTGCATGACTATGCCGTGCAGGTCGGAATGTTCGGCCTCCAGGAGTTCTACCTGCTTCACCTCGGAATACCTGCTTATCTTCTGGTCATGGGCTGCGTGCTGCTCAACCGCTTTTACGACTCGCTCGTGCTGGTCGAATCGGCGAATGAACGCCTGATGCTGCGCCTGGCCGAGCGGGAGAAGGAGCTCGCGGCGAGCTACGAGCAGTTGAGAAAGCTGGAACTCGACCGTGCCACGACCGAAGAGCGCCAGCGCATCATGCAGGACATGCACGACGGCGTGGGATCACAGCTCCTGTCGACCCTGGCCCTGGCCGAAAGCGGCACGGTGACGCACAAGGACATGGTGAGCCTGCTGCGCGAATGCCTGGACGACATGCGCCTCGCCATCGACTCGCTCACGCCGGCAGACCCGGACCTGCTGCCCGTGCTCGGCGATCTGCGGCGGCGCATGGAAACGCGCTTCAGTGCCCTTGGGGTAACACTGCACTGGCGCAATCAAGATTTGCCGGACAGTCTGGAAGTCGGTCCGCGCGCCGGGCTCCAGTTGCTGCGCATCCTGCAGGAGGCGCTTACGAATGTGCTCAAGCATGCGCAGGCGAAAAACGTCGATGTGGACATCCTCTTCGAGGCCGACCAGCTCGTCATCCGCATTGCGGATGACGGTGTCGGCTTTTCCAGGGCCGGCAAGCACAACGGGCATGGCGTGGCAAACATGAAAATGCGCGCGGAAAGAATCGGCGCGGCGTTCATCATTGAAGACTCGGGCAAGGGAACGGTTATCCGCCTGGACCTGCCCTTGCCAGCAATTTCTGCTGCAACGCATTGACATGTAGCGCCGGCCCGCGGGTCGGAAACCGGACCACAGGCAGCTCTGCAAACAAAGCTCCACGCAGTTTCCGCGAGCCTGGAAGGACAAGAATGCAGGGTGTGCGGTGTGCACCGGGGTTGCGTGGTGCACCCTACTCTCGAAGCCGTATTGAAATGGGCGCTAAGCCCACACGCGGAAGGTATTGCGCCCGTTCTTCTTGGCCTCGTACAAGGCCGCATCCGCACGCTGCATAAGGGTGGCGACATCCTGTGCCTGACTGGGGTAGAACGCGACACCGATGCTCGCATATACCGCCACCTGCACGCCCTGGATATCGAAAGGCTCGCGTAAGGCCGCCAGCAGATCCGCTGCGACGCGCTCTGCCTGTTCATGCCCGCCGGCGCAGGCAAGCAGAGCGGCAAACTCGTCTCCGCCCAGCCTGGACACCATGCCCTTGCCATCCAGGCAGTGCCGCATGCGCCCCGCAACCTGCTTCATGATCTGGTCGCCTGCCGGATGACCGAAGGTGTCATTGATTGGCTTGAAGCGGTCGAGGTCGATGTACAGCAGCGCGCAGGTCGAGTTCGTATCGCGTACCAGCCGCAGCGTTTCTGCAAGACGCTCGAGGAAGTACCGGCGGTTCGGAAGCAGCGTCAGGGCATCGTGATTGGCGACGAATTCCAGTCGTGCCTCGGATTCATTGTGGGCCTTGATTCCATCGCCCAGACCGATCGCCAGCCAGCGCCACAGCTGCGGCATTTCTTCGGCGAGTTGCGTGAAGTCCGGTTCGCTGATCCGGGCCGTGACGGTTTCCTCGAGGGCGATCACCGAAGCTGACCTGCCACCTTCCGGATTGGCCAGCGAAATTTCTCCGACATGCTGGCCGGCGACACGCCTTGCAATGACGCGGCCGTGAGCAACGACGGACACGCTTCCCTTGAGGATGAAATAGAGATCGGTATCGCGAGCGCCCTGGCTGATGATCTCCGCTCCCGAAAGATGGATCTCGACAGCGCATTTTCCTGCAATCCTTGATGCCAGCGCACGGTCCGCTCTGACGATTGCCTGACCGAGGAGCGCTTCGGTCAGACCCGCCTGATCTTCGAGAATATCGCAGCTTCTGTTCATACTGGAACTGAGAATATCGAAACATTGCCTGGAGGTATATGCCTTATTTAGGGGGTTGATAACGGCAGCCAGGCGTCCGGCCCGTGAAACACGCCACTGAACTGGCAAGCCCATGCGGCTATCCCTGCATCGGATTCAGATGCCTCTCCTTCCCATGGGGCCTTCATCAAAATTGGCTCACCGCACTATCGATCGTTGGGTCTTCAGCTTGATGCGAATCAAACCTCTCCAGGCGGACACTACGATCATGTAAAAAAAGATGCATCAGGGAGTTTTGCTTGCCGGAGGAGCCATCAATGTGGACCCTGACGCATAAAACGCTTGGCACCATTCTCTGCGTGTCGGTAGCAGCATGTGGTGGCGGGGGCGGCGACCGCGGTTCGCAGGCAACCATCACGACCGGCATTCCGTCCTCTGCAGCCACTTCAGGTTCCGCCAATGCCTCGCCCTTCAACAATTCCGGAACTTCCACGGTCGGCGGTGCGGCTGGCATAACCGGCATTTCGGGCATTTCAGGGGCATCGGCAACAACGGGGGCAACCAATACGTCCGGCACAATCGGCACAACCGGCAGCCTGGGCACCTCGGGAACATCCGGCACCTTGGGTACGACAGGTACAACGGGAGCGCCGGATACGATCGGATCAAGCGGAACCAGCGGTGCGACAGTGACGACTGGCCCACTGGGCACGACGAGTACGACGGGCATACCTACCACCACGAATACAACCGGCCTAACGGGCACGACCGGCATGACCGGTTCATCGGGTACGACAGGTACGACAAGTACGCCAGGGTTCTTGACTGGAACAGGGGTACCGGTGACAACGGGCACACTGACCACAACCTCGCCTTGATTCGCGAACGCGACTCCGGCACCGGGCAACGATCACGTCTACTACAGGAGAGCATGCTGTAGTTGCTGGCGTCTGTCAGCTATCGCCGAGGGCAAGCGCAACAACGACATCCGCGGCCAGGCGCGCAATATCGCGCGGCAGTTGACGCGCGAGGAAATCGATGAGGTTGCCCGCTATTATTCACAGACGTGAACGTCGACGCGCGCAGGCTTAGCGGCAGGGTCGCGGCTCCGGCCCTGCATAATCCGATTTCAACCGAAGCCGCTCAACCGGCGGGGATTGGCAAGCATCGCGTTGAGAGATGGGCGCACTTCCATCCAATCGAATATAGTCATCACAGATGAAGTAAGCGGACATGCCTGTAGTGCAGGCGGCCGGGTCACCTCACTGGGTATAGACAATCTGCACGACGACACCGTTGCGGATTGAGACCAGCACATAATCGCCGCCGATCTGCACCCATTGGTAACCCTTTCGCGGAGGCGGCAGGCGGTGGGCGCGCCAATTTTCGACGACATAATGGCGGCCGCGATACTCCGGCGGCAGGCGGTCGCCCTGGTGGATGTCATGTCGCGGACCCACGCCGCGTCCCTCCCGCCTGCCCCGCTCAAAGCCGCGATCCTGCTCCCTGCGCTGGTCATGCTCAAAGCGGTCCCGGTCATTGCCGTGATCGGCACGCTGCGCGATTGCCGGATTGCCGGTGATCAGGAAAACCGCGACAAGGGTCAACATCAAATGTCTGCTGCTCATAAGGGCTCCCTGCGGCGACGAGCGTTATCTCGGGAAATTTCCGCGCTCGCCATCGCGGTCACGATCGCCCCAGCGGTCACGTTCGCTTCTATCGCGGTCACCATGCCTGTCGCGCCCATCTCTGTCGTGATATGGCCCGGGACCGCCGCGGCCGCCGTCAGCATGGTGATAGCCGCTGTCGTGACCATAAGGGCGATCATAAACAACGCATCCCGCAAGTGCGGCGGACGCCGCAATCAACAGCGACAGAATCTTCTTCATGGCCTTCTTCACGGTACGGTTGGAATTTACATCCGTGCAAATTCTGACCCTGCTTTCTTGGCCGTCGTTCATTCAATTTTTGTATCAGAGTGTATTCGCGGGGCGGGCCACTCGAATTCGACTGCCCCGGAACCTTAGAAGGCGGCTTCCGGCGCAGCGCTGGAAGGCCAATGCGTTGCCAGGTTGCATGACCGGCCGGTCACCCGGCGATGGACCGAAGAAGATGAAGCGCGAGCCCTGATCATTGCACTGAGCCAATGCGAAGTTTCCGGTTCCAACTGGACTTGCAGACATTTGCCGTGATGGCGCCATGGGCATTGCACGAGCTGAAGTCCTGCAGGCAGGCTGCCCGGTCGGATGAAGGCGTATGCCGGCTGAATTCTTCAGGGAAGTTCGGATATGCGCTGCACGACTATGTCGAAGCACCTAGGGTTGTTTCGCCGACCTCGCCAACACATCCATGACCCTCTCCAGGTTGTAGGGTTTGGGAAGGCATAGCGCTGCGAGCCCGTCTTCCTTGATGCCGCCGCAGCCGGAGGAGAAGATGATGCGCAGCGAAGGATGGCCCTCGACTGCCTCCCTTGCCAGCTCTACTCCGGATTTTCCCGGCAACCCAACGTCAGTAAGGAGAACATCGAAGGCCTCGCTGCGCAGGGCATCGAGTGCCGATTCTGCGCTTGACACGCCTCGTGCCGAATGGCCCAGGACGCCCAGCAATTCGCACAGCATGTGCTGGGAATCAGGGTTGTCTTCCACCACCAGAATGCGCAGGCGGGAGGACTCCGGCGTCGACACATCGTCGCCAGGCTTCTTCGGCGCGGCAGTTTTCGCCTTGTCCAGCACGTGCCGGACCTTGCGCGCCAGATCCTCCCGCCGGTAGGGCTTGCTGATCAGTTCGACCCCGGCATCCAGCCTGCCGCCGTGGACGATGGCGCTCTGGGTGTAACCCGAGGTGAAGAGCACCGCAATGTCCGGCAAGATGGCCTGTGCCTTCCTTGCGAGATCCGTACTTCGCAAGGGGCCGGGCATGACGACGTCGGTGAATAACAAGTCGATCTGTATGCCGCTTTGCAGAATGCTCAGTGCGCTCTGGCCGTCGACCGCCTTCAGCACCTTGTAGCCGAGGCTGGACAGCATCTCTACCGTGGTTGCCTGGACCGCCTGATCGTCTTCGACGATCAGGATAGTCTCGGCACCGCCATCTGCCGGCTTGCCGCGCACGTCCGGTTCCCGTGCTTCCGACTCAAGCACGCGCGGCAGGTATATCCTGAATGTCGTGCCCAGACCGACTTCGCTGTAGACCTTGATGTGTCCGCCGCTTTGCTTGACGAAGCCGTGCACCATGCTGAGACCAAGGCCCGTCCCTTTTCCTTCCGGCTTGGTCGTGAAAAAAGGCTCGAAGATCTGTTCCGCGACCTCCGGAGGGATGCCCGAACCGGTGTCGGAAACGGCAAGCATGACATACTGGCCCGGGTCGACGTCGGGATGTTGCTGCGCATAGTTTTCATCGAGCACGGCATTGCCGAGTTCGATGGTCAGCTTTCCTTCACCGTTCATGGCGTCGCGTGCGTTGACTGCCAGATTGAGAAGCGCATTTTCAAGCTGGTTGCGGTCCAGCGAGACCGTCCAGAGACCGCCGGCGACGATGGTCTCGATTTCGACGGATGCACCGAGCGCACGGCGCAGAAGGTCGTCCAGTTCTCGCACCACCCGCCCCAAGTTGGTCGGCACCGGCTGCAGAGGCTGGCGCCGCGCGAATGACAGGAGCTGCGAGGCAAGCTTGGCGCCGCGGTCGACAGCGAATCGCGCCTGCTGGAGACGATGTCCTGCCCGCGCATCGCCGGCAAATTCGAGTCTCATCAACTCGAGGTTACCGGCAATGACCTGGAGGATGTTATTGAAATCATGGGCGACGCCGCCAGTCAGCTTGCCGATTGCATCCATCTTCTGAGCCTGGCGCAGCGCGTCCTCCATCTTGCGCACCACCTCGGCCTGCTTGCGCTCCTCGGTGATGTCGCGGCCAACAATGTACAGCGCATCGCCTTCAGGCCTGATCGCCATGGACAACCAGCGGTAACCGGAAGCCTTGTGGCGCAGCGGCAGGTCCACGCGTTCAACCGGATCGCCGGCCGAAAGCCTTTCCAGCACTTGGCGCAGCTGGGGCAGATGGTCCGGCTCAACCAGACCGAGCGCCGACAAGGCAGGCAGGTCCTCTTCACTCCAGCCTAGTATCCGGGTGAAGGCAGGATTGAAACTGTGAAAAGTCCCGTCCAGCGCTGCCACGGCGAGAATGTCCTGCGATATGCGCCAGATCCGGTCACGCTCCTGAGTGCGCTGCTGGACGCGGCACTCCAGTTCTTCCGCAAGCTGCCGCACCGCGGCTTCCGCTTCTTCTGCCTTTCGTTTCGCCCGGCGCAATTCTTCTTCGTATGCACGCCGGCTGCGCGCGTCCAGTATCGTCGTACGGATGAGCAGCGGGTTGCCCGCTGCATCACGCTTCAATACCGAATTCAGCAGCACCGGCATGCGCTGCCCGTTCTCGCATACCAGCTCAAAAGCGAGTTCACGGACAAAACCCTGCATGATCAGGAGTGGCCCTACATGGGTGTCATAGAACACCTTGCCGGCGACCGGCAGCAGTGCCTGGAAGCGCTTCTGCCCAACGAGGGCGGTGCGCGCATAGCCTGTCCATTCAAGAAAGGTTGCATTGACCTTGATGATCGTGCCATCCGGCAAAGTTGACAGATAGGCGCACGGAGCGTTCTCGTACAGTTCCTCGGTGTCTTCCTCAAGCAGTTGGGAAAAAGCGGATGAATCGGGAGGCTGGTTCATTTAGGGATTCGATCCGAGGAAGGCGCGCATCTCGCGGATCGTCTCCTCGGGCGCGCTGAGGTTCGGGCAATGGCCGGTTGCCTGCATCTGGACGAAGGAACTGTCGGCCAATTGTGCATGCATGTAGCGGCCGACGGCGTCGGGCGCAATGACATCATCGGAGCATTGGAGGATCAACGAAGGCTTGCGCAGTTTCGGCAGGTCCGCCCGGTGATCCGAGAGAAAGGTCGTCCTGGCGAAATGGCTGGCGATCCTGGGATCTGTGCGGCAGAAGCTGTTCTCGAGTTCGCCGGCGAGACCGGGGCGGTCGGGGTTCCCCATGATCGCCGGAGCCATGGTGCTCGACCATCCCAGGTAATTCGTGTCGAGGAAATCGAGCATCTGCTCGATGTCTTCCCGGTTGAATCCGCCGACATAATCGCCCTCGTTGACATAGCTGGGCGACGGGCCGACAAGCACCAGCTTGTCGAACAGCCCGGGTTCCTCTATGCAGGCCAGGATCCCCACCATTGCGCTGACCGAATGCCCCACGAAGATGGTATTTTCAGCTTGCACTGCGTGCAGGATTTCATTGAGGTCTCTGGCATATCCGTGCAGCGTCCCATACTTTTTCTCGTCAAACGCCGCCAGGTCAGAGCCTCCGGCACCGACATTATCGAACAGGACCACCCGGTACTCATCCTCGAAAGCAGGTGTGACATGACGCCACATATTGTGGTCGCAGCCAAAGCCATGCGCGAAAATCATCGTCTGCCGCCCCTTGCCCTTGATCTGGACGTTGTTGCGTTTGATGACGTCTGTGCCGTGTAGATTTGCCATGTTTGATGAATGAAGATAAGGGAGGGTAGAACCGAACGCGCAGGCCACCTTGTACGACTGCACGAAAGTGTCCGGATGCAGGCTGTTCCCAAAACGGGAAAACCGATGATTATATGGCAAGCATCAAAAGTGCGAGGGCGAGCGGCGGTTTTCGCTTGAGGTATTTCCTGGCAACGCCGCACGGCTTGTTGGCCGCAACGTGATCTGTGACTGGCTGTTTTGTGTCGATCCCGGAAACAAAGGAAAGTTCGAGGCGCACAGCCGAAATCGGGCCGTACCCCGGTGCCCGATTCAATTGTTCGCGTTGCAAATGAAAAACCGGGTGGCCCACCGCAAGCCATCCAGCATCCCGGCAGGTGCGGCAATGGCGGCCTGCGACAGGCCCTTCAGGCGTCGGATGCGGGCCAGCTGGCCTATTGAGAATCACGCATTCGGGCCAGGAGAGAGCGTCTGCAATGTTATCCGGAGAGGGACGTACGGAAGCAGGTATGCAGGCCAGCGTTCGTCTGGCATCGATGACCGCCTGTCCGCTTCTGTATCAGCGAGCGGGCGAGCAATGTTCAGGTCACTGCCTGCGCGCCTGCACCCGCGCGGCGCTGGCGCGCAAGGAGAATCAGGGTGAGGACCACACCGGACAGCGCCAGTGCCGCTGCCACCTGCAGCGGCGCAGTGTATCCATAGCCCAAGGTCAGCGGCAGGCCGCCGAGGAAGGCGCCGGTGGCGTTGCCGATGTTGAAGCCGGATTGACCAAGCGAGGAGCCCAGCATTTCCGCCTCGCGCGACTGGCGGATGAGCAGTACCTGGATCGGCGGCCCGAGCGCGAGCGCATTGGCGCCGACGGCGAATGCGAAGAACAGCATGGCCGGCTGCGATTGCGCCAGCAGGACATTCAGGTACAGCAGCACGACCATCGTCGCCAGCAGGATGAGCACGGCCTTTTCTGCCGGCACACGGTCGGCCAGCCTGCCGCCCGAAACGACGCCCACCGTCATGCCGACTCCGGCCACCGTCATGATCAGCGGGATCGAGCCGGGGGCGAAACCGGATACCTCGGTCAGCAGCGGCGCAATATAGCTGAACCAGGCGAAGAAGCCGCCGGTGCCGATGGACGTGATGGCGAGTCCCAGCCAGAGGGATGGATTGCGGAAGATGCGCAGGTCGCGCAACAGATTCGCCTGCCGGTTGCCTTCGATATGCGGCAGGAAGCGCTTCAGGCTCCACAGCGTCAGCGCACCGATCATGGCCACCATCACGAAGGCAAGCCGCCAGCTGGCATGGTGCCCGACGAAGGTTGCGATGGGAACGCCGGCAACGTTGGCCAGCGTGAGGCCGGCGAACATGGTAGCCATCGCCGCCGCCGCCTTCCCTTCATCCGCAACGCGCGCGGCGACCACGGCACCGACCCCGAAGAAGGCACCGTGCGGCAGTCCGGCCAGGAAGCGGCTCGCCAGCAGCAGCCCGAAGTTCGGAGACAGTGCCGACATTCCATTAAAGACTGTAAACAGCAGCATGAACAGCATCAGCACCTTGTTGGGCGCGTAACGGGCCAGGCCGCCAACCAGGATCGGGGCACCGACAACGACACCGAGCGCATAGGCGGATATCAGGTAACCCGCCTGCGGAATGGTAATCGACAGGTTGCGCGCGACATCCGGAAGGATGCCCATCATGACGAATTCGGTCATGCCAATGCCGAAGCCGCCCAGGGCCAGGGGAACCAGGCTTTTCTTGATCACGTGTATGGGGAATGCGGGAAAAAAAGAGCCCGCCGTTCTTGCATCGGCGGGCCGAATCCAATCTCAGGGACTGGAGGAGACGTGTTTACTTTAGTACGTCAGCGCCCCCACTCCCAATTTATTGTCATGATTACAGATATATCCCTGCGAAATACCAGGTCCCGCGGCGCATCACTATATGGAGATGGAGCCCGGGACATCGCCCATTCCGCATGCGAACGGTCGTTGTCATTGAGGCAGCACGCCTCATTCCGGCATTTCCTGCGATAGATAGTTAACCAGCCGGCGGGCATGCGTGGACAAGGTGTCCCAGGCCTGGACGCACAGGCGCAGTTCCCGCGTTGCCCATGCGTCATCGAGAGCGACCATTCGTACCGGCAGCTCGCGCACATGGCGCAGGGCCGCTGCTTCCGGGAGCATGCCGATGCCCGCGTTCTGGGCGATGAGCTGGGCAATGGCGTCGAAACTCGGCGCCCGGACCCGGATCTTGAGCGACCGCGCGTTTTGCGCCGCCATCTGCTCTATGAAGCGCTGCATGGCGCGCTCAGGCGGCAGGCAGACGAATGCGAACCCGAGAGCATCCTTCAAGTGCGCGGACCGGCTTTGGGCAAGAGCATGCTCGAGCGGCACGAGCAATACCAGCCTGTCATGCCGGAATGGCAAGGAAATCACGTCGCTGGTCGCCAGATTGCCGTCGAAGACGCCGATATCCACTTCGCCCGCCTGCACCGCATGCAGCACGTCGACGCTGTTTCGCTCCACCAGTTGCAGGTCGATTTCCGGGTAATCCGCCAGGAAGGGACCGAGCGCTGCGGGCAGGAAGGTGCTGTTCGCGACCGTCGTTCCGGCAAGCCGCAAGGTGATCCTGCGCTGGCCGGAAAGGTCCCGCAGGGTCTCTTTCAGCTTTTCCGCTTCGGCCAGGACATGACGGGCACGGTCGAGCACAAGGCGGCCGGCCGGCGTGATGCCCATGCCGTCGGCAGTGCGGGTGAACAGCGTGACGCCGCACCGGTGCTCGAAATGGCGCAGACGATTGCTCGCGGCTGACAGCGCGATGGGAAACGAAGATGCGGCCTTGCTCAGGCTGCCGGCTTCGGCAATCGCGACGAGAAGACGAAGGTCAACAAGGTCGAAGTGCATGGTTTCTCTTGCGGCGAAGCCTCGCTACACAAAACAAGCATTCTAGCTTGCCTCTCTTCGCGCCAGAATAAGAGGTGACCAAATGGATGCACTTCCGATGAAAACTTCACGCTCCTTATTTCAGCAATGGGCAAAGGATGGCCGCCTGTATGCCATCCTTTCCGCCGCCGGTTTCAGCCTCAAGGCAGTCTTCGTCAAGCTCGGTTACGCAGCTGGGCCAGTCGATGCCCTGACGCTGCTCACACTTCGGATGGGAATCGCCTTGCCGCTGTTCGCATGGCTCCTCTGGCTCAGCCGGAGCGACGGACAAGCCCCGCTCGGCAAAATGGACGCGGTTCGCATCCTGCTGCTCGGCATGTTTGGCTATTACTTGTCGAGCCTGTTCGATTTCTACGGGCTGGAGTACATCAGCACCGGACTCGAGCGCCTGATCCTGTACGTATACCCGACCCTGGTGCTGGTGTTTCAGATGATTGCGTCGCGCAAGCGCCCTGCTGTCCGTACCGTGCAGGCGATGGCGATCTGCTACCTCGGGCTGGGCATCGCCTTCGTCCACGATTTGGGAGTGGCAGGACACGGCACCCAGGTTTGGACCGGCGCAGCCTGGGTCTTTGCCAGCGCAGTGACTTATGCCCTGTACTACCTCGGTACCGGCGCAATGGTGAAACGTCTCGGCTCCATGCGCCTGGCCGGATTGGCCGGCGGCGCTTCCTCCATCCTGGTGCTCGCACATTACCTCCTGGCCGGGACACCCGCAAAGCTGGCAACCCTGCCCCCTGCGATCTGGCTGCACTCCACTCTGATGGCGGTGTTGTCCACGGTGCTGCCGGTCTACTGGATGGCCCTGGCGATCCAGCGCATGGGTGCGACGCAAGCGGCTGCCGTCGGCAATCTCGGTCCGGTGCTGACGATGTTCGCCTCATGGGCCCTGCTCGGGGAACCGCTCTCCGCCTTTCAACTGGGCGGGCTCGCACTGGTCATGTTCGGCGTGTCTCGCCTCAAGCCCGCTCCTGCGGCGGCACCAGCCGACGCTGTCGTGACCGAGAAGGCCATGGCTTGACAGCAGCGGCGACACTGAGCGCTCATGGCCAATCTGATTGGCCAACCGAAAATCTTCAAATTCCCCGCCAATCGGAGCCGAGTCGTCGTGGCAAGCGCGCGGGCAAGCGGCCTGACGGAAAAACTGCACTCCGCCCATTCTGGTCAGGCGCATGCAGAATGGAGACTGTCGCCGTTGCATCGCCACGTCCAGCTTCTGCCAAACGATTTCCCAGCCATTGCTGAAAGCCGGTGGACGGGTCGTAATGTTGTGTGGCATAACATGTTCAAGTGTGCACGGGCACCACAACACATGTCGACACGTCCACCCAGAGCAAGCAAAAAGGTGTAAAAAATCCAAGCTCTGTGATACCTTGCCGAAAACTAAGAAGAAGTTGGATGAATCTGGTTAGGCGAGTGATGAAAAGGATTGGACTCAGGGGCCGGTTGGTGCTGCTCGTTCTGCTCGTGGCCATTCCCTTTACTGTCGTCCTGGCCCTGCAAAATGCTTCGCTCCATCGGGAGAAGGTCGACAACGTCTACGAACAGGCCATGACCCTGGCCTTGAATATTGCGGCGCATCCCAAGCAGATTCTTCCCGATCCCCGGTCCCATCTCTCCGCTGTCAGCCGGATACCCGAGATGGCGCATCCGGAGCAGTGCGACGCCCTGCGTTCGATCTTCGATCCCATTCTCAAAGTCAGCCCGTATTTCCTGTCGATTGCGGTCTTCCGCGCAGATGGCGAACGGATATGCCCGAGGCAGGCCTCCGGCGCCCATGTGAACGTGTCGGATCGGGACTATTTTCAGCGCGTCGTCGAAAACAAAACTTACAGCATCAGCAATTTCCTGACCGGCCGCCTCACCAGGCACCCCTCCATCATCTTTGCGCATCCGGTCTTCGGCAAACAGGGTGAGGTGAAATACGTCGTCAATTTGGCCCTGGATACCGAATGGCTTGCCACTGCCCTGAAAGAGGCCACAGCCAAGGTTGGCCTTCCGCCGGAAGCAGCGGTGCTCGTCCTTGACGATGCCGGTCAGCCCTTGGCCGCAGTACCGCCGTCCGCAGGCAATGCCATCGGTTCGGACCGCACGCAGCCCTTAGCCTGGCACATCACGAACTCAGTGCACGAAGAGCTCTGGTCGGATGGCATCAGGCGCGCAACGGCCTATGTGCCACTCTTCGATTCGGAAAGCGGGAGCGTCTGGATCCGCGCCGGCGTGCCGCTCGAGCCCGCATTGAAGGAAATCGCCGAAGATAACCAGCGCCGCATTGCGCTCGTGACAACCGTCGTGGCGGTCGCTTTGCTGCTCGCATGGTTCAGCAGCGAGCGATTGGTGCTGAAGCCAATCCGCAGGATCTGGACGGCCGCAATGGCCTTAAAGCGTGGAGACTTTTCCGCACGCGTCATGGGCACGACGGACGTCGGGGAACTGGGTGAGCTGGCGGTCACGTTCAACAACATGGCCGAGCGTGTCGACACGGATCGCCGGCACCTGCATCGCCTTGCAACGCAAGATCCGTTGACCGGACTGCCAAATCGCTATGCGATCCGCGCACGCCTGCATGAGGCGATTCAGTCCTCGCTCGCGTCGAATACGCTTGCAGGAGTCATCCTGCTCGACCTGAATCAATTCAAGGAGATCAACGATGGTCTCGGCCATCCCGTCGGAGATCAGGTACTCATCCACATTGCCGATGCCATCACCACCTTAGCCGGCGAACGGGCGACGATAGGCAGACCGGGTGGAGATGAGTTTGTCCTCATACTGGAAGGCGCGGCAGAATATCAGGCGTTCGAGGAACTTGCCCGCTCGGTCGCTGCACGGTTGCGCCAGTCAGTCGTTGTCGACGAGCAGCAGTTCTATGTTTCTGCAAGCATGGGCATTGCGGTCGCGCCCGAGCATGGGGTCGACGTCGATACGCTGCTGCAAAATGCGGACGTCGCCATGTACCATGCCAAGGCAAATCGTGCCCTTGGCTACCGCTTCTACACGATGTCGATGAACGAGCGTGCAACGGAACGACTCCATTTGCAAAATCTGCTAAGCCAAGCCGTCGCCAGAAATGAACTCGTCCTGCACTTTCAACCGAAGTATGCCGCCCAGACCGCGCGCATGACCGGAGCGGAAGCGCTCGTTCGTTGGAACAGTGCCGAACTGGGCCTCGTTCCACCGGGAGAATTCATCGAACTCGCCGAACAGACCGGATTGATTCTGGAGATCGGCGAGTGGGTGCTGAAGGCGGCCTGCGCTCAATTGCATGCCTGGCGGGAAGTGGCACCCGAGGACTTCAGCGTCGCGGTCAACTTGTCGCCACGCCAGCTGTCCGATCCGGAGCTGGTCCCCAAGATATCCGCCTTGCTCAAGGAGACGGGCGTCCCGGCCAGCCGGCTGGAGTTCGAAATCACGGAAGGCGCCTTGATGCACAACCCCGCCGAGTCCATTGAAACACTGAAGCGCCTGCGCGAGATGGGCGCCAAGGTATCGGTAGACGATTTCGGCACGGGCTATTCCAGCCTGGGTTATCTGACACGACTACCGATCGATGCGCTCAAAATCGACAGGTCGTTTGTCGCCGGACTCACGGATAGCAAGAGCACCCTGACCATCATCAATGCCGTCATTGCGATTGCCAAGGAGCTGGAGCTGCGGGTTACCGCAGAAGGCGTCGAAACGGAATCCCAGCTCGCCGTATTGCGTTCCCTCGACTGTGACGAAATCCAGGGCTATCTCTTAAGTCGCCCGGTGCCTCCGGCTGCACTCACCCCGCTGCTGCAGACTGAAGCAGATTTGTAGTCAGTGATGCAGCAAGACTTGCATCCCTTGACTGGACACGATGATTGCTTTGTACCGGGGTCGGCATAGTTTCACTGCCCAAAGACCGCTTCCGCCTGTTATGGCGAACACGCTTGCCGACCGCTTCAATCGATCTTGCCTCTACGCATCCCCGCACTGATGAGCCCCTTTACATGAGCGCGATACGCTTTCAGCAGCCGGCTCTCGCGTTCAACTTGATTAGCCACGAACAAGCTCGGAGGCACACGCTTTCTCATGCCATTCTTCAGCCCCGCGCGCGCCTGGCTGGCCAGTGAGCAGAAATCTTTCATCATCAGACGCGACATATGCCCTCGGTGCCCTGCGCCGAAAGCAATATAAGGCCATAGCAAGGGGCGGAACACAGGATGGTAGAAAGTATCGGCACAGCCAGACGTCAGCACCCGCGGTTCAGCCGTTTGCTGCAAGCGCTCCACGCTTTCAGCGGCAAAATTCAATCCGCACCAGACTGAAGCCGCATGGCTGCGCCAGTAGCGCGGATTGGCTTCGAACAGGTACACATCGCCGGTACGTTCCTCGATGCGCCCGTCCACATTCATGACGCCGTGATATCCGCTTTCCCGGCTGATGGTATGCGCGGCCTGCTCCAGATAATCGTTCGCAAAGAAGACAATTTTCGCCTCGTCATTTTGCGGATAGACGCGCTGCTGGATCCCGATTGCCTGCACCTGCCCGTGGATGGCCAACATATTCAAGCCGACATCCACACCCTTGATACAGCGCTGAGCCACGAGAGGGGCATATTGATAGGCATCGTTGGCAAGGATGCGCTCACGATAATCTTCTGCACTGACTATCAGGTGTACTCCCGTACAAGCCTGCTGATCGAGCGGCTTGACGATGAATGGCAAACCAAGTTTGTGCGCGACAGCGGAAAAAGCGAGCTTTTCTTTCGACTCGACCAGCTCCGATTCCGGTACCCGCAGGCCATGCTCACGGCAAAATTCGTAGAAATGCCACTTGTTGTCGAACCGATCCAGCATGGGACCGTCGGGGGTGGGAGCAACAATGACATTCAAGCGATGCCGCACGCGACTGATCATGCGCGCGCCTTCGCAGTCGGAGCAGAGCATGACCAAATCCGGCATCGATTCGCCAATCTGATTGACTGCTTCCACAAACAAATCATCTTCCGCACCCTCGAAGTCCACCTCCACCTGTCCCGCGCATAAATGTGTCAGGCGCAGGTAGCGCGTCCCTCTGGCGCATACTGCAACGCAATTGGCATCCGTGTATGCATGAAGACCCAGCAGCACCTGAATCAGCAGGCCTCTTCTCGCCCCGACCACAATGAAATTTTTTACTGCAGCCATGATCTTCAGATATCAAAATTCGGCAAGCGGGCGGCCACCAGCCGCGCGTTCCGGCAAGCATGGCCGCAAGATACACCGGCGTAGCCAGTTCAGCGCCAAGCAGCAGCTCCACGGCTCGCCAATTATCAGGTGAGCGTACTACGGGGTCACGTCACCGCTTCGGCCGGAGCGAACAGGACTCGCCGTTTGCGTTGCAATGCCATTGCATTACCGCCGGCATCCGGCGACTCTGGAATTGCCGGACACGACTGCATATGCGCCTCTCCATGCTCATTCACCTTTTTCAGGTGCGGTGCGATACGACGGCTTCACCAGGCTTGCGCTTATCCCAGCTTGGCCTCCTCCCCTTTGACCGGGCCAGATGCCGGGCGATATTGCGTGAGGCGAAATTGGCACCCGCAGCAAAACGCATGACCGGGCCAAATGAGGTTGCTGCAATCGGACCGGTGAAATACAGTCCAGGCATGGAGGACTCGAAATGCAATGACAGGCTCGGCGTACTGCCAAGCAGATCGAGCTTCTCGACGATCGCGTCGTTCAAAAATGAAATACGTTTGATATCCGCCTTGTACCCGGTTGCAGCAATGACGTGATCTGCCACTATGTTCCGCGTGCTGCCATCCATGGCCACCAGGTCCAATCGCACCTGTCCATTATGCGCACTTGCCCCCTTCAGCTCGTAACCTAACAGCGCAGGAACGTTTCGCGCACGCTCTTTCATGAACCAACCTCCGGATGGCCCCAGATACCTGGTTGCGTGCACTCTGCGCTTGTCATCCGGCAGATATCGATAGATCCATGGCATTTCGCACCAGATCTTGCTCTCCCATCCCGGCCCGATTCCGGAAATAGGCAGGCGCAGCCGCTTCAGGAACGTGTCGGCTCCATTCTTCCAGGGATTACCGAAGTTGATTTCCGGCTTGCGGGCAATCAGCTTCACCTTTGTCTGGTTCTCATGCAGAAGAATTGCGATATCCGTTGCCGACGAGCCGCTTCCGAGAACCGCCACGTCTCTTCCCTGAAATTTCAGCAGCTCTGAATGCTCGGCGCTATGAGATACCATCTCGTGAGGCAAGGATTGCAGTACCTGAGGAATATGGCGGAAGTAATCCAGACCCACAGCGACAACCACTCTCGACGTAGCAAATACCTCGCCGCCTTGCAGCCGCACTTCGTATCCGTATCCGGTGGGATTGATAACGGCTACCTTATCCTCTTCCAGGTTGGGAACAAAGCGCTTCTGGAAAGCGAGACCGTAGTCGCAAAATGTCTCGAGCGGAATGGGAAAATCAACATCCTCATAAGGCACCCCATGCTCTTTGCAGTATTGACTTAACGGATAGCTGGCATCCGGGTCATACAGGTTGGACGAAAAACCGGCCGATTTCAGCAACATACCCTTCGGCATATTGGCAAGCCAGCCATGCATCGGTATGCCGATGATACGGAAGTCGACGCCATATTTTCGAAGATGCGCCGCGATCGAGAGGCCATATGGACCAGCGCCCACAATGGTGACATCAGTTGCCCGATTCATGTTCTGCCTTTCCCTGCCGTAGTACGGCAATGACTTGTGCAAAGGAGTGCCTTTCGAACGGCTTCACAAAACCTCTAGTGCCGCCTATTGGAACATCGCTGACCTTATAAAGAGCGTAGAAAATAATTCGTGACCCATCTTGCGAGCGATCAAACGCTCCGTCCGCACGAGCTGCTGGAGGACGCTATCGGAAGAAAAGACATGATTCGTACTCGGATCACTTCTCATCATGCGACTGGTGCCACATTTCTGACGCCCTTCCTTTGCGACATGGAATAGATGCCAATCCCATCCAGCGGATTCCGGTAATCCTGCTGGAACCCGAATTCCAGTAGCACATCCCTGCACACGTCGTTGATATAAGCGATTCGTGACTGATGTTTTACAAAATGGTTGATATTTGCACGCAGGAAGTCCCTCAAAATATGATGATCAAACGGGTTATACAGGTACACGATGGATGCCATTTCCGGTAAGCGGTAGATCCGCGCATCACGTAACTCGAAGGAGATGCTGGAGCCGTTGCTGTTTACAAAGGATTTGTTGTTTTGGCGCGCCTGCTCAATAAGTTTTTCCGAAAAATCGATACCTACCACCCGCTTGAATCTTTGCGCCGCATAGAAGCAGGCGAGTCCCTTTCCGCAGCCGATATCTACAAAGCAGGTGTCCGGTGGCTCATCCAGATTGGAAAATAATGTTTCTAAATAGCTTAGTGGCACTGGCTGATAATACGTGGAGTGCAACAAGCTATGGATATTGATTGGATCAAGCAGTGATCTGGTCACATTCGACCTGGTATTGATATGGTTTTTCTTATCAAACCAATAGGCCCGGAGATAGCGCCATGCCTTCTGCACCGTCAAAGCATGAACGGCCCGACCCGCCATCCGTGGGTTCCTGATGGCCTTCATTATCCTGTTCGCGAAAGGCGCCATAACGATTGTCTGTGCCGAAGTGTCCATTGAACGGATCGATCAACTTGTTCACATCTTACTTCGCTCATTAAAAAACCCGAAACCAATCTGGCTCCGGCTTTTCCATTTATGACATTCGCTTCTTCTGGTGGCCCGCAATCGCAAGGAGCGTCAAAAAGATGATTTTCAAGTCCATCATGAAGCTGCGCTCCCGCACATACCGCACGTAGTAATCGAGCTTGATCGGCAAGATGGTTTCAACATAGCTGCGTTCGGGGTCAGTCGCCTTGCCTAGGATGGCATTTTCTTCCTTGAACTCGATCGAGGCCCAATCCGTGATGCCTGGACGGACCGACAGCACGGTTTCACGCAATCCTTGCGGATACCTCGCGACGTAGCGCGGCACTTCAGGACGCGGGCCAACCAGGCTCATGTCGCCGAGTACGACGTTGATCAGCTGCGGCAATTCATCTACCTTGAAGTGACGAAGCACCCTGCCAACACGCGTGACGCGCATGTCCCTGCCGACGGTGATCTGACCCTTTTCTTCGGCATTCAGCGTCATGGTTCGGAATTTGAAGATCCGGAAGATCTTGCCGTGAATGCCCACGCGCTCTTGCCGAAACAGCGCCGGACCTGGCGAGTCAAGCTCCACCAGCACCGCGATGATGGCAAGGAAGGGGGACAACACTATCAAGCCGACGAGCGCTGCGATAAAGTCAAAAGTTCGTTTCATCAGCATAATAATTCGCGCAAGGTCTCGATCACCCGCGTCTGGTCCTCGTCAGTCATCTTGGTGTACAGCGGCAGGCTCAGCATCCTGTGATAGGCAGCGTCTGCCTCCGGGAATTTCTCGGGCCGCAGGGCGTAGCGATCACGCCAGTACGGGTGCCGGTGCAAGGGGATGTAATGCACGCTGGTTCCGATGCCACGTCTGGAAAGCTGCTCTATCAGTTCATCGCGGCTTATCGGCGCGTCATCCGTCAGCCGGACGACGTACAAGTGCCACGCATGCTGGCTTCCTCCTGCTGCACCCGCAGGGAGAATCAGCGGCATGCCCGCCAGTTCTTCGGTGTAGCGATCAGCCATTCTTTGCCGGCGCATGAGAAAGCGATCAATCTTCCGTAATTGCTCGATTCCCATTGCGGCCGCAATATCGGTCAGATTGTCCTTGAACCCGGGTGCCACAACCTCGTAGAACCAGCTGGGCGTCGTTGATACAAACCTGTCGAATACGTCCCGGCTGATGCCGTGGATGCGCATGATTTTGACGCGCTCCGCAACCTTGGGATCCCGCGTGACCACCATGCCGCCTTCCCCGGTAGTCATTGTCTTGTTGGCATAAAAGCTGAAAACCGTAGCGTCAGTGTCCAGCGTGCCGATTAAGCGGCCCTTGTAGCGGGTCGGAAATGCATGTGCGGCATCTTCCACCACGTAAATGCCACGAGCCCTCGCGATATCGATGATTTCGTCCATATCGCATGCCAAACCACCGTAGTGCACAGGCATGACGGCCTTGGTGCGCGGCGTGATGGCAGTCTTAACCTGCCACGGATCGATATTCAATGTGGCGGGATCGATATCGACGAGCACCGGATCAGCTCCCAGGTAACGTACGACTTCAGCTGTGGCAGTAAATGTCAGAGTCGGCAAAATCACTTCATCTCCCGGCCCGATGCCAAGAGCTTCCAGCGCCAGATGCAAGCCGGCCGTGGCCGAGTTCACCGACACGACCTCTACATCGGCATCGAGATAGCGGGCAAAGCTATGTTCGAACTCTCTGGTTTTTGGTCCCGTCGTGATCCAGCCGGAGCGCAGGCACTCTGTCACCGCATTGATCTCATGTTCGTCGATGTCCGGCAGTGCAAAAGGGAGAAACTTGTCGTTCATGGAATCACTCCTTCTATTGGCCGGGGTACACCCCGGTGGATGCCGGCTTCGGTATCCAGCACAGTGCGTGGGTACGCAGAAATGGCAAGGCGTTCAATACGGAATACAGGTGCGGCGACAGACGCGTCACGGTGCGGCTGATGGGAGGCGCCAGGGTGACGCGCCGGATTACTGGAGACGACCTCGGAAACAATTCCCGGATACGCCGCCGCGACACGCCGCGCACATCGGGATTTTTCGGATTGTCATAACAGAAGTCGTACCAGAGTATCGCCCCGCCCGCACGAGTCATGTCCCACATGCGTTGTGCCAGCTTATGCTGGAAACCATTGTCGAGAATGGACGAAAACACGGTGGATTGGTAGACGATGTCGAACGGTCCGCAGTCAAGCTGCGATGCATCCCCGCCAATCAGTTCCAGCTCAGAAGGCAGGTACCGGCGCGCCCTTTCCAGGCTGGCGGGCAATAGTTCATTGCCTACCAGATTGGCGGGATCGAAACCCCAGCGCAGGAAGCGCAGCAGGTTGCTTCCACTGCCACATCCCACCTCAAGCAGAGACACACGCGACAGGTCACTCAATCCTGCCGCAGCGAAGAATTGCAGCATGATGCGGTCGGATTCCATGCCGGCCAGGTGCACATCCGGTTTCAGCCAGGAATAACGCAGAGCATCCTTTCCAGCGTCACGAACGGCGTACCGCGACACGATGGCATTCACTTCCGCATGGCGTTCACTATTACCCATTAGCCGCTCCCGATATACCCTTACGTCCTCCCGCTGCTTGCATGACATGCAAGAACTTTTGCGCAAGCACGGCGTAGTCATGATGGGCATGGACATATATCTTTCCGCGCTGTCCCATGCGCTGCCGTTCTGGCGCGCCCAGATGCATCAATCGCAGAATCGCGTCGGCCAGCTCTCGGGCATCCTCCGGCTTTACGCTGTAGCCGCAACCGGCTTCGGCAACACAATCATTAGGCGCTTCGGACGCATTGATGATCGGTTTGCCGGCAGCCAGGTAATCCATCAGCTTGTTGGGGCTGATGCCGAAGCGATACAGAGGTTGCCGCTTCCAGCCGATGAAAAGGGCGTCGGTAGCACGCAGCAATTCAGGGACGCATTGCTTGGGGACCGGATCGAGAAAATGCACGTTATTCAGTTCCATCTCCCGCGCTCTCTGCTGCAGCCGGTGCTTGTCCGGCCCCTGCCCGACCAGCAAGAAATCTACCGGCTGGTCGACCAGCAGTTTGGCTGCATCGAGCAATCCGTCCAGGGCATTCGCCAGACCATGGGTGCCGGCATAACAAACGACGAACCTGCCCTTCTCGCGGAATGCCTTCAGCAAGCTGCGGTGGGCAAGCGGAAGCTCGTTCACTTCAGCTTTCCACTCATCCAACTCGATCCCGTTGGGAATGTAATGGAATTTGTCGCGCGCCATGCCATGCTGGCAAAGGTGCACGTCGGCAAAAGGCAGCATGCTTACCACCGAGTCGGCACGGCGGCAGGCATAGTCCTCGCCCCATTGCAGGCTGAGGATAAAGGGGTGCCACGCCGGCATTCTTCCGAGTTCCATCGGCGATAATGGCCACAGGTCGTGCACCTCATACACGAGCTTGGCACTGCTCAGTCGTGCTATTGCACTGGCCGGGAAGATATCCCAGGTATAAGTGGAGGATGCGATCACCACATCCGGAGCAAAGCGGCGAGCCAGAATATTGCGCATCCGGTAAAGACGGGTCACGAAGGAAGCCATGTTGGCTGCCCGGCGCAAGCCGTTGCCGGAATATGCAGGTGTTTTCAGCCACAGGTAAAGGACGCCGTCAATCGTTTCCTCTTTCGCGCTGGACACCACCTCCGGCGCCTTGCTGCGAACGTGCGACACGCTCGCCGCCACCACAACCACCTCATGACCGCCGCGTACCCAGTGTCGGGCCAGATAGTGCGGCCGGTACTCCATCCCGTGAAGTGGCGAGCCGGCGTAATGATTGATATAGAGGATGCGCATTTGCCCCATGCCTTTCAAATGGCGTCCGACACAATTCGTCGAATCGTTGGCAGGTACCGGAATGTTGGGCTTCCTGGGCCACAGATCTGGCATGTCGACGTGGAGACGGAGGCCGGCGTGCAGCAGTGGTTCGCGCCGTCCCGCAAGGTGTTCTCATGGGTACAGTCACGGCTGATAACCGCCGCCTTGGTTAATCGAGGACGTGCCTCGTATACCGTCATGATATGCATCGTCTCCGAATCCTCCAGTGCTGACTATATGCGTCAACTCCCGAGCAGATCGCGGTACAACGCGATCAGCTTCTTTTCCTCGCAATCCCAGCGGTATTTGCTTTGAATGGCGCGGCGCCCGTTTTCTCCCATTCGGACGACCTCTTCCGGCCGCTCATGCAAATGACGGATGGCTGCAGCGATGGATTCCGGGTCATTCTGATCGACGCAGATGCCGCATTCGTTGCCATCGATGACTTCACGCCATAGGGGAAAGTCGGATGCAATGACAGGCACTCCTGCCGACATGTACTCGAACATCTTGATCGGCTGCGAATTAACAAAATTGGGCACCTGGTGCAGGGTTACCAATCCTGAGAAGCTACGCGCCATGATTTCCGATATTTTTTTCCTGTCGACGAAACCGTACTCCTTCACTTGGCTCCATCCGACGTAACGCATTACTTCACTGCGTAGCGCATCTTTTGCAAATTTCCCCGCGAGCAGCAGGCGAGACGGCGTTCTTCCGATTGCCTGTATAACTTCACGAATACCCCGAATGTCATCGATTCCGCCTACGTAGCAGACGCTGTCGCGTGGCCCGGCAATTTCATGTTCCTGCGGAACCAGCTCTCCAATCAATGGATAGTTGTTGATGACTTCGACCCGCTTTGCAGGCCCTTCAAACAGTGAACCGATATAGGGCGTGGCCGCGACGACTGCCGCAATGTGTGCGGCACCATGGTTTTCCAGCCAGCGGGCAGCGCCAGCCAGCATCCGTCTCGCCGGCAGCGGTACCCAGTCCTTGGAATAAATCTCGCCCGGCAGATCCTCATGCGCGTCGAAAATCACCTGCTTTCCGCGGCGGGCCAGCAACAGGCCATATGGAATCAGCTCCGGGTCATGAAAGTGGTAGAGATCCGCATCGAGCTCACGCGCTGTCGCGTAGCAACGCCATGCATGAACCGACATCCTGGAAAATCGTTTGCTTACTGGTACATAGTTCAAGGGATGCAAGGTGACGCCGTAGGCGGCAGCTTCCTTCGCATCGGCGACTGTGGCGTTAATGACCAGGTGGGTGTCATAGCCGGCTGCTGCCAGGGAGACGCATTCCTTGAGGAAGATGCGGATATCAAGGCCGTAATGTGCCGATGACATATGGCATATCTTCTTCATGGTATCCTCGCCACGCCCTTTTCCGCTACATTTACCCGAACCGGCTTCGTGAGCCATGCCAGCATTAGGGCTTCATCCAGCAGATTGCCGTCGTTTGACAGTGCCGCATCGGACAATAAGTGATCGAGATCGGCACTCTGCCGCAGATGATCGGCCAAGACACGTCGGTGGTCGAAAATCATGCTTCTCAGGCGGGCACCGATACCATCCTTGACCCAGGCCTGTGTGACGTCGAATCCTCTTTTCTTCCGGTTCAACCTGATCGCATCGGGCACGGTACCGGCCGTGATCTTGCGCAATGCCCATTTGCCGTAGCCCTTGCTGATCTTCAGCCTGGCGGGAAGCGCCAGCGCAAGCTCGAGCAACCGATAATCCATGAAAGGCAAGCGACTCTCCACACCGTATCCCATGGAATTGCGATCTTCGTAGCGCAACAGAGACGGCAGGCTCCATTGACGCACGTCGTCGATCTGCCGGGCCGACAAGGTAAGATCACGGCCGCCCCACAGGTTTTCAGCATGCGGCTGCCAGTCCAGCAAGCGAAATCCCGCATCAGCATTGCTGCGGTAGCGGTTCAGGTTTTGCCAGTACATCCGTGCCTGGCCGGCTTCGTGCAGCATCATCAGTCCGAACGAGCAGACGTAGCTGAGCAGGTTGCGCAACTCGTGCTTGTGCAGCGCCTCGCGCAACACAACGACAAAGAATTTGCGGTAACCGGCAAATAGCTCATCGCCCCCCTGTCCTCCAAGCAGTACCTTGAAACCGGCCTGGCGGGCGCTTCGATAAACCTCGTTTTGCGCCAGCAGGCTCAAGCCGGAAAATGGCGCCTCCTGGAATGCCATGGTGCGCTCCAGGACATCGCCGAGCGGCTTGCGGCCAAAACGCGGCCAGACATAGGCCACCTCAACTCCGGCTTCACGCGAGAAACGCTCAACGTCCGGCCCTTCTGAAGCCTGGGCATCCGGTGATCCGTAGGTAAATCCGCACAACTGTGGAACATGCTTCGATGCGAGCGCCGCGACTGCCGAGGAATCTAGGCCGCCGCTCAGCGACACCGCAACAGGCACATCACTGCGCAGCCGCACCTGCACCGCATCCTCCAGCAAGATACTGCAGCGCTCAAATAACTCTTCGTCTGCCATGGAGAAGATCGACTCGGAACACAAGCTCACCCTTTTGTGCAAGTCATACCACTTCCCCTCGCTCACGTGCGGACCGGCTTCGGAAATCCTGATCCTGGTCCAACTGCCGGCAGGCACAGTATGGACGTTGGTGAATGGCGTGCCGGAATCCGCCGTTTCGTACACCTTGTAGCGCACGCCGCGTGCGCAGTAATCGGTGTCAATTTCGCCGCGTACCTGACTTGCAATCGCCGCTACCGAGGACGAAAAGGCAATTCCCCCTTCAGGCAAATATCCCCAAGCCAAAGGCTTGACCCCAAATCGGTCACGGACCAGCCATAGCTCCCCAGATTCCGGATGGAACGCAGCGAACGCAAACATGCCGTTAAAGCGGGATAGCGCATCAAGGCCCCATTGCGCCCAGGCCTTCAGCAGTATCTCGGTATCGCCACGGGACTGGAAGGACCACCCGAAACTCTGCAGTTCTTCCCTGACCTCCGGATAGTTGTAGATTTCGCCGTTGTAGCTCACCCACCAGCCCGACACCGGGTCGCGCATCGGCTGATGAGAAGCCGGCGACAAATCGATAATCGACAGGCGGGCATGCGTCAGTGACACATTGAAGCCACGGCAGTAAAACGTTTCGGTTCCATGGCTATCAGGCCCGCGCGCGCTGATCGGTCCCAGCTCGTCCGCAAGCGCAATTTGCCAATCAAGGCCAGTGTCGTACCTGATAATTTTCCCGGCTATTCCGCACATGGCATAAGGCTTGCGATAAAAATGAAAGAATCGAGCAAGATGTTGTCAAGGGTCTGCGCATGACACCGCCAGTACTCGGCACCTCGCTGCTCGGGATGGTGCCAGGCGAGCTGCATACGCTATGCATTCAGTGTCGCCATGGCGGCATGGACGGCACGCCTGCGGCGGGTGGCAAGCAATGCGTCGCTGATATAGGCAACATCCTCCTTATTCATATAGGGCCCTATCGGCAAGCTCATCACCTTGCGCGACATTGTGACGGCAATCGGATATTGCTCCAGGCAGCAAAACTGCGCATAGGCAGATTGAAGCGGAATCGGCAGCGGATAGTGCACTGCAGTTGGGATGCCTTTTTCCTTCAGCATCGCCTGCACCGATTGCCGGTTCTCCACAGCAACGGTGTATTGGGCAAACACACTGGAGCGATCTGGCCGTACCTGCATGACTTCCATTCGGTCGTTCAGCCTTTCGTTATAATGCGCTCCGATTTCCTGCCGCCTCTGGATTTCCCAGTCGAAGCGCTCAAGTTTGGCCAATACGATTGCGCACTGCATCGTATCCATGCGACCACCGACGCCGACGCGGCTATGCACATAGCGTTTCGACTGCCCATGGACACGCAATTCACGCATGATTTGCGCCAGCCTGGCATCGCTGGTGAAAATCGCCCCTCCATCGCCGTAGCAGCCGAGCGGCTTGCTTGGGAAAAAGCTGGTGCAACCGATTGTCGACAGGTTGCAGCTTTTGCGCCCCTTGTAGACAGCGCCGAAGCTCTGCGCCCCGTCTTCGATCACAGGGATGCCATGCTTGTCGGCGATGGCATTGATCTCGTCCATGTCGGCAGGCTGGCCATACAGGGAGACGGGGATGATTGCCCGGGTTTTTTCGGTAATGCTGTGCTCTATCAGGGACGCGTTGATATTGCAGGTATCCGGTTCGATATCGACAAAGACCGGTGTCGCGCCCAGCAACACAATCACTTCTGCCGTCGCTATGAAGGAAAACGCCGTGGTAATCACTTCATCACCCGGCTTGATGCCAATGGCCATCAACGCCATGAGCAAAGCTTCGGTCCCGGACGCCGCCGTGATGCAATGGCTCGCACCGGTATAGTCCGCCAGCCGGGCTTCCAGCTCCTGCACTTCGGGCCCCATGATGTAGTTTCCATGGTCGAGAACTGTCTGAATCCGCTTGTTGATTTCCGGACGCAATGCTTCGTATTGGGATTTGAGGTCAATGAATTCCATCGTCTTCCTCGCCTTCTGTTCTTTTCCGCTTAGCCTATTTGTCAATGTCCTCAGGCGCCTGGTCCAGTGTGCAGACACCATCATTCAATACATAGCGCTCGCCGGTATGCGGGCAAAACGCTTCTCCGTTTCCCTGAAGCGGCAAGGTAAGCCGTTCGCCATAGCGGCTCATCCAGCCAATTTGGCGTGCCGGCACGCCGGCCATCAAGGCATAGTCGGGAACGTCGCGATTGACTACCGCTCCCGCGGCAACGAAGGCATACTGGCCGACCGTCACACCGCAGATGATGGTGGAATTGGCCCCCAGGGTAGCGCCGCGGCGGATCAAGGTCTTCCGGTATTCCGATTTGCGCACGACGGCGGCACGCGGGTTGTAGACATTGGTGAACACCATGCTGGGGCCACAAAACACGTCATTCTCAAGGATGACGGCATCATAGACAGACACATTGTTCTGAATCTTGACGTTGTTGCCGATCACCACGTCGTTACCGACAAACACGTTCTGCCCGAGCGAACACAGATTACCGATACGCGCGCCGCCGCACACATGGGCAAAGTGCCATACATGTGTGCCATACCCCATGGTGGCCCCGCGATCGACAATTGCACTAGGATGAATGGCACTCGGGTTTGGCATATCCATGTCAGTACTCCATCGGCAGCGCCACCCGTTTACCATCGCGTGCGGACAAATAGGTGGCAATCAAGACTTCCAGTGTTTTCAGGCCCTCCCGACCATCCGTCTCAGGTTCCGCCTCTCCACGCAGCACCTGAATCACATTTTCGTAATATTGCGCGTGGCCGAAGCCGTACACCGACGTGGTCTGGTAACTGGCTTCACGCACCTTTTCATCCTGCTCATTCTGCTCCTCGAATTCCCAGTGCTGCACTTCGTTGAGAGCCACGCCGCCAATGCGCACCGTCCCCTTCTCTCCGAGTATCGTGATGCTGCCTTCCAGATTCTTCGGATAGGTGAGCATGGTGACGTTCACCGAACCAAGCGCTCCGTTACGCCAACGCAGGCTCATGACGCCTGTGTCTTCGACTTCGATATTGCGTTCGAGCGTGGCGGTATATGCGTGCAGGCTTTCCACCGGACCAACCAGCCATTCCAGAAGATCGACATAATGGCTCGCCTGGTTCATGAAAGCCCCGCCATCGTATTCCCAGGTGCCGCGCCATTTGGCACTGTCGTAATATTCCTGGGGACGGGTCCAGAACACATTGACATTGACCATGTGCAGCCGGCCAAAACGGTGTTCCTCCAGCGCCTTTTTCAGGAGTCTCAATGTGGCATTGCGCCGGTTCTGCTTGACTACGAAGAGGCGGACGCGCGCCTCGTCACAGGCGGCCACCATGCGCTTTCCATCTTCCCATCGTGTCGCCATCGGCTTTTCCGTCACCACATGCTTGCCCGCGGCGGCAACGGCGATGGCTTGCCCGGAATGCAATCCGGACGGCGTCGTGAGGATATATGCATCGGCATCGCATTTGGACAACATGGTTCCAAGACTCTTGTAAGGCTGGGCACCGGTGATGCCGACCGCTGCTTCCAGTGCCTGCGAATCGATGTCGCATACGCCGACGAGATCGCAATATTGCTGATGCTGGTTCAAAGCAGCAAAATGATTTCTGGAGATGCGGCCGCATCCAACCAGCGCGAAGCGAATCTTTCTGTCGATTCGGCGGTTGATGGCACCATCCATGGGGGATGCAGAGTGGAATTGCATGACCATGCCTTTCAGATTTTCATGACTTGACGACGTTGTGCAAATGGCCGGGATAGACGCCGCGCGTATCCACGATCACCTTGGCATGCTTCTGTATCAGGCCATAGTCAAAGGAGCTGTGGTTCGTTGCCAGCAGGAGCAAGTCATAGGAAGCGACCGATTCCCGCGTCAGCCGGACGCTCTCCAGATCGAAGTGATGCTCCCGCATCCTTGGAAAGACCGGGACATGCGGGTCGGAATACGCAATCTCCGCTCCCTTGCTGCGCAGGATTTCCATCAGCTTGACCGACGGAGACTCACGCATGTCATCGACGTCCTTTTTATATGCGATGCCCAGCACCAGGATCTTGCTGCCCTTGATTGAACGGCCGCGGTCATTCAATGCGCTTGCCACCTTGTTCACCACCCACTGCGGCATGTCATTGTTGATTTCGCCCGCAAGTTCAATGAAGCGGGTATGCAAGCCGAACTGACGGGCCTTCCATGTCAGATAAAACGGGTCGATCGGAATGCAGTGACCTCCGAGGCCGGGGCCGGGATAGTACGGTGTAAAGCCGAACGGCTTGGTCGCCGCCGCATTGATGACCTCGTAAATGTCGATGTTCATGCGATCGGCGATGATCTTCATTTCATTGATCAAGCCGATATTGACGGCGCGATGAATATTCTCCAGCAGCTTCGTCAATTCGGCGGCACGGGTGGAACTGACTGGCACCACTTCATCAATCGCCGATGCATAAAGCGCAATGCCGGCTTTGCGGCACGCCGGAGTCGCTCCGCCGCACACTTTGGGTATGGAACGCGTTTTGAAGTTCGGGTTGCCCGGATCTTCCCGTTCGGGGGAAAACACGAGAAAAATGTCTTCCCCTACCTTGAAACCGCGCGACTCGATGCGAGGGCGCAACTCTTCGTCGGTCGTGCCGGGATAGGTCGTGCTTTCGAGCGACAGTACCTGGCCGATCCGCAGATGAGGAACCAGGGAGTCCGCGGTACTGAGGATGAAGCTCAGATCCGGTTCCCGATAAGCGTTCAATGGGGTCGGAACGCAAATGATGATCGCATCCGGTTCGGATGCCCTCGAGAAATCGGAGGTCGCTTCGAATCCCTTGCGGCGTGCCTCGGCAACTGACTTTGCTGAAATGTGTTCGATGTAACTCTCCCCATGATTCAGCTTGTCCACCTTGCCCTGTTCAATATCGAAACCGATTACCCGGAAGCCGGCATAGGAATACCGCAACATCAATGGCAAGCCGACATAGCCCAGGCCGACGATGCCGATGACTGCCGTACGGTCTTCAATCTTTGATACAAGCTCATTCAACATGCCCGATTCCCTTTCGGCCACGATCGGCCCCTGTAGCATGCTGCCCTGCTCTTCAAGGTAAGGCATGATCCACTCCTCTTATCAATCCACCGATTTTCAGGCGGTCTCTCCGGCTATTGTTTCCATCGTCAGGTTGCGCGCTGTTCACGCTACTGTCTCAGATGAGCGCGCCCCATCAATCGCATCGGCATGAACTGCATGGCCGGCACGGCGGCCTCCTCGGAGCTGTTGTCTTGCACCACTGCAGTCTCTTTCGGTGTGTCCAGCGCGTAGCCGTGAACAAGCTTTTTCACCAGAAGCTTGAGCATGGCGGTATCGTTGGTGGCGCAGGCCACCATCAGATAGGCAACCTGCTGTGCCAGCACATCTGGTTCCACTACATATTCGGTCGTAGTCATGATGCGAGGATGCTTGCTTGGTATAGCGTCGTTCCCCGCGAACAGCTCCTCATAGAGCTTTTCACCGGGGCGCAGGCCAATGAACTGGATTTCGATGTCGCCGTCCGGATTGTCCGGGCATTTTTCGGTCAGTCCGCACATCGCGATCATGGTCTTCGCCAGGTCGACAATTTTCACTGGCGAACCCATATCCATGACAAATACATCGCCACCGGTAGCCATGGCGCCTGCCTGAACGACGAGTTGTGCCGCCTCCGGAATCGACATGAAATACCGCACGACCTCCCGATGCGTGATCGTAATAGGACCGCCACGCTCAATTTGCTGCTTGAAGAGAGGAACGACCGAACCCGAGGATCCAAGGACATTGCCGAAGCGTACGGCACAGAATTTCGTGCCGGTCGCTCTGACGGCAGCAGCCTGGAAGATCAGCTCGGCTATGCGTTTGCTGGCACCCATCATGCTGGTCGGGCGTACCGCCTTGTCTGTGGATACCAGTACACAGGTTTTCACCTTGAATCGTTGTGCCGCATTGGCGACAGTCTCCGCACCGAGAACATTGTTGCGCAATCCTTCCGCCATGTTGCCTTCGACCAGTGGCACATGCTTGTAGGCGGCGGCATGATAGATGGTGTCTATCTTGTTGTCGCAGACGACACGGTCCACAAGGCGGGCGTCACATGCCGAGCCCAGGTGTGCATGTATGGCGGCGAGTGGGAAGCGTGCCTTGAGTTCCTGCTCAATGTTATATAAGGCAAATTCACAGTGGTCGAGCAGATGGATTTCGTGCGGGTCCAGCGTCATTACCTGGCGGCACAATTCGCTGCCGATCGACCCCCCCGCGCCGGTGATCAGAATGTTTTGTCTGTACACGCATTTCCTGAACAGATGCATGTCGGGCTGGATGGGCTCGCGACCCAGCAGATCGTCCACCTTTATCTCGCGGATCGAATGCGTCGTGATGTGCTCGTCAGCCAGCTCCATCAGATTGCACAGGGTCTTCACCGGCGCGCCGGATTGATGGGCCTTGACCATGATCGCCTTGCGCTGCTCCGGCGTTGCGGAAGGTATGGCGATGATGATGAGATCGATATGATGGTGGGCCACTACATCCACTACGCGGTCGGAAGGGAAAACGCGCAGCCCGGCGACGTTGCGGTTACTCAGCGTCGGTTTGTCGTCAAAGAAGCATGCGAGGCGGTACTTGTCGCTAACGCGAATGGCGCGCGCCAGCTTGACACCGGCTTCGCCCGCTCCATAAATGGCAACCAGGGGCCCGGCGCGGCGGCGTTTTTCAAACTGGCTGTCCCGCAGGAGCGCGCGCGCCGTCAGGCGCGACATCACCACATGGGAAAATGCGATGAACCAGTAGATCATCAACGCATTGTGCGGAATCGTCAGATAGTTGAAATAGGAAGACAGCAGATAGGTGGATACAATCGCAAGTGCAAGGCCGATTCCGGTTGCGATGAGCAAGCGTTGATCGATGAACCGGATCACCGCTCCATACAAGCCCGTCACCGCGAACACGCTGATTGTGATCGCAGTGATCACTACATAGGGCAGCATGCCGTAACGAGTTACTGCCTCCGGCTCCCCAACCCTGAGCAGCAGGGCGAGCATGAAGCACACAGGCAAGGCCACCATATCGACCATCAACATCAGGCTGATCTTGGCACGCCTGCTCAATGAAACCATCTTGGTGCCAAAGAGATTACTCGCTGAACTTGCCGATACCATAATTTTTGCCGCCGATTCCCGTCATGGAAATGCCATGAATGAACCGCCATCAATTCTGCGTGCCGGTTCATTACCAATCTAGCCTCCGCTTGCATGAAAAATAAGTATGAATTTTCGATAAGTGCTCAGCCGGAAATGAATCTTTCATTCAGTTTTTCGATGATTCGGCTCGGCACATGGCTCGAAACTTCGCCAAGCCGTGTTTACCGGCGGGGCAAAGATGTGCACGTGCAGAAGGAAGGGTGCAATAAGACGGCCGGCGGGTTATGCCGACGATGGGACGTTGCCGGCCAAACTCTTACCGAATGCCGACACCTATCAGGCTGGAGTAGAAAGCGAAGCGCGTGAGCGTCCTGATACGCTCGTCTTCGGCGTCCGATAGGCTCGGGTAATACTTTGAGACGAACCCATTAGCTTCGCCGTTTTCATTTCGCACAAGCCAGTACAATGTCTTTCCCAAGTAGCCGATCTCGGGGCGATAGCGTGCCCAGGCAACATAGCCGCCGGTTGCGAAAGAATCCGTCATCCCATAGGGAGGATAGCCTTCCCTGCACTCGCCTGTGCCGTTGTCATAGGCAACCCGGAACCATCCGTTCGCACCGTTCCAGTAATTGGAGAACAAGGGCCTGGCCAGGTCGCCATTCCAGATAACGGCCAACAGGTTATTGGCGAATTTCAAAGTCAAGTCCTTGCGTGGCAGATCGCTCTCGGCAAGGGAAAAAACCCTACGCAGGGCACGACGATTACGTTCCAATGCATCCATTGCCGCCACCAGGCGACGTGCATGGCTGAAATCCCATCCGATGTCCTGTCGCCTGGTCGCTGCGCTCGCTGGCACACGCAACTCTGGTTTTGGCGTTCCACCTCCGTCCTTGTCGGTCACGCAGACCGCCGGCTTTTCTTCGCCCTCGTAACCCGCGTATTTATTATCCCCATGCAACCTCCAGTAACCGCGGTCGATGTCAGCCACATCTACAGGTCCCATCCGGCTGGCTTCCAAATGACGAATCGAAACTCGGGATTCAAACAATCGAAGCAATGCCCGTATGTGAGGCTGCCGGCTCTCAGTGAATCGATCTGGCAATGCTGCCCCATGCCGATCCTGCGATTGGATAATTCCGGATAGCTCAGAATAAATCGCAATCATCCATAAAGACTTATCCATAAAAAATAGTGTGGAAGAGCCGTTGGTGACGTCCTGCGGCCTGGCATCAGCGAGTCTTTTGAGGCCGTTCACTGTTCTCCATCCACCCCAGCGAAGCAAATGCTCCGAAGCGACGTCAACTGTTTCCTTGATGAAGTACTTGTCTTCTTGGGTAAGCAGCTGGTCCGACGTGGCGAGTGCATTTGCAACTGAAGTCGCAAGGCCCAGAAATTGAACGCTGTCGAGCATGACCTCGGTATTGATCAGACGGTTCGTGTAATTGCAGGTTCTGCCTCCTCGGCAGATCCAGCGCCGGCCTGGAGAAATGATATTTCCCGGAGTGAGCGCCGCATAGGCTCTGCTGATCAATCGGGCGACTTCCCTGAGTTGATCGATACGGTGGCAGCGCCGCGCCATCGATACCATATTGTGAGCGAAGATTTCGAAGTCATAAAGCGCATACACGTCTCCCTGGTCCAGCAAGCGCTGCTGCAAGAGGTCCTGCTGTAAATAATGCCGGACACTTTGCCCCCAATCTAACCAGACCTGTTGCTCCACCCTACCGCCACAGGTGAAGGAGACAGATACGGACGGTTGACTATCATATTTGCTCACCTCCGCCGCGGCACTGGAACTGGCTTCATTCCATGTTGCCAGGACGAGAAAAAGAGCAATAGCGCGTAACAGGTCTATCATTTAATCCGCGTCCTCAATGCCGGTACACATAAAGGGCCGCCATCGTCGTGGCGCCTCGAATTCTTCTCACGTTAGCATTACGCCTTGTTATAGTTTTCATGTCGTTTACGGCCGGGAGCCTACAGCCTGGGCGGACAACCCTATCCGGAATGGTGCGGCGTAACCATTCGGGTAGCGCTTCTGGAAACAGGCAATCAAAATCATGTTGGCCCACAAGCCATGAGTAAGGATTGTGGTCGGCAAATCTGAGGCGGTAACAAGTGAGAAGATCGGGATGACGATCGAGGCGGTTACTAAGCCGAGCTCGCCTGATCTTCGGGCGCAAGCATCTACGTATTTGAATATCACTGCAGTCAATGCGGCATACGCAAGCATGCCCGCAAATCCCGCATGCATATATCCGCTGCCGATCCATCCGGTATTGGCGCTGGTAATGTCGCTATTGAAATAATATCGCCCGATCAGATGTGGTGCATCGAGAGGATACGGATAATTCAATAGTCCCAGTGTGATCTTACTGTCCGAAAAAAATACCCATTCATGATTCGAAAAAAAGTCGTAATACATGTAGTTGATTTCAGGGGGGAGAAAAAACATCCGCGCGAGCATTAAAGACCCCACCCATCCGAACGAACCGTTACTGTTATCCTGATTCACCGCCATCCAAAAATCGCCTATGGAGAGCAGTATCACAATCAGAATCCCAACATTGAATTTGACTGTAAGGTTCTTGCTCGAGGAAATGAGGTAGATGAACAGCACGAGAAAGGGATTGAACAAAGGAGCTTTGTTTGCAGTCAGCCCAAAGATCAAAACCGCGGAGATCAGGTAGAGGAATGCAGATGCATACCTCTTGTATATGAGAGACAGTACCAGTCCAATTGGAACAACAACCTTTCCCATCGGAGGTGAAATATAACCGAATACACCGGGCAGATTATTCGCGGCATCGGTGCGGAAATCATAGACCTTTGTCAAGTCAAAGTTGAGGTATGCGCCACCGCCCATCGCAAAGATCGAACCTAGATATACCAGCACCATAAGGAGCAGCATGCGCTGCAACGTATATTTAGGCGGGTATGAGAAGCTCGGCGGGTTAACCTTTATAAAGCGCAGCAACAGGACGGAAAAGATATAAGCTGCAACGACTTGTGCCGGATATTCCCAATCTTTCCCTTCTGCATAAAACAGAACAAGCATCGGAATTACGACGAAAACCAAGGTCAGGTGGAAAAAGAGTGTCGAGGGTTTCTTGAAAGTGGCCGGGGTAATGAATGACAGCATTGCGATTGCAACTACCGCCGCATACCCGTTTGCTATATTCGGCTGAAACACATAGCCTTCATAACCATACAAGGGCACGATGAAGGATTCATATCCAAAGACCAACGCCATGAACATGCACAGGTGCAGGAAGAGAAGCGTGAGTCGGTAGCGCATTATTTGATTACCTCACAATAAAGCGCCTTGGCACTGGCGCTTTCCAGGTTCGAGTTATGCCATAGCAGTGAAAAGCTGCCTTTCATTTCACGCGCCGCATTCTTCAACTTATTCATTTTTTCCAGTGCCGCGTCGGTAAAGCCATATCCCATGTAGGCGGAGACCGTGCATTCCATGCATATCAGTGGCTTTTGCTTGATCTGCAAGGGTCGCCGGCCGTCCAGGTCATACATCGTAAATTCCGTGCAGGTGCCACACCGGAACCCCACATGGTCGGCATAACTGAGTGTGCTGTCATAACGCAAACCGGTGGCATCCCAGACGGACGGTGTTTTCGTCGACCAACGCAGGTAGTGGTTCCGTCCACCGCATATTTGTTGCCGGATTCCGGCTCCTCGCAGTACTTCGCATAGCCTTCCCAGTCCTGAAAGCGTTGTTTCGATACTCTGATAGGAACGGTAGCCCGGATGCAGACCAATCTCGTGTCCTCGGACGTCGATCTTCTTCATCATCTCCGCAACGGCGGCGCTGGTAATGGGCGAAGTGTCATCAAAAATTGGGTCGGTTATTTGTGGGATGAAATTGAAAGCCACCTTGTTGCCCGCTTTCTCGTTGACATCCATGATCCAGTCGACAGCCAAATAATAGGAGTCGCTGCGCCAGTCCCCAAAACGGTTGGCCATATAGTTCCTGATGGGGCTCAGCATTCGCAACGGATTGTGCTCATGCAATGCTTTACTGGCGGTAGAACGGAGCATCCGATGAAACGAATACGCCGCAGGATGGCACGGATAGTCGACGTCGCAACTGACTAAAACCTTGAATTGCCTTGCTCGGCGTTTCAGCTGCGGCCAGAGTCGCAACATTGCAGACCAGAGTATTTCGGTATATTCATCGACCACCGGCCTGTCCAGGAAACCTTCCTGAAACGCGAGAGAAGCGGCCGCCGGAAAGCGGTCATGCAGGTCACGCTCCTTTCTGACCGCTTCTTCATAACGCGAGAGCATGAAAAAGCCGGATCCAAAGATATCCAAACCCAGCCATGCCGAGGTATCGTCAATGGCGCGGAAGCCCGGCTGGCCGAAGATTACGGGAACAAAGGGTGCGGTCAGCTTGGGATTGAACTCGTTGCTTGCCGGTACAAACCACCACTGCAAGGGCTGGACCGGCAGGGTTTCAGGCGTTAACCAGCCACTGCTGGCGTACTTGAAAAAAATGTCCGGCAGCTCAAGCACCTTTCCATCGGCACATAGCCTTACCGAGCTCTGCCGATTGAACCGCACTTCGTGTTCAATTCCAAGAAACTCATGAAGCAGCACGGAACTAATCCAGTTGCGCTCCTGACGGCAGCCTTCCGGGAATATCACAGTAAACATCATCTGTCCCTGACTGTCGCAAGCAAGGCATGCCTGGCGCGAAGCAGCCGGGAGTGTGTCTTGCTGATATTGAAATAAGGCGTCTGGATTGCGCCAAACCGACGGACGAAGTGCTCGACCGGCTTGAGCATCGAGCCCTCGAAATCAAATTTCCTTGTGACCCGGGCGACGTCCTGGATTGCATGCCAGAAGCATAGGCTGAGCGCTCCGCTGCCACGTAGTGCCGGGTCGGATCCGTTCATCAGACCATAGGCGCTATTGCTATCCCATACAACATAGCACCCGGCATGCTGACGTCCTTGCGGATCGACTGCGATGTAAGTTTTGCGGCAATTCTGTTTTTCGCAGGCTGCATCAAGCCGACGGACGTAGTCATCCGGATACGGCACCTCCATGCCTTGCCGCTGGAATGTCATGCGGTTGAGAGCGAGATAATCGTTCAACGGCAAGTCCTCGCGGATCGTGATACGGTATCGTTCCGTTGCAGTCTTGCAGTTCCGGCGGACATTGTTATGAAAGCCTGCCCATACCTTTCCCATGTCCCGCAGGTCGTTGATGACATAGGTATAGCATGTGGTTTGCTGGAAGCCACGCCATGAAAATGGCAGCCAGTTCGTCAGGCTGTAATGCCAGTTTTGGTTGAAGTAATCGAAGCGTGGCAGTTGCGCAATCAGCTCGTCCATCAATTCCTGATCCTGCGAAAGCTTTTTAGCAGGGCCGGCGCTCTCTTTCAGCGGGCGCAACCAGGGGCCGAGCGTTTGCGTCAGCGCCGGCTGGCTGAGCACTCTCAGCCCAAACCTCCGGCGCATCATATAAGGCATCGAGGCCTTGATCTGTCCGCCACTGACGACCAGCGCAACATCCCAGTTCTCGGGGCCGGCGGTTGCGTCAAGCCACCAGGCCCTGGAGAAAATGGGGATGGACTCTTCCTGAACAGAGAAATCCCGGTACAGTTCCTTTGCGCTTTTCACTGCCACATCCCCTTCTCTATGCTGCCTGTCTTCCCGCTCGGCGCCTCATGTCCATGCTTCTTTCATCAGGCAGGCGTACCGGGCAACGATAAAGGCTGCTGCGGTTCCGACGCCGAACAACCAGACCGTATGATTGAGGCCCCACAGTTTCGTCACGATGATTGGCGAGGACAATGGCACTGCCCAGGCCAAGGCACTCAATGTCGGCTTCCCTATTTCATGCCACCGGCTGCCAGACACACGCATCAGATAAACCAGCGTAACGGCACGGCAAGCGACGCTGCCGACCGCCATGAGTGCAACAGCCGTAATCACGCCTCCGATGAAGGCGCCTGCAACAATTCCGACTGTGCGCACCACTAATGAAACGATTTCGAACACCAGCAGCGTGCCCAGCTTGTCAAGCACAACAAACAGTGAAGAGAGCGTTGAAGTGATGAAAGCGAAATAGAGCCACGGTGCAAGCCACTGCGCAAATACGCCCGCCTCCTCCCATTCCGGGCCAAATACTTGTGCGAATATGTCCGGACCGCCTAAAAGCAAGACCAGGATTGGTGGCATGGCGAAGTGTGCCAGTCGAGAATGAATAGCAGCTATCAGTGATTCCAGTCTGCCTTGTCGGCTCGCTTCCGCGGCGCCGGAGAAAAATACATCGGCAATTGCCTGGCCAAGCAATTGCATGGGAACCGCCAGGACACGATTTGCAAGCGCATAGATACCGGCCACGGCCGGGCCGAAGAGCACGGCGAACAATATGGAAGGCAACTCTGCGCCGATGGTATTGAAAAGCGAGCTCCACGTCGAAAACAATGGAAATTGCTTGTACCGTACTGCAACCGCCAGGATAGACGACAGCTTCACCCGCTTTAAATAAGGCCAGCGGGCATGGATCACACGAAATACATAGGAGGCCGATCCAACGGCATATCCGGTGATTTGCCCCACCAGCAAAGCAGCCGGTCCGAAGGTTGATCCCGCCAGCTGGATGACTGCCGTGGTTGCAGATTGGCTGAACCTCGTTTTTGCCACCGGCGTGAATGCCTTGGTGCGAATCGCCCAGATATGAAAGACGTTGTATATGCCAATGAAAAATATTCCAAGTGGCAGCAGAAGAAGAAAATCCGCCAGGTGTGGCGTATTGAGCAGGTGCGCGATCTGACCGGGAAACGCAAGCACCGGAATGGCAGAAATCCCGGAGATCAGGACTACAGCCAGCAGACTTAGGGCCAGCAAGGCATCGGCTTCTTCGTCATTATCCGGCAATGGAATTGCGGCCTGATAGCGCAGGCTTGCGACATTGCTGACAATCCCGACCAGGGCGGTGAACACCGCCAACAGGCCCAAGTCGTCCGGCTGGTAGAGGCGCGTGAGTACCGGGGCGGCCAATATGGTCAACAGATGTCCGCTGGTGGTACCGGCCACAAGCACGGACACACCGCGCACAAAGCGGTTCTTCGGTAGGGCGCGACGGACAAGAAGCGTAATCTGGCTCAAGGCTGCTTACTCCCGCTGATTACGTGCCACGGTCAGGCCTTCGGCGGTCAGAGACATATGCCACAGCGATGAGGAGGAAACCATGCAATGAACTCCTCGCATGGCGTCCATGCGGATCGCCCTGATATGGTTGCGGAGAGAGCACCTGCGATCGTATCGCGTCATAGCCTTCACAGGCAGGAATTCGCCGTCTTGGCGCATGCCGCTATCTTCCGTACTTCGCCCCATATCCGTACCCATACCGGTAGGCGGCTTTTCCTTTCAAGTCGTTGAACACTGTCCCAGTCACCGTGCCGCCCGCCCGCGTCAAGCGGTGAACCGTTTCCTCGATCTCGTCCACCGTACTGATGCCATCACGCACCACGTTGTAGATGGCACCCGCATGAGTAGCGACAATCATGGCGTCGGCGAAAGCAAGTACCGGTGCAGTGTCGATCAGGATGAAGTCGTAGCGCGGCGATAAATAATGAAGCAGTTCGCCAAAGTTCTTATGGGCGAGCAATTCAGCGGGGCGAGTTGGAAGCAGACCGGTTGATATGAAATCGACGTTTTCCACGACGTCCATATGGATGGCCTGTTCCGGTTTGGTCGTACCGGCGATGATTTCAGATAGTCCCTGCTCGCGCTCCAGCCCGAAATATCGGTGCAGGTACCCGGTGCGCATGTCACCGTCGATCAGAAGCACCTTCTTGTCAATGGAAGCGAGCACGGCGGCGAAGTTCGCCGAGACAAAAGACTTGCCCACTTCAGGTGTGGGGCCGGTAATCAGAATAATATTATTTCGGGAATCATTCATGGCCGACTGCAGCAAGGTGCGGAAACTGCGTAGGCTTTCGACAGCACTATCCGCCGGTGCGGCATAAGGCAGCAACGAAACATCCTTCGATTTTTTCCGAATCTGTGCGTACATCCGTTCCTGGTCCTGGCTGTGCGGGATGGTGGCGCTGACCGATAATCCAAGCCGGTTTTCTACCATATGCGGATCTGGCATTTCCCCGTTCATCTTTTTTCTGATGAAGGCAGCTGCGACACCCAGCGCAACACCCAATAAGGCAGCCACTGATACGACGGTGGGTCGGTTCGGTTTGATTGGCTTGGTGGGAACGGCCGCCGTATCAAGCAAGCGAGCGCCTCCAAGCCGGCTTGCACTGACTTGCCGCAACTGCTGCGCCGTGCTCAACAGATTGGTGTAAAGCTCGGTGTTGACCTTGACATCCCGGGTAGCGCGCAAGACCTCTTGCTCGATGGAGGGCATGCGCTTGATTTTTCCATTGATGAGGTTGAGTTCATTGCTAATGTCGCGGATCTGCTGATTGACCGTTACCACAGCCGGATGTTCGTCAGCGAAGCGACTCAGCAATTCCTGTCGTCTCTGCCGCAGTTCAACCAGCTTCGTCTGGTTGGAAGCCGCCTGCTGCACGATCACCTTGGCCTCCTCGCCCAGGTCGACAGTGCCATAGCTGTTTCGGATCTGGTTGTACTTGGCTTCGGCATTTTCCAGTTCGCGCTTCAGTTGAGGCAGTTGCTGGTTCAGGAAAACGAGCGACTTCTCGGCTTCATCGGCCTTGTGATCTACGGTTTGCCGGATATATTCCCGCCCGACTTCATTCACGATCCTGGTGATAAGCCTTGGGTCATTCCCTGCAAGCGCGACATTGATGATGCCTGACTGCTTTCCTTTCTCGGAAATCTGGAGCGAGTTCTGCAGGCGCTCAATGGCATCGATTTGAGGAATTCGAGTCAGTGCAAATTCGGCGCCAGGATAGGCTCGAATGCGATCGACCTGCAGTTCGATTGCACCCTGTTGAAAAGGCACTTTGAGCATTTCGCCAACTGTTCCTTCGATGTCAATTCCTTGCCGTTGCTGGCGGAGGCGGTATTTTCCGTCTCCCAGGAAAGTGAGGGAAAATTTCTTCCCCTCCAATTCTTCTGGAACATTGAATTGCGACACCGAGGCTTGCTCATCGCCCCATGCGTAACCACTGGAACTCCGAAGTCCGAGCAGATCAGGGACGGAGAAATAGGGATGAAGACGTGCAATCAAGGAACCGACCATAGGGAAGTATTTAGGCTCGACGGCAATATATGAATGCGTGCTGCTGATGACGCCATCCAGTACATTGCGTGAGCGCAGCACTTCCATCTCAGTGCTGACTCCCATCTTTTTTTCGAATACGCCATTGATGTCAGTGAGAATATTCCTGCTCTGTATGGCGTTTTCATCGACCTGCACCAGCATATTGGCCTGATACACCGGCTTTGCAATGAATGTATAGGCCAACCCAAGCAAGGTGACGAGCACGGCAATGAATACGATCAGCCATCTGTGCTCGACCAAGGGCTTTAGATATTCCGAAACATCCAGCGTATCGTCGCTCTCCTCCAACCTTATCGGTATTTGCTGGGGCGCCAGTTGGGACGGTAGCAATGGGTGACGCAGTTGGTTCATTCGATAAATCCGTAAAGTTACGGGAAGAGGAAGGAACTCAGATGACCAATGATGTATTGACCAGCTAGCAGGTCTTCTTCTCTGAATAATGAAAGTAGACCATTCCTTCCAGACACCGGATGTCCTGGGCTTCCTTCAATGTAGGCAGCGAGCGAGCAAAAAATAAGTATGAAATTTCGATGGTTGCCGGGCACTAACCGCGTCTTCTATTTAGTTTTTAGATTAATTGAGCCGATCACGGCGTCATGCCCCAATGTGAAATCTTCCGCCACGTCGCAGCGTGGATGCAGCATCACTCCCCTATCCGCAATGCCTTTTAGCTTCTTCGAACATCCCTGCACTTCCTGACAATCAAACGTCTTTTTAGACAGATAGTTGGTCTATCTGCGGCTAACTTGCTTACAAAACGTTGCAAATTCACGGAATTTATTTGATTCCCATAGGAACTATTTCTTTTGATCAATGCTCTGATGAAGCGTTTTCGTACAGGCGTCCATAGTCGCCGCTTCATCAGGGAGATCAGTTTTGCTTCACTCAAAGTCATTCAAACCGTTTTCAATCAGTGCGCTTTCATGCGCTTGCGCTGCAGTGTTATTGGCTGCATGTGGCGGCGGAGGTGGTGATACCAGCACGGACACCAGTGACCAAAGCGATGCCGTGCTGCTTGCAAAAGGCCGCATAAAAAACAGGAACACGAATACTTCAACCGGCTCCACCACGACTGGCACAACGTCCGGCACCACAACTACTTCTCCAACCGCCAGCACGGATTCAACGTCTGCATATACGGCGACCAATCATCTCTACGTTGCCACCACCGGTTCCGATTCCAACCCAGGGACGCAGACAGCCCCTTTCAAGACCATCGCTAAGGCTGCAAGCGTCGCCAAGCCCGATACCATCGTTCACGTTGCTCCCGGCACTTATGTTGGCGGTGTTTCGACGAGCGCGAGCGGCCTGGACGGCGCACGCATCTATTACGTATCCGATGTGAAGTGGGGTGCGAAAATTGTTCCCTCCAGCACAGAAACGATCGGCTGGCAGAATAGCGGCAGCCACGTGACTATCAGCGGCTTCGATATCGACGGCGGCGGCTCATCGTCCTGGCGCATCGGCGTATATATCACTGGCTCGCATGCAACAGTCGAAAACAGCCACGTTCATAACGTCTGGAGCAGTTCCGCCCAGGGCTGCGACTCCAACGGCGGCGGCGGCATTGTCACGGATGGCTATGATGGCCAAGAAGACCACCGGATATTGAATAACGTGGTGGACCACATCGGCTTCAGCGGATGCGGCACCATCAGCGGCATTTATATGCAAGGCGCCTATACCGACGTCAAAAACAACCTGGTGTATGCGATCGGCGCGGACGGCATCGTGTCCTACCATGATGCAACGCACGCGAACATTGGCAACAACACCGTGTTCAACAGCAATCGCGGCATCGTCCTCAGTGCCAACGGCATGTACCATCTGACGTCTGCCCCGGACTACTTCAATGTGTTCAACAACATCGTGTATGACAATACCTCAATAGGTATCGGGGAAGGATCAGGACCTCTTGGGATCGGCCAGAACAACTCGTATTACAACAACCTGGTCTATGGCAATGGTACCAACATGTCGCTCACTTCTACCAACCAGCCACATGAGAGCGGCACCGTTACTGCACCGCCTCAGTTCGTCAACTATATCCGGACGGGCGGCGGCGACTATCGCCTGCAAAGCACCTCGCCGGCAATCGATAAGGGTAACGCGACCAATGCTCCGGCAACTGACCTCAATGGCGTAGCCCGTCCCCAGGGCGCAGCAGTGGACATCGGGGCATACGAGTGGACAACGGCATCGACAACCACGGGTACGACTACCGGCACAACCACTGGCACGACCACGGGTACGACTACCGGCACAACGACCGGCACGGGGACTGGCTCGACCACCGGCACCACTACAGGAACGACTACCGGGACGACTACCGGCACAACGACTGGTACGGGAACTGGCACAACAAGCGGCACGACCGCTGGCACGACCACGCCAACCTACGCGGCAACCTATCATCTCTACGTAGCGACCACTGGATCGGATAGCAATGCTGGAACCCAGGCAGCGCCGTTCAAGACCATCGCAAAAGCAGCGAGTGTCGCCAAACCCAGCACGGTCGTCCACGTCGCTCCGGGCACGTATTCCGGCAGCATCTCCACTAGCGCAAGCGGCACGTCGACCGGACGCATTTACTACGTCTCGGACGTCTTAGGGGGTGCGAAGCTCGTCCCGGGCAGCAGTTCGGGCACCGCGTGGAATGACAGTGGCAGCTACACGACGATCAGCGGCTTCGATATTGATGGTCAAGGCGGCACCGCCTGGCGCATTGGTCTGAGAATGGCAGGTTCGAACTCGGTCGTGCAGAATAACCACGTTCACAATATCTATACTTCAGGCGCTTGCGACAGCAATGGCGGTGCAGGCATTGTGACTGACGGGTATAGCAGCCAGCACCATCATGAGATCCTTAATAACACGGTTGATCATGTGGGCTTCTCGGGTTGCGGCACGATCAGCGGCATCTATGGCCAGAGCGCGTACATGAAGGTCAAGAACAATCTGGTCTATGCCATCGGATCCGACGGTATCGTCTTCTACCACGATGCGACGAATGCTGACGTGATCAACAATACGGTCTTCAATGCCGATCGCGGCATTGTAATGAGCGCTAACGGCATGTATCACCTGACCACTGCGCCTGACTACTTCAACGTGCACAACAACATCGTGTTCGACAACAGAGGCATCGGCATTGGTGAGGGCTCCGGACCGTTGGGGATCGGCTCCAACAATACTTACCGTAACAATCTGGTCTACGGTAACGGGGGCAGCAATCTTTCTCTCACCAGCGGAAGCTTGACCCGTACCAGTGGAACGATTACCGCTGACCCGCAATTCGTGAACTATGTGCGTACCGGCGGCGGTGACTATCGACTGAAATCGGCATCACCAGCAATCGACAAAGGGCTCACGACCTATGCACCGGGAACCGATATTGCCGGGGTCTCCCGCCCACAGGGCACAGGTATCGATATCGGAGCATACGAGTACAAAGTACAATAAGCGTACGCTGAGACAGTAGAAACCTGTCCAACTTAACTGGGCATTCCGGGCTTCCTCCCGGAATGCCTTTTTTTTTGGTGCAGTCGGGGTTCCTGCCCCGGAATATTTCCGTACATAGTCGGACACACTACACGCCGCCACCATCATGCTCAATATCTCTGTACTCCGCACACATCATAGGTGCTGATACTGGACGGCCGGAGCAGCGTCCTCCATCGATATCGTTGAACCATCTAATCTGTTCGGCGACACGGCGCATTTGATTCAATTTTTCGATGAATCAAAACTAACGGATATCGGTTCGGTCTAGCTATTTTCTGGCGATGCCGTTCTATGGCTCATAAAGCAAATGGCGCGTACGCGGGAGCCGGGCCGATGTTCGGCAATCGGTCGCATGCGATGTATCCATGCTGATGATTCTGGGAAAGAGCATGGCCCGATCTGTTTGGAAGCGCAACTCCGCATCCGGTACCAGTCTTTACGGGCCGGGAATTGGCCGGCTTGTCTATTTGCACTGGGCCCCCATTGATCCAGCGGAGCACTGACGTGTCCTGTTCATATTTCACCGGCACCCGCAAACCCCTGATTTTCGGTTCGGTTTTTTCTGCCATGCTCATTGCATGTGGAGGAGGAGGCGGAGATGCACAGGGACCGCAGGGCGACAGCGCAGTCGGAATCTCGCCTGGGCCAACATCATCAGGCACAACATCCGATATCTATGTCGCCACCACAGGATCGGATTCCAATCCTGGAACCCAGGTTGCTCCCTTGAGAACAATCGTGAAGGCGTCCAGCATCGCCGGCCCGGGTACCATCATTCATGTTGCATCTGGTACTTATGAGGGCAGCTTCCGCACAAGCGCCAGCGGCAATGCCGCCGCACGCATCCGTTACATCGCCGATATCCCCTTGTCTGCAAGGATTGTTCCGCCGGAGAACTCGGCGGAACGCTCAGCATGGATCAACGAAGGCGATTACGTGGATATCGAAGGCTTTGAAATTGATGGAACATCCGCGCGCAATGGCTTGCCATGGACTACCGGCATCTACGTGCCAAGCTCTTTTACCGCCGTGAAAAACAACCATGTACATAACATTGCGACGGATCCGGCGCTATGCACGAACAATGGCGGTGCTGCCGTCGTGACTGACCACTTTTACTTCGGCGTCAACGATGATGTGTCTGGTAACGTGATTGACCACGTAGGTTCGGCCAGCTGCGAATTCATTCATGGTGTGTACATCGGGACGTCCGGCACCGTCGAGAACAATCTTGTTTATCAGATTGGTTATGCGGGCATTCACCTTTGGCACGATGCAGCTGGCGTTACCATTGCAAACAATACCGTCTTTGCATCCGCCTACGGGATCCTGGTCGGTGGCGGGGATTTTTATCACACCAGCGGTCCTGCCGACGACATTCACGTCTCGAACAACATCGTGGTCGACAATATCTTCGGGATCAAAGAAACCGGGGCCACCGGCACCCGGAATACCTACACCAACAACTTGCTGTACATGAACAGCGGCGTGGACTGGCAGCTTCAGAACGACTTAAGCCATTCCGGCGACGTGACCGCTGACCCGCAATTCGTGAACTATAGCCAGGACGGTGGCGGCGACTATCATCTCGCGCCGGGCTCGCCTGCAATCGACAAGGGTACTCCCAAGTTTTCCCCATCCACGGACCTCGACGGGACACCGCGCCCGCAAGGCGCGGCAGTCGACATCGGCGCATTCGAATATAAATAGTGCCTGCCGCATTCCCATAAGCATTCACCGCGGTCGTTTTTACTAAACTTTAAGACCGAAGAACAGAAAGCCGCTTCGAGAACCTCTGATATGCGTGCCGGGCAATACCTAGTGGCATAGCCAATAAATTGTATGAGCGTAGACCCCTGCATGAAATGCAGGCTTGATCGTCACAGAGGACGGCCAAGGGATTCTTAGAAAGAATCTCGTGATCAATCTTGTATAAGTCTTGCGCGTTGGCCAAAAGCGAATATGCATTTCCAATCCGGCCAACTGTCAGTATCTCGTCGTGGATGTATTGTCTATACAGCTTGTCGAATCCCCTACTGCACCCCGGGTCTTCTACTGGACGCCAATCAACCCACTTATTATTGACTTCAATTTGGACGCTACAAAGGAACTTCGTCAGGTGTCCGTGACTTAGCCGAAGTTGCTCCTGCGCGTAATGGACCGTTGAAAATCCGGGGCTCTCTTTGTTGCAACCGATTAGAAGCATTTTGCACTTATTTTCGATCATCTTTTTAACGGGATAAAAAGCCGATTTCGTGTGATCGTGATCAAAGAGAAGGTCACGAGCTTTTGGTCCTATTGCGACAAACGAATGAGATGGATGTAATGATCTAATTGCACTTGGGTGATCCAGAGCCAACTGCGATAACAGGCCAGACCGCGACGTGGAGCTGGATGAAAACTTCTTTTTATTTCTGGCCCATCTTAATCCATACCCTGTGAAGGCCGGAAAAATAGCAGTGCCTTCGGACCCTATAGCGTCAATAATGGATAAGAGCAGCACATTTTTTTCGGCTGTTCTACCGACTGCGGACACTCTGGCACGGACATACAGAGTGTCGCCCTTTTTAATACCTAGCTGAGTAAGACCTTCCAGGATCTGATCGCCGGTTATCAACTTGTTCATTTGAAACTAATCCTTCGGTAGCTTTCACTACGCAGTCCGTAATATCTTCCTGAAAACTCCCGTCCAAACTGAAATAGAATTTAAACCCATCGACTTCATATCCGCCTTTGGACAATTCACTGGAAGGCGGAATATACAGGCAGTCCCCTCCCGCATAGCCGGTTGCAATGATTCGATCTAATGGCAAGTGCATTAAATATTGTGACCATTCACCGAGCATTTCTCCGCTGTATGCGAGCAAGCCTACATTTGCTCCGAGGGACAAATAGGAAGCCATCAAATCCACGCCATTTTTCCTGTCATGGCTCACGAGAATATTTGGAATAATTTCTTCGCGAAGGGAGATCTTCCCGTCTTGGCAGATCGGCTTTCGATTGTCGCATGCAGACTGGATTGCCTTCATCAAGCGTGCAGTCCACCGTTTGAAGCTTTTTACACTGTAACCAGGAAGTGCCGGATGAAATGGTAAAAGCCTGGCGAGCCATGTCTTAGGAGAGACAAGTATCCCTTGCTCACGATAAGGAATTGCAGAGCCCGCCAAGCCGGGGACATAAATGATGCAGCATTGATCGCCGTATATTTCATGTAGCTTTTCTCTTATGGCACCCGGAAAATCCGCAGATACGGAGCGGTGATTAGGGTAAAAAGCTGCGTGGGCTGCAAACGACCAAAGGATGCAGCGAGTTCCTGTTTCACTTTCAAATGAAAAAAGTCTCACGCGGTGGTCTATCACCCCGTGCTTGTTAGGCGCCAAGCAGATCTTGCGTCCGAATGAAAATTTTCCTCTCGCCAGTTTTCGGTAGTCCAGCGCATAACTATTTTTGCGACGGTTAACGTTTAAATCTGTATTCTTTTCCCCATAGGAGACAGTGACTTGCACCGCGGGACGGTGCCGCAGCTTATTGATTTCGTATGCCAGAAGGTCCAACACTTCTGCATACCAAACTGGATTTACCTCTCCAAGAAGAGGCAGCTCATTGGCTAGCGATGGAGCATTATGAGTATGCGTAGAAAACAATAAGAGTTTTGAACTTGAACCTGTCTTTTTATTTATATCCTCAAGTAATTTTTTGCTTATAAATAGGGTATCAATACTTCCGACGATAATCTCATTGGAATCGTTATCACTCAGGCAGGCGAAATTCGCAGTAAGGTGGCCATCGACCGATGTCAAGGTCCGGCGATTTGCATATCCCGCGAGGGCCATACCAGTTTTCGGCTCCGGCAGCCTTACGCTCGAGGTCCTTAGATACAGCATAATGTGTCGATCGCCTCTAATCCGTTTTTAGCACTGAGGACCTGACGAATCGCGAGCAATTGATTAACTGATCCTAAAAATTTTCGCTCTCGACAAAACGCCGTCCGCTTAAGAGCGAGTTCTCGCTGCTTCATCAGCGTACTTCGCAATTCGAATCCCGCTGCAGTTATGAGCAGCATCAGCATCCCATCATCACTCTGCAATTTCTCCGTGGGTTTCCCAGGCTTATTGCCGATTCGCATTTTGCGCGATGCCGACTCATCACTCGTACGCTAGCAATGGCGTGAAATTTCCGGCCGTTTTCAAGACTCTCGGATTGCCAATTCAGTGCTGCAGCAATCTCACTGAAATTAGCCACTTCTGAAATCCGGTCGAATGGAGATGTCCTCTACTGTTCCTATGCCTTCGCATCTGCCGAAGATACGATAGACAGGTTTCTGACGCCTGCTTTTCGGAGCACGCCAAATTGTTATCAATATAGTTGCGACGACTTTGGAAAATAAGTATTAAATTTCGATCAATGCCTGTGGGTACAAAGCACTTTCATTCAGTTTTTTGATCGATTCTCGGAACCAGCCTGAATTGAAAAGCATGCAAAAATAGAAACTTTTGCACCGTCGCATGTCGAAGCGGGCGCCGCGGAAATCCGGAAGGCAGACATGTGAGGTTTTGCTCCCCAACAAGCTTAACCAGTGCCAAGGAAGACGCAATTTTTCAAATGCCAAGCAACAGTAACAATGGACATGCTCACAGGCAGCAAGAAGCTGGTGAAAACCCTGGAAGCAGTTCGATCTCAATCGGAACAAGATAAAGGAACACAAACCACGGCCTTTGATGCGATCTGTTTTTTATTAAGCAGCGGAAGGCTACGCGGAATTGCGAAAGCCGGCGCCTAAGCAAGCTCCGCAATGAATTAGTTAAGTAGGGGATTTCCCGGCTATATAAACAGAGCCGCCTCTTTGGTCGAAGCAGCCTCTCGAAGTATCGGATACGGTTTCACACTAACGATAACCGGTACGCATTCACCTTTGGCACGATGCAGCTGGCGTTACCATTGCAAACAATACCGTCTTTGCATCCGCCTACGGGATCCTGGTCGGTGGCGGGGATTTTTATCACACCAGCGGTCCTGCCGACGACATTCACGTCTCGAACAACATCGTGGTCGACAATATCTTCGGGATCAAGGAAACCGGGGCCACCGGCACCCGGAATACCTACACCAACAACTTGCTGTACATGAACAGCGGCGTGGACTGGCAGCTTCAGAACGACTTAAGCCATTCCGGCGACGTGACCGCTGACCCGCAATTCGTGAACTATAGCCAGGACGGTGGCGGCGACTATCATCTCGCGCCGGGCTCGCCTGCAATCGACAAGGGTACTCCCAAGTTTTCCCCATCCACGGACCTCGGCGGGACACCGCGCCCGCAAGGCGCGGCAGTCGACATCGGCGCTTATGAGTACAAATATTTGCATGAGTAGGTGTATCGACTCGCACCAGTAAAAAGGGCCGCAAATGGTGCCGCCCCTCTGGCCTGCTACCCGATCTAGTCCGAAATCGTCGCAGAATCGGTAGTTAAACCGTTCCTGACTAGTTTGGGCGGGATAGGTTAGCCGAGTGAACGATGTGGCCGTCACCCATTGATTGCCTGCCTGTTGTATAGGGCGTGCTCCTGCTGGAATGTGCTCAGCCTGGGCTTAAGGATGTCGATTTCCAGCGACACGAAAGACCGGGTGACCTTGCTGCCGCTGTCGCTGGTTTCTGCCTTGCGTAAACGGATGGACTACGCCAGGCAATGGTGTGAGGCAGACCGAAGACCGATGCTGGGAAGGTGTAAAAAACAGGTGACCGTTCGTCCCGGCCTCAGTGCACAAGTCTCAAGGAGACCTTTCTTAAAGTCTGCACTGTCGAAACGACGGGGTCCTGGGGGACAGTATGTGGCGGCAGATATCTTGCAGGGGAAGCGGGCAGGTACAGGAGAAGCAGTAGCATGCTGTGCTTCCTGCAAATTCCTACAATGGGGTGATGTAAGCGCCCCATTTATTTTTTTAGGGGCCGGAAACCTGCATAAAGACTTGGTGCCGCTGACCGGAATCGAACTGGTGACCTTCGCATTACGAATGCGCTGCTCTACCGACTGAGCTACAGCGGCTACTCCACGAGACGCGCTTCCCGCCATGCCGGTGGCTGGCTGAAAGCTTGTCGAGCCGCGTATTTTAGCAGCCTTGTTGCGTCTTTGGAACCGATGAAGTTTGATTCGGCGCTATCCGCCGTGATAAATCTCCTCGAACCGCTTTTTTTCCTGGTCATCGGGCTTCGGCACCGCGGGAGGACTGCCGAACAGCCGATCCCAGAAGCTCTTGCCCGTATCGACATCCAGTGCCGTGACGGCATTGCCGTTGAGGTACTCCTCGTAGGTCCAGTCGCCTTCGTTCTGGACCAGACCGGCTGGCACTGCCCGCCTGGCTTCCGGCACCCCGCGCAGGGCGCTGCGCATGTAGTCGATCCACATCGGCAGCGCCAGGGTGCCGCCGAATTCGCGCCCGCCTAGGGACTTGGGCTGGTCGTAGCCCATCCAGGCGACCGCCACCACGTCGCCGCCGTATCCGGCGAACCAGCCGTCGACGGCGTCGTTCGTCGTTCCCGTCTTGCCGGCGAGGTCCCCGCGCTTCAGTTTCTGGGTGGCCAGGTAGCCTGTGCCGGACCGCACCACGTCGCGCAGCATGCTGTCCATGATGAAGGCATTGCGCGGGTCGAGCACCCGTGCGGCCTGGTCGTCCGCGCTCGCGGGCTGGGTCTCCGACAGCACATTGCCGTGTGCATCGACAATCTTGCGTATCAGCCAGGGGGCGATGCGTGCCCCGCCGTTGGCGAATACGGCGTAGGCGCCCGCCAGTTGCAGCGGGGTCACCGCGCCGGTGCCAAGCGTCATGGTGAGATTCTCGGGATGCCGTTCCGCGTCGAAGCCGAAGCGGGTAAGGTACTCGCGTGCATACGCGGGCGTGATCGCGCGCAGGATCCGCACCGATACCAGGTTCTTGGATTTTTTCAGGCCGGTGCGCATGGTCACCGGCCCGTCGTAATTGCCGTCGTCGTTCGACGGGTTCCATTTGTCGGTGCCGCTGTGCGCCTCGTCTTCCGACAGCGGCTCATCGTTGATCTCGGTGGCCGGCGAAAATCCCTTCTCCAGCGCCGCTGAATAGATGAAGGGCTTGATGGTGGAGCCGGGCTGGCGCCATGCCTGGCTGACATGGTCGAACTGGCTCATGCCAAAATCGAAGCCGCCGACCAGCGCGCGGATCCCGCCATTTTTGGCATCCAGCGCAACGAGGGCGGCCGACACTTCCGGCAACTGGGTGATCGACCACCTGCCCTTTCCATCCTTCACCACCCGGATCACCGAGCCGGGACGGATCCGGTTCTTGGCGCGGGTTTTGGTCGACAGCGCGGAGGCGGCGAAGCGCAAGCCTTCGCCGCTCATCTCGATGGTATCGCCCGACAGCAGCTCGGCCCGCACCAGCTTCGGCGAAGCCGCGGTGACGACGGCCGATCGCAGGTCGTCGCTGTCCGGATGCCTGGTCAGAATTTCATCGATGGCTTGCTGCCGCTCTTCGGCATCGCGCGGCAATTCGATAAAGTCTTCCGGCCCGCGGTAGCCATGACGCCGCTCGTAATCCATCACGCCGGCGCGCACCGCCGCATAGGCGGCATCCTGGTCGGCCTTGGTGAGCGTGGTGTAGACACTCATGCCGCTGGTGTAGATCTCATCCTTGTATTGCGCATACATCGTCTGGCGCACCGCTTCCGCGGCGTATTCCGCATGGGTACGGAAGCGATAGCCTTCGCCTTGCAGGGAGAGTTTTTCCCTGGTTGCCGCCGCATACTGCGCCTCGGTGATATAGCCGAGCTCGCGCATGCGCTTGAGGATGTATTGCTGGCGTTCCCGGGCGCGCTTTGGATTCACCACTGGATTGGCCGTGGCGGGTGCTTTCGGCAGGCCGGCCAGCATCGCGGCTTCCGCGATCGTCACATTCTGGATCGGTTTGCCGAAATAGATGCGCGCCGCGCTGCCGAAGCCGTAAGCCCGCTCGCCGAGGTAGATCTGGTTCATGTACAGCTCGAGGATCTGGTCCTTGCTCAGCTTGCCTTCGATCTTGTAGGCCAGCAGGATTTCCTGCAGCTTGCGCCCGTAGGTTTTCTTCTTCGTCAGGAGAAAGTTGCGCGCGACCTGCATGGTGATGGTGGAGGCGCCCTGCGAGCGGCTGCTGCGCAGGTTGGCCAGGCCGGCACGCACCACGCCGATGAAATCGACGCCGCCATGCTCATAGAAATCGCTGTCTTCGATCGCGATGATGGCCTTCTTCATCACCTCCGGCATTTCGCGGATCGGCACGAAGTCGCGCCGCTCTTCGCCGAATTCGCCAATCAGAACATTGTCGGCCGTGAATACCCGCAAGGGCATCTTGGGGCGGTAATCGGTCAATGCATCGATTGCGGGCAGGTTCGGCGCAATGGCCAGAAAGACATATGCGGCAAGCAGCACGCCCGCAAGCGCACCGGCCGCACACATGGCCGCGATGGCTTGCAGGATGCGATGTTTCAACGGTTGCTTGCTCCAGCGGGACAGGACGGAAGAAATGGATGAAATGAATGAATAGCGTGACACCGCCATCCTCCATGGATAAAACCTAGTGCCGAACTTTAACAGGCTTGGCCGCACAAGAGTGCAAGCAATTGTTGCGACGGATCAAGGCAGATGGCAGCAGGATGGGTGCTTTTCCTGCAAGAGAAGGGTTCGGCGGGGCGTACTTGGCATGCGCGATGCATGGCCATGGTCGGGTGCGTCCCGAACTGGTATTCCTTGTCCGGCCACCTATAGTGAAAGGTCCTCCATCCATTCTGGAGGCCTTGATTGACAATTTTTCAGGAGAGACACGATGAAGTATTTCCCTCTCATATTAGGCGCCCTGGGCGTCATTCTATTGGCCAGCTGCGGCTCCATGAGCTCGGGTGGAATGGGAATGAGCAGCGAGGATGGCCCCGTAGGCATCACTCAACATGTGTTCGACCCTAGAGATCCCTATCATGGAGGATGACGAAATCGGGGAGAGCTTCCTGCTTGAAGTAGGAGAAGACGATGTGCGCAGATCTGGATCTTTTCATCCATTCAGTCTTTGCCGGACGGGCAACCAGAACAAGAAGACCAAGGTCGTTGCTTCATAAATGACGAAAGGAAATATTACCCACATTTCCTGTGGCTAATCTTGTGGATAAACAACTGGATTCCACCCAAGCATTTGATCCATAAGGAAATATTGGACCTGATTAAAATCAAGGCAGCTTGAAGAGGCTTAAAGACCATGCGACCAATTGCAGGCAGTACGGCCGTCGCCTGGGATCGCTGAATGCCCCGGTGACGGCCTCAAGCCTTGTCGAATGCGTGGACGAGCCATAGCGAGAAAAGAACGGCTGCCGACAGCCACAGAATGATCACCACCACCGCCGCGAAGTAACTTTTCGGCTTGGCCAAGGCAGAGGCAGCCTTCGCTCTTGCATCCGCAAGCACATTCTCCGGAATCATCCGGATTGCCAGTGCGATGCCGAGGGGAACCAGAATGACATCATCCAGATAACCCAGCACCGGAATGAAATCGGGGATCAAATCGATCGGGCTCAATGCGTAGGCGGCCACCAGGCCGGCAACGATTTTCGCGGCGAGCGGCGTGCGCGGATCGCGCACCGCAAAGTAGAGAGCGACGGTTTCCCGCTTGAGCGCGCGGGCCTTATCGCGCAGAGTCGATCCGAGATGCATGCTTATTGCAGGCGCCGGCAGCGGCATGGCAAGCCCGCCGCACGCCGCCCTCGCTCATGACAAAATGCCCAGGCGCGGCATGCTGCATCCGACGCCGTGCCGGGACCGATTGCACGGTGATCAGGAACCGCTCCACACCGGGCGCTTCTTTTCCATGAAGGCTTCCACGCCAGCCTTGAAATCCTTGCTGCCGTAGCAGGCGCGGATCAGGTCCTCGCCCGGGGGCAAACCTTCCGTCACGATGCGGCGCATGGCTTCCTTGGAAGCGCGCATGGTGACCGGGGCATTCTTGGCCAGGCGGCTGCACAAGGCTTCGGCCTTGGCATCGAGTTCGGCCGCTTCCGCGATCTCGGTGACGAAACCGCATTCCTTCGCTTCCTCCGCGCCGATGGTGTCGGCCAGCAGCAGCAGCCGCTTCGCGCGGCTCACGCCGAATGCCGCAAGAACCCGGGCCGTGTTCGCCATGGACAGGCAATTGCCGAGCGTGCGCGCAATCGGCACGCCGAACGAAGCCTGCGGCGTGGCGATGCGAAAATCGCAGGCCGCCGAAATCGCCAGGCCGCCGCCGATCGCCCATCCTTCCACGATGGCGACCGTCGGCATCGGCAGGCGCTCGATCTGTTCGATCTGCGCATCGATCTTCTTTTCGTAGGCGACGCCATCGTCCCCGCCCGTGAATGCGCGGAATTGTTCGATATCAGTCCCCGCCACGAAGGCTTCCCCGCCTGCGCCACGGAAGGTGGCCACGCGGACCGCCGGATCCTTGCTGATGCGCTCGCAAATGCTCGCCAGCTCTTCATACATGGCCCAGGTCATTGCATTGCGGGCTTCCGGGCGATCGAACACGATGGAGGCGATGCCGTCACGAATCGACAGGTGGACTTGTCCGTTGCTCATGGCGCAGAGATTCCTTTGCTGATAATTGATGGTTGAACCGCGAAAGCGGGATTGCCTCCTGCTCGCCGGAGCGGCCGGAGCAAGACGCGATTGTATGCCAATCACGGGACTGCGCCTACCCGCACGGCGGTGCGTCTACCGCAACGAAAAATCCACCCTGTTCTGTGGCGCGGCGCCCTCACCCTGCTTCGATTCCGACTGGCCGGAGCGCGATGCGAGGATGAAGATGCGCTCGCCCGTAACCTGGCCGGCGTTCGTCAGCCAGTCCTTGACTGCCTGGGCACGCCGGTTGGCGAGTCCGATCAGGTCGCTGTCGTCGATCTCGGTGTGCGCCATCATGAGCCTTTCCATTTCCTCCACCGGCAAGCGCTTCTGCAAGCCGATCAGGTTGCGCGGCTTCGGGAATTTTTCTTCCCTGTACACCCGGCCCAGCAGCGCCGGATATTCGTCCGCGTTTACGCTGACACTGGCAAGCTCGGCGGCTTGCCCGCGCGCCCGCAGATCCTGAAGCTTGAGGGCGCGTACCTTGCGCTCAATCGCGACGCGCTTCAATCCTTCGAGGTCCGCTTCGCCCCCGGCCCAACCGGTGATGTCAAGTTTCAGCGCCGGCCGGTTGGCCAGCGCCGAGGCCAGGGAACGAAGCTTCGCTTCGGTCGCCGGCGTGATGGCCGCCCGGCCGGGCTCGAAGCTCACAGATGACATTTCTCCGCCGCTGCCGCCTCCGAACACCGAGCCCAGCAGGGCAAACGGCTGGCTGACCGCCTTGACGACGGCATTGCCGATCACCTTGAGGATGATGCCGCCGATGGAGAATTGCGGATCGTCGAGCGATCCTTCAATCGGCACATTGACATCGATGACGCCATTGCGGTCCTGCAGCAGCGCAACCGCCAGCTTGACCGGCAGCCTGGTTGCGGCATTACTTGCGCTTGCCTCGTTCAGCGTCAGCTGGTCCAGGATCAGCCGGTTCGTGGCGCTGAGCTGGCGGTTCTCGACGTGATAGTTCACTTCGAACGACAGCTTGCCCTTCTCGATTCCATAGCCGAGGTAGCGGTCCGCATAGGCGGAAAGCGTGGCGAGTTCCATGCCGCGCACATTGGCGTTCAGATCCAGAAAAAGATCGCCGCGCAGGGGATTGACGCGGCCGGCGATCGACAGCGGCGCGCGGTTGACCTCGCCGCGCAGGTTGACGTTCGCCGTGGCGGACGGGTCGGAGGACAGGCCCGTCACGACGCCGCTGAAATTCATCAGGCTGGCCGAATAATTTGGCCGGATGAAGTTGTCGGAAAAGCGCACCCTGCCGCCCTGGAAAGTGAGCCTGCGAATGCTGACCGGCGGCATCTGCCGCTGCACGGATGCGGGCCGGCCTTGCGCATTCCCGCCGGATGCACGCCCGGCATTGGCGGGCGCCGCGTTCGGCCCGGCGGATCGGCTGCGCACGATGTTCTGCAGGTTGATGCGTCCGCTCGGGTCGATGATGACGCGGGCAAAGAAGTCGCGCAGGGCCATGTTGTCGACGGCCATGGCGAACGGTTGCAACCGGACCTCCATGCCGCCAAAGAACAGCGATTTCCAGCGCAGGAAATCCCTGCCGTTCGACGGGTCTGCCGCCGCCAGATCATTCAGGCTCGCATCGCCGCGGAAGCCGCCGCTCAATTCGCCATCCTTGCCGGTGGCGAGTTGCAGCCGCCCCTTGCCGGAGAGGCTGGCGCCGGTAAAGCGCAGATTGATGCGGTCGGCGATCAGGGGTTGCAGGGGCAGCAGGTCCACGCCGTCCAGATCGAGCGCCAGGTCGGTCCGGAATGGCGCAAGGCCGACGCTGCCATTCAGCAGTACGCGGCCGGTCCGGTTTACGGACGCTTTCAATGCCATTTGCGCCGGCGTCTGCGAGGCGGTCGACAAGCCGTGCAGCGACAGGCTGAGCGGCGCGATGACTGCCACGGCGGGCTCGGGCCGGTTATGGTCTTCCACGCGCGCCGTCCAGTTTTCGATCCGCAGCCGGTCCACGCGCATGGCATAGGCATTGCTCCCGGCAGCCGGCTTCGCATGCTCCGGTGCCGGCGACGCGGCACCGGCCGGCTGCACTCCTGGCTCCGCCCGCTCCGCGCGCTTGTCCTGGCGCAGGAACAGGCTGGCGCTGTCCGATACGACTTCGTCCGCGACCAGCGTCTTTTTGACGGTATCCAGAACCAGTCCGCGCAGCGTCAGGTCGAGCTTCTCCAGGCCGGCACGCATCGGCCGCGCCGGCTGGCTGTCGGTGTAGTGCAGCATGCCGCCGCGGATATCCAGTTCGCCAAGCGTGACATGCAATGGCGAGGCCGGCTCGGCCTGCGCGGCAGTTTCACGCGAAGCCGGCAACAGGTGCTGCAGGTTGAGGCGGCCGTCCGGCTCGCGGCGCAGGTCCGCCTCGAGGCCGGTCGCCACGGCTTTCGTCAGTTCGACGCGGCCGCCGGTCACATCCGTATTGGCCAGACTCAGCGCGAGTTCCGGCAGCTTGAGCACCGGCGCTCCATGCAGGTCCTTGATCTGCAGCGCCTTGAGGGCCAGATCTCCGCTCAGTATCAGGCTGGGCGCCTCGTTCCGGGGTTGCCTGAAGCTGCCCTGCAGGCGCGCTTCGAGCCGGGCGCTGGGCACATGAAAGCGTGGCGCGGCGGGCAGGTAGTCGACGAACGGCGCAAGGTCGAGGCTGTCCAGATTCAGCTCCACGACGGCCTCCCTCGGCTCGGCAAAGGGACGGGCCTTGCCTCTTGCCAGCAGCGTCGCGCCGTCGACCTGTGCCCGCAGCAGCGGCTCCACGAACACGTCCGCCTGCGCCGGCAGCGAAGAGATGAAGGGGATGCCAAGCGAGAGGCCGGTAATGGCATGGCTTGCCCGCGCTGGCAGATCATCGAAGTCGATACGGCCTTGTTCTAACTGGATATTGCTGACGGAAAAGCGCGCCGGCCGCCCGCTCGACGGCTTGCCGGAAGCGAGGGCCGTGAGGTCATCGAAGTTGTAGCTGTGGGCAGCCCGCCGCACCACGTGTACGTAGGGACCGGCGAGGCGGACTTCCTTGATCACCGGCGCCAGGTGCAGTGCCGACGCGGCAGAAAGATTGACGGTCAGGGTGTCGAAGGAAGCGAACCGCGTATCACCGTCGGCTTCCATCAGCTTGAAGTCGCGCAGCGTAAGGACCAGGGTGAACGGATTGATTTCCACCCGGCCAAGCGTGGCGCGTCGGTGAAGCTTTTCTTCGATCAGGGTTTGCGTTTGTGCCTTGACGATGGCCGGCAGGACGAAGTAGCCGAACAGGCCGTAGAGCAGCAGCAAGGCGACGAGCCCGATGAACACGCGTCGCACCGCCTTGCCGCGCGCGAACGTAAGATGCCGCTTCGACCTGGAATTGGACATGGGAAACCTTGACGGGGCTGCCGGACCTGCAGTTCCGCGATTTTACCAATCGCACTGAAGTGAAAATTTGTCGCCACACAAGCGAACGCTGCGCCGTTCCGGCAACTTGAGTGCAGCATGTCGTCCAGCTGTTTCTTCGCACTGGCAGATGACGGACCGCGGGCCGTTCATCTGCCGGACGCTAAAGCACGCCAAACAGGAAAAGCAGCACCAGCGTCAGCACAATCGAAACGATCAGCGAACCGAGACAGCCCAGCCGGCTGGAAAAGAACAGGAACATGATGTCTGTTTGAAGAACGGTGGTGGCTGTACCGCACGCGCCAACTGCGGCCTGAATCGGGTCATTTTTCGGTTGCGGTCTTGCCGGACGCAGTCTTTCCGGGTGGGGGCGCCTCCGGCTTCTTCTGCGCCTGCGCCAGCAGTTGGCCGCAAGGACTGTCTTCGGCCGGGCCGGGATTGACCAGGGCCAGCAAGGCTGCCAGCGGCGCCGCCGCAGTGCCAAGTACCGTTGCCGCGCCCGCCTTCATTGCCACAACGCCTTTGTCGACCGAGATATCCGGCTTCTTGAACGTGCCCTGAACATAGAACGGTGCGCGGAAAGAAATGAGGCGTACGCCCTTGCTTTGGGGATTGATCGCCAGGTTCAGCTTTTCCGTCGCCAGATTGACCGAACCATTCATGAAGATGGTTGCATCCTCGGTATCGAGCACGAACATGCGCGTGTCCACCAATCCGTCAGTCACCTTGAAATCGCTGGCCATGCAATTCAGCTTCACTTCATGGTCCCCGAATACCTTGGCCACGATGGCGCTGCCCACATTCAATCCGATCGCTTCAAGGATGAACTTGCTGATGCTGCCTTCGGTGATCAGTGCCTTGATTTCACCATTGGATGAGCCGAGCAGCGCCGCAATGGAATTGCCGGCAGCGGTCAGTTCCGCATTGCCGCCGATTTCACCCAGGCTGGCCTGCATCGATTCCACCGAAGGGAACAGGTTCCTGAGCTTGATGCCGCGCGCCGCGATTTTCATGAAAGCCTTGGCCGGGTCGGCATGTCCGTCGATCTTCACCTCCGAGCTCAGCTTTCCTCCCGCTATGCCGAAATTCAGCGGCGCCAGGGAAAGCACGCCGTTGTTGAGGCTGACCTTCGTGAACAGGTTATCGATCGGCAGGTTCTCGGTACGGACGATCTTTGCGCCGGAGAATTGCACCTGCGCGTCGATCTTGCTCCAGCGTTCGGTCTTGAAGTTCTGGACCGGCAAGACCTTGTCCGGCGGCTGCTTCGATTCGGCACCGCGCTTTTTCTGCGCCTCGGGCGAATCGGCGCCGACCAGCGCGCCGAGGTCCTTGAAGTTCAGGTAGCTGGAAGTGATTTCGCCACGCAGCAGGGGCCGCGGCTTTTGCTGGATATATTCGAGCGTGCCCGCAATGTCGCTGTTGCCGGCCTTCCCCGTGAACTTCTCATAGCGCAGGCGCGTGCTGCCGAGGCCGATTTTCCCGACCACCCTGCCTTCGGTCGAAAATTTCGGCGTAGCGGGCAAAACGATGCCGGTGAGCGGAAACAGCTGCGACATGCTCGCACCCAGTATCTTCAGGTTCACGTCGAGGGCGCTCAGGTGCACCGGGTCGTTCAGGGTGCCCTTGGCGCTGATCTCGGTCGAGCCAACCTTCAGCTCGGCTTCGACCGGATAGTCGCTGTTGTGCTCCTGCAGCGACAGCAGCGAACCTGCCCTGCCGCTTCCTTCCACCTTGTCGCGATCGAGTTTTCCACTGATCTTCCAGCGGATGCCGCCCGTGTTTTCGCCATCGGTGATGGTATCGATGCGGGCCGTGACATCGGCCTTTTTCGCCTGCGCGACGAGCCGCACCGTGCCCTTGGTGATCGAGATATCCTGCAGCACCATGTGCCAGGCGGATTTGCCTTCATCCTTTTTCTTGAAGGTCCAGTTGTTGCGGCCGTTCTCGTCCTGTTCCAGGTTCAGGTTCGGCTCGGTCAGGACCAGCGACGACACGCTGATGGTCTTGCGCAGGAGCGGCAACAGGTTGACGTTGAAATCCAGCTGCTGGATCCGGGCCATGTCCGGGCCGGTGCTGGCCCAGTCGGGATTGCCAAGGGTCACATCATGCGCGCGCAGATGCGGCCACGGAATCCAGCGCCGCCAGCCGAGGTAAGGTGTCGTCGGGCGGTCCCAGCTGAGCGACAGGTCGCCATTGATGGCGAAGTGCCGGTCGGTGGCTTCGCTCACCTTCTGGTTGATCCAGGGCTTGGCCCGGTTCCAGTCGAACAGCGTCAGCAACGCCAAAATGAGGACCAGCAGCGCAATCACGCCGAGCGCGCCACCAAGCAGAATTTTCAATCCGCGTCGCATGAGCATGTGACCATTTGAACAAGATGAGGTTCAGCAAATGATTGCCCCATATCTCGATCTTGATCAGATGCCGTTCATTCTTCCGGCTCATCCAGGACCGAAAAGGAAGAATATTGTGCGCCGTGATATCCGATCCCGGACATCGTCTCCAACTTGAAGTCGCGCATTGCCTCGGCATTCGTATGGACAGTGGCTCCGGCTACCCGGTGTAGATCGATCCGGGTGTCGGTAATTTCAGGGCGCCTCCCATGTAATTTTTCGCGTGCTGCGGGAATGACGCATTCGCGGCAGTGGGCTGGATCAGCGCAATCGCTGCCAATACCTTTTCCGGCCCCTCCCCCTTCTATCCGCGAACCCTTTCACCGCATCTCTGAATACCAAATCAAATAATGGGCAAGGCACGGATGGACCAAGCACGGTCCACCCCGTCTTGCGGGACAACAAGCCGGCGAAACGGTGGTCGCTATTCTCTTTGAATGGAATGGATCCTGCTTTGAAGGTGCCCATGTTTTTGCGGCGCCGGCCGTTTGCGGCTGCCCATGCGGCCGCCCGTCCACAGGAAAGGAATCCCGATGAAAGCCCTAGTCTACAAAGGACCGCGCGATGTGGTCATCAATACCGTTCCCGATGCAAAGATCGAAAAGCCGACCGATGTACTGGTAAAGATCACTACCACCAACATATGCGGTTCCGACCTGCACATGTTCGAAGGCAGGACCAGCGTGGAGAAGGGCAAGATCCTCGGCCATGAAAATCTGGGCATCGTCGTGGAAGCCGGCAAGGCGGTCGAGCGCGTCAAGGTAGGCGATCGCGTGTGCCTGCCGTTCAACATTTCCTGCGGCTATTGCGAAAACTGCGAGCGCGGCCTCACCGGATTTTGCCTGACGGCCAATCCCGGCAGTGCCGGCGCCGCGTATGGTTATGCGGAGATGGGACCCTACCATGGCGGGCAGGCCGAGCTGCTGCGCGTTCCCTATGCCGATTTCAACTGCCTGGTGCTTCCGCCCGGCGCTGAAGCAAAGGAGAACGATTACGTCATGCTGTCGGACATCTTTCCGACCGGCTATCACGCAACTGAACTGGCCGGCGTACGGCCGGGAGACTCGGTAGTCGTCTTCGGTTCAGGGCCGGTTGGCCTCATGGCCGCTTATTCATCCATGATCAAGGGCGCCGGCAAGGTCATGGTCGTGGATGCCCACAAGGACCGCCTTGCACTGGCCGAAAAGATCGGCGCCATTCCCATCGACAATATGGACGCCTCCTGCGTGGATCAGATCCTTTCACTGACGGGCGGCCAGGGTGCGGACTGCGGCTGCGAATGCGTCGGTTACCAGTGCCACGACCATCCCGGGCATGAGGTGCCGAACCTGACCCTGAACAACCTCGTCAAGTCGGTCAAGCCGACCGGCGGCATCGGCGTGGTGGGTGTGTTCATGCCGCAGGACCCGGGCGGCGCCGACGAAATGGCCAAGCATGGCCAGATCGCCTTCGATTTCGGGGAATTCTTCACCAAGGGCCAGCGCATGGGAACCGGACAGTGCAACGTCAAGGCGTACAACCGCAAGCTGTGCAATCTCATTGCGGAAGGCAAGGCCTCGCCTTCCTTCATCGTTTCGCATGAACTGCCACTGGACAAGGCGCCGGAAGGCTATGCCAACTTCGATGCGCGCAAGGATGGCTGGACCAAGGTCGTCCTGAAGACAGGGGTATGAACTTGTTGTACACCTTCGGTCCATACGCGGACCGATGCGGTCGACCATGAACCGCTTGCGCTTCACATCGACTGCCCTTGGCTGACGCTGCTCTGCATAGCTTTCCTGGCCCTGCAAGGCACGTCGTTCCGGGCCGGCAGCGCCCGCCTGCTTGAGCTTGGGCTATACGCGCGCCAGCATTCGATGTGGATCAGGGAAGGGCATCGCTCCCTGCCACGCCACGCTTTTCCCGGCGTGGCAAGGACGCTTTGCGCATTCGCATTAATTCCGGACGTCATCCCCAAGCCCGCCGGCACATGTGCGGCAACGCCTGCTCCTTGCATGGTGCGCCCAGGAGCGGGATGCAGGACAGAACCTGTATATGAGCTAGCCCGTCAAACTCACATGCGTCATCCCTTGCAAAGGACGTCCCCATGCTCGGCATTGATCCCCGCACCGCCAGGATCGTCTGGACAGTCCTCCTCATCTTCCTGCTGCTGTACCTCACCTACCTGATGCGGACCACTCTGCTGGTGCTGGTCTTTTCGGTTTTCTTCAGCTATCTCCTGTATCCGCTGGTGTACCTGGCGGAACGTTTCAAGCCACGGCACATGCCCCGCATCGCCGCCGTGGCGGCGGTGTTCATCATCGTCATTGGGTTCCTCGCGGCGGCAGGCATCGTGTTCGGGCCCCGGATCGCCGATGAAGCGGTGCGCCTCGGCCAGCAACTGCCGGATCTGCTGAAGCCGGCCAACCTGTCGAAACACATTCCCTTGCCGGCATTCATCGAACCGATCTGGGCCCGCTTGCTGGACGTACTGCACGGCCGCGTGCAGGCCGACACCCGCGCGACGCTTCCGCTTCTGCAAAGGGCGGGCGAGGGCATCGTGCATACCTTGGGCAACCTGATTTACGTCGCGATCATCCCGATCCTGAGCTTTATCCTTATCTCGGAAGCGCCGACGCTGAAAGCGCAACTGCTTCCCTGGTTCGGCAAGCGCCGCGGCCTGTGGAGGGATATTGCCGAAGACCTGCACCTGCTCTTCGCGGGATATGTGCGCGCCTGGTTCCTTCTCGCGTTGGCGGCATTCGTCAGCTACAGCATTGCCCTGTCCATGCTCGGCGTGCCTTATCCCTTTTTCTTTGCCGGCGCATCGGCGGTGCTGGAATTCATCCCGGTCTTCGGCCCGCTGGTGTCCATTGGCGCGGTCCTCGGTGTCTCCACGATTTCCGGCTATCCGCACCTGCTGTGGCTGGTCGTATTCTTCCTCCTGTACCGGATCTTCCAGGATTACATGCTCAATCCCTACCTCATGACAGGGGAAGCGAAAGTATCGCCGCTGCTGGTCGTCGTCGGCCTCCTGGCAGGCGAGCAGATCGCCGGCACGGCGGGGATATTCCTGTCCGTCCCCGTCCTGGCTGCATTGAAGATCATTCTCACGCGCACCGGGGTGCTCGCGCGGGCAGGCGCGAAAGGCTGAACCCGCATGCTCGGCCCCTGGCCGCTCCATGCGATCAGGGCGTCGGCGCGGGCGGTTTTCCTGTTGCGGGTCAAGCACTCACGGGTGCGGGGCGAATAGACTTGCGGGGATCCCTCGCCTCCGCGCCATGCCGGCAGGGCGCAACAGAAATAGAGCCAATCACATTCAAGCTTGAGAGAAGGAAAGACGTGAAAAACATCGCTGTCGTTGGCGCCGGTTTTTCCGGCGCGGTCATTGCCCGCGAGCTGGGAAAAGCCGGCTACCGGGTCTCGGTCTTCGATGCGCGCCCTCATATCGCGGGCAATTGCCATACCGAACGTGATGCGGAAACCGGCGTGATGGTGCATGCCTATGGGCCGCACATTTTCCATACGAGTAATGAAAAGGTCTGGAATTACATCCGCCAGTTCGATGAATTCATGCCTTTCGTCAATCGCGTCAAGGCAATCAGCAAGGGGCGGGTGTTTTCCCTGCCGATCAACCTGCTGACCATCAATCAGTTCTTCGGCAAGACTTTCAACCCGAAGGAAGCCGAAGCCTTCCTCGCGTCCATCGGCGACCAGAGCATCGCCGCGCCGCAAACCTTCGAGGAACAGGCGCTGAAGTTCGTCGGTAAAGACTTGTACGAAGCCTTCTTCAGGGGCTACACCACCAAGCAATGGGGCATGCATCCGTCCGAGCTGCCGGCCAGCATCCTCAAGCGCCTGCCGGTGCGCTTCAACTACGACGACAATTACTACGCCAGCACCTTCCAGGGCATGCCGAAGAATGGCTATACCTACATTGTCGAGCGCATCCTCGACCATCCGAATGTCACGGTGCAGCTGAACACGCGCTTCGAGCGCGCCATGGCGCCCGGCTACGCGCATGTGTTTTACAGCGGCCCGATCGATGCCTGGTTCAATTACAGCGAAGGCCGTCTGGGCTACCGCACCCTGGATTTCGTCACCGAGCGGCATACGGGCGATTACCAGGGCAATGCCGTCATCAACTACTGCGATGAAGAAGTTCCATGGACGCGCATCTCGGAGCACAAGCATTTCTCACCCTGGGAGTCGCATGAGAAAACGCTGATCTTCAAGGAATACAGCCGTTATTGCGAAGAGCGCGACACGCCTTACTATCCGATCCGCCTGGCGAAGGAAAAATCGCAGCTGAAGAGTTACATCGAACTGGCCAAGGGCGAAAAGAACATGACCTTCGTGGGGCGTCTCGGCACTTACCGCTACCTCGACATGCATGTGACGATCGCCGAAGCACTCGATGCCGCGGAGCGTTTCCTCGAACTCGATCCTGCAGGCGGCGTCATGCCGGCATTCGCCGTCGATCCGCTGGGCTAAGACGGAGGTGTGCCCGGCGCGAGCCGGGCCGCGGACCGCCGCTGCGCGGTTCAGGCCAGATTGTGCGCGCTGTCGCCGGCAGTGACGTCGATCGTCGCGCCCGTGATCATGCGCCCGTCTTCCGATGCGAGAAACAGGTAAGCCCCAACCAGGTCCTGCGGATCGAGCCAGGGAACGCCCAGCGGCAGCTTGCGCGTCTGCGACTCGATCACCTGTGCCTCGAGGTCGCCCGCGGGCTGATCCTCGCCGGTCGCCTCAAGGATAGCCTGCCGGTAGCGCGACGCATTGCGCGTGAGCGCCGTGTCGATCAGTCCCGGCACCACGACATTGACCGTGATCCCCAGCGGGCCGAGTTCGAGCGCCGCCGATTTCGCCAGGCCGAACAGGCCCCACTTCGACGCCGAATAGGCGCTGCCTTCCCGCATGCCGTGCCGGCCCTGCGTGGAAGAGGTCAGAATGATCCGGCCACTCCCCTGCCGCGCCATTTGCGGTATGACCGCACGCATGGCATTGGCAGTGCCGGTCAGGTTGATGGCGATCTGGTCATCCCAGTCGGCATCCTCCATGTCAAGCAGGGACTTGAAGGACTGGATGCCGGCAATCGCGGCCAGGATATCAATCTTCCCGTACTGGCCGACGATGCGCGATGCCGTCGTGGCAAGTGCCGTGCGGTCGCGCACATCGGCCACGATCGCGGCCCATTGCGCGCCGCTCGCCTTGACTTCGCGCCCTGTCGCATCAAGGTCGTCCGGCGTCGGCAGATCGTACTGCTGGACCCGACTGACCCGCTGGACGGCATCGAGGCCGATCACCGCCGCGCCTTCGCGCGCAAATCCGCAAGCGACTGCGCGCCCGATTCCGCGCGCGGCCCCCGTGACCAGCGCCACCTTGCCTGCGAATCTTCCTTCCTGAGTCATTGCCGTATGCCTTGAAAATGAGGTTCGCCCGGCGCACGCCATGCCGGGCAAGAAGCCAGTTTGCTACCGGGCGCCAGGGACAGCAGGCGCATATGGCAGCGGGCGATTGCTGCGCGTGCAGGGTCGTGCAGCAACGCATCTGGCGCTTTGGAAACGCCAACCCGCATCCATGCCCGGCATGCCGGATGCGAAAGAAAATCTGATGACTCTGACAAGCACAAGTTCCGGCGTGCTCGCGTCCCGGACGTTTCCCTGGCATGCACCACGGACGCAGGACTCCCGAGCCGGTTTGATGCAGATTAAGCCATGCCATTCCAAGGCCATTGGCGCGGACTGGCATCCTGCCTAGAGTGAAAGCCGGACATGCTGAGACAGGAGGTACCGAGATGAACCCGAATCCGATACGAAAAGCCTTTGCCTTTGGATACATGCTGGCGGCGCTTGCGGCATCTTCGCTGGCGGTGGCGGCCGATGATGTCTATCGTCAACGCAATCTTGTTTCCGACGGCACGGTAGCCGCCGAAAACACCGATGCCAACCTCGTCAATGCCTGGGGCGTCGCCTTCAATCCCTTCGGGCCGGTTTGGGTCGCCGACAACGGCACCGGCGTGTCCACTCTGTACGATGGCGACGGCAAAAAGCAGCCATCGGCCCAGCCGCTGGTGGTGCAGATCCCGCCGCCGGCTAGTGGAAGCGGACAAGGCACGCCTACCGGCATCGTATTCAATGCCTCTACGGGATTCGTCGTCTCGCAGGGCGGCGCAAGCGGTCCGAGCCGTTTCCTGTTCGCCACGGAAGACGGGGTGATTGCGGGATGGGCTCCCAACGTCAATGCCACGCGTGCGATCGTCGCGGTCGACAATTCCACCAGGATCGGCGCGGTGTACAAGGGCCTCGCGCTGAGCGCCGGCGGCAACGGCAGCCTGCTGTACGCGGCGGATTTCCGCAACAACAGGATCGATGTGTTCGACAGCACATTCAAACCGGTGACGCAGACCGCGGGCGCCTTTACCGACCCGACCCTCCCCGCCGGCTTTGCGCCCTTTGGATTACAGGCGATCAGCGGCGACATCTATGTCTCTTATGCCAGGCAGGATGCGGACAAGCATGACGACGTGTCCGGTGCGGGTCTCGGCTACATCAATGTGTTCGATCCCAACGGCAAGCTGTTGCGCCGCTTCGCATCCCAGGGCACGCTCAATTCGCCATGGGGCATGGCGCTGGCCCCCGCGGGCTTCGGCAAGTTCGCCAACAGCCTGCTGGTCGGGAATTTCGGTGACGGCAGGATCAATGCCTACGAGCTTGCCAGCGGCAATTTCCTCGGCCAGCTGCAGGGGTCGGACCAGCAGCCGCTACAGATCAACGGCTTGTGGGGAATCGCATTCGGCAACGGCTTCCAGAACCAGCCGGTCGACACCCTGTTCTTTGCAGCGGGGCCGAATGATGAAGAGCATGGCCTGTATGGCCGCATCGATGTCGACACGAGTCAGTGAGCGGCGACGCAACCGGACTTGAAGGACGCGGCAACAAGCCCGGCGCGCCTTGCGTAACCGGATGCGTCGCCCCGGTTACGCGGCATCAATGGCCGGTGGAGTCGGCGCGCCGGCCGGCCTCGAACAGGAACCAGGTGCGCCGTTCGGTTTCGTCGATCCAGTTTTCAATCAGGCTGGCGGTGGCAATGTCGCCGCCGTCTTCACAGACCTTGTGGGCTTCGCGCAGGTGAGCGGCGAGCGCCTTGTTGTCCTCGCACAGTTCGGACAGGATGTCTTCCGGATCGACGTACTCGGCATCATTGTCCTTGATGCGCTGGGTACGGGCGATCTGGCCGATGGAGCGCAGCGTCGGCTGGCCCAGCTTGCGCACCCGCTCGGCGATGTCGTCGGTCATGTCAAACAGCTGCTCGCCATGCTCGTCGAGCAGAAGGTGATAGTCGCGAAAGTGCGGCCCGCTCAAGTGCCAATGGAAGTTCTTGGTCTTCAGATACAGTGCGAACACGTCGGCCAGGACGCCGTTCATTGCTCCGGCGATATCCCTGGTCGCCGATGCATCCAGATCCGTGGGAGTCAATAGCGGGGCCGACAGCCCTTGTCCCGCTTCTTGCACTGATGCAGCAGATTTCTTCATGACGATTCTCCTTGGTTGCAACGCCGCGCCTGCCGAGGCCTGCGCAGGATCGCCGGGGCAGGCGCAATGCCCTATATGACTGACCTGCACCGCTGCTGTTCCATCTAGCCTCGAAGCAAAGTCGGGAATGCCTTCCCGCATTGCCTGCACAGTCCACGGACACACTGCACCATGCTTCCTTGTAATCGACAGGTAGTGGTAATAGACTGATTTTCTGTGGCGTGAAAGGCAGCCTCGCGTACCGTCTTGGGAGGAAGGTTCTGCGGGTGGCATGACGTCAGGAAAATCTTTCCGGTGAAACCGCGATGGCATACCGTTTTGGCCGCTTCCCGCCTGACTTTGGCCTTTCCCGGCAAAGGCCAACGCTGGCGAATGTATTTCCCGAACGCAGCACTTCCGGCTTTCACCCCCTTTGCTTTCGCAAGCGCCAAACCGCCTCCCCTCCTCATGGAAAACTGTTGCACTGCCAGGCATAGCCTGCCCGGCCGGTCCGGGCATGATCACGCGCACTGGCTGTGCCTGCGCTGCTTCCCGGGAGCCGGATTATTGCTTGCCTGCTGCCTGCTGTGCTTTGCGCTCGCGGGCTGTTCGGAGTCCGCCAGCCAGACGGCGCCCGCCGCTGCCGCGCCGCCACCCCAGGTGCGGGCCATGCAGGTCCTGCAGCAGAAGGCAACGGTCGTCGGCGACCAGGTCGGCGAAGTACGCGCATTCCGCGAAGTGGCATTGAGGCCGCAGGTGACGGGCTGGATCCAGAAAATCCTGTTCCAGGCCGGGCAGCGCGTGCGCGAGAAGGAAGTGCTGTTCATCATTGATCCGCGCCCCTATGAAGCCAACCTCGGCCAGGCGAAGGGCGCCGTCGCGGACGCCGAAGCCGCCCTGGCGCGTGCCCGCCAGGATGTGGCACGCTATGAGCCGCTTCTTCCGGAAAACGCGATTCCCCGCGCTACTTATGATGCGGCAGTGGCAACCGAGAAATCGGCACGCGCTGCACTGGTGCAGAGAAAGGCGGCAGCCGACCGCGCCCGTCTCGACCTGGAATACACGAAGGTGCGTTCGCCGGTCACCGGGCAGATCGGCATGCAGCAGGTGGAAGTCGGCGCACTGGCGTCGGCGGGCCAGACAGTGCTTGCCACGGTTTCCACGCTGGACCCGGTCTACGTGTATTTCAGCATTTCCGAGGCAGAGTACCTGCGCTTCGTGCGTGGCAGCGGTTCGCGCGAAGCCGCCGCCAGCCAGGCGCGGGGCCGCCCTCTGCACCTCATTCTGCCGGATGGCTCGACGTATGCGCAGACCGGCACCTATGACTTCGCCGAACGCGCCATCAATACCACCACCGGCACGCTGACGCTGCGCGCGAGCTTCCCCAACCAGCAATATCTGCTGCGGCCCGGCATGAACGTGCGGGTGCGCCTCATCTATGACGAGATACCGGACGCCCTGCTGGTACCGCAGCGCGCCGTGACGGAATTGCTGGGCAAGCAATTCGTCACCGTCATCGGCCCCGACAACAAGTCGGAGCAACGCCCTGTCGTCCTCGGCGACCGGATCGGCCAGCTCTGGATTGTCAAATCCGGCCTGAAGCCGGGCGAGCGGATCATCGTCGACGGCATGCAGAAGGCGCCGCCCGGCACGACCGTCGCGCCGACCATGATCACGGCGGCGGAGCTGGACCAGACGGCGCCGCTCTCGCCAACTCAGTCGCCGCCGGCGGCAGGAAAGAAATAGAGGAAGCTCGATGGCGGGTTTTTTCATCGGACGTCCGGTCTTCGCCATCGTCGTTGCGCTGCTCATCATTCTGGCCGGCACCATCGCCGGGCTGCAGCTGCCCATCGCCCAGTTTCCGCAGATATCGCTGCCCACGATCGTCGTTTCGGCCACCTATCCCGGCGCCAATGCCCAGACGGTGGAGCAGACGGTGGCGCAGCCGATCGAGCAGGCGGTCAACGGCGTCGAGGGCATGCTGTACATGGAATCGTCGTCCTCGAGCGCTGGCGTCTACCAGCTCAACGTCACCTTCGGCCTCGACCGCAATTCCGACATCGCCTCGGTACAGGTGCAGAACCGCGTCGCCCAGGCCAACGCCCAGCTTCCGGCCGAAGTGCTGTCGTCCGGCGTCACCACCCGCAAGAGCACGCCGGACACGCTGATGTATGTGGCGCTCTATTCGCCCAAGGGCAGCTACGATTCCCTGTTCCTCAGCAATTACCTCAACATCAATATCGTCGATTCCATCAAGCGCATCGACGGCGTCGGCGACGTGCAGGTCTTCGGCAGCGACTTCGGCATGCGCATCTGGCTGCGGCCGGACCGCATGGCGCAGATGGGCATCACCACCACCGATGTCGCCGCCGCCATCCGCGAACAGAACGTGCAGGCACCGGCGGGCCAGGTCGGCCAGTATCCGTCCCCGCCCAACCAGCCCTTCCAGTATGGCGTCGAAGTGCGCGGGCGCCTGGTGACCGCAGAGGAATTCGGCAACATCATCGTCAAGGCCCAGCCAAACGGCTCCTTCGTGCGCCTGAGCGATATTGCCCGCATCGAGCTCGGCGCCAAGGATTACCAGGTGCAAGCCAAATTCAACGGCCAGCCGACTGCATCCTTCGGTGTCACGCTGACACCGGAAGCCAGCGCAGTGGCAGTCTCGCAGGCGGTGCGTGCACGACTGCAGGAACTGAAGGCCGGCTTTCCGCCCGACCTCGATTACCAGGTCGTCGTCGACAAGACCGTGTTTGTGACGGCATCGCTGGACGAGGTGGTGAAAACCCTGATCGAAGCCCTGATCCTGGTGATGGCCGTGGTGTTCCTGTTCCTCCAGACCTGGCGCGCGACCGTGATTCCGCTGCTGGCCGTGCCGGTATCCCTGGTCGGCACGCTGGCGGTCTTCCTCGTATTCGGGTTTTCGCTCAACACCCTGACTCTGTTCGGCATGGTCCTGGCCATCGGCATCGTGGTCGACGACGCCATCGTGGTAGTGGAAGCGGTGGAACATCACATCGAGGAAGGGATGGACCCGCGCGCGGCGACGGTGCAGGCGATGAAGGAAGTGTCGGGGCCGGTGGTCGCGGTGGCGCTGGTACTGACGGCGGTGTTCGTCCCGGTGTCTTTCCTTAGCGGCATCACCGGCGTCCTGTACCGCCAGTTCGCGGTCACGGTAGCGGTGTCGACGCTGCTCTCGGCCTTCGTCGCCCTGTCGCTCACCCCGGTGCTGTGCACGCTGCTGCTCCAGCCACGCGAAGCCAAGCGCGGGCGCCGCAACGTGCTGGCGCGCTTCTTCGATGGCTTCAACCGCGGCTTCGACCGCCTGCTAGGGCGCTATGTCGGCGTGGTCGGTGCCGCGATCCGCCGCATGATGGTGACGCTGCTGGTGCTGGCGCTGTTTGCCCTGGGAACGGGCCTGCTGTTCAAGCGCGTGCCGAGCGCCTTCGTGCCGCCCGAAGACCAGGGCTTCCTGATCGGTGCCGTCATCCTGCCCGAGGCCGCGGCGCTGGAGCGCACCATGAAAACCACCGAGCAGCTCGATGCCTCACTCGCCAGGATGCCGGGCATCGCCCGCCGCCTGATGGTCAACGGCTTCAACATCATGAACCGCTCGCAGCAGCCGAACGGGGCGCTGTTCGTGACCGCGCTCGATCCCTGGGACCAGCGCACCACACCGGCGACCGGCTTGCAGGCGATCATCGGGAATATCTTCCGCGCGGGCCTGGCGCTGCCGCAGGCCACCGTGATCCCCCTGAATCCGCCTGCCCTGCCCGGGCTGGGCGCATTCGGCGGATTCAGCCTGAAGCTTCAGGACCGCCAGGGCCGCACGCCGATCGACCTGGCCGCGGTCGCCGATGATTTCGTCGCTGCCGCCAAGAAGCGGCCGGAGATCGGCAACATCCGCTCCGGCCTCAATCCGCGCACGCCTGCGTATGAACTGGACGTGGACCGCGAAAAAGTGAAGAAGCTCGGCGTGCCGCTGAATGACGTGTTCGCCGCGCTGCAGGCTTATCTCGGCGGCCTGCAGGTCAACGACTTCAACCGCTTCGGGCGCAGCTACAAGGTCACGCTCCAGGCCGAGCCGGAATTCCGGGGCGACATCGAATCGATCAAGCTGTTTTACGTGCGCAGCGCGCAGGGCGAGATGGTGCCGCTCTCGACGCTGGTCAAGCCGGTCTCCACCAGTTCGCCTTCCGTGCTGCAGCGCTACAACCAGTTCCGCGAAGCCGACATCTCGGGCGACGCCGCGCCCGGCTACAGTGCGGGCCAGGCCTCGGCGGCGCTGGAGCAGGTGGCGGCCCAGGTGCTGCCCCAGGGTTACGGCTATGAATGGTCCGGCCTGTCGCTGCAGGAAAAGCAATCGGCGGGACAGACGCCGATCGTGTTCGGACTGACCCTCGTCTTCGTGTTCCTGTTCCTCGCCGCGCTCTATGAAAGCTGGTCGGTGCCGTTCGCGGTGCTGCTCGCGGTACCGATCGGCGTCTTCGGTGCGATGCTGGCGCTGGCGGTGGTCGGCGTAACCAACAATGTCTACGCGCAGATCGGCCTGATCCTCCTGATCGGCCTGTCGGCGAAAAACGCGATCCTGATCGTCGAATTTGCCAAGGTGCGCGTCGACCAGGGCATGGATGCGGTGGACGCGGCGATCGCGGCGGCCAAGCTGCGCCTGCGGCCGATCCTGATGACTTCGTTCGCCTTCATACTAGGCGTGCTGCCGCTGGCGCTCGCCACCGGTGCCGGCGCCGCCTCGCGCGTATCGATGGGCATCGCCGTCTGCGCCGGCATGACCATGGCGACCTTGTTCGGCATCTTCATCATCCCGGTGCTGTTCGTGGTCGTGGAACGCATTGTGGCGCGTGTCACCAGGCGGCCTCCGGCAAGCGGAAAGGGAACGCCATGAAGCGCTGTGCCGCGTTTCCCCTGCTGATGCTGCTGTCGGCGTGCGCGGTGGGGCCCGACTACCGGCGGCCCGACGTCGCGCTCCCGGATGCCTACTATCGGAGCGTGCCGGGCGCGACGGGACGCTCGATTGCCGACGCCGGCTGGTGGCAAGTATTCGGCGATCCGCAGCTCACCACGCTCATCAACGAAGCGCTGCACGACAACCTCGACCTCGCCATCGCCGCCAGCCAGATCGTGCAGGCCGAGGCGCAGGTGGCAGCGGCACGTTCGCCGCTGTTCCCGCGCGTGCTGGGCCAGGTCCAGGGTTCGCGCAGCAACCAGAACGTCACCTTCACCACCGCCAGCAGCTTCCTCGCCGCGCTCGCATTGTCGTGGGAGATCGATTTCTGGGGACGCTACCTGCGCGCGACCGAAGCGGCGCGCGCCAGCCTGCTGGCCAGCGAGGATGCGCGCCGCAGCGTGATCGCTTCGCTCGTGTCCAGCGTCGCACAGCAATACCTCCAGCTCCAGGGCCTGCGCCAGCGCCTGGAAATCGTGCAGCGCACGGCCATTGCCCAGCGCGATACGCTGCGGCTGGTGACTCTGCTCTCGCAGCAGGGTGTGCAGTCCGCCGCCGAAGTGCGGCAGGCGGAAAGCCAGGTGCTCACTACCGAGAACCAGATTCCGGGAATCGAGCTGCAGATCGCGCAGGCCGAGGATGCACTCGCGCTCCTGCTCGGCAAGGCGCCGCGCTCCTTCGATACCAGTGCCGGACTGACGGCAGCCGCGGTGCTGCCACAGGTGCCGGCGGGCGTGCCATCGGAACTGCTGGACCGGCGGCCGGACATCCGGCAAGCCGAGCAGCAGCTCGTCGCAGCCAATGCCAACATCGGCGTGGCCAAGGCTCAGTTCTTCCCGAGCATCTCGCTCACCGGCTCGCTGGGACGGGCCAGCGATACCTTGCGCGGCGTCGTGTCGAGCGGAGGCCAGAATGTCCGGTCGGTGGCGGCAAGCGTGAATCAGCCGCTGTTCGAGGGCGGCGCCCTGGTCGCCAATTACGACATCGCGCGTGCCCAGGCCGAGCAGGCCGCCGTCGCCTATCGCCGCACCATCCTGATCGCGCTGCAGGAAGTCTCCGACGCGCTGGTGGCCTTCGACCGTGACCGGGTGGCGGCCGAGGGGAACCGCAACCGGGTGGAAGTGAGCGCCGAAGCGCTGCGGCTTGCCCAGCTGCGCTTCCGCTCCGGCGTGATCAGCTTTCTCGAAGTGCTGGACACCCAGCGCCAGTTGCTGGCCGCGGAACTGGATCTTAACGCAAGCGAACTCAACCAGCGCCTCTCGGCAGTGCAGCTCTACAAGGCGCTGGGCGGCGGCTGGAATCCGGGGAAATGAGGCAAGCAGCATTGCCCGCGACTGGCTGTTGTCCTTGCCATGAAACCGGAAGGAACTTAGTCTGCAGAGCCGTTCTCATAGAAGAACAAACCGGAGAACACCATGGACAAGGTATCGCATCGCTCTTCCCTGCGCCACAAGGAGCTCGGCAGCAAATTCATCGCGCGCGCCGCAACCGCCTGCCTGCTTGCCTTTGCCGCTGTGTCTGCCCTGGCGCAGCATTCCCAGCATATCGTCGACGGCAATCTCTGGTTGAATTCCTCGGAGGAAGTGCGCAAGGCCTTCCTGGTCGGCGCCGGCAACATGCTGGCGATGGAAACCGCGTACGCGAAGAGGCATGGCACGCCGCCGCCAGTGGCCGGCACCATGGCGCGCGAGGCCGTGGAAAACCTCACGCTCGATGACGTGTCCGGCCGCATCACCCGCTGGTACGAGGCACATCCCGACCGGCGCAACATGCCGGTCATGGGCGTGATCTGGGTCGACATGGTCAAGCCCACCACCGGGAAATGAGCGGCTTGCCCCTGTGAAAGGAGAATCCATGAAACATACCCGCAAGGCCGTGCTGGCCCTTCTCGGCGCGCTTGTCCTGAGCGCATGTGCCACGGTCGGCGGCACTGCCGTCGGCGCCGGCATCGGCAGCATGTCCGGCAATACCAAGAATGGCGCCATCATCGGTGGCAGCGCTGGCTTGCTGTACGACATCTTCAAATAACTTGCCCGTGCCTCGCAACCAGGTCCGCGACTCAGGTTGCGCCAGCTATCAAGCAGTCGAGAAATGCATCGCCTGGGTGACTGCTGCAAACATGGGTACCCGGCCCGAACCGGCCCGTCCCCTTTCCGTCTAACGGCAATTCCCTGTCCCCTGCAGAGAGGCATTCCATGAGCGACAAGCGCCCCATTCTTACCACGCGCCAAGGCCACCCCGTCAGTGACAACCAGTCGCTGCGTTCCGTCGGGGAACGCGGGCCGGCGACGCTGGAGAATTACCAGTTCATTGAAAAGATCACCCACTTCGACCGTGAGCGCATTCCGGAACGCGTGGTGCACGCGCGCGGCACCGGCGCCCACGGCTATTTCGAAGCCTACGGCAAGATCGGCGACGAGCCCGCGCAAAAATACACCCGCGCCAAGGTCCTGACCCAGACCGGTGTGCGTACCCCGGTCTTCGTGCGTTTCTCGACGGTGATCGGCGCGAAGGATTCGCCGGAGACGGCACGCGATCCGCGCGGCTTTGCGGTGAAGCTGAAAACCGTCGAAGGCAACTGGGACCTGGTCGGCAACAACCTGAAGCTCTTCTTCATCCGCGACGCCATCAAGTTCCCCGACATGATCCATGCCTTCAAGCCGGACCCGGTAAGCAACCGGCAGGAACCGTGGCGCTTCTACGACTTCGTGTCGCAATCCCCGGAAACCCTGCATATGGTTACCTGGGTCAAGAGCCCGTGGGGCATTCCCGCCAATTACCGCGAGATGGAAGGCTCGGGCGTCAACACTTACAAGCTGGTCAATGACCAGGGCGTCGCGCACCTGGTCAAGTTCCACTGGCGGCCGAAGCAAGGCGTGCGCAACCTGACCAGCGCGCAGGCCGCCGAAATCCAGGCGCAGGATGTGGGCCATGCGACACGCGACTTGTATGACGCGATCGCGCGCGGCGATTTTCCGGAATGGGAGTTCTGCGTGCAGCTGATGACGGATGGCGAGCATCCGGAACTCGACTTCGATCCGCTGGACGATACCAAGCTGTGGCCGGAAGACCAGTTCCCGCTGCGGCCGGTCGGTCGCATGGTACTGGACCGGAATCCGGACAATTTCTTTGCCGAGACCGAGCAATCGGCATTCGGTACCGGCGTGCTGGTCGACGGCATCGACTTTTCGGACGACAAGATGCTGCAGGGACGCACCCTGTCCTACTCTGACACCCAGCGCTATCGCGTCGGCCCGAATTACCTGCAATTGCCGATCAATGCGCCGCAGGAACAGGCGCGCGCCCATACCAACCAGCGCGACGGCCAGATGGCCTACGCCGTCGACGCCGGCGGCGAAAGCAAGCACGTGAATTACGAGCCGAGCATCATGGGCGGCATGTGCGAAGCGCCGAGGCCGGAAAAGGAATACCACCAGTGGGTGGAAGGCCACCTCGGACGTTACCAGACGTCGCGCACTGCCGACGATTACAAGCAGGCCGGCGAACGCTACCGCAGCTTCGAGGACTGGGAGCGCGACGACCTGATCGCCAACATCGGCGGCGACCTCAAGCAATGCCCGGAGCCGATCCAGCTGCGCATGGTCTGGCATCTCTGGCATTGCGACGAGAACTATGGCCGGCGCGTCGCGCAGGCTGCCGGCATTGACCTGGAAAAGGCGAAGGCCTTGCCGCCGCTCGAAGGCCGTCCGGCACCGCACCAGAATCGGCAGGGCAGCACTTATTCCAGCGGCAAGCGGGAAGAGTCGGCTCCGGCCCGGCATGCGTCCCGGTAAAGGGCTGCCGCCGGCCCGGCGGGCTCAGTGCAGGATCTTGGTCAGGAAGTCCTTGGCGCGATCGGATTGGGGTGCGACGAAGAAGGCATCCTTCGGCGTTTCCTCGACGATCGTGCCCTGGTCCATGAAGACGATCTTGTCGGCGACCTTCTTCGCGAAGCCCATTTCATGAGTCACGCACAGCATGGTCATGCCCTCCTGCGCGAGTTCGACCATGACCGCCAGCACTTCATTGATCATTTCCGGGTCGAGCGCGGACGTGGGTTCATCGAACAGCATCACTTCCGGATCCATCGACAGCGCGCGCGCGATTGCCACGCGCTGCTGCTGACCGCCGGACAGCTGGCCCGGATGCTTGCCGATGTGGGCAGCCATGCCGACGCGTTCCAGCAGTGCGCGCGCCTTCTTTTCCGCTTCCTGCTGCGTGCGTCCCAATACGCGGGTCTGGCCGATGGTGAGGTTTTCCAGCACCGACAGGTGCGGGAACAATTCGAAGTGCTGGAATACCATGCCGATCCGTGTGCGCAAGGCCGGCAGCTTGACGCTGCGGCTACGCAGCGACTGGCCCTTGAACAGGATGTCGCCCGACTGGAACTCTTCCAGCCCGTTGACCAGCTTGATCAGGGTCGACTTGCCGGAGCCGGACGGCCCGCAGAACACCACCACCTCGCCCTTCTCCACCTTCACGCTGCAATCTTTCAGCGCGTGGAATTTTCCATACCACTTGGAGACGTTCTTGAGTTCAATCATGCGCGGTCCTTAACTGAATCAGTTTGACGATCATCGACAGCAGCGAGCAGATGATCCAATACACGACGCCGGCAAACAGCAGCATCTGCACCAGCGAGCCATCGCGTTCGCCGATGCTGGTGGCGCGCCGGAAGAAATCGCCGAGCGCAATCACGTACACCAGCGAAGTATCCTGGAAGATCACGATGCATTGCGTCAGCAGGATCGGCAGCATGGCCTTGAAAGCCTGCGGCAGGATGACGAAGCGCATCGACTGAAACGGCGTCATGCCGAGCGCGCGCGCCGCATAGAACTGCCCCTTCGGCAGGCTCTGTATGCCGGCGCGCATGATCTCGCAGAAGAAAGCCGCTTCCAGCAGAGCGAAGGCCACCATCGCCGACACCAGCCGGATATCGACGCTGGGTGACAGGTCGAACACGGCTTTCAGGAATTGCGGCACGATCAGGAAAAACCAGAGCAGCAGCATCACCAGCGGGATCGAGCGGAACAGCGACACATAGGCTTTCGCAAACACGTTGAGCAGCTTGTTGCGGGCGATGCTGCAGACGGCGAGCACCGTGCCCCACGCCAGGCCGCACAGGATCGCAACCAGGGTGATCTTGAGCGTGACCCACATGCCTTCGAACAGCAGTCCGCGCGATTGCGCGAGGGTGTTCCAATCCATTTCAAACATGTCAGCTCCCCATTAAGCCCGGCACGCTGGTGCGGCTGCGTATCCAGGCCATGAAACGGATGATCAGGAAATTCAGGCCCATGTAGGCCAGGGTCACGCAGATGAAGGATTCATAGGGCTGCGCGGTATAGTCGACCAGCTGGCGCGCCTGCCCCGACAGTTCCAGCAGGCCGATGGTGGATGCCACCGCCGAGTTCTTCGAAATGATCAGGAATTCCGAAGTCAGCGGCGGAATGATCGTCCTGAAGGTAACAGGCAGCAGGATGTAGCGATAGGTTTGTCCGAGCGTGAAGCCGAGTGCCAGGCCGGCGTTGCGCTGCCCGCGCGGCAGGGACTGGATACCGGCGCGCACCTGTTCGCAGATGCGCGAACCGGTATAGATGCCGAGCGAAAAGACCGAGACGACGAAGAATTGCTTGTAGGGCGACAGGTTCTTGATCCAGTCTCCGATCGATACCGGCAGCAGTTCCGGCACCACGAAATACCAGATGAAGAATTGCACGATCAGGGGAACATTCCTGAACACCGATACGTAGGCCGTGCCGAGCGCATTCAGGAAGCGGTTTGGCAGGGTGCGCATGATGCCGAAGGCCGATCCGACCACCACCGCGAGTACCCATGCCGCGGCGGTCAGCGCCGCCGTGTTTGCAAAGCCGGTGGCCAGCCATCCCAGGTAAGTCGTCGGCTCCCCGGTCGCCACGGGTTGCAGCAGAACACCCCAGTTCCACTTGTAGTCCATTGATACCTCTTCAATTGCGGATGAAGGATGGCCGGAACCGGGATTGCAGCCATCGCTTCATGGAGTCAGTCCATTACGAAATCAGGAAGCGGGTTTGTCGCTCGGGTTGGCAAACAGCTTCTTCATTGCATCCGACATCGGGAACTGCAGATTCAATCCCTTCGGCGGAATCGGGCTCATGAACCACTTGTTGTAAATCTTGGTCGCTTCGCCGGACGTCTCGGCCTTGGCGATCACTTCGTTCATCAGGTTCTTCAGGCCCGCGTCGTTCTTGCGCACCATGCAGCCATAGGCTTCATAGGATTGCGGCGTGCCGGTGATGATGTAGTCGTCCGGGTTTTTCGTCTTCGCGCGTTCGCCGGCCAGGAGCGCGTCGTCCATCATCATGGCCTTGGCGCGTCCGGTGGACAGCGTCAGGAAGGATTCGCTGTGGTCCTTGGCGCTGATGATGTTCATGTCGAGATTTTTCTCGGCATTCATGCTGCGCAGGATTTTTTCCGAGGTCGTGCCGGCGCCGACCACCACGGTCTTGCCTTTCAGATCAGGGAAATCCTTGATGCCGGAATCCTTCTTCGTCATCAGGCGGGTGCTGACCTCGAAGATGCTGTTGGTGAAGTCGACCTGCTGGGCACGGGACTCGTTATTGGTCGTGGTCGTGCACTCGAAGTCGATGGTGCCGTTCTGCAGCAGGGAAATGCGGTTCTGCGACGTGATCGGGATCTGGCGCACCTGCAGATTCGGCATGTTCAGCTGCTTCTTGATCTGCTCGATGACCAGGCTGGTGATCTCCATCGAATAACCGATCGGCTTCTGGTTCACGTCGTAGTACGAGAACGGGATCGAGGCATCGCGATAGCCGACCACCACCACGCCGTCGTCCTTGATCTTTTTCAGCGTGCCGGTCAGGGGAGCGTCCGCAGCCGATGCGGCGCCCGTGCCGAAGGCCAGCGCGGCCGTCACGCCCAGCAGGACTGCCCTGCCCTTGATTTCAAACGTCTTTCCCATGTGCTCTCTCTCCTTGGTTGTTCGCGACGCCGGCCTCAGGACTGGCCTTCGGTAAGCGCCGACACGTCGATGATGTACATCTGTCTTTCCAGCTCGTGCACCGAATCGATGCAGACCTGCCTGCCGTCGCGGCTCCAGCGCGGATGCAGGTCGCAACGGTTTTCCTTTTTCAGCTTCGGATCGGCATAGAAGCTGCCGAGGTCGTGGCGCACCTGTTTTTCCATGTCGTACAGGAACAGGATTCGCTCATGCGTTTGCGGATCGGGATAAGTATCGCTCAGCAGCCAGCGCTTGTTGACCGGGGAAAACGTCATGTGCCCGTTTTCGGTCAGGATGTCGCGCCCCACGACCTCCACCTTTCCGTTATCGGCGTCATGGTACAGGTGGTAATGGATGCTGCCCGCGTGCGGACCCCAGACGATGATGCGCTTGTCGTCGCACCAGAGCGGATGCGAAATCTGGTATTCCGATTTCTCGTAATCGTAAGTGCCGACCGCGTTCGGGTCAAAGTCTTCCGCCAGCTGCGGCAGCGGATGGTCGGAGCATTCCAGCAAACGCATGTCGCTGCCATCCGGATTGACCGTGATCAGGCGGTGCAGGAAGCAGGTCTCGTCCTTGACGCGTTCGGTCCAGCGGTGCAGGAACAGAATGCGCGAGGACGCAGGATTGATTTCGATATGGCTCACCCAGTGGATCGCCTTTTCCATCGATTTCACCGGATGGAAGTTGCGCAAGTCCTGATAGCTGCACAGGAGGCGCGATGCGCCGGTGGCCAGATCCATGTAGTGGATGCCATCGTCTGCCGGGTAATTCGGGAAAGCTTTCGATCCGCCATGCTCGCTGTAGCCGATGGTCTCGTGCGTGATGTAGAGGCGGCTGTAATCGATGCACAAGGCATACTTGCTGTTGGGGGCGACGACATATACCGGAAGCGGCAGGCTTTTCTTCACGCCGGTGTCCACGTTCAGTATGGTGGAACCGAAGCCGGGATAGAAGGATGAGGTATCGGAGGTGCGCGAGTTGTAGATGATCTGCCGTCCCGGCGCGCCGTCCAGCCACTGCAGCTGGCAACCCATCTGCCAGTTCCAGGCAGTGGTGCGATCCAGGCTATGGTAACGGTCGCCGTCCTGCAGATCGAAGTAACCTACTTCCGACTCGAGGTCGGGCGTGAGGTTGGCATCCATCATCGGCACCTGGTTGGCCAGCAGGAAGCGGCCGCTCTTGTCCCAGACCGTCTTGTTGTAATACCCGAAGAAGTGGTGCCCGTTTCCGATGCCAAGGCGGCGGCACGGAAAAGTCTTCCTGGCGGTCTTTGCTTGATCCATGGAGGTCTCGATTCGTTTGCGTTCTCAATAGTTGAAAAGGAAGGAAAGCTGCTGCCTGCAAACGGGCCGTTTCGCTTCCCCTGTATCGTCAGAAAAGATATAGTCACGCGGCAATACGATCAAATTCTTTTTTTGCGGCATCCATTCAGATTTGATATACCCTTGATTGCATGGGGCGCCGCACTCGTTCTTCCTAAAGCCATGGCAAGACAACTGAATTTCCAGCAAATCGAAGCCTTCAAGGCGGTCATGCAGATGGGTACGACGACCGCTGCAGCGCTGATGCTCAACACCACGCAGCCTTCCGTCAGTCGCCGCATTGCCGAACTGCAGGCCGCCACCGAACTGAAGCTGTTCGAATTGCACCATGGCCGGCTGCGGCCGACCAGCGAAGGCAAGCTGCTGTACAAGACCATCCAAAAGCATTTCGCCGGTTTGGAAAAAATCGAATCGGTGGCCGCCATCATGCGCAAGTCCGGTACCGGCGTGCTGAGACTGGGGTGCACGCCGACCCTGGGGACCGGCCTGCTGCCGCCGGTGATCCATGCCTTCCTGAAGAAATTCCCGAACACCCATATCAATATCGAGACCCTGAGCACGCCGCAGCTCGCCGATTACCTGCATCAGGACCTGATCGACCTTGCCCTGACCACCGGCAAGCTGGACCAGAAGGATTTCGAGCCGGTCGTGATCAAGAAGTCGCGAGCGGTCTGCGTGCTCCCGCCGAAACACAGACTGAAGACGGCGCGCACCATCAGGCTCAGGCAGTTGAAGGATGAACAGCTGCTCTCGATCAGCGAGACGGACGAGCTGACGATCAAGATAAAATCCCTGCTGAGGGATAACGGCATCCCGGATGAATTCGCGATCCAGACCAGCTCGTCGATCACCGTCTGCGCGCTGGTGGCTGCGGGGAACGGAGTGGGAATCGTCAATCCCTATGTGGCGAGCACCTTCGCCGGGCAGTTGCTGATCAAGGAATTGGAGCCCGCCATCACCATCCCGATCGAAATGGCGATGCCGCAGCAGACGGCGCCGTCCCTGCTGGCACGCCACTTCGTGGACATTCTCCTGGAACACGTAAAGACGATATGAAGAACAGGAACTTCGGCCCGGCAACCGCCATTCGCAGCGTGCGTCCGATATTCCCGGACGATGTCGCGTACCGGTACGCGATGTTCCGTCTCGTGACGCTGGGCCCGATGCTCTGCCTGCTGGCAGCGCTGCTCGCCGGATGCAGCAGCCTGCCCTCGCTTGCCAACCGCAGCACCTCCACTGCCTATTTCGACACCAACGGCACCCGGCTAGGAAAAGTCCTCGTGCCGGTAGCTGCCGCCCATCCCGGGAAATCCGGCATCTATCCTTTGCAGGATGCGCGCGATGCCTTTGCCGCCCGGGTACATCTCGCGCAGATTGCCGAGCGCAGCCTCGACATCCAGTATTACATCTGGCGCAAGGACATGACCGGCATCCTGCTGTTCAACGCAGTACGCGCCGCAGCGGACCGGGGCGTGCGGGTGCGACTGCTGCTGGACGATAACAATACCTCCGGACTCGATTCCATTCTCGCCGCCCTCGATGCCCATCCGAATATCGAAATCCGGCTGTTCAATCCCTTCATGATCCGTTCGCCGCGCTGGATCGGCTACCTGACCGACTTCTTCCGCCTCAACCGGCGCATGCACAACAAGTCCTTCACTGCCGACAACCAGGCCACCATCATCGGTGGACGCAATGTCGGGGATGAATACTTCGGCGCCAAGGATGACGTGCTGTTTGCCGACCTGGACGTCATGGCTGTCGGCCCCGTGGTGACGGATGTATCACGGGAATTCGACCGTTACTGGGCGAGCGCCTCGTCCTACCCGGTCGACCGCATCCTGCCGCCGGCCGATTCCTCGATGATGGCGGAACTGGCAAGCAGCGCGGCCAGTCTCGAACGCAGTCCCGCCACCGTGGCCTACACCGAGGCGCTGCGCGAATCGCCTTTCGTCCGCGAGCTGGTCCAGGGCAGGCTGCAACTCGAATGGGCTGCCACCCAGATGGTCAGCGACGATCCGGCCAAGGGACTCGCTCTGGCCGAGCCCAACGGCCTGCTGCCGCAAAAGCTAAAAGCGGGCATCGGCGACCCGACCGCGGCAGTCGACCTGGTGTCGCCTTATTTCGTGCTGAGCGCGCCGAGCCTCGCCTTGTTCACGGGATTGGCGAAACAGGGCGTGAAAATCCGTGTGCTGACCAATTCGCTCGAAGCCACGGATGTGGCGGCGGTGCATGCCGGCTACGCCAAGCGCCGCGAAGCCCTGCTCGAAACCGGAGTCACGCTCTATGAATTGCGCCGTCTGTCTTCAGCTGCCGCACCGCGCAGGCCAAGGGGACGCCTCGGCAGTTCTTCCGCATCCAGCCTGCATGCGAAAACCTTTGCGGTCGACCATGCCCGCGCCTTCGTTGGTTCCTTCAACTTCGATCCGCGCTCGGCGAAACTGAACACGGAAATGGGCTTCCTGATCGACAGCCCGGCGCTGGCGCAGCGGATCGAGACGGTGTTCGACACCCGCGTTCCCGAGGATGCGTATGAAGTGCGCCTGGCGAAAAACGGGCAACTGGTCTGGATCGAGCGCGAGGATGGCCGCATGGTGCAGCACGACACCGAGCCGGGCACCGGTTTCTGGCTGCGCGCCGAGATATGGTTTCTGTCGCTGTTGCCGATTGAATGGCTGCTGTGATTTCCGGTGTATCGCAGCAGGCCGCCGGCTCGAAGAACCGGACGAGCCATGTTCCCGCATACTGCACCGGATCACACTGTCTTCCTGCGCTTGCCTTCCGTCGCGGCTAGCCACCGCGGCACGGGTTCAGTGTCTGTCACTGCGGCCCGTGATCCGCTGTTCCACGTCGATCGCGCCATACCGGTCCATGATGTCGCAGGCACGGTCGCAACGCGCCTCGTCGCCCGCATCGACCGTCAACATGACGCTGGCCTGCTGCGGAGTCGGTTCGGCGAAGTCGTTCTGGTAATCCGTGTTTTCCTTCGATCCCATCGGGGCATCGGAAAACTTCCGGCGCGAGGAGATGGTGCCACCGTGCGCATTGCCGATGGCGAAATTGCTCCTGACCGCTCCCGCCTCATCTTCTCTCGCCGTCAACTGCACTTCCTCATCGGAAAATCCGGAAGCCAGCAAGGCATCGCGCGCGTGCTGCGCAGCGGAAAAATTATCGTAAACCCTGATCACGGTATTTGCCATGGTGACGCTCCTGTCGAAATCCTGCCCGTGGGAAAAGTCATCCGCGGGCATCATTGGTCCCAATCTGACCGAGGCCGGTTGAATAAGTGCCCGACGTAGAGAATGGCAGCATGCGGTAATGAAAAAGGGCCGCTGACGGCCCTTTGATTCGCAAGCCGGATAGCCTTTCAGTGAAGCGGCATGTAATTGACCGGTATCCAGATATATCCCTTGCCCTCGGACCGGAGATGTCCCATGCCCGGGAAGGGAAGATGGGCGCCGGCCACAAGATAGCCTCCCTTGGCTGCATCGGCATAGGCCTTCTTGCGCTCGGCTGCGGCAGGCTTGCTGTCGCTGTCGAACTGGATCGTCACTTCAGGCTGCTCAAATTGAACTGCCGCCACGTGCATCAGGTCGCCCCACAGCACCAGCTTTTGCCCCTTGCTTTCTACGGCAAAAACAGTGTGCCCGGGGGTATGGCCATGGGCGGAAACTGCCCTGATGCCCGGCACCAGCTCAGTACTGCCGTCAAAGGGCTGGAATTTGCCGGCCTTGACATAGGGATCGAGAGAAGCCATCGCCCCCTGGAATGAGCCTTTGGCATCGGCCGGAGCCTTGTCCAGGTTGGCCTGGCTCAGCCAGAAGTCGGCGTCCCGCTTGTCCGCGCGTACCACGGCATTCGGAAAGGCTGGTTTGCCGTCGGCGGTCAGGCCGCCGAGATGGTCGGGATGCATGTGAGTGAGGTAAATCTCGTCCACCTGTTCCGGCTGATAGCCGGATGCCTTGAGGCTCGCAAGCAGTTTGCCCAGAGTCGGGCCGAACAAGCTGCCGGCACCCGTATCGACCAGGACCAGCTTGCTGCCGGTATTGATGAGGTAGCCGTTCACAGACGTATCGAGCGGGCTCTTGAGGTAGGACTTGGCGAGGGTCTGGTCGACCTTGGCCGGGGTGGTATTGGTCAGCAGCTTGTTGACGGGCAGCGCAACAGTGCCGTCCGAGAGTGCGGTCACTTCGAAATCACCCAGCATCATGCGGTAGTAGCCGGGCGCTGCCGTCTTGGCCATCGGCGCCGCAGCGCGGGCGGGAGTGCCGGTGAAACCAAAGCCGATGATGAGGGAAGCTGCGATAGTGCAGGCGCGCAGCAGGCGGGTCGGTGTCATTGTTTTTCTCCTGGGTTGTACAGACAAGATGATGCAGCACGAAAAAATCGTGCTGCATTATGCCGGAATGCCCTGGAAACTGCCTGCTGCGGCAGAG
>NZ_HE978635.1:831114-834676 GCF_000312045.1 Noviherbaspirillum massiliense JC206
CGACAGATCCATGTTGCCTGCGGCAATCTCCTGCGATGCCGAAGTGATTGCATCGGTACCGGCCCGCACATTGCTGACGATCCGGATCAGGCTTTCATTCATGTTCTTCAGCGCGCTCATCAGCTCGCCGGTCTCGTCTTTCGATTTCACTTCCACTCTTGCCCGCAGGTCGCCTTCCGCCACCTGCCGGGCCAGCTTGACCGCGTCGGCAAGCGGACGGGTAATGTTGCGGGCGATCCAGAGTGCAAGGATGACGCCGAGCACGGCAGCAAGGATGCCGCCGCCGATCAAAGTGGCGCTGGTCCGAGACTTGAGTACGGCCGCATCCTTGACGCGCTGCTTCAGCAAGGCCTCTTCCACGTCACTGATTTCTGCGAGGATGGCGCGCATGGCATCCATGCCTTTCTTGCCCCTGCCTGCCCTTTCCCAGGCAACGACGCTATCCATCAGCTCATTGCCGGCCTCCACATCGCGCCGCATGCTGATCAGAGGATCGATGGCGACCTTCACCCACTGCTGCTGTTCCTGAAGCAGCTTTTCCACGCGTTCCTGCTGCTTCGGATTATCCGAGGTCAGGGATTTCAGCGTGTCGACATGCTTCTTGAAAGCTTCCTTGCCTGCCTTGTAGGGCTCGAGCATAGATTCTTTGCCGGTCAAGGCAAAGCCGCGCTCGCCCGTTTCCATATTGAGCAGGCTTTCGAGAACGCCGTCGGCTACGTCCAGCACTTCATAGCTGCGAATGTTCAAGTCCGTGGCCTGCGACGATTTTGCAAAATTGACATAGGCGGTGACTACCAGGACCAGTAGCAAGGCGACCATTGCGCCGAAACCGAGATAAAGGCGTGTTCCGATTTTCAGATCATTCAACTTCATTTTTTTCCTTCGTCTTTTCCTGTCTAATCGAGTCTTCCTTGATTCCTGCATCCTGTTTTGGATTGCCGGATCGCGTGTTCCGTCACTCCCTTGTCGGCAAAGGCAAAGACCGCGGTCGGACAACTCATTCCTGCCGGGTTTGTCATGCTGTGTGCTGAGGCTGTAAGGCTAGCGGAGGTTGGGATTCTGCAATGGCGCAAACAGCGGGAACATTCAGCGTCTTCTTCCGAAAAGCAGGAAGCGGCTGTTGACTATCCCATTAACGGCAAGAAATCACCGTTACTTGAGGGGGTGCACCTGAATTTTCAGTGCATTTTTACCAATGGGATTGTTGGGGGAAGCGCTGCGCGGCAATGCCACCCGCGCATGCGCTGCAGCTCCGGGCCCTGAGCGGAGGAATCCTCAAAACGCGGCACTGGGAAGCGGTGGCGAAGAGACGCTGATCCCACCTGCGATTCTCAAGCAGGTGGAATTGGCAGATTGGCATTGATCGGAACCCGGCCCGCGCGACGATGCCTTCAAGGCGTCATCCCTGGCGGTTCGGTGAGGATGTTTCCCCTACGTTTATTCAGGACCCGGTTTGCTGATAGGGCGTCCCGGTCGTGCCGGTGCCCGTGTTGCCGGCTTCCGACCCGGCGCGCTGCTGTTTGAATTCCTCGCGCAAGGCCCGGCGCAGGATCTTGCCTACCGGAGTCTTGGGTATGGAGGTGCGGAATTCGATGATCTTCGGGCATTTGTAAGGCGTCAGGTTGGCCCGGCAATGCGCCATCACCGCTTCCTTGGTCAGCGAGGCATCGCGCGGCACCACCATCGCGCACACTGCTTCGCCGCTGCGATCATCCTCGATGCCGATGACAGCGGCTTCCAGGACGTCAGGCATGGCGGCCAGCACTTCTTCGACTTCATTGGGGAACACGTTGAAGCCCGACACCAGGATCATGTCCTTCTTGCGATCGACGATGTGGAGATAGCCTGATTCGTCGAAATAGCCGATGTCGCCCGTTCTCAGGTAGCCATCCGCCGTCATCGCCTTGGCCGTTTCTTCCGGCCGGTTCCAGTAGCCGCGCATGACTTGCGGGCCTTTCGCGCAAACCTCGCCGGGTTCGCCGACCGGCAGCACATTGCCTTCGTCGTCGCGGATCGAGATATCCGTGAGTGGAACCGGCAGGCCGGCCGCACCGCGGAAGCGGGTATCGTCGATCCGGTTGATCGTCAGCGCGCCGGATGTCTCCGACATGCCGAACCCCTCGCAAATGGATTTTCCGGTGAGCTGTTGCCACCTGTCGGCGACCGCCTCCTGCGTGGCGGCACCGCCGGCGCCGCACAGCATCAGGGAGCTGAAGTCGACCTTGCCGATATCCGGATGATTGAGCAGCGCGTTGTAAAGGGTGTTGATCCCGTTGAGCATGCCGACCTTGTAGCGCCGCATGGTTTTGACCAGTCCTTCAAGGTCGCGCGGATTGGCAATCAGCACCGTGCGGCCGCCCCTCAGCACACTTGGCACCAGCACCAGCATGAGCGCCGTAATGTGATACAGCGGCATGATCGCCATGCCGACCAGGTCAGTGGTTTCGATCTTGTCGAATACCGGTCGCGCCCATTCTTCAACGATCGTTTCATGGGCCATGAGATTGCCATGGGTAAGCACGGCGCCCTTCGAAATGCCGGTGGTGCCGCCCGTGTATTGCAGCAGGGCCACGTCGGCCTGACTGATCGGCACCGTGTCCGGCTGTTTTTTCCTGCCCGTCTGCAGTACCGCGCTGAAGCTCACATGCCGCTCGATATGCCACTCCGGCACCAGTTTCTTGATGTGCCGCGCAACCAGGTTCACCAGCTGCCCCTTGAGCCCGAGCAGGTCGCCCAGCGCAACCACAACCACACGTTCGACCGGGACCTGGGGCAGAACCTGCTGCACCACATGCGCAAAGTTTTCCAGCACGACCAGCACCCGGGCGCCCGAATCCTTCAACTGGTGAGCCAGTTCGCGCGGCGTATAGAGCGGATTGACATTGACGACGATGTACCCGCCCTGCAGAGCGCCGAAGAAAGCGACCGGATAAGCCAGGATATTCGGCATCATCAGCGCCACCCGGTCGCCGGGCTGGATGCCTATCTGTTGCAGCCAGGAGGTGAAACAGTCCGCATGCCGGCGCAATTCGCGGAAGGTCATCGGCACATCCATCGAAATCAGCGCCTGCTTGTCGGCATTCCGTTCGCACGACTGCCGGTAGCCGTCGATAATCGTCGTCGGCGGAACAGCCAGGGCCTTGTTGACGTGGGCGGGGTAATTCTTGATCCAATGCTGGCTCATGCTGTATCCTCCGGGCTTGAAACCGACTGCGATCGTTGAATGAAATAGCTTCTGTTGGTGCGACCTCGTTATGCTGTGCCGATGAATATCGTTTTTTTATGTGGCTCGCCGGCGTCTACGGTATGAATGCATTGCTCGACAACGCTACCAAAAGTTCATGCCTTTGCTTTGATAAATATCATTGCGGCGCGGGCGGCTCCTGATCCTTCCCCGACCGTATGGGCCAGGCAGCCGCCCGCAGCGCATCCGCCCAGACTAAAGCCTGTTTCCGGGCCAGTCAATTCTGCATCAGGGCGAGCGCCAAACAGGGCGGGCATTCGCTTTGAAAGCCGGCAGGTGCATGCGCGTTGAGCGACGCCACCTGCCGTAGCCGGGTAC
>NZ_HE978635.1:835295-1030477 GCF_000312045.1 Noviherbaspirillum massiliense JC206
GGACAGATCCATGTTGCCTGCGGCGATCTGGTCCGACGCCGTGGCAATGGTGTCCGTGCCGGTGCGCACTTCGCTCACGATCTTGAACAGGCTGCCATTCATTTCCTTCAAGGCTTGCAGCAGCTGGCCGACTTCATCGCGTGAGTCGACTTCGAAGCTTTGACTCAGGTCTCCGGCGGCGACACTGCTGGCCAAATGTACTGCGCTGCGCAACGAACGGGTGATGCTGCGGACCAGCATCGCACAGAAGGCGATCAATATGCCGACAAGAATGGTGACCCCGACCAGGGAACGTCCAGCCCGGGACCAAAACATGGCATCGATCGTATCCACATACACCCCGGAAGCGATTACCCATCCCCACGGCGCGAACGCCTTCGCATAGGATGCCTTCATCACCGGCTCCTCTGCCCCTGGCTTGGGCCACAGATAGAGAACGAAGCCCGCACCATTTTCCTTGGTGGCGCTGACAAGTTCGACAAAAACCCGCTTTCCGGTCGGATCCTTGATATCGCTGACATCCCGTCCTTCCATTTCCGGTTTGATCGGGTGCATCACCGCCCTCAGATCCTTGTCGATGATGAAGAAATATTCGCTGCCGCTATAGCGCAGCGCCCTTACCTCATCCGCTGCGGCCTGCTTCGCTTCGCTTTCAGGCATCTTTCCTTGCGCGGCTAGATTCTGATAGCGGCCCAGGATGCCATATGCGGTTTCCACCGCCTGCCGCACGCCGGCCTTGCGTTCCTCCAGCAGCAAGGACTTCTCGGACAACAAGGAAATAACGGTCAATAACGCGATGCCGATTGCCGCGCAGGCAACGACCATCCATAGCTTGGTGCCGACGCTTAACGAAAACTTTTTACTAGTGGTAACCATAAAGATGAGGTTTAAACAGACCATATACCAGGCTGACTGGCGCGGCATGTGGCCAAGGTTCAGAGTCAATGACGGTGTGTCTCGTCTTGAAACAGGTGCATTGAAAATACTGCGATTGGCAAATGGTTATCGACAGTAAAAACGAATTCTTTAACCTTTGGTTAAATTTGGTACACCTGCGAATGAAGCTTGGTCGATGGCTCTTGCTTGCGCCCCTTTACGTTCAAGGATGGCAAATAAGCTTCGTTTGGCAAGGACTCTGGCAACCGCCCGTACCGTTCTCCGGATGGATTCCATGACTTGTTCCCTCTTCGAACTCTTGTGCCTCGTCGAGCCTCTCGAAATGCGGCGGCATGCAGCTTGTACCGGAGTGGCGATGGGAGGCATGATTGGTTTAATCGAACCGGAATGACGCGATGGTGTCCAGATTGGAAAATCGTGTCTTTCGGCTTGGCGCGCCGGGAATTTTGGGCCTTGGTCGTCATAACATCGACACGACTTACCGCGATGTGTTGAAGAACTTGCGGCATTGTGGGAGTGCTTCACAGCAAATTTATAAAATGGTGCGATCGGTTGGCCGTCGCTACCTGTCCGAATTTCCACTTGTTTAGGGCATCGGGCAAATGCAAACCGGCGTAAGCAGCGAGCGTCTGCTCGACGAAGGCGCCACAGGCCAAGCATGGTGCCCGCGTTGGCTGATCTGCTGAGGCAGATGGGTCTGTCGTCGCACGATTGGCTTAAAACAGCCTGATCGATTGGCCGAAGCGGAATATAGTGTAGTTTCTTGCTCTGCTCCCAAAGAACACGGATTCAGATCTCTCTGTTACCGCCACATACCAACCAAGGAGACCGCCATGAGCCGCAGCATCCTCGACGAAGCGCATATTCATCCTGCCATCCGTGCCACCATCGAGAACAACCAAGTGGACATCGTGCGCGAGGTGCAATCGGCAATAGCAGCCCATCCCGTGGTCGTGGTTGGCATGGCGCAGAATCCTTTTCCGAAAAAGGCACGCAAGGCGCTGGACTCCGCAGGCACCGCTTACCGATACCTCGAATACGGCAGCTATTTCAGCCTATGGCGCCGCCGCCTTGCACTCAAGATGTGGACCGGATGGCCGACTTTTCCGATGGTGTTCGTGAATGGCGTATTGGTAGGCGGGGCCAGCGAGTTGCAGCAACTGATCGACAGCGGCGAATTGCGCCGCATGCTGGAAGAGAACGCGCCGATGAAGGCATCCTGAACAGACTGGCATGTGAACGACGCACGACAAGATTCCGTGCGCCCTGCTTTGCGAGCCGCAGACGTTCAGACGCTCGCTAATGCGCCCAGAATCTCATTTCGCCCTGCATTGAAAGGGTTCCATTCAGGTTCATGCGCCCGAGGCTCGCTGAGGAACTTGCGATCGGATCTGTTTGCACCGTCATGGATTCGAAGCCGAAGTCAGTGAATTTCACGTATTGCGGCAGCGTCAGCGCCATGTAGTCCGTACCGTCCGGTTTCTTTTGTGTGCTGATGCCGTAATCGTGCAGCTCGAGTTTGCCGCGCAACTCATTGAACATGAGGTAGGTGGTCTGACCATCCACATGGAAGCCCAAAGACAGGCGGGCTCCCGGAAACGCTCCTGCCAGCGACGGATCGTTCAGTGAGAGTTTCACCGAAAATGCGACCCCATCCCGCCCGCTGATTTCGGCCAAGTCACTGTCCTCGATCGGAACCAGCCCTTGCGCTGCCACATTGCCGCTCAAGAGCAGGACGGCGACAATGGAAAATAGCTTTCTTCGCATCTTATGGCTTGAATTTAACGTCCATGTACTGGATCTGAATTGACCCGATATGGCTGGCTCCCAGATCAACGCTGCCCGTACCGCTGCGGAACGAGAGATTTGCGATCTGCATGCCCCCCATGGGCGCCCCATTTGCATCCGGCCAATCGATTCCAACGTGCATGGTGGAATTGCCAGCGGCATCCGTCACTGCGTTGAAGATGCCGGGTTGCGAGGCCACGTCAGCGATGCGCCAGGGTGTATTGAGGATATTTCCATTGCTGTCGACCGCGCCTATGCGCAGACCGCTGATGTTCATCTGTTCCGTTACCGAGGCTGGTTCAGCCAGATTGACATCATCGCGCCCCCGCGGCCGTAGCAGCAGGTTGCCAATATCCATGCGCAATCCAAGACCGAAAGCGATGCCATCCCCGTTACGTGGCGTAGACCACTGCATGCCCCCGCCAAGGAAAGCAACATCCTTGAAGATCATGCTGCCGGCATCGAACGCCAGCCCGTTCGCATCCGTTCCCCAGTCGAAGGCAGTTTGCCAGCGTACCAGGCCGCTCGCGTTGGCGGGAAACGCCAGATTGACCACGTCAGCCATGCCGGCGGCGCCGCGTACCACTTCCATGCGGTAAGGATCAGAGAATGGGTTGTTCAGGTCGTCTGAACGCGAGATGTGCGGATTGGCGAGATAGTATTGGGCGTTGGAGCCGGGGGCGTAATAGGTAAAGCGAGCATCGCCCGACAGCGAGAAATTGGAAAAATCAAAGCTCAGGCCATCGCGCCCTTGTACAGCTGAGAGCGCAGTGTCGCTTAGCGGAAGCATGCCTTCCGCCGAGGCGCTGGCGTGGAAGGAAAATGCCAGCATCGCGCCCAGCATCGCCATGCGAACAGCATTAATCGTCGGGGAAAACAGAATGCTCCGCAACGCGCCCTTGCTCCTTTGGGATTGCAAGCGCTTGCGGATCATCAGGGCAAAGAGATTCATTGCGCGATGACGTGACCCTTTCTTCATCTCACGCAGAGAATTACAGTGCATTGAAGGCATGGCGGTCTCCATTTCCTAACGGACCAGCGGCATGTTGGGTGGCGGTGCTGCATTGACGTTTAATGCAGTGAGCCGGTCGCGCCAGTTGAGCCAGAATCCGGCTCGGGCAATATCCGGCACTTGCGTCGTACCCGGCGGAGCCTGGAATTGCACATCATTCTTAAGCACCGAAATCCAGAAGTCCCGGCTGGCACCAGTACTGTCACCTGCCCGGACGCCACCAATCTGTGCCAGGCTCAGGCAGGAGGCAGCTGTACAGCTTCCATCCCAGCGCTTGCCACCGCCCGCGTCGGTGCGGGAATCAAGGGTGCCGGCGGCGCCACCGTCAATCAGCATGGAGCCACTCAGTGTTTTCAGGGTGAGGCCGATGTCGCCGGCAATACTGTCGAAGCCGAATCGCAGGCCCACAACTTCGCGGGTAGAAGCATCACCCACGTTGCGGTAAACAAACTCGACATAGGGGTTGGTGATTTTTACCAGGCGCTGTGCGTCGCTCGCGTCACTGCGCCCGAACTGCAGCAAAGGCATGTCAATATCCGCACCCGTGCCGTTACGGGCGGCATAGTTGTATTCGCCCAAACGAATATCACGCAAGTTGGCATTCAGGGTCACATCGGCGCCGAATGCGATGCGCGTGAAGTCGAATCCACCGTAACTGCTGTTGCTCAAGTCTATCAATCCTTGTGCATGGGTCGCAGACAATTCCTGTTCTGACAATTCATGCAACTGGGCCGAGGCAGTGCCGACGCAAAGCAGCGCAGCACACATCGCAGTCAGCAGGCGAAGGGCAGCAAACTTGAGGAGATTCTTCATTTTTCAGCGATGAGACACCAATTCAGGAGCTTCATGAATGCGACCCCCAGTTGCTACCGGGGGCCGCAAGCTTTGGTGCTAGGTCACAAACTCTCGCCCTGACGACGGGAGATTAGTGAGCCCAGATCCAGACCTGAGTGCCGCGCAGGTCGATGTCGTTCATTGCGATGCGGCCGAAGGAAGCAGTGCTGCCACCCATCGTGATGGAAGCAACCGACATGTCGAGCAGCGCAGCGGTGGGCAGAGTGACTTGCGCAGCGGTCGGGATGGCAATTTGAACAACGTCGCTAGCCGGGTTGAAGAAGGAACCATCTACGCCGGTTGCAGTGCGGATCGCACCGAAGTGAGCACCGCTGATCACGTCGATCGTGGCAGCGATCAAGCCGGTGAAGCCGATGTTGTTGAAGCTAACCGAAGCGCCCGTTGCACCCTCGGTGGTGTTCGTGTACTGGAACGAACCGACGTTGACGTTCAGGCTGGCAGCGATCGACACACCGTCCTGGCCGGAAACCTGGCTCAGGCCTTCGTCAGCGATCGGGGTCATGGCGGAAGCAGCAACAGCAACGGCGGACAGAACGGCGGCCAGGCCTGCTTTTTTGATGAATTTCATGGTGTAGTCTCCAAATATAAGTAGCGGGTTTAATTCTTAAAGGGTTCCTCAACTACCGCATCCGCCTGCTCCTCGTTCCTCTTGGGAACCATTACGGTGAGCCGCCGGTATAAGCACCCCGTGGGGCATAGCGCTTTGCGGAACTTAATAATAAGACAACGTCCGCAAGTGGCACCCATGGTTCAGACTGACCTGCGAAGCCAAATCCTTGGCTTCGAGAGCCACCCCTATCAAGCAGCTTTTTCAGTTTGATTTTTGTTCTGGATTGGCGCGAGGGGACTAACTGGAACAGCAAGGCAGGACAAGCAACTCAATTCAAGAGAATGCTTTCTGCGCACATCCTGGCCAGTTTCCTGGCATTTGAGCTACATGAAAAAAATGAGAACGGCGTGATGTTTCACTGCATATATCCGCCTGTGCGCCAGCAAAAGTTCTATACGGCCCTTGACGCTAGTCAAGGGCCGCAAGCTTTGGCACTAGTTCACCAACTCTCGTATTGGCGACGGAATATTAGTGAGCCCAGATCCAGACCGAAGTGCCGCGCAGATCGATGTCAGTCAGGGCAATCTTACCGAAGGAAGCATCGCTGCCATTCATCTTGATGGCGGCAACCGACATGTCGAGCAGCGCAGCGGTGGGCAGGGTGACTTTCGATGCATCCGGAATGGCGATTTGCACAACGTCGCTGGCGACATTGAAGAAGCTGCCGTCAACTACCGGTGTCGGAGATCCAGTGCCGAGCTTGCGGATTTCAGCGAAGTGAGCGCCGTTGATCACGTCGATGGTTGCAGCGATCAAGCCCGTGAACTTGATGTCATTAAAGCTGATCGAGGCACTCTCGGTGGTGTTGGTGTACTGGAACGAACCGACATTGACGTTCAGGCTGGCTGCGAGCGACACGCCGTCCTGGCCGGAAACCTGGCTCAGGCCTTCGTCAGCGATCGGGGTCATGGCGGAAGCAGCAACTGCGACTGCAGACAGAGCGGCGGCAACGCCTGCTTTCATTGCAAATTTCATGGTGTAGTCTCCAAATTTAAGTAGCGGGTTTAGTTCTTGAAAAGGTTCCTCAACTGCCGCATTCGCCTGCTCTTCGTTCCTTTTGGGAACCACACGCTGCACGTTGATTCAGCATGCCGTTAAGCAAGGCGCCGTGCGGATGTTGATAATAAGACAATGGAAACCATTGGCGTGCTTCTGAGCATTACTCCTGAAGCCAAATCCTTGGCTTCAAAAGCCACCCGCGTTAGCGGTAATTTCTGCCGGTCTGACATGGTTGATGGGTATTTTCCTTAAAGAAATGTTTGGCGCAGCATTCTTGCTGGACAGAACTGGAACAGATCCTTTATAGTTTTCTTGACAATTCCCTGTAGCCTTACTTTTTCAGGCACTGACTCAGGAAAGTATTTCCCTGACCTCCTTACTTGCGTGGCATCAATGCATACCAAGGCGCCTCATCAACCTTCGATTCTGCGGCCGCCTCCATCCAAGCTGAACCCTCCTACAGCTGGAATGCATTTTGTCGCGCGGGAAAGCCTGATAGGCCGGATTCGGCAAACGGCAGCCGCCAAACTGGTCCTGATTGAGGCTCCAGCCGGATTCGGCAAAACCTCCTTATTGCGTCATATCTATGATGTCTTTAGTTCGACAGGCTGGTCCGTGGCATGGATGCGCCTCGACGCGGGAGACAATGATCTAGACCGGCTGCTGAGTTGCCTTGGACAAGCCATCCTGCAGGCTGGCCGAGTGACACCCACCAACAGAGACAACCCGGGCCTGGTGGCGGCACTGCCTGCCGTGACCGAACAGCCGGCAGCGCTGATGGAAGCAATCGCTGCAACTCCCCTGCCGTTCATGCTGATTCTCGATGAATTCGAGCACTTGCATAACCCGGCAGCACTCTCGATGGTCCAGCAACTTATCGAGGCACTGGGACCGCAACAGAAAATCGTCATAAGCTCACGCGAGCACCCGGAATTGAGCATCGGCCGCTTGCGCGCCTGTCAGCAACTGCTTCAAATCGACGCGGCCCAGCTGCGGTTCACCCCGGAAGAGACCAGTCATTTTCTATTAGCAAAGCGCAAGCTGAGACTCGATACTCCAGATGTGCAAAAGCTGCATGAAGTCACGGGCGGCTGGGCGGCCGCCTTGTGGCTGTCATCGCTTGCGCTCGAGGGCAGCGAAGAGCCAGGCCGCATCATCCAAAGCTTCTCCGGCTCGAACATGGCGCTTGCTTCCTACCTTGCCGAAGATGTGCTATCGCGCAAACCGAAGCACCTGCAAGACTTCATTCTTCAGACAAGCATCCTGCGAAAATTTTGCGGTGAAAGCTGCAATGCGGTTACCGGGCGCGACGATGCGAGAGAGCTGCTCCAGGAGATTGCGCGTTCCAACATGTTTGTGACGGCACTCGATGAACAGCATCTCTGGTTCAGCTACCATCCGCTGTTTGCGGAATTTTTGCGCATTCAGCTCGACACCAAACATCCCGGACTTGCCCGCATCCTGCATGGACGCGCCGCGCACTGGTACGTCGAACAAGGGCAGTCGGTAGCGGCGATCGAACACGCGATTGCATCCGGCGAGCAGGAGCTGGTCGTGCAACTGCTGGTCAAGTATGCCGAGGGCTTGTTCATGCAGGGACGAGTGCGCTTGCTGGCGCGCTGGTTGGACACGCTGGATCGGACGCGCCTTGCAACCAATCCGAAGTTGATGATCTTTTATACCGGCGCGCTGATTCACACCAACCGCAGCGCTGAAGCGCTCCAGTTGCTGGAAACCGTGATCCAGGAAGGCGTTTCATCGATATCTCGCCCGGCTTATCTCGGGCTCAAGGCTTTGAGCCTGATCATGCTGGATCGACTGGAAGAAACCGCTGCGATGTGGGATGACCCGGGCATGGTCGCCAGCGCAGTGGAAGAGCCGCTCTTGCACACCATACTGATGATCGGCGGCGCCTATTATTATGCGACCGCCGATCGCTACAAGGATGCAAGACTCCTGCTTGACCAGGCCACCCGAGAACACTTGGCGGTCGGGCCGCTGTTCAGCCTGACGGCAGCTGGCTATCTTCATGGCATGCTGGACTTAATGCAGGGAAAATTGTGTGCCGCCGGCGTGCGACTGCGCTCGCTTGTCGGTAGCCCGAAGGCAAATGCCCGCTCTGCCACACTGTATCGACATGCAAGTCTGGACAGCGATCCTGATTCACAAGCCCTGCGGCATGGCGCAGACAGCGGCTTTGCCAGCATTTATCTTGCGGAAGTGCTGTATGAAATGGATGCCTTGGAAGAAGCCAAGCTTCTGCTGAAGCTGCATTTGCCGCGTGTCAAGGACGCTGGCATTCCCGACCAATTAATCGCCAGCCATCTCGTGTATGCACGCATTCTGCGCGCTGAAGGACATGGCACCGAGGGCTTGCAAACTCTGCTTGAGCTGGAGCGACTTGGCATGCAGCGCCGGCTGCCCCGAATGGTTGATATGGCTCGGTTGGAACAGGCTCGCGAAGCGGTCTTGATTGGCGACCTGGAAGCGGCAAAAGGCTTGCTGGCATTGGTAGGCAATACGCCCGCGTGGCAAGGCGAACTGCAATTGATCGCCACCGACATCGAAAGCCCTTTCCTCGGCATGACCAGATTGCAAGTGCATTGTGGGCAGGCGGCCCTAGCACTACCGACACTTAAGGCCCATTTGCAGAAAGTCCAAGGCCGCGGCCGCCTGCGTTATGCCCTGCGTATGAAGATATTGCAAGCCCTCGCGCTCGCCAACGCCGGACAGCGCAACCCAGCCTTGCGGACAATACAGCAAGCCTTGCAGGACGCACTCCCGGAGGGATTCGTGCGGGCTTTCAAGGATGAAGGCCCGGCTGTACTTGCGCTCATCCGCGACATGCTCGAAGGTTCGAGGGATTTGGCGAGCAACGAGAATGCGTCGCTACGTTTTTTCGCAGAAAGAATACTTGGCCAGAGCGAGATCGCCCCGCTTCACGGTGCCAAGGAAGTCGTGCATGGCATGCGGATTACCGACAGCATCGCGGGTAACGAACTGACCAGCCGTGAGCTGGATGTACTGATACTGCTTGCGCAAGGCTATGGCAATCAAGTGATTGCCGAAAAGTTGTTCGTGTCCGTCACTACCGTCAAGACCCATCTGCGTAATATCAATATCAAGTTGGGCTCGCATACCCGTACTGAAGCAATTTCCATCGCGCGCAGGCTTTCAATTATTTCCTAACGGAATTTAATATTTCTTTAGAGAATTAGATTCGCCCATATTTGCGTCTTTCAGGAAACGAAATCACGCGAAACTTGAGATCGCGCAATCGCAATTCATCCGTTCGGATGAGTTCGCAAAGTCAATTTCCCTCTTACATTTAAACCCCCGGAGCAAGTCTTTCGTCGCATCAGCATGACGAAAAGAACAAGCGAACAAGAAATCGCCGATAACAGGCGACTTGAAGCGATTGCGTCGCATGCCGCAACGCTGAATGAAAAACATAGAGGAGACAGCATGAAAGGGATGAACCCATGTTCATGATCATCCTGGGCGTCGTTGCAGTCCTGATCTCAGGCTCTGCCGCCTGGTCAAGGCAGGAACCCTTGGACCGTCCGAAGGGGCAGTTTGAGTTGCCGCAATCGACGGTCGGTGCCGGTCCCATCACGCAAGCGGTGCAGATCGAGCCCTTCTCCGAATTGAAGTACCGCCATATCGTGCGCCAGGCCTTCGACTACAGCTGCGGGTCGGCTGCACTTGTGACCATCCTCAAATACCACCTTGGATTGGATGTGACCGAGCAGCAGGCGATGGAAGGCATGCTCGAGCGCGGCGAGAAGGAAAAAATCATTCAGCGACGCGGCTTTTCCCTGCTCGACATGAAGCGCTATGTTGCATCGCTCGGCGTCAACAGTGCCGGCTTCCGTGCCGAAATCAAGGATCTGCTCCAGCTCGAGCATCCTGCGATCGTGCCGATCGACTATGCCGGATTCAAGCATTTCGTTGTCTTGCGCGGCATCCGCGATGACCTGGTCTATATCGCCGACCCTTCCGCCGGCAACATCGTCTTTTCCGCGAAGGAGTTTGCGGGACTGTGGGACCGCAACACGCTGTTCATCATCTATCCGCCAAAGGACAAGCCCGCCGTAGCCCAACTGGCGCTGACCGACAAGGAGCTCGGCGTGTTCGACATGGACCTCGTCAAGGATCACGCCAATCTTGAACCTATGGGCAATGCCCACCTGATCAACCGCGCCATCAACTCAGGTTTTGGCGGGGTGTATTTGCGCAAGCAGTGAACTTGCGCCGGCGCGTTCGCGCTTTGCAGCTACAACAATACATAAGGGAGTCGTCATGAAAACTATTCCAATACTGGCGTTCATTGCCGCCGCGCTGATTCTGCCTGCGCACGCGCAGCAAGGCCCTGCCTCTTCGTCATCACCGGGTGACAGCACGGGAGCGGCCAGCACTTCCGCAGCGCGCGACGCGCTCAAGCAGCAGGAAGGTGACACTGATCAGACTGCTCTTCTGAAGCAGACACTCACCGCAGTCGATAAGCAATACTCGTTGCTCAAGCGCGACAAGCTGCAAGTGACATATGACCTGAGCTACACCTACATTGGCCAGGAAAGGATCAATGCCGACCTTTCGACAGGCACGCTAACCCTGTTCAATATTGAAAATGACAGTTCACACACCATCACAAATACCCTGACTTTCGACTATGGCGTGCGTGACAATTTGACCGGCAGTCTCATCCTGCCCGTGATCAGCCGCTACTCGGAAAACCCCGCGTTCGACGGGTTGTCCCATTCCCTCGGTGACATTGGCCTCGGCGGCCGGTGGCAGCCATTCGAGACCCGGCGCGGCGAACCGTCAATGAGCCTTACGGGAACTGTGCGCCTGCCTACCGGGCGCAGCCCGTTCAAGGTAAATGCGAACGAAGGCATCGCGACCGGTTCAGGCGTGACGTCATTCAGTGGCGGCGTGAATTTCAACCATATCGTCGACCCGGTCGCTCTGTTCGGTTCCGTGAACTTCACCTACAGCCTCGCTGCGACCCACCTGTCGCAGGTGCGCGGCAATCGCGTGCTCACCCGAGTCGAGCCAGGCACGAGCTTCGGATTCGGCCTTGGCTTCGCCTATGCGCTGTCCTATGGGATATCGACTTCGGTCTCCGTCCAGGAATCTATTTCAGCTGCTTCGGAGCTGCGCTTTGCCGACGGCAGCACGTTCAAGACGAGGACCCAGACTGCAGGTGTGCTGAATTTCGGCCTGGGCTATCGCGTGTCCCCCAAGACCACGCTCAATATCACGGCTGGAATCGGCCTGACTGAAAACTCTCCCAATTTCACCCTCGGCCTGACCATGCCGCTGGCGTTTTAAACGGACCAGAAAGAAATGGACATCCGCTTGATAAGCTGCCACGGCCGCAGCTGGACAAAGAGCTGGCTGCCAGCAGTTGCCGGCAGCTTGCTGGCTTGCAGCTTGCTGCCGGCGGCACAGGCGGCAATGACGGAAAACCTGGTGACCAGTCCTGTAGCCATGTCGCTTGGGAACGCGGTGACGGCAGATCCGCCAGGCATCGACTCGATCCATTTCAACCCGGCCGGCTTGGCCCGTCTGTCGGGCAAGCAGGAATCTCACTCCTTTTTCGGTGCCTCGATCCGGACTACGGCATCGTTCCACTCCCGTGATGGCTTCAACATCGGGGGCTGGACGCAGGACCCGTTGGACGGCACGCAAACCGGGCCAGTCCGTCAGACGCTCTACATTCCTGTCTACGGTCTGCCCAATTGGCGACTGCCGGCCGCGGGCGGTGCCGGCCTGGGCCTGTCATTCAACAATGAAGGCTCGCCCTTCACCTTTGCGACGGCAAGCTACATCACTCAGGCGATGAGCGTGGACCGCACCAAGGACCCCAATGATCCGGGCCGCTTCGATGGGCGCCTGGTGCAGCTCCAGCGGCTGGTCTATCTCTCGCCTTCAGTAGGCTACAAGTTCTCCGAGACCCTGCGCGTTGGGGCCGCGGTGCCGATTGCGTATTCAGCGTTTGCATTGAATACCGATATGCGCATGCCGAACACTTTGCTGGGCATCATTGGCAAGATACAGCAAGGCTGGTGCCCTCCCGGCGGCGGCAATCTGTTCGACACCCTGACCATAGGCTTATGCGGTGGCGGCGATGAAGGTCGGCTCAACCCCTTCAAGAAGGCAGCCAACATGAACCTGGACCTGACGGCACCCATCGATCCGACCGTCAACCTCGGCGTACTATGGGAGCCGGCTGACTGGTTCGGCTTCGGCGTGGTGTACCAGAGTGGCTCCAAGACCAAGTACACCGGCCGCTACACCATCACGACCGAACCGATGCTGCGCAGTTTTGTTCAAGGCATGTATTCGAGCCTGTTCGGCCCAATCGTTGGCGCGACACTTGGCATGCCTTCGTCGATCCCACAAGTGCAATCCGGCACGGTAACAGCAACCATACCCTTTCCTACCCACTGGCAATTCGGCATCAAGCTGAAACCGGTGGACATGTTTCAATTCAATTTCGATGCCAACTATACAAAATGGGGCGACTGGAATGCGATGACCTTCCAGTTTGACCAAAGCATCAAGCTGCTGGAAATGGCACGTTTGTTTGGCACCGGCGACTCGACCAAGCTCACCATCCCGCGCGGCTACAAGAGTGTCTGGCATTTCGGGTACGGACTTCAGGTAAATGCCACCAACAAACTGACCCTGCGTTTTGGCTACGAGCCACGCAAGAGTTCGATCCCGAAGGACAAGATCGACCTGGTCGCACCGCTGCCAGACACGAAGTTGTACAGCGTCGGGCTCGGCTACAAGCTGGATGACAAAAGCGAGATCAACATTGGAGCGAGCTATATGAAAGGATCGTTCAACGCGCCCGCAAACAGCAGCTGCAACATGAACTGCGACAATTTTTTGAACGTCATCTATAACCCGTATGCCGGCATGGATGTATCGGGCGACATACGGGTGCGGTATTTCGGCATTACTTACAACAAGCGTTTTTGAGAGGAGGCATAGCAATGTTCAAATCAATCTTTGCTGTTATCACCCTGATAGCGATCGGCAGTACCACTGCACAGGCTGCCCCGGCAGGCGCCCCGGCAACCAAGCAGGAGCTTGCGCAGCGCGTGGTGCAGCTGTGGCATGTCGAGGATATTGGCCAATCCATGCTGCAGGCGCCGGTTGCAGAGTCGGTCCAGCAAGCGCGCGTCATGCTGCAAGGACTCGCATCGCCGGAACGGCGCGAGCCTGCGATGAAGGACGTCACCGAAGAGGCCAAGAAGTTCATGGATGAAACAAGCCCGCTGGTGCGCACCACCGCGCAAAAGCTCATACCCACCACCGTGCTCCCCATCCTGACAGAGCGCTTCACCGAGGAAGAGCTGCGCCAGATCGTTGCGATCCTGGAATCTCCAGTGAAGCGCAAGTTCGAGGAGATGGTGCCGGAAATGCAAAAGGCGCTGGGTGAAAAACTGGCGAGCGATGCGCGTCCAGTGATCGAGCCGAAGCTGCAGGACCTGAAGCAGCGAATCGGGCTGCGCCTGCGCGCGGCCGTCACTCCCTGATCCATGTCCCGAAACGCCACGAATGGAATGACAGACAGCGTATCGCTGCGTCCTGAACGCAAGACAGACGCATCTTTCATGAGGGCTAAAGCATGAGATATTCATCAGCCACAGATTTCCTGAACCTTATCAAGGCCCCCCTGGAAAGCAGGGGCTTCGATGCCGGACTCCTGTTTCGACAGGCAGGGCTCGAAGAGCGCGAGTGCATCGCCGACGATGCGCTCACGCTTTCGGACAAGCTGAGTCACTTGTGGGAACTTCTGGCGCATGCGTCCGGAGACCCCTTGCTGGCGTTGAAACTCCCTTCGCCCGAACTGCTGGACCGGTCAGGTTTGATGGGCCGGATCATGCAGGTATCCCCCGACATCAGCAGCGCCATTGAAAACCTGGTGCGCTATACGCCGCTCGTGGCGCCGACCGTCCACAGCACCATCGAGCGCCTGGAAGACCGCACGCGCGTGAGCCTGCACCTGCCGGGTGGCCGGCGCCTGGTGCCACGCCAGCGCTACGATTTCGTGTGGGGCCTGGCGCTGCAAGTGGTACGCACGGCTGCGGCGCGCAGCGACTTGCGGCCGCTGCTGGTGAGTTATGCATTTCCGGAACCCGAGGCGGCGACAGCTTATGCCGAAATATTCGGCTGTCCGGTGCGTTTTGGGGCGACGGTGAACACGATCGAATTTGCCAACGCCGACCTGGCCACGCCGATCGCGACCGCAGATCCGGCAACCGGGGATTGGACCCTGCGCATGCTGGGCGATCTTGCACAGTCCCAGCGCGACTGGACCCTTCGCATGCTGGCCAAGCTGGAACAGATTCCCGTCTCAACCTTCAGTGCGCGGGTGCAGCGCTTGTTAATGACCATGCTGGAATCAGGGGAGCCGCTGCGCGAGGAAGTGGCCAAGCAACTGATGATGAGTGAACGTACGCTGCAGCGCCGCTTGGCGGAGGAAGGCACGAATTTCACCAAGCTGGTTGACGACACGCGACGGGAGATGGCCCAGCGCTATCTGAGCAATGGTGGAATGCCGCTGAAGAAGCTGAGTTTCCAACTGGGATTTTCCGATCCGAGCGCCTTTTCGCGGGCATGCAAACGCTGGTTCGGCCGCTCGCCCAAGCAACTGCAGTAAACATGAAACAGCAGCCTGGCTCCCTTCCGGGACAGTCCGGTTGCGCAGCCAGGCGCGCCCGGATGTCACCTATCTCATTGAATCCACGCGGAAATTTCCTTCCTGTTTTGTCAGGAAATTCAACCTTGATCAAGTCGTATCCGGGAACAGTTACGCACAGTGTGCAAAGTTCCCTTCTCTGACTTTCATCAAATTTAGCCTGATTTCGCAAGTCATTGTTTTTAAAAGCAAATTTTCGTGCTCCTTCGGTAAGCAATCCAATGGAGAGTCGCGTAAATGCTTGGTTTTGAGGCTGTTCAACTCACTTTTCCACATAGTTTTCCACAAGAACTGTGTATAGCAGGAAAAATTCCTTATAAATCCGTGGTTTAGGAATTCCGGAAGGCAATTAGGATTTTTCCTACAATTTTGTCAAGGGGCGCGCCTGTTTTCTCTGCTCAAGGAAAACCGACTTGTTCTTCCGAATTTGAAGGCCCTAGGAGGGCAAACGCTGGTATTTCCTGCCTTCAAATCGCTCCGCTTTGGGCATACCAAGAAGCGCTGACAAGTCCGGGCGCATTCCAGGAAATTGTTCTTGCAATGGCAGCGCGCAGTAAGTTACGCACATAAGGCGGTCTTCATTTCGCGGCAATTGCTTTGGAATTAAGCCAATACCTTAAGTCTTTGATTTTAAAGGAAGCGCAACCTTGCTCTGTGGATAGGCAAATTGTGAAAAACCCGCTTAAACAGTAGGCTTGAGGGCGATCAAACCAGTTTTTCCACAAAGTTGTTCACAGGAATTGTGAACAGAATAAAAAAATCCTTGTAAAACCGAAGCTTAGGGCATTTCCTTAATATTTCTTAGGATTATTCCTACAAGAAAAAGCCGGGATGCGGATAGTCTCGATCTCACAGCGCTAGTCAGGGTCAATTGAAACCTGAACCGGGACAATAAATCCTGCTTTATCTCCCTTACGTCGGCAAATACGCGAGCGGCTTATCGTCGGTACTGCAAGAATATCGAGACGATATCGACCTATGGTGCCACGGCCACTTGCATCGGCATCTGAACTTTACCGATGAAAGTGTGCGTGCCTTCTGTAATCCCCACAGGTACCACTCTAAACCGCAGCCCATAATCAGCGCATTCTGACTCGGAGCTCACGCGACCAATGATGCGATTGCCGAAAGCGCGCAAGAATATTCTCGCGATCCCTATGAGGGCGCTAGGAGCGCGGCGCGGCACGCCGATTGCCCTCGTCCTTGAAACGTAACCCTTGCTCAAGGATGGCTTTCAATTCCGTCTGGCTGAAAACAGCGTCTGGCTCATTGCTACTGTGCCGGCGAAGCACATCCGTTTTCCCGATTGAGGCCCAGTGAGAACCCCAAGATATCGAGATGCGAGGTTCTTCCGAAGAACGTGAGGAGCGGACTGTTTCGGTATGTCTTTGCGTCTTCCTGCTTTATACCGAAGATATAGCCATTTAGGCTACTTCGCAGCGTCAGGGACTGAAATCTGGCATCTGAACGAATAGAGCGCTGATTCAGCGATACGTCGGCCACAAGGTCCACCGACAAGTCGCGCCGGGTGCCAAGGTTCTTCCGTTGTAGCCGCGGTGGTCCGGACGTTAAATAGGACACGTTGGAGCATGCCCAGCGCAAGCAATACATTTACAGCTTCCCCAAGAGCCGCCTATACCATTCTCCCGGTAACGCTTCGCCACTTTTACTCCTACTTCGAGCTCCTTCGGTCCGCTCATGATTTGCTCTTCGGCGCATCGATTTTTCATGCTGCTGCCAAAGCAGACGCCCCCATTACCTGACTACTCCAGGACTCGGGTCAGTCGTGACCAACAAGTCAAATTGCGGTGGTATTTGAGCTAGCCCATATCGGAAAAAAACATTTACATCTTTCCGGGCGCGGCCAGCGAACTCCAACGATGCCAACACGTCAATATTGGCGTGGCCACAAGATACTGCATTCAAAAAAGGAGCAATGAATGAAAAATTGGCTTTTACCGATAACCTGTGCGATTAGTCTAGCGGCCTGCAGTTCGACAGGACCGAGCACTGGCGGCTCCGCCTCTGGCTCAGCCTCTGGAATAGGTTCCGCAAGCGGGTCCGCCCAAGTTGCTCCAGGGGCCTCGTCGGGCAGCTCGAACACCTCACCGTCTGCTTCAGCGGCGACCAGCGGCTCTTCGAGCAGTTCGGGACTCGGCTCCTCCGGGCAATCCTCGTCTGATTTGTCATCGCCTTCCGGCAGTAGCGTAACGTCCGGTACCTCCGGCAGCACAGGCGCATCGTCGTCGAACAATTATGGGGCCACGTCGAGCAGCTCCGGTACGACTGGTACAACGGGTGCGTCGTCCTTCGGTAATGCGTCCTCATCGGACACGCCGTCCGGCGTCGGTTCGTCCTCCAGCCCAGCAGCCGGTACAAAGTAAGGCCCCAATCGCGGTTACCGTATCTGCACCGTAACCGCATTACCCAACCAATCCGAAGTTGCGTCAGCATGCGTCCCCCGCCATGCAGATGGAGGCGCGTGGCTTGGCGCACCCTCAAGTTAAAGGAGTAAGCATGAAAAAGCACCTGATTGCAACGATTTCGATTGCGGTGGCATTGCCGGTGTTTGCCCAAACCGCCAACACGCCAGCTGATGCCAAAGCCCAAGGCAAGGTGGAACAGGCACAAATCAAGGCAGACAAGAAGGTCGACGAAGCGATGACCGATGAAGCACGTGCCAACGTGCAGGCTGACGCCAAAGCGAACGACAAGAAGCTCAAGGCACACCACAAGGCCCAGAAGAAGATTGATGATGCGGCCGCCGATGTCGCCAACGCCCAAAACAAGGCTGAGGTAGATGCTGCAAAAGCCACGAAGTAAAACATAGAAGCCACCGTCTCCTCCGAAGGCTTTCGCTTGGCAATGGTGTTCTCATTCACAGGCCGGTATGCAAGGCTATAAAAGCCAACCCGGCAAGCCGGGTGTCAGCATGTGGTGCCCCGAGGATACATGCTACGGAGGCTGACATGAGCGTCTGCGCCATCCGGCGCAGACGCTGTTGCCACATCGGCAGATGAGGCAACAGCTTCTACTGCAGCATCAGTGTCAGGCGCGTTCGCGCTGCGATTATTGAAGAGCGGGATGAGTCGCCTTCGTTGCGCTGGTGTGTCTGAGCCAGGCGCACCAATCCGAAGGGCCGCCGTTCAGTTCCGCGACACCGGCTGCATTCGGATTTTGAGCTACAACCATTTGCTGCTGAAGCATCTTGTTTGCGGATCAATTTTTCGTTTTTTCACTCTTCCATGCATCGATTGTCTTGTTGTGTTGAAAATCACGAACATCAATGAAACCCATACTGATTGCATGCCTTATTCTGAATCTAGGAGGGCCGGCCGCAGCTGCCTCCATTTCGCCGCGACTGCCCATGTATGGAAGTGACGGGCGATTAGATGGCTCGTTATTGAAGCGGCAGAACATCCTGGTGAACGCAGTAATGAAGAGCCGGCGTGACAGGAGCGAAGCGTCATACGAGAAGAGCGACCTCGGATGGAGCTTTGTACACCAGAAGCGGTATGACACGGCCATGGCCGCCTTCAATGACGCTTGGTTGCTCGATTCGGAGAACGGTGAAGCGCATTATGGGTTCGCAACCGTGGTAATGCGACGCGACCACGATGCGCGGAGCGCTGAACGATCCTTCAAAATGGCAGTGGAAAAGCCAAAAGTACCACCAAATGCCTTTGTCGAATACGGGCAGCTTCTCCTGTCCTTAGGGCGAGTGGACGACAGCCTGGAGATACTCTACAAGGCACTGGACCGCTCACCGAAAATTTCCAACGCGCGTTCCTATATCGCCGGCGCGTACTACCAGAAGAAGAATTTCGCCAAGGCGTGCCAGTGGGCGCAGAGCGCCGTCGAGAACAAGGACGTGCTCAAGCGCAGGCTGCTCGAGGAAAGCTGCAGCCGAGAGTAATAAGGCCAGCCTGGGACATCAAACAATGTTCGGACAGGCAGACGTCGAAGCAACCCCGACCGTTCTTGTGCGTATTGCCCTATGCGAATTCAAAATTCGTTGGAGTTCCCATGGCCGAACAATATCTTCGTCTGGTCGCGAAGGTGAGCAATTTTCGAGTTCCAGCGGGCGATTATCACCATACCGCTTATGCCATCACCTCGGAGAGGAGGCCGATGCTGGATTTTCCGTGCATCTGAATTCTGCATAGCCTGGGTACAGCGCTCGCTTGGTTCAGCCTTCCTTTGATAACGAGCAGTGGGCGCGGCACAAATGCGGATTGCCACGGTGAGATTGTGTGCCGCTCGTATGGTTTTCAACTCGAACACGAGGAGCGCTCGTGCCTATGAATGGAGCGTATTGGACAGTAACTTAGCGATGAAGGAAGCGTTGTGCACAAAGGATGGCATCAATTTGATTCTTTCCTATGTTGAAACAGCGGATTTGCACGAAAATGTCTATGTTGAATGTGATGGCCGCGACTGTCTTTGGGAATACGTCATGCACCGCGATGAGTCTATTGCATCTCTACTTGAATGGTTATCACCGAAACTGACAGTAGACGAGTTAGATTTTTTACGCACTCAACTCGACAGCCTGGCTGAGAACGCGAAGCGATACGGGCACTTGTTGGAAAGGGATTCACACTCGCTATATGCAGTCGTGGTCTCCTCAATAAATCAGGTCGCGATCGATCAAGAAGAAACGCTCAAAATTAAGAAAGAAAAATGAGCCAACTCGTGCTGAACAGCGCCTGTTTCGGAAGAGACAGCCAGACGTACTGCCAGTGGCCATTAGCCAGCTAATCGCTTTGACAGGAGGCGGCCGCACCAAATACGAGACACGCGTACCACGGTCAAGTCCATGACTGTGGCACTGGCCAGGTTGAACTATGGCCGCTTCTTTCGCAATGCGAGTCACCAGCCATTCAATGTAGCTGCTCAGCTTTCCCGGTTCTGGGTGCCGGCATCAAGGCAGTCGATTGGCGTGCTGACGAAGCGTCCACCGTGTAAAAGTCAACGAGCGTCCAGGGAACGGTTACAGGCAGGAGGAGTGTGTCCGCCACCAATGAGAACGGCAAGTCAGCGCATACGATAGACATACACCTGGCTTCAATGTGCCGTCTTGTTCCGGAATAGATTTTATTGGGCGTCTTGTTTTCCACCAGCGTGCCGACAGACACGCAACCGCAGAGGTTGGTGAATATAAAGATAGCTATCGCATAGACTTTAACATCGCGCATGAAGCTTTCTCCTCACCCCATTGAGTAACTCTTACTTCACAACCGTCCTGCACCGTAGTATAGCCCGGTAAGTGTCTGCAGTCGGTCCGTAACGTCATGTCCCCCTGTTGGCGCACCACAGATGGCAGCCCATTCCATCTTGATGAACTCGCCCGTTTGTCATTCACTGTTGCTTTCCGCAGCACCGGGACTGTCTGAGTCAAAAAAATGGAATGGGTAGCACCCTGCGAAACTGCCCCGCAATGCGGACAAACAATCTTTCCGGGTTCAACCGCGACTGCGCTGTGTGGGGAAAATTGGGTTACCAAAAACGGGCGCCCACATCCGGAAAAAGCACAACGATACAACATACGATACCCAAGTGGAGACAAGAAGGGTGAGAGGCCGTTCACCATTAAACAGAATTTCGGTGCACGTGGCCGTCATCAAGGCGATGCAAAGTATGGCAGGCGACCATGACTCCAGCATGACACAGCCATACGTCTTGCAACGGCATAGCCCAACCTCCTTGAGCAAATAGGAGCCAAGCACATGGCGTGGCCGTTATCAATCAATCGTATATCTCGTATTACAAACCAAAAGCAGACAACAGAACATGTGCCCGGTATAGTTTGTTCCGTCTCCTCCTTTCCTCTCCAAGGAATGGATTCGCCCGCAGCCGCAAGGTCTGCGGGCTTTTTTATTGGTACGGAATTTCGCAATAAGCCGGCTCTCGGCTAACAGCCCATTGGCTGTCAATCCCGCGCTTCGCACTTGCCTTGTTTTTCTTCACAAAGAGAGCGCTCCTGAAAATCCATGAATCGCCCCGGGTTTAGATGAAACGCGCGAACCTTACAATCTGGGAGACGTGTGGGTGGTGACCGGAACAGAGAACGATGCCAGTCACCAATGGCAACAGCGTCATCCGAGTGTCATATTTCGGGAGTAATCTGGTTGCATGGACGCGCGGCGTCGACACCTGCATCAAACGGTGCTAGGCCGTCACTCGACATCGAGTGGTCCATCCGATTCCAGCCATCCTGCCCACCGCGAAAGGAAGGCGCTGTCTTCAGGTGTTGCCGCTCAGCAGATTGCAAGCCACTGCCCAAGCCTCAGGTCCGGCAACAACCTTAGCTAGCGTTGTCCTGGCCATATATACGCTCAGGCTCTCTCAGGGAGAGCCAAATCGGGCTATATATCCGGAAATGTGGGTTGCGGGCTTGCTGTGCGCGACTTTGGCGCAGTGTGGGCGATTTCCGGAGCAGCGACACGGGAGTGCTGTTCCAGCTGTTCACGAGTAGAGGAACCGTCGTTCGAACACATGCTGTGCTTCTAACGTCTTTCCGTGACAGTGCTACTCGGCCTCAGCACGGGACGCCGCTTCCTCGCTGGCTCGGTAGAAAGGCTCATACCACGCCCAGAAATCAGCGTTAACACTGTTACCAATCGCGGATTGCTGCCTTCCCTAAAAATTTAATAAAGATGCGCAGTCAATGCCAGTATCGTGCGCCAACTCCGACATGCCCGGAGCGCCGCCGACAGAAACGTGGACACGCTCTCGACGGTCAATTAATCCGGCTCATCCTTCGCAGTTGCACGCGTCCAAAACTTACCTCCGCAAGTTATCGTTTATTCAACACTGTAATTGAGATGGCTGTACCCGAGTCAGCCTGGAACGTTTGTTATGCTCTGTTATTGTCGAAACCTCCCAGTAACGCCTGCACCGCGCCCAGCAACTGCTTGAAGGTCCCCCGGTAGTACCACACCAGGCCGCACATGGCATACAGGGACAGGGACGCCGGAAAGTTCGCTTCCCGCATCAGCTCAAGGGCGACCGGATTCTTGAATTTCCAGTACAACCAGTAGCAGCCGTCGACGGTGAACCAAGTCAAGAACAGCATCAACGGAAAGCGGCGCCACTGGCGGGTTAGCACTACGCGCATGCTCCAGGCGGCCGTAAAGTAAGCGAACAGGGCCATGATGAAACTGATCGGGATGTCCCAGTCCGGAGCTTCATAGTAGAACGAGCCGACAATGAGAAGGCCAATGCCCACTGATAGCGCCCCGAGCTTCCAGGGGCGGCGGTACTCCACCATCAGCTCCTGGACTTGCTCTCTTATGTGCATGGCTTTGTCCCGGCACGACCAGGTTGAAGGGTGCGGATGCGATATGGCTGCGTAACGCCGTCGCCCGCCATTCCCGAGTACGCTTCTCATCTTGTTGCGTTTCAAGACTGAACCGGGGCGAATACCGGCTTATGCTCTGTGCCGGCGCCCGGAGTCAGGAAAAGCATAGTGGTTTCAACATCCGTCTTGGCCGTGTGCCACGCGCCGCGTGGCACAAGCACATACGCCCCCGGGGTATCTAGCTCAATCACCTGCTCGGTGTCGGCCATCTCAAGAACCAGGGTAGCGGCTCCGGAGAGGAGCATGACCAGCTCATCGCCCGCCGGGTGGCGCTCCCAGGTGGCCCACGGCTCCGAGAACGTAAAGGCTGTCATCAGCCTGCCTTCGTCGAGCTCGGGGCGCTTACCGCTGGTCAGCTCCTTCCAGAACGATGCTGTTACCGGCACGACTTCAGCCTCCGCGCCGTCACGAAAGTGCAGATAACTGGAAAGGATGTGTTTTACGTTCATCGATTTCGTCATGCGGCATCGAACGCAACCGGGGCCACGTGCGCAGCACGCATTCTCCGGGTTAAACAAATTAGGTCCCTGGTTGGACGAGATTGATGAGATTGCCGCAGGAGTCTTCAAATAAAACCGCTGTGACGGGTCCCATGCTCTTCGGCCCACCTCGAAATTGAACGCCTCGCTCCTTGAGACGAGAGTACTCAGCCGAGATGTCATTGGTGATGAAGGCGGTGGCGGGAATGCCAGCTTCAAAGAGCGCCTTTTGGTAGATGCGCGATGGAGGAAACTCCATTGGCTCAAGGACCAGCTCGACCCCCGTGGCGCCCTCGGGGGAGCATACGGTGAGCCACCGAAACTCTCCCATGGGTATATCGTGCTTCTTTTCAAACCCAAGAATACTGGTATAGAAGGCCAGAGCTCGCTCCTGGTCTTCGACCAGGATGCTTGCCAGCGTGATTTGCATGACTCACTCCTTTCGGCAGTTCAGGGGCCTAAGTCATTATAAGTTACAGAGTATCAATTTAATAATGGGCACGCTGATACGTCCGCTTCCATGACGTGCGACAGCCCAAGGAATTCGGCGGCAAAGACGTCGAAGGGATGCTATCGATGGTGGCCAATGAGCGCAAAAGCACGCCTCCTGCCCATCGCCAGGCAGCGCATCGTTGTCTCTGTACAAAGAAGTGCCGACGACGGAGCTGCTCTTGGTAGGGGACGTCGGGTCGACCGGACGGAATGAGCCGGCGCCTCAGGCGACCACGGCACGGTGATTCCATTGGTGACCACATACATCGCCGCCCACTCGATTAAGGAAGTCAGGCGTTTTTAGCCCGTAAAAATTCCTCGTTGAGGCGGTTGGCTTGTTGCGCCGGCGGCCGCGAATACAAGCGACTGACGTAGGCGTCAAACACGGGGCGCCGCTCAATCGAGCCGAACATCATGCCCCAGCCCAGGCTCGAGCCCACATACACATCTGCCGCCGTGAATTGCTCGCCGCAGATGTACGGGCCAGGGGTGAGTGCCGTTTCAAGCGCATGGATGGTGGCGTGATAGCTGCCAAACCCCGCCACACCGCTTTTGCCTTCAGGAACTTGCCAGCCGAACGCTTTGGCAGTGACGGCCATTTCCAGCGGGCCGGCCGCAAAAAACAGCCAGCGGTAGTACGCGGCACGACTGGGGTGGTTCACTGGCGGGACAAGGCGCTTGTCGGGAAAACGGTCTGCCAGGTAGGTGCAAATGGCGGCGACTTCCGTAATAACGGCATCACCATGGACTAACGCCGGCACTTTGCCCATAGGATTGACTGCAAGATAGTCGGGCGCTTTCATGGGTGGCCCGTACTCAAGCCAAATGGTCTGGTACGGCTGACCAATCTCTTCCAGCATCCAGTGCACGATACGCCCCCTGGATTGCGGGTTCGTGTAAAACACCAAATCACTCATGCCGAGTCTCCTGGTTAAATAGATTTAACGTCGAGTTAAATTTTGTTCTCATACCGACTCGCCAAATTTCAACAGATTGCCGTGTGGGTCAATAACATAGAGTTCCCTCATTCCCCATTCCCGTACAACAGGCTCCTGTATATTCAGACCCTTCGATACAAATTCCTGATACAGCTCCCGAGTGTTCGCACGTATGTAGCAGGAGCTCGCCTCAGCAATTCGACGGTCATCGCACGGCCAAAAGTGAATCTCGCATCCATCGCGGCTCACTATTGCATAGTCCGGATACCGGCCCACCTCCTTGAACCCGAGTTTTGCCGTGTAAAAATCCACTGACTGCTGTAGGTCTAATGAAGGAAGCACTGGAACGGTACTTTGAATATCAGCGGCCATAGAAAAATTTAACGTTTAAATTGACCCGCATGCCGCAGGCATGTCGGTGTCGAATGATGAGTTAGCATTACGGTGCATCTCCATCGGCCAACTCATGCAGTCCTGAAAGGGGTACCAGCTTGCGGTTTTCATCAATTTCACAAAGTCGCCACTGAATTTGTTCGGCAATTTCATCTTCCAAATCGCCTGGCTGCCCGGCGTCGAGCGCACTCACAGTTTGATGGACGAATTCCGACATCACACCGCGCAACAGTAGCAGCAAATCCTCACTGTTTGCTCCCGCATTAAGCAAGCGGGAATATGCGGCACAGGCTCCTGGCTGGGTATCAGCCTCATAGGCAACCCAACGTTTTAGCCAGAACTGGTCGTCTTTCGCCGGCACTAGCTTTCGCAGCTCGCGCAAAAATGCCAGGCTGGTGAGATTGCCTAGTTTTTCCTCAAATTCGCTCGATGCCCAACCTTCCGGGTCCTCTACACCTATCTTGCGAAACAGCGTCTCCCATTCTTCTTTGGTTCGCATTCTCGTATGCCTCGTAGTGATGCTAACTTGTTATAAATCGCAAAACACCAATTTAACATGGCCGTTTGCGATATAACATGGGAATCAAGACCCCGCGAGAATGGCTTGCCACCTGATGTTTCCGCCCATATACTGTGGATATGTCCAGCATTAACAAGTCCTACAAACCACGCAAGCGGCTGCATTCCACCCACCTTCTCGACCGGCTTTGCGAACGACTCCGATACCTGCATTCCAGCCTGCGCACTGAGCAAGACTAGGTGTACTGGGTGCGCTGGTACATCCGCTACCGCTACCATGCCATCCAGCATCCCAGGGAAATGGGCGACAAGAAGGCAGACGAGTTCCTATCGATGTTGGCCAATGCGTGCAAAGTCCCCTTCCGCTGTCGCCAAACCCTCAGGGCACCATTGCTTCTTTACAAAGAAGTACTACGGATGGGCCTGCCTTGGAGGGAGAACATCAGGCGCCTGTGCTGCGTGCCCGCATTCCGGTGGTTCTCACACCTGCTGCCTACCCAGTCGACTCTCTACTGCCACTATCGCAGCATCCAGCCTCTATATTCACATTACCGAGAACAAACCGGGCAATAGCGTTTCATGCTTCTACGTACAAAGTAATGCCCAGGTCGACACAAGCCTCTCGGGCAACCGGCAGACCATTTAATACGGCAGGACAGCCAGCGTAAACCGCCGTCTGCATGCTTATCTCCGCCATTTCCCGGGCAGAGTACCCAACGTGCGCCGCTGCATGAACATGCACCTTCTGGGGCGCGGCATTGCCAAGAGCTGTTAATGCTGCCACGAGCGCCTGTTCCCGTGCCCTTAACCCAGTCCCTTCATGGGCGTAGATGTCGGCGAATGCAAATTTCACCAGGTAGCGGGCAAATTCCGGAAAGCTGACCATCACCCGATTCATTCCGTCGACCTGTTGCAATGACAAGCGAATCAGGAATCCCTGCCGGCTTCAGCACATTGAACATGTGGTGCCCGATGCATCTTATCGGGCGCGCATATTCACAGCCGGATCGCTCTGTGCAACAATTCGCTCCCTTTGCTTCGATCTCCCGCCCGGATGGCGTTTCGCGCAGGCGCATCCGCACTTGTACCCAGCACCATGCTCGATCCCTTTAACCTTTTGCTACTCACCGCCGCGCTGTGCATCGTCATGCTCTTTGTCCTGGGCTCGCTCATCCGCAGTGGCATTCCGGGGATAAGGCAATGGGTCGCCGCGAATGGCTTGGCGTTTGTCGCCCTGCTTCTGTATGCAACTCGGGGAATAGGCCCGGCATTTTTAAGCATCGAGGTTGCAAACACGGTATTCGCGCTTGCGATCGCTGCCGTATTGGCCGGATTCAGAAAATTCTTTGGTCGCCCCATACCAAGCAAGATGCTGATCGGAGGCCTGATCTACGTCGCCGCCGGGATTTCAGTCTTTCACTATGGCGTGGAGTCCATGACGGCACGCATCGTCGTCGTGTCAATCTTTCATGCCGCGACATGTCTGTTCGTTGGTCTCACGATTTTCCAGTCAATCGGCACGGCGAAGTCACGCTATTCCTATTTCTTTACCGGTGGCGCCGCATTGTTGTTCGCCTTCGCCCACGTTTTCCGGGGATTTGTGTATGGAATCGGCGCTGATGCCCTGAGCTTTTCGTTCCAAAGCACCGGCTGGAATGTCTTGTTCTTTTCCATTGGCACCCTGGTTCTGCCCATATTGACCATGGGCGCAGTGATGATGGTGCACGACACCATGATGGCAAAGGCCGTCGATGCGGCGAACCGCGATTTTCTCACCGGAACATGGTCCCGGCGGGCCTTTCTTGAGTTTGCAGAACATGAAGTCAGCAGAGCGCGCCGCACCGGGCGTGTATTTTCCTTGCTTCTGCTTGACATCGATTACTTCAAAAACATCAACGACACGTTCGGACATGCCGTCGGCGACCGGGTACTTGTCGACATTGCGGCAAGGGTTCGCAAGGAGATACGAACCGTCGACTGTTTGTCCAGAATTGGCGGCGAAGAATTTGCCGTGCTGTTACCCGAGACCAGCCACTCCGCCGCACTGCTGGTGGGCGAGAGATTGCGGGCGGCCCTGGATCAGCAAATCAGTGCCAATATCGCGGGCAACAAATCCGGCAACCCTGTCCGCTACTCGGCCAGCATTGGCGTAGGCACGATGCAAGAGGGCGAGTCGTTTTCTGAACTCATGCAAAGGACGGACATCGCACTCTATGCCGCAAAAGCTTCGGGCCGAAACGCGGTGTTCAGCACCTCGAAAGTAGTGCCTGCCTCTTCCAGCCCTGACATGGCAAAGGCATAACAACAGCATTTTCGTGCGGTGCTTGTCTTCGCCGGCTGTCATGGGAATTGCCGAACCAACTGCACCGATCCCGATCCGCCAGCTGGCAGATCCCGCAACTGGGAAGATCGCTTGCCTTGCCGCTTTCCTGTTTGCCGGCATCCGCCGTCAGGAAAAGCGCGCACGGCCTTGTGTCAGGTTGCGCAATGCATCTTTCGCCTGATCCTGCATGATGCCGGGCAGGCGAATGCGCAGGCGCACCGTTTCGGCGTGGCTCCCGTGCACCAGCGCATAGCCCTGCTGTTCCGCCCAACGCCGCACCCTGGCTTCTTCCGCATAATCACACTCGACATCCAGCTCGGCATAGCTGATGCGTTCGATTCGCTGCGCCTGCATCAATGCGGCGGCAACGGCATCGGTATAGGCGCGCACCAGGCCGCCAGCCCCCAGCTTGATGCCCCCGAAATACCGCACTACCGCAGCCAACACGCCGTCAAGCTCATGATGGCGCAGTACTTCCAGCATGGGGCGTCCCGCCGTCCCGGACGGCTCGCCATCGTCGGACATCCCGGATTGTCCGCCTGCCATCAGCGCCCAGCAGACATGGGCGGCCGCGCGGTGCTCGTTGCGCAGGCGATCGATTTCCTGCATTGCAGCATCACGGTCGCTGACGGGAAAGACAAAGCCAATGAAGCGGCTTTTTCGAATTTCGATTTCCGTTTGTACCGGAAATGCCAGGGTGTATTTGCTCAAATGGTGAAATGCCTTAATAAGCTGGTCAATTGTGCCAAAAAGAAGGGTGCTGCCGCGCCTGCTTGCTGCCTGCCATGAGAGACGGTTCGGATTGAGATTGCTGGCGGCAACTGATCAGGAGCCTCAGTCGAATTTCAGACTCTTCGCCAGCGATTCATCCATGATATACGGCAGGAACAGGCTCAACACTTGTGAAAACCCCCAGTCGAGATGATCGCGCGTCACCCGGGTCACGTTGTGGCGGCAGTGGAGATAATCCAGCCAGTAACTGGACACGATCCAGGCGTTGACCACCAGCCGGTCGATTTCCGCCGGTGCCATCCTGAGCAAGCCATTTTCCACCATACCTTGCAGCACAAGCCGGATCTCGGCTTGCCCGCGGTCGGCAAGCTTCATGTTCTTGCCCCGCAGCTTGGGCGCGACGCGCATGACGCTGGCGCCGTCACGGTAAAAGAAACGCCATTCCCACATCAGGTTGAACCAGCGCTTCAGGTATTCCAGCGCGGCATCTGGATTCGCGCTGGAGGACTGCGGTACGCTGGCGACCTGGTTCATTGCGGCTTCGAATTGCTCGAACAACGCAAGCAGGATGTCCTGCTTGCGCTTGAAGTAGTAATAGAGGTTGCCTTCGTTGATGCCCACCGCGCCGGCGATTTCCGCCGTCGTCACTGCATCCGGCCCTGCTTCATTGAACAGCCGCAGGCAGGTTTCCAGCACCCGGTCCCGCGTGTTGAGGGTCTCTTCCGCCATTGTTTATAGTCAAGTTGACAATACTAAGGTATTTACCTTAATGTGCATGATGCAGCAGCGGACCGTCTTCCGCAAGCTCAAGACGTCCCATCCTGCGCATAGTCGGCGATTGCAAGGAATGTCCATCGGTTAACAACGATACTGAAAGGACTTGCCATGAAGTTCGATCTGGAAGGAAGCGTTGCCGTCGTCACCGGCGCGGCGCAGGGAATCGGTGCGGCGCTGGCGCTCGAACTGGCGCACCGCGCCTGCGACCTCGCGCTGGTCGACCGCGACGCGTCGCTGCTCGTGCGAAGCGCGCAATCCGCCCGCGACCTGGGGGTATATGTCACCCAGTACCAGCTGGATATCGCCGATGCCGCCGGCGTCGCCGCCCTTCCCGACAGGATTGTCGCCGACCATGGCCGGGTCAACATCCTGATCAACAATGCCGGGGTGGCGATGATGGGCAATATCGAACAGCTCTCGCTGGACGATTTCGAATGGCTCATGAATATCAATTTCTGGGGCGTGGTACGCACCACCAAGGCCTTCCTGCCCCTGCTGCGGCGCGAGCCACAAGCGCATATCAGCAATCTGTCCAGCGTGTTCGGCCTGATCGCACCGACCGGCCAAGGCCCCTACTGCGCCAGCAAGTTCGCGGTACGCGGCTTTTCCGAAGTGCTGCGCCATGAACTCCGGGACAGCAATATCACCGTGTCGACGGTCCATCCGGGCGGGATCAAGACACGGATCGCCCATCATTCCCGCCGCGCTGCCGGATTCGACGAGCAGCAGGCCAGGGAGCTCGCCGACAAGTTCTTCCGGCTCGTCAGGACCTCGCCGCAAGAGGCTGCGCGATGCATCGTGCGCGGCATCGAGCGACGTTCGCCGCGCGTCCTGATCGGTGCGGATGCGCGCCTGCTCGACTGGCTTTCCCGCTACCTGCCGCTGGCGTACTGGCCGCTCATCAGGAAACTCTTCGAGGTGCCGCCGAGCGGCAGCGCCCAACCCGATGCCACGCTCAAGCAAAAGGTTTCGCCATGAGCTGGCAGGCGCAATTCTTCAGCTTCCTCCTGCGCCATACCTTCAGGCGCAAGCTGGCCGCTGCCGCCGATGCGGCCAGCGCGCGCGCCGTCCTCAATAACGGCATTTCGCGCACGCCCCGGGGTGTGCGCATTACCGGGGACACGCTCGCCGGCGTACCGGGCGAATGGGTCGAATCGCCGCGTGGCGGCAATGGCATGACCCTGCTTTACCTGCACGGCGGCGGCTATTTCGCGTGTTCGCCAGTAACCCATCGCGCCATCACCGCCTTCTACGCCCGCCAGGGCTTTCGTGTCTTCGCCCCCGCCTACCGGCTCGCGCCCGAGCATCCGTTCCCGGCAGCGCTCGACGATGCCCAGGCCGTTTATGGCGCGCTGCTCGGCATGGGAATCGATCCGGCACGGCTGGCTGTTTCCGGCGACTCCGCCGGCGGGGGCCTGAGCCTGTCGCTGCTGGTACGCCTGCGTGATCATGGCACTGCCCTGCCAGCTGCGGCAGCATTGTTTTCCCCGCTCACCGACCTTGCCGCCACTGGCGAATCGCTGGTGAGCAACAACGCACGCTGTGCCATGTTCTTTGGCCACCGGGTCGGGGAAGCTGCACAGTTCTATCTTGCCGGCACCGATCCGCGCACGCCGCTCGCTTCGCCACTGTATGCCGATCTGCGCGGCCTGCCGCCGCTGCTGATCCACGTCGGCGTCGATGAAACCCTGCGCGACGACTCGACCCGGCTGGCGCAACGTGCGCGCGAGGCCGGTGTAGCGGTCGACTTGCGCAACTGGCCGGACGTGCCGCACGTCTGGCAACTCTTCCACCCATTTATCCCGGAGGGCCGGGATTCGCTCGCCGAAGCTGCCGGCTTTCTCAGACGTGCGATCGTGTTCGGTCCACCAGATAAGGAGCCGGCATCCGCGAGAGGCATGCCCGAGCCACGCTTGCCGTCTACCAATGCGACGCCGGACGCAGCCAGCATGAAGACACCGCTGCAACCGGATCTCGACGCTGCCATCATCGGCAGCGGCTTCTCCGGAATCGGCATGGCGATCAAGCTGAAGCAGGCGGGCATCACATCCTTTGTCGTGCTGGAAAAGTCGAATGACATCGGCGGCACCTGGCATGCCAATACCTATCCCGGCTGTGCCTGCGACGTGCCCTCGCACATGTATTCCTTTTCCTGGGAGCGCAATCCCGGATGGAGCCGAATGTACTCCGGCCAGCCGGAAATCTTCTCGTACCTCAAGGAGTGCGTGGCCAAATACGGACTGGCTCCGTATATCCGCTTGAATACCGAAATGACCGAGGCGGCATTCGATGAAGCCAACGATTGCTGGCAGGTGCGCACCGCCGACGGCAAGTCGTTCACGACCCGCATCCTGGTCTCGGCCATGGGTGCCCTGAGCCGCCCCGCGTATCCCCATCTTCCCGGGATGGAGCGCTTCAAGGGCATGGCCTTCCATTCTGCCGAGTGGAAGCACGATTACGATCTCGCGGGCAAGCGCGTCGCGGTCATCGGCACCGGCGCCAGCGCCATCCAGTTCGTGCCGCAGATTGCGCCGAAGGTCGCCAGGCTGACGCTGTTCCAGCGCACACCGGCCTGGGTCCTGCCCAAGAAGGACCGTGCGATCAGGAGGCTGGAGCAGGCCATCTTCAGGCATGTTCCGGGCGCCATCGGCCTGTTCCGCAATGTCGTCTACTGGCGCCAGGAATCCCTCGGCGTCGGCTTCGTGCATCCGAAGCTGATGAAGCTGGCGGAAAAAATGGCGCTCGAGCACCTGCAGTCGCAGATCAGCGACTCCGGCCTGCGCGACAGGCTCACGCCGCGCTACACCATTGGCTGCAAGCGCATCCTGATCTCAAATGATTACTATCCCGCGCTCGCGTGTCGGAATGTCGAACTCGTTACTGCAGGCGTAGCCGAGGTGCGCGAAAACAGCATCGTCAGCCGCGATGGCGTGGAACATCCCGTTGATGCCATCATCTTCGGCACCGGCTTTCGCGTCACCGACCTGCTCACCCCGGTGCGCCTCCTCGGTCGCGCCGGCGTCGACCTGAACGATGCGTGGAAGGACGGGGCGCAAGCCCATCTCGGCGTGATGGCGGCCGGCTTTCCCAACCTGTTCCTGCTGCTCGGTCCGAACACCGGACTGGGCCACAACTCGGTCGTGTTCATGGTCGAACAGCAGATCGGCTACATCATGAAATGCCTGCGCTTCATGCGTAAAAGGGGAATGACGGCTATCGAGGTGCGACCGGAAGTGCAGGCAAGATTCAATGACGACCTGCAGCGCCGCCTGCAGACCACGGTCTGGGCAACCGGTTGCAAGAGCTGGTACCAGACGGAGCATGGCAAAAACGTGACGCTGTGGCCGGGATTCACTTTCCAGTACTGGGGCCGCATGAAGAAGCTGAATGTGTCGGAATACCGCTTCACGCGCGTTGCATCTGATAACCCTGCAGGCGAGCAGGAAGGCTTGCCGATCGGTGCCCGGACTGCAGGCTCAGCGTGAATGTTGTGGCGGAGCATGTCCCAAGGGGCTGGAAATGCCACTCCGGCCAGCAGGAGCAGATGGTCAGGACACAACCCGCCCCTAATCCGCCACGCCCCAGTTGTCGCGCAGGACGGACAACATGCCGACGATGATCGGATCAAATTCCGCCGCCACCGGATAGAGGAAGGACAATTGGGTGTCGGCGCTGGCATGGCTCCAGATCGCAATCTCACCCTTTTCCGCCGCGACGAGCGCGAGGTCTTCCCGCATCAGCGACAGACCCAGACCCGAGCGCACCAGGCTGTGCGGCGACGCCAGTTCATCGGTTTCCATCACGATGTTCGGATGCAACCCCTGCCTGCCGAACATCGCGACCAGCGACTGGTAGATGTGGCTTTTCTCGGGAGCACCTATCCATGGCATGGCCGCGATTTCCTTCCAGCCGCAGGTGGACAGGCGACTGGCATAGTTCGGCGGCGCCACCACCCGGTAGCGCACCCCGCGCAAGGGAAAGCTCGCCACATTCCGGTTGTTGACCGGGCCGACATAAAATCCGGCAGCGAATTCCCCGGTCGAGACCGCATCCAGGATGGTGGCCGCCAATGCGGACCGGGTCTTGATCTGCACCAGAGGCAATGCCGTCATGAGCCCGTTCAGGAAACTGCCCAGCCTGAGGAAGTCCGGATCGCCCAGGGTGCCGATCAGCACCCGCCCCGTGATTTCGCCCTTGATCTCCTTGGCCTTGGCCAGCGTCGCGTTGAACGTGTTCAGCGTTTTCTCGAACTCCGGGAGCAGCAGTTCGCCCGACTTGGTCAGCGTGATTCGTCCGTGGTTGCGATCGAACAATGCAATCCCGAGCTCCTGTTCCAGCGCCTTGATGTGGCCGGTTACCGCAGGCTGCGTGACATGGAGCGCCTCGGCAGCCTTGGTAATATGCCCGAGCTTGGCGACCGTGATGAAGGTACGAAGCTGGTAAATCTCCATGAACGATTTCCTCTTCTTCTTTTCATGTCCACCCCTGTCCGGCTTGCTGGCCCGGACCAGGCAGGTTCTCCTCAGAGCGGATTTGATCATCCCGTGGCCGGGATGTCCAGACAGGAATTTGGGCCGCTTCACTGCAGCAGCTAGCGCAATCCTGCGGGGTGGCCGGCTCGACCGGATGTTTCGGACCAGCCATTCGGAGTGGATGCTCCCGGGCAGAGCATGAAAGGCCGGTGTGGCGGCGCTATGCCGGCGATATCACGCCGCCAGATGAGAAACTACACTGGCAGGTAGCGAATCTGCGAGGTATCGATGCCCAGGCGGACCGAGGCCGATGGGGCGAATGAGGTCGTCCCGGAGAAGTGGCTCTGGTCGGCCGTGATGACCGCTTCACCGACACGCACCCGGTAGCGCGTGAATTCACCGAGGAATTCGCTCTGCTCCACGGCGCCGTTCAGCCAGACGTAGGCACCGTCGCGCACCGCATCGCCAACCGCCATCCTGATGGTGTGGGGCCGGAAGCTGATGGCCATGCGCCCGGTGCGTGCTTCCGGATGCTTGGGCAGGATGATTTCGCCGATGCCGGGCGCGCGAAAGCGCAGCGTGTCGCCGTTGACGTGCTCGATGTCGCCAGTCAGCAGGTTGGTGGTGCCGACGAAATTCGCCACAAAGGGATTGACCGGATAGTCGAACAGGACGGCCGGCGTTCCCAGCTGCTGCACGACGCCCTTGTCCATCACCGCCATGCGGTCGGCCGTGGTCATCGCTTCTTCCTGGTCGTGAGTCACGAACACGGTCGTGATTCCCAGCGTGCGCTGCAGGGAGCGCAATTCTTCGCGCATCTGCACCCGCAGCTTCTTGTCGAGGTTGGACAAAGGCTCGTCGAGCAGCAGGACCTGCGGCTCGATCACGATCGTGCGCGCCAGCGCCACGCGCTGCTGCTGGCCACCGGACAGCTGATTGGGCCGGCGGTTCGCATATTGTGCGAGGCCAACCAGTTCGAGCGCAGCACCCACCTTCTGGCGGATAGTGGCCTTGTCCATGCGCCGTTCCACCAGACCGAACGCCACATTGTCCCAGACCGTCATGTGCGGCCACAGGGCGTAGCTCTGGAACACCATTCCGATATTGCGCGCATGCGGCGGCACGCCGGTGATGTCCTTGCCATCCACCAGCAACTGGCCGCGCTGGTGCTGGTTGAAGCCGGCGATCAGGCGCAGCAGGGTCGATTTGCCCGACCCTGACGGGCCGAGCAGCGCAAAGAATTCGCCCGGCTCGATGCGCAGGTTGATGTCCTTCAGGACTTCGGTCTTGCCGCCGTCGTAGGACAGGCCGATATTCCTGCACTCGACCGCGATTTTCCTGAGTTGTTTCATGGTGCCACCTTCACTTCCTTGTTTGCGATCATTCCGGCCAACGCGTCCGGACGTTCCTGAATTGCTGCGGCCTGCGGCGGCACGTCCTCCTCGTCGAGCTGCCGGGTCCGCGTCAGTGCCGATGTCCTCTCCACGATGAGATGGGAGGCATAGGTGCCGAGCGCAACGATGACGACTGCGAGCACGCCGAGCGCCGCGCCGGGGCCGCGTCCGGAGACGCTTTGCATGTAGAGGTAGATGCCGTAGCTCATCGGCGCCTGCGATTCCGAGGTGGTCATCAGGATGGTCGCCGACAATTCGACTGCAGCCGTGATGAAGCTGGTGACGAAACCGGCCAGAATGCCGCCCGCCATGAGCGGGATCACCACGCGCCGGATGGTGCGGGCCTTGGTGGCGCCCAGGCTTTCCGCCGCTTCTTCCAGGCTGAGGTTCAGCTGCTGCAAGGCCGCAATGCAGGAACGCAGCGCATAAGGCAGGCGACGCACCGCATAGGCGATCATGATCAGTACCCAGGTCTGGGTAAAGAGCGTGTCGGTAAAGGGAATCGTCACATCCTTGAAGAAGCGCAGGTAGCCGATCGCCAGCACCACGCCCGGGATCGCCATGGCGGCGCTGGCGGCATAGTCCAGCCATTGCCGGCCCCTGAGCTTCGTGCGCAGGATCAGATAGGCGATCGCGGTCCCGAGGATCACGTCGATCAGGGCGGCCAGGCCGCAATACAAGAGCGTGTTGCTCACCATGCCGCCGGTATTGCTGACCACCGCTACATAGTGCTGGAAGGTGAACGCATCTGGCAAAACCGAGAAACTCCATACGCTGGCGAGCGAGAGCAGCAGCAGCCCGAGATGCGGCGACAGCACCACGAGCAGCACGATGCCAATCCAGCCGTAGGCCAGCACGGCTTGCCAGGCAGTCAGCCTGCGGCGCTGGATCGAGTTGCCGCCCTTTTGCGTGGTCGAATAATCCTTCCCCTTCAATACATGCGCGGACAGCCACAGGGCAAGAATCGAGAAGGCAATCATGATGAAGGAAATGACATACCCAAGCGGATCGTCGAGACCGACCGAGGTGATGCGCAGATACGCTTGCGGCGCCAGCATGTTGGTCGTCCCCAGCACCAGCGGCGTGCCGAGGTCATCGAACACCTTCACGAACACCAGGGCCGCGCCCGCGATGAAGCCCGGCATGGCAAGCGGGAAAATCACGCGGCGGAACAGGCGGAAGCCTTTCGCACCGAGGTTCAGCGCGCTTTCCTCCATGGCGCCATCGATGTTGCGCAGGGAGACGACGAGGTTCATCAGGATGAAGGGAAAGTAATGGATGCTTTCCACGAAGACCACCGCCTTCAGGCCATCCATGATGGGCAGCTTGAAATCGAACCACTCGTCGAGCAGCAGGTTGAGGCTGCCGTTGTTGCCGAAGATGAGCTGCAGCGCGACCGCACCGACGAAGGGCGGCATGATCAGCGGCAGCACGCCCAGCGTCTGGATCAGGATCGATCCCCGGAACTCGAAGCGCACCGTGAAGTAGGCCAGCGGCACCGCGATCAGCGAGGCGAACAGCACCGACAGCAGCGACACCACCAGGCTGTTGAGGAAGGATTCCTTGAGCAGGGATTGCTCGAAGAACGAGACGAAATGGTGGAGCGTGAAATGCCCTTCCGTGCCGAATGCCGACCACACCACGGTTCCGACCGGCAGGATCAGGAACACGAGCAGCGCGGCTGCAATGAGGAGCGCTACCAGGGTAGGCGCAAGAGGAAATCGTTGTTTCATGAGGCATCCTTCTCGCGGTCTGCGGCGAGAATGTCTTTACGGGAGGATGGCGGCAGGGCGGGATGCAAGCGCGTCCACGTCCCTGCCCGCGGTCAGCCGCTTACTTGATCGCGGCCGATGCCTGTTGCGCGAGCTCCAGCGCCTTGGCATAGTTCGCCTTCGCCGTCGAGTTCCATTGCTCTTCGAGGGAGGCGAGCTGCTTGTTCGCGGAGTCGCCGGCCGCTTTCTTGGAAACCGACTTGGTGAACAGGTCCAGAAAAGCCGGCTTCTTGAGCGTTTCCGCATCGACGACCGGCGTATAAGCGAGTGCCCGGGCCTGTTTGATCAGCTCGGCCGCCTGCGGCGAAGATTTGCCGGCAAGTTTCTTTTCCGCCTCGTGGATGGCTTTCGTAGCAGCCTGGAGATCCTTGTGGCGGAAAGTGATCGTCTGGTCGAACATGGACGTCACGACGTGATAACGCGCCTGTGCCAGCTGCGAGTCGAACTGCACCTTGGATTTCTTGGCGATTTCGAAGATGTTGGGATAGCCGGCCGGGATCTTGCCCTGCAGCTTGTCATAAGGGACGATCGGCATCCGGGAAATCTTCGGATCGAGCAGCAGCTCCTGGCCTTCATTCGAGAGCGCGAATGCCATGAACTTGCGTGCATCTGCCGGGTTCTTCGCGCCGGCGACCAGGCCGATGTTAGCCGGCACCACCGCGGTGACGGCCGGATAGGCGAACTCGACGGGGAAACCGCTGTACTTGCCGGCCAGGCCGAAGAAATCGATGACGAGGCCGATACCGAACTGGCCGCTGTTGACGCCGTCGGGCACGCCAAAGGAGCGCTCCGTGACGGCCGCGCAGTTGCCCGCGATTTCAATCAGCTGCGCCCAGCCCTTGTCCCAGCCCTCGCCCTGGAGAATGGTTTCGACGGTCAGGTGGGTCGTGCCCGAGCGTGACGGCGCGCTGATGGCGACATGGCCGAAGTATTCACCCTTGGTCAGGTCGCTCCACTCCTTGGGCGCGGCAAGCTTGTGAGCCTTCAGGTAGCGGGTATTCCACATCATGCCGTAGCCCGACAGCGCCTGCCCGTAATACAGCCCGTCGGGATCATTCATCGGGTAATTGCCGATCTTGTCGGGCGCAGCCGGATTGATCACTTCGGGCGCCTTTTCAAGCAGCTTCTCGCGCGACAGCACTTCGAAGGCATCCGGCGCCGAAGCCCAGAATACGTCGGGCCGCTGCCCCGGCGAGTTTTCCTTGATGAAGGCAAGCGATGCCGTCGTGTTCTTGTTGAGGATTTCGACCTTGATGTCCGGGTACTTCTTCTCAAAGGCCTTCTTGTAGGTATCGGTGATCTCTTTCGGGAACGAGGTAATGACGGTAATCGGCCCCGCATGGGCACCAAGTGCCGCCATGCTCAGAAGCGATGCAAGCAGCGTACGTTGCAAACGGAATTTCATGGAATCTCCTCCTTCTCTTGTTGGAATTGAGATGTTGCCCGGAAAAATATAAGGGGCAAGCGGAGGGATTTCCAATCATAAATCGTGATGCGGGTGATAAAGGGCGGATGTTGCGTAGCACAATTGACGCAGTGCTGGTGCAGTCAGAGACAGGCCTCAATCTGCTGGCGCCATGCATCAGCATCAATATTAGTTTCTGCAAGAAGTGAACAGGCGCACATGCCTGAAACCAGTGGAGACTGCCAATCCCGGTCCAGATGCTGCGCCGCAAATACGGAATTGCTGCCTCACTTCCCTGATCGAGTGGTTCGCCATCTCGTGTGCTTCAGTCTCATAACTTTCCGCAACTTGATTCAGCCGTCCCGCCATTGCAAGCGGGCGACTTGTACCGGCGATTAACCGGAATGCGCCGGCAATCTTTGCTTCGTGATTAAGTTCCTTAGTCACGGTGCTCTCCCGATCGTCGCGCTCCCATGGATATGGGAAGCTGCACAGAAACTGCACGCTTTGCAGCTTCTCTCACCGGCAAGCCGGCGCAATGCTTGATGCGCCTATATACCGTGCTTGAGGGAGCACAACATGCCCCTTGCATGCGACTCCAAACTAGGCGAGCACCGCGGCCCTTCATTTTGACCCGGCGGTCCCGGGCACCGCGTTTACGGCTGACATACGCAGAGGGATATGGTGAATCACGGGAAAGGCGGGCTTCGGGCATGGGCGGCAGTCGCATTGACTGTTACTCTGCTCGGGTGCGCCAGCAGTACGTCCTGTCCCACTTCCTTCCATGTGGGCAGCATCAATGGCGGTGCGATAAGTGGCCAAAGCAGCGGTCAGATTTCGTCAGGCGACTTGGAGCCGGACGTTTCAAACGCGGCAGGAATCTCTGGTGGCGGGGGGCTTGTGGACGGCAGACTTCGGCGTCTGGCCGGGCCACGCAACGCGAAGCAAGTCATCATCCTGATCGCCGGCATCCATGACAGTTACCGCTACTTCGAATCCTGGGCTGGGCCGCTTTCCGCAAGCGGGTCTGCAGTCTGGGGATGGGATCACGATCATCGTTCCTCATCGATCGAGCAATCGGCCGCCATGCTGGCGTCGGACCTGACCACGCTTGCCAGGGCCGGCACACCGGATATCGTCCTCGTCGCCCACAGCATAGGCGGGCTTGTCGGCAAGGGAGCGATCGACCAGCTCTCGCGCACCGGAGCAGCCGGCACATTCACCCGTCTGGACCTGCACGCCTTCGGTACTCCCTGGGGCGGGTTCGCGCTGCTTGAAGTCGCGATGAAGGTGCCGGGCTCGATTGCCCTCAGCAAGTTCTTCCGCTATCCGATGGCGCCGGAACTGCGGCCAAGCAGCCGCTTTCTTGCCAGCCTCGCCGCACCGATGCCACCCAACGGCGAGCTGCATCTGTACGTCGGGACGGATGACGGCGTGGCGCAACCGGACACCGCCGCTGCCAGGCAACGTTATGCGGAACTTGAAGCGCAGGCAAGGACGGTAACCGAGCTCGACGGTGTCCGGCACAACGATTACAACCGGCTTGTCGCGCTCACCAATGAAGTGAAGGGCACGCGTCCGGGACCGGCCTGTACCCGCCTTCCATGCCGGCTGGCCATGCATGTATCGCAGTGTGCCGCCACTGCACTCGCAACGGCAGCGCTTCCAGGCACACGTTGAACCGGCAACAGCCGTGAATACGTAAGCAATGGCAGCAAAGCAACAGAAGCTGTGCCAAGCGGAAAGCAGGCCGGACCGGCGAGATATGCGCTCGTACAGATACGGACAATGAATTTGCCGCGCCGGCGAATGTCAGAGCATTGCGACCCATCATCCTGACAGAGGAAGAGGCATGACGATCACCGTAAGGAACACCCGCCCGGAAGCGCCACAAGTGACCTTGTTCGGCAGGCTGAACGACGGCACGTATTCCGCCGCCGTGATGGAAGAGACCGGCGTCCCCTATTCTCCCTACTGGGACAACATGCTGGAGCAAGTCATGGTGTACATCGATCCGGACGAGGATCAGCTGGCCAGCATGCTGGCAGCCTTGAAAGATGGCCGGCTTGAGTTCGCCGATCTTCAGAATTACGGCTCGTCGAGCGGCGGCACGTCCACGATTCCGATCTGAAGGGATGGCCGGTTATGCAAGCATAGCCGGCGGAAAAATCAATGCGCCATTCCGCGGTTCTGGTCGGTATTCGTGGCCGCGGCCGATGTCGGCGGGGCCTCTTCCACCGCAGAACCGGTAGCCTGGTTGCTCGGCTGATGCTGGCTCGACAGCGCCTGCTGCAGGCGCTGTTCCGCATCGCGCGTCAGCGACGAGCGCAGGACGGTTCCGCCGTACCGAGCGAGTTCATCCGTGAACTTGTCGGGGGTGAAGCGACGCGCCAGGATGAAGATTGCGGAGCCGCCCGGCTGCAGCTGCGTGCCCAGCTCGCGCATGAAATCATCATTGATGCCGTAATCCGCGACTGCGCCGGTAATGGCGCCGGCACCGCCACCGATGGCCGCCCCCAGCAAAGGATTCAGGAACAGCAAGCCGATCAGGCCGCCCCACGCGATTCCGGACACCGCGCCCAGCAGCGGGATGTTCACCGATTGATAGAGGCGAACCTTGCCATCCTGGTCCTTGGTCACGTAAGCCGCATCTTCAAGATCCACCAGATACTCTCCCTGCAGGCGGCGCATGTTCGAAAGCACCTCTTCCGCCTTGTGCATCTCCCGATATGCAACGACGATCAGATCAGCCATCTCGGTCTCCTTGAAAGTTGGAAAGCTGGTGTTGAGTAACTGTTGCGCCACCGTGCACCTTCCCGTTGAAGTCGCATGGTGGTGCGGGGCATCAAAACCGGTCAGAAGCCATGGGAAGGCGAAAGTTCATTCACCGCCAGCCACCAACGGAATCGCGGCCCTCGGAACTTTCCAGGCATGGGCGCAGCCCTTGAATGTGATTGGCTCCTATAGCATGTAACCAATATCCGAAGCGCCGGTCGGGTAGGCAAACATCATTTCCTTCAAGTCCTCGGCACGAAGGTCATGACGGATGGCCAGGGCAAACAGGTTGATCACTTCATCCGCATGCGGGCCGACCAGATGTGCGCCGAGCAGCTTGCCGCTGCTCTCTTCCACCAGCACCTTGAACCCGTACACCGGTTGCGCTGCCTGCCGTGCGGTGAACCAGTTGGACGCTTTCTGGCGTTTCATGCGGAATGGAATGCCCTTGTTCCGCGCTTCGTGTTCGCTCATGCCTACCGCTGCGATGGGCGGGATGGTGAATGCCACGCTCGGCACTGCCCGGTAATCGGGCCGGTGGTGATTGCCTTCAAGAAGATTGGCTGCGACAACTTTCGCATCATGGCTGGAGACCGGCGTCAGGGGTGGCCCCATCTGTGCCGCATCTCCGGCCGCATACACCGCAGGGTTGGAAGTGCTCTGCAAATAGTCGTTGAGGCGCAGCCGTCCCTTTTCCACAGCGACGCCGCCGGCTTCGAGGTCGAGCGCATCGAAGTCAGGCTTGCGGCCCGCCGCATGCACCACCAGGTCCGCCTCCACGCTGTCGGTCCCGCCCTCTCTGGCCACCTGCACCGCGTAAGCACTTCCGTTTTTCTCGATGGCTTGCACGGAAGCGCCGGTGCGCACATCGATGCCGGCCGAACGGAAGGATGCATCCAGCCAGTCGACCAGCTCGGGATCGAAGCGCGTGAGCATGCGGTCGCCGTGCTGGATGATCGTGACTTGCGCACCGCAGCGCGCGGCGACATGGGAAAACTCGGCTGCGATATAGCCGCCTCCCGCCAGTACGATACGGCGCGGCAGCGCGGCGAGCGCGAGGAAGTCTTCGTTGGTGGCGAGATATTCCTCGCCGGGCACGCCAAGCTTCACCGGTTCGGCGCCGCAGGCGATCAGGATATGCCGTGCTTCGATCGCTTCCCCATTCACCTCCAGGGTATTCCTTCCCGTGAAGCGGGCGCGGCCGTGGTAGCCGGTGATGCCTTGCTCGGCAAAGCTGCGCTCGCGCTGTTCAGGCACCGGGTCGGTGAACGTGCGCTTGAAGGCCATCAATGCCGGCCAGTCGATATGGGTATCGCCGGCGATACCCTTGCCCTGCATCCGGCGCACGCGATCGAGCGCGCTGGCGGCTCCCGCCAGCACTTTCTTCGGGTCGCAGCCGCGCAGCACGCAGGTGCCGCCGAAGGGGTGATAATCAATGACGGCGACGCTCCAGCCGGCGGCGCGTACTCGCGTGGCAGTTGCTGTTGCGGCGACTCCTGTGCCGATCACTGCAAGATCGTATCGTCCCGCCATCGCATGTCTCCAGAGGGATGAAATGTAACGCTGTGTGCCGCCTGTCAGATCGCGCCGCAATCCTGCCGGGCCGAAAGACGAGGCAGCTGCAGCCCGTGCCTGATTCGACTGCGGACAGCGGCGGCGCGTTCCTGCCGCGCGCACCGCTCTGCGTTGCACGCCGTCATGGCGGGATGAGGAAATGCCGCTTCTGTTTCGCGTCCTATAATGAAAAGGACCGATGCGGAGGACGTCATGTCACCGAAACCGAATGCATTTCTGAAACGGGTCTATTCCCTTTTCCACCGCAGCAGAAGTCTGGGCGTGCTTGCCGTCGCGGTGGCCGCGCTTGCCGGCATGCAGTTGAACGGCCATGCCGGCAACGATAGTGCTGTGAAGATTCCCGCTCCCGCAACCGACATTCCCGCCGATGCGCAGGACAGCCCGCAAACCGCGGTCTTTGCAGGCGGATGCTTCTGGGGCATACAGGCCGTGTTCCAGCACACCAGGGGCGTGCTGAATGCCGTCTCCGGCTATGCGGGCGGTGCCAAGAATACGGCGAATTATGTGGAAGTGAGCACGGGCAATACCGGTCATGCGGAATCGGTGCAAGTCACTTTCGATCCCGGTCAGATTTCCTACGGCAAGCTATTGCAGATCTTTTTTTCAGTGGCGCACGATCCCACGCAGCTTGACCGCCAGTATCCCGATTCCGGCACCCAGTATCGTTCCGCGATCTTCTACAAGGACGATGCGCAGAAGCGGGTTGCCGAGGAATACATTGCGCAGCTGGACCAGGCGCGTGTCTTCCCGTCCCGCATCGTAACCAGGCTGAGCCCGCTGAATGGTTTCTACCCGGCTGAAGCCTATCACCAGGATTACGCCACACGGCATCCGGGCACGCCTTATATCGCCATGTTCGACCGGCCGAAAATCGACAGCCTGAAGCAGGTGTTCCCGGACCTGTACCGGGCGGAACCGGTGCTGGTCGGCGCCCGTAACCCGGCCACCGCCGACAGCCGCCAAGGAAGCGGGAAGCAGTAATCGAAATTCAGCGGAAAGAGGTCAGTTTCCACCGGCCCGCATCTTCTGCAGGCCCGCGGCAATTTCGTCACTCAGCGCCGCGAGCGCGCGGCCGTAGCCGGCGGCAATGTCTTCATAACTTCCTGAGCGCACCGGCTCGCGGATCACGGAGCAGCCGATGCGCGGGTTCTCGGTTTTCCCGCGTATGGTCCAGACGGCTTCGATGATCACTGCTTCGCCAGGAACGGCATCGAAGCGCTCGATGTCCACCGGAATCCGGTAATCCGCATGCTGGCTCGCGTAATCCTGACTGGCAGTGACTCGCACGCCACCCATGCGGCTGCCGAGGTCGGCGGCGAGCGTGCGGGCAATCTGGGGTTGCAGGGATTCGGCCCAGCGGTGCTCTTCCAGCACTTCGACCTGATTCGGACCTTGCCGCACCACGAGCGGCGGGCGATCGACCATCTCGGGGATGCGCACCGGCCCCACCGATACGCTGAAGCCGGCCTTCCCCGCCTGGCCCTCAGTGGTGGTGGGGGGCGCATTCCCCGGCACCGGGTTCAGGGTGTAGTAAGTCGTCTTCGCCGGCGTGCCGCAGGCCGCCAGCAAGAACATGGCAAGGACCGCTGCCATGTTCGCAGCGGAACAGAGCTTGCGCAGGATCATTCCCCCTCCCGTCTTCCGCGGATCAGCGCCTCCGGGTGGCGTCCCAGGTAATCGGCCAGCACCCGCAGGGACTGGGCGGCCCGGCTGACTTCGCGCAACGTGTCATGCAAGTCGTTCTGCACCGGCGCATCGGTGGAGAGCGTGCTTTCCGCGCTGTTGAGCGCCTTCTGAGCCTGTTTCAGCGTGTCATTCAATTCCGGCACGACCGAACCGTCGAGCTGCTTCAGCAGCGCATCTGCGCTTTGCAGCGTGTTGTTGAGGGTCCGGAGGGTCTTGTCGGCATTGTTGCCCAGGCTGTCGAAAGGCACCTTTTCCAGTTTCCTCACGATATTGCCGAGCGATTCCTGGATATCTTCCAGTGCACCGGTGGTGGTCGGCAGCACCGGCGGGTTTTTCGACCAGTCGATCTTGGCCCTGGGTGCATGCGGGAAGAAATCGAGCGCGACGTAGAGCTGGCCGGTCAACAGGTTCGCGCTCTTGAGCTGGCCACGGAAGCCGCGCTCGACGAGCCGGTCGAGCAATACATGCGGGTCGCGTTCGAGCGCCGACATCTGCGGCGCGCCCGGCCGGTAGCGCGAGCGCATGCGCTCGGGGAAGATGTTGATCTCGACCGGGAAGCGCAGGGTCTTCGAATCCCGGTCGTACTCCACGCTGACCGCCTTCACCTCGCCGATGGTGATGCCGCGGAAATCGACTTGCGCGCCCGGCGCCAGCCCGCGTAGCGATTCCGAAAAGTACAGCAGGTAGGTCTGCACTTCCTGGCTGACGCGCTTCAGGGCCGATGCCTTGTCCGGGTACAGGGTGAAGCTGACATCGGCATTTACCGGCTCGCCCGGCGGCGCTTCCGGCGGCGCCTGGAAGGAAATGCCGCCGACAATGATGGAGGTCAGCGATTCGGTATTGACCTTCAGCCCGGCGCCCTCCAGCGCCACGTCGATGCCGCTCGCATGCCAGAAGCGCGCATTCGAGGTGACCAGCCGGTCATGCGGCGCATTGACGAAGATTTCCAGCGTGACGCCCTTGCCGTCCGCATCCAGGGTATAGCCCGTGACGTTGCCGACCGGTACGCGGCGGAAATACACCGGCGCGCCGATATAGAGCGAGCCGATGTCTTCTGCATGCAGCACGAATTGCTTGCCCTGCGCATCCGAGGTGACGGCCGGCGGCACGTCGAGGCCGGTGAAGTGCCGTCTTTCCTTGTCCGACTTGCCGGCGTCGAGACCGATATAGGCGCCGGACAATATCGTTCCCAGGCCGGTGATGCTGTTGAGCGTGATGCGTGGCTTGACCACCCAGAACTTCGTGTCCTCCATGAGCAGGCTTTCGGCCTGCTTGGCCAGGTCGGCGGTCACGGTAATGTGCGAACGGTCCCGGGCAATATTGATTGCCGTGATGGTGCCGATGTCGACATCCTTGTAGCGCACCTTGGTCTTGCCGGCTTCGAGGCCTTCCGCATTCTTGAAATCGATCGTGATGGTCGGGCCGCGCGCCAGGATGTGCTGGATGGCGATCCAGCCGCCGACGAGGGCCGCCACCAGCGGGATGATCCAGACCAGGGAAAAGGTCCAGCGCCGCTTGGGCACGGCGACCGCTTCCGGGACCGAAGGAGGAAGAGCGTCAGCCATTCTGCTCCCTTGCCGAGTCCCAGATCAGGCGCGGGTCGAAGGTTTCGACGGCGAGCATGGTCAGCACCACCACCGCGCCGAAGGCGACCGCACCCAGTCCGGCACGCATGGTGGCCAGGGCTTCGAGATGCACCAGCGCCACCGACAGTGCGACGACATAGATGTCCAGCATCGACCAGCGGCCGATGAAATCGACGAAGCGGTAGAGCTGGGTGCGCTGCTGCGCTTCCCAGCGCGTGCGGCGCTGGACGGACACCAGCAGGAGGGTGAGCGCCATCAGCTTGGTCAGGGGCACGACGATGCTGGCAAAGAAGATCAGCGCCGCGATGAACCAGGAACCGGTGTTCCAGAACAGGATCACGCCATTCAGGATGGTGCTGCGCTGCGATTCGAACAGGGAGCGCGTTTCCAGGATGGGAAGCAGGTTGGCCGGGATGTAGAGAATGTAGGCCGTGATCACCAGTGCCCAGGTGCGCGCGACGCTGTTGGGTTTCCTGAAATGCAGGGACGAGCGGCAGCGCGGGCAGCGCAGGCCGGCATCCTGCCCCGGGGTGCGGCACAACAGGCTGCAGACCGGGCAGCTCACGAGCCCCAGCGAAGCCGCGGAAACGGAATCCATCAGGCTTCCCTCCGGGCGGCAACCGGGCCCGCATGCGCATGCCGCCGCTCAGCTTTCATGCCTTGCCTCCATCGGGTGGCGCTGGCTCCTGGATTCCACCCAGCTCCAGAAGTCGCGCACGCTGAATGCCGCCGAGCCCATCGAAAAGAATATGATCAGTCCGATGAAGGACCACAGGGCGATTCCCGGAACGATGGTGGCGAGGTCGGCCAGTTTGACCAGCGTCACCAGGATGCCGAGCATGAAGACTTCCATCATGCCCCACGGATGCACCACCAGCACGAAGCGAAACAGCGCCGGCACGCCGGGCGGCACCCAGCCGAGCCGCAGCGGAATCAGCATGTACAGCATCGCCGCCAGTTCGAATCCCGGGATCAGGATGGTCGTGACCAGCACCAGCATCGCCACCAGCGGCCGGCCCTGGTCGTAGAGCGCCTGCACCGTGCCGACCAGGGTCGTGGTGTTGTAGCTTCCCTGCACCGCCAGCTCGGCGATCGGGAACAGGTTGGACACGATGAACAGCAGGGCGCTTCCCAGCATCACTGCCAGCATCCAGTCCAGACGGGTGCGGGTACCGCGGTACAGCAGCGCCCCGCAGCGGATGCAATGGGCGTCGCTATGCCGCTCCAGCTTCACTTCGCGCTGGAGCAGGTCGCAATGCTGGCAGGCGACCAGCCGGGTCGGAGGCGCTGCAGTCTCACCGGGCTGCTGCGCTTGCATGCTGGATGTATTCAACAAGATGCACTGGAATGATGGTTAGGTTGGCTGAATGCCGCCGCCGTCAGCCGGGCTCGCAGGATCGGTCACGGATGCCCATCCCTCTCGACGGAAAGGCGCGCGAGCACCCACGGCATGATTTTCGCGTAGACAATCATAGTGGCCCAAGGTTGCGCCTGTTTGAGAGAAATTAACCTGCGGGCAGTGCCGCGCCGCCGGATTCCTTCCGGCTGGCGGGGAATGGCGCTTTTCTTGCGTGTTCTCAATAGAAGGAAACTTTGCCAGCGGCGGACTGTCCGTTGATCTTTCACCGATTTTGTGCGCCGCCGCAGCCACGCGGACAGCTTCGCAAAGGAAAGGAAGGAATGATGAAAGCCATGCATACCACCGCGCTTGCAGTCGCAGCCGGGGTCCTGATGATCGGCCTCGGAGGCTGCCAGAAGAAGGATGAAAGCGCGGGCCAGGGAACGGCGGAAAAGGCCGGGCAGCAAATCGACCAGGCCGCTTCCAAGGCAGGGCAGGAGTTGAACAAGGCCGGCGAGAAAGTCGGTGAAGTAATGCAGAAGGCAGGTGAAAAAGGCGGGGAAGCGGTCAAGAGCGCCGGGGAACAGCTGCAGAACAAATCCCGGGAAGCGCAGCAGCAGTCGGACGCGCAACAACCTCAGCAGAAGCAGTGATCGGATGTAATGGCGCAGGCGGCGGCGCTTTCGCATGTGCTTGAGACATATGATTTCATCGCCTCCATATTCATATCCTGAAGCTCAGGTTGTGATCCAGATCATGAATCGTGATTAGTACCTTTGATATTCATCATCTACCATTCAGTTGTCTCCTCCTACTTTAAAGTACCCTCCCTGCTTTAAAGATAGGGTTCAAGCCCTCTTCCCCGGAGGGCTTTTTTTTGCGCGCTTTCCTCGCAAGCATTCCCGGCACAGGCATGGAGCAATGTCGATTCTGGTTTTCATGAAAAGGAGCGAACGATGGACTGTCCGGTATGCAGGAACATGCAGCTTGTGATGTCCGAGAGGCAAGGCATCGAGATCGATTATTGCCCGAATTGCCGCGGGGTCTGGCTGGATCGTGGCGAGCTCGAAAAGATCATCGATCGTTCCGCACAGCCCGGTTCCTCAGCCGCGCCTCGGCAAACGCGAAACGATTCCTACCCGCTGCAGGAATACGGGCATCCGGCGTCTTTGCAAGGCCAATCCCCGCAGGGCTATCCGAAGAAGAAAAAGCGCGAAGGCTTTCTCGGGGACCTGTTCGACTTCGACTGAGTACACCACATAGCGGGGTGGAAGACAGCTCGCCAGGCCTGAACCATCTCGAAGCGCCTGCGGTAAAGCAAGGCGTTTGCTGATCCAAGGCACGAAATTTGCACAGCGAAACATGCATGCCTGCAAGCGGCGTCGGAAATCGGCACCAGACTTCCGCATGCCGCATCCGGATTTTCCCCACACGCGCAACATGACGACGGAGACCAAGCGTGAAGCATGACGATGCTTTCCTGAACCCAATCGACACTTCTGCTCACATAGTCCAGCAAAGGCGCGAATGGATGCTGCAACGCATCGCCTGGGTTTTTCTGGTTGCCCTGCTCGTCGCCATTTCGCTGGGTGTGCTGGGGCAGGGACCACTCAGCCAGGCGATCCTGAAATCAGCGCAGGGCTTGGTGCAGGTCGAATACCAGCGCTTCCTGCGCCACCGTACGCCCGATGATCTGCACGTCACCGTCCAGCATGCTGCACCCGGAAAAGTCCGGGTCATGCTTGACAGCGGCTATGTGAAGCGGGTCGATATCGAACATGTCGAGCCGGTGCCGGAACAGGTCATCTCGAGTGCGGAGGCCTTGATCTTCGTCTTCAACACCCATGGCAGCGGGCCGCTGGATGCGTCATTCCAGATCAAGCCGCAGGAAGTCGGGCCGCTGCAAGGATGGGTCGCAGCGGAAAGCGAACCGCGCCTGGCATTCCGTCAATTTGTTTATCCATAAGGAAGGAGGAGCATGGAAACCATTCTGCGCACCGCGGGCGTCTATCTCTTTCTGCTGGTCCTGTTCCGGCTGACGGGAAAGCGCACGCTTTCCGAAATCTCGACCTTCGACTTCATCCTTCTGCTAATCATGAGCGAAGCCACGCAGAATGCCCTGATCGGCGAGGATTACTCGGTGGTGACCGGCATGGCGGTGATCCTGACCCTGGTCATGCTCGACCTCGGACTGTCCGTTCTGAAGCGGAAATCGTATGTCGTCGAACGCATCACCGAAGGCGTGCCGCTGGTGCTGGTCGACCATGGCAAGGTGCTGGAATACCGCATGAAAAAGACCCATGTCTCGCACGCCGACATCCTGCAGGCGGCACGCACCACCCAGGGGCTGGAACGGATGGACCAGATCAAGTACGCCGTGCTGGAGCCGAGCGGCGGCATTTCCGTCATTCCCATGGAGCCGGACTCGGATGAAAAGCTCGAACAGCGCATCCGGCAAGCGCTGGCGAAGGTGCTGGAAGAGTATCCGAAGGCAGCGAGCAAGTGAGCGCCGGGTCAGGAGAAGGCGCCAGACCGGCCCCGCCGACTACGCGCCTGCGCTCGGCCGCTCCGCGATCCGGTCCCGGTATGCCTGCAAGTGCTGCAAGCCCTGCTCGCCGGGCTTGAATTTCATCAGACCGCGCGCGAATTCGAGGGCGCAGAAGGCAGTGATGTCGGCAATGGTGAAGCGCTCGCAGGCGACGAAGGGATGCGCGGCCAGCTCCTTGTCGAGCCAGCGCGCCACCTCGAGCATCTTCTCGCCCTGGGATAGGCCGAATTCGCGAAACTGCGGCTGCTCGAGCGGTGCAAGCCCGGGATGGGTATGGCGGATGCAGTTGGCAATCGCTCCGAACAGGTAGAACTCCACCCGGCGGTCCGCCATCTCGATGAATGCGCGTTCCTCAAAACTGGTGCCCATCAGATTCGGCTCCGGCTGCACGCCTTCGAGATAGGTGCAGATTGCGCGGCTTTCCGACAGCACCCGGCCATCGTCGAGTTCCAGTGCCGGGACCCGGGCCAGCGGATTCTTCGACAGATACGACTCGCCCTTGTGTTCATTGGCGCCGAGGTCCACCGGCACCTGCTCGATGCCGGTCATGCCTTTCTCGGCGATGAACATGGTGACGCGGCGCGGATTGGGTGCGCGCGGTGCGATATACAGCTTCATGCTTGTCTCCCGTTTTTTCTGGTTGATGTATGCAAACGACTCAGACGCCGCCCCGCCGCGACTGGCCCATCTCGACCATCCTGCGCGCCTCTTCCGCGAACTGCCGCGCCTTTTCCTCGCCGTCCCTGCCGAGGTCAATGGAAGAAGGCGGAATGGTGATGCCCTTCTGGACCGCCGCCCGGGCGCGAATGGCATCGAGCCAGCGCTTGAGGTTCGGCAAGTCGTCAATCTCGACGCCCGACCAGCGATGGGTCCGCACCCAGGCCCAGTTGGCAATGTCGGCAATCGAGTAATCGCCGGCCAGGTATTCATGCTCTTTCAGATGCCCGTCCAGCACCCGGAACAGGCGCTTGCTCTCGCCCTGGTAACGATCGATCGCAGGCTGGATCTTTTCCGGGAAATACCGGAAGAAGACATTGGCCTGACCCATCATCGGGCCGATGCCGCCCATCTGGAACATCAGCCATTGCAGCACCTGCGAACGTCCCTTGGCATCGGCAGGCATCAGTCGGCCGGTCTTTTCCGCAAGATAGATCAGGATCGCGCCCGATTCGAACACCGGGAAATCCCCTGCGTCACGGTCGACGATGGCGGGGATGCGGCCGTTCGGATTGATCTTCAAGTACCACGGCTGTTTCTGCTCTCCCTTCGAGAGGTCGAGCGCATGCACGGTGTAGGGCAAGGCAAGTTCTTCCAGCGCAATCGAAATCTTGTGGCCATTGGGCGTGGCGGCAGTGTACAGGTCGATCATCGAGCTTTCCTATGGGTATGGAAGGGCGCGCTTTTCAGCGGAATGGATTGGTATTAAATCATGGCCGGGCGGAATCCGTTTACGCGCCGGCAGGCATTGAGCAGGGCCCGGTGCTCAGCTGCCTTTCGTCCCGTGATGGTCGGAAGCCGCCTGCTCGCGCCCCATGCGGCCGATGGAGGAGTGGCCGGATGTGCTGCGGGCCGACATCAGCGCTGCACGCGCGACGATCTGGGAGACATGAGTCAGGCCCTGCGGGAAATTGCCAAGCATCTGCTGCTGCTCGATGTCGTATTCTTCCGCGAACAGGCCGACGTCATTGGCGCAGTGGATGGCGCGCTCGTAGTACTGCCATGCCTCGTCGATACGGCCCTGGTAGGCAAGGCAGGTGACCAGCCAGAAGGTGCAAGGCAGGAAAGCGCCTTCCTTGCCCGGCAGACCGTCCGGGGAGTCGTAGCGGGTCAGAAGTCCGTTATGGTCCAGCGTGGCGCAGACCGCATCCGTGGTGCGCACCATGCGCGGGTCGTCGTAGGCGACAAAGCCGGTGCGCGGCAGGAGCAGCAGCGATGCATCGAGGTAGTCGCTGTCGAAGGCCTGGATGAACACGCCGCGCCTGTCGTCGTAACCCTGCTTCTCGATCGCCGCGCCGATCTCGTTGCGGATCTGCTCCCAGCGCTCGACGGGTGCGGAAAAGCCGTTGCTGCGCGCAAGCTTGATGCCGTGGTCCACCGCCGCCCAGCACAAGGCCTTGGAATGCACATAGTGGCGCGGCCGACCGCGAAACTCCCAGATGCCATGGTCTTCCTGGTGCCATTTTCCCGACACGGTATTGACGACGTCCGCCAGAAAGTCCCAGTAATGGCGGTCGATCGGATGGCCGCTGGAATGCCAGAGCCAGCCGATTTCCATGATTTCGCCATAGACATCGAGCTGGTTCTGCTCGGATGCCCGGTTGCCGATGCGGACCGGGCGCGACTGCCGGTAGCCTTCCAGCCAATCCAGTTCGATCTCGGTCAGCCGCCGCTTGCCATCGACGCCGTACATGATCTGCAGCTGCTCGGCGCTGCCGGCCGAAGTGCGCTGGATGAACTGCAGGAAGCGCGAGGCTTCATCGTGGTAACCGAGTCCGTACAGGGCGCGCACTGTAAATACGGAATCCCGCACCCAGCTGAAGCGGTAATCCCAGTTGCGGCTGCTGCCTATGGATTCCGGCAGCGAGGTGGTGGCAGCGGCCGCGATTGCGCCGGTGCGTTCGTACATCAGCGACTTGAGCAGGACCACCGAGCGCAGGGTCTGGGGATCGAGTTCGTCGTAGGCGTGCGCATGCCGGGTCCATTGCGACCACCAGCGGGTGGTCTGGGCCAGATAGGCATCCGCATCCTTCAGGGTGTTTTCCGTCTTTGCCGCCTCGTCGACCCGCTCCGGCGCCTCGAAGCGCACCAGCAGGTGCTTTCGTTCGCCGGCTGCCACGGTGAAGGTGGCTTCGAGATCGCGGTGCTCGAACACCTGCAGCTCGATGTCGGACTGAATCACCAGCCCCTTGTTGCCACCGGTTGCGGTATAGATGCCGCCGCCATGGCCGCGCATGCGTGGAATGATTTCGCCATAGTCGAAGCGCGGGCAGATTTCCAGATGCAAGGCCATGGTGCCCCGAAGGCCTTCCACGATGCGCACATGGTTGTCCAGCGTTTGCTTCTCGGCATCGGGCTCCATGATGAAAAAATCGTAGAGCTTCGCTTCCGCCTGCGCGGTCGTGAAATGCGTCTCTACAACCATGGTGCCCGGAATGTACTTGCGGGTAACTGCGTAATCCTCCTGGTCCGGGTGGAGGGCGCAAAAGCCGCCCTTGTCCCAGTCGAGCAGGCGCCCGTAGCAGCTGTCGGCATCCATGCGCGGCATGCAACACCAGTCTACCGAGCCGGTGCGCGATACCAGTGCCGTGCAATGGCAATCGCTGATCAGGGCATAGTCGGCAATGGGCGGATATCGTTCCAGGTGCGGCTTGTTCATGGCATGGGCGTCGCCGGTCGGGAATGCCGCCCGGCTTCATACGTGGACCCCGGAAATAATCAGACTTGGCGCCGCATCACAAGTTGCATGCCCACACGGCGCGTCCGAACGAAGCTCCTGCAATATTTACCGGACTGCGGTAATGCTTACCACGAACTCGCCCGGCCCCCGCTTGCATAGCTAATCTGGCGCGCCGCGATCCCGCTACAACTTCCGGTCACATTTCCCGCCCGCCAATTTATATTCGAACAAATGCATTTGGCATGCTGTATGCGTGATCCGCGGGTATGGAATGGACAAGATCCGCGGAGGACATATGGCAAGCACCGTAAGCGATTTCCTGCTCAAGCGGCTGTCGGAATGGGGCATCCGCCGCGTGTTCGGCTACCCGGGCGACGGAATCAACGGCATCATGGGTGCCTTCGGCCGGACGAAGGAAGGCATCGAATTCGTGCAGGCACGGCACGAAGAACTCGCCGCTTTCATGGCCTGCGCGCATGCCAAGTTCACCGGCGAAGTCGGCGTCTGCCTCGCCACTTCGGGACCGGGCGCGATTCACCTGCTCAACGGCTTGTACGACGCCAAGATGGATCACCAGCCGGTGGTTGCGATTGTCGGGCAGCAAAAGCGGGCCGCACTCGGCGGCGATTACCAGCAGGAAGTGGACCTCATGTCGCTGTTCAAGGATGTGGCCCACGAATTCGTGCACACGCTCATCGTGCCGGACCAGGCGCGGCAGCTGGTGGACCGCGCCGTGCGCATCGCACGCGACCAGCGCACCGTCACCTGCATCATCATTCCCAACGATGTACAGGAACTGGATGCGGTGGAAACGCCGCCGCGCGAGCATGGCACCGTGCATACCGGCATCGGCTATACCGCGCGCCACGTGGTGCCGGCACAGGCCGACCTGATGCGCGCAGCGGACGTCCTGAACGCCGGGAACAAGGTGGCCATGCTGGTCGGTGCCGGCGCGCTGCATGCCACCGATGAAATCATCGAAGTCGCGCGCCTGCTCGGCGCCGGGGTGGCCAAGGCCCTGCTCGGCAAGGCCGCGGTGCCGGACGATCTCCCCTTCGTTACCGGCTCGATCGGCCTGCTCGGCACCAAGCCGAGCTGGGACATGATGAACAATTGCGACACCCTGCTGATGGTGGGTTCGGCCTTCCCCTATTCGGAATTCCTGCCGAAGGAAGGCCAGGCGCGCGGCGTCCAGATCGATATCGACGGCCGCATGCTGAACCTGCGCTATCCGATGGAACTCGGCCTGGTCGGCGACAGCCGCGAAACCCTGCGCGCACTAATCCCGATGCTGCGCAACAAGCAGGACCGCAGCTGGCAAAAGGAAATCGAAGAGAATGTCGCGCGCTGGTGGCGGGTGCTGGAAGGCCGCGCCATGAGCCCGGCCAATCCGATCAATCCGCAACGGGTGTTCTGGGAACTTTCGCCGCGCCTGCCCGACAACTGCATCCTCACCTGCGATTCCGGTTCGGCTGCCAACTGGTATGCACGCGATATCAAGATCCGGCGCGGCATGATGGCATCGCTGTCCGGCGGCCTCGCGACCATGGGTCCCGGCGTGCCCTATGCGATCGGCGCCAAGTATGCCCATCCGGACCGTCACGTCATTGCCATGGTCGGCGACGGCGCGATGCAGATGAATGGCATCAATGGCCTGATCACGATTTCGCGGGCCTGGAAGGACTGGGGTGACCCGCGCCTGACGATCATGGTGCTGAACAACGGCGACCTGAACCAGGTGACCTGGGAACAGCGCGCCATGGAAGGCGACCCGAAATTCACGACGTCGCAGGCGCTGCCGGCGATTCCGTATGCCGGTTATGCCGACCTGCTCGGCCTGCAGGGCCTGCGCGTCGACCGCGCCGAAGACATCGGCCCGGCCTGGGACCGCGCGCTGTCGTCCACGGTGCCGACCGTGCTGGAAATGGTCACCGATCCGAATGTGCCGCCGCTGCCGCCGCATGTCTCGGGCAAGCAGGCCAAGGCCTATCTGTCAGCCCTGATGCATGGCGATCCGGACGCGACCGGCATCATCACCCAGTCGATCAAGCAGGAATGGGAAACCCTGTTCCCGCCGGATGACAAGAAGGGATGAATCATGTCCACCCGGGAATCCAGTGTGCCCCTGCACAGCGTGTCGGTGGCCGCCTACCGGATTCCGACCGACGCGCCGGAAGCCGATGGCACCCTGGCCTGGAACTCGACCACGATGGTACTGGTGCAGCTCGAGGGCGGCGGCAAGCGCGGCATCGGCTACGGCTATGCCGATAGCGCCACCGCCACACTGATCCATGACCGACTGGCGCCGTTGCTGCTTGAGCACAATGCGGGCCGCGACGCGCTGGCGACCAATGCCTGCTGGCTGGAGATGGTCAAGTCCATCCGCAACCTCGGCCGCCCCGGCATCTGCTCGATGGCGATTGCAGCAGTGGACGCGGCGCTGTGGGACCTGAAGGCGAAGCTGCTGGAGCTGCCGCTGGCAGCCCTGCTCGGCAAGACGCGGGATGCGATTCCCGTCTATGGCAGCGGCGGCTTCACCAGCTATTCCTCCACCCAGCTGTGGCAGCAGCTGCATGGCTGGATCGAATGCGGCATCACACGCGTGAAGATGAAGATCGGCTCGGAGCCGGAGCGCGACCTGGAGCGGGTGCGCAGCGCGCGCGAAGCCATCGGCCCCGCGCCGCAACTGTTCGTCGACGCCAATGGCGCGTACGAGCGCAAGCAGGCGCTGGCCTTCGCGCACGCCTTCCGTGATTTCGGTGTCGCCTGGTTCGAAGAACCGGTGTCATCCGACGACCTCGACGGTCTGCGCCTGCTGCGCGACCAGGGTCCACCCGGCATGGCGATTTCCGCCGGCGAATACGGCTATGACCTGCCCTACTTCCGGCGCATGCTGGAGGCGCGCGCAGTGGATGTGTTGCAGGCCGACGCCACGCGCTGCGCCGGCATCACCGGCTGGCTCGGCGTTGCCGCGCTGTGCGAAGCGTACAACGTGCCGCTGTCGAGCCATTGCGCGCCGATGCTGCACCTGCCGCTGTGCTGCGCGGCAAGGCCCGCGATCCACCTCGAATATTTCCATGACCATGTGCGCATCGAACACATGCTGTTCGACGGCGCCATTCACTCCGAGCACGGCGGGCTGGCGCCGGACATGAGCCGACCCGGACTCGGGATCGCGTTCAGGGAAAGGGATGCGGAATGCTACAGAATCTAGTCGATACGCGGAAGATGGCGGCACCGCCGGTTGGCGGCGTACGCGACGTGGCCGCCCTGGAAGCTCAGCTGCGCCAGGCGATCAGCGGCGAAGTGCGCTTCGATGCCGGCAGCCGGGCCCTGTATGCCGCCGATGCCTCGAATTACCGCCAGGTGCCGATCGGCGTGGTGATCCCGCGCAGTGTCGAGGATGTGATTGAAACCGTGCGCATCTGCTACCGCCATGGTGCGCCGGTGCTCTCGCGCGGCGGCGGCACCAGCCTGTGCGGCCAGTGCTGCAATGTGGCAGTGGTGATGGATTTCACCAAGTACATGAACAATGTGCTGGAAATCGATACGGAGGCCAAGACGGCGCGGGTGCAGCCGGGCACGGTGCTCGACGACTTGCGCGACGCCGCCGGCAAGCACGGACTGACCTTCGCGCCCGATCCCGCCACCCATACCCACAACACCCTGGGCGGCATGATCGGCAACAATTCCTGCGGCCCGCACTCGGTGATGGGCGGCGAGACAGTGCACAACATCGTCGAGCTCGATGTCCTGACCTATGATGGCGTGCGCATGACAGTGGGCGCCACCAGCGAGGAAGACCTGCGCACACTAGGCGCCGGCACCGGCCGGCGCGCCGAAATATACCGCGACCTGCTCGCGCTGCGCGACAGGTACGCAGACGAAATCCGCGGGCGCTTCCCGCACATTCCGCGCCGCGTCTCCGGCTACAACCTGGAAGCGCTGCTGCCCGAGCATGGTTTCAACGTGGGACGCGCCCTGGTCGGCTCCGAAGGTACCTGTGTGGTGGTGCTGGAAGCGAAGGTGCGTCTGCTCGACAACCCGCCGGCGCGCTCGCTGCTGGTGCTCGGCTACAGGGACGTGTACGAGGCGGGCGACCATGTGCCCGAGATCATGCAGCACAAGCCGATCGCGCTCGAAGGCATGGATGACCGCTTGATCGACGACATGAAGGCGGTGCATCTGCATCCGCAGGATGTGAACCTGCTGCCGCCCGGCGGCGGCTGGCTGCTGGTCGAATTCGGCGGGCGCGACAAGAAGGATTCCGACGACCAGGCGCGCCGGGCGATGGAGACGCTGAAAAAGGTCGACCATCCACCGTCGATGAAGCTGTACGACGATCCGCCGGTGGAAACCCTGCTGTGGAAGGTGCGCGAGTCGGGCCTCGGCGCCACCGCCCATGTGCCGAACAAGCCGATCACCTGGGAAGGCTGGGAAGATTCTGCGGTGCCGCCGGAAAAGCTCGGCGAATACCTGCGCAAGCTGCGCGCCCTGTTCGACAAGTATGGCTATGGCTGCGACCTGTACGGCCATTTCGGCCAAGGGTGCGTGCACACCCGCATCGACTTCGAACTGGAAACAGCCGAAGGCATCAAGACCTTCCGCGCCTTCCTGCATGAAGCAGCGGAACTGGTTGTCAGCCTGGGCGGCACCATCTCGGGCGAACACGGCGACGGCCAGTCGAAAGCGGAGCTGCTGCCGATCATGTTCGGCGACGAGCTGATGCGCGCCTTCCGTGAATTCAAGCAGATCTGGGATCCGCTGAACCGCATGAATCCGGGCAAGGTGGTCGATGCCTACCGGCCGGACCAGAACCTGCGACTGGGTACCGAATATTCGCCGCCGGAACTGCCGGTGCATTTCCACTATCCCTCGGACGAAGGCAGTTTCCCGCGCACCCTGCTGCGATGCGTCGGCGTGGGCGAATGCCGCAAGAAGCATGGCACGATGTGCCCGAGCTACATGGCCACCGGCGAGGAAATGCATTCCACGCGCGGCCGGGCCCATCTGCTGTTCGAAATGGTCAAGGGGGAGGTGGTGCGCGGCGGCTGGAAGGATGAATCGGTGCATGAAGCGCTCGACCTGTGCCTGTCCTGCAAGGGATGCAAGGGCGAATGCCCGGTGAACGTCGACATGGCGACCTACAAGGCGGAATTCATGTCGCATTATTACGATGGCCGCCTGCGCCCCTTCAATGCCTATGCCTTCGGCATGATCGACCGCTGGGCGCGGATGGCCTCGCACATGCCCGGATTCGCCAATTTCCTCACGCAAAAGCCGCCGTTCTCGACATTGGCGAAAAAGCTCGCACACATTGCGCCGCAGCGCCGCATCACGCCCTTCGCCGCGCAATCGTTTGGCGCCTGGTTCCGCAAGCGGCCCTCGGCCCAGCCGGGCGGCACGCGCATCCTGCTCTGGCCCGACACCTTCAACAACTACTTCCATCCGGAAGTGGCGAAAGACGCAGTCAGAGTACTGGAGCATGCCGGCTTTCGCGTCAGCATTCCGCAGGTGCATCTCTGCTGCGGGCGGCCGCTGTACGAATTCGGCATGCTCGACCATGCGAAGCACTACCTGCAGCACGTGATGGATGCGCTGGGTGACGACATCCGCAACGGCACCCCCATCGTCGGCCTGGAGCCGGCCTGCGTCTCGGTGTTCCGGGATGAGTTGCCGAACCTGTTCCCGCACGACGAGCAGGCCAAGCGCCTGCAGGCGCAAGTCTTCATGCTGAGCGAATTCCTGGACAAGCAGGCCGGCGATTTCCGCTTCCCGCCAATTGCGCAGCGGGCGATCGTGCACGGCCATTGCCATCACAAGTCGGTACTGAAGATGGATGCGGAGGAATCGGTGCTCAGGAAACTCGGCCTCGATTTCCGGATGCTCGATTCCGGCTGCTGCGGCATGGCCGGCTCTTTCGGGTTCGAGGCCGACAAGTACGAGGTGTCGATGCGCTGCGCCGAACGGGTATTGCTGCCGGCGGTGCGTGCCGCCGTTCCCGACGAACTCGTCATTGCCGACGGCTTCAGCTGCCGGGAACAGATCCTGCAGACGACTTCCGCGCAACCGCTGCACCTGGCCCAGGTATTGAAGCGTGCCATCGACCAACATCCGTGAACAAGAAGGAAGAACATGCAAGCCATCGGAAAACTGCGCTGGGCGATTGCGGAGGGTTATATTCCGCCGGCCAGCACCGGTGACAGCCGCGAACTGGTCAGCCATGAAGCGGCCTGCATCCTGAACGCGGGCGACAACGATGCCAGCATCACCATCACCGTTTTCTTCAACGACCGGGAACCGGCCGGGCCGTACCGCGCCAGGGTGCCGGCGCAGCGCACCCTGCATTTGCGCTTCAACGACCTGAAAGATCCGGAACCGATCCCGCACGGCGTCGATTATGCAAGCGTCATCGAGTCCGATGTGCCGGTGGTGGTGCAGCATACCCGGCTCGATTCGCGCCAGGCCGAGCTGGCCTTGCTCTCGACCGTTGCTTACTCGAGCGATGCATGACCTGCGGCTTCAGGCCGCATGCCGCGCCCTGGTTCATTGAAAGGAGGCTCCATGTTCAACCCACGGCTGACGATCGTTCCCATCCTTGCGTGCGCCATGCTGGGCGGTGCGCATGCCGCCGGCAAGGCGAAACCCGCAAATGAAAACCTGGCCGCACCGGTGGTGCCGCCGCTCATCATCATCGCGCCGACCGAGGTGCGCACCGATCCCACTCTGGCCAAGGGCTGCTGGGTGCGACTGTTTCCGCAACCGGATTTCAAGGGTGTGGACGACCTGACGATCGCGGGACCGATCGAACTCAAGTCGCTGCACACGCCGGTTGGCACCAACTGGAAGCACAGGACGGAAAGCATCCTGATCGGCCCGAAGGCCACGGTAGTCGTCTATGAAAGCAAGGATTTCCGCGACAAGGCGGCGACCCTGAAGCCCGGCACCCAGGAACCGCAATTGCGCAAGGGTCTGCAGTTCACGCAATCTATCGATTCGCTGAAGATCAGCTGCAGCCAGTGAGGTTTGTGCCGTCTGACCGCTGCACATATTTGAAGGGGTACTGGCATGGATACGAATCAGACTGATGAAGACAGAAGGCGTTTTCTCCGCAATGCAACAGTAGCCACGGGCGGCGTCGGTGTCATCGGCGTCGCGATCCCGTTCCTGGAAACCATGGCGCCGAGCGAAGCGGCCAAGGCAGCCGGCGCGCCGGTGGAGGCGAACGTGAGCAGCCTCGCACCCGGCAAGCTGATGACTGTCGAGTGGCGCGGCAAGCCGGTCTGGATCCTGCACCGCAGCGACGCAATGATTGCCGGGCTGGGACAGCACAACGACCTTCTGGCCGACCCGGATTCATCGAAATCGGAGCAGCCGGCATATGCGAAAAATCCCGGGCGCTCGATCAGGCCGCCGTTTTTCGTCGTGACCGGCATCTGCACCCATCTCGGCTGCGTACCGGGCTTCCGCCCGGAACCCGGCGCGCCCGACCTCGGCGCAAACTGGCCCGGCGGTTTCTACTGCCCCTGCCACGGCTCGAAATTCGATCTTGCCGGCCGCGTATTCAAGAACGTGCCGGCTCCGCTCAACCTGGTGGTCCCGGAATACAACTATCTGAGCGATACGCGGCTGCTGATTGGCGAAGACAAGAAGTCGACGTAGGAAGGGTGCGGAAAACGCCAGCTAACTGCGAGCGTGGCCGATTGGGATGGGAATGAGCCTCAAGATCGCCGGAGTTTTTCCCTGAATCGACCTCGGGGTAAGCAACCGGGCAAGCCCTCGTTCGGCGACTCATCCATGTCTAACGATAGATCGCCGTGTTAAATTCGCGTCTTGCGATTTACAACGAGCGAGGCAGCTATGGAAGCATCGCAGTACCCCCCGGTCCTCGACCCCAGCCTGGTAGGCACCTACCCTGCCTCGGCCAAGGCAGGCGGCGGCTATGTCTGGGATGCCGTTCTGGAGTATCGCGTCTGGTGCCACCCGGAGCGCGGCGCCCCGGACCTTTGCGAGGGCAGCGACTACTACTACGCCTTCGAGAGCTATGAGGAAGCGGCCGAGTTTGCCCGCGAAGCGGAGGGAGCCGAAGAGCCCCTGGCGCTCGTGCTCCAGGAGGAATACATCGATGAGCCCGAGGATGGACGGTACATCCATGTCAGGGAGCGACGTGTCACCGAGTGGCCGGTAGTATTCCTGTCGCGGCCGCGTCGCACACCGAGCACTATCCCCAATTTCCTGGCGCCGGATGCGCCTGCGAACCGGCTGGATATCCTTCGGGGCCTGGTGCCTCCGGCCGGCCGCCCGTCGGCAGATGCATGACAACTCGTCCGAGCGGACGCCGCTTCGCAGCGCAGCTTCACTAAAGTGCTAGATATATGGATAAGCGCTGTAGGTTGGGCTGCTAAGCCCAACCTCCACTGGCAAAAGCTCCATGAGATTGCCGAGGTACCTGGAGCATGATGTTGGGCTTCCTTCGTCGGCCCAACCTACGCCCTAAGGCCTACGCTCTACGCCTTGACCGCCTTCTCCGGCTGATACTTGCGCCGGTTCTCCCTCACCTGCTTTTCCTGCGCCTGGCATTCCGGCCCCGACAGTTCGGCCTGGATGGCGTCGAGGAATACCCGGGTGCGCGCCGGCATTAACCGCCGCCCCGGAAAGACTGCCCACGCGGGAACGGCGGGCAGGCTCCAGTCCGCCAGCACCGGTACCAGTTCGCCGCTGCGCACATAGGCATTCGCATAGTGGTCGGACACTGCCGCGATGCCGGCGCCGAGGCGGGCCAGGCGGATCAGCAGTTCCGGTGAATTGATGGTGGCGCGCATCGGCGGCGCGATGTCCATCTGTTCGCCTTCGCGGCTGAGCAGCCAGGTTTCGGCTTCGCCGGAACGCTTCAGCAAGCACAATGCCTGGTGATGCATCAGGTCTTCGGGATGCGACGGCTCGCCATGTTGCGCGAGGTAGGCGGGGGCTGCATACAGGCCCGCGGAAAACACCGCGAGCTGGCGCGCGGCCAGGGTGGCATCGTCCGGCAAATGGCCCATGCGAATTGCCAGGTCGAAGTTTTCCCCGATCAGGTCGACCCGGCGCGGCGACAGGTCCAGTTCCAGCTGGATCGCGGGATGCGCGGCCAGGAATTTCGCCAGCACCTGCTCGAACACCACGTTGGCAAGGTCGCCCGGCATCGATACCCGCAGCCGGCCGCTTGGCTGGGCCTGGCGATGCTGTGCCAGCGCGGCCGCCGCTTCCACTTCGTTTGCCACCTGCTGCGCATGCTCCAGCACGCTGTGCCCGAAATCGGTCAGGGTCAGCTTGCGGGTGGTGCGCAGGACCAGCCGTTCGCCGAGCTGGGCCTCCAGCTGGGCGATGCGGCGCGACACGGTCGATTTCGGCAAGTGCAGGCGCTCGGCGGCGCGGCTGAAGCTGCCTTCGACCGCGACCCGGGCAAACAGCAGCAAGTCATTCGGTTCGAGATTCATTGGCCCTCCATTGTTCCATCAGTGGAACGATCTTATCCATTCTGACATCTTCTGCACAGTATTTGGAATAACTAGAATGGCTTCATCGATCAAACACATGGGAGAACACCAGATGAACATTCTTCAGATCAATTCCAGCGCTCGTGCCGACAGCTCGCATTCGACCCGCCTCGCCAGCACGATTACCGAACGCCTGCGCGCGGCGAATCCGCAGGCAAGCGTCACGGTGCGCGACCTACTGCGCGCGCCGCATCCCGAACTCGACGAAGCCGCACTGCAGGCCCTGTTCACCCCGGCCAGCGAACGCACGCCGGAGCAGGCTGCCCGTGTCGCGCTGGACGACGCGCTGATTGCCGAGATCCAGGCAGCCGACGTGGTGGTGCTGGGCGTACCGATGTACAACTTCGGCGTGCCGGCCCAGCTCAAAAACTGGATCGATGCGATCTCGCGTGCGCGCGTGACCTTCCAGTACACCGACAAGGGACCGGAAGGCTTGCTCAAGAATAAGAAGGTATATGCCGCGTTGGCCCGCGGCGGCATCTACCGCGACACGCCCAGCGATAGCCAGGTGCCTTACCTGAAGACCGCGCTCGGCTTCCTCGGCATGACCGATATCGAATTCGTGTACGCTGAAGGTTTGGCAATGGGGCCGGAAGCCGAGCGGCAGGCACTTGCCGCGGCGCAGGCGCAGATCGAAGACGCGCTACCGGCCTGAGTAAATTACTTTGAGGAGTTGCACATGACTGAGACCGCATCCATTGAAACCGCTGTCCGGCAGGCGCGCGAAGTCGAGCGCCTCGTCACCGGCATGGCGACTTCCGACGGCGCCGGCGTGAAGCTGACCCGCGTGCTGACCAAACCGCTGCAGCGCCGGCTCGATCCCTTCCTGATGCTCGACGCCTTCGGCACCGACGACCCGAAGGATTACATCGGCGGCTTTCCGGATCACCCGCACCGCGGCTTCGAAACCGTGACCTACATGATCGCCGGCTGCATGCGCCACCGCGACAGCGCCGGCCACGAAGGCTTGCTGCAGAACGGCGGCGTGCAATGGATGACCGCGGGACGCGGCGTGATCCACTCGGAGCTGCCGGAACAGGAAGACGGACGCATGGAAGGCTTCCAGCTCTGGCTCAACCTGCCGGCGAAGGACAAGCTGAGCACGCCCTGGTACCGCGACATCCAGAGCGGCGACATCCCGGAAGTGACGACGCCGGAAGGTGTCACCGCGCGCGTCATCGCCGGCGCCAGCCATGGCGTCGCCGGCGCGGTGCAGCGGGAAGCGACGCAACCGCTCTACCTCGACTTGCATTTCGACGGTGCGGCCTCGTTTTCGCAGCCGCTGCCGGCCACGCACAATGCCTTCGTCTACGTCTATCGAGGATCGCTGCAAGTCGGCGACACCACCGTCCCCGCGCAGAATATGGCGATCCTGAAGAACGGCGGCGACGGCGTGGTCCTGCGCGCCAACGGCCCGGCCCGCGCCCTGCTCATCGCCGGCCAGCCGCTCGACGAGCCGATCGCGCAATACGGCCCGTTCGTGATGAACACAAACGAGGAGATTTTCCAGGCGGTGGAGGATTTCCAGTCGGGGCGGTTCGGCGCTGCGGCGTAATGCTCCCGGAGCGCATCGCTCGCGCTCCGGTTCATTCGGTCGGTGGCACAGGTAGGCAAATCGTTGCGGAGGCAACTTTGGGCCGGATGTGTGAAATTGATGGCGTGCCCCTCTAGTCCGCCCGCTCCTTTACCCTTCCGAAACACACCGGCCCTGGTCTCCTTTCGGCGAGGCCTGAACACGACCTCGATCCCCGCATCCGCGTTTTCCCTGTGCGTCCTCAAGCAAAGAATGACACTTCCAAGGACGCGTCGTGTTTCCCATTTCTGTTAATACTGCATTTATATCCAGTGCATCCGGCGCAAGACCAGTAGCGAGGCCGGTCTTCACGCATGGCCACGCCCGTGTTAAACGACAGTGCGCCATGTTAAATTGGCGTTTTGCGATTTATATCAAGTTAGGCCCCATCAGTATGCTCTTCGGACGAAAAGAAACCTTTGCCATTGAAGCGATGGCTGAGCCCCATCTAGCAGCTCCCTCAGCGGTCTGGGGGCGCATGCAGGTATGGTGCCAAGGAATTGCAATAGGTGACTATTCTGAGCAGCATTGCGGTCTTTATACCGCCTATTGGAATTTTAAGGAGCTGAGGGAGGCCCTCCCAACTCTGTGGCGGGCTCAGTTTAATGGACTAGGTGATAGAGACTTATGGAATTACCTTGACGGTCGCCTGTTTGGTTGGCACGGAGATGTTGAGCTTGAGGATGATCGTACCGTTGAAGAATGCCGGACTGACGCAGTCGAATATGGAATGTTCAGCTTCCTGACCAGTTGGGGAGAGCAGTTCGACCGCAACGGCAAGTCCTTCATTTTCTGCCCAGACGGAAAAACTGTTCGGGTACTGAACCGCTCGCTTCCCAGTGATAAAGGCATGGCGTTGGAGGCATCTTTGGAGGCCGTGAACAAAGCAATTCAACAGTTTGTCGATTGGTTTGATAGAGAGGCCACGCGTCTTGCTGGCGACTGCGATGCCTAACATTCCATTCGACACGGGCAGCTGCGCTGCCGGTCAATTAAAACGTTAAATGTCTACACAAATGGACGCGGTTAGGCGAGTCACACAGTCAATTGTCTTTTTTGGCTTGGGGGTGATGTCGCTTTTGATGGCAGCTGGAGCGTTTAATGGCGTAATGTTTTTGCCCAGTGGCGGCTCTTCTAAATCCGGCCCACCAAGCAAGTGGAGCGCTCAGCCAATAGACTCGCCTGCTGCTCAAATCTTTTGGACAGTCTTCTTTACTTTAGGCGGTATTTGGATGCTTTGGAGGGCGCACATAAATCTGAAACAGCCTATCGAAAGAAATAACACTAAAAGAAAAAAGAAGAGTAAAAGAAAAACCAATTGACTTTAGGTTTTGCTACAGTGCCGCCATTTAACATGGTGGTAAACCCCGAGAGCATCACTGCGGGTTACCTTATACGTTATACGTCTTGACGCGTCACAAATGGAAATGAGAAAAGGCGATTTCGTCGAATATGATGGCCTTCCTGCTGTTGTAGTGGGCATCTATGGTGATGCTGGGGTGCCAGAGGAACATGTGGCACTGTGGTTTGGAGCAAACGGAATCATGCGCAAGTCCGAAGGTGGCATGGGCGGCGTAGTGCCGGAGGTTTGGACTGTGCCTGTTGAGTTGTGCAGTCCAGGCATTAAAGCCATATTCAAGCACTGAAGCGACACATAACATCGCATTCGACACCGACGCTACGCGTCGGTCAACTTAAACGTTATACGTCATGGAACTAAGTGCGCGAGTGTTGACCGCCGACGGACTGGGCGGACGCATTCTCAAAGTGAACCACGCCGGAGAGAACGGGGCCGTGAACATCTATTCCGGTCAGATCCTGATGGCGCGGCTCAGGGCGCCGTCGATCGTGTCAGAGTTGCAGGAGTTTCGAGGCCACGAGGAGCGGCACCGCGAGATCTTTGCGACTGAGCTGAAGCAACGCGGCGTGCGGCGGTGCCGAAGCTACGTTCTTTGCGGCGTCGGCGGCTACGTCCTTGGTCTCTTCACTGGCCTCTTCGGCCGCGGCGCGATTGCGGCTACCACGGTCGCTGTGGAACGGGTAGTTCTTTCTCACCTCAGGAAGCAGTTGGAAGTCCTCGAAGGTCGCGATGCGCTCGCCAGTGCCGCGGTCCGGGCGATTGTGAGCGAGGAGCAAGAGCATCACGACCGCTCTAAGACTCACGCCATAGCGAGTCCGTTCTGGCTGACGGTGCTGGCGCCGGTGGTCTCGGTGGCTACTGAGGCTGTAATTTGGGCGGGGATGCGCCTGTGACGTATAACAGGTCGGTCGACTCGGACAGGTTGCAGCAATGCGCCGGTCACCTTTGCGTTAGGCTCCAAACATGACAGAGTTCTCTCAGAAAATTGGTGACGAAATTTTTGCTTCTCGCCCCGAGTGGGAGGCATTCGCCACGTATGAGACGTATAAAAACAGCGAGCCATATCTAGTCGTCACAATCCCCGCTCCAGCGGAGGCAAATACGCATCTTCCGCTCAGGATTAGTACGTGGGACGATGAAGTTACGGTCGACTTCGATTATTACCATACTCATTTCGATAGATGGGCTCCGAAAGAAGGTGATGGACGCCAAGATGCTGCACAAATCTACGTCGAAGAACTGTTAGCTGAAAAATTCGCAGTGGTCTCGTGGTGGCAAGGAGAGTCGTGCCGCATTTGTTCGCAATATGTGCCAGGCACCGAGCTAAAGATCAGCTTCAACATTCCGTGGAGTAACGCGAGAGTGAGGTCTTGGAAAGGCAGCTTTAATGCAGACATCAAAGCCTAACTTGTCACTCAACTCAGACCCGCGCCAAAGAACTTGCCGCTTCGCGGCAAATGGCGCGGGCTGGTTAGCTCGGCGTAAGAGGCCAACCATGCCAAAGCAATTCAAGCTCAGCAAAGACCAAATAAAGCCCCTGGTCACGGGATTGGGCGCTTGCATAGCAAGCGACAAGATCACCGTCGAGGGGTATCCGGTTGGATTCATGTATCGGGAAGAACCGATCAACGCTACGGACAGCGGCTGGCGCTTCATGTCGGGGTACGAGGATGAGGCATATATGGAGGACTCCAGAAACCATTCCATATATGAAGTCAATACCATTGCCAATTACGACCCATCCATCATCAGCTTTCTGGATTTGCCAATCGGCAGCGTGTACGAGAAACCGCCGGAATCAAAAAACTTCGTTCCTGTAAGCGATTGGGCTCCGCCAGAAGACTGAGCGTGCCCTGACCTCACATCCGGCATAAGCATATCTGGCGCGGGTTTTGTCGGGGATGCCATTCCCGGCTCTTCGCCAAGCTGGAACTCATGCCCGAGCACTGTTTCATCCGGGCGGGCAACCTGGATGACCCGACACGGTATCAGCCGCGAGCCGACATTTGTTACAAACGCGCGCCCGGCAATCCGCTGCCCCAACCTTCCTCGGGGCGCATCGACTCTCCCTTTTACCAGAAAACAAGCATCGTCAGCCAGGCGTAGCAAGTCATTCGGGGCTTGAACAGACCTGCTTCCGGCGGCTTTCGTCATCTCCGGATGAGCCCTTGGCAAGACCTGCCCTCCCCCGCCCTCAAAAAACCTTGGCCGACGCACGGTGCCCGCCTTCATCCACGTTGCTTTGGGAAAATTACAACAACCTAAAGTTGCACTATCGAAATTAGTTGCCTCGTGGCATCTCCTATCCTAGACTCCGCTCTGAAACATTTTGTTACGTGAGTAACGTGAAGAAACATTCCGATAACCGAAACGCGAGCAGCCCCGGAAACTGCCAATCACTTATCAGGAGCGCGAAAGTGCACAACATCAAGAATAGTTACAGCAAAGTGGTATTCGGCCTGGCGATGGTCGCAAGTGCCGGCGCAGTCGCAACGGAGCTCGGCAGCTCCAATTTTTTGAGCGGCACGGACCAGTTCGGCATGCTCGCCGACCCGGCACCCGGGGTTTATTACCAGGTTCAGGCCGCACGGTTCGATGCGGATGAATACCGTGACAACAAGGGCAACAAACTGGCCATGCCGATGACAAAAAAGGTCCAGGCCCTTGCACCTCGCCTGACCTGGGTCACCAAAGCCAAGATTCTGGGCGGCCAGCTGGTGTTTGACGGCATGCTCCCGGTTGTCAGGGTCGAGGGAACGGCTTCCGCCTTTGTTCCTCCATTCGGCATCGTTTCGCAGTCCGATTCCAACACCGGCGTGGGCGACCTGCAGTTCGGCACAGCGCTCGTGTTTGCCCCTTCCGACGAATTCTTTTATGCGCTGGCCCTGCAATTCACGGCGCCGACCGGCGAATACGACGACGCCCGCCTTGCCAACCCGGGACGCAATTACTGGAGCGCGCGCCCCAAGTTTGTAACGACCTATGCCAATCCGGAAGGCTTGAACGCGGATCTGAGCATCATGTACGGCTTCAACGGCCGCAACAAGGAATCGAATCAGTTGCGCGGCCAGACGTACAAGACCGGTCGGGAGCTGAATGTTGAATACGCGCTTGGCTGGGCCGTGGCACGCGACTGGGTCGCCGGAGTCAGCGGCTATGTCTATCAGCAAACCACCGATGATGAAGTGAATGGCGTGCGCCTGGATGGCGTGCGCGGACGTGCGCGTGCCTTCGGACCGGCCATCAAGTATGACAACGGCTATGGCCTGATCGTGAATGTGGCATACCAGAGGGACTACGGTGTCAGGAATCGCCTGTCCGGCGACACCTTCAGCGTGCGCGTCGTGTTGCCCTTCTGAGCCGCGTAGCCGCCTTCTGCTTGATTTGACACAGGGCTTGCCGCATCGCGCGGCCGGCCTCTCTGAAACGGAGTAATCATGCACGCCACCAAATCGATAATTCGTCTGTTCTGCGCCCTTGCAGTGCTGGTATCGGCCATCCCCGCATATGCCCTTGAGGTCAAGAGTGCCCATTTCGAGGAAACCGCCCGCGTTGCCAATGACGATCTGCGCCTGAACGGCGCAGCCTTGATCGATGGAACCGGTGCCTTCGCAAGGTCGAGCGAAGCCAGCGCGATGGGCCTTTATCTGAAGGAGTACAAAACCACAACGGAGGCAGTCCTCGCCGCACCGGGCGCCAGGCGCGTGAAGCTGGTAATGGTCCAGGACACGGACAGCGAAGTCATGGCGCGCGGTTTCCTCCAGGGCATTCGAAATAATCTTTCCCGCACGGACCGGATCAAGATTGCGTCACAGATGCAGACATTCGGCGAAGTCTTTGCCCAGGTTGGTATCTTCAAGAAGGGCGACGTCTTTTATATCGACTGGATTCCGAGCAGCGCCACCACCCTCATTACGATGAATGGCAAAAAACTGATCGAGTTGCCCGATCAAGCCTTTTATAACGCAGTACTGCTGTGCTTCATCGGCGAAAGGCCGTTTGGTCCGAAACTGAAGGCGAGCATGCTGCACCAGCAGTAAGCCTTCCCCCAGCGTTTAGTCTCCGCATTCTTCTCCAAAGGGTGCGTTCGCCCGCTGCGCTTCTGCGGCGGGCATTTTTTCATTTGACAGTATTGGCACGACGTTCGGTGCCAACACATTTCGGCGCAGCTCCTTGAATCGCCCGCGGATTCACAACTCTCCAATGAACTGGTCGAGCATGGCGGCTCACAGCAGGACTTACTGATTCAGCGCTTCGCAAGCACTGCCCTGCCAGCACGGCTTGCCGCATTTTGCCAACGCGCTTGGCCTTTCCGAAACAAGGTATACGCCATCTGGTCCATGGCGGATGGGCGCAGGAAGTGTCGTCAAAGGAATGAGAAGGAATTACATCCCCCGGGTATCGAATTTCCCGTCTCGATTCATGCTTGTCCTTGCAGGCTGACGCAATCGGCCCAAGGCAGCTTCCTTAAGCCTGAAAGGGGAAGGAGGTAGGGTGCGCCGCGCGCACCGCAGTCGCATGGTGCGCACGGCGCACTCTACTTCCCCGTGGCACACCGAAATCCGCTCCAAGTCTCTCCTCACTTGGCCTTTTCCACGTCGCACACCATTTCCTCTTGCCTGGCGTCCTCGTGGCGCGAAGCTTGCTTTCATTTGTCCAAATCAGTTGAATGAAAGGAGCATTTCCATGAACACAAAACTTACGGTCATCGCCGCCTCATTTGCCTTCGCCTTCGCCGGCAACGCTTTCGCACAGGGCGCTTCCGGCAGTTCCGGATCGGGAGGCCAAGGCAAGCAGTCTCAGCAGCAATCTTCCGGATCGAGTTCGGGCCAGCAGGATCCGAAGCAGCAAATCGAACAGCAGCACAAGGATGCGCTCAAGAAATGCGACAGCATGAAGGACAATGCCAAGGATATCTGCAAGGCCGAGGCGGACGGCCAGCAGAAGGTGGCCGAGGCCGAGATGAAGGTCAAGCAGCGCGACACGCCGAAGAACCGGCTGGAGCTGGAACAGGCGAAGGCTGATGCGCAGTACAAGGTCGCGAAGGAACGTTGCGACGATCAGGTCGGCGACGCGAAGAAGGCGTGCGGCCAGCAGGCCAAGGCAGCGCATGACAGCGCGGTTGCGCAAGCCAAGATGGCTTCGCAGAAAGCCTCGTCCACCGGTGGCAGCGGCACCGGTGGCGCAGGTTCCAGCGGTGCAGGCGGCAGCTCTATGGGTAGTTCCTCGGGGGCTTCCTCGGGATCGCCTTCGGGTACGTCCTCCGGCAGCTCGTCCGGCATGCCGTCCAGTGGCACGTCTGGCGGTACCTCTGGTGACACTTCCAGCGGCACCTCTGGTGGTACCTCTAGCGGCACTTCTAGCGGTACTTCTGGTGGCGCTTCTGGTAGCACTTCCGGCAGCACCTCTGGTGGCGCTTCCGGTGGCACTTCCGGCGGTTCGCCTGCCGGCCAGCCCTCGGCGCCAGACGCCACGCAGCCGAAGTAAAACTTCCTTCCCGGGCTGCGGCATGCATTGCCGCAGCTGCTTCCATCCCGCAACGCGCCGCTCCATGGTGGCGCGCTGCACTTTCTTCCACGGCTTCCGGGTTACACTTCTCGCCTGTCGACATGCGTGCGGAAGCGCGGGTGAGGCTTCATCCGCATATCCGTGACCTGTCGAGCAGGCGCCCCTGCACGGACGCAGCGCAGCCTGACCGCATATTCTCGGCGCGGCTGTTGCAGCCATGCCCGCAAAGCCGCGCTGACTGACCTGGATACGAAAGAGACCATCGATGTTTGTGATTCTTCTGAACTATGTGAAGCCCCTTGAAGATATCGACCGCGTGATCGCCCCGCATCGCGCCTTCCTGGAGAGACACTATGCCAGCGGTCATTTCCTGCTGTCGGGGCGGCAGGAGCCGCGCACCGGCGGCGTGATCATCGCCGCGGCGAAGGACAGGGCCGAAGTCGAGGCGATCGTCCGCCAGGATCCGTTTCACGAAGCGGGCGTGGCGGAGTACACGATCGTCGAATTCCTTCCGACCATGGCGGCGGAAGCGCTTTCGGCCTTCAGGGTATCTGCGTAGGACAGAGGGGCATCCTGCGGCGCGGGTGGAGCGCTTACCCGTGCGCCCGCCTCAGGCGTGCAAGCTGCCGCTCCGCCGCCCCGGGATTGGATTCGATGTAGATGCGCCTGACCTCGGGAAACCGGCTGCGGATGTCGCGTTCGATGCGGTTCACTGCCGCCGAGATATCGGCGACGGACGTGCCTTTGCGGAATTCGACGTCGAGCGTCACCAGGATGTTTTCCGGGCCGAAGTACATGGTCAGCGGAAGCGCCGCCGATTCGACGAAGTGGTCCTGCATGGCGATGTCCCGGATCGCGTAAGCCATATCCCGGTCGACGCCTTCCCCGATCAGCAGGCCCTTGCTTTCATAGATCAGCAACACCGCCACGCCGGCCAGCAGGATGCCGATGGCGAGCGATGCGGCGCCGTCGAGGACGGGCATGTTGTAGCGGTGGCTGCAATAGACGCCGATCAGCGCAATCACCAACCCCGCCAGCGCCGCGCTGTCTTCCGCGATCACGGTGAAGGTGCTCGGATCCTTGCTCGCGTGGAGCGACTTCAGGAGCGGCTGCTTGCCCTTTTCCTTCCATGCGGTGCGCATGGCAATCGTGAAGCTGGCGCCTTCGAAAATGATCGCGCTGCCGAGGACGACGTAGTTCCAGAGCGGGTCCTGCATCTCTACCGGGTTCAGCATGTGGATCACGCCCTCATAGGCGGAAATGCCGCCGCCGATGCCGAAGATCAGCACCGCGACCATCAGGCTCCAGAAATACAATTCCTTGCCATAGCCGAAGGGATGTTCCGGATCGGGCTTGCGCTGGCTGCGCTTCATGCCGACCAGGAGCAGCAACCCGTTGCCGGTATCGACGGTGGAATGGACGGCTTCGGACAGCATGGCGGAACTCCCGGTGAGGCCAGCCACGATAAACTTGGTGGTGGCAATTGCCACATTCGCCGCGATCGCGCCATACACTGCAACCTTGGATTCAGCCATGGTGATTTCGTCTTGGTAAGAGGAAAGATGCCGCCAGAGCACTTCCGGAAGCACTACGTCGGACTGCAAAACGGCAACGCGGTTCCTGCGGGCTCGACTGGCGAATGCGCGATGCCCGGGGCGCAAGGGGCGAGGATGGCGCTGCAGCGCTGCCCGGTTTTGCCGCGTTTGAGGCATGCCGGCGGCTGGTCGAATGTTCAGCTTGGTGGTATCATCTGAACCGTATTGCCGGATCAAACGATACTAAAGGTGATGATCATGGTTTCGGTTTCTCCCGAAATTATCGCTGCCGTCATGGCCCTGTCCCCGCTGCCCCATTCGTTTTCGGAGCTGGACGAGATGGTGCGCAAGGGCTTGCCGAAGTCCGCACTGCGCTCTTCCGCCGAACAGGTGGGGCGCACGGCGGAAGAGCGCAAGGCCGTGCTCTATCGCATCGTGCCCGAAGCCACCTACAAGCGGCGGCGCGAGCGCCTGAACCCCGACGAGTCGGAAAAGGCCGAGCGGCTGGCGCGGGTATTCGCCACTGCCCGCCACGTCTGGGATTCCGAGCACGACGCCCGCGAATTCCTGAATACGCCCCATCCCTTGCTGAACGGCAAAACACCGCTCGACGTGTCGATGACCGAGCTCGGTGCCCGGCGCGTGGAAGAGCTGCTCTGGAAGCTGTTTTACGGCCTGCCGGCTTAGAGCCTGGTGCAACAGGCTCTCATGCAGATTTACCGCATTGCCGACGCGCGCCACCCGATCTGGGATGGCACCGGCGCCATGCTCATGGGCGGCAGGTGGAACAGCCCGGGCAAACCCGTCATTTACGGCTCGCTCAGCTTTGCCGGCGCCATGCTGGAAGTGCTGGTACATGCCAGGATCGGAAAAGTGCCACGGACGCATGCCTGTGTCAGCGTCGAGGTGCCGGCTGAGGTATCGGTCGAAAGACTGTCCCCCGAGATGCATCTTGCCGGATGGGACGCCGAACAAGCCACCGTCGCCCGCCAGATCGGCAACCGCTGGATCGACGAACAGCGCAGCGCCATCCTGCTGGTGCGTTCCGTCGTGGCGCGCGAAGAATGGAATGCCATTGTCAACCCGCGCCATCCCGATGCCCTCAAGCTCGTCCCGTCCGCGCCGGCTCCGGTGCAATGGGATGAAAGGCTGTTCTCCGGGCGCGGCTGATACGGGGTCCCGGCGGCTTCCTCAAGCCCGCAAGCCGGCCAGCGCCAGCCCCAGCACTACCAGCAGGACAATCACTCCCGCCACCACCACCCAGCGCCGAATATCGATCCACAATTCCCAGCTCCAGGTCACTGCCTGTCTGTCGAAGCGGCCATGCGCGCCATGGTCGCCCGGCACCGGATGGTAGAGATTGTCCTTGCGGCCCGGTTCGATCGGCTCGTCGCTCTGCTGCCCGTCATAGGCCTGAAAAGCCAGCTTGCGGTCGAGGAAACCGGGGATCACGCGCGTGCCGAGGATGGCTTCCACTGCCGGAAAGCCCACCCACAGCTCGCGCCGCCGGTGGGTGGCGGCCCAGTAAATGCCCCGTGCCGCGACTTCCGGCTGGAAGATCTTCCCGAGCGGCTTGGGCTTGTGCTGCATGCAGGTGCGACCCCAGTCGAATTGCGGCGTGTTGAAGGCCGACAGGTGCACCATGGTCAGATGCACCTGGCTCTTGTCATGGATCAGTTCCGAGCGCAGCGAATCGGTGAAGCCGCGGATCGCGCTTTTCGCGCCGCAATACGGCGCCTGCAGCGGGATCGAGCGGTAGGCCAGGGCCGAGCCGATCTGCACGATGGTGCCATGGTTGCGCGGCTTCATGCGCTTCAGGGCGGCCATCGTGCCCCATACGGTGCCGAGGTAGGTCACGTCGGTGGCACGCCTGAAATCTTCCGGCGCGATCGATTGCAGCGGACAAAAGATGGTGGCCATCGCATCATTGACCCAGACATCGATCGGTCCCCATTCACGCTCCACCTTGTCCGCCGCCGCCTCGACCTGGGCATGGTCCGCGACATCGGTCGGAATCACCAGTGCCTTGCCACCCACACGCTCGACATCGCGGCGCGCGCCGTCCAGTCCATCGAGACCGCGCGCCAGCAGCGCCACATGCCAGCCCTGCCTGCCGAATTCGATGGCGGCGGCGCGCCCCACTCCCGCGGACGAACCCGTGATGACTGCAATTTTTCTTTCCATATCACTTTCCTTGTCCGACTTCGGGCTGCAACTGCTGCGGCGACTGCCAAGGCGCCGGGTACAGCGTGCGGGTGGCATAGTCGCTGCCGCTCAGCACGAACAGGAGCGCGAGCGTGGCAAGCGCGGTCACTGCCAGCAGGCGTACCAGCGCGCGGCTGCTGCGCAGGTGCATGAAGAACAGCGCGATCAGCAGCGCCTTCACCACCGCAATCGCCAGATTGATGATGCTGTTCCAGGCGCCGAGATGCAGGAAGGCGCTGCCGCAGGTCAGCATCAGCAGCACCATCAGGCAGACCCAGACCAGCAGGTAGCGTTTCATTTCCGCCCGCATGCCTTCATCCTCCGGAGCGTCCGACCAGGTACAGGATCGGATACAGGAACACCCAGATCAGGTCGACGAAATGCCAGTACAGTCCAACCAGCTCGATGCGTTCTCCGCTGGCGAAGCGTGTCGCGTTGCGGCCCAGGGCGACGGCGAACACGCCGGTCAGGACGATGCCGGCCGTCAGGTGCAGCGCATGCAGCGCGGTCATGGCGAAATAGAGATAGAAAAAGATTTCCGCTCCGCCCGCCTGCGCGCCCGACAGTGCGAACCGCGGTCCCGGGAACAGGTGTTCGCGCCATTCGATCGCGTATTCGCTGCCCTTGATGACGAGGAAGACGATGCCGAGCGCCGCCGTGATCCATAACAGGCGCGTGGCGGCGCGGGCATTGCCCGCCTTGCGCTGTTCTGCAGCAAGCACCATGAAAAGACTGCTGGTCAGCAGTACCGCGGTATTGATGGTGCCGAGCCAGACTTCGGTATGGCGGCTGGCGTCGGCAAAGCCCTGCGGGAAATGCAGGCGGCCATAGAAATAACCGAAGAACAATGGACCGAAAAACATCAGTTCGGTGCCGAGGAAGATCCAGACGCCGAGCGTGGCCGCCAGCGCCTGCTGCTCGCGGCTGGCGAACTGTTCCGCGATCGGCTGGGCAGCGTCCGGCTTCATTGGGGACGCTCCAGGTCCGGCGCATCCGGCCGGTAGGCATACGGCGCCTCGGTGACGACCGGCGGCTGCGCGAAATTGTGCTTCGGTGGCGGCGAGGAGGTCTGCCATTCCAGCCCGGTCGCCTGCCACGGGTTCGGGCCGGTGCGCTTGCCGTAGAACAGCGACCAGCCGAGATAGACCAGCGGCAGCAGATAGCCCGCGGCGAGAATGGACGCGCCCGCCGAGGACAGCAGGTTGAGCACCTGGAACTCCGGCGGATAGGCATGGTAGCGGCGCGGCATGCCTTCGTAGCCGAGCAGGTATTGCGGGAAAAAGGTCAGGTTGAATCCGAAGAAGATGATCAGTGCGGCCACCCGCCCCCACATTTCCGGATACAGGCGGCCGCTGATCTTCGGCCACCAGAAATGGATGGCGCCGAAATAGGCCATCACCGAGCCGCCGACCATGATGTAGTGGAAGTGCGCAATCACGAAATAGGTGTCGGTCAGGTGCACGTCGAGCGCGAGCGAGGCGAGGTACAGGCCGGTCAGGCCGCCGATGGTGAACAGGCCGACGAAGCCGAGCGCATACAGCATCGGCGCGGAAAAGGTGATCGAGCCCTTGTACAGGGTGGCGGTCCAGTTGAAGACCTTGATCGCGGACGGGATCGCCACCAGGAAGCTGAGCAGCGAAAACACCATGCCGGCATACACCGACTGGCCGCTGACGAACATGTGGTGACCCCAGACCAGGAAGCCGATCACTGCAATGCCGAGGATGGCATAGGCCATGAAGCGGTAGCCGAACACCCGCTTGCGCGCGAAGCAGGGAATGATTTCGCTGGCCACGCCCATCGCCGGCAGGACCATGATATAGACCGCGGGATGGGAATAGAACCAGAACAGGTGCTGGAACAGCACCGGGTCGCCGCCCAGCGCCGGATCGAAGATGCCGACCTGCAGTAGCCTCTCGATGCCGATCAGCACCAGGGTCATCGCCAGCACCGGCGTGGCCAGCACCAGGATCACCGAGGTCGCGTAATTGGCCCAGACGAACAGCGGCAGGCGGAACCACGTCATGCCGGGCGCGCGCAGGGTATGCACGGACACGATGATGTTCAGTCCGGTCATGATGGAAGAAAAGCCGATGATGAACACGCCCACCAGCACCAGGATCACATGGGTGTTGGAAAACATGGTCGAGAACGGCGTGTAGAAGGTCCAGCCGGTATCCACGCCGCCCAGGAGCAGGGCCGCCAGCGTGAACAGGCCGCCGAGCACATACACATACCAGCTCGCCAGGTTCAGGCGCGGGAATGCCAGGTCGCGCGCGCCGATCATCAGCGGCACCAGGAAGTTGCCGAACACCGAAGGAATGGACGGAATGAGGAACAGCCAGACCATGATCACGCCATGGGCGGTGAACAGCTTGTTGTAGGTATCGGCCGTGACCAGGTCGCCCTGCGGCGTGGCCAGTTCCAGCCGGATCAGGGTCGCCGCCGCGCCGCCGATGAAAAAGAAGGCAGTGATCGCCACCATGTAGAGCACGCCGATGCGCTTGTGGTCATGCGTGGTCAGCCAGGAGCGCAGGGAAAAGCCCTCGGCCAGATAGCTGCGCGGCGCGGCGTCGGCAGTCCTGCTGATGGCATCGGCGGTCGTCATGGCCGGGTTCCTCGGATGTATTCGATGATGGCGAGCAAATCCTCTTCGCTGACCTGGCCTGCGAAGGAAGGCATGATGGGTTCATAGCCGGCCACCACATCCTTCTTCGGCAGCAGGACGGAATCGCGGATGTAGTTTTCATCGGCGATCAGGCTGCGCCCGTCCTGCAGGTGCACGGTGCGGCCGAGCAGGCCGTTCAGGTCCGGCGCATGTACCGAAGAACCGGCGGCATGGCAGCCGCTGCAGCCATAGCTTCGGAACAGTTCGAAGCCGCGCTGCGCGATGCCCGGCTGGCTGTTCCCCTGCTGCAGCCAGCTGGCGAATTCTGCCGGCTGCATCACCACGATGCGCCCGCGCATCATCGCATGGTCGGTGCCGCAGTATTCGGCACAGAACAGATGGAATTCGCCGGCCTCGGTCGGCGTGAACCAGATCGAGGTATAGCGGCCGGGCACTACATCCTGCTTGATGCGAAAAGCCGGCACGTAAAAGCTGTGGATCACATCCTGCGAGGTCATCACCAGGCGCACCGGCTGACCGAGCGGCACATGCAATTCGCTGATCTCGCGCTTGCCGTTGGTGTGTTCGAGTTTCCACATCCATTGCTTGGCCACCACGAATACCGGCATCGCATCCTGGGGAATGCGGAACAGGCGCGAATAATCGAAGGCGGCCCAGGCGTAAATGCACAGGAACAGCAGCAGCGGCGTCAGCGTCCAGGTCGCTTCCACCCACAGCTTGCGCGCCGGCGCATGGCTGCGGTCGGCCGGCGATCCGCGCCTGTAGCGCACCGAGAAGATGACGATCATCAGGGTGACGCCGAGCGCCACCGTGCCGGTGAGCAGCAGCAGCGCCAGCATCAGCGTATCGGAACGCGCGGCGAATTCCGAGGCGCGTTCCGGCAGGAGGTGGAAGGCTTCGTTCATTGCCGGCCTCCCGCATGGGCGGGAAGATGAATGAGGGCGACGCGCATTGATGCATTCGTCCTCCACCCTGAAGCAGCTTCCCCAAGCTTGAAAGAAGATCGAAGTAGGGTGCGCCATGGGCACCATGCAATTCCGGTGCGCATGGCGCACCCTACTTCCCTTTGTGCGTCCTGCAAGGAGAGCACACCACTCATCTGCGCCCCCTCCATACACGCTGCCGCCACACCCAGCCCGCCATCAGCAGCAACACCGCTATGCAGACGATGCGCACCGCCGTCATCGCGGCGAAGCTGTAACGGCCAGTCGCCGGATCGTAATGCGCGCACAGCAACAGCAGGCGCTGCACCGGCGAGCCGATGCGGCCCGACGATGCCTGGTCCAGCGCGCGCCGCACCTCGCCCGGGTCAAAGCGCACGCCGAGGAAATAGCGCGCCACCCTGCCCTGCGGCGTGACGATGACGAAGCCGGCGGGATGGGCATACTGCTGCTGGCCGGCGTCATAGGCATGGCGAAAGCCGACCGCGGCGGTGAGCCGCGCCACTTCCTGCGCGCTGCCGGTCAGCAGATGGGTGTCGGCGATCTGGCTCCCGAACAGGCTGGCATACGCAGCCTTCTTGCGCGCCGCCACTTCGGCAGTCTCATGCGGATCGATGCTGACGCCAACCAGCCGGTACGCCTGCGGCGGCAGGCCGGCCAGCGCGAGCGATTGCAGCACGCCTTCGAACACGGTGCTGCACAGGTTCGGGCAATGGTAATAGCCGAGCACCAGCACCACCGGGCGCGCGCCGAACAGGTCGCCCAGCAGCACCGGGCGCCCATCGTCATCAACAAAACGTGATTGCAAGGGCAGCGCAGCATCGAGCTGCTGCAGGAATTCGGTCTGCGGCGGTGCGGGCAGCGCACGCGCCTGTGCATGAGCCGCACCGGCCATCAGCCACAAGACCAGAAGCCATGCTGCCTTCATTGCTGCCGCTCCTGCGCAGCCTTTTCCTGCGGCGCTTCGGGAACGTTCCGGCGCACACCGCGCTGCGCCATCAATTCCATCGCCCGCTGGATCGGGATGCGCGCGATGCCGGCCTGGCGGTCGACCCATGCATAACTGTTCAAGCGCTTTTCCTTTTCGGCGAAATAGGCTTCGCGCGCAGGCTGGGGCGCGCTGTCCAGCACCGGCTTTTCCACCTTGAAATCGAATGCGGCATTCGGGCCGTCATAGGAACCCGCCGGCCGCCACTGGCTCCAGATCCCGTACGCAATCGCGCAGGCAACGGCAATCATCGCCGCCAGCGCCACGCCGATCCAGATGATGGCGCGCACATGGATGTCATCCTTTTGCACGGCTTCAGGCATGGGCCTGCCCCCTTTCCGCCACGGCCACCAGTTCCCGGTAAGGCGTCAGCAGCAGGACGATGCCGCCCAGCGCAATCGTGGCCAGCGGCGCCGCCCACAGCCAGTCGAGGCCGACAGTCCGGACCGAGGGCAGCACCAGCCACCAGGCATCGATCAGGTGCACCGTCAGCATGCCGATCGCGAGGCTGCCGAGCAAACGCGCCGACCGCTTGGCATTGCGCGACAGCAGGATCAGCAAGGGCGCGGCGAAATGGAACAGCACCAGGATCCAGGCCACCACCAGCCAGCCGTTTTTCATGCGCGGCAAATACCAGGCGATTTCATGCGGCAGATTTTCCGCCCAGATGATCAGGAATTGCACGAAGGCGAGATAGGCCCAGGTCAGCACATACATCAGCATCAGATTGCCGAGGTCACGCAGGATAGCCGCACTGGCGGGTGCAGCCGGGCGCGTCACCAGCACGATGGCGAGCGCCATGCCGGCCAGCATCTGCCCGGTACCCGCGAGCCAGCCGAACACGCTGGAATACCAGGCGGGCAATAGCGACATGATCCAGTCGACCGCCGCCAGGCTCATGCTGAGGCCATAGGCGATCAGCGCAAAGGCGGAAAACGCCCTGGAGCGGCGCAAGCCCGGGCGCTGACTCAGGTATGCGAGCGCAACCCAGATCAGCAGATACACGATGCTGCGCGCGATGAAAAAGGTCGGCATCAGCCAGGCATTCTTGAAGGCCGGTGCGGAATAGTCATTGGTCCAGCGCGCCATGCCCTGCCCCGCATGGGCCGCCCAGGGATAGAGTTCGTTCATGCCCAGCAACACCGGCAGGAACAGCAGCGCTGCGATCCAGCTTGTTCTCGACATGTGCAGCAGCGGCGAACGGATTGCTTCACCCCAGGCGCCGCCGGTGAGGTTGTGCAGCCAGATATTGGCGAGCCCGCCCATCAGCAGGCCGATCCAGAACCACCAGGCGGCAAGATAGGCGGCGAGCATGGCGCCGGGCTTATACAGCCCACCGAGCACGCACAGCAGCACGGCCACCCCGGTCGCGACAAGGATTACTTTGCGCTCCTTCATCGCTTGCCCTCCTCGGGAGCATTCCACAATTCAATCCGGGCCGAGCGCGGCAGGCTCGCAGCCTCCGCATGCTGGCTCAGTTGCAGGGCGCGGATATACGCGACGATGGCCCAGCGGTCCGGCGGCTCGACCCGGTCGCCATAGGAATACATGATGCCGTAGCCATTGCTGATGACATCGAAGAAGTGGCGATCAGGCGCCTGGCGCAGCCGGTCGATGTGATAGGAAGGCGGATGCGGGAAGCCGCGCCGCGCCACCAGGCCATCGCCGTCGCCCACCGGGCTGTGGCAGGGCAGGCAATAGATCGAATAGCGTTCCTGGCCGCGCCTGAGCAACTGCATGTCGACCGGATAGGGAATGCTTTGCGCGGCCAGTGCCTGGCGGTTGCGTTCCACCACGTCGGCGCCGACCCGTCCGCTCGAGGTGCCGGCAAACTGCCCCTGCGCATTCGGCAGGCTGCCTTCCGGCAGCGGCCGCGAGGAATTGCCGTCGCTGAACATGCCGCTCGGGCGGAACGGCTTGTACTTCGGCTGGTCGTACATGTCCTGCTTCGCCTTTTCACAGCCGGTCACCAGCAACAGGCCGGCAAGGAGGATGGGCCAGGGCTTCATGATGCGTTCACCTCCCGGATCATCAGCGGCTGCAGCTCTTCCAGGAAGCGCCGGCTGCGCGCTTCATCGAACACGATGTCGCTCGCCGGCAGGAACAGGAAGAAGCGGTTGCGCGTGGCAAGGTCGAAATCCGGCACGTCGAACAGCGGATGGTGCAGACGCGGCAAGCCGTTCAGGGCCAGCATGCCGAACACGGCGGCCAGCGCAGCGCCGAGGATGGTGATTTCGAAAGTCGCCGGCAGGAAGGATGGCCAGCTGTGGAAGGGCCGGCCGCCGACATTGATGGGGTAATCGACGACCGCCGAATACCATTGCAGGAAATAGGTGCCGGCGCCGCCGATGATCCCGCCCAGGAGCGTGATGAAAGCCACGTGGTTGCGGCGGAAACCGACGGCCTGGTCCAGCCCTTCCACCGGGAAGGGCGCATACGCTTCATGCCGCTCGTAGCCTTCGTAGCGTGCCTTCGTCGCAGCCGCAAGCAGCGCGTCGGCCGTGGGGAATTCCGCCAGCAATCCATACAGGGACGCGCTCATTGCCGTCCTCCATGGCGCGGCGATTTCTCCGCTTCACTTTCCGCACTTTCCTTCACCAGCTCGCGCATTTCCGCAATCGAGATCGCCGGCAGGAAGCGCACGAACATCAGGAACAGCCAGACGAACATCGCGATGGAACTCAGCAGATGTACCCAGTCCCAGAACGAGGGATAGAACATGCCCCAGGCCGACGGCATGAAGTCGCGGTGCAGGCTGGAGACGACGATCAGGAAGCGCTCCATCCACATGCCGACATTCACCACCAGGCTGATGAGGAAGAGCGCCAGGATGCTGTGCCGCACGCGCTGCCACCAGAGGAGTTGCGGCACCAGAATATTGCAGGTCAGCATGGACCAATAGACCGGCGCATACGGCCCGACCCAGCGGTTGATGGTCATGTATTGCTCGAATTCGTCGCCGCTGTAGAAAGCGGTGAAGATTTCCGAGGCATAGCCATAGCCCACCATCCAGCAGGTCGCGAGCAGCACCTTGGCGGCATTGGCGAGATGGCGGCGGGTGATGAAATCTTCCAGTCCGAAGAAATGGCGCAGCGGGATCGCGAGCGTCAGCACCATGGCGAAGCCGGAAAACAGCGCGCCGGCCACGAAATACGGCGGGAAGATGGTCGAGTGATAGCCGGGCGTATTGCCGACGGCGAAGTCGAGCGAGACGATGGTGTGCACCGATACCACCAGCGGCGTCGCCAGTCCCGCCAGCAGCAGGTAGGCGGTTTCATAGCGCGCCCAGTGGCGCGCCTCGGCGCGCCAGCCGAGCGCCAGCAGACCGTAGATGAATTGCTTGCGGCGCTGCACCGGCGCCGTGCCGGCACGGTCGCGCAGGGTGGCGAGGTCGGGAATCAGGCCGACATACCAGAACAGCAGCGACACCAGCAGATAGGTGCTGATCGCGAAGAAGTCCCAGACCAGCGGGCTGCGCCATTGCGGCCAGACGTTCATCACGCTCGGATAGGGCACCAGCCAGTAAAAGAACCAGGGCCGGCCGAGGTGCAGGATGGGGAAGATGCCGGCGATGCCGGCGGCGAACAGCGTCATTGCTTCGGCGAAGCGGTTGATCGAGGTGCGCCATTTCTGGCGCAGCAGCAGCAGGATGGCCGAGATGAAGGTGCCGGCATGGCCGATGCCGATCCACCAGACGAAGTTGCCGATGGCGAAGCCCCAGGCGACCGGAATGTCGACGCCCCAGATGCCCACACCTTTGGCAAACAGGTAGGCCGTCGCGCCGAGGAAGATCAGCACGCCGACAAAGGTGAACAAGAAGGCCGTCATCCACGGCCAGTGCACCGGCCGCGTCAATACCAGGTCGGCGATCTTGTCGGATACGCTGGCATAGCCCCAGCCGGCGCGCAGCACGCCGATGTCCTTGGACACGGGAGGCTGGCGCGATGCGGGTTCCATGCTCACTCCAGTTCCGTATCGGCGTTGATCACGCGCGCCGCATAGGTGGTGCGCGGGCGCGTGTTGAGCTCGGCCAGCAGCGCGTAATCCAGCGGCGACGTCTTGACGCGGTTGACCTTGCTGTCGGAATCGTTCAGGTCGCCGAAGGTGATCGCTTCGGTCGGGCACACCGCCTGGCAGGCGGTGACGACTTCGCCATCCTGGATGCGCCGGCCGAGCTTTTCCGCTTCCATCCGGGCGCGGGCGACGCGCTGCAGGCAGTAGCTGCATTTCTCCATCACGCCGCGCCGGCGTACCGTCACTTCCGGGTTCTGGAGTGCCTTCAGGCTGTCGACATCGGTGTTCGAATACTGCAGGAAATTGAAGCGGCGCACCTTGTAGGGACAGTTGTTGGAACAAAAGCGGGTGCCGACGCAGCGGTTGTAGACCTGCACATTCAAGCCTTCGCTGTCATGCACGGTTGCGCCCACCGGGCAGACTTCCTCGCAGGGCGCCTTTTCGCAATGCATGCAGGGTACCGGCTGGAACACGGTGCGCGGCCGCTCCGCCTTGCCGAGGTAATAGCGGTCGACCCGGATCCAGTGCATTTCACGCCCGCGGATCACTTCTTCCTTGCCGACCACCGGGATATTGTTTTCCGCCTGGCAGGCGATGGTGCAGGCATTGCAGCCGATGCAGGTATTCAGGTCGATCGCCATGCCCCACTTGTAATCCTCGTAGGGCACCACCTGCGGGTAGAGAGATTCTTCCGGCACCCGCTGGCGCTTGAGTTCAGTGGCGAAGCGCGGATGGCGCCGGTATTCCTCCAGGGTCGCCATCCGCACCAGGTCGCGGCCTTCCATGCGCGCATGGTTCTGCGTGGTGGCGAAGGCATGACGGGTCCTGGTCTTTTCCAGCTGCAGCACTCCCCTGCCCTGCATCGCGGCCAGCGTCCGCAGGCGGTAGGCATCGAAACCGACGCGGTTGCCGACCCGCCCTGCCGCCGTGCGGCCATAGCCGAGCGGCAGCGTTACGGCATCGTCCGCATGCCCGGGCAGCACCCATACCGGCGCATGCAGCGCGATGGCCGGCCGATCCTTCAGGCTCAGGCGCACCACATCGCCGGTATCCACGCCGAGCTTGCGCGCGGTAGCGGGACTGAGCAGCGCCGCATTGTCCCAGGTGAGCTTGGACAGCGGCCGCGGCAATTCCTGCAGCCAGGCGTTGTTGGCGAATTCGCCGTCGCCGGCAGAGGGATCGGCCGCAAACAGCGGCGCCAGGCCTTCGTTGCGCAATGCAGGCGGCTGGATCGCCTGTGCCGGTCGCAGCTTGAGCGGCACGCCCGCACTGTTTTCCACCAGGCCACTGCGCAGGCTGGCTTCCCAGAAGTTGTTGAAGTCGCCACTGGACTGCTGCTGCCACGTGCGGCGCACCAGGGCGCGGCCATTCCTTTCGGTATCGATGCCGAGCAGGGCAAGCAATTCATGCGCGGAGCGCCCGGCATACAGCGGCGCGATCACCGGTTGCAGGATGGTAGCCGTGCCGTCATGGGCGCGCGCATCGCTCCATTGCTCGTAAAGATGCGTCTGCGGCAGGTGCCAGGTGGTGCGCCTGCCGGTCTCGTCACGGTAGAGCCCGAGATGCACCGAGAACGGCACTTTGCTGAGCGCATCGGCGAAATCCAGGTCGGCCGGCGCGTTGTAGACCGGATTGGCGTCGAGGATGAACAGGCTGTCCACCCGGCCGGCGCGCATGTCGGCGACGAGCTGCGCGATCGACTCGGCATGGCTGACGGCCAGGGCTTCGACCGGCGCAATCTGCAAGGCAGTGGTGCCGGCGTTGCCGAGATGCGCATTCATCAGATGCACCAGCGCCCGGGTCTGCGGCGACAGGCTGGCGCCTGCCGCGATCAATCCGGCGCCGCGGTGCGCATTCAATTCCTTCGCGAGGTCCTCTTCCCATTTGCCCAGATCCGCAGCCGGCGCCGTTCCTGCTGTCTCGCCCGGAATACCGAGGCGGCCGGCAAGCCGCCAGGCGAAGCGCTCGATCTCCGCCGGCGGCAAGGCGAGCCGGCTGTCGGCATAGGCGCCGGTAATGGTGGGCGTCGATTCGAGCGCGATCATGCGGTTGAAGAAATTGCGCGTTTCGCTCTTGCGCGCATGAGTGAAATCGCGCGCATGGCGTACGGCGCCTGGCCAGTCGCCGAACACGTCCGCGTCCAGGCACAGCACGCGGGCCGCGCGGCTGAAGTCGAACACGGTGTGCGCGGGCTGACCGAACGCCAGGCGCGCCGCTGGCAGCGCGCCGTCATCATGCAGTGGATCCCAGGCATGCCAGCGTGCTTCCGGATAGCGCTTGAGCAGCGCCGTCAGTTGCGCCGCCAGAGTCGGTGAGGTAATGGTGCCGGTGAGGATGCGCAAGCCGGCGCCGCGATTTTTGTCCAGCGCCGGCCGCCTTGCCTGCAGCGCGGTCTCGAATGCCTGCCAGGTAGCCAGCACAGTCTTGTTGTACACCGCCTGCGAGCGGTCCGGGTCCCAGAGCTGAAGGATGGAAGCCTGCGCGAAGACGTCGCTGGCACCGAGGCTGGACGGATGATGCGGATTGCCTTCCACCTTGGTGGGCCGGCCCATGTTGCTTTCAACCAGCACCCCGCTCGCATAACCGCGGCGCACGAAGGCAGTGGCATAAAACAAGGGCTGGCCGAGCACCATGTTCTCCGGCATCTGCACATAGGGCACGATGGTTTCTCCCGGCGGGCCGCTGCAGGCGCCGCTGGCCAGTGCCATCGAGGCTGCCATGATCTTCAGGAAGGTACGGCGCTCCATGCTGTCCGGCGCCATGCCGGCGTGTCCGCCGTCCGCGTCGCCATGCGATGCAGGATGATGGGGCACGAGCGGGAACCTCGGATAATCACGCATGGTCAGCGGTGGCAGGTGGAACAATCGGTCAGCCGCCGCGTGTCCTGCAAGTGGTAGAGGCGGTCGAGCTGGCGGATTTCCTCGTCGGACAGGGGCTTCTGGTTCGTCATGAGATAGACCTGGCTCAGGGGCCGCACATGCTGGGGCGCGCTGCGATGGCATTGCAGGCACCACTGCATCTCGAGCGATGCGGTGCGCCAGGTCAGCGGCATCTGGTCCACCCTTCCATGGCATTCGATGCAGGCCACGCCCTTGTTGACATGGATGCTGTGGTCGAAGTACACGAAATCCGGCAAGTCATGCACACGGTTCCAGCGGATCGGCATGCCGGTGCGGGCGCTTTCGTGCAGGGGCGCGAGTTCCGGCGAATCGCGAAACAGCTGGGAATGGCAGGTCAGGCAGATCTGGCTGGAGGGCAGCCCGGCAAACGAAGATTTCTCCACCGAGACATGGCAGTAGCGGCAGTCGATGCCGTCGTCGCCCACATGGTGCTTGTGGCTGAAGCGGATCGGCTGCTCGATCGCCTGCAGCGGCGTATGTTCCGGGGCCATGCGCCATCGCGCGATCATGATGGCGGCAAACAGCAGGATGACGAGGCCGATCAGCGTCAGCTTGATGACAAGCACCGTCGGCTGGCTGAATGGTTGCGACATAGCTGTCGGTCTATCCTGTTCGTGTCCCGCTGCACCTCGAATCGAGAGCGCATCGAACGAGAAGTTCCCGCCATGCCGCCGGCCATCTGCCGCAGCACAAGGCTGCGAGCTACATCATGAAGGGCAGCGGCTGCATGGCGTGCGACTCGTCGACCATGTCGATCACTTCCAGCAGCGCTTGCAGCCCCTGGTCCAGGCGCTGCAAGGCATCCTCGTCCAGCCTCGACAAGGCTTCCACCAGCAAGCCGCGTGCCGGGATGGGTGCCTGGGCGAGCAAGGCCTGCCCGCTGGCCGAGAGCGTGACTGTCACCACCCGCTGATCCGCCGCATCGCGTGCCTTGACGATATGGCCGGCCTTCTCCAGGGTATCGAGCAGGTTGCTGGCAGTGGTCTGGTGGATGGCGAGCTTCGCAGCCAGTTCGCCCACGCGCAGGCCCGGGGCGTCCCCAAGTTCACGCATCATCCAAAGCTGGGCGCCGCTCACGCCGCATTGCTTCTCAATCCATGAGGAATGCCTTTGCGCAGCACGAATCACGATGCGCAGATTCCTCAGCACATCAAGACGGGACGGTGTTGCGGCACCGACGACCTTGGCGCCTTGATTCGATCCCGTTTTCAAACCCGCGGATTTTCTTGTCACTGCGGACGCTCCATTACCCATTGTTCTCCACTTTATAATTGATTCAATATATTTGGAGCAAATACAGCTTGAGCCGGCTCAAAGGCCGGCAAGGTTGGAACATTCTGAACAGGAACAAGACCAGCCGGAACCGTGCGGACAGTGCCGCACGGCTAACTGGTATGACGAAGCCGCCGGCCTTACTTGACCACCACGCTCCCCTTCATCGTCGGATGCAGGGTGCAAACATAGGGAAACGTGCCTTTCCTGGCAGCCTTGAATGTCCATCCCTGGTCCGGCGCGATCTCCCCGGAATCGAAGCTGCGGTCTTGTGCCGTGACCGTGTGCGGAAACGGATCGCGGTTTTTCCAGGTGATGGTGTCGCCGGCCCTGACTTCAATGACCTGCGGCGAAAACTGCATGGCTTCGATGACGACAGTGTGTTGCTGCGCCACCGCAGGGCTGGCGGCGATGCCGAGCAGAAGCAGCATTGCCGGCAAGGTCATGCGGACCGCCTTCCCTCCACGCGACGCAATCAAGGCAGGCATGGTCTCACCCTATTTCATCGATTTTTCGATCATCTTGGCATGCTGCAAATGATCAGCAATGACAGGGCGGGTCTTGGTCAGCAGATCCTTCAGCTCGGCATTTTTCGCATTCGGCAGCAGGGTCTGGTCGATCGCATCCAGCACCGTCTGGTGATAGGTCACTTCATTCTGGACATAAGCCTTGTCGAAGTCTTTTCCCTTCAGGCCTTTCAGCTTGTCGATGTTGGCCTTTCCCGCCTTCTTCAGGCTCTTGCTGGTGTCGCTGTCTTCCGGCTTCAGGTCCAGTTTCTTGGCGAGCGCACTCGCCTGCTTGTTGGAGCCGGTATGGTCGGTCACCATGCGTTTGGCGAAATCCTTGACTTCCTTGCTCTGCGCCTTCGATTCGGCCATCTTGCCGGCGTCGATGTCCACCGTGTTGGCGGCGACCACGATGCCTGCGATCTGGGCATCATTCGGCGTGCCGGACTGGGCGAATGCCGTCGCGGCAAGCAATGCAAACAAGCCCGGGATCCATCCTAGGGAAAACTTTTTCATGGCCAAGCTCCTTCTCTGAAGCAGGATCAACAAACATTGCCGCGCCGCAGGCGGCACGGTACCGAGGCAGACTGGCTTGCCGCCGCCGGAGGCAGCTTCATGAAAGAAATTGCTTCGCACAAGGCGTGCGGGCGGGTACAGCCGGTTTCCTTGTGAATTAGATGAAGATGCGGCGGCGTCCGTTCCTGCATTTCAGCGCGCAGGCTGCGCCGCCGTCTTTCTTTTCAATATCTCGGCGCGCAAGCTTTCGAACTGCTGGCGGGTCCCGCTCTCAATGATGGCGGGGCCGATGCCCGGCGGCACCCAAACGGCCGGCACCGATTCACTGTGATAGAAAATGCGCGTGCCTCCGCCTTCCTCGACCAGCCGGGTGTCTGCATCGCCTTTTCTCAGGCTTCCGCCTACGGCGCGCGAACGGATTTCCTCATACGGCTTCAGTTCGATTTCCCGCACCGACTCGAAAGGAAACGACAGCAGGCCATAGGACACCTTGCCATGCTGCTCGAGCCGCAGGACATTGCCGTTTCTTTGGGTGACCTTGCTGGAAGTAAGCCGCGGGAAGAACTCGGCCATGTGGTCGTAATCGGTAAGCACGTCCCAGGCGTCGCGCTGGCTCGCCTCCACCAGCATGCTGACATCCACGATCACCTCGCCGCGCGACTTCCTTACCTGGACGGCAAGACTTCGTTCCGTATCCTCAACTGGCTTGGGGAGAATGGGTGTGGCAGCCAGCAAGGTTGCCGCGAACAGCAAGGCATGGTGAAAACTGGGCATGGGATATCCGGCATCAGCCAGGAGCGGTTCAGCTCTAAGCTAGCGAGCTCTGGCGCGACCGCCCCGAAACAGGAATAGGACGCAGCGCCGATTGAAGCGGTTCCTCACAGAAGCGCAGAAGGTATCAGCGCGCAGCGCACCGCCTTTCCTGAAATTAACGTCGTCCTGCATGGTCAAAGTATCCGTAAGGACGGGAACGGTAAGCCATTGCCGAAATCAGGCAGAACATGCGACACGCAAGGATGAGTGACGTGGACAACAAAGGGAAGAGCGCGCAGGCAAGATTCAGGCTATTCAATGCCCGGGAATTGGTGCCGGTCATCCTGCTGATCCTCTCTTTGGTAGTGACCTACCGCCTATGGGATGCCGCCCGGCAAAATGCGGAACAGGCATTGCTGGCCGAGTTCGATTCGCGTGTACGCGAATTGAACGGGCTGATTTACGAAAGGATGCAGACTTACGAACAGGTGCTGCGCGGCGCCGTCGGCTTCTTTTCAGGATCAAGGACCGTGGATGCCGGGGAATTCGGCGCCTATGTCGGGGCGTTGAAGCTTGGGGAATACTATCCGGGCATCCAGGGTATCGGCTTCGGCAAATTCATTACATCCGCGCAAAAGGAAAAGCTTGTTCTCGCCATGCGCCGCGAAGGCTTCCCCGATTACACCATCACCCCGGCGGGAGAGCGCGCCGTCTACGCGCCGGTCAGCTACATCCAGCCTTTCTCCGCACGCAATCAGCGGGCAATCGGCCATGACATGTATTCGGACCCGGAGTCGCGGGAAGCCATGGACCTGGCGCGGGACACCGGCGAAGCCGCGATTACCAACAAGCTGACGCTTCGGCAGGAGAATGGAGCCGATGTGCAACCCGGCTTCCTGATGTTTCTGCCGGTGTACCGCAACGACCTGCCGCACGATACGATCGAGGCGCGTCGCGCCAATCTGCTCGGCTGGGTATATGCCCCCTTCCGCATGAATGACCTGATGCTCGCCCTGCACGGCGAACCCCGGCGCGACCTCGACATCGAGATCTACGATCGTGCCAATCTGACGGATGCCGCGCGCATGTACGACACGATTACCGAAGTCGATGCGCCGCGCGCAAAAACGAAACTCAGGCGCCAGGATTTGATCGATGTGGCCAGTCATCGCTGGCTGGTGGTAACGGCTGCCCAACCCGCCTTCGAACAGCAATGGGGCGGCGGCGACCGGGCAGCGCTGATCCTGCGCGGCGGGATCAGCATCAGCCTGCTGCTGGCCCTGCTGGTGTGGGTTTTCCTCGACGACCGGGCGCGCGCCATCGAGGCAGCCAACCAGGCGATGCAGCTTGCCTTGTACGACACCCTGACCGGTCTGCCCAATCGCAAGCTGATCAGCGAACGCCTGACCCAGGTGCTTGCCCTGGCCCGACGCGACCAGACCCAGGCGGCGCTGCTGTTCATCGACCTCGACAAGTTCAAGCCGGTCAACGATGAATACGGACACGCGATCGGCGACCTGCTGCTCAAGGAAGTGGGAAGCCGGCTGCAACGATGCATGCGGGCCTCGGACACGGCAGCCCGGCTGGGCGGCGATGAATTCGTCGCCCTGCTGCCGGAAATCGAAGGCCGGCACGGCGCCGAGGTCGCTGCAGAGAAAATCCTGCACGCCCTGACCACGCCCTTCCACATCGCGGGACATACTCTGGACATCGCCGGCAGCATCGGCATTGCGCTCTACCCCGAGCATGGCGCCGACCAGGCGGCGCTGATCAAGAGCGCCGACCAGGCGATGTATGCTGCCAAGCATGCCGGCCGCTGCACCATACGCTTCGCCCAGGCGTGACATGCTCACGCCACGGCGGCATCCTCGCCTTCGCTGGGCTCCGGCATCCCAGCTCCCGTCAAGGGCCGGATATCGAGGATCTTCACGAACTGCACGTTCCCGAACGGCAGTTCCACTTCGACGATGCTGCGCAGCTTCCTGCCGATCAATGCCATGGCGATCGGCGCGAGTATCGAGACATGGGCCAGCGTCTGATTCGCATCCTGGGGACAGACGATCGTGACGGTATGCTGGTCGTCCGGACCGATCTTGCAATACGTGACTTCCGAATACAGCGAGACGCAATCCTTTCTGCGCACATTCTCCGGAAGCAGCATCGAACCCGAAATCAATTCGATCAGCTTTTCCCCGGCATTGACCTTGACATCCCTGAGGCGCAACAGCTCTTCCGCGAGCCTGCTCAGCGTGGCAGCATCGTTCTGGGTGAGGTAACGTTCGATTTTCATGGCAAAAGCACTCCACTGCCGCATCCTCCCGGAAGCAGCCTGTAAATGGAAACAAGGTGTCAGGCGCAGGGTAGCGCCGGCACCGCGATCAAGCTGGGAAAGTGGAAGCTCGGAGAGTGCTGGTCGGAATCCGGTCCCCTGGATTCCCCGTGGCGCTCGCCGAGCCTAGGAGAGGCAGGCGAGGTCTCGGGTGGACGTCTGGATGCGAGGCGTACCGGAAGCCGGATACGCGCGCGAAGAAGCACACTGAGGACGGAAAGAATCGGGCGAAACGAGCGGATGCACGCATCCCCTGCCTGAAACGGCATGCAAGCGATTCGACAGGAAGATTGTCTTGTTCACTCGGATGAAAGGGATGGGGTGGATGACCTGGACCGAGTATAGCGGTTTAGCAGGTTTCGTCAACCGGGCTGGTCAAGCCTGGAGACCGCAAGGTGGCGGCCACGCTGTGACCGGAGGCGAAAGGCCGTAAAATTGCGGATGGAAGTCATTGTCTGCGTCGTCTGCCTGTGTATCACCGAAAGTCCCCTGCGGCTTGTCCGCCATCTCCTCCCCCCGACAAGAGGCAAGAAAGCTCCGCTGTCTTGCGGCAGGCGCGTGCATCCACCCAAATCACTATCTGCACACCTTCATCATGAAATCATTCCTCGCCAAGTTGCTCCTCGCTTTCACTCCTGTCCTTGCTGTGCTTTCTCCTTCGGCCGCGGCTGCCGATACCTGGCCGACGAAGCCCATCCGCTTCATCGTTCCTTATCCACCGGGCGGTCCGCTCGATGCCGTCGCGCGCATGCTGGCCGACAAGATGAAGGATGGCCTGGGCCAGGCCGTCATCGTGGAAAACAAGCCCGGCGCAGGCGGCAACATCGGCGTCGCCGCGGCAGCCCGGTCCGCGCCCGATGGCTACACGCTGGTCATGGGAGCAGTCGCAACCCATGCGATCAATCCCACGCTCTTCCCGAAGCTGCAGTATGACCCGGTCAAGGACTTTGCCCCGGTATCCCTGGTCGCGAATGTGCCGAATGTACTCGTGCTCAATCCCAATGCCGCTTCGAAGCTGCATATCGCCACGCTGCCCGACCTGATCGAGTATGCGAAAAAGAATCCGGGCAAGCTGAATTACGCCTCCGGCGGCAACGGCAGCGCCGGCCATCTCGCGGGCGAGCTGTTCAAGATGATGGCCAAGGTGAACATCGTCCACATCCCCTATAACGGCGCGGCACCTGCGCAGCTTGGATTGCTGGCAGGCGAAACGGATCTCATGTTCGACAACCTGGCATCGGCGTCGGCCAATATCCAGGCCGGCAAGCTCAAGCCGCTGGCAGTCACCACCGCCAGGCGCGCAGCGGCCCTGCCCGAGCTGCCGACGATGACCGAAGCCGGCGCCAAGTATGGCCTGAGCGGCTTCGACATCAACACCTGGTTCGGCGTGCTGGTCCCGGCGGGCACGCCCGCGCCCATCGTCGCGCGCCTCAACGGCGAAGTCGTGCGGGCCTTGCGCATGCCTGACATCAAGGACAAGATGGCACACTTGGGCGCCGAGCCTTCCCCGACGACGCCTGAACAGTTTGCAAGCTTGATCCGGACTGATCTGAAAAAATATGCAGCGGTGGTGAAGGCCTCGGGCGCGAAGGTGGATTGACAATCCTTGTGGCGAGGCGCCCGGTGGTGCACGGGTGCCTTGCCTGCAGTGCCGGCCCGAACGCTTTCCTCCCTTCAGGAGCTGCCGTCCAATTCCATTGCAGCGGCGATACTCGACACGCCACTTCAACTACAAGCGCTGCACGAAGCCTGTTACCCGGTCCGCCTGAAGGAGCACGGCATCACCCTGCCCGCGCAACCGGCTGCCCCGCGTGTCGGAAAATTTGCCACTTCGTCCCGATCCCGTAGTCTGCGCAAAGCCAAGTCCTTGATATCAAACAAAGGTCTGCGGCTGGATCGCTTATTGCTTATCCGTGCTCCCGCATATTTTTAATCAACAGGGAGAACATCATGATAAGCAAGAAAGTCCTGGCAATCGCGCTGGTCGCATTGTCAGGGGCAGCCAACGCCGCCACCTTCCACTTCACCGGCAACATCGCCAACCATAACGACGTCATCAGGACGACCTTCACGCTCGACTCCGATGCCACGAACGTCCGCGTGTGGACCGATTCGTTCCTTTCCGGCACCAACTTCGATCCGATCACCGCCTTGTGGAACGCAACCACGGGCGAACTGATCGACGAAAATGATGACGATGGCAGCATCGATCCCTCGCAGACCTACTATGACTCCGGCTTCAACATTGCGTCACTCGCTGCCGGCACCTATTTCTTTACCGTGGCCACGTATCGCAATTTCGCCAGTGGCGACAATATTGCAGACGGCTTTGTCTATGACAACGACGCCCCCATCGCACTGAGCAACTGGTGCCAGCCAGCCAATGGTTGCAACATGGGGACTTACTGGAGCGTCTGGCTCGATGGCGTATCGAGCGCAAGCAATCCGGACGATCCCGGACAGGTGCCGGAACCGGCGAGCCTGGCGCTGCTCGGCCTGGGCCTGGCCGGACTTGTGCGGTCCCGGAAGCAGAAGCAGGCTGTCTGATGCTTGTGTGATCGCGTCAGGCAAAAAACAAGTCCCCGGTCTTCGGGGACTTGTCATGCGGGGAAATGGGCAGCGTTGCGCCGCATTCTCCTGCCCGGATTCCTGGCAGGATGATCGTTATGCAGGACGCTCGTGCATCATGATCGAATAGATTTCCGCCACTCTTTCCACGGAAATGCCGTTCCTCTGCTCCATGGCGAGAGGATGGTCGGTTGGCTCCAGTTCGATGTAAGGCCGGAGGCCATCGTCACGCAGTTGCACCATCGTCTTCAGGCTCACCGTATCCGGATATGGCTTGATCCAGGCGTTGAGCCAGCCGGAGAAAGGGCCGATATGCGAACGATGCCTGGGCTCGTAGCAGGCCTTCCAGGTCGCAAAGCTTTGCTCGCTCAATGACACCCACACACCCCGCGACAAAGGCTCGTCTTCGCCGTGAACCGGTATCTCGATGCAGCCGCGCACGAAAAACATTTCCCCATCGATGACGCATTCATCCGTTCCGAGGCGAACCCTTTTCTTGCGCTCCTCGGCTGGCACACGGAAATAGCTCAAGGGCACATCGGCGCCGAATGAGGGCATGCCGCAGTGAACCTCGCCGCATGAACTGCATTTGAATTCAAAACGGACCGCAGCATGGGATCAGCCACCCGTGACGCCGAGCTGGCGCAACTGCGATGCGGAATCGCGCGCGCCCCAGCGGCGCTTGATCCGGCCTTCGCGGATTTCAAAGAACTCCATCGCGACGAGCTCATACGATTTCCCGGTAGGCTGATGCCCGAAGGCCGGAGCCTTGAAGGTGCCGGTTTCCGTGTAGCGCGCCGCGACGATATTCTCTTCCGCGACCAGCTCTTCGACCCGCAGCTGCATGCCATAACCCTCGATAAGCTGGCGCCATACCGGTTCGATCCGCTCGAACAATCCCTTGCCCATGACGCCCTGGATCTCGGCGTCGTCATGCAGGAGGCTGCGCAAAGCCTGCAGGTCGCCACGGTTGAATGCCTCCACATAGCGCATGACAACGGCTTTGTTCTGTTCTTCGAGGGTCATTTTGTCTCTCTATTTGGACTGCAGCCTAACGGGTTGAACACCCGGCACTGAAGCTGCCAGATTCATCGATAAGGTAACCGGCCAATTGCAGCAAGCAATCAGTAACTCGTGTCGAATCGAATGTCAACCATGTTTCACCAATCCCTCGTCATGTGCGAATCGCTCCAGCTTCGCATCCAGCGAATCCGGGTCGGCACAAAATCTCGAATCCAGGAGATCAAGCGCTTGGGGATTTCCCATCCTCCTGAGGCGCAACCATCGTTGCGACCGTTCCGCTGGTACGTCGTCGTCACCAAAGACAACCGCCCTTGATGCCCGCAGCAAGGCAAGAGACTCTTTCGAGCCGATGCGCATCAGTCCCGCCTCTGCGTACTCGTAGTAATCGGCCGAAGAATTATGAAAGTACTGCTCAAACCCGCCGTTGTATACCTCACCGACCAGGACGCGAACGGAAAAGTATTGTTTTTCGGCTGCGGACAGCGCCTCGAATCCCCCGGGCTGGTTGTAGACCCTGTCCACAAGCTCCTTCCACAGCGCCCTGAACGGGCAAGTCCGATCCCGCTCACGATCCTGTGCATAATGCTCCTCCGCCGCCTCGATGCTTTTGCGCCTACCGCTTTTGCACGGCATGCAAACACCACCATTTCGTGCCACGGTGCTGACCAGGATCATCGCGCCGCAATCTTTGCACTTTAGCTTTGTTTCCATGGCTGCGTTTTCAATGCTTGATACTGAGCTAACAAGGGGCGGGCCTTCCTGCCATCCCTACCGATTAGTCCCTTGGACTTCGGGGGGAGTCCATATATGACACGTTAGATCAGAATGAAGTCTGAAGAGATGATTATTCCGATTGATAAACTGGCGTGCTAACTATTTCAGTTTCTATCCACTAGAGCACGAATGGATTGTTCTGTAAATGCCGTTTATCTTTGCGGTAAAAAATCATACGAACTGCGGAAATCAATAAATATATTGCTAGACCTAGCAATCCCGATGCAAATAACAATGGCTTAGCTTCTATCCCTGAGTAATGAGTGATCTGTCTGTAAATAATCATACTAGCCAAGGCCATTGTGCCAAGACCAAACACGAGAGCCGTGAGCCCAATAAAAGGGGTAAGCGCACGTAACAGCCTTATGCGTGGTTCGTTCGTACTTTTAATCTCATTATGCATGCCTGCTGTTAGCTTTCTAACGTTTTAATTGGTCGTCGGCAAAGCTTTCTTGGTCCAATGGAATGTTAAACGGCATAGCCACTGACCTCCGGTGCGCCCCATGCCAGCACACTTACACAATCATCTGTCCCCGTTATCAAATATTCCTTGATAGCTTTAATGTCTCCACGAACGAAGCCAGTTCGCTGTGCTTCCAGATCAAACCATCCGCCTTGCTTAACGTGGAAAATCCAATCATCTTTTTTACCGCAGACTTCCCAAAATTCAAGCAAATCCCCTTCGTCTAGGACACGGAATCCAGCAATCTCGGAAAATGTAACCGTAACTGCGGCAGTCCCGTCTAGCGCATTTACGTTGATCGTCAAACGACCGCCAGCATATTGGATGGCGGTTACCTCATGGGCTCCGGAAAATTGGATGCCAGTTTCAACTTTGTCCGCGAGTACGCTCATCTGCTTCACTGCCGTTTAACGCTTAAGTTAAACGTTGCCAAGGCCATTTTTCTTAATTCCATCTAACTTCCCAATAGCAGTGTCTATTGCAGAAGTCGTGGGCAAATCTTCGTTTGCGTAGTCGTCCCTTATTCCAATCATATCCAGAATAACGGAACGTGTGACGCCGTACTTTTGAGCCATATGCAACGCACAGGACCGCACATGAGATACTCGGTGTGCCAAGAGTTTCGACTGGTCCAATGATTGGCGCCGATGCGCTGAATATGACATTCGAGTCTATGACGTTTAACTTCTAACTAGATAGAAAAATTTAAACATAATCTGGTATTTCGCCGTATAACAAGCGCAAGCGGCTCCCCCCAAACCATTACCAAACCAACGCAACTCATTGATCTGCAAGGATGCTAAAAATCAGGTGGGACGAGATAACGGCAATAACAGATCGTGAAATACGACAGGCATACCGGGCACGTCAGATCGGCGCTTCTGCACAAAGACAGTGCACGCAAACCGCCACCAGCCCACCATCAGAAATACCGCAACCCCAACACCGCCTTCACTTCATCCATCGTCTGCGCCGCCACGTCACGTGCCTTCGCCGTGCCTTCCTTCAGCAATTGCATGACATAGCCGCGGTCCTGCGCGAACTGTTCGCGCCGGGTGCGGATCGGTTCCAGCAATTCCTGCAGGATGTTTTCGAGGCGTTTCTTGACGAGGCTGTCGGCGAGGCCGCCGCGCACGTAGTGTTCCTTCAGCGCGGCCAGGCCTTCCTTGTCCGGATCGAAGGCGTCGAGGTAGATGAAGGCGACGTTGCCTTCGAGGTGGCCGGGGTCGTCCACCCGCAGGTGCAGCGGGTCGGTATAGATTTTCTTGACGGCGGCGCGGATCTCGTCCGCGGTGGCGCCGAGGTTGATGGTGTTTCCGAGCGACTTGCTCATCTTGGCCTTGCCGTCGATGCCGGGCAGGCGCCCGACCGGCGGCACCAGGGCCTGGGCTTCGACCAGGATGTCGCGCCCGGCCATGCGGTTGAAGCGGCGCACGATCTCGTTGGTCTGTTCGATCATCGGGATCTGGTCTTCGCCGACCGGCACCAGCGCCGCCTTGAAGGCGGTGATGTCGGCGGCCTGGCTGGCGGGATAGGCGAGGAAGCCGGCCGGGATGTCGCGCTCGAAGCCGCGCAGGCGGATTTCTTCCTTCACCGTCGGGTTGCGCTCGAGGCGCGCGACGGTGACGAGGTTCAGGTAATAGAAGGTGAGCTCGGCCAGCTCCGGGATCTGCGACTGGATGAACACGGTGGACTGCCGGGGATCGATGCCGACTGCGAGGTAGTCGAGCGCGACTTCGACCACGTTGCGGTGCACCTTGTCGGTGTCATCCATGTTGTCGGTCAGCGCCTGCGCGTCGGCCAGCATGATGAATTGCCGGTAGTCGTGCTGGTAAGCCACGCGGCTGCGCAGGCTGCCGACATAGTGACCGAGATGCAGCGGACCGGTGGGCCGGTCGCCAGTCAGGATCACCTCGGCATTCCTGGGGCTGGTCGTATCCATGCTTACACGACTCCCTGATCGATCATGGCGTCGGCGACCTTGCGGAAGCCGGCGATGTTGGCGCCGAGGACGAGGTTGCCCTTCTGTCCGAACTCGGCCGCGGTTTCGCTCGCGGTCCGGAAGATGTTGTCCATGATCCGGCGCAGATGCGTATCAACTTCCTCGAAGGTCCATTGCTGCATGCTGGCGTTCTGCGCCATCTCCAGCTGGCTGGTCGCCACCCCGCCGGCATTGGCTGCCTTGCCAGGCCCGTAGCAGATGCCGGCCGCCAGGAACTTTTCGACCGCGCCCTTGGTGGACGGCATGTTCGCGCCTTCGGAGACGCAAATGCAGCCGTTCTTCAGCAGGGTCGCCGCATCCTCTTCGTTCAGTTCATTCTGGGTCGCGCTCGGGAAGGCGGCGTCGCACGGCACCGACCACACCGCGTTGCGGCCGGCGGGATATTCGGATACCGGGGTGTAGCGCGCGTCCGGATGATGCTTGACATAGGCCGACAGCGGCCGCTTCTCGACTTCCTTGACCTGCTTCAGGGTTTCGAGGCTGATGCCCTTCTCATGGTAGATCATGCCGCCGGAATCGCTGACGGTGACCGGCTTCGCGCCCACCTGGTACAGCTTCTCGATGGTGTAGGTGGCGACATTGCCGGCACCCGAGACCGCGCAGACCTTGCCTTCGAGCGACTGGCCGCGCTCGGCCAGCATGTTTTGCGCAAAATAGACCGAGCCGTAGCCGGTGGCTTCCGTGCGCACCAGCGAACCGCCCCAGGCAATCTTCTTCCCGGTGAACACGCCTTCATAGCGGCCGGTCAGGCGCTTGTACTGGCCGAACATGTAGCCGATCTCGCGCCCGCCCACGCCGATGTCGCCAGCCGGCACGTCGATGGTCGGTCCGATGTGGCGGTAGAGTTCGTTCATGAAGGACTGGCAGAAGCGCATGACTTCATTGTCGGACTTGCCCTTGGGGTCGAAGTCGCTGCCGCCCTTGCCGCCGCCGATCGCGAGGCCCGTCAGGGCATTCTTGAAGATCTGCTCGAAGCCGAGGAACTTGATGATGCCGGCGTAGACGCTGGGATGGAAGCGCAGGCCGCCCTTGTACGGGCCGAGGGCCGAGTTGAATTCGACGCGGTAGCCCTTGTTGACCTGCACCTCGCCCTTGTCATCGACCCATGCGACCCGGAAAAAGATTTGGCGCTCGGGTTCGACTATGCGTTCGATGATGTTGTGCTTGCGGTATTTGGTATGCTGGTCGAGGAGCGGACGCAGCGACATCAACACTTCTTCGACGGCTTGGTAGTACTCGACTTGGGCGGGGCTGCTGCGTTTCAACTTGGCAATGGTTTCGGCAACGTAAGGCAAGATGGTTCTCCAAACGGGAATTGAAAGACGGATGGCCGGAAGCAGATCCTGCAAAGGTCCTTGGACCTGAAGATGATGCAATGTTTCCAGGCCGATTTTACGTCAATGCGGGTGCAGATCCAAACCGGGCCCGGCACGCTAGCGCGTTGATCGTCCATCCAGCGCCCGCGAGCAAGCGGACGATCGCTCCTCGCCGAGCCCCTGCCGGCAGCCCCTTGCTAGCCGTGATCGCTCATCTCGTCCATAATCATAGTGACGGCGGCCTCGCTAGCATGCCCGGCCGCACAATTCAAATACCGTGAGGAATCCCGTGAATCAGAAACCGCATATAGTCGTGTCCTCACTGGACATGGAACGCCTCGAAGCGCTGCTCGACTCCCTGCCCGCGAATGCCTCCCCGCACAAGGAAGCGCTGCTGGAAGAACTCGGGCGGGCCGAGGTCGTGGAACCGAACGAAGTACCGCCCACGGTGGTCACCATGAATTCGACCGTGCGCTTCGCGATGGAATCTTCGCAGGAAGAGTTCTGTCTGACGCTGGTCTACCCGAAGGACATGAATGGCAGCCCGGACCGGATCTCGGTGCTGGCGCCGGTGGGCAGTGCGCTGCTCGGGCTTTCCACCGGCGACCATATCGAATGGCCGCGCCCCGGCGGCGGCCTGATCAGGGTGAAGATCATGGAGGTCGTCTACCAGCCGGAGCGGGCCGGTGAATTCCACCGCTAGCCGGTAACCATGCGGCCGTGGATCGGCACGGCTTTCGAGGCGGCACCGCCACATTGGGCGGCACCATTTTTCCAGCGAGATTATTCAGCAATGCCTGTTCCCGCCTGCCGGGACAGGGAACAGTTCACTGGCACGGGAATGCCATGGAAGAATCAGTCGTTACGAGAATCGAAGGAAGCCCGGCCGAGATCGGGGAAGCGTTGGGCCGCCTGGCCCGGCCCGTGATGCCTGCGCTGCTGGCGAACAGCAGCACATGGGCGCAATTGCAGCCATGGCGCGGCCATCAACGGCTCGACGCAATGATGGGCATGACCCGGGACATGCTGCCCGAGTGCTGGGACGAATTGCAGGGAATGGCGCAAGGCATCGGCATGGATGCTGCGGACCTGTTCCTCTGGAATTGCCGCGCCGATCTGCAGGGCCACGGCCCGGACGAGAGCAGCTGTGTCGCCGTCCATCGCCTGGCCAATTCCATGATTGCGCAAAAGGTGGCGAACGATCTGCGGCCGGAGGGACATTGCCGCATCGTGGATGTGCAGCCGCACAATCGCCCCGGATTCCTCGCCCTGTATTGTCCGGGCACCTTGCCGGGGCATGCGTTTGCGGCGAACCGGCGCGGACTGGTGCAGGCGGTCAATCTCCTGGATGTACCGGAACCGGCTGAAGGCGTGCCCAGCATGATGCTGTGCCGGGCCCTGCTTGGCGCCGCCACCTTTGCCGATGCGCTGGACCTGATGGAATTGCCGCGTGCCGGTGCCGCCCACCATCTGCTCGGCTGGGCCGGCGAGTTCATCATGCTCAGCATCGAAGCCACGCCCGGCACGCGCTCGGTGGAACCCGTGGTGCGCGGCTATGGCCATGCCAATCATCTGGTGCACAGGGAAGCGCAGCCCGATGCGCAAACCATCACGCCGTCCTCACGCAAGCGGCAGGGACGCATGGCGGAGCTGCTCAAGACCCTGCCCGATTTTCCGGAAGAGCGTGAACTGCTCGACCTGCTCGACGCCACGGATGAAGGCGCTTCGGGTGCGGTGCCACAAGCACAGACCAGCGCCGTATTCCGGTTCACGCCGGCGGAAATTCATGTCCATCTGCGGCATTGGCGCGGCACGGAGCAATTGCTGATCCAGGTCGGCCACAATACCGTCGCCACGTCGCGTGGCGACGGCTCCTGAACCGGCGGCAGCCGGCCTCACACTCTCCCTTCCCGCCAGGCCCGCCGCCATCTTCCGCACGCTCGCGGCTGGCTGGAGCCTTCGGACCGGCGCTGCTGGCAACGCTGCATGTCACCTTCCTTGCCTTTGCACTGGCATGAGAGCGAATTGAACTGATCCGAAACCCGCCGACATCCGCACGTTTGCCCTCCTTCACGCGCTCCTCGGCCCGATGGAAGAGCCATCGACATGCCCAGGTATTGACGCGCCAGGACAATTGCCCTATTGTCTAGGACGGCTGTCCTAGTAAAAAGAATTAACTCGAAAATAGCCGGCACATCCATTGCTGTGGCCGTGGCGACGCAACCTGCGCGCCTATCCCTTTTATCAGGCCGCAGCAACCTGTCATGCAGGCCCGGTCATATGCGAAAGCGAATCAATGAACGACAAGACGACGTACGATCACATCATTGAAGCTGCGGATCGGCTGTTCTATCAGCAAGGATATGAACATACGTCGTTTTCGGACATTGCGCATGCCGTACAGATTTCGCGCGGCAATTTCTACCATCACTTCAAAGCCAAGGATGAAATCCTGAATGCGGTGATAGAGCGGCGCCTGGTTAACACGCGCGCGATGCTGGCGCAGTGGGAAAACGAAGGAACACGGCCAGAGGAACGCATCGGGAGCTTCATCCATATGCTCATCGGGAACCGGGCCAAGATCAAGCTTTACGGCTGTCCGGTTGGCACCTTGTGCTCCGAACTTGCGAAGCTGGATCACCCCTCCAAGGCTGACGCAAACAAGCTGTTCACCTTGTTTCGGACCTGGCTGCGCAAACAGTTTGTGCTGCTCGGCTGCAAAGCGAATGCCGATGAGCTGGCGATGCACCTTCTCGCCCGCAGCCAGGGCGTTGCTATGCTGGCGAGTGCCTTTCAGGATGAGAAATTCATCAAGCAAGAGGTCCAGCAGATGCTTGACTGGCTGCGGTCGTGCACGGAAAGTCCCCGGTCCGCTCGACGCGATGAGCGCGAGAGCAGGCAATGAAGTTCGTCGCCGCTATGCGTGGCTCACTGAGCGGTCCGTAACTAATACCAAGAAGAGGAGGGATGTCAGATGTTTGTCGTGCTGCTTAAATTCTCGGGCAACATGGCCCAAGCCAGCCAGTTCATGCAAGGCCACAAGGATTGGATCAAACGCGGCTTTGACGACAAGGTGTTCGTATTGGCCGGCAGCCTCCAACCCAATTCAGGCGGCGGTATCCTGGCGCACAATACGACGCTGTCCGAGCTTCAGGCCAGGCTGAACGATGACCCGTTTGTGAAGGAAGACATCGTCGCAGCGGAGATATTCGAAATCGCACCGTCCAAAGTCGATGAACGGCTGGCATTTTTGCTCCCGCAATGAGAGACGCAGTTCGGCTTTCCAGAGAAGAGGATAAAAGATGAGCACGACGATACTTGGCCCGGACGGAAAATCGCGATGCCGCTGGTGCAGCGCCGCGCCGGAATTCCTCGCATATCACGATACCGAATGGGGGTTCCCGGTCAGCGACGATCAACGCTTGTTCGAGAAACTGAGTTTGGAAGGTTTTCAATCCGGTCTGAGCTGGCGCACCATTCTCGCCAAGCGCGAGAACTTCCGAGCGGCGTTCCACCATTTCGATTTCAACCGGGTCGCGCGCTTTACGCAGCGCGATGTGAATCGTCTGCTTCAGGATGAAGGAATCGTTCGCCACCGCGGCAAGATCGAAGCAGTCATCAATAACGCCCGGCGCGCTCAGGAACTCGTCGAGCGCGAGGGCTCGCTGGCGGCCTTCATCTGGCGATACGAACCGCCCAAGGAGCACCTCGCAGAACCGCAGACGGTATCGACCTCCACGGAATCGCTGGCCCTGTCGAAGGAGCTGAAAAAGCAGGGCTGGAAATTCGTCGGGCCTACCACGGTGTACGCCTTCATGCAGGCAATGGGATTGATTAACGACCATGCACATGACTGCGTGGTCAGAGCCAAGGCCGAACTTGCGCGCAAACGTTTCCAGCGTCCAGGACGCTGAGCGTTCGTCATTGCGCAGCGCCACAGCCTGCAGGACCGATTTCGCCGGCTTCGAACACGGACCGGCACGTCCCATGTTCGATTGAAGCATTCCTCAACGGAAGCTGAGCACTTTTTGCGGGGCCAATAGGAGACACTCCGGCCCCTGGCCTGCTGCCCCGAATCGGACCCTCTTGCCTCCCCGGCAAGCTGATGGTGGAATTCCCGGGGCGCCCTTCGCACACCCCCCGTTGCGGCGAAGCATTTTCAGATGCGACCATCGGCGCAAGTCCGTCGCACCGACATTGCTGCTCGCACCCCTGCTCATTCCTGTGTATGATCTGCTAACGTTTTTCCCTTCTGATATCTCGTCGGGCCTGGTTGAAAAGGTTTCCCAATTTCATTTCCCGCACAACTCCATGACCCAGCAAAACGTTTCGGCCAGTGCCTTTTTATCGAGTGGAATCCCCGGTCTCGATGATGTATTGCGGGGCGGCTTTAGCCGTGATCGGCTTTACCTGATCGAGGGCTCTCCCGGTTCAGGCAAGACCACCCTCGCTCTCCAGTTTCTCATCGAAGGAGCGAAGCAAGGCGAGCCGGTGCTGTACATCACGCTGTCCGAGACGAAGACGGAACTGCAAGCAGTCGCGGCCTCCCATGACCTGTCACTGGACGGCATGCATATCCATGAAGTGCTGCCATCGGAAAGCATTCTCAATCCGGAAGAGCAGTACACGATCTTCCATCCGACGGACGTAGAGATGAGTGCGACGACAAACGACATTCTCTCGGTCATGGACGCGGTACAGCCGACCCGCGTCGTGCTCGATTCACTGTCGGAGTTGCAGCTTCTTGCATCCAGTTCGCTGATGTATCGTCGCCAGGTACTCGCACTCAAGCAGTATTTTGCAAACCGCTCGTGCACCGCATTGCTGCTGGATGACCGAACCGCGGTTGATGGCGATTTGCAGGTGCGCAGTATCGCTCATGGCGTGATCAGTCTGGAGCGGATGGCGACCGATTATGGCGGTATCCGCCGCCGGCTCGAGATCATCAAATATCGCGGCATTGCATTTCGCGAAGGTGTGCACGACTACAAAATCCAGCACGGCGGCATTGTCATTTTCCCGCGACTGGTCGCTGCCGAGTCGCGTGAAGCGTTTCGTCAGAAGCAGTTTGGCAGCGGTCTGCCTGAACTCGACGAACTGCTGGGTGGCGGGATCGAAGAAGGCACCAGCACCCTGATCGCAGGACCGCCCGGCACTGGCAAATCCTCGTTGGCGGCGCAGTTCGCTGCTGCTGCGCTTCAGCGTCAGGAACGGGCAGCGCTATTCCTTTTTGAGGAAGCCACGTCCACATTTCTGAACCGTGCGGATAGTCTGGGCATCGATTTGCGTTCGCATCTGTCGACTGGCCAGCTGTCATTGACGCAAATTGATCCAGCCCAGCTCACTCCAGGCGAGTTCGTTCACGCCGTTTGCGAGGTGTCTGTTCAAGGCGCAAAAGTCGTCGTGGTAGACAGTCTGAACGGGTTTTTGCATGCGATGCCCAATGAGAAGCTGCTTGCGACACATTTGCATGAACTGCTGACTTATCTCGGACAGCGTGGCGTAGTCACCTTTTTGATCGGGGTGCAGCAAGGAATGCTTGGCAATAATATGAGCACGGCAGTCGATGCCAGCTACATTGCCGACAACGTCATTTTGCTTCGTTATTTTGAAGCGAGTGGCGAGGTACGACAGGCGATTTCCGTATTCAAGAAGCGCGTTGGACGGCACGAACGAACCATCCGACAAATGTCCATTACATCCACTGGAATCCAGGTTGGTCCGGTATTGAAGCACTTTCACGGCGTGCTGACCGGTTTGCCCCAATTTGAAGAGGCACCAGATAAAAATCGCGGGCCACATGACTGACCTGGCAGAACAGCGGATCCTGATTCATGCGCCAGTTGGAAAAGACGCCGAGCTTGCAGCGAACGTACTGAATCGAGCCGGTTTTTCCTGTGTCATATGCCGGACGTTTCCGGAATTAATGGATGAACTGGACAAAGGCGCAGGGGCTATCCTCGCCGCCGAAGAGGCTCTGCCCGTGTCTGCATCTGCACCGCTTACCGAATTTATCACCGCCCAGCCAACCTGGTCTGATTTGCCCATACTGCTTCTCACCAGGTCCGGCGGCGACACGCCATGGATCAAGGGAGCGTATGAGCACCTGGGAAACGTGACACTGCTGGAGCGCCCCATCCGCGTGCCCACCTTGATCAGTGCCGTTCGCGCAGCATTGCGTGCACGATCGAAGCAGTACGAAATTCGATTGGCGGATCAGCGCAAGGATGAATTCCTGGCGATGCTGGCGCACGAACTCCGTAATCCCCTGGCGCCGATCGGCGCCGCTGCCCAGTTGCTGGAATTGGTCTCGGCGGACGCGGACAGGGTAAAGAAAACCGGCGAAATCATTTCCCGTCAGGTTGAGCACATGACCGGCCTGATCGACGATCTGCTGGATATTGCCCGCGTGACGAGGAAGCTGATCAAGCTGGTCAAGGGGCCGGTCGATGTCCGGCAAGTTCTGTCGGAAGCCGTGGAGCAAGTCAATCCGCTGATCAGGCAGCGGCAACATGATCTGGTGCTCCATCTGTCGCCTGATCCGGCCATTGTGCTGGGAGACTACAAGCGGCTGGTGCAGGTAGTCGTCAATCTGCTCAATAACGCCGCGAAGTACACGCCGGAGAGCGGGCATATCTCGGTGCACTTGCGCGTCCCGGCCGATGAGGTGGTGCTGGAGGTTTCGGATAACGGCATCGGCATGGACCCGGAACTGGTCGTTCGCATCTTTGACCTGTTCTCGCAGGGGAAACGGAATTCGGATCGCGCACAGGGGGGCTTGGGCTTGGGCCTTTCGCTGGTCAAGAACCTGGTTGAGTTACATGGCGGGAAGGTGTGGGCGAAGAGTGAGGGCCCAGGCAAAGGCAGCACATTTACCGTTCACCTGCCACGACTGGCAAGCGATTCTCCCGGTGCGCCTGACTACCCAGCCGCGAAGGAGCAGGTATCCCGCACCGTTCAGCCATTGCGCGTGCTGGTGGTGGATGACAATGTCGATGCTGCCAACATGATGGACATGCTGCTCAATGCCTCGGGACACGAAGCAGCCACCGAATATACCGCTTCCAAGGCTCTCGAGCACGCCCAGCGAACACCGCCCCAAATCTGCCTGCTTGATATCGGTTTGCCTGATATGGATGGTTATGAGCTGGCGCGGCGGTTGCGAGTGATGCCGGAAATGGAGAAAGCGGTTCTCATTGCAGTAACCGGGTACGGGCAGGAACAGGATAAGAAAAAATCAAATGAAGCCGGATTCGACTATCACCTGGTGAAGCCGATCAATACCGCAAAGCTGCTGGCGTTGCTCGCGCAAATTCGCGTCGCCTGACGCGGAACTGTCGCTGGACAATTCATTGTATGTCCGCTCCCGTAACACAGGGCAGGCTGCTTCGGAATGCGGCGGAGCGGCAACCTGCAGATTCTTGCCCGGTTTGGCCTTGATCTCATCCGGCATTGCGCCTTGCATGCGCCAGTGCTACCCCGGGGAAGTAGGGTGCGCCGTGCGCACCATGCAAGCTCGGTGCGCATGGCGCACCCTACTGTTGTTTCCTTTAAGGGTTGTGGAAAGCGCTTGTGTAATTGGTCGTTTATGCGTCCTTGGCTTTGCTGGCAAATACAGGGTGGCAGCTGCGTGCCGGCCTTCCTTGAAAACGCGGAAAGGTGCGCACTCGGACGACCTTGATCTATCGGTAGAACGCCGACGGCGATACGCCGAAGTGACGCCGGAACATCGCGGCGAAGGCGCTCTGGCTGGAATATCCACAGTTAAGAGCAACCTCGACGCCCTTCTTGCCCTCGGCAATTTCTCTGAGCGCAGACAAGAGCCGGGCCTGTTCGCGCCACTGGGAGAAGGTCATGCCGGTTTCCTGTGCAAAGAGGCGGTGAAGCGTCCTCTCTCCCATCCCTGTCGCCTCGGCCCACTCCCTGGCGTTCGAACGGTCGCCAGGCTGCTCTATTAACGACTGGCACATCGTTCTGAGCCTCGGGTCGCTCGGCATCGGCAAATGCAGAGGAATCTCGCTCGAGACCTTCAGCTCATCGATAAGCAATCCGACGAGTCGCTCGTCTCTCGCGCTGATCTCGCGATCCAGCGGGATTCGGACTGCTTCCACCAATAGCTCCCGCAGGAGCGGTGACACATTGATAACGCCGGTTTGCCCGGGAAGACCGGGCACTGCACCGGCATCAATGTAGGCCGTGCGCATCTCCACGTCCCCGGACATGGTGACGTTGTGACGCAGACCGGCAACCATCCATAATGCGCGATTCGAGGGAACCACCCAGGACCCTGCCTCCGAATGCACGATCATCACGCCTTTGATGGCATAGAGAAGCTGCCCTCTCGGGTGCGAATGCCATCCGGTCGAAGCACCGGCGGGCCACATGTTTTCCAAAGCAACCAACAGTCGCGGAAGGTCGTGGAAATCCCGGTGCTTTTCGAAGTCCCGGTGCTTTGCTGGCATCTTCATCGGCATGGCAGGAATTCTACATCTTCAGGCAGATTGGCGTGAGACGGCCTTGTTCAATCCCCCTACACTTGACGACTATTGGCGCATGAAGCGCACCCTTCGTCTATAAGCTTTTGCATTCCGTGACCGACCCATGACAACCAAGACAGCAGCTCTCGACAGCACCGCCAATTCTTCCGTAAAGCCAGTCACGGAGGAAGCCAAGGGAACCTTCTTTGTACGCATCGTCGGCGCGGCTGCGTTCGCTCACCTGTTGAACGACCTGATTCAGGCGACACTGCCTTCCATCTACCCGATGCTGAAGACGCAGTTTTCGCTTAGCTTCAGCGAGATTGGCATGATTGCACTGACCTATCAGGTCACCGCTTCCCTGTTGCAGCCATGGGTCGGCTTCTACACCGACAAGCACCCCAAGCCCTATCTGCTGCCCTGCGGGATGATGGCGACCTTGCTGGGCATCGCGCTTCTGGCAACCGCGGGCAGCTACCCGATGCTGCTGCTCGCCGCCGCGATCGTCGGTATCGGTTCCGCCACGTTCCATCCTGAAGCGTCGCGCGTGGCCCGGATGGCATCCGGCGGCCGCTTCGGCACAGCGCAATCCACGTTCCAGGTAGGCGGCAATACCGGCTCGGCGATCGGACCACTGCTGACTGCGGCCATCGTCATCCCGCATGGCCAGTCCGCGGTCGCCTGGTTCATGGTCGCAGCATTGGTTGCCATCGCGGTCCTGTTCCGCCTCACCGGATGGACGCTCACGCACGGACATGCCCAGCTGAAGGGACTGGCGCGCAGCCAGAAGGAAGGGCTCAGCCGCGCCGGCGTCATTCAAGCCGTTGTGGTCATCTGCATCCTGATGTTTGCGAAGTTCGTTTATATCGCGTCCTTCACCAACTACTTCACCTTCTACCTGATTCAACGATTCGGACTCGCCGTCCAGGAAAGCCAGATCTTCCTGTTCATTTTTCTCGGATCGGTAGCCCTTGGCACCTTCGCCGGCGGCCCCGTGGGCGACCGCATCGGCCGCAAGGCTGTCATCTGGATTTCGTTCCTGGGCGTTGCCCCGTTCGCCTTGGCCCTGCCGTATGCCAACCTGTTCTGGACTGCCGTTCTCGCCAGCACGGTCGGCCTGGTGATGTCCTCGGCATTTGCGGCACTCGTGGTCTACGCCCAGGAAGCAGTACCGGGCCGTGTGGGCCTGGTGTCCGGCTTGATGTTCGGACTGATGTTCGGCATCGGCGGCATTGGCGCTGCCGGACTGGGCCAGTTGGCCGACAAGTACGGCATCGTCTGGGTCTACGGCCTTACTTCATTCCTGCCACTGCTTGGATTGGCAACAGCGTTTCTCCCGAATCCTCGCAAGCGCAAGCAAATGCGCCTCGGCTGAATTTAGCGCACATTCGATGGCCGGCTACACTTGAAGACCTTGCAGGTTCTCAGTGCGAATGCCGGTGATTGCGGCACGCCGGTGGCTGGTGTGCTTGGACACACGCCTTCTCTCCGGGCCGTCTCCTGACCGTCGGTGCCTGGCAACACTCCGCCACAAAAACAGTCCCTGCGGGCTGGCTGGTTTTTCACCTTCCATGCTTGTCTGTTGCGTTACTACCGTGCTGCGACGCTGCACAGGCGGGCGAACCTCAAGCTGACGGCAGATTTTCAGGCTGGGTCTATGGGATGTGAAAAGGCGCGGCGCAATGGTAAATTGGCATTTTGCAACTTATAACCGTTAGCCATGCTGTTCCTTGCGATCGTCTTTTGGCCAATAAGCGTGCCGCTCCTTGTCGGTTATGGTTATCTCCTCTTCAGGGCAGTTAAAAAACCCGCCTATGGCATGCTTGCCATCGCCATTCTCGCGCCCTACCTCGCCTACAAGGCATTTCTCTACCACTGGTACGTGCAAGTGCTGCCTGAGCAACTCGAAGTTACCTATCCTGTATCGATCAATGAAGAGGGCGGATTCATGGAGGGGTGTTCCGTGGCCGTGTTCAAGCTCTCCGACAAAACGGTTCAAGCGGTGCGGAAGAATGGCTTGACGTTCTTTGCGGCAGCGACACAGGCCCGTGGCTATCCCGATGAAATCTATTACCAATACGACAAATGGAACGAAACCCCAGTCCCGGAAATATGGACCCGCGAAGGTTCATGGATGATGTGTCCGGACATGAGCAACACGATGCATTCGCAGATCGTTAAAGCCGCTCAGAGAAACGGGGCCTATTACACCCACACGGATGAAGGCCAGTTGATTGTCATTCCATCCTTGGGGATAGTCGTTTTTTCATCCTGGGGCTAGCCAGTTCTGCGTGCGCAGATACACGCCTCCCGAATAATTTCTGACTTCGGCCAGACATGGCTCGCTCATCGATTCCTGCGGACGACTCGTGCCGCCGACCGCGCCCGGACCTACCCCGCTTTCAGCGCTGCCACGACCAGCGCCGCGGCGCGCGAGGGTTGTCGCCGGCTTGAATAGTAGATGTGAAACCCGGTGAAGGTCGGGTGCCAGTCCTCCAGTACCCATTCGAGCCGTCCCGCACTGACGTGTGCCGCGACGAGGTCTTTCGGCACGTAGGCGAGCCCAAAACCCGCCAGCGCCGCGTCGACCATCTGGTAGACGTTATTGAAGACGAGCTGCCCCTCCACCCGCACCTGGAGTTCCCGGCGTCCCTTGCGCAGTTCCCACGGCAACAGAGCATCCCTTGTGGGAAGCCACAGGTTGATGCAGTTGTGGCGGGTGAGGTCCTGCGGCGTCTTCGGTGCGGCGCGCGTTTCAAGATACGAGGGAGCGCCGACAATTGCCAGCGTCATGTCCGGTCCGATCCGAGCGGCAATCATGTCCTTCTCCACCTGATCACCCAGCCGGACGCCGATGTCGTAGCGTTGCGCCACGATATTCGTCAGTCCGTAATCGTTGATCAGCTCGACCCGGACCTCCGGGTACTTGCGCAGCACAGGCTTGAGCTTCGGCCAGACATAGGTGTTCGCTGCGTAGTCGGTGGTCGTGATGCGCACCGTCCCGGCCGGCCGATCCCTCAGTTCGCTCAGCGCATCCAGTTCCGCATTGATCTCATCGAGCTTGGGCGCGATCGCCGCCAGCAAGCGCTGTCCCGCTTCGGTGGGAGATACGCTTCTTGTCGTGCGCGTCAGCAACAGCAGCCCCATTCTTTCTTCCAGGGCTCGGACCGTTCGGCTCAGCGCCGACTGCGACACGCCCAGCTTGGCTGCAGCGCGGGTGAAATTCCGCTCACGCGCCACGGCCATAAATGCGAGCAGGTCATTGAGGTTTTCGCGAGTCATTCATGCTCCCATGCATAAGTGCATGTCAATTTTCCCACCTAGTCACGGAGCAGTCACGCCTATAAAGTAATGACCTCCTGCGGAGCACCACCCTGCCCCGCTCTTTCAACAAGCTTTCCAGGGTGAACTGAAGCAGCGGCTTCGCCTGTCTGATGGAGAACATCATGAGCCAAAAGAAACCCGTTACCGCGGCGCGCCAGTCGTTCGGCGACATCGCGCCCAAGCTTGCCGAACTCAGCGACGAAGTGCTCTTCGGCGACGTCTGGGAACGCCCCCAACTCGCCAAACGCGACCGCAGCCTCGTGACTTGCGCTGCATTGGTCGCCCTCGGCAAGACCGAGCAGATGAACTTCCACTTCCCGCGCGCACTGGAAAACGGCGTGACGCAGGAAGAACTCATCGAAGTCATCACGCACATGGCCTTTTACGCCGGCTGGCCCAATGCCATGTCCGCCGTAACGAGGGCGAGGGAACTCTTTGGAAAAGCCTCGTCCTGATGAAAGGACCCGCTTCTTCCGCCTGAAACAGAGAATGGAAAGAACATGGAACTGAAACGTGTGGGGTCCCAACCCTCCATGAAAGGCCAGGAAGAATACTTCACGGGCAATGTACGAATCGACCCCTTGAATTTCCCGCCTGCACCTGCTCGTGTGTCCGTTGCCAGCGTGACCTTCGAGCCGGGTGCCCGCAGTGCCTGGCATACCCATCCGCTGGGGCAGACGCTCATCGTCACTTCGGGTTGCGGCTGGACCCAGTGCGAGGGTGAACCGATTGTGGAGATTCGCGCCGGCGACGTGATCTGGTGCCCGCCCGGACACAAGCACTGGCATGGGGCGACCCCGACTACGGCAATGACCCACATCGCCATTCAGGAAGCGCTCGATGGCAAGAACGTTGAATGGCTGGAGAAAGTGACCGACGAGGAATACACGGTCGGCCCGGCTGCCGGAACGCACGGTCATCGTCAATAAGGAGCATGGCAATGAACAACAATATCCAAGGCAAAGTCGTCGTGATTACCGGGGCGAGCAGCGGTCTGGGCGAGGCGGCTGCCCGGCACCTTGCTTCCCTGGGCGCCCGCGTGGCGCTGGGCGCACGGCGATCGGAGCGCATCGAAGCCCTGGCAAATGAACTGAACGGCAGGGGTGGCAAAGCGCTTGCCGTGCAAACGGATGTCGTTCATCGCGACCAGGTGCAAAAGCTGGTCGATGCGGCCGCCAACACCTATGGCCGCGTTGACGTCATCATCAACAATGCCGGGCTGATGCCGCAATCGCTGATTGAAAACCTGCAGGTCGAAGAGTGGGATCGGATGATCGACGTCAACATCAAGGGTGTGTTGTACGGCATTGCGGCGGTCCTGCCTTACATGAAGCGCCAGAAGTCCGGCCAGATCATCAATGTCTCTTCTGTCGCCGGGCACAAGGTCGGCCCCGGCAGCGCGGTGTATGCGGCGACCAAGCATGCGGTGCGCGCCTTGTCCGAGGGATTGCGCCAGGAAGTCAAGCCATACAACATCCGCACCACCGTCATCTCGCCCGGTGCGGTTGCCACCGAACTGCCAAACAGCATTACCGATGCCGCCGTTGCCGGTCGCGTGCACCAGCTTTACAGCGAAATTGCGATCCCGGCGGATTCCTTTGCCCGTGCAGTAGCCTTTGCCATCGAGCAGCCGGAGGATGTCGACGTGAACGAAATCCTGTTCCGCCCGACGCAGCAGGCCTATTAGCCAGGGCATGGCGCAGGTATGCCCAGGATGCCTACACTTCAAAAGGATGTTCAAGACCCGAAGAAGCGTCACTCTTGCAGCTCAAGGCTACGCGCACGGATCACCCGCTTTTGCGATCCCTGTTACCATGAGAAAACTTCAAAAATGGTAGCGAATTTGGCGGGAGGCCCGGGCGCGGCATTGCGCATTCCGGTGATGCCTGGCCTTCTCCCGTCCGTCATGGCCGACCGGCCGCAAGCACGGCAAATGAGGAGAAAACAAAGCAATGTCAACACTGAACATCAATGGCAAACCGATGTCCGTCGAGGCATCCGACGACACGCCCATTCTGTGGGCGCTGAGGGATGAACTGGGCATGACCGGCACCAAGTTCGGCTGCGGCGCCGGCCTGTGCGGCGCCTGCACCGTGCATATCGACGGCCAGGCGGTGCGCTCCTGCGTCACTCCGGTGTCCGAGGCCGCCGGCAAGAAAATCACCACCATCGAAGGCGTCGGGTCCGACAAGCTCGGCGCAGCGCTGCAAGCCGCATGGGTCGAGCAGGGTGTGCCGCAGTGCGGCTACTGCCAGTGCGGCCAGATCATGTCGGCCGTCGCGCTGCTCAAGCGCAACCCTCGCCCGACCGATGCCGAGATCGACGAGGCCATGAACGGGAACATCTGCCGTTGCGGCACCTACAACCGGATCCATGCCGCCATCAAGAAGGTTGCACACTCCCAGGGAGGCAAGGCATGAGCGCGCATATCATTGACATGGAGTCCACCGGCCTGCCAACCAACCCGTCGCGGCGCAGCCTGCTGAAGGCGGCCGGCGCCACCGGCCTGATGATCGCCGTCACGCCCGCCGGCCACGTGTTCGCGCAGACGGCCGCGGCAGCGGATAAATTCGGCGGCGATCGCATGCCGGGCGGCGTGGTCGACAACCCGCTGATCTTCGTTTCGATTGCGCCCAACGGCATCGTCACCGTGACCTGCCACCGCTCGGAAATGGGACAGGGCGTACGCACCAGTGTGCCGCTGATCGTCGCGGAAGAACTGGAAGCCGACCTGAACCGGGTACGGGTACGGCAGGCCGATGGCGATGAAGCCCGATACGGCAACCAGAATACCGACGGTTCGCGCAGCGTGCGCCACTGGCTGGAGCCGGGCCGCCGCGTCGGCGCCGCAGCGCGGGCGATGCTCGAGGCGGCAGCCGCTGCCCAGTGGGGCGTGCCGGCCGCCGAAGTGCAGGCGCAAAACCATGTGCTGGTGCACAAGCCGACCGGACGCAAACTGCCGTTCGGCCAGGTGGCCGAGGCCGCCGCAAAGCTGCCGGTGCCGGCGCGCGACTCGCTCAAGCTCAAGAATCCCGCGCAGTTCCGTTACATCGGCAAGGACGGCAGGAAGCTGATCGATGGCAACGACATCGTCACCGGCCGCGCCGAGTTCGGCATCGATGTGCGGCTGGACGGCATGGTGTATGCCGTGATCGCCCGTCCGCCGGTCGTCGGCGGCAAGGTGAAAAGCTACGATGCCACTGACACGCTGAAGGTGCCGGGCGTGCTGAAGGTCGCCGAGATCGCACCGGCACCCGCACCGGTAGTCTTCAACCCGCTGGGCGGGATTGCGGTCGTGGCGAAGAACACCTGGGCCGCGATCAAGGGCCGGGAGGCGCTGAAAGTCGAGTGGGACGACGGCCCGCATGCGTCTTATGATTCCGAGGCATACAAGACGGAGCTGGAGGCGGCGGCACGCGCGCCGGCCAAGCCCGCACGCGACGATGGCAAGACGATGGAAGTGCTGGCTTCCGCCAAGCGAAAGGTGGTTGCGGACTATTACCTTCCCCATATCGCGCATGCCACCATGGAGCCGCCGGTCGCGGTTGCGCGCATCGTCGACGGCCGTTGCGAGGCCTGGGCACCGATACAAGCGCCGGAGAACGCGCGCAAGACCGTGGCCGACAAGCTTGGCCTTAAAGCGGATCAGGTGACAGTCCATGTAACGCTTCTGGGCGGCGGCTTCGGCCGCAAGTCCAAGCCTGACTTCGTCGCCGAGGCAGCGCTGGTGTCCAAGGCCATGGATGGCCGGCCGGTCAAGCTGCAATGGACGCGCGACGACGATCTGCACCATGACTACTTTCACGCGGTGTCGGTACAACATCTGGAAGCCGCGCTCGACGACAAGGGAATGCCGGTCGCCTGGCTGCACCGCTCGGCGGCGCCGACCATCCGTTCGACCTTCGTGGCTGGCGCCAAGGGCCTGGGTGTGAACGAGCTCGGCCACACTGCGCTCAACGTTCCGTTCCAGATCCCGAACGTGCGCGTCGAGGCGCCCGAGGTCGAGGCGCACACGCGCATCGGCTGGTTCCGCTCGGTCTACAACATTCCGCATGCGTTTGGCGTGCAGTGCTTCGTTGCCGAGCTGGCCCACGCGGCGGGACGCGACCCGAAGGACTATCTGCTCGAGCTGATCGGCCCGGCCCGCCGCATCAACCCGACTGCCCTGGGCGACACCAGCAACTACGGCGAAAACCCGGCGCTGTATCCGATCGACACCGGTCGCATGCGGCGCGTGGTCGAGCTGGCCGCCAAGGGCGCCAACTGGGGCCGCAAGCTGCCGAAAGGCCACGGGCTGGGAATCGCCACGGCGTATTCATTCATGACCTACACCGCGGTTGCGATCGAAGTAGCAGTGGACGACAAGGGCGAGTTCCAGGTTGTCTCCGCCGATATCGCCATCGACTGCGGACCGCAGGTCAATCCCGAGCGCATCCGCTCGCAGGTGGAAGGCGCGGTCGTGATGGGCATCGGCCTGGCCAAGCATGGCGAAATCAGCTTCAAGGAGGGACGCGTCGTCCAGACCAACTTCCACGACCATGTGCTGCTGCGCCACGCCGAGAGGCCGCAGGCGCTGCGCGTCCACCTGGCACCGTCCGACCATTCGGTTCCGCCGGGCGGCGTGGGCGAACCCGGCCTGCCGCCGGTTGCACCGGCACTGGCCAATGCGTTGTTCGCGGCTACCGGCAAGCGCATCCGCCGCCTGCCGATTCGCGACCAGTTGTCCTCGGCTGCCTGAGTTCATCGGCTTTTGCATGAAGTGCTCCCTGGCGCCCCGCGCGGCGTCAGGGGCATTCGACCGGATCAATTCATTTCGACCATGGACAGCATCGACCTCGAAGTATTGAAAGCCAGCGACCGGTGGATTCGCCAGGGCCGGCGATGCCAGCTCGTGACCATCACCAGGACCTGGGGCTCCAGCCCGCGTCCCGAAGGCGCGATGCTCGCAATCTGCGAGGACGGCCAGGTGGTCGGCTCGGTCTCGGGCGGCTGCATTGAAGACGACCTGATCGAACAAGTGAGGAAGAACGGCATTGTCCAGACACGGCCCTGCATCGTCACTTACGGGATCACGGCGGACGAGGCCCATCGCTTCGGCTTGCCTTGCGGCGGCACGATCCAGCTGGTGATCGAGCCCTTGTCCGCCGCGAGCCGGATCGGCGAGTTGCTCGAGCGACTGTCGCAGCATCAGCTCGTGGCACGGCGACTCCGGCTCTCGTCGGGCGAAGTCAGCCTGGGCCCGGCGAAAGGCGGCATGACGCTGCAAGTGTCGCAGGAGGTGCTGACCACCATTCATGGTCCGCGCTGGCGGCTGCTGATCATCGGCGCCGGTCAGTTGTCCCGCTTCGTGGCGCAGATCGCGATGGGCATGGATTACCACGTGACGGTATGCGATCCGCGCGAGGAATATCGCGCCGGCTGGGACTTGGATGGTGTCGAGCTGGTCCACGCCATGCCGGACGACCTCGTGATGGAAATGCAGCTGGACGCGCGCAGCGCGGTAATTGCCTTGACGCACGATCCGAAGCTCGACGATCTGGCCCTGATGGAAGCCTTGAAATCCGACGCTTTCTATGTCGGCGCCATCGGCTCGCGGGCCAACAATGCCAGACGTCGCGAACGCCTCAAACTGTTCGACCTGAGCGAGGAACAGCTGGCCAGGCTGCATGGGCCGGTCGGCATCTACATCGGCAGCAAGACGCCCGCGGAGATCGCCATCTCCATCCTTGCCGAAATGACGGCAATCAAGAATGGCGTGCAATTGCCGAGGGAAGTGCAGATCGAGCATGCCAAGCTTGCCACTGCACAAGTGGCGTCATCGGATTCTTGCGGCATGGCTTGACCGCCTGCGATTGCCGGTTACGTCCTGAGCGACTGGACGAGCCGGCAACGCTGCAGATCTGGCAATTGCTTTCCCGTCACCATACCTTCCTTATCCGGGCAAACCGGACATCTGCCAGGGACCTTTAATTCCCGATCGCCGTCAGAGGAGAGGCATGAAGGCACCTGCAGAAGCAGGGGCCGGCAAGGTCTCGAAATTATCGCAAGCGTAAAATACGGCCTTTTCCACGCAAGACGAAGCTGTTTGCGCGACGGCGACCACAGGAGTTTTACCGATGAGTCTCTTCCGCAAGAAGAACATCGACGCCATGCTCGCCGTGGCCAAAGACGATGGTCTGAAGAAGGTGCTTGGCCCGACGGACCTCGTGATGATGGGCATCGGCGCCATTGTTGGCACCGGCATCTTCGTCCTGACCGGCACGGGTGCGCTGACTGCCGGCCCGGCGCTGACGGTGTCGTTCCTCATCGCAGCCATCGCCTGCGGATTTGCCGCACTGTGCTATGCCGAGTTTGCATCGGCGATCCCGGTATCGGGATCCATCTATACCTACAGCTATGCCACCCTCGGCGAAATCGTCGCCTGGATCATCGGCTGGGATCTGCTGCTGGAGTATGGGTTGGCCACGTCCGCGGTGTCGGTTGGCTGGTCCGGATATTTCCAGTCGCTGATGGCAGGCTTCGGCCTGCACTTGCCAGCGGTGCTCACGGCCGCGCCGGGCGCATTGCCGGGTGTCCACACGCTCCTGAACCTGCCCGCGTTCCTGATCATGATGGTAATTGCCTGGGTGGTGTCGTATGGCGTACGCGAATCCGCGCGCGTCACCAACCTGATGGTGATCGTCAAGATCAGCGTCGTGCTGCTGTTTATCGCCGTTGGGGTCTGGCATGTGAAACCTGCCAACTGGCAGCCGTTTTCGCCTTTCGGCGCGGCCGGCGTGTTCAACGCGGCAGCGCTGGTATTCTTTGCCTTCATCGGCTTCGATGCAGTCAGTTCGGCGGCAGAGGAGGTGCGCAATCCGCGGCGTGACCTGCCCATCGGCATCATCGGCTCACTGGCAGTCTGCACGGTGCTGTATGTGGCCATGGCCGCGATCATGACAGGCATCGTGCCGTTCCCGAAATTCGCGGGCGTGGACCATCCGGTTTCGCTGGCGCTGCAGTTTGCCGGCGAGACATGGGTGGCGGGCTTTGTGGACCTGGGCGCGATCCTCGGCATGACCACGGTGATCCTGGTGATGACCTTTGCGCAGACCCGCATCATCTTCGCGATGTCGCGCGACGGCCTGCTGCCCGAGCGACTCTCGTCGGTGCACCCTGTGCATGCCACGCCGTACTTCGCGACCTGGACTGTGGGCATCGTATTTGCCGTCATCGCCGCCTTCGTGCCGCTGAACGTGCTGGCCGAGCTCATCAATATCGGCACGCTGGCTGCCTTCACGCTGGTTTCCATTGCCGTGCTGGTGTTGCGCCGCACCCGCCCGGACCTGCCGCACGCGTTCCGCTGCCCCGGGGGACCTGTCGTGCCGGTACTGTCGATCGCTTTCTGCGCCTTCCTCATCGCACACCTGCAGGCACTGACGTGGATAGCCTTTCTGATCTGGCTGGTGCTGGGACTGGCGATCTACTTCCTGTACGCCCGGCGCAATGCCGTGCTGCATAACCACGGCGGCTGACGCTGACCAGCGGAGAGATTCAGCGTGGCGCATGCCATGCCGGCCGGCGTCTTCACGTGCGCAAGGCCGCGCACCAGCACCTGATCCGCCGCCGGAAAGTCGACGCGAAGAGACGCCGCCAAGGGTCTTGGAAATTCATCCGATACAGGTGACGTGGCCCACGTTGATCAAAAAATGTCCGAGTCGGAGACCGAGCGTCACCGAGTTGCCTGAATATTGGGGGTCGTCGCCCCCGGAATGCGAAGCAGGCAGGGCCTGCCCCACTTTACTTCGCAGACTCTCCGGTTCTGGCGGTTTGCAGACACCGTCAGATTTCTGCCAAGGGCGAGAAGTAGACGTTGCATATCGCCAATCAGGGTCCGGACCAGGCTCGCGCGATTGCGCTATACTCGACACGGGTGCTCATAGTCCAAGTATGAGCAGGTTCATGCGACGGTCGGGCCGCCTCGCGGCTTCCTGTCGGCCAAATGAACGCACCCTCACGACTCTTGCCCATTCATGCCTCGTCTCCAGCGGGGTTCAGTTTCCCAAGGCACACCCTCCTGGCATGCAATTCAAGCCGAGCGCCGCCGGCAATTCTCCCGCCACCTGGTCGAGAGATACTCCCGCTTCCGACAGGGACGTACTTTCATGATCAGTACCGATGCACACAACTGCGTGCTCATCAGAAAAAGCAAAATGGACGAGAAGATTTTATGGAACACATCAACCTTATTGCCGCCGTCATTTTCGGCTTGGCCCTCATCCACACCTTTTCAGCGAAGTCTTTCGAGCGTCTTGCTGACCGCAGTCCCCGGCATGCCGGACTGTTCCATCTGCTGGGCGAGATCGAAGTTGTCTTCGGCTTCTGGGCATTCATCCTCATCGCCATCATGGCACTGACAGTCGGAGAGGAACAGGCTATCGGGTATCTGGAATCGCAGCAATACACCGAACCCCTGTTTGTGTTCGTCATCATGGTTGTGGCCGCTTCACGGCCTGTGCTCGAGGCGGTACGCACGGCAATTGCGGCAGCGGCCAGACTCGCGCCGACAGACACCTTGGTGGCGCGAGTCTGGCTTTGCTTCGCCGTGGTTCCGCTGATCGGCTCGTTAGTCACGGAACCGGCTGCCATGACGCTCGCGGCATTGATGCTGGCTCCACTCGTATTCCGCCCCGGCATTCCCGAGTGGCTCAAGTACGCAGCACTCGGCGTTTTGTTCGTCAACATCTCCATTGGCGGCACGCTCACTTCTTTTGCCGCCCCGCCAGTGCTGATGGTCGCCACAAGCTGGCAATGGGACACCGCTTTCATGGCGGCGAATTTTGGCTGGAAAGCCGGAGCTGCCGTAATGGTCAATGCGACTTGCATCACATGGCTCCTGCGCAAGCATTTGGTGTCGCCCGGCCACGCTGCCGAAGCCGAGCCGCAAACCGATGTACCACTGGTGGTAATGCTGATACATCTGGCTTTTCTAGGCGCGGTCGTGGTGTTCGCGCACCATCCGGTCGTATTCCTTGGCGTATTTCTGTTTTTCCTCGGCTACACGCACGCCTACTCACAATTTCAGAGTCCGCTGATCCTGAAGGAAGGACTTCTGGTGGGATTTTTCCTCGCAGGTCTGGTGGTGCTAGGCGGCCTGCAGCAGTGGTGGCTGCAACCCATCGTCTCCAGCCTCGAACCAACCGCCTTGTTTTTCGGCGCCCTTGGCCTGACCGCCATCACCGACAACGCGGCACTGACCTATCTCGGATCGCTCATCGAAGGCATATCCGACCAGGCGAAGTACATGCTGGTCGCCGGGGCGGTCGCAGGAGGGGGCCTTACTGTCATTGCCAATGCGCCGAATCCGGCCGGGGTTGCGCTTTTGCGCGATGGATTCAATGACGGCAGCATCGGGATCGGAGGGCTGCTTGCGGGTGCCATCCTGCCCACACTGGTCGCCGCCGGATTTCTCCTCCTGCTTTGAGCGAAGCAAAAAACGGCCGTACAGGTCAGCCGCAGGCACCACCCTATGCCGCGTCAGCCCTGAGTGCTCATCAGTATGCCATCGTAGGAGACGGTTAAACGTCCGACATAGCCGCCTTGGACCGGCCTGGCAGGGCGGCAGTCGATATCACATCCTCATGGCTTGCCTGCCGCGCCTGCTTGACCAGCGTCACCGGCACCTGCACCGCATGCACGACCGTGCTGCATAACCACGGCGACTGAGGCTGACTAGCAGAGCGATTCAGCGTGGCACATGAAGGCCATGCTGGCCGGCGTCGTCACGTGCGCAAAGTGCTGCCACAACGTCTTGGAAAATCCACCGGCACGGATGAGATGGCCCGGCCGGTTCGAAACTCCTCGAGCGAGGGACCGGACGCCACCCGGTTGCCTGAACACGGGCAGCGTCCACTCTGGAACGCAATGCAGTCAAGGAGCCGCACCGATTTGTCCAGCTTGCACAGCTGCGGTTCTGACCGACAACGGACTTAAGCAATCGTCCGCATTGCCCAAAGCCAGAATCGCTCGAATAATTTCCAGCGCGGTTACTCTGCCTTGCACGCGATCCACGCTCCCCAGAACAAGCTGGAAAAGAATCGCTTCGGACTTGCAAACCCGCTACCGGCCAGCAAGGCGAATACAGCTGCTTCGGAATGCGGCGGATCGGCCCCTTGCAGAATCTTGCCCAGTTTGGCCTTGATCTCATCTGCAGTTGCGCCGTGCATACGCCAGCGTTCACCCCAGGCTTTCAGCATGAGCGGCTCGCTGGCGTAAGCATAATGATTGCCTGCCAATATCAGCGGTGCCCCTGGCTTGAGGCGGGACGATATTGCCCGGAGTATCTCCCGTTTTGCTTCGTCGCCAGGCAAGTGGTGCAGAACACCGACTAAGGTCGCAGCATCAAACGCCGGTTCATTTGGCAGATCCTCCACTCGTCCCAGGATCACTTCAGTCCGCCCGGCCATGCCTGCCTCGGCAATCCGGGCCCGGGCAATCTCCAGCATCGGCTCCGACGGATCGATTGCCGTAAAGCGCCAGTTGGATTCCATGCGCCCTGCTCTCGTGATTTCCTGCGCCGGACCACCTGCCCCTACTACCAGCAGCTTCGCCGCACTTCCTGTCCCCAACTGGGCAGAGAGCATGCAGGCTGCCAGCTCATGACATGCATCGTAGCCGGCAAGGGCGATACGGCTTTGCTGTTCATATTCTGCGGCGCGCGCAGGGTCGAATTTGCTCGCGCTATCGAGGCGTGCTTCTGGCATGGTCAACTCCTTTAAGTTGGCATTGGCATTGTCTGCTGCGCAGGATAGCTGCAGAATCATGCTATTAAAAGATGACAATTTATCCTGGTATAAGAGCTACCAGTTCACCCATATGCGAACGAAAAATGACTAGCAAACTCGGCGCGTTCGTCCGCGCTCACCGCGAACGCATAGGCCCGGCATCCATCGGTCTTCCCACAGGCGAGCGCCGTCGAACCCCGGGCTTGAGGCGTGAAGAACTGGCCGTCCTTTGTGGCGTCAGTGCTACCTGGATAACATGGCTGGAGCAAGGAAGGCCTGTAACGGCATCTGCAAAGACGCTTTCGGGCCTTGCTACGGCTTTGCGCTTGTCGAAGGCTGAGCGAAGCTATCTCTTCAGGCTTGCTGACAAGGTAGATCCCGATGCGCACATAAAAGACCTCGCTGATGCAAAAGCCAAAGAAATATCGGGGCTAGTTGAAGTCATATCGACACCGGCATATGTCCTGGATCGCCAATGGAACGCCGTGGCATGGAATGACCCGGCGGCACAACTTTTTCTGACCTGGTTGGGCAAGGAAAGCCTGGAGGGCGAGCGCAATCTGCTCAGGTTCATGTTTTTGCAAGCTTCCGCCAGAGACTTTGTTGTTGACTGGCCAGAACGCGCCCGGCGATTGGTCGCGGAGTTTCGGGCGGAATGCGGAAAGGGAATCGATGATCCGCCGATCAAGGATTTGATCGCCGCGTTGCGCGACCGCAGCAGCGATTTCGCGCTGCTGTGGGATGCACAGGAAGTAGTGACAAGAGAAGGCGGCATCAGGACCTTCATGCATCCCTTTGCCGGACGCCTGACATTCGAGCAGATGGCGCTCCAGCTTCAGGGACGTCCGGATCTCAAGCTGACGATACTGTTGCAGGCCTCAAAGTAAAGGGAGCTGCAGGTCTCTGCTTCTGGCCGCAAGCAGCCCGGTTCGTTGATATTGCTCACGCCACTTGTCTCGGCGTCGCCTATTTTTGTATAAGCGGCGCCGCTTGTGCGGCCTGGCTCGTGGACCGAAGGAGTCTTTCTATGAAACTATTTGGCGCGGTTGTTCTGTCGTTGCTGCTTTTCGGATGCGCTACGAAACAGGGCGTGCAGGCATCGCGCACAGAAGAGTGCAGGTCCATATCGGAACAAGAGATTGCAGCCCTGTTTGATCGGTGGAACCAATCGCTGCAAACCGGAGATCCGCACAAGGTGACAGCCAATTACGCGGAGACTGCAATTCTTCTTCCTACTGTTTCTAACCAGCCGCGCCTTACCACGGCCGAGCGGGAAGACTACTTCCAAAAATTCTTGATGGACCGTCCCTCAGGCAAGATCAATTCCCGCAGGATTTATTTGGGATGCAATTCCGCCGTTGATGCCGGGCTATACACCTTCACCTTCGCAAGAACGGGAGCGATGGTTGCGGCGCGTTATACCTACACCTATGCCTGGGATGGAAAGCAATGGCTGATTACCAGCCATCACTCATCAGCCATGCCGGAGAAGAAATAAAAATGTATTCACCTGCTTCCGGCACCGCCTTCGCCAGTCGATGACCCAAATGATCCGGCAGCCCAGCAAGCAGGCGATCAGCGCGCCGCTTGCGCCAGTTCCCGTGCAAGCAGGTTGTGCGTTTCCAGCACCGGTTCGAGTTCCACGCTGACCAGCCGGCCCTCGCGCACCACCACACGGCCATTGATGATGCTGCAGGCGACGCTGGCTGGCGTGCAGAACACCAGGGCGGCGACGGGGTCGTGCAAGGCGCCGCCGAAACCGACCTGGCGCAGGTCGAACATCGCGAGGTCGGCCGACATGCCGGGCGCGAGCGCGCCGATGTCGTCGCGCCCGAGTACTTTCGCGCCGCCCAGGGTCGCGATTTCCAGCGCCTCGCGCGCCGTCATCGCCGCCGGCCCGAAGCCGACGCGCTGCAGCAGCATCGCCTGCCGCGCTTCCCCAAGGAGGTGGGCGGCATCGTTGGAAGCGCTGCCATCCACGCCCAGCCCGACCGGCACGCCCCGGTCCCGCATGCGGCGCACCGGCGCAATGCCGGAGGCCAGGCGCATGTTGGAGCAGGGACAATGCGCGACCCCGGTCCCGGTATGCGCGAACAAATCGATACCTGCATCGTCGAGCTTCACGCAATGCGCATGCCAGACATCGTGCCCGACCCAGCCGCAATCCTCCGCATACTGCGCGGGCGTCATGTTGAACTTTTCGCGGCTGTAGGCAACGTCGTTGTCGTTTTCCGCCAGGTGGGTGTGCAGGGACACGCCGAAGCTGCGCGCCATCCGCGCCGACTCCCGCATCAGGTCGCGCGACACCGAAAAGGGCGAACAGGGCGCGACCACGATGCGCAGCATTGCATGGCGCTGCCCGTCGTGATAGGTCTCGATCAGGCGCTGGGTGTCCCTGAGGATCGCGGCTTCGCTTTCCACCACGCTGTCCGGCGGCAGGCCGCCTTGCGACTGCCCCACGCTCATGGCGCCGCGCGCCGCGTGAAAGCGCATACCGATATGCCGGGCAGCTTCGATGCTGTCGTCGAGCCGGCAATCGTTCGGATAGATATAGAGATGGTCGCTGGTCGTGGTGCAGCCCGAGAGCATCAGTTCCGTCATCGCCGTCAGGGTCGACACCCGGATCATCTCCGCATTCAGGTTCGCCCAGACCGGATACAACTGGCGCAGCCAGCCGAACAATTCCGCATCCTGCGCGCCCGGTACCGCGCGCGTCAGGCTCTGGTACATATGGTGGTGGGTATTCACCAGACCGGGCAGCACCGCGTGGCCACGCGCGTCGATGACTTCGTCCGCGGTCTGCGGCAGCTCGGCGCTCTGGCCCACCTGTTCGATCACGTTACCCCGGATGAATACCGCGCCATCCGTGATTTCGCGGCGGGCGTCGTCCATGGTGATGAGGATGGCCGCATTGCGTACCAGGGTCGTCTTTTGCATCGTCAATACTTTCGGTTCCAATCGATTAAATGGGGGTTGCCGGAGCAGCACCGCATGTGCCAAGGATACCGTGCGGCGGCGGCGAACGCGACTGCCTGCTGCGTCCGACTCAAGCAGTGCACGCAATACGCGCCATGCAAGACTTCTTCAGGCGCGCACCGAATCGACGCACCGAGGCCCGCGCGCACTCCATACCAGTGCGTGCCACATGCCGGCGAACCAAGTGTGTGCAGCATGTGAATGCATCTCTGTCGCCGCGGCGGTTCATGACGATGCCCTATGCCGCCGTCATCCCGGCGCTGGTTCCGATCCCGCATGACCTGGACTGGATACGGCCTGAATCCCTGGCTTGGATATTGCTATCAAGAACGGCAGCAGCACGCAATCGTTTGAACATTCAGAACAACTTCAGGGAATCTTATGTTCGATCCGAAAAAACGCAGCACACTCAAGTCGGGACTGGTCATTGCGGCTTCGTCGCTGATGCTAGCCGCATGCGGCAAGAAGGAAGAAACCAGGCCGGAAGCCGTACAGCCCGCAGGCGCGGCGACTGCCGCCAAGGCTGAACCGCTCAAAGTCGCCTTCGTGTACATCGGTCCGGTCGGCGACGCCGGCTGGTCGTTCGCGCACGACAATGCGAGGAAAGCGGTGGAAGCCGAGTTCGGCGACCGGATCAAGACCACCTATGTCGAAAAAGTGCCGGAAGGCGCGGATGCGGAGCGGGTGTTCCGCGACCTTGCATCGCAGGGCAACAAGATGATCTTCGCCACCAGCTTCGGCTACATGGAACCGATGCTGAAAGTCGCGAGGCAATTCCCGGACGTGAAATTCGAGCATGCTACCGGCTACAAGACAGCGCCGAACATGTCGGTCTATGAATCGCGAACATACGAAGGCGCGTATCTCGCCGGCGTGGTCGCGGGCAAGATGACGAAGACCAACAAGCTCGGCGTGATTGCTTCGTTCCCGATTCCGGAAGTGATCCGTAACGTCAATGCCTTCACGCTCGGTGCGCAGTCGGTCAATCCCAGGGTCAGCACGCATCCGATCTGGGTCTCGTCCTGGTTCGATCCGCCCAAGGAACGCGATGCGGCCCTGACCCTGATCGGCCAGGGCGTCGATGTGCTGATCCAGAACACCGATTCGCCGGCGACCCTGCAGGCGGCCGAAGAAAAAGGCGTATATGCCTTCGGCTGGGATTCCGACATGTCATCCTTCGGGCCCAAGGCCCATCTCGGCTCCGCAATCATCAACTGGGCGCCATACTACAAGCATGCGGTCGGTGCCGCGCTTGACGGCACATGGAGCAGTGGCGAGACCTGGTGGGGCGTGAAGGAAAATGCGATCGACCTCGCGAGCATCGGGGCGGCGGTGCCGGACGACGTGAAAAAGCTGGTGGCCGAGCGCAAGGCGGAACTCGCTGCCGGCAAGCAGATCATCTTCACCGGCCCGGTATTCGACCAGTCCGGCAAGGAAGTCCTCGCCGCAGACAAGGAAGCCGATGCCGGCTTCCTCAAGGGGATGAACTTTTACGTGAAGGGCGTGCAGGGCAACATGCCGCATTGACGTCCGTCTGCCCTTTCTGCTCATTCCAAGGTGCGGCTGCCGACAGCGGAGCGGCCGCGCCCCTGACCCGATACCCATTCCGGAGGCAAAGAATGACGCCGCATCACGGCTCCCCCAGCATCATCCCTCTTACTGCCGAAGACCGGCGCCACATGCAGTACGTGCTGGCGCTGGCGATCCGCGCCAAGGACGTCGGGCGCCATCCGTTCGCCGCGATCGTGGTCGACCAGCATGGCCGCATCATGGCGGAGGCCGGCAACAATTCGATGCCGCCGGAAGGCGACCCCACCCAGCATGCGGAACGGCTCGCGGCAGCCGAAGCCGGGCGCCGGCTTCTCCCCGAAGCGCTCGCCAGATGCACGCTGTATACGAATGCCGAACCCTGCGCCATGTGCGCCGGCGCGATCTACTGGTGCAGCATCGGCCGCGTCGTCTATGCGATGGCGGAACAGCGCCTGCTGCAACTGACCGGCAACCATCCGGAAAATCCCACGCTGTCGCTGCCCTGCCGCGAAGTCTTCGCGCGCGGCCAGCGTCCCATCGAAGTGCTCGGTCCGATTGCCGAACTGGAGCAGGAAGCCGCAGCCCCGCACATCGGCTTCTGGTCCTGAGGAGCCATCCATGGATCCGCTTCTCCTGAACGACTGGCATCCGGTGGCCGATGCCGCCGCGCTGAAGCCGGGCTGCCTGCTGCCGGCGCGCCTGCTGGAGCATGAACTGGTGCTCTGGCGCGCCAGCGACGGCACAATCCACGCCTGGGATGACCGCTGCCCGCACCGCGGCGCGCGCCTGTCGCTCGGCCGGGTTGCGAACGACCGTGTGGTGTGCGCTTATCACGGCTGGCAGTTCGACGCTTCCGGCCAGTGCCGGCTGCAGCCGGCGCACCCGCAGAACACGCCACCGAGAAATGCCTGCGCCGCCCGCTTCAACGTGCAGGAAGCCTATGGCCTGGCGTGGGTCTGCCTCGGAGATCCGGAGCGCAGCCTGCTGCCCTTTCCCGAATACGAGCATCCCGGCCTGCGCAAGGTGTTGTGCGGCCCCTTCCCGGTGCATGCCTGCGGGCCGCGCATCATCGAGAATTTCCTCGACATGGCGCATTTCGCGTTCATCCACGAAGGCATCCTCGGCGACACCGGCCATGCCGAAGTCCCGGATTACAAGGTGGCGGCATTCGACGACAAGCTCGGCCGCACCGGCATGAAAGGCGTGATCGCGACTGCATGCTTTGCCTACCAGCCGCAATCCAACCTGCAGGCCTCCGGCGGCTCGATGGTGGAATACACCTACCGCGTCGTGCGCCCGCTGTCGGCGATCCTGACCAAGCTGCCGCAGGAGCAGTCCGGTTTGGCCGATGTGATCAGCCTGCATGTGCAGCCGATCGACGAGGAACACTGCCAGGCCTGGATGGTGCTGGCGACGACCGACGAGGGCTCCAGCGATGAGGAGATGCGGGATTTCCAGGGCCGGATCTTCATGCAGGACCTCGCCATCCTTGAATCGCAGCGGCCCAAGCGCATTCCGCTCCAGCCCGGCCTGGAAGTGCCGCAACCCGCGGACCGTCTCTCCGCCGCCTACCGGCGCATGCTGCGCGAACTCGGGATGAAATACGGCGTGATGTGAATCTTCGCAGCCGGCCGCGGCAAAGGCGCGGCGTGGGCCGCCATTCCCAAGCCAGTCAGGTCGGAACACGACGAATGGAATGGTCCTGTCGATGTAACCTAATCTCTGGCAGGTAAGAAGAGGTCCGGAACCGCGCAGCGTATGCAGTGAAGCATAGCCACCGCCACATATTGGTGCAGGTCGAAGTCATGCGCCAGTCATGCGCAGCGGGCGTGCAGATCGCAGTCTTCCATGCGCCGCCGCGGTGCACGTCAAGGTGCACACCAGGGTGCGCAGTGCGATTGCCTTGAAGAATATTTCTGGTACGGATATTGCTGAATGAGGTAAGGCGCAGCAGCGCAAGCCGATTCAAGGAACGCCTGCTGCAATCTCTTCAACCGCATCGACACAGGAATGTAATGAACCTTCACCGCATCTTGCGTAGTACCGCCGCCGTGCTGCTGTGCGCCGTCGCCGCCCACAGCTTCGCCCAGGACAACAAGATCCGCTTCCAGCTCGACTGGCGCTTCGAAGGCCCGGCCGCGCTCTTCCTCGTGGCCAAGTCGAAAGGCTATTTCGCCGACGAGAAGCTTGATGTCACGATCGATGCGGGTAACGGCTCCGGCAATGCGGTCAACCGCGTGGCTTCCGGTTCCTACGACATGGGCTTTGCCGATCTGGCCGCGCTGATGGAATTCATCGGCAACAACCCGACCGCGCCCAACAAGCCGGTGGCCGTGATGATGGTCTACAACGACACTCCGGCCGCGATCTTCGCGCTCAAGAAGTCCGGCATCAGGACGCCGGCCGACCTCGCCGGCAAGAAGCTCGGCGCCCCGGTCTTCGATGCCGGCCGCCGTGCCTATCCGATCTTCGCCGAGGCCAACAAGCTCGATCCGGCCAAGGCAAACTGGATCAGCATGGATCCGCCGCTGCGCGAAACGATGCTGGTCAAGGGCGATGTCGACGCCATCACCGGCTTCTATTTCACGTCGCTGCTGAACCTCAACGCGCGCGGCATCAAGGATGAGGATGCGGTGGTGCTACCCTATCCCGACCATGGCGTGAAACTGTACGGCAATGCGATCGTCGCCTCCAGCGCCTTCGCCCGGCGGCACCCGGAAGCAGTCAAGGGCTTCCTGCGCGCCTTCGCCAAGGCAGCCAAGTTCGTGCTCGCCAATCCCGACGAGTCGGTCAAGGCAGTCAGGGAACGCGACGGCCTGATCGATGAAAAGCTCGAGGCGCGCCGCCTGAAACTCGCGATCGCCAGCGCCATCGTCACGCCGCATGCGAAGGCCGAAGGATTCGGCCAGGTTTCCGCGCCGCGGCTGTCGCTGATGGCATCGCAGGTGTCGGATGTCTATCAGACCAAGACCCGCGTCGATCCAAGAATGGTCTGGGACGATTCCTTCCTGCCGTCGAAGGCCGAGCTCAAGGTTTTTCCGAAGTAACCGCCATCCCAAGGGTATTTCCCCTCGTCGTCCCGGCGGCGAGGGGCTTTTTTTGAGTTAGCCGATCCATCATGTTCGTCGATTTCCAGAACGTCTTCCTCGCCTACGGCGGCGCAGCCGGCTATGCAGTGGAAGACATTACCCTGCAAGCCCGCCCGGGCGAATTCATCGCCATCGTCGGACCGTCCGGCTGCGGCAAGTCCACCTTCATGAAGCTGGCCACCGGACTGAAAGCGCCGACCCAGGGCAGCGTTGCCATCGGCGGCACCCCGGTCACCGGCCCGCTCAAGTTCGTCGGCATGGCCTTCCAGGCACCCACGCTGCTGCCGTGGCGCACCACGCTCGACAATGTCCTGCTGCCGCTGGAAATCGTCGAGCCACACCGCAGCCGCTTCCGGCGCAACAGGGACGAATATGTCGAGCAGGCCCTGCGCCTCTTGAAGCAGGTGGGACTGGACGGCTATGCCGACCAGTATCCCTGGCAACTGTCCGGTGGCATGCAGCAGCGCGCCTCGATCTGCCGGGCGCTGATCCACGAGCCGAAGATGCTGCTGCTCGACGAGCCCTTCGGCGCACTGGATGCCTTCACCCGGGAAGAATTGTGGTGCGTGCTGCGCGACCTGTGGACGGAGCATCGCTTCAATGTGATTCTCGTGACGCACGACCTGCGCGAAGCGGCCTTCCTCGCCGACACGATTTACGTGATGAGCAAGCGCCCCGGCCGCATCGTGGTGCGCAAGGAAAACCCCATGCCGCAGTCGCGCGAGCTCGACGTGACATATTCCGAACCGTTCACTGAACTGGTGCATGAACTGCGCGAGCATATCGGCCGGGTGCGGCATGGTTGAGCGCCTGCCCTGCCCGCTGCAAGATCCATCGACTTTCACTTTGCTGCCGTGAATACCAAGACCGTCAAGCTGTTTGCTCCCTGGCTGCTGCTCGCAGCCATTCTGTTGCTGTGGCAAGCCATCTGCAGCATGTTCTCCGTATCGGAATTCATTTTCCCGAGTCCGCTCGCCATCGGGCAGGCCATGATGGAATTCGCCGGGCCGCTGGCAAGCCATGCGCTGCGCACCTTCTGGGTGACCATGGCTGGCTTTGCTATCGCGGTTGCAGTCGGCGTGCTGCTCGGCGTGGTCCTTGGCTCGTCGCCGTTGCTCTATTCTGCCGCCTATCCGCTCATGACCGCGTTCAACGCCTTGCCGAAGGCGGCGTTCGTGCCGGTCCTGGTGGTCTGGTTCGGTATCGGCGTCGGCCCGGCGGTGCTGACTGCCTTCCTGATTTCCTTCTTTCCGATCATGGTGAATATCGCGACCGGGCTGGCGACGCTGGAACCGGAACTCGAGGACGTGCTGCGGGTGCTGGGCGCAAGGCGCACCGACGTCCTGCTGAAGGTCGGCCTGCCGCGCGCCCTGCCCTACTTCTTCGCCTCGCTCAAGGTCGCGATCACGCTGGCATTCGTCGGCTCTACCGTGTCCGAAATGACGGCTTCGAACGAAGGCATCGGCTACCTGCTGGTGTCGGCCGGCTCATCGATGCGAATGCCGCTTGCCTTTGCCGGACTGGTCACCGTCGGCGCAATGGCAATGGCCATGTATGAACTGTTTGCCGTGATCGAGAAGCGCACGACCGGGTGGGCGCATCGCAATGGTGATGCGAACTAGGCCGGGACCTTTGCGAGAAGTCGGCAAGGCTTGGTACGCCCGACAAAAGCACCAGCGTGCTAGCTGGATTACGAGCCCTTACGCGAAACCGTTCTGAACGGCTGCAAGTTGCCAGAAGCGGTATTCCATGTCGGTTTGCCGTGGCTCGCCTTGACGACCTTGATCGGGATGAAGTCGCTGACGGGGTCGAAGCACCCTTCTGCGGCCAGCAGCAGGCCGATTGCACTCGAATTGGTATGCGCCCGCCGCAAGGTGTACGCGCCCGGGTCGGAGCATTCCGGTTGCAACTTGCGGAAAATGGCAAGGCCGCAATGCGTGCAATCATTTGGCGGCGCTTGCTATCAATGCTTATATCTTGATTTCCGATCGATAGGTTATATCGGCGGTCCGCGAACCAGGCCGGAGATCGTGTCTATTTCACCTCGCGCAATGGCGCTACTGCTGCGCCCTGAATGCCATGGCGCCTTAATGCCTCTGCAACGAAGCCTGATCGCTTCATCTCCTCCACGAACGCAGCGAGCGCGTCTATGGCCTGTTGTCCACGGCTTTTCGGAGTGCCCATTGCCTGCTCGATGACCATGAAACGCCCGGGTAGCAAACGTAACCCAGACAGACGCTGCGCATCGCTTTCCAGCTGCTGCTTTACCCCGGCGGCGATATCGGCCTTCTCGGCCAGGAATGTGTCCACGACGGCCGGGGAACTTGGCGCTCGCAGGATCTGCGCATGTTTGAGTTCGCGAGTAAGGAACAAGTCATAAGCGCTTCCCTTGCCGACCATCACGCGGTGTTCGGCGCGGTCGACATCTTCATTGCGTTGCAATGACGATTCTTGCCTGACTAGATAGCTGCCTTCGATCAGTACATAGGGCGCCGTAAAGAGGATTCCTTCGCCCCGCAATGGATCGATTGCGAAAAAGCCGATATCCGCCTTCTCATTTTTGACTGTCTCAACGGATTTGCCCGCCGTATCGAGCACGACGAGTTCAATTTCCACGCCAAGGCGCCGCGCGAATTCGCGTGCCAGGTCAACTGAAACTCCGCAGGCTTCCCCGGTCGCCGGATCACGATTGGCAAGGATGGGGTTGCCGAGATTAATGGATGCACGAAGGCGGCCAGTTGGAGTGAATGCCGAGATGATGGAGGGGTCGATGGTCATGATAAGCGTTCTTGGATTTAAAAGTTAAGATTGCAGGCAGGCTTCACCAAACCCATCGCCACGACAAGGGCTGATCCCCGCACTCCCGCCGGGCACACAGGGAACAACAGATTCGATGGGCAGGCCCGGATAATTCGCGACGCTTGCCGCACGCGCACATCTCGGGACCGGCGCGGCCGCCCGCAGCGGCATCTTCTTCATGTCCCGATTCCTTGTTCCCTGTTGGGTTACGTGCTGCAAGACCCCAGGCTATGCCGGAGCATTGGTGGCGTGTTTCTGCAGCAGGGCCAGCACGTCTGATCCAATGTTGATACCTTCTTTGCGCTGGCGCTCCATCTTGGCCAATTCTATTTCTCCCGGTACCAGCACTGGCTTGGCAGGGTCGGCTGGCGGGCTGTCATGCAGAATCGCTGCAAAGTCGTTCATGCGGTTTGCAAGCCATTCAGTCGAGCCAAGCAGCCTGGTATTGATGAGAATGAAGAAATGACCGAGATTTTGCGGCTGGTCGGGCGCATCCACCCAAGACTTCACATGCGTCAGGTAGGCAGCATCGGACAGCAATCCAGCGAACAGGTCCACCAGCAACGCGAGTCCATATCCTTTGTGTCCGCCGATGGGCAACAGGAAGCCATCGAGCGCGGCCGCCGGGTCTGTTGTGGTTCGTCCATGCTTGTCGGTGGCCCATGTATCGGGAATAGCTTCGCCCCGCTTCAGCGCATTGCGAATCTTGGCACGTGCTGCCACGCTGATCGCCATATCCAGCAAAAACGGCGCGCCTCCGGGATTGGGCACACCGAATCCGACCGGACTATTACCCAATCGAGCATCGCTACCGCCCCAAGGAGCAATCGTTGTAGTCGCATTGCTGCCGATAATGCTCGCGAACCCTTCTTCTGCCGCCATGAGCGAATATGGGGAAACGGGGCCGAAATGGTTGCTGCCGCGCGCAAACGCAATGCCGACGCCACATTCCTTCGCTACCTCCATAGCTGCGCGCAGGGCGTGCATGCCGACTACCGGACCTACCGCATTATCGCCGTCGACGCGCACTATCGCAGGAGCCACTCGCTCGACGGAAATTTTCGGGCGCGGATTGATTCCGTTGACAAGCAGGCGTTCGCCATACGACTCTACGCGGCTCAACCCGTGCGTAGCCAGACCAAACAGATCCGCCAGGACCAGAACGCGGCACACATCTTCGGCATCCGCTTGCGAAAGACCCAGCCCCTTGAAAGCCTTGATGCCGATTGCGGTGAGTTCGGCTTCGGGGACAACGACCTGATCTGCGGCGCGTGTGTTCATACGGTGGTACTCCTTGTTTATCAATCTATCGATGCTGTTCGTGTAGGCGCGGTAGCTGTTCGGCAGTTCTGTGCGAGTAATAGATAACGAGCAGCGCCTTTCGCATGCCTTGTGACGCCATGACAGCCGCCGCCTGGAAAAATTGCATTATCCAGAGCACCATAATTAGTGTAAAGTGCAAATATTCGATCAATTATTGTCTCTGACGCATGAATTTCGACCTCGCGGACTTGCGCACTTTTCTTGCCGTGGCCGACCTTGGCAGCTTCAAGGCAGCGTCCGATGCTTTGCATCTCTCCCAATCGGCGCTGTCACGACGTGTCGACAAGCTGGAAGAAGCGCTCGGGATATCGCTCTTTGTGCGAACTACCCGCAAGGTGGAATTGACGACGGTCGGGCGAAGCTTTGTACCAAAGGCCCGTAACGTACTGAACGAACTGGATAGTGCCCTGCTCGGCATTACTGACGTAGCCGAACGTATTTCCGGTCAAATCACCATCGCTTGCGTGCCGTCCGCTGTGGCCTATTTTCTTCCGAGGGTGGTACGGGACTATCACGCACAATATCCGGGCATACGGGTCCGGCTCATTGACGAGTCCTCGTCAAATATCCTGCTGAACGTGGCGAGAGGTGAAGCCGATTTCGGCGTGACCTACATTGGCGCGCAGGAAGCAGACCTTGAGTTCCAGCCTGTCATGCATGACCCATTCGTTGTCGCATGTCCCAAGGATCACCCTTTGGCAAAGAGGACAAAGGTCAAATGGAGTGAACTGGAGAAATATGACTACATCAGCCTTGCGCAGGGCAGCGGCAACCGGCTGTTGATTGATCAGGCCTTAAGCACAAGCAGCAGCCGCCCCCGGTGGTTTTGCGAAGTGCATCACGTTCCCGCACTGGTAAGCCTGGTGCAGGCGGGAGCGGGACTTGGCGTAGTACCTCGCCTTGCGATGCCGCCGGAAGGCCATCCTACCCTGGTAAGCGTTCCGCTCACTCAGCCGGAAGTTGCGCGCACCCTCGGATTGATCAAGCGAAGAGGCCGAGCGCTAGGTGCGGCCGCTCAGCTCTTCTATGATTTGCTGATGCGTTCCATCGTTTAGTTCGCCTCGGCCGGCGCGATAGAAATTGGGCGCGCAGAGTATCGTGCGAAGTTGCAGAAAGCAGCGCTTGCATGGGCAACTGCCGCATGAGTGGGGTGGCGGAGGCCAGCACTGCAACCTGGTCATTCAATGCCCTGCAAGCGCCGACCCGATGCAGTCTGCGATCCCCGACCGAGCGAAACAGTGGTCAGCTTACTCGGCTTTCAGTTTCGCTTTACGCACGACTTCTCCCCATCGTACGCGCTCAGCCTTGATGAATTTAGCAAATTCTTCCGGCCCCGCTCCCACGGAAATGGAGGCATCTTCCTGCAAGCGTTGTTTGACGTTTGGTGAATTCAATGCCTTTACAGCGTCTTTATGCAAACGTGCGACCACTTCCTTTGGCGTGCCTTTGGGCGCGAGCAGGCCAAACCATTGGGAACTCTCAAAGTTCGGATACCCTAACTCGGCAACTGTGGGCAGATCCGGCAGCAGAGGAATGCGTTGTGCCGAGCCGATGGCTAAAGCCCGGATTCGCCCTGTCTTCATGTGGGGCAAGAATGGTGGCACGCCTGCGGATGCGGCACTGGTGGTATTCGAAAGCAGGTCGGTCAATTGTGCACCGGTTCCTTTGTATGGCACATGCACCACATCTATGCCCGTAGCCTGCTTGAGCATTTCAAAGGCCAGATGCCCGGCGCTGCCGTTTCCTGCGGAGCCGTAATTCAATTCGCCTGGCTTGGACTTGGCAAGGGCGACGAACTCCGTAAGGTTTTTAGCCGGCACTTCAGAATTGACCACGAAAATCATCGGCACATTGACCAGATGAGTGACTGGCGCAAAGTCACGGTCAGGATCGTAGGACAGCCTGGCAAACATGGCGGGATTTACAGCCAGCACGCCGACATGTCCCAACACCAATGTATATCCGTCCGGTGCGGAGCGCGCGACATCCTGCATGGCGATGGTGCCGGAACCGCCGCCCTTGTTCTCGACCACGACCTGCTGACCGAGCGTGTTACTCATCTCCCTGGCAACCAGTCGGGCGATAACATCACTTGAACCTCCCGGTCCGTATGGCACTACAAGCCGTATCGGCTTGGTTGGTGCCCATTCTGCGGCAGAAGCGCCAGCAGCCGGCACCAATGCCAGGGCGCACAGTGTGGAAAGAAACAACCGCTTCGATTTGCTGCGCAATGACTTGACCGACTTGCAGGATTGAGAAGAACGCGATGAATCCATGTCGAGGGAAATGGTGTGCTTGTTTGCCGCCATAAGATGGGTCTCCATTGTCTAGGTTGTTCACACTGCGCCACGTTATAAACGCCGTCTTAGGCAACCAGCGCACTGGAGCCCAATTCTTACCGGCCGCATAACCGACATGCGTCACATATTTTTGTAGTGCTGGATTATCGGAGCGCCCGCTCGGCAAGTAAAGTGCAAAAATTCTTATTATTCTTGCGTATTGCACATCAATGAAGCACTCCCGCAATGGAAGGTGGCAGATGATCAGGCAATAATCAATTCATGGAAAGGCGAGCGGCAGTATTGGCCGTGGTTTTCCTGTGGCAGATCCGTTTCGAACGTCCGGTGCCGCGCCGAGCGGGGCCTTCAAGAAATTCGATCGATCGGCCGCAACCAGTCGGAACCGGTAGCTCACATGTCGACCCGGTCTTCAATGCACATGCCTTCGCCGGACTGGTCACCATCGGCGCAATGGCAACGGCCATGCATGCGTGTTTGCCGTCATCGAGAAGCGCACCGCCGGCTGGGCGCACCGCAATGGCGATCCGAACTAGGCCGTCACGCATGCGAGAAGCCGGCAAGGCTTGGTAAGCCCGACAAAACCTCCAGCGTGGTAGCTGGATAACGAGCCCTTACGCTGAAACGTTCCGAACGGCTGCTAGCGGCGAATAGCCATCATTCCACCAAGCAAGCTAATCGTCTGCCTGTGGAGCGATACGGGACGACGGTACTTCTCTCATGGTTAGGCTTTGAAGTTTCCCCTTGAAACCAATTCTCTTTTATTGTCAGTCCAGCGATGTCATAGCCTCTTCTACAGAGACCTGGAAATCCTGAAAAAGACGCTTGAGGAAACAAAACTGCCTCTGTCATCGTTGCTGCTGGAATTACGTGAAAGCGTGCTTTGGGACCCGAGGTTTTCGGCAAACTTACTGAATGAAATCAAGGACAGCGGGCTGCTTCTTGCACTTGACGCATTCGGGAATGAATTGACTGCGCTGTCTTCCCTTCAGAAATTTCCCCTGGATGTTGTGAAGCCTTCCAAAGAATTGGTGAAAGAGTTGCCGTCCCAGAAAAGGGACGGCAACAATCCTGGCGGCGATTATCGGTGTCACCCATGATCTGGAAATCGCTGTGTGCGCCGAAGGGATTGAGACCGTTGATCAACTCGCGGCCGTGAAAGGCCAGGGCTGCGATTCTGCTCAGGGATACCTTTTGAGTTTGCCGTTGGGCGCCGATGAGATGGAACGGCTGATTGAGATGGAGTTGGCTCATTGACGAGCGCCGAGCCTGAGTTCGAGGTCGTGCTGCGGGTGCTGGGCGCAAGGCGCACCGATGCCCTGCTGAAGGTCGGCCTGCCTTACTTCTTCGCCTCGCTCAAGGTCGCGATCCCGCTGGCCATCGCCGGGCGCATCACCGTCGGCGCAATGGCAATGGCCATGTATGGACAGTTTGCCGTGATCGGGAAGCGCACCACCGGCTGGGTGCGCCGCAACGCCGATGCGAACTAGGCCGTAAGCTATGTGAGAGCTCGCCGATGCTTGGTACGCTGACAAATCCTCCAGTGTGCTGCGCGGGGAACAAATCCACCGAGCAGACCCGCGCCGAAAATATGACGCCAACTCAAATCCCGCGGCAATCTGCGGATGCCCAGAGCAACGGCTATCAAGCACATCAATGCAATGCCTAATGGCTTGCCGATGAATAGTCCCGCAGCGATGCCGATGCCATTTGCCGAAGCGGGCTCTGACCCGCCTGCCGACGCTGCCCGATAGCCTTATCGGGGAATTGCTGCCGCATCGCCGGATATCGGCCGACTATTCTTTGCCATCATGGGAAGGTCAAGTCCAAACCGAGCATCCTGGCAAGGACGAAGGTGACGAGCCCCAGGCCCAGGAGCGATAGCACGAAGACTGCGGCCACCTTGGCGCCAGCGCGTAGCACCGCGCGCCGTTCCTTCTCCTTCCCCTTCTTCCCTTGGTCGTAATGCCACTTGATGGCGAAGAACATACCCGTGCCTAACACGAGAAACTTGAACGTAACGGCGACTATAGGGAACCATTCCATGATTTTGAGTATTTCCGGGCTATTATTTGACACTATCTATCGTGAGGAGCACTACCTCAAAACGCTGCTTCAGCAGCTTCGTTTTTTGATCAAACCATCGAAGCCACGGCTGATTATTTTGCTCATTAACGTCGGTTGTTATTTCATCTGCCTATGAAATAACAAAGGCATCGAGTGGAGTGATTTGCCGAATGCAGATGAGAGAGGAGAGAACGTCAGTGACTGCCATGCGAGGAGGGTGTTGCTGCACGTTCTGAGGCATTCTACTTAAAAGCACTTTCCATACATTGAGACAAAATGTCCCAGTTGAAAACCATACAAGATGAAAATTTGCCAATCTGGTTGCCGCGACTGGAAACAACCGCTCCATCCGGTTCCTACTGATTGACCAGCCAACCCGGGTTTATTTCCTGTTCGAGCAGGCCTACCAAGAAGCCAAAGGCTCGATCCAAAAGATGGAGGCAGGTGCCAACCTGAAGGCAGTCCCGTGTTTGTTCGGGCTGATGCTTAAGTTCACCCAGGAGGATGCCTTCGGCTCCCAGCTGATCGTCACCGAGGACGCGGACCTCCGCGAGCAGTGGTTCCAGGGCGCGCGGACGGAGCAGCCTTGGACTAAGCGCCCGGCGCTTGTTACGGAGGACTGGAACCAAGGATGATCCCCCTCTTCTTTCAATAAGCAATCAAGAGCAGTTTTGCTCATTGGCATAAAATGGCTGCTCGGATGAAACAAGGTTAAATAAATGGCAGTGGATCTACATCGAGATTTTCCCGGAAGTAGCAAAGTTGGCGCCCTACTGAGAGAGCTTGATTGGTCAACGTCCGTACTCGGCAATCCAAGCACGTGGCCGCTTTCATTGCGCACCGTTGTGCGGCTAATTCTTCACTCAAAGTTTCCAATGGTTGTAGCCTGGGGACCTGAATTAGGTTTTCTTTATAACGACGCTTATGCGGAAATCCTGGGGAATAAACATCCGCGCTCCCTTGGGGCACGATTCCAGGATGTTTGGCGCGAAACCTGGCCTGACATCAGCCCCATCGTTGACTCCGCTCTTCAAGGGCAACCCAGCTATTTTGAAGATTTGCCTCTCGTTGTCGAGCGCGCCGGTCTTCCAGAAAGCGCCTGGTTCACATTCTCCTATTCTCCGATTCAAGACGATCAAGGCGTCATCGCGGGGATGTTTTGCTCAGTTGTCGAGACAACCCGAATCGTCAGGGACAGAAAGCTTCGCCAGTTTCAACTCAACTTGGCCGATAAACTCCATCCACTGACAACTCCTGCTGAGATAGTGGCGACAGCCGGCCAAATGCTGGCGAGGCATCTCGGGGCATCAGGCTGCTGGTACGTCGAGGTCGATGACACCACAGGGATATTTCATACGCAAAGCGGCTGGTTCGAATCCAATGTCCCAGCGCTACCGGAATCCGGAAAAATTGACGACTTCAGTCCTTCATTGCTTCGCACGCTTAGAACGGGCAAGGAGTTCATTTGCAACGACTTGACGACAGACCCGCGCACGCGTGATTTTGCGGATCGTTATCTTGCACTGGGCATCGGTTCGATTCTGATCGTCCCAGTATTAAAGGATGGTCGCCTCGCCTTCACTATCAACGCTACCAAGCGGAATGCCTATATCTGGACGACGGAGGATATTCAGGCTGCCAGGGATGTCCTCGATCGCACATGGGTTGCCATGGAAAACGCTGCTACGCAGCAGCGACTTGAGATCGAACGGGGCCAGAGCGACCATATTCTCAATCAGATGGGCGAAGGCTTCATGCTGGTCGGGGAGGACGGGCGCATTACAAAAGTGAATGCGGAAGGCTTGCGTATACTGCGGCGTCCTGCGGATGATGTCCTCGGCAGAGCTCATTGGGAACTCTGGACGGACGACATAGGGCGCAGGGTTGCGGCTGCGTGCAAGGACGTCGCAGTTACCGGAAGTCCGGCAATCGTCGAACTCAGCTATCAGCAGGAGAACTCGAACGGCAGCTGGCTCGAAATGCGGATTTCTTGCTTGAAGAATGAGGGATTCGCCATATTCTTCCGGGACGTGACCGCACAAAAACACTCAGCACTTGCCTTGCGCCGCAGCGAAGAGCATCTGAGCGCCTTGTTCGAGCAAACGGCTGCAGGGATTGCAGAACGCGATCTCCAAGGACGACTCATTCGCGTGAATGAACGTTTGTGTCGAATCCTTGGCCGTACGCGAGAAGAAGTTCTGGGTGTCAACATCCATGATCTAGTTCATCCTGACGATCTGGAAAGAAGTGTAGCGGCATTCAATCAATTGCTCGTGGATGGTCAACCGTTTGACATCGAAAAACGATATCTCAAACCGGATGGAACGCCTGTTTGGGTAAGTACGACGGTGAGCCTGATTCGGAAGGTTGAAGGCAAGGCGACGGATTCGGTTTTGGCGGTGATTTTGGATATCACCGAGCGCAAGCGGGTCGAGGAGGCGCTGCAAGATGAAACGCGGATTCTTGAGCTTCTGAATCAGTCCGGACAATCCTTGGCGGCAACACTCGACCTAAAAGCCTTGCTGCAAGTGGTTACCGACTCCGGCCGCGCTTTGACCGGTGCAGAGTTCGGCGCGTTTTTTTATAACGACAAAGATGCTAGCGGTGAGGCCTACATGCTGTACACGCTATCGGGTGCATCGAAAGAGGCTTTCGATCGATTCGGGCACCCACGCGCGACCGCCGTTTTCAAACCAACATTCATCGGCGAACCAGCCATTCGTAGTGACGATATTACGAAGGATCCCCGCTACGGAAAAACGGCTCCTCATTATGGAATGCCTAAAGGGCATCTGCCTGTGAGAAGTTATCTTGCAGCACCAGTGATATCCCATACGGGCGAAGTGATCGGCGGACTGTTTTTTGCCCATTCGCAGGTTGCAGTATTTACCGAGCGTAGCGAGCGCCTCGCCACCGGCCTTGCCGCGCAAGCTGCAATGGCTCTTGATAACGCTCGTTTGTACGATCAGGCTCAAAAAGCCGCAGAAGAACGCCAGAAGCTGCTTACCAATGAGCGCGCTGCACGAGCCGAAGCGGAGCGGCTGAACCGTTCCAAGGATGAATTTCTCGCAATGTTGGCGCACGAATTGCGTAATCCGCTGGCCCCGGTGAGTGCGGCTGCCGACGTTCTTCGCTTGGCAAGCAATGATCCTGACCGAGTGCGGCAAGTCAGCGATATCATTTCACGGCAGATTGGCCATTTCGCCCACCTGATCGACGATTTGATGGATGCCTCCAGGGTGACTCGCGGGTTAATTCGTCTTGAGACGGAGCCGCTCGATCTGAAAACCATCATCGGGGCAGCTGTCGAACAAGTCAGGCCGATGATCGAGGCAAGAAAGCATAGCCTGACGACTCGCATCGATGCCGACCATGCCACCGTGAATGGCGACCGGACACGTTTAGTCCAAGTAATCACCAATCTATTGACAAACGCGGTAAAGTACACGCCGGACCATGGCGAAATCACGGTAAAGGTCGAGGCAGACAGGGAATGCGCCAAGATCGTGGTAACTGATAACGGCAACGGCATAGACGCCTCGCTCTTGCCGCATGTTTTCGAACTCTTTTCGCAGGGCGGCCGTGGCTTGGATCGCAGTCAGGGGGGCTTGGGCATCGGCTTGGCTCTCGTGAAAACCATCGTGACTCTTCATCACGGCGAAGTTGAAGCCTTCAGTGACGGTCCTGGTAAGGGAAGCACATTCACAATATGTATTCCTCGAATGCACGTGGAGAGCGAACCATTTCCGGAAGCACGAAGCGAAGGTATGGAATCACCAGGGCTGCGCATCCTGGTGGTTGACGACAATGTTGATGCCGCCAATTCGCTCGCCATTCTACTGAAGGCGGTTGGGCACCATGTGACGATTGCTACCAATGCTAAGGACGCGTTGAACAAAGCAGAGCTGGAGCCGGTTGATGTTTTTATACTTGATATTGGCTTACCGGATATGACCGGTTACGATTTAGCTAAGACATTGCGTCGACGTGCTGCTTTAGAGGATAAAACCTACATTGCATTGACCGGGTACGGGCAACCGCAAGACCGCCTGCTTTCACAAGACGCCGGATTTACGCATCATTTCGTTAAGCCAGTCCATAATCAGCTGTTGTTCAAAGTACTTGCCGAAGTTAAGTCGGCGAGCACTCGTGCATAGTCTTGGTACTCGATGGTTTTGAGTCGAGCGGCGGCTTCAGGTCGAGAGCGTGGGAATCGGTTGCGCACTTTCTTGTCGCATTCATTCATGCCGATTTCAAGAGATCGCTTGATCCATACCCCTGATCTCCTATTGAGTCGCTGCAGGTGTTCAAGCGCATTACTATCCCGAATCTCTGTATTGGCCCATGCTTTTGCGCCGGTTGCGGTGTCTGCGGTGTTCTGCGAACTGACCACCTTGGGGCCGCAGTCTGGCAATTTCCGCCGAATCGGCTTCGTGGTTCTGCCGGCTAAATGTAGGCGACGAACGGCTGCTTTCTGGAGGTGGGAATGGCGCCTTGCGGCCGAAAGCGGAAGCACGGGTAAGTTGAATACGTAAGGCGCAAGGTCGCCACAACGACGTATTAACATGACGTATGTCCTCAGCCGGAATTGATGCCATCGCCACAGCACTCTTTCCTGGCCAACTCTGGCCCCTTATCGAAACACATCTCCCGATGTATCCCCCGTCTCCAAAAGGCGGACCGCTACGCATCGATATCCGGGCAGCATTGACCGGCCAAGCGGCACACAAACGTTCCTCAAGCCTGCATCTCAGTCGCATGCTCGCTCATATGCTGGCGGAGCGTAAGGTTTTGTTAAACGTACTCAGGATCGATTTGAAAATCGTGGTGCGCGGTACGGATCTTGACTGATGAGCTTACGGGTACGGATGGTAAGCCGCGCACTGCAGGTCGAAAGCCGACCCGACCTCACGGTAGCTTTGCAAGCCGAGTCTAAGGCCGACACCACAGTTCGTGAGAGTAGTCGTGGCACAGGCGGGAGCGCGTGATTTCATCGTACGAGCCTCGGCCAAGGACATCCGAGGCAGCGCCGCCATCCCCGGAACTGCTTGTCGTTGCACCCGACCCGGAAGAGGCGGCGCAACCGGCGAGAAGCAGGGACAGCAAGGCTGCGGCTATCGAGATACGCATTGCAATTTCCTTCCGACACTCTTGTTCGTATTGATCGAAACGTCATAGACCACATTAGGAGGCGGAAGGGTGAGCCGTTTGATTTTGATCAAACGGCCCCGGGCACGTGCCGGAAATAAGAAGGGCAAGTCGCAGTGTGCGGCTTGCCTTCAGGTAGCTCTGGTCGATCAGAAGCGGTGGCGGATGCCGGCGCCGAAACTGTTGCCGCTGTCGAAGCCGGTGATCCTGTCGTTCATGTACACCGCATACGCATCGGTGCGCCTGGAGAGGTTGTAATCGTAGCCGACGGACGCCGTCTTGCGCGTGCTGCCGTCGAGGCCGCCGCCCGTGCGCTTCGTTTGCGCGTAGGCGATCAGCACCTTGCCGTTGCCCGCCGGGGCGCTTGCGCCCACTGAGTAGGTCTTGTCCTCGAAATCGGCATCATGCGTGGTCTTGTCGAAGGTCCCATTCAGCTTCACCACGTTGAAATCGTAGCCGGCACCAACGAACCAGGCCTTCTGCTCGGATGCCACGCGCCCGGCCACCGCCTTCACGTTGCCGAGCGGCGTGTCGAGCGGATTGTTCGCTTCCACCTTGTGATAAAAGGCCGTCAGCGACAGCGGGCCGCTGAAATACAGCAGGTTGCCGCCGATGTTGTTCTTGCCGGTGTCGCCCGCGGCTTCGCCGAACTGGTAATGCAGGTTGGCCGTCAGTCCGCCGAAGGTCGGCGTGGTGTACTTGATCTGGTTGCTCCAGCCGGTGTCGCCGGCCAGCGAGCTGCTCCAGCCGGAGGCATTGAACAAGGGAACGTTCAGGTGCAGGATGAGCGGCGAGAAGGTAAACGAATCGCCGAAGGGATTGAACAGGATGCTCGGCAGGAAGTTGGGCGCAAGGCCGCGGCCGAGGGAGATGGCGCCGAAGCTGCCGGATACGCCGACGTTCGCATCGCGCGAGAACAGGGTTTCATTGCCGGGGAAGCGTCCCGATTCACCGGTATCGCCGCGGAAGAAGCCGGTCAGCGCGAAATTGGCTTTCATTCCGCCGCCGAGATCCTCGCTGCCCCTGAAGCCGAAGTAGGACGTCGACATGCCGGCGCTGTCCACCTTGGCGGTCCTGTCGGTCGCCCCGGCCATGCGCATGGAGCCGGCAAAGGCATCCACGAGCCCTTCCACGTTGACGCTGGTCTGCGCGAAAGCGGAGCTCATGCCGGCGCCTGCAAACAGTGCCGCAAGCAGCACCCGGTGTAGTGTGGTGAATCTGAAGTGTTGCATTACTTCTCCTGTGTTGAACGTGTTGAACAGTTTTGGCGCCAGGGCGCAAAAGAGACGGCTGCCGCCCTTTACTTCATGCTGTGCCGGTTGCTGCATAAGCAATTCCGGTGCCAAGTATTTCCTTTTGGTAAGAAGAAGGCGGCGAGCGACTGTTGCTGTGTCCGCAGCAGTTCAATCAGGCAGGGAGAAGGATTTGCGCGCCCGGGCGGGCATGGAATGCTGCACGCCGGGCATTAATGGCGGGGATTTTGCGGTGCGGTGCGCACCATTTTGGTTACAGCGGAAGGGGATCGCCCGGGAGGCCGCCGGCCGGCAGCACGAACGGCGGCCGCAGGGAGTGCGCCGCCGTGCATGTCGTGCATGGAGCAGGCCCGGCACGAGCGCTTGCGCCGGTGCCTCACCTTGTCAGGACATCAGTTCGCGCATGCGCCGGCGCAGCTGCCGCTCCTTGCGCTCTTCTTCCGCCCAGTCTTCGCGGATCGCACGCCACAGGGACAGCACCATCAGCACGATCACCAGGGCAAACGGCAAGGCGAACACGATGGTCGCCGTCTGCACCGCCTTCAGGCCGCCGGCCAGCAGCAGGCTGACCGCAATGCCTGCGACCAGGACACCCCACATCAGCTTGGTCCTGGCGGGCGGGTTCGGATTGCCGCCGGTGCTCATCATGCCCAGCACCAGCATGGCCGAGTCGCCGGAAGTGACGAAAAACACCAGCACCAGGACCGTCGCCACTGTAGACATCACGAGGCTCATCGGCATGGCATTGAACATGGTGAAGAGCGCCGTCGACACATCGGCCTTGACTGCCTGCGCGAGCGGAATGCCCTGCCAGATTTCCATGTACAGGGCGGTGCCGCCGAATACGGAAAACCACAGGAACGCCGCCAGCGATGGGACCAGCACCGTGCCGATGATGAATTCGCGGATGGTGCGGCCGCGGGAGACGCGCGCGATGAACAGGCCGACGAACGGCGACCATGAAATCCACCATGCCCAGTAGAACACGGTCCAGCCGCCGATCCAGCCGCTTTCGCGGAAAGGCGACATGCGAAGACTCATGCGCACGAAGTCGCTCATGTAGCTGCCCAGCGTGTTGGTAAAGGTATCGATGATGGCAACGGTCGGTCCCAGCACGAACACGGCCAGCGTCAACACTCCGGCGAGCAGGAGATTGAAATTCGACAGCCATTTGATGCCCTTGGTGACGCCGCTGATGGCGGAAGCGACGAACAATGCCGTCGTCACCACGATGATGCACACCTGCGCCGTCGTGCTGACCTCCAGGCCAAACACCGCACTCAGGCCGCTGTTGATCTGCAGGGCACCCATGCCGAGCGAGGCGGCAACGCCGAAGGCGGTGGCGATGACGGCCAGGACATTGAACAGTCCGGAGATGCGCTGAATCGGACGCCATGGCAATGCCCGCGTGGCCTCGCTGACCAGCGCCACGCCCTGCCGGCGGTATTGGAAGAAGGCGATCGCGAGGGCGACGACGCTGTAGATCGCCCAGGGATGCAGGCCCCAATGGAAGAAGCCGTAGCGCATCGCGGCATTGGCCGCTTCGGGCGTGCCGGGCTGGATCCCGGGCGGCGCGCTCATGTAGTGGGAGATCGGCTCGGCGACGCCCCAGAACACCAGCCCGATGCCCATCCCGGCGGCGAACAGCATGGCAAACCATGAGCCGAGGGAGAACTCGGGCTCGTCGTCTTCATTGCCCAGCTTGAGATTGCCGTAGCGGCTGACCGCGAGAATGATGGCGAACACCACGAGCGCCAGCACCACCCATAGATACAGCCAGCCGAAGTTCTTGGTGGTGGCGGCCAGGGCGAGGTCGAATACCTTGCCGAGCGATGCCGGCGAGACGATACCCCACAATACGATGGCCAGGATCAGCCCGGCGGAAAAGACGAGTTGCATAGATTCCCCTAAACGTTCTTAGGTGCCGTCATGCGACGACCGGATTGCACGCCCTCGCGGGCGTGGATTTGGTGCGAAGGATGGCGGGCGGCGAATGCCGTCACTGCCCTTCCCTGCACGGTGGATGGCCGGCGCATCGGAGATGACGCGCCGGCCGCGATGTTTGCCAGGACCTCAGAAGGTATGGCTCATGCCGATTGCCATGCCGTTCGCGCTCTCGATCCAGTCCTCGCGATAGAGGTCGGCATACAGATCGGTACGCCCCGACAAGGCGTGGACATAACCCACGCTGATTTTATGGATGTCGCCGCTGCCATCGCTGCGGCCATAGCCGGCGCGCAGGCTGTCGGCGCCGATGGCATAAGTCCCGGCCAGCACGATATTCCGCTCCCGCACGTCGTTCGCGAGGTTGGCGCGGGAATAGGACCCCATCACGGTTGCCGCGCCGAGCCGGTAGGAAGCACCCAGGAAGCAGATGTCATCCTTTCTGGCATTCCGCTCGCACGACAGCATCGCGGCGAGGGGGCCGTTGGCATAGTTGAAAGCGGCGCCTGCGGTGCGTGCATCGGCTCCGTCCGCCCTTTCGATTTCGGATGCGAGGTCGACGCGCATGCCGGAGAATTCCGGCGTGGAGTAAAACACGCCATTGCCGATACGCGAAAAATTGGCGTAGCCCAATGCGGCGTCATTCACCCCGTCGCTGCTGTAGCTGCCGGTCTGATAAGTAGCCAGCGAACCATTGAACCCGCTGTTTGCCCAGGGCTCGTAAGCCCACACGTTTTGCCACAGCGGCGTCAGCGCGCGTCCCAGACGCAGGGTGCCGGCGGACTTGCTGCGCAGGCCGACAGTCGACTCGCCTTGCCAGAATGTCAGCGGCCTTTCCTGCTGCCCGGTATCCGGATTGAAGCGGGTCTGGATATCGAAGATGGCAGACAAGCCGCCACCGAGGTTTTCCTGTCCCTTGATGCCAAGCCAGTTGTTGTAGCCGCGGTCCAGCCTCGCTGCCGTCCCGCGCTCCTTGACGAGGCCCAGATCGAGATTGCCGTACACAGTGAGGTCGGGCGACGCAATTGCAGGTGCAACAAAACTCGCGGCGCCCAGAAAAGCCGCCACACGCATGCGGCCGTTTCGGGTAAGAAACTTCATGTGCCTATCCTTGCAGGCCGGAAACCGACCCTGTTGCGGACGTTACATTCGTTCAAATTATATTTGCGCGAATATAAAGGCAGCCCATTATAACGTTGACCAAGGACAACCGCAAACCACGAGGGCGATTGCCAGGTTTGCATCTGCCTTCGCAATGCTTTGATGCCGCATGTGATGATGCGCATCGGTCGCGTACCAGCGTGCCCTGCAAACGGAACCAATTCCGCCCGCCCGGCTCCTTCGGGAAAGCGCGAACCTGCCTATAGGATGTCGATCGTGGAAAAGTTTTTGATCCGGAATGAATTCGGTCAGCCCCAGGAATTGCTGGGGGAAGAAGTCGGGGTTCCCGGTTACGAAGAGCTGCAATTCATCTTGCACGCCTGGCTGTACGACAAGCGCGGCGGCTGGGCCATCACGGAACGTTCATCCGGAAAACGCATTGCCAGCGGCCCGGCGGGAACGGAACACCTCGCCCGTGAACAGCTCGAGCGGCAGTTGCGGGCGCACGGCAAGGATGCGTTGATGCGGGTGCTCGGACGCGGCGACCTGTCGAGCTGATCCACCGGAAAGCGCCGCATCGTCACAGGCCAGGCAACGTCACCGGGACGCTGCCGCAACGCCTAACAGCGCCGCTTCTCCCACTGGAACAGCAGCCAGCCGATGACAAAGGCGGCGCCCGCGTTCCAGCTTGCGATGCAAACCACGAGCAAGACCACAAGCATGCGCCGGGTCATGCGGGGCGATGGCAGACTTCCCCGAGCAAGCAGCGCGCCGGCCACGAACAGGATGACGCCGACTACTGCGGCCGGGAGTGCGCGCAGCAGCAATTCGACGGAGTCGCTGAAGCAAAGCGCGAGGACGATGAGTACTGTGCCGAGGATGATCGAAGCCCCGCCGGTGCGTGCGCCGAATGCCGTATGTGCGGCGATGCCGCCGGCGCCATGGCACATGGGCACGCCGCCCATGCCGGCACTGAACAGGTTCATCAAGCCCGTCGACACCGACAAGCGCTTCAGCGTCAGCGGCCGGTCCGGAAACAGCCGGTTGCTTTCTTCCCGTGTACCGATGATGGCGTTGCCGAGCGTGAGCGGAATCTGCGGCAAGGCGAGATAGATGGCGCCGACCAGCACATCATTCCAGGACAGGCCCGGCGACTGCCATTGCGGCAGCCGGAACCTTACCGAGATCTGTTTCAGCTCCGCCGCCAGCGATGCATCCTTAACGAGGCTGTAGCCTATCCCCAGCACCAGCAGGGCAAACATTGCGGGAAGCGTCCTGCTTTTGCGCAGGCCTACCGCCAGCAGCAGACCCACCCCCGCAAGCAGCCAGTCGGAATGCATCATCCTTGCGCCGTCGAACATGAAGCGCAGACCCAGGCTGAGCACGATGCATTGCGCGAGTTCCCGCGGCACCCAGCGCGCGACTCTGCCTGCCAAGCCCGACATGCTGGCGAGGAACCAGAATGCGCCGGTCAGCAAGCCGGCTGCCATGACCGGTCCCTGTGCCATTGAGAGTTGCGCAACTTGCGTGGCGGCAGCCGCGCCGATGGCTTTCATCGGCTGCACCGGCACCGGCGTCCGGTAGAACCAGCCACAGGCAATCAGCGCAGCACCGAAGGCAAAGAGCACGCCAAGCGGATCCATCCTGAGTACGGCGATATAGGCTGTCACGAACGGGATCAGGGTGCCAAGGTCGCCAAAGGCGCCCGCCCATTCCATCCGGTCGAAACGATTTCGCGGAATCCGGCTCTCCTTCGGGGCTCGGCCCGGGTTGCCTTCCGTTACGCGGTCGGTCTCATTCTTCATCGTGGATGAGGCAGCTCAATGGATCGGTTCGAATCATGGAGACTGGAATAGTCAAATCAGAAGCACGCATCTTAAGCCAAACAGCTGGCCGCAACAGAAACAGGCCATCAAGATGTTGACCATCACCAGCACGGAGAACTCGGTCCTCCTGGACGAACGAACTGCCGGGAAGCTCGAAGCGAAGACCAACAGCGAGGTCCAGGTGATTCATCGCGGACGAAGAGCCGACGGTGATCGCCGCCTTCAGGGTGGGCAGTCAGCAAATCATTTTCCCTTCGGCCAAGGCCCTCAAATACGCGACCGGTTGGGCATCAAGTAAGTTGGCACTGTTAGCGTGACCTGCAATGGTGCATGCACACCTTTCCGCTCACCACTTCCGTGCACCCTCAGGACCGGCGCGACAGGTCGACGATCGCACGCTTCGTGATGAGCCGGGCGAGAGACAAGCCGAAGCGCGGATTCTCGCAAAAGGATTGCATGACCTTTTCCTGCGACAGGACCAGCACTTCCCCATCGGTCTTGAACACGGCATTCCAGGGGCGCTCCTTCTCCGGGGAAAAGACGCCGATCACGCCCGCCATCTGGCCCGGCCCGATGTCCATCTGCACCTCTTCGACATGCACCACGCCCTCAAGCACGAAGTACAGTTCACGCGCAGGCTCGCCCTTGCGGAACAGGACCTCGCCCGCGGCAACGCGGCGCCGGGTCGCAAACGGCAGCAGCGCTTCGACCGATACCTCGCCGCGCTCGGCCAGTTGGACCTGGCGCAGCAGGCGGCGCATTTCCAGCAGCCGCGTCGCGTTCAGCGGCAGCAGGAAGGTGTGCAGCAGCAGGACCGGAGGCAGGTGGGCGAAATAGCCATACACGATGAAGCACACATTGCTGCAGAGCGCGATATAGCGCAGCGGCAGCATCGCCCGCATGTAAAAAGTCGCGAACGTCAGTCCGGAAGCCACATATCCAATCATTTCGAGCCAGGTCATGTCTGTCCTCCCCAGGTATCCGGCACGGCGGCCGCATGTGCCGCCATGCACCATGGGCTATAGGAGTACAGAAGCGGTCCGCGTTCGTCTAATTTCATTTTCGAATTTGACATATAAGCCGGCGCGATATCAGGCGGCGCAACGGCCCTCACTTAGAGAATGTGCAGATGGACCTTCCCTAGGCGATCCCGATCCCGGCGAGTTGGAATGAGTCTTGCATCTCCTGTGGCATGCAACACACAGGACTCACCACCATGAACATGCGCCCGCCCTTCTCTCTCGATGCCTTTGCCCACTTCCATGTCCGGACTGCGCCGCTGCCCGATGGCAGTCAGTGCTATGAGGTCGTGGGCCGCAACCCGCGTGAAGAAAGCTTCGTCATCCACCGCACGGCAGATGCGATCGAAGCCGATCGCATCGCCAATGCGCTCAACATGGCGATGGAGAGCAACATGGCCGGGCCGTGCACGGCCGCGTCCTGATTCGGCCGGGAAGACTATCCGCTCAGCGCCGGTGCGCAGTGATCCGGCGTGGTGCAGTATTTGCTTTGCTCCGGGCGCAGCCATTTTTGCTGAATCATCAATAAAGGAATCCTCATGAAAGCACTGCACCGGCATTCAACCCTGGCGATTGCCCTCGGCCTGTTCCCACCCCTGCTATGGGCGCACCCCTTGCACGGCACCTCCACGCTCGAAGGCTTTCTCCATCCGCTGACCGGCGCCGACCACCTGCTGGCAATGCTCGGCATCGGCTTGTGGGCCTCGCAGCAGCAGGGGCGGGCGCGCTGGACCATACCGGCGAGCTTTGTCGCCCTGATGGGCCTGGGCGCCCTGGCCGGCTTTTCCGCCCAAATGCCGTCCTTCGTCGAGAGCGGCATCGTCGTCTCTCTGCTGTTGCTCGGCGCATTCATCGGCATCGCCCTGCGTCCCTCCGGCCTGCTCGGCGCCATGCTCGCGGGCGTGTTCGCGATATTCCACGGTTATGCGCATGGCGCCGAGATGCCTGCCTCTGCCGACGCATGGAAATTCGGCGTCGGCTTCCTGCTTGCAGCAGCACTACTGCATGCAACCGGTTTCCTCGCCGGTAACCGCATGAACAAGGTCATGATCAAGGCCGGCGGCACCGCCATCCTCGCCTTCGGCGGCATGCTGCTCCTGCAGGGCCTGCGCTAAACGACTCTCTTCCCGCCATCTGTCCACCATTCATATGAATGGTGGACGGCCCTCGCCGCTTCCGCTTCTTCCGCCTCCCGCCCGTCTTCGGTATCGGACACTCTCGTTCCGGCACAGCATCGTTCATCGCCATGCGGTGAATAAACATTCGCGATTTCGACATGCACCGCGATCGCGCAGATCCTTAGTCCGCTGCACCAGCGAGCACCAAAACTGCACCAGACGCTTCGCATCTGCACCACTTAGTATCAGGACCAGGCATAAAGCGGTGCGCATTTGCGGTGGCACATATTCTGCTAAAGAAACGAACAGGAGCAGTTCATCCTCAACCCTCACTCAGGAGCCATCGATGTCACGCCGTCATTTCATCAAACTCTCCGTCGCCTCCGCCGTTGCGCTGGCGACGCTGTCTTGGGCGCCGCAGACCCTTGCCGCCGATACCATCAAGGTCGGCATCCTCCATTCGCTCTCGGGGACGATGGCAATTTCCGAAACTTCGCTGAAGGATGTGGCCTTGATGACCATCGAGGAAATCAATGCCAGGGGCGGCGTGATGGGGAAGAAACTGGAGCCGGTAATCGTCGACCCGGCGTCGAACTGGCCGCTGTTCGCGGAAAAGGCGCGCCAGCTGATCACTCAGGACAAGGTCGCCGTCGTGTTCGGATGCTGGACCTCGGTCTCGCGCAAGTCCGTGCTGCCGGTCTTCAAGGAACTGAACAGCCTGCTGTTCTATCCGGTCCAGTATGAAGGCGAGGAACTCGAAAAGAATGTGTTCTATACCGGTGCGGCGCCGAACCAGCAGGCGATCCCGGCCGTCGAGTACCTGATGTCGAAGGAAGGCGGCGGCGCCAGGCGCTTCGTCCTGCTCGGCACCGACTATGTCTATCCGCGCACGACCAACAAGATCCTGCGCGCCTTCCTGCATAGCAAAGGCGTGAAGGACAGCGACATCGACGAGGTGTACACGCCCTTCGGCCACTCCGATTACCAGACCATCGTCGCCAACATCAAGAAGTTTGCAGCCGGCGGCAAGACCGCGGTGATCTCCACCATCAACGGCGATTCCAACGTGCCCTTCTACAAGGAGCTCGGCAATGCCGGCCTGAAGGCGACCGATGTGCCGGTGGTTGCCTTCTCCGTGGGTGAAGAGGAGTTGCGCGGCGTCGATACCAAGCCGCTGGTCGGCCACCTCGCGGCCTGGAATTACTTCCAGTCGGTGAAGAATCCGGTGAACCAGGACTTCATCAAGAAGTGGAAAGCTTATGCCGCCGAGAAGAAGCTGCCGAACGCGAACACCGTCGTGACCAACGATCCGATGGAAGCGACCTATGTCGGCATCCACATGTGGAAGCAGGCAGTGGAAAAGGCGAAGTCGACCGATACCGACAAGGTGATCGCGGCCATGGGCGGCCAGACCTTCAAGGCACCGTCCGGCTTCGAGCTGATGATGGACAAGACCAACCACCACCTGCACAAGCCGGTGATGATCGGCGAGATCCGTGCAGACGGGCAGTTCAACATTGTCTACAAGACCAAGAGCCCGATCCGCGCGCAACCCTGGAGCCCCTTCATTTCGGGTAACGAAGGCAAGCAAGGCCTGTAATGCCAAAGCGCCTTCCCCTCGACAGGGGAAGGCAAAGTTTGCAGCGAGTGTGTCGCCCGGAGGGTGGGCCCTCAACCATTCTCCGGTTTTTTTTATTGGCAGCGTACGTGCAGCCGAGATGAACATGTGGAAGAAATTAATTGTAATTGGCTGGCTGTGCATCCATGCCGGCGCTGCGTGCGCCGCGTTGGACGACGCGCTCCTGAAGCCGCTGGCCGGCGACGATCCGGATGCGCGGATCGAAGCGGTCGGGAAGATCGCGGCGCTCGGCAATGAAAGCGCCGCCCGGGTGTTGATCGCCCTGAAGGACGATGCCTTGTATGCCGATACGCAAGGCAAGGTCTACATCGTCGAAGACGGCAAAACCTTTGACCCTGCAAGCGACAGCACCGGGCCGGCGCCGGACGAGCTGGAAGCCATCATGGTGAACAATCGCCTGCGCGCCTCGGTAGATGATGCGCTGTCCAGCCTCAGGCTGTTTTCCGACAACCGGGCCGAGCGGCTCTCCGCCGCGCTCGGCCTGCAGAACCGCGCGAACGCGGCCCAGCTGCCGCTCATCACCCGCGCGCTCGACAAGGAAACCGATCCCGAAATACGTGGCGTGCTGCAGTTGCTCGCAGCTACGGCCAACCTGCATTCGCCGGATGCCGGCCTGCGCAGGGATGCCGTCCTCGCGCTGGGCGGCAGCAGCAATGCCAGCCTGAAGCCGGTGCTGGAGCAGATGCTGGAGAAGAATCCGGACGGCACGTATGCGGAGCCGGATGAAGCCGTCAGGAAGGCTGCCGTCAGCACCCTCCGGGCGATCAATGGCCGCCTGGCGCGCATGGAATTTGCCGGCAACCTGTTCTACGGCCTGTCGCTCGGCAGCGTGCTGCTGCTGGCGGCATTGGGGCTCGCGATCACCTTCGGCCTGATGGGCATCATCAACATGGCCCATGGCGAACTGCTGATGATCGGCGCCTACACCACCTACGTCTGCCAGATGCTGTTCCGCCAGTACTTTCCCGGTGCGGTCGATTTCTATCTGCTCGCCGCCCTGCCGGCGGCTTTCCTGGTGACCGCGGCGATTGGCATTGCACTGGAACGCACCGTGATCCGCTGGCTGTATGGCCGCCCGCTGGAAACCCTGCTCTGCACCTGGGGCATCAGCCTGGTGCTGATGCAGGCGGTACGCTCGATCTTTGGCGCGCAGAACGTGGAAGTCGCGAATCCGTCCTGGATGTCCGGCGGCATCGCGGTACTCGGCTCGCTGGTGCTGTCCTATAACCGCATCGTCATCATCTTTTTCGCGCTGGCGGTGGTCGCAGCGGTCTGGGTCATCCTGAACAAGACCCGCCTCGGCCTGTTCCTGCGCGCCGTCACCCAGAACCGTCGCATGGCCGATTGCGTCGGCGTGTCCACTGGCCGCATCGACATGCTGACCTTCGGCCTCGGTTCCGGCATTGCCGGGCTGGGCGGCGTTGCGCTGTCGCAGCTCGGCAATGTCGGCCCGGACCTCGGCCAGGGCTATATCGTCGATTCCTTCATGGTGGTGGTGCTCGGCGGCGTGGGCCAGCTGGCCGGCACCGTGATCGCCGCCCTCGGCCTGGGCGGCGTCAACAAGTTCCTGGAACCGGTCGCCGGCGCGGTGCTGGCCAAGATCGCAATCCTGGTATTCATCGTCGTCTTCATCCAGAAACGGCCGCAGGGCCTGTTCGCATTGAAAGGCAGGAGCGTGGAATGATGGCGCGCACTCTCTTCTCCCGTCCGGCATGGGCCGGCATCGTAGTGTGCACCGCCGTACTGGCGCTGCTGCCGGTACTGAACCTGGCCTTCGAGCCGGGACAAGCCTTGTACATCTCGGGCTATACCGTGGCCCTGGTCGGCAAGTTCATGTGTTATGCGATCGCGGCGCTCGCGCTCGACCTGGTCTGGGGCTACACCGGCATCCTGTCCCTCGGGCACGGACTGTTCTTCGCGCTCGGCGCGTATGCGCATGGCATGTACCTGATGCGCGCCATCGGCCGCGACGGCGTGTACCAGAGCAATCTGCCGGACTTCATGGTCTTCCTCGACTGGAAGACCTTGCCTTGGTACTGGTCGTTCACCGACAACTTCTGGTACTGCATGGCACTGGTGCTGCTGGTGCCGGGCGTGCTGGCCTTCGTGTTCGGTTATTTCGCATTCCGCTCGCGCATCAAGGGTGTGTATTTCTCGATCATTACCCAGGCCATGACCTTCGCCTGCATGCTGCTGTTCTTCCGCAATAACACCGGCTTCGGCGGCAACAACGGTTTCACTGACTTCAAGCGCATCCTCGGCTACAGCATCACCGCGCCCGGTACCCGCGCCGCGCTCTACCTGGCCACGCTGTTCCTGCTGCTTGGCGCGCTGCTGCTGTGCCGCTGGATCGTGACGTCCAAGCTGGGGCGGGTGCTGCAGGCAGTGCGCGATTCCGAGTCACGGCTGATGTTCATCGGCTACGATCCGCTCTGGTTCAAGCTGTTCGTGTGGACATTGTCGGCTGTCCTGTGCGGCATTGCCGGTGCACTGTATGTGCCGCAAGTCGGCATCATCAACCCGTCGGAAATGTCGCCGGGTAATTCGATCGAAATGGTGGTCTGGGCCGCGATCGGCGGCCGCGGCACCCTGATCGGGCCCATCCTCGGCGCGTTTTCGGTGAATGGCTTGAAGAGCTGGTTCACCGCCGCCTTCCCCGATCTGTGGCTGTATGCGCTCGGCCTGATCTTCATCCTGGTGACCCTGTTCCTGCCGCAAGGCGTGCTCGGCCTGGCCAGGAAAATCCGCGCCAACAGGGAGACAGCATGAAAAAAGTTGACGATCCCGGCCTTGATTTCGAAACCGGCAGCCGCACCCAGCGCGATCCCTCCTACGGCCGCCTGAAGACCGAGGGCCTCGACACGACGCACGGCGCGATCCTGTACCTCGAAGACATCACCGTGTCCTTCGATGGCTTCAAGGCGCTGAACAAGCTCACGCTCGACATCAGCGTCGGCGAACTGCGCTGCATCATCGGCCCGAACGGCGCCGGCAAGACCACGATGATGGATGTCATCACCGGCAAGACGCGCCCGACTTTCGGCAGCGCCTTCTTCGGCCAGACCATCGATCTCACGCGCCTGACCGAGTATGAAATCGCGCATGCCGGCATCGGCCGCAAGTTCCAGCGTCCCACCGTCTTCGAGCAGCACACGGTGTTCGAGAACCTGGAACTGGCGATGCAGATGAAGAAGGATGTGCGCACGACGCTGTTTGCGCGCCTGACATCCGAGCAGGTCGGCCGGATCGAGGACATCCTGAAGTTGATCCGGCTGAATGGGGAGGAGCGCCGGCTCGCCGGCCTGCTGTCGCACGGCCAGAAGCAGTGGCTGGAAATCGGCATGCTGCTGATGCAGGAACCGCTGCTGCTGCTGCTGGATGAACCGGTCGCGGGCATGTCGGATGCGGAAACGGCGCGCACGGCTGAACTGCTGAACGAATTGCGCGGCAGGCATTCCATCATGGTGGTGGAACACGACATGGCCTTCGTGAGCGAGATCGCGCGCGACGGCAAGGTGACAGTCCTGCATGAAGGCTCGGTGCTGGCCCAGGGCACGATGCAGCAGGTGCAGGCCGATGAACGCGTGATCGAAGTCTATCTTGGAAGGTAACGGAACGCCCATGTTGCAAGTCAGCCAGCTCAACCAGTATTACGGATCGTCTCACACCCTGCGCGGCGTCTCGCTCTCGCTGGAAAAAGGCCAATGCCTGGCACTGCTCGGACGCAATGGCGTGGGCAAGACCACCCTGCTCAAATGCCTGATGGGCGTGCTGCCCGCTGCCAGCGGCCAGGTGCGGCTGGGCGGCCGCGACATCACGAAGCTCAGGCCGCACGAGCGCGCCGCGCTCGGCATCGCCTATGTGCCGCAGGGCCGCGAAATCTTTGCCCGCCTCAGCGTCGAGGAAAACCTGATGATGGGCATGGCGACCAAGCCCGGCCGCAAGGCATCGACCATCAGGGGCGAAGTGTATGAATTGTTTCCGGTGCTGAAGGACATGCTGCAGCGGCGCGGCGGCGACCTGTCGGGCGGCCAGCAGCAGCAGCTCGCGATCGCGCGCGCCCTGCTGGCCGACCCGCAACTGATTATCCTCGACGAGCCGACCGAAGGCATACAGCCGTCGATCATCAAGGACATCGGACGCGTGATCCGTCTGCTGCGCGAGCGCGGCGACATTGCGATCCTGCTGTGCGAGCAATACTTCGATTTCGCGCATGAACTGGCCGATGAATTCATCGTGCTCTCGCGCGGCGAAGTGGTGGCATCCGGCTCGCAGAAGGACATGGCGCATGAAAACGTGAAGCGGCACCTGGCGGTATAGTCTTTCGATGAAGCGCTTCGATTCCGATTCCAGCGGGAATCATTCCTTCGCTGCATCCTGCGCCTGGCAGGCGAGCCTGAAGCTTGCGTTCGCGAACGACGAAGGCGTCACGCGCATGGTCGGACGCAGCCATGTCGGCCCGCTGCGCGTGCAGAAGCCGCTCTACCCGGAGGGCGGCGATGTCTGCCACGCGGTCGTGGTCCATCCGCCGGGCGGCGTGGTGGGCGGCGATGAATTGGGAATCGCGGCATCGCTCAAGGATGGCGCCCGGGCTTTCATCACCACCCCGGGCGCAGCCAAATGGTATCGGGCCAACGGCAGGGTGTCGCGCCAGGATGTGCGGCTCGAACTCGGCGCGCGCGCAGCGCTCGAATGGCTGCCACAGGAAACCATTTTCTTCAACGGCGCGCATGTCCGCCTCGACCACTCGGTGGCGCTGGCAGGTGACGCCGCCTACATCGGCTGGGAAATCCTCTGCTTCGGGCGCACCGCGTCCGGCGAAGCCTTCAACAGCGGGCGCATCGAGCAGCGCACCAGCATCCGGCGCGACGGCCGCCTGCTCTGGTTCGAACAAGGCGCGCTGGATGGCGGCAGCGCTTCCATGCACAGCCCGCTGGCGCTGGGCTGCCATACCGTCTGCGCGACGCTGATCGCGGTCGGCGCACCTATCGCAGCGGCGACACTGAAAGCCTTGCGCGAAGAAGCGGAAGGCGGTCCCGGCCAGTTCGGCATGACGCAAATGAAATCGGTGCTGGTGGCGCGCCACCTCGGCAATTCAAGCGAAGCCGCAAAGAATCACATGATGCGGGTCTGGCAAAGGATCCGTCCCGAGCTGATGGGGCGCAGCGGATTCATGCCGCGCATCTGGAACACCTAGGAGAACACATGGAGCTCACCCCGAGAGAAAAAGACAAACTCCTCATCTTCACTGCGGCCCTGCTCGCGGAACGGCGCAAGGCGCGCGGCCTGAGGCTGAATTACCCGGAAGCGGTAGCCCTGCTGTCGGCTGCGATCATGGAAGGCGCGCGCGACGGAAAGACGGTGGCGGAACTGATGGCGGAAGGCACTCAGATCCTGACCCGCGCCGACGTAATGGAAGGCGTGCCGGAAATGATCCCGGAAATCCAGGTCGAAGCCACCTTCCCCGACGGCACCAAGCTCGTCACCGTCCACCATCCGATTCCTTGATAGGCGACCCATCATGATTCCAGGCGAAATGCTGATCGAAGCCGGCGACATCGAAATCAACGTCGGCCGACAAACCACCACGCTGACCGTGGCCAACAGCGGCGACCGACCGATCCAGGTCGGTTCGCATTTCCATTTCTTCGAAACCAATCCCGCGCTCCAGTTCGACCGCAAGGCCGGCTACGGCATGCGCCTGAACATCGCCGCCGGCACCGCAGTGCGCTTCGAACCGGGCCAGGCGCGCACGGTGGAACTGGTCGCGCTGGCCGGCGAGCGCAGGGTGTACGGCTTCAACGCCAAGGTGATGGGGAAGCTGAAATGACGACAATCTCGCGTCAGGCTTATGCCGAAATGTTCGGCCCCACCACCCGCGACCGCATCCGGCTGGCCGATACCGAATTGTTCATCGAAGTCGAACAGGATTTCACCACCTACGGCGAAGAAGTGAAGTTCGGCGGCGGCAAGGTGATCCGCGACGGCATGGGGCAGTCGCAGCGCGTCCATGCGGATGTGATGGATACCGTCATCACCAATGCGCTGATCCTCGATCACTGGGGCATCGTCAAGGCTGACATCGGCGTGAAGGGCGGACGCATTGCCGCCATCGGCAAGGCCGGCAACCCGGACATCCAGCCGAACGTGACGATGGCGATCGGCGCGGCCACCGAGATCATCGCCGGCGAAGGCATGATCGTGACCGCCGGCGGCATAGATTCGCACATCCATTTCATCTGCCCGCAGCAGATCGAGGAAGCGCTGACGTCGGGCGTGACCACCATGCTCGGCGGCGGCACCGGCCCGGCGACCGGCACCGCCGCGACCACCTGCACGCCGGGGCCGTGGCATATCCACGCGATGCTGTCGGCCGCCGATGCCTTCCCGATGAACCTCGGCTTCCTCGGCAAGGGCAATGTCAGCCTGCCGGAGCCCCTGGAAGAGCAGATCCGTGCCGGCGCCATCGGCCTGAAGCTGCATGAAGACTGGGGCTCGACGCCGGCCGCAATCGACAACTGCCTGTCGGTGGCGGACCGCATGGACGTGCAGGTCGCGATCCACACCGATACCCTGAACGAAGGCGGCTTTCTCGAACACACGCTGGCCGCGTTCAAGGACCGCACCATCCATACCTTCCATACCGAGGGCGCGGGCGGCGGCCATGCGCCCGACATCATCGCCGCCGTCGGCGAGGGCAATGTCCTGCCCTCTTCCACCAACCCGACCCGGCCCTACACCGTCAACACGCTGGACGAGCATCTCGACATGCTGATGGTGTGCCACCATCTCGATCCGGCGATCGCGGAAGACATTGCCTTCGCCGAATCGCGCATCCGGCGCGAGACGATCGCGGCCGAAGACATCCTGCACGACATCGGTGCGATCTCGATGATGTCATCCGATTCGCAGGCGATGGGCCGCGTCGGCGAAGTCATCCTGCGCACCTGGCAGACCGCCCACAAGATGAAGGTGCAGAGAGGCTGGCTCAAGCCCGATTCGAACAGCCGCGCCCCTCACCCTCAATCCCTCTCCCCCCGGCGGGAGAGGGAAGCGTCCAGTCCTGCGGTGCAGGAAAACTCCAGGAATGACAACTTCCGCGCCAAGCGCTACATCGCGAAATACACGATCAACCCGGCGATCACGCACGGGATATCGCATGTGGTCGGCTCGCTCGAAGTCGGCAAGATCGCCGACGTCGTGCTGTGGAAGCCGGCCTTCTTCGGCGTCAAGCCGTCGATGATCCTGAAGAGCGGCATGATCGCAGCCGCCCAGATGGGCGATCCGAATGCCTCGATCCCGACGCCGCAGCCGGTGCATTACCGCATGATGTTCGGCGCCTATGGCGGCGGATTGAAGACTTCCTTCACCTTCGTGTCGCAGGCTGCCTTCGATGCCGGCATCGGCGAGCAGTTGAAACTCAGCAAGCCGCTGATTGCCGTGAAAAACATGCGTAGCCTGCGCAAGGCTGACATGATCCACAATGGCGCGACGCCGAAGATGGAAGTCGACCCGGAGACCTATGAAGTGCGGGCCGACGGCGAACTGCTGGTGTGCGAGCCGGCGAAGGTACTGCCGATGGCGCAACGCTATTTCCTGTTCTGACCCTGTCCTGATTATGCTGACACTGACTACCAAACTCGACCACGCCGAGCGCATCGACGGCGAACTCGTGCTCCCCTACGACATGCGCGAAAAAAGCCGGCTGCGCGCCAGGCTCGCTTCCGGCGAAGAAGTCGGGATCTTCACCGTGCGCGGCACCGTGCTGCGCAACGGCGACCTGCTGCGCGGCGACGATGGCCGCGTCGTGCGCGTCACCGCCGCCAGGGAAGCGACTTACCGGGTCGAATGCGGCGGCGCGCGCAAGCTGCTGCGCTGCGCCTTCCACCTCGGCAACCGCCATACCCAAGCCCAGGTCGGCGGCGATGCACAGGCCGCGTTCCTGCGCATCCGGCGCGATCCGGTGCTGAAGGAAATGCTGGAAGGACTGGGCGCGACCGTCACCGAGGAAGAAGCGCCGTTCGAACCGGAATCCGGTGCCTACGGCGGCGGCCATCATCATCACGGCGACCCGCTGGCGCCGATCCCGCTGCGGCAGAGAATCCACCGTCCCTCCGATACACAGGACGCACAGGACAGACAGGCCTGAACATGGACAGCACTGCCCTGCTCCATCTGCTGCAACTGGCCAGTCCCTCGCTGCCGGTCGGCGCCTACAGCTATTCGCAGGGGCTGGAAGCGGCGCTGGAAGCCGGGCTGGTCCGTGACGAGGCCAGTGCGCGCGACTGGATCGCGCACGCCTTGCAGCAGGTGGTGGCGCGCTTCGAGGCGCCGGTGCTGTGGCGCCTGCTGCAAGCCTTCGATGCGCGCGATGCCGCTGCCGTGAAGGAGTGGACCGAACGCTTCCTCGCCGCGCGCGACACCGCCGAATTCCGCGCCGAGACGATACAGATGGGATATTCCCTCGGCAAGCTCGCTACCGAACTGCGGATCGCCGATGCGGAATTGCTGGCGCTGCTGCAGGCGCAGCCGGAAGTGCCGCTGCCGACGGCGCTGGCATTTGCCGCGGTCGCGCTGCAGGTGCCGCATGAAGCCGCCCTGCTCGGCATGCTGTTTTCGTGGGCCGAAAACCAGGTGCTGGTCTGCGTCAAATCCGTGCCCCTGGGCCAGGTCGCCGGCCAGCGGCTCCTGCTGTCCCTGCGCGCAGACATCGAACACGCGGCGCAACTGGCACAGGGACTTGCCGACGAAGAATTGTCGAACTGGGCGCCCGGCCTGTCGCTGCTGTCCATGCAGCATGAGGTGCAGTACAGCCGCCTTTACCGATCCTGACTTCTGATCCTGACTTCCGATTCTCACTTTCCCTTTCCGATCCGTATGAATACTTCCACCTCCTCCGTCAGCAATCCCTTGCGTGTAGGCATCGGCGGCCCGGTCGGCTCCGGCAAGACCGCCTTGTGCGAAATGCTGTGCAAGGCCATGCGCGAGCGCTACGACATGGCTGTCATCACCAATGACATCTACACCAAGGAAGACATGGAAATCCTGCTGCGCGCCGAAGCCTTGCCGGCGGAGCGCCTGATGGGTGTCGAGACCGGCGGCTGCCCGCATACCGCGATCCGCGAAGACGCGTCGATCAATCTCGAGGCGATTGCGCGCATGAGTGCGGACTTCCCCGACCTCGACCTGATCCTGGTGGAATCCGGCGGCGACAATCTTGCGGCCACCTTCAGCCCGGAACTGTCGGACCTGACGATCTACGTCATCGATGTGGCGGGCGGCGAAAAGATTCCGCGCAAGGGCGGCCCCGGCATCACCCGCTCCGACCTGCTGATCATCAACAAGACCGACCTCGCCCCGCATGTCGGCGCCAATCTCGAGGTCATGGCCCGCGATGCGAAAAAAATGCGCGGCGCGCGGCCCTTCCTGTTCACCAACCTGCGCAGCGGGGAAGGCGTGCAGGCGGTGGTCGATTTCATCCGGACCGAGGGATTGCTCGACAGGCAAGCGTGATTTTTCTTCACCATCCGGGTTCGCTCATGTAATTTCTTGCCGCGCCGCGTGTCCAACATTGACGATGCCGGCCTGCTGTCCATGCTTTCATCCTTGCAGGGTTGTCCGGAACGGAACATGAAAGGCATGTATGAGCGAGAAACGGGATATGGTGGTGATCGGCGCGTCCACGGGTGGCCTGGAGGCATTGAAACATTTCGTGGCCCGTCTGCCGCAGGATTTCCCGGCGGCGATCCTGATCGTGCTGCACATTGGTTCGCAGGAAACGTCGCTGCCGCAGATCCTCATGAAGCACAGCGCTCTGCCCGTGCGTAATGCCATCCATGGCGAACCGATCGAACCCGGCGTCATCCTGCTCGCGCCGCCGGACGTGCACCTGATGGTGAATGGGCACCATGTTCACTTTTCCAATGGACCGAAGGAAAATTTTTCGCGCCCGGCCATCGATCCCCTGTTCCGCTCCGCAGCGCTCTCCTACCGCTCGCGCGTCATCGGCATCATATTGACCGGCAACCTCGATGACGGCACGGTGGGCTTGCAGGCCGTCAAGGCTTATGGCGGCCTCACTATCGTGCAAGATCCGAGGGACGCCGACGCGCCCAGCATGCCGCTCAGCGCGATCGAGCATGTCGATGTCGATTACTGCCTTCCGCTGTACGGGATTGCAGAGACGCTCGTGAAGCTGACCGCGCAAGCGGCGCCGCCGGAACCAGGAGATGTACCGGGCGCAATTCCGGAAGAAAACCGGATCGCATTGACAGGGAAGACTCTCATGGATGAGCTTGAAAAAATCGCCGAGCCGTCGACCTTCACTTGCCCCGAATGCCATGGCAGCCTGTGGGAAATCAAGGGCACTTCACCGCGACGCTTTCGTTGCCACACCGGGCATGGCTTTACCGCGCGCACCCTGGCCCATGCCCAGACTGATATGGCGGAAGAAGCGATCTGGGGTGCAATCCGCGCCCTCCATGAAAAGGAAATGCTGTTGAAGCGCCTGGCACAGACGGCGTCCGACACGAACAGGATGGAAGACGCGGCCGAGCATGCGGCAGCCGCCCGGCAGGCTGCCCGGCAAGCGGGGACATTGCGGAAGATGGTGAGCGATGCGCGTCAGGCGACGGATGTGCATCTCGGATGATTCCGCTCTGCAGGTATTCGCAGGTGCTTATGCCCGGCCCTGCGTGTAGAGATAGTCGTCGGGCAGCCCGAGCCGGCGGCACGCCTGCACCGCAGGCGCGGAACGCAGCAGGATGCGGTCGGCCCAGGCCCCGCTTTGCCTGATCTGGCGGCGCTGCCAGGGGTGCAGCGTCCACTGCGCATCCAGTCCGAGGCGCTCGCGCACCCAGACCGGCACGATGTCAACGGCGGCCTTCACCAGCCAGCCCTGAATCAAATTCAGCGGCGGCGGCAGGATGGCAGCCCCTTGCATGATGCCGAGGAATTCGAACACGATGGGCGAAGGCGCGAGCTTGCCGCGCATCGCCGCGAACAATGCCTCGAGCTCGCGCTGCGATGCCGGCGCGCCATGCGCCCCGTACAGCTGCGCCGAGGCCCTGCCCTCGGCATAGTAGCGGTCACGCTCCGCTTCCCCGAGCGGATGCGCGTAGGCGCTCCAGGCTTCGAGAAAGCCGAAGCTTGCGGTGGCATGCACCCAGTCCAGCAATTCCTGGTGATCCGCGCGGTAAGCCTCGCCTTCCGGCGTGGTGCCCGCGATGCGCGCATGGAGCCGATTGACGCCGGCGATCATGGCTTCGGTGCGGCTGCGCGGTCCGTACACCGTCATCATCGCCGCCAGTCCGGTGCGCTGCAGGCGCGGCAGCGGCGCCTTGCGGAAGCTGGTGTGTTCCCACACGCCGGTGCGCACGCGCGGCTCCGCCAGTTCCAGGATGACCGCGGCCACGCCGCCGATGAAGAGCGACAGCGGATTCTTGAACACCTGCCACGAAACTGAGTCAGGCGCGACCAGCGCCGGCTCTCGCGCCGGCTCGGCGAAATCGCGCGCCGAGGCGGTGCCGGCGTAGACGAGCGTGCAGGCGGCCGCTTCCAGCCGGCGCTGCAGCATTGCGGGCAACTCGAGGGCAGTGCTCGCGCGCGTCATGGGCCGTGCATCAGCGGAAGCGCGTAATCGAAAACGGCGCGAAGCGCTGCAGCCCGACTTCGCCGCGGAAGGCGCCGGCAATCAGGCGGCCGGTGTTGATCGAGCCGGTCACGCCGAGGTGGCCATGGCCGAAGGCGCACCACAGTCCCTCATGCTGCGGCACCGGCCCGAGCACCGGCATGGAATCCGGCATGCAGGGACGATGCCCCATCCACATCGACGGCTGGGCGCCGAGCTGCAGGCCGGGCACGCCTTCCTTCGCATGCTCGCCCAGCGCGAGGGCGCGCCGCTCGGTGGGCGGCATCGCCAGCCCGCCGAACTCGACCGTGCCGGCGATCCGCAACCCGGTTTCCAGCGGCACCATGAAAATCTTCCGGTCGCTCAGCACCACCGGGCGCGTGATCCGCACGCCCGGCTCGGTCACATCCAGGTGATAGCCGCGCTGGCTCTCGAGCGGGACATGCCAGCCGAGCGGACGCAGCAGACCGCCCGACCACGCGCCCGCGGCCAGCACGATGCGATCAGCCTGGTAGCGCCCCTGCTCGCCCTGCACCTGCCAGCCGCCCTGCTGCGGCACGAGCGCCGTCGCCTTGTCGCGGATGATCTTTCCGCCGCGCTCGCGCACCGCGGCGGCGATGGCTTGCGCATAACGCAAGGGTTCGGTCACGGCCGCCTGCTCGGGCATGAACACGCCGAGGCGGTAACGCTCGCTCACCGCCGGCTCCATCTCCCGGATCGCGGCGGCATCGAGCATTTCCAGCTTCACGCCGCGCGACTCGCGCAGGCGCCAGCTGCCCGCATCCTTGGCCAGCGCCGCTTCATCGACATAGAGGTGGAGCTGGCCCGACTTCACCACGCGCTCCGGGCAACCGATTTCGCGCGCCAGCGCCATGTGGTTTTCCACCGCGTCGGTGAACAAGCCGCTCAGCGCATCGGCGATCTGCCCGACCCGCTGCGGGCTCGCGGCGGCAATGAAGCGCGTAAACCAGGGCGCAGCATGCAGCCAGTAATGCATGGGCACATGCAGCGGACTATCCGGATCAAGGAACATCTTGAAGGCGCTCTTGATGACGCCGGGCATGGCGAGCGGCGCGACCGAACCCGCCGAGATTGCGCCGGCATTGCCGGAAGAACATTGCGAACCGGGCTCGGCCGGATCGATCACTTCAACGCGGTAACCCGCCTTGCCCAATTCATGGGCGACACACAAGCCGACGATGCCGGCGCCGACGACGATCACCGACTCATCCCGGGTAACACTCATTTGCACTCCTGTCCTGATGAAAATTGGAGCCGGCAAGACGCCGGCGTCATCATGCAATTATCGCCGCTTTCGCCTCGGCATTCCTCTCGCCATTGCGCGGCACTTCCGTTTTTTCGAAGCAATTACAAGACCCGCTTCGCTTTTAAATGCGCGCTAATGCGCCTATCATTGAGTTTCGCGAGACATTTACAGAGAAAGTGCACATGATTGAAAAAACGGAATGGGAAGTTGTCGATGCGCCATCACCGGGCGCGCGTCCGACGCTGCGGCAGTTGCTGCAAGGCGTGCTGGGCCCGCACTGGTACTGGAAGCTCGCCGGCATGGCGGTGGTCGCCAGTCTGGCGTTGGTGCTGTTCGCCACCATTACCGGCGTGATTCTGGTCCTGGCAGCCACCGGCGCCCTGCTGTCGTTCGGCATCGGCAAGTTCAGGCAGTGGATGGCGCACGGCCGTGGGGCGGGCGCTGCGGGCGGCGAGCTGGACATCCTGCGGGAGCGGGACAGCTACCGGCGCGACCGGTACTGAAGAAGCACCAACGCTACGGCAGGGACGCTTCGAACGATCGCTGGTGCCGGAACGGATCCGGCGAAAATGATCAGCCCTCGCTTCGAATGCCGACTGCACACCCGCGCGTCCACCCTGCCATCGATTTTCGTTCCCGACTGAATAGGCCGCGCGGCAGATATATGAATCCGCAAGCGCCGGGTCTCAGGAAAGCGTGACCTCATCGAGGTAAGCCGGCACACTGCACGCCCAGCCAAAGCGCTGTTCGATGCGTTCGCGCAGGGCATTCGCCGCATCGGGCTCGCCATGGATGATGAAGACGCGCTTCGGCGGCGCGGCGAAACCGGACAACCAGCCAAGGATTTCATCCGCATCGGCATGGGCCGACAGGTTCCCGATCTGGCGGACCTGTGCCCGCACCGGGATGTATTCGCCGTGGATCTTGACCGCTTCGGCCCCGGCGATCATGGACGCGCCGCGCGTGCCGCCAGCCTGGAATCCGGCGAACAAAATGGTGTTGCGGCGATCGGGCGCATACAGCTTCAGGTGATGCAAGACCCGCCCGCCGGTGGCCATGCCGTTGGCGGCAATGATCACCATCGGCATGTGCTGCCGGTTCAGGGCAATCGATTCATCCGCGGTACGCACCAGCTTCGCTGCATTGCACATGGCCCGGCATTCTTCGTCATCCAGCCGGTGGTCGCGGCGATGCCTGTGATAGATCTCCGTGGCATTGATCGCCATCGGGCTGTCGAGGTAGACCGGCAAATGCGCAGGGATCTTGCCCTTGTCCTTCAGGCGGTGAATGTAGTACATCAGTTCCTGGGCGCGCCCCACGGCGAACGAGGGAATCACGGTCACGCCGCCGCGGCTGGCGGTTTCGCAGATGGCCTGGCCCAGCAATTCGGTCGGGTCCGTCGAATCATGCCTGCGATTGCCATAGGTGGATTCGACCACCAGGTAATCCGTCTTTTGAATGGCGGCCGGCGCAGGCATGATCGGATCATCGGGCCGCCCGAGGTCGCCGGAAAAGGTGATGCTCGTCTTGCCGTCGTCGAGCGCGACGATGGCGGCTCCAAGAATATGCCCGGCCACTTCCAGCCGCGCATGCACATCCCCGCTCACCTTGAACCGGGTGCCGAAGCGCACCGGCGAAAAATACTTCAGCGCTTCGAGGGCATCGGCCTTGGTATAGAGCGGCAATGCGGGATGGTGTTTCGAAAAGCCGTGCCGGTTCGCGTAAGCCGCTTCCTCTTCCTGCAGATGGCCGCTGTCGGTCAGCAGGATCTTGCAGAGGTCATAGGTCGCTTCGCTGCAATGGATCTTTCCCCGGAACCCGTTCTTCACCAGCAGCGGCAGGTAGCCGCTGTGGTCGAGGTGGGCATGGGTCAGCACCACGGCATCGATGTCCGCGAGATGGACCGGCAATGGCGCCCAGTTGCGCAGGCGCAGCTCCTTGTAACCCTGAAACAGTCCGCAGTCGAGCAGGATGCGGACCGGTCCCGAGCTGACGAGATATTTCGAACCGGTGACCGTGCCTGTCGCTCCCAGAAATCTGATATGCATGCATCCTCCTGATGCGCGTCGCGTTCAGCACAGCCGTCAGTAAGTCCCCAGCACGTTGACGAACCAGCCGCGGCTGCGGTACGACAGGTCGGTCAGGTCGTCGGAGTAATTGGTGAAATTGTACCCGGCTCCCAGCTTGACTCCGTTCGCCACATGCCGGTAGATGCCAGCCAGTGCACCGGCCCGCGCATCCTGCGCTTCCGTGGCGCGCAGCTTGCGCAGCTCGACGAGTGCGTCCCATTCCTTGACCCAGTGCCAGTCCGCGCGCAGGATCCACAGGTCGGCGCGGCTGGAGAACCACTCGCCGTCGACCATGGTGGCTTTCAGTTCGCCGATGCGCACCGCATACTTTCCGCCGACCGACAGCCAGGGTGTGAGGTCATAGATGGTGTCGACCGCGAAGACCTGGCTTCTTTGCGCATAGTCAGCCAGTGTGCCGGAAGCCCCGAGCTGGCCGGTAGTCGGCACATTGTGCAGGTTGGTGTACTTGAACAGCGTATTCCAGCGGTCGTTGTCGACCGGCCGGTACGCTGCGCCGAGCACGTATTCATGGTACTCGCCGTCGACGAAAGCGCCGTCGCTGTTGCTCGAGCGCGAAACATTCAGCTTGCCCAGGAGGCGCAGGGAAGGATCCACCTGCAAGCCGGCGGCATTGCGCAGCAGCCAGGTAGTGCGTTCCCCGGAGACATTGCCGACATCGCGCCGCCATTCGAGATTGCCGCCGTAGCGGATGCCGCCCTGCTTGTATCCGATCGAAGTGCCAAGCGCGCGGCGCTTCAGGTCACCGGCGAGAGGATCAGAAACCGTGCCGAACTCGGCCTTGGCGCCGTAATTCCAGCGGTCGTTGGGTGCCCAGTCGGTACCGAAAGCCTGGCTCAGGCTTTGCGGTCCGTCGCCTGCGGTGGCGCGCGCTTCGCCGAATATGCGCACCTGGTCCGACACCCGCGTGCTCGCGCCCGACACCCAGGTGCCCTGCCGTCCGCGCCAGGCGACGTCCGGGCTCTCGGATTCCAGCACATAGTTCAGGTAGGCATTGCTGCGGTCGGATACGCGATAGTCGGCGCCGAGCTTCCCGCCGGGACCGAGGCTGCCGCCGGAAGCCTCGGCATTGAGCCTGACGCGCTCGCTGGCCTGCCAGCCTCCACCCAGCCCGGCCCGGTTGTTGAGCTCGCGCGTGTCGTCGTGCGCCAGCGTGCCCTGCACGAAGCTGTAGGCTTCCCAATCCTTTTTCGCGCCGGGCTTGCCGCCGTCGTCGGGCTTGTAATCCAGCCTGATCTGCGAATCGGTGCGCGCACCAATCTGCGACAGCGTCGGGCTGGCATTGGCAATGACATTGCTGCGCTCGTCGCGCCGCACGCCCACCGATGCCTGCCATTCACGCGTGAGATCCTGGCGCAGCGCAACTTCCGCCGCCTGGCTGTCTTGGGTTTCGCCATTGCGCCTGTCGGCCTTGCCTGACAGGACCGTACCCTGGCGCACTTCGACATCCGCCTTCACCCCTTGCTGGTTGACGGCTTCGCCGTTGAAGCCGATCTGGCCCGGCCCGGAATAGCCGCGCTCCCGATCCTGCGCATAGCCGGCCAGCTTGCCATTCATGCCATCGCTAATTTCAGCCAGGTCGACCGCGGCTTCGACGCGGCGTGCGTTCGCGTCCTGGCCGCCGGCGGTGAGCCCGTTGAAATTGAAGCCGCCATCCTGCGAGGTGAGCGTGCCGGTACCGGGCCCCGCGGAATGCGCCGCCTCGAATTTCACCCAGGTTCCCGGCTTGTAGCGCAGCGTGCCATCCACGCCCTTGAGCGTCTGGCTGCTGCCCTGCTCGCCCTGGTGGTAGCCGCTGACGCCGATCTGGACGTGGTCGTTCAGCCACTGGCTGGCGCGAACGCCGCTCGAGAGATTGTCGACCGCGCTCAGGCCCGGTACATATTCATAAGTCGTGACCAGGTAGACCGGGTTGCCGTTGACCGGCGAGGTCATCACCAGGCCGCTGCCGGCGCCGGTGGAGGCCAGGGCGCCGCGCAGCAGGACGCGGCCCTGCAGGTAATTGATGTCGTAATCCTGCGCCGGCATCAGTTCCTTGCGCTCGACCACCAGGCCGGAATCCTTGTCGCGCACTTCGATCCACACCCGCTCGGATCCCTGGGTGATGTCCAGGTGCCGCAGGTAGTAGAGCGAGCCGCCGGTGCCGCGGAATTCATCCCGCGCCGACAACGTGCCGGGATCGGCTGCGAAGGCGTCGACCTGGGTGCGCTTTTCACCGTATGTGGTCGCCTCGTCGGAGCGGTGCCGCATCTGCGCGCCGTACAGCCCGCGCGAATACTGCAGCAGTTCCGTGCCGCTCCAGCTGGTCTGGAAATTACCCCACATGACGTGGGAATCGCCCTTCTGCAGCCGCACGTAGAACTTGCCCTGGGTCGGTGCATCGTCCACCGTGGTGCTGTCGTCGCCATACACCGGGTAGTAGAGGTCGGGGTCGATGTTGCGCAGCAGATAGCGCGGGTCCTTGCTGGAAAAATTCGAGAACAGGTCCTTGACCGGGCCGTCACGCGTGTCGGCGGCGGCGGTCAGCAGCCATTCCCCCTTGACCTTGCCCTTGAGGTAAAAGGCGGCACGGCCGTCGACATACACTTTGTCTTCGTAATGCTGGGCGTCGCCGGTGACGAGGCGCGCCGGTCCGGCGACGTCATTGCGCCCCAGTGTCAGGTCGCCGACGGCGACGTAGAACCAGTCGTCGGCAGCGATGCTCAGGTTGCGCCGGAACGTGGTCGTGCGCCCGTCCTTGTCTTTGACGCTGACTTCGACGGTGTGCGTCCCGGCCGACATGATCTGCTTGATGGCGAACTTGCCCTGCGCGTCGACCGGCAATTGCAGCCCCAGCGCTTCCACCGTCTGGCCCGCCTGGAGATGGCTGCCGTTGACCGTGACCGTGCCGCCGGCAACGGGAATGTTGCGCAGGGCCAGGCTGTTTTCGCCGTAACCGGTCAGGCGTTCGCGCTCGATCCGGTCGCGGTCCGACGCGGACCGTACATGTTCCAGGAGATTCAGGCGCTTCAGGCTGGTCTCGTCGAAGCGGCCTTGCGCGTCATATACGCGCAGCAGGTAATACACCTCGCTGTCCGCATCATTCAAGGGTGCCGTCCAGGCAAGCGGCGCGGCCCAGGAAAGCGGCTCGATGGCCAGCGGCGTTTCCTGCGGCTTCTGCCCGGGCCGGAACAGGCGCAGCTCGGCCTTCGTGATAAACGGAATGTAGTTCGACCAGGCACGGAATTCCACCGGCTCGCCTTTTACCGCAGCGTCCGGCGTGGCCCAGACATTCATCGCCGGGGTCATCGACAGGCTGTCATAACGCACCTGGATATCCGCTCTTTCGAGCGCCACATCGGCGCAGCGCTGGCGGTCCGCTTCATTCACGCGTTCCCCGGCATCAAGCGGCTCGCCGTCGACGGTGATCCGGAACGGTACGGCAATGCCACCATAGGGACTGCAGCTCTCAGCCACCGAGGGAGCAGGAACCGGTGCTTCCGGTACCTGCTGGTTCGACGCCTCGGCCTCGAACCAGATGCGCACATCCACGCGCCGGTTGCGCGCCATGTTCGCAGCAGTGTCGTTCGGCGCCACGGGCTCTCTTTCCCCGCGGCCCTCAATCGCGATCGCCTCGGCAGAAAGATCGAGCGCCTGCTTCAGGTAGCCGGCCACCGCGAGCGCACGCATGGCCGACAGTCCGTCGTTATCGCGGAAAATCCGTTTCGATGCCGCCGACAGCCGCTGGTTGTCGGTATGACCGATGACGGCCAGGCGCAGGCGTGACGACGCGTTCAGCGACTTGATGTCGGCAACCAGTGCGTCGAGCACTTCCTTCGAGGCGGGAGTCAGTTCCGCGCGCCCGGAAACGAACAGGTTCCGGCCGCCGCGGTCCGCGAGGGATCGCGACAAGCCGGCGTCGCCGGCCGGAAGCTGCGCCATGGCGGCAGCCATCCAGGCCGCTTCCTCGCGGCTCACTCCGGATGGCAGGGGAAAGCCTTCCGCCGGCTCCGCTTCTGCCGAAGCCGGAATCGGCTTGCGGTCGGCGCGGGCATGGTCGATGCGCTGGCCGTCATCTGCGCCAGCCGGGCCGGCCAGGCCATTGAGCAGCAGGCTGACTGCGATGGCGATACTGTGTGGGCGGAGTTTCATTTCACTTCCTCCATCTCGCTCTCGATTACAAGGGGATGGATGGAGTCCGCTTCCTTGTCTTTCTGTTGGTTCTTGCCGCGCGCCTGCCATAGCGACTGGATGCGCTGCGTCACCGCCTCCAGCCTTCGCTTCGCGGAGGCCTCGGGTTCACCGCTGCGCCGGTAGGCGATGCGCAGCACCGAGGGGCGCGCCTTCAGCTGTGCGATCAGCTGGTCGAGCCGCGCTGCATAAGGCGGCTGCAGTTCGGTGCCGTCGTCGACGAAGGCGGCCGAGCCGAGTTCGAGCCGGACCACGCGGTGCACGGTCGCACCGAAATTGATTTTGGCCATCTTGCCGGTGGTGACGCGCACGGCGCGCGGGTTTTCGGTGGTGATGCGGTAACCGGACGGCAGGCTGCGATCGTCGAGCTTCATGACGAAATTCGAGCCGCGATCGGCTTGCGGAATCGCGGCACAGGCCACGTGGAAGCGGCCTTCTGCATCCGTCGTCACGAGCAGTCCGCGCGCGGTCACGACGCGCACGTTGGCGATGCCCGGCTCGCCCTTGTCCTGGTAGCCGTTCGCGTTCCTGTCATCGAATACCTTGCCGATGATGTCCGAGCAATCGAAGGTGGGATCGGGCACCACGCGCACCGAGGCGGAAGCGATGTTCGAAACCGGGCTGTCGACGATGCTGTTGATCGACCACGCCTGATTCACGTATTCGCCCTCGCCCACGCCGGAGCCCACCAGCAGGATCAGCTTCAGCGTCTTGCGTTCACCGGCTGCGAAGCTCTGGTTCGGCCAGGACAGGGTGCGTCCGGAAACCGCCGGCTCCACATGGCTGCCGTTGAGCGTCGCCGAACCGCTGCGGTAACGGAATCCGGCCGGGATGACATCCTGCAGACTGATGTTGGTGAGGCCGGCCGCCAAGGTGTTGGTTGCCGTCACCGTGTAGGGCACGAGGTCGCCGCGCGCCACATTGACCAGCGGCGTGTTCTTGGTCATGAAGATCGCCCCGCCCAGAATCGGATCGACCGGGATGTGGTTGTTGACCAGATTGGACGCGCCGGACAGGCTGGCGAAGCTGAGCCGGGTGTAGTACTGCGTGGTGCCCGCGCCGCCCGCCAGTGCGCCCGACGCAGTCGGGCAAGCGGCCGGATCGTGCGCCGGCATGCCGTTCGGCGGCGGCAGGTTGCTGTTCTGGACCAGTGCCGCATCCGGCGGCGCGCTGCCGACCGCAAGCGTCACTGCGCAGGGCGGGATCAGCGCCGACTGCGTCGGCAGGTAGCCGGCGGGCGGCGTGGCCGCCAGCGTGTATACGGTACTGCCAGCCGGCGCGCCGGCCAGGAGCAGGAACTGGTAACTGCCGTCGGCGCCGGTGGTTTGCGTCAGGCTGTTGCCCACCACATGCGAGGGCAGCAGGCCCGGCGCGCTCAGGGTGACGGTGGCACCGCTGACTGGCTTGCGGGTGACCGCATCGTAGACCACGCCGCTCGGGTCCAGCGGCAGGCTTTGCTGCGCGATGTTCGCGCCCGCCAGCAGGACAAGGTTTTGCAGCGTGCCGTCGGCATTGTCCGCGCCGCCCGGATTGGCGGTGCTGACGACGCCGTTGGCGAAGGCGGTCGCGCTTTCGTTCGGCACCGGCCGTCCGTACACGATGCCGTTGTCCGGATTGCGGAAGCGGATCTGGTAGCCCGATCCCGGCGCAATGCCGCCGAAGGCGTAGCCGCCATTCGTACCGGTACGCGCGCTATCGACCACGACGCCGTTCAGCAGCAGCTCCGCCATCCAGCCGGCCACGCCCTTCTCGCCCGCATCCAGCGCGCGGTTGTGGTTGGCATCGCCCCAGACCGTTCCCTGCACCGTGGCGGCATCGGAAATGACGGTCGGATCGCTGGCGCTGTTGTTGCCGTCGAAACCGACGGGTTCACCGCCACCCGCAACGGTGGCGGTATTGGTCAGGATCTGGCCAGCCAGTCCGCTCGCCACGGCCACCCGCAGCACCAGCGGTGCAGCGGAAGTGCCGGCGGCGATGACGGCGTTGCTGGTGCAGCTGACCGTCGGTGCGGCGCTGGAGCAGGTCCAGGCACCAGCCGGCAATTCCACCGGGCTCATGCCAGCCGGCAGCGTGTCGACCACGGTCACCGGCGCAGTCGTTGCCGCGGCGCCGATGTTCGATACCGTGATCGTGTAGTACCCGGTCTTCGCCCCGGCCCCGAAGCTGACCGGGGAATGAGTTTTCGCGATCGCCAGGTCAGGCGCCGGTCCCGGTGCTTCCGCGAAGTTGTTGTTGGCCGAGACGGTATTCGCGCCGGTCAGGCTAATGGAAGCGATCCGGCTCGGCGTAATGCCCGTCGCGGTGGCCGTGCCGCCGGTGCTGCCGGCGGTGGTGATGCCGTTGACGGTGCCTGTGGGCTGGGAAGGCTGGGTCGCCGTGTAGCTGCCTTCCGGCAGGTTGGCGAAGGTGTAGGTGCCGTCAGCCGCAGTAGCGGCAGAAGCCGTCACCGGATTTCCGTTGATGTCGGTGCCCGCAAGCTCGACCGTCTGCCCGCCGATGCCGTGGTCGCCGCCATTCGTCAGGCCGTCATTGTTGTAGTCGAGGAAGATCCGGCCCGAGAGCGTGCGCCCGTTCGGCAGTTCCGCGAAGTTGTTGCCGGTGGCGACCGTGTTGGGCGGCAGCGCCAGGTTCGCGATCACGCTGGGCAGTGCCGTCGGCGCGCTTGCCGTTCCGGCTGTGCCGCCGTTGAGAACGACGCCCGCTACCGTCAGGCCGTTCGAGCTGCCGGCGGGCTGCGCCGGTTGCCGGACCGAGTAAGTGCCGGGCTGCAGCCCGGTGAAGCGATATTGGCCGGCGGCGTCGGTGGCGGTACTGGCCATGACGCTGCCCGTATTGTTCAGCAGCTCGATGGCAACGCCCGCGATGCCGGTATCGGCGCCGTTCTGCACGCCATTGTTGTTCTGGTCGAAAAAGACCGTGCCATTGATTTCCGAAAGCACGACTTCGGCGAAGTTGTTGTTGTCCGAGCCGCTGATCGCCCCCGCGCTGCCATCGCCATTGAGGACGATGCCCGTGATCTGGCTGGTGCTCGCAGTCGGATTGGCAGGCGTGCCGCGCGTGCCGGTGCTGCCACCGCTGGAGACGATGCCGCCGGCGCTGGCAATGCCATTGACGGTGCCGGTGGGCTGCACCGGTTCGCACACGGAATAGGTGCCGGCCGTGAGTCCCGCGAACAGGTAGTTGCCGAGCGCGTCGGTCGTAGTGGAAGCGATCAGCGCGCCGCCGCAGGTGCTGCCGCCGTGCAGTTCGATCGATGCACCGGCGATCGGCGCATCGACACCGCTGTCATAGCTGCCGTTCGGTACGAGACTGTTGTCCTTGAAGACCTTGCCCGCCACATAGCCCATGGTGCTGATCGCCAGCGCGGCATTGGCCGGCTGCTGGTTGTTGCCGAGGCTGGTCTGGAGGGCGCCGGCCGGGATGGTGTTGATGTGTTCGCCCGAAGTGGCGCCGGTGACGTTGACGCTGATCGAGCAGCCACCGGCAGGAATGGTCGCGCCGCTGGCATACGTGACCGTGCCGCTGCCGGCAGCCGCCGTGACTGTTCCCGGGCAGGTCTTGGCAATGTTGGGCACGGGAGCGACCACCAGGTTGCCCGGCGCCATCGGCAGCGTATCGGTCAGGGCTGACGACAGGGTAATGGCTGAGCTGTTGTCGTTGCCGAGGAAGATAGTCAGGGTGGACGTGCCGTTCGGGTAAATCACCGCCGGCGCGAACTGCTTGCGTACCGTTGGCGGAGTCGACACCACTAGTTGGGCGGTGGTCGCTTCCGCATTGACCACGCCTTCACTGGTCGTCACACCGCCTGAGGCGATGCCGCTGGTGTAGGTTCCCGAGATATTGCTGAGCACGTCAACCGTCACGGTGCAATAGCCGGAGGCCGGGATAGTGCCGCCGGCAAGGCGCAGACTGATAGCGGACGGCGTGGTGACCACGGTGCCTCCGGTGCAAGTGGTCGCGGCGTTCGGCACGGCCGCCACTACCAGCCCGGCGGGCAGCGCATCGGTGAAGGCTGCGCCGGTCAGCGGCGCGGCATTCGGATTGTCGAGGCGGATAGTGAGCGTCACTGCGGTGCCCGGCGTGCTGACCGCCGACCCGGTAGTAAACCCGTAGGGATTGCCGGTGTCCAGGGTCTTCAACGCGATTGCCTTGTGCACGATCAGCGAAGCCTTGGCGCGCAGAGTGTCGCTGGTCGGCTGGGAATTGGTCGCGGGCGAACCGCCGGCGGAAGCGGTCACGCCGCCTGCCGGAATGGTATTCACATAATCGCCCTGGGCCGCCGGCAGCACATCGATCTCGGCATAGCAGGATGCCGAGACGCCGCCGGAAGCAGCCGCGATGCTGCCGCCCGTCACCTGGACCTGGCCGGAGGTGGGCGCGGACACGGCGGCACCGGCGCAGGTGCTGACGGGATTGGCACCGCTGGGCACCGTCACGCCGGCGGGGAGCGTATCGGTCACCGCCAGGTTCGCCATCGGCATGTTGGTCGGATTGAGGAAAGTGATGCGCAGGCGGGAACGCTCGCCCGGCGCAACCACGTTCGGCGTGAATTGCTTGACCACGCCGATGTTGCTCTGGGTCGCGAGGCTGGTGGTAGCCTGGCCGTTGTTGCTCAGGCCCTGGTCGGTCACAATGGCGCCGGCCGGGATGTAATTGGTAATGCCGCCCACCGCGCTGGAAGTGACATTGACGTTCACCGTGCAGGAGGCATCGGCCGCGAGGGCCACGCCCGACACGGCGACCGAACTGCCTCCCGCAACGGCGGATACCACGCCGCCCGGGCAGTTGGTCGATACGCCGGGCGTGGGCGCGACGATCATGCCGTTCGGGGCGGATGCGGCCGTGCCGTTGGCGGTGAAGTAGTCGGTCAGGCGCAGGTTGGTCACAGCCTGGCTGCCGTTGGTGATCGTGACGGACAGCTGGCTGACCTGGCCCGGGAAAGTCAGGGTGCTCGGATTGGTTGACGTAGCGACGCTCAGGCTGGTCGGCGCGCTGTAGTTGAGGGTCCCGCTCACCGCCAGCACGTTGCGTACCCCGCCGTCGGCGGTGATGTTCCCGGCTGGAATGGTGTTGACCCAATTAGCGCTGCCGGTCACGACCACATCGAACAGGAATTCGCAGCCGCCGCCGCCGGCTATCGCCGCGCTGCTCATGCTCGCGCTGCCGGCGCCGGACACGGCCGTGGTGGACGACGCGCCGGCGCATGTGGTGTAGGCATTGGCGGGGGATGCCAGCACCATGCCTGCGGGCAGCGGGTCGGTGACGCTGACGTTGGTCAGCGCCACGGCGCCCGTGTTGTTGAGCCGAACGCGCACCGTGGAGCGCCCGCCGGATGACACGCTTGCCGGGCTGAAGGTCTTGGCGGCCGAGAGCGCGGAATTGTAGATCAGGGTCGCGGTGTTGGTCGACACCGGCCCAACGCTGTGGGTAGTGCCGTTGGAATAGGTTTCGGTCGCGGCGGCAGTAGCCGTATTCGGATAGCTGCCGGCCGGCCCGATGACATCCACCTTGATGAAGCAGGTACCCGCGGTACCCGTGCCATTGCTTGCGCGCGCCGGCACCGTGCCGCCGTTCATGGTAAGCGACGATGAACCCGGCGCCGCCGTGATGGTCGGGCTGCCGCAGGTCGTTGCGGCATTCGCCGGGCTCGCAATGCGCAGCTGTCCGCCGCTCGCAGCCATCGGCAGATTGTCGGAAATGCTGACATCCGTTAGCGGATTGGCCGACTGGTTGGTCAGCGTGATGGTCATAGTCGAGATCGTGCCTTCCGACAGCGGGCCGACCGGGTTGAAATTCTTGCTCGCGGAAAGCACCGTAGTGGTGACCGTGCCTGAAGTGGGTTCGATCCTGTTGGTGCTCGTGTTGACCGAATCGCCTCCATTGCAGGTCGCGCCGCTCCCGTAACACACGTCGCCCGCCTTGATGCTGTTACCGGTCGAGGAACCGTTCGCGGCAGTGGGCGATGTCATGGCCCAGAACGTGATGCTGCAGCTGCCCGCAGTGTTGGCGTTGCTGCGAGCCGGCAGCGTAGCAATCGTGAAGACCGGCGAAGCGTCGCCCGTAGCTCCCGTCACGGCCAGGCCTGAGCAGCCGGTACCGCTCAGGGCAGGCGTGTAGTTGTTGCCGTTGATCGTCCCGGTCAGGAAAGTCAGTCCGTTGAGCAGGTTGTCCCTGATTGCGACGTTGTTGATCGCTGCGGGCGAATAGTTTTGTACCGTGACCGTATATTTCACGGGATTGCCCGGCGCAGCCGTAGCCGGGGTGGCAGCTTTCGTCACGCGCAGGTCGTCCGCCACCAGCAGCGATGCCGAGATCGACTGGCTGACCACTCCGGGCGTAGCCACGCCAACCGCGCCCTGCGCAAGGGTATTGGTATAGGAAATCGGCGTGCCGGCAGTCTGAACGGTGCCAGTGAAAGTTACGGTCACCGTGCAGGAACCATTGGCGGGAATCGTTCCACCGGTCAGATTGATGCCGGTGGCCCCGGCTGTCGGTGCAGTTATGCCGCCGGCGCAGGTGGTGGCCCCCCCGGTGACTTTCAAGCCATAGGCAGCATTTCCTATCCCATCGATTGGATCATCGGCGAGGCTGGTAATCGTCAGCGGATTGCTGCCATCGTTGTACAGCGTGATCGTCAGGCTGTCCGTCTGGCCGCTGGCAAGTGAAGCATGCGCAAACGCTTTCGCCACCCGCAGGGGCGATTTCACCGTGACGCTCGCAGTCGCATTGGCTGCGGCGGGAATGCCGAGATCGTTGCTGAAATCGCTAGTGGCGCTGATGGTATTGGTCTGGGCTGGCGGCGAATAAACCGAGTTGGTATGGGCTGCTTCCACGCTGACGGTGAAGCTGCAGCTGCCATTGGCCGCGCCCGACTTTGCAGGCACGGTGCCGGTGCCCGTGATCGAAGTGGCTCCTGCGACGGGATTGAACGCGGGCGCCGCGCCGCCGTTGTTGCAGCTCGCGCTTGCCCCCGGAACGGCCGCCACCTTGATGATGGCGGCCCCACCCAACTGGGGGAAGGCGTCGACGATGCTGAAATTCGGAATCGGCACCGGATTGGAATTGCTGACTGTAACCGTCAGGGTGGTGGTGGCGCCGCCAAGTATCAGGGTCGACGAACCAAAACTCTTGGCCAGCGTGGGTTTGGCAAGTGCATTGACATTGACGCTCTGGTTGACCGCGCCGGAATTGGCCACGACCGCACCATCATTACCCGTCACCGCGCCGCTGGCGATCAAGTAGGTGTAGGTCGCAACACCGCCGCTCGACGTGCCTGCCGTCACCGGAATGATGATGTTGCAACTGCCGTCGGTATTGTTTGCCCGCGCCGGGATGACGCCGCCTGTCAATGCCACTGTCTGGGTACCGGCGACGGCCGTCAGCGTCCCGGTGCCGGCCGAAGTGCTCGGTCCGCTCGGGTCGGTGCAGGTATAGGTTGGCGTGCCGGCGACCTTCAGTCCATTGGGCAGTGTGCCCGGGAGGCTGTTGCTGAAAGCGACGTTATTGACGGCCGAAGCGGGATTGCTGTTGGACAGGGTGATCCTGAGTTCGGTGACTTCGCCGGGATAAATATTGGTCGGCTTGCCGGCGTTGAGCGTTACGGACGCGCTCAATGCCGCCACTGCCTGCGTCGCAGGCGCAAGCAGCAGTACGGCCAGTCCCGCCCTGGCCAGCGTTTGCAGGAGGGAGGGTGCCGTGTTTCGGGCTTCCTTGCGGCTGGGTTGAACGGAATGCGAATGGACGGCCGAAGCCGGGCAGGCTTGCGCAATGGGGGCGGGCATGATGGGAACGGGAGCGATGATGGGGTGTTGCGGGCTGGGGTGTTTCCAAAAGGAAACGAATCATGTCAAGCTTGAAAGGCTATTTCTTTGATGCAAATCAAATCGCGCAAAGTCTAAGGGGGCGCTCCTGGACTTGAAGCAGAAAAGAGACACGGGGAATTGGCTCAATTGCAGGCTTTACCGGCGCGAAAATATGGCCTTGCCGCACTTGGGCAGTCGCCGCAAAGCTGCGGCGCAGGAGCGAATGGAAAGAGCAGGAAGTGGAAGCGGAGGTCAGCCTGCCCGCGCCGACTTTTCCACCCGGTTGCGCCCCAGCCGCTTGGCGTCCAGCAGGGCTTCGTCGGCGGCTTCGGTGAGGCCGGCGGCGGTATCGATCACGGGATAGGAAGCGACGCCCGCGCTGAAGCTGGCGTACAGTGCGCCGCCGGCATGGCTGTGCGGCAGCGCTGAAAAATCTTCGCGGATGCGGTCGATCACCACCTTGGCCTGGTCGGCGCCGACGTCGGGCAGCGCGACCATGAATTCCTCGCCGCCGTAGCGGCCGATCAGGTCGGTCGCGCGCAGCCGGCCCTTGAGCAGCCAGGCCAGGCCCCGGATCACCTGGTCACCCACCGGATGGCCGTAGGTATCGTTGATCGATTTGAAATGGTCGATGTCGATCATCGCCACCGTCAGCATGCCCTGCCCTGCACGCTGGCTGACCATGGCATTCAGGCGCGACTTGGCCGCGGTATGGTTGAGCAGATTGGTCAGGCCGTCGAGCCGCGAGGAGCGCTGGGTTTCGCGGAAGCGCTCGATCCGGGTCTTGACCACGGCGGCCAGCAGCACCGGGTTGAACGGCTTGCTCAGGAACTGGTCGCCGCCCAGGCGCAGCGCTTCGACCTGCATCGCCACCTCGGCTTCGCCCGACAGGTAGACGACGGGCAGCGACTTGTAGGCTGCCATCTGGCGCAGCACCCGCGTCGCTTCGACGCCATTGAAGTGCGGCATGTACATGTCCATCAGCACCAGGTCGGGACGATAGGATTCCAGCACTTCGAGCAGGCGGCTCGGATCGCTGATGGTCCGGGTATCGATGCCATGCTGCTCCAGGGTGCGCTGGATCAGCGCCACCGCCACCCGCGAATCCTCGACCACCAGTACGCGGTACTGCTCCTGCTCGGTGGTCTGCACCAGGTCGAGGATGGAATTGATGACGGTGGATGGCGGTTCGTCCGCCGGGATGGTGGCGTCGATGCCGGCGCGCATCAGGGCCACGATGGGTTCGATCGCCGGCTGCACGCCGAGGTACAACAGCTGGCTGGCGGGGCAACTGGCGCGGATCGCGCCGATAGAGGCCATTTCTTCCGGACTGGCATGGGCACCGGAGGCGATGAACAGCGCGGCCAGCGGCTTGTCGTCGGGCAGCTGCATCGCGCCCCACTCCAGGTCGAAGACCTTGAATCCGAAGAACTTGAGCTGGCGGGCGAGCGCATCGGCCGCTTCGCGCCTGTCGGCTGCGGCAATCATCCAGACCGAACGCGGCTTGACCCAGCCGCTGTCGGACAGCGTGACCTTGGGCTCGTCGGCGCGGCGCGCGGCAGGCGCGGACTGCGAGGTCGCGACCGAGCCGAGCAGCGCATCCAGCTGGCGCTGCAGCGAGACCGCGTCGGGCTGCGCAATCGGATGGGTGGAGGGATCGCCGAGCTTGGCCAGCACCGCGTTTTCCAGGCCTTCGGAAAGACGCATCAGTCCCGGCAGGCGCAGGCGGTTGAGATGTTCGGCCAGGCTGTTGACGGCCACCGCGAATTCGATGAACTGGTCGAAACTGCCTTCGGCGAGGTAACGGTCCCAGCGTGTACGCAGGATATGCAGGCGGTCTTCGATCGAGTGGGCTGGGAGCGCGTTCATGGCTGTCCGTCGGATAGGCCTTGAGATTATCGCGGAACCCTGTCCGGGAAGCAACGACAGTTTCGCGCCAAGCGCCCGATCCGGCGCCCGATCTCGCGCCCTGCCCGTCGCTTCAGGAAGCGCCGGACGTCACCCTGAGTCTTTCCACGATTTCGAGCAGCGCATCGAGCGACACCGGCTTGCTCATGTGAGCCGAAAATCCCGCCTCCAGCGCATGCCGGGCATCCGCTTCACGTCCCAGCCCGGTGAGCGCAACCGCCGGCACAACCCGGTAAGCGGGCAGGCGGCGCACTTCCCGGATGAATTGATAGCCATCCATTCCCGGCATCGCGATATCGGACAGGATGACATCGACCGCACTGCCTGCAAGGACCCCGAGTGCCGCCTGGGCGCTGGTAGCGCAAAGCACTTCCGCGCCTTCTGCCTGCAGGAGCATTTCCAGCGCCTCCACCACCTCGGCGAGATCGTCGAGCACGAGAACCCTGGCGCCCGCGAGGCGGTTCCCCTGCAATGGCGCAGCCGATTCCGCGGCTGAGCCGGAGTGTTCCTGCAAAGGCAGCCAGATGCTGAAACGCGAGCCTTTTCCCGGCCCCTCGGAGGCGGCCTCGACGCGTCCGCCATGCAGGTCGGTCAGCTGCTTCACCAGGGCCAGGCCGATGCCCAGTCCGCCCTTGTTGCGGGTGGTGGCCGGGGCCGCCTGCCGGAAGATGTCGAACACGTGCGGCAGGAATTCGGGGGCTATCCCCTGCCCGCTGTCGGCCACGTCCAGCCGCGCCATGCCGTCTTCCCGGCTGACGCTGACGGCGATGCTGCCTCCGGCCGGCGTGAACTTCACCGCATTGCTGAGCAGGTTCCAGACGATCTGCTCGGTCCGCACATGGTCGGCCCGCACGAACACGGGAGAGTCGGCGCCGCTTACCGTGATCTGCAGCCCCGCCGCGGACGCGTCACTCCGCATGACTTCGGCAATGGACTCGATCACTGCCGACAGGTTGACCTCGCCCATGGTCAGCGCCAGCTTGCCGGTGCTGAGGCGGGAAAGGTCGAGCAGGTCGTCGATGATCTTTGCCTGGCTGAGGACCGAGCGCTGGATGATGCCCGCGGCCTTCATGCCGGCCGGCGAATTGCGCACCTCCGGCAGGCGCGCCAGCATTTCCGCATTGATGTTGATGAGGTTGAGCGGCTGCTTCAGTTCATGCGACATCACTGCCAGGAACTGGTCTTTCTGGATGCTCTCCTCCTGCGCCTCGGCTCGTTCGCGGCTGAGTTGCGCTTCGCGCTGGCTTTCGGCCTGCTTGCTGCTGGTCAGGTCGCGCGCAATCCAGGCAAAGCCGTCGAAGCCGCCGTCGCGCAACTGCGTCATGACGCCGCTGCAGAACAGCCTGCTGCCATCCTTGCGCAGCTGCCAGCGCTCGCCCGCCGCACTGCCCTGTTCGCACGCCAGCCTTCTTTCCTCGTCCGGCACGCCGGCGGCGATGTCTTCCGGAAGGAAGATCACATCGCTGCTCTTGCCGAGCATTTCTTCCTCGGTGAAGCCGAACATGCGCTGCGCGCCCTGGTTCCAGCTCGTGACCCGGCCTTGCTTGTCCGTGGTGATGATGGCGTAATCCCGGGTGCTCTCCGCCACCAGCCGCATTCGCTCCTCGCCGGCACGCACCTTTTCCTCGGCTTCGCGCCGGCGGGTGATGTCGATGAAGGTCATGACCGCGCCCTCGATGCGGTCGTCCGTGGTGCGGTAGGGAAGGATGCGCACGATGTAGTAGCGGCCATCGTTGCTGTGCACTTCGCGCTCGACCAGGCGCAGCGACGCGAAGGTGTCGGCCACATCCCCGGCCAGCCGGTCGTATTCCAGGCGGTTGCTGATGTCGAGCAGGGGCCGGCCGATGTCGGACGGAATGATGCTGAAGATGTCGGTCGCGCGCGGCGTATAGCGCTTGATGCGCATGCCGCGGTCGACGAAGACGGTCGCGATATCGGTGGAGGCGATCAGGTTGTTCAGGTCGTCGTTGATCTTGCCGGTTTCCTCGACCTTCATCTTCAGTTCGTAGTTGACAGTCACCAGCTCTTCATTGGCCGACTGCAGTTCTTCCTTGCTGGTTTCCAGCTCTTCCGTGGCGGAGCGCAATTCCTCGTTGATCGCCTGCAGCTCTTCATTGGATGCCTTCAGCTCTTCGGTCGACACTTCAGAATGCTCGACGGTTTCCTGAAGCTGTTCCTTGGTGCGCTGCAGCTCTTCCTCCAGCTGCGCCATGACGACATCCTTGCGCTCGCCGCCGGGCTGCGCAGTGTCGGTCATGGTCTCTTCGATTTCGTCGAACGACACCAGCACGAGGTCCGCATCCGCTTCGTCGTCGTGGAAGGGCCGGACCACCATGTTGACCCAGTAAGCCTTGTCGTCACGCTTGACCTGGACCCGGCGCGCCTCGACGCCCTTGCCGTGCTGGGTGGCCTGGTACAGGGCGGTCCGCAGTTCCACCCTCAGTTCGGGCAGCACCAGCGAAATCAGGTTGCTGGACGGTTCGCCGCCGATGTGGCGCAGGAATTTTCCCGCTTGCTCCGAGATGTGGACGATATTTGCGTCGCGGTTGACGATGACGCTGGGCGGCGCAAACCGCGCCACCGCCCGCTGGTGGACATCGGCAAACGAGTACTTGCGCCTGTTGGGCGGCGGCGCCTCCTGGAACAGGTGGGGACGCGCCACCGGCTGCATCGGCATGGACAGCGGATGGCGGGTCGCCTGCGTGAGCACATTGGCGCGGTAGATCCGGTTCTTCTTGTCGACCGGCGTGAAGAAGTCCGCGACGGCGTCCGCCGATTCGGAACTGCCGAGGAACAGGTAGCCGCCCGGCTTCAGGGCGAAGTGGAACATTTCCAGGATCTGGCTCTGCACCTCGCGGCTGAGGTAGATCAGGAGATTCCTGCAGGTGATCAGGTCCAGCTTGGAAAATGGCGGATCCTTCAGCAGGTTGTGCGAGGCAAACAGGACTCGGTCGCGCACGATTTTCTTGACCCGGTAGCGCTGGCCTTCCTTGCTGAAATACTGCTGCAGCCGGGAGGACGAGACGTCCGTCCCGATCGATTCCAGGTAGAGGCCGGCGCGTGCGCTCTTGATCGCCCCCTCATCGATGTCGGTTGCAAAGACCTGGATGTCGGGCGGCGAGGAAAGCGCATTCGCCTGATCGGAAAGCAGCATCGCAACCGAATAGGCTTCTTCGCCGCTCGCGCATCCGGCCACCCAGACCCGCACCTGGTCGGTGCCATGCCGGCCGTGGAACAGCGCCGGCACCACTTCCCGTTCGAGCGCGTCGAACGCATCCCGGTCACGGAAAAAGTTGGTGACGCCGATCAGCAGGTCGTCCAGCAAGGCTTTGGATTCGTTCGCGTCTTCCTTGAGGAAGTCACGATAGGCGGGCAGGTTGGGCAATCCGCGCACCTGCAGGCGGCGCTCGATGCGGCGGATCACGGTCGCCCGTTTGTAATGGCGGAAATCGTGTCCGGTATGCGCGCGCAGGATCGTGATGATGTCCTGCAGCGCCTCTTCCGCCTGCCGCGCCGGTTCGGGCGCGGCAGGCTCGATGACCGGCATGTCGCGCCTGTCCGCGGCCGGAAGTTCCAGCCGCTGCATATTGGCCCAGATGTCGAGCAGCTTTTGCGGCATCTCGACTGCCGGCATGACGAAATCGACGACCCCGGCATCGATCGCGGCGCGCGGCATGCCGTCGTATTCCGCATCGTCGGGGTTCTGCGCCAGCACGACGCCTCCCTGTTCCTTGACGCGGGCCAGGCCGACGGCTCCATCGGCGCCGCTTCCCGACAGCACGATCGCGACCGAGCGTTCCTTGTGCACTTCCGCCAGGCTCCGGAAGAACAGGTCGATCGCGACGTTCTGACTGTGCGGGCGGCTCGCGTCCTCCACCTGCAGATGGCCGTCATTCATCACCAGATTCTTGTTCGGCGGGATCACGTACACATGGTTGGGAACGATGTTGACCTGGCCCGTCACCTGCTGCACCGGCATCCGGGTCGCCGCCTGCAGCACGCTGGCGGCATTGCTTTCATGCGTCGGCGAGAGATGCAGGATGACGACAAAGGCCATGCCGTTATTCGAAGGCATTTCCCGGAAAAATTGCAGCAGCGCCTGCAGGCCGCCGGCAGATGCGCCAAGTCCGACTACAGGGAAACGCAAGCTGCTCGGCATGAGGCTCTTGTCATTGGCCGGCACCGGCGCGGAGGATATCTGCTCTTCCATGGCAATCTGCGACTTGGCAATTTTGAAATCCTGAAGCTTACCGCATTTCACTTTGGCAGCGACGGGATGCGGTCCTCATGCTGGCTGGCTGCTCGTTCGCGCCCTTTTGTAGCAATTCATGCAAATCCTGCGCCTGCCTGAAGGGTAGACGACAGTGACACCAGCATCAATCACGCACACGGGCACGGCAATCCTGTCTTGCGGAAAACATGACCGATATCAAACGAGGCTTTGCTCTGTAGGAAAACCCTGAATCACTGCTCTCTTCCCTGACCTTGCATTTCATCCAACGCCGATTTTGCCGACCAGATCAAATCGCCATAATGCAGGTCATCGATTGCCTAATTGAAAAAAAGGCATCAAGAAATTTTCTCTCCGAATATTTCCCTTCCTCTTCCAATTTATAACAAGGAAAAGCAATGTTGATGACGCACCTGCCGGACACCGGCTCCGCTTCTCATTCCGTGCCCGCCAACTCTCCTGCCGGCGCTGCATGGCAGCGCCAGGGCAAACTCTGGTCCAGCCTGAAGGAAGTATGCGAACTGCTGCGCATTCCCGCGCCTTCCTCCGCCAGTGGCACCGATGAGGAATTGCAGTTCCAGCACATGCAGTTCAAGACCGGGCAGCGCATCCATACCATCGGCCAGCCCTTCGACATGCTCTACATCGTCAATTCCGGCTTCCTGAAGACGGTGCTGATCGATGAGTTCGGCAGCGAACAGGTCCTGAGCTTCCCGATGAAAGGCGACATCTTTGGCGTCGACGGCATCCATGGCAAGCACTACACCTCGGAAGCCGTCGCACTCTCCAACTGCGACATCATCCTGGTGCCGTTCAAGGCATTTTCGGCCCTCGGCAAGACCCACGCCGAACTGGAGTCGGCAATCTACGGCGTCATGAGCCGCGAACTCGTGCGCGAGCAGGCGATGATCAGCGCACTGGCCTCCCTCAGCGCAGAAGCCCGCGTCGCACGCTTCCTGGTATTCCTGTCCCAGCGCTTCACCGAAATGGGCTATTCGGGCACGCAGTTCAACCTGCGCATGACGCGCCATGAAATCGGCAATTACCTCGGCCTGACGCTGGAAACGGTCAGCCGCACCTTTTCGGCATTGAATGCCATCGGCCTGGTTGCAGTGGACCAGCGCTCCATCGTCATTCACGACCTGCAGGCGCTCAAGACACTGCGCCGCCTGCCGCCATCCCGCTCGCGCGCCAAGCAACTGGCGGCAAAGGCGCTCGCCAAGCAGCAGCTGGCCGGCGCTTAAGACTCCTTCCCTTCCGATCCGCCGCGCCGAAAGCGCGGCGTGAAAGTACGCGGCATATCCGGGCAAAGTCTTGCCTGCCCGGGTGTTGCCGCGTTGCTCGCGTTCATGTTTTCCCCGCCGGTTTCAGTCCGGTCTTGCTGCCGTTCCCGTGCGCCCGGATTGCCCTGAAAAATCCGCCCTCCCTTATTGCTGCCGCACAGGAATTCGAGGCCACGGTGGTATGGCTTTTGCAGCCCTTACAAGCCCAATCTCCATGCGGGCTTCGCAGGGTCTAAGCTGCACAACGCCATGAAAATCGCGCAAGTCTCTCCGCTTTTCGAAAGCGTTCCTCCCAGGACTTATGGCGGTACCGAACGCGTCGTCTCCTACCTCACGGAAGAACTGGTCCGGCTGGGCCATGACGTGACCCTGTTCGCCTGCGGTGATTCGGTGACTTCCGCCCGCCTGGTGGCGCCGGTCAGCCACAGCGTGCACATGGACCCGCTGCCGCGCCCCTGGATGGCGACCCATGCGATCGAGCTGGATCTGGTGCGCGAACTTGCGCCCGGTTTCGACATCATCCACTTCCATACGGACATCCTGCATCTGCCCCTGGCCATGGCCTTGCCGGTGCCGAGTGTAACGACTACACACGGCCGTCTCGATTTTCCCGATCTCGTCCCGCTGTACGACCGTTTTTCAAACTGCGCCCTGGTATCGATTTCCGACAGCCAGCGCGCTCCTCTCGCGCATGCGAACTGGTATGCGACCGTGCATCATGGCCTGCCGCCCGACCTGTATTCCTTCCAGCCGGAACCCGGCGAGTATTTCCTGTTCATCGGCCGGCTTTCCCGCGAAAAAGGACTGGAGCGCGCCATCGATATCGCCAGGCAATGCGGCGTGCCGCTCTACATCGGCGCGAGAGTCGACGCGTACGAGATGGAGTACTTCCATCAATGCATCCAGCCGCTGCTGCGCGACCCGCTGGTCACGTATGTGGGCGAGGTGTGCGAGCGGGAAAAACGCGAGCTGCTGGAAAACGCGCGCGCCCTGCTGTTCCCGATCGACTGGCCCGAACCATTCGGACTGGTCATGATCGAAGCGTTTTCGTGCGGCACGCCGGTCGTGGCGTATGCAAACGGCTCGGTGCCGGAAATCGTGGAAGACGGCGTGACCGGCTTCGTGGTGACGAACCAGGAAGAAGCGGTGCGCGCCGCCCGCCATATCGGATCGATCGACCGCAGGCGCTGCCGCGAAGCCTTCGAGCGGCGCTTCACTGCCGCGCACATGGCGCAGAATTATCTGCACACCTATCGGCGCATCATTGCTCAACATGCCTCCCGGATGATCAAGCCTTGCTTGCCGGGCAACGCGCAAGTGCACTAGCCAGGAGAAACCCATGGTGGAAAAAGTCAAGCTGGGGGAAAAGTGGTACATCCTCGCAACCGAGTCTCCTGCGGATGAAAGCCGGCGCGTGCTCAAGCATGACAAGACCTTCGCCTTGTTCGACCGCTTCGGCGACATCGAGGCAGTCGGACTGGGCGAAGAAGGCATATATCACGGCGATACGTCCTTCCTGTCGCAGCAGGAACTGCAGATCGAAGGCGTGCGGCCGATGTTCCTGAATTCGACGGTCAAGGACGACAACGGCCTGTTCATCATCGAGCTGATGAATCCCGACCTGCATCCGGAAGGCCAGGAGCCGATCGCCAAGGGGCTGCTGCATATCTTCCGGGCCAAGCTGCTGTGGAACAATGCATGCTACGAGCATCTGCGCATCGTCAACTTCGGCCTCGACACGACAAGGACCACGCTGTCGATCGATTTCGGCGCCGATTTCAAGGATATCTTCGAGGTGCGCGGCTTCCATCGCGAGCGGCGCGGAGAATACATGCAGCCACGGATCGGCGCCGATGAGCTGGTGCTGGGCTACCGCGGACTGGATGACGTGGTGCGCAGGACCCGCATCAGCTTCGACCCGGCGCCGGACAGGCTCAGCGACAGCCGCGCCGAATTCCAGGTGGAGCTGGCACCCAAGGGCGAAGCCCACATCTACCTCACCATCGGCTGCGAACTGGGCGAAACCGCAAGCAAGGCGCCGACCGATTATTTCGGCGCCTTCACCCAGCTCAACGAATCGATCGGCAGGGAGATGAAGAGCCGCTGCAAGATCCATACGTCCGATCCCCTGTTCAACAGCTGGATCGACCGTTCCACTTCAGATCTGGTCATGCTGACCACGCCACTGAAGGAAGGGCCCTATCCGTATGCCGGCGTGCCCTGGTATTCCACCACCTTCGGCCGTGACGGCATCCTGACGGCGCGCGAGTATCTGTGGATCGATCCCGGCCTGGCGCGCGGCGTGCTGGCCTTCCTGGCAGCGAACCAGGCCACCTCCGTCGATCCCGAGCGCGACGCGGAACCGGGCAAGATCCTGCACGAAGCCCGTACCGGCGAGCTGGCGGACCTGAACGAGATCCCGTTCCGCCATTACTACGGCACGGTGGATGCCACGCCGCTCTTCATCGGCCTGGCCGGCGCCTACTATGAACGTACCGGCGACCTCGCGTTCATCCGCGGCATCTGGAGCAGCATCCGCAACGCACTGGAATGGATAGACCGGTTCGGCGACCGCGACGGCGACGGCTTTGTCGAATTCGCGCGCTATACCGAGTCCGGGCTGGCGCAGCAGGGCTGGAAGGATTCGCCTGATTCGGTATTCCATCAGGATGGCCGGCTGGCCGATGCGCCGATTGCCCTGTGCGAGGTGCAGGGTTATGTGTATGAAGCGAAGCTGCAGGCGGCGAAGCTGGGGCGCCTGCTCGGGGAACCGCCAGCCTTTGCCGACGAACTCGAGGAAGCCGCGGCACGCCTCAAGCGGCGCTTCAACGACGTCTTCTGGTGCGAGGAGATCGGCACCTACGCCATCGCGCTCGATGGCGAGAAGAAGCAGTGCAAGGTGCGTTCCTCGAATGCCGGCCATGCACTCTGGACCGGCATCGCCACGCAGGAGCGCGCCGAGCAGGTCGCGCGCCAGCTGCTGGGCGAAGACTTTTTCTGCGGCTGGGGCATACGCACCATTCCTGAAAAGGAAGTGCGCTACAACCCGATGGCTTATCACAACGGCTCGATCTGGCCACATGACAATGCCCTGATTGCCGACGGCATGGCGCGCTACGGGCTGACCGGCGAAGCGATGAAGGTGTTCGCCGGCATGCGTGACGTGAGCCTGTACATGGACCAGCACCGCATGCCGGAACTGTTTTGCGGCTTCGACAAGCGGCCGGACGAAGGGCCGACCCTGTACCCGGTCGCCTGCTCGCCGCAAGCCTGGGCCGCCGCCACGGTGTTCTATCTGCTGCAGGCCTGCCTCGGCCTGTCCTTCGATCCCGAGAAACCGCAGATCCGCTTCCGCAATCCGCAGCTGCCGCCCTTCCTCGACCGGGTCGAGATCCGGGACCTGGCCATCAACGGCGCCACCGTCGACCTGATGCTGCAGCGCTATCCCAACAATGTCGGCATCAATGTGATGCGCAAGGAAGGCCGGGCGGAAGTGGTGGCGGTGGCGTAAGCCTGCCGGAGATCGGGTAGCATGGCGGTTTGCGCAACCATGCGGGAGTCGCCTGCGCGGCTTGCCCGCAACCACTGGAAAACGAGAACATGGCCACTTCCCTCAAGATCGATTTCGTATCCGACGTCTCCTGCCCCTGGTGCATCATCGGCCTGAGCTCGCTGGAAAAGGCGCTGGCGCGCCTGGACGGCGAAGTGCAGGCCGAGTTCCATTTCCAGCCTTTCGAGCTGAATCCGCAGATGGCACCCGAGGGACAGGACATCAATGAACACCTGGCCGAGAAGTATGGCGCGACGCCGGAGCAGTCCGAGCGCAACCGCGAAATGATCCGCGCCCGCGGCGAGCAGGTGGGGTTCACGTTCAGCATGGACAAGCGCGGCCGCATCTACAACACCTTCGACGCGCACCGCCTGCTGCACTGGGCCGAGCTGGAAGGCCGCCAGCAGGAACTCAAGCATGCCTTGTTCGAAGCGTATTTCACCGATGGGAAAAACCCGGGCGACCATGAGGTGCTGGTGGAGTTGGCAACCCGGGTCGGACTCGATGCGGCGCGGGCGCGCGAGATTCTTTCCTCCGGCATGTATGCCGATGAAGTGCGCGAGCGCGAACGTTTTTATCTCGACCAGGGCATCAGCTCGGTGCCGGCGATCATCATCAACGAACGCTACCTGATCCAGGGCGGCCAGCCGGTGGAAGTGTTCGAACAGGCCCTGCGGCAGATTGCGGCGACTGATTGAGTCTCGGTCAACCGCCCGGCGTCAGCAGGTCTTTGCGCGGATAGGCCCAGCCCGGCACCATGCCCGGGCAGGCATTGCGCCTCGACTTGTCGATATCGAGCGTCGTGAAATTCTCGCGCAGGCGCGATGCATACCGCAGGTCCGAGGCTTCGGTGTCATTCACCGAAGGCATGCGCGCAAAGCGCAGCCAGGCGTCCACATGGCAGTCCTCCCTTTGCAGGGTGCGCAGGACGGCGAGCGAATCGTCCTCCCGATAGAACAGCACGATCGCGTCGTCTGCGGCGCCTGCCGGCTCGCCCTCGGCAAAGCCGGCCGGGCACTGGCTCACCGGTAGCACCGCCGGCATCAGGCTGAGCCTGCCGCGCCGCAGGCGATAAGTGCCGGCATCGTCCCTGCTTTCGACCGACACGAACATCCAGCACAGCGGATTGGCCGGAAACGCCGTCATCGCCGCATCCAGCAGGCGGCTGGACGGGTCTTCGGCCTTCAGCCTGGCTGCCACCAGGTGGGTCGCTTCGCGCGAGGCGAAGGCCTGGATGCCGACGAAGCCGATGGCGATACCAAAGGCGAGCAGCAATGCGATGCTCCGTTTCTGCGTCTTGTGCTGCAGCCCGCCGAGGGCAAGCGCCAGCAGGAGGAGCGCGCCAAGCGACGCCCAGTGCAGGAATCCTTTCAGGGTGAAGAACAGGGGCGCGCCCAGCAACAATGCAAGCAGCAGAACCCGCGCCCAGCCGGACTGCACCATCAGCACCAGCGGAATGCCGAAGGCAATCCAGAACACCGGCTCCAGGATGAACACCATGTCGCCGAACAGCCAGCGCGAATCGAAGGGATGGAATGGATGGATGCCGTAGGAATTCATCGCATCCATCAGCAGGTGCAAGCCGAAGCCGGCTGCCAGCGCCAGCGCCAGGCCCTTGCGCGCATCGACGCTGGATTTCAGCAAGCTACGCGCGCCGGGCCAGAGCAGCCACAGCATTGCCCACAGGAGCAAGGCCTGGGGCAGCGCATAGAACAGTGTGTGGGTATGCCCGCGATGATGCAGCAGGTAGCCGAGCGGCGCCGGGAGCAGCGGCGTCAGGAACAGATCGAGATCAGGGAAATTGCTGGCCGCCCAGCATGCCGTCAGCAGCAGGCGATGCCGCAGGCTGCGCGCCGCGGCATCGGATTCGTCAGGCAGGTAGCGATGAATGAGTTCGCCGGCTGCGAGGCCGACCAGGGAGTGGGTAAGATTGTCCATCGGGCAATCTTACAGGCTTTCAGGTATTCGCCGGCATGCCTGCGCCGCGCGGCATGAAAACCCGTCCCCGCTCCCGTCAGAACTCTTCCCAGTCACCCCCGGCGGAGGGCGCTGCCACCGGACGCCTGGTCACTGGCGTGACCGCCTTTCCTGCTGCGACTTTCCGCAATGGGATCGTTGCTGGTCTTGCTGCCGGCTTCGTGACTGGGACGATGCCACTCCGGGCCGGCTCGCCATCGCCTATCTTGAATACGGCCACCGATTGCGCCAGGTTCACCGACTGCTCCTGCATCGCTGCCGCCGCTGCCGCAGCTTCCTCGACCAGGGCCGCATTCTGCTGCGTCATCTGGTCCATCTGGCTGATGGCCTGGTTCACCTGTTCGATACCGGCGCTCTGCTCCTGGCTCGCGGCCAGGATCTCGCCCATGATATCCGTGACCCGCTTCACGCTGTCCACCACATCCTTCATGGTCGTGCCGGCGTCGTTGACCAGACGGCTGCCGGCTGCCACGTTTCCGACCGAATCATCGATCAGGACCTTGATTTCCTTGGCCGCTGCCGCCGAACGCTGCGCCAGGTTGCGCACTTCGGAAGCCACCACCGCAAAGCCGCGCCCCTGCTCGCCGGCACGCGCGGCTTCCACCGCGGCATTCAAGGCGAGGATATTGGTCTGGAAGGCGATGCCGTCGATCACGCCGATGATGTCGACAATCTTTTTCGAGGAATCGCTGATCGATGCCATGGTGTCGACCACTTGCGCCACCACTTGCCCGCCCTTGCCCGCCACGGCCGATGCCGACACCGCCAGCTGGTTCGCCTGGCGTGCATTGTCGGCGTTTTGCTTCACCGTCGACGTCAGCTCTTCCATGGACGACGCGGTTTCTTCCAGCGAGCTGGCTTGCTGCTCTGTGCGCGAGGACAAGTCCTGGTTGCCGGTAGCGATTTCACTGGACGCCGTGGAAATGGCGTCGACGCCGTGGCGCACCGTGCTTACCATGCGTGCCAGGCTGCCATTCATGTCTTTCAGTGCCTGCAGCAATTGGCCGGTTTCATCCGATGACTCCACTTCCACGCTGCGGGAAAGGTCGCCGTTCGCAACGCGCCGCACAGCGAGGACCGCCTTCTGGAGGGGCGCGGTGATGCCAGTGGTAAGCAGCCAGGCAAAGATGGCACCAAATGCCGTCACCAGCGCCGCCAGCGCAATCAGCAGTTTGCGGCTGGTCGTGGCTGTGGAATCGATTTCCTTGGCCATGGCGTCGAGCGACTTGCGCTGCATGTCCAGAAAATCGCGCACCTGGTCCTGGTAGGCAGCCGAGACTGGCAAGTAATTCTTTTCCAGCATGCTGTTCGCTTCTTCCGCCTGCCCATCGGCCTTCAATTTCATGACGCCATCTCGCCCCGCCGTATAGGCCTTTCGGATCTCCATGATCTTCGCAAAGAGTTCCTTTTCCTCTGGCGTCGAGAGCAGTGGTTCGATCTGCTTGATCAGATCGGAAGAACTCTTCGCGGACGCGGCCGCATCCTTGGCGAAAAATGGCGACAATGCCGGATCGCTGCTTTTTGCGACCGCCGTGGTCCGGACCACGGCAACAAAGATATTCCTGCCCCAGTCACTGATCAGCCTTTCCTTGGTGATGGGCTGCTGCATCATTTCCCGCGTTGCATCGGCAACGGCATTCAGGCGCCAGATGCTGATGCCAGTGATCAGGATACAAAACGCCAGTACGACGGCAAAACCAAATCCGAGGCGGGTGCCGATTTTCAAATTCGAGATTTTCATTGCGCTTCTTTTCAAAAACATTTTTTGTATCGGCTGCCGGGCAGCAGCCGGCGTTCTAGCTTCGAGCAAGCAGCGCCTGCTCGGGAAGAATTGCGGATGCCCGCAGGCCATGCTGGTCGTCCACGCGGAATACGGCCACCGACTCTGCCAGGTTCGCTGCCTGTTCCTGCATGGACGCTGCCGCTGCCGCCGCCTGTTCCACCAGGGCCGCATTCTGTTGCGTGACCTGGTCCATCTGGCCAATGGCCTGGTTCACTTGCTCGATGCCGGCGCTTTGCTCATGCGACG
>NZ_HE978635.1:1031394-1034233 GCF_000312045.1 Noviherbaspirillum massiliense JC206
CTTTCGCTTCATCGGAAATGTGGTCCTGCCAAGTGACCAGGTGCATGATCGATTGGTGATATGCCCCCATGGCCGGGGCCATCTTGCTCTCAACGAAAGCCTTGATCTGCGCCGGGTCCGTGCCCGCGCTATCCCTGAGCGCAAAGACCTGGTTCCGGATGTCCATGTACGTCTTGCGCTTGTCGGCAATCGTGGCGATCAGCTTCTCGCCTTCTTCGGTCGTGATCAGGGACTTCAACTCTTCCTGGACCTTCGAGATTTCCGCGCTTCTCGCCTTCATCCGGGCAAGGATGGCCTGATCGTCGCTGGCATCCCTTGCCCTCAGCCTGGCCTCGGTCAGCGCATCGTTGGTCACACTCCCTGCGTACCATTTCTCGCTGAGCCGGGCCTTATGGATCGCAACATCCATCTCTTCCGTGGCCCGGGCAACGTCCTGCAGCTTCGCGATGCCGATCACGGCCAGGATGGTCGCCAGTACCAGTACCGCCGCAAAACCAAGGCCGAGGCGGGTGCCGATCTTCAAGTTCGAAACTTTCATTCTGCTGCCCTTCTTGATGAGATTCGCCGGATGACCTGCGTGGCTGCAGCAAACGCTCTAGCTGCGTGCTAGCAGTCCTTGCTCGGGGAAAATTGCTGAGGCCGGCGACTCATGCTGGCCTTCCACGCGGAATACGGACACCGATTGCGCCAGGTTCTCTGCCTGCTCCTGCATGGAAGCTGCCGCCGCTGCCGCCTCTTCCACCAGGGCGGCATTTTGCTGCGTGACCTGGTCCATCTGGCCGATGGCCTGGTTGACCTGTTCGATGCCGGCACTCTGTTCCTGAGTGGCAGCGAGAATTTCGCCCATGATGTCGGTCACCTTTTGGACGCTGTCGACGATCTCGTCCATGGTCGACCCGGCTTGCGTGACCAGCTGGCTGCCTTCATCGACCTTGTGCACCGAGTCATCGATCAAGACCTTGATTTCCTTGGCTGCGGCGGCCGAACGTTGCGCCAGAGTGCGCACTTCGGAGGCCACCACGGCAAAGCCGCGTCCCTGTTCGCCGGCGCGCGCCGCTTCCACTGCGGCATTCAGTGCCAGGATATTGGTCTGGAAAGCGATCCCATCGATCACGCCGATGATGTCGACGATCTTTTTCGAGGCCGCGTGAATGGCTTGCATGGTATCGACCACTTGCGCCACCACTTGTCCGCCCTTGACGGCGACGCCGGATGCGGACACGGCCAGCTGGTTCGCCTGGCGCGCATTGTCGGCGTTTTGCTTGACCGTCGACGTGAGCTCTTCCATCGACGAGGCGGTTTCTTCGAGCGAGCTGGCTTGCTGTTCGGTGCGCGACGACAAATCATGATTGCCGGCGGCGATCTGACTCGATGCCGTGGCAATCGTATCGGTACCGGTGCGCACCATGCTCACCATGCGTGACAGGCCGCTGTTCATGTCTTTCAGCGCCTGCAGCAACTGGCCGGTTTCATCCTGCCTGCGCACTTCGATGCGGTGTGTGAGGTCGCCGGCAGCGACGGCAGCGGCAACCTTGACGGCCTTGTTGAGCGGACGGGTAATGCCGGTCACGAGCCGGACGCCGATCACGAGTGCGAGCACCAGTCCGAACAGGATGCCGGCGATGCAGCTGTTGCGCACCAGGTGATAGGCGGTCTGCGAGGATTCGAACTGGGTCCTGGCCACCTCCATCTGGAGCTGGATCAGCTTGGTGATGCCTTCCTTGACCGGGGCGTACAGCTTTTCCATGTCTTCGTGCACGATCGTGTGCGCGTCAGGTATTTGCCCGGTGCGGATGGCCGTCACAGCGAGCACCAGGGCTTCGTCCGTGAATTTTTTCCGGCTTGCGGCGAACTTGTCGGCAAGCTGCTTTTCTTCCGGAGTCAGGTAGGTCGCCATGTAGCGCTCCCATACCTTGTTCGTCTTTTGCAGATTGGCTTCGACTGAGGCCATGAGCCGCGCTGCTTCATCCGGCTCGTCGGTCAGCGCCTTGGCGACGATCAGCTGGTTCGTGTCCAGCAGGTCGGCAATCTGGCCGAGCTGTCCCACGGGGATCATACGGTCCTCGTAGAGCGTTTTCATCGCATCATTGGCGACACTCAGGCTGACGATGCCAATGACGCCGCCTGCCACCAGCAGGAAGGACAGGAAGCTGAGTACGAAGATCAGCCGGAATTTGATGCTCAGGTTTTTCAGCATGGTGCGTCCCTCCCTTTTCAGGCCGCCAGTTTTTCAATCAATCCCATCTCCTCGCTCGCCATCAGCTTGTCGATGTCGACCAGGATCAGCATGCGCTCGTCGATCGTGCCCAGCCCCACCAAATAATCGGTGTTCAGCGCCGTGCCCATGGCCGGTGCCGGCTTGACTTGCTCCGGCGTCAGCGTGATCACGTCCGAGACGCTGTCGACCACCATGCCCACCACCCGGCTGCCCAGGTTGAGGATGATGACCACCGTGAACTGGTCATAGGTCGGGGTGCCGAGATTGAACTTGATGCGCATGTCGACGATCGGCACGATCACCCCGCGCAGGTTGATCACGCCCTTGATATAGTCCGGCGCGTTGGCAATCCGGGTCACCGCTTCATAGCCGCGGATTTCCTGCACCTTCAGGATGTCGATCCCGTATTCTTCCTTGCCCAGGGTGAAGGCCAGGGCTTCCACCAGATTGGCTTGTTCTTGCTGCAGTGGCATGTTCATGTGCTGATCTCGAAAAAAGGGGCGGCGACTCCTCCCGCCAGGCGGGCTGGAGGGACAAGGGCGGGTGCGGTGTGCGCGCCCGGCATGCGATGCAGGCGGATCAAAACTCTTCCCAGTCGTCGCCAGCCGTGGCCCGCGTCAC
>NZ_CAHF01000027.1 GCF_000312045.1 Noviherbaspirillum massiliense JC206
CGTTGAGGCTGTAGATTAAGTCCTTTTTTACGCCGATGGCGACGGCTGTATGTTCATGTAGAGCCTGATGGATGTTTGGTGTGCTGGGGTGGTGGTGAGGCTGGTGAAGGGCACAAGTTGGCAAGGCACGCTAACACGTGCAAGAGAGCCTTGCTATTACTTACTGCGCATAGCGATGGTGCGCGAGCTTCTCGATGTTGTGCACCAGGCAGAACAGCTTCCATTGCGCATCGACTTTCTCCCGTCCACGCAACGTAAAGCGGCTGAGTTTCTTGTTGTGCCGCAGATTGGCAAACACGGGTTCGACCGTCGCCAGCCGTAGTCCATAACGCAGTCTTCCCAGGGGGCTGTCCATGCGCTGCTTCATCGCTTCGGTGTATGGCAGGGGTGAGACTTGCTTCGGGTAGAACAGCGCCACTTGCCGCACTGCCGTCTTGTCTGGCGTGCGCAGGCAGTTCGCCCGCAGCGGGCATGGCACGCAGTCCCGCTTGGCTCCCGTAAACTTCCGATACTTCCTGCCATTGGCCTGGCACTGCTTGCCATTGGCATAGAGCTGCTTGCCGGCAGGGCAAGTACACGTCTGGGTGACAGCATCGTAGATAAAGTCACTGGGTTGAAACTTGCCACGGGTGGCCGCCTTGATGGCGGGCGCCTTGTTGGCCAACGGGTCCGGCTTGATACGGTGCCGTGCCTGGTCGGCGAAGCGTTCATCGCGCATACGCATGCCCTTGTCGGCAATAAGCGCCTCCACGCCGCGCTCATGCAGCCGCTGTAAATTCTTCTCGCTGTGGTAGCCGGCATCGGCGGTAATCAGGGAATCGGGGGCCAACAAATCCGCCATGGCTTCGACCACGGGCAGGAGCAATTCCTGTTCGCTGCCGGTGCCATGCGCTTGGGCTTCTACGATGATTTGGCAGTGGCTGTCGACCGCTGCTACCCCGGTATAACCCTGGATGACACCCTTGCCGGTGGCCAGCTTGGCGCTGTCGTTATCCGTGCGGTTGCTCTTGCGGATGCTGCCTTTGCTGCCGGTGCGGTCGGCCGGATGGTCTTTGAGCCACTGCCGCAGTTGTGCAGCTTCCTGTATCAGCCGTTCTCGTTTCCTGGCTTGCCTGGCCTGCATATCGGGCTCGATGCCCAGCTCGTCCGCGTCACGGTGGCGCTTGAGCATCGCCTTGACGGAGGTCTCCAGCTTTTGCGCTTGATGGGCAAAGTCGGCGCAGGTGCCGCTCTTGGCCTTGGAAGCATTACTCGGCAGTTTCACGCCATCGATGGCAAACATCTCGCGCCCAATCAGTCCTTGACTGTCACACAGGAACAGCACTTGGGCAAACACCCAGGCAATGTCGTTCCCCAGCGTGGCAATGAACCTGGCAATCGTGGTGAAGTGCGGCGCATTATCGCCGGTCAAGGCGATGAAGGTGACTTGCTCACAGCAGGCGCGCTCGATGCCGCGGCTGCTAACGATGCCTTGCGAATAGGCGTACAGGATAACTTTGAGCAGCATGGCCGGTGGATACGCGGGGGCACCGGTGTCGTCATTAATGAAGCGGGCGTCGAAGTGCGACAGGTCGATTTCGCCATCGAGCAAATGGTTCAGCGTATGGACAAAGGAACCGGGCACCAGTTGCCGGGACAGGTCCACCGGCAACAGCCGCGGACTGGTATCAATGTATTTGTAGCGTGCCATCCTCATCCTCCCTTGACCGCTTAGATGCAGGATTGCTAACAATGTTCGCCTGTGGCACGATGCAAACCATACTTTTTATACAGCTTCGTTAGG